>VXQT01000020.1:0-2122 GCA_009838915.1 Chloroflexota bacterium
CCCTCCCCCCCCGCGAGGCCACACGAGTGAACCGTTGATGAGGCGGGCCTGGCCACCGATCTTCGGGCTGTTGCTCGGCGGACTATCGTTGTTCGCGTTCTCGGCCTGGGTGTCGCCCGAAGTGGTGCAAACATCGAACACGACCCGAATGGTTGAGGAGAATCGCCCGGTCGGCACGGTTGTGGGCGCACCAGTAACTGATGTCAGTCTGGTCGGGGAGCGGGTCCATACCCTCTCGGGCGCTGGCGCAGACCGCTTCAGCGTCGACCCCGCCACGGGTCAGCTGAGCACAGCCAAGGAGCTTGACCACGAGACGCGCGCCACCTACCGGTTGGGCGTAACGATCACACATGACGGCGGTGCCGTGAGCATTCCCGTGCGGATCGTCGTGACCGATGTCGAAGAACCAGGCGTCATCGCAGTTGGCCCTCAGACGCTTCGCGCCGGTAGCGTGATCCGAGCACGGCTCAACGATCCCGACGGGCACAATCCAGAGAATGTGATCTGGGATTGGAGTGTCTCGGCAGATCGCGTCCATTACGAGTTTGCGGCGGCGGGGATCGGGGGCACCCAACCCGGCAAATCGGCCGAGGCAGCGGCTTTCGTGCCGGCTGCCGAACACACCGGGATGTATCTCAAAATTCAGGTCCGCTACACCGACCGACGCAGCACGAGAGACTTCGACAAGACGGCGGAGTGGATCTCTACTGTGCCGATCGCTGCTGCCCAAACGCTGCCCGAGGTGACGGTGCGCCCGCTCGTCTCCGGTCGCTCCATCCCTTGGGACATTGCGTTCGCGCCGGACGGCACGATGCTGTTCACGGAGCGCGGCGGCAAGCTCTGGAGCAGGCGGCTCGACGGTCGGCTCGAGGAAGTCGACATCGGGTCCCGCTACATCTATACCAGCAGGTATTCGGGTCTGATGGGCCTCGCCGTTGATCCAGACTTCGCGACCAATCGACGCTTCTACACCTGTCTGAGCGCTTGGCGCGAGGTCCAGGTGATCGCATGGACGATCGATGCGGAGTATCTCCGTGCCGTGCGAGTCGCGGACCCGCTGGTCGGCGACATTCCATTCGGTGGATTCCGCCGGCACGTGGGTTGTCGGATTCGCTTCGGCCCGGACAAGTATCTGTGGATCACGACCGGCGACGGCGACCTGGCGGGCACGGCGCAAGATCGCAACTCGCTGGCCGGCAAGCTGCTGCGGGTGGATGCGCAGACCGGCGAGGGCGCGCCCGACAATCCCTTCGTCGATCCCGACGATCCGACCAAGAAGACGGCCGTCTACACCTACGGGCACCGCAATCCGCAGGGACTGGCCTTCCGGCCCGGCACCGAGCAGGTCTGGCTGGTGGAGCACGGCCCCAATCACGACGATGAGATCAATCTGATCGTCAAGGGCGGCAACTACGGCTGGGATCCGACACCCCCGTATGGCGAGAATGTGCCGATGACCGACCTCCGCGCCTTCCCGGACGCGATCGAGGCGAAGTGGCAATCAGGCTTTCCCGCGATCGCGACAAGCGGCGCCGTATTCCTCGGTGACGACGGTTGGGGCCTGTGGAGCGGCCGGCTGGCCGTGGCTCAGCTGAAGCAGAAGTACTTGACGGTCTTTGAGTTCGACGAAGGCGGCACACTACTCAGCGAAGTGCGCGTGCCCGAACTCGATCAAGTCTGGGGGCGACTGCGCTCTCCTGTGCTCGGTCCCGACGGGGCGCTGTACGTCACGACCTCGAATGGGCCCGGCAAGGATTACATCCTGCAGGTCTTCGGACCGACGACGCCGCGCATCGACGGTCCGGATGCCGTGTCGTATGCCAGCGGCGGAACGAAGCCGGTGGCTGCGCTCAGCGCGCATCACCTCTCGGCGCCGGTGAGTTGGACGCTGGGCGGCGAGGACGCCGCACACTTCGTCGTCAGTGCTGACGGCGTCCTGCGTTTCCGGTCAGTGCCGCAGTTCGGCGCGCCGCACGACGCAGACGCCGACAATCTGTACCGCGTACTCGTGGAAGCAGCTGGAGATGACGGCGGCACAGCCAGGCTGGCGGTCGCCGTCACGGTGTCGGGTGAGGGACCGCTCGTGACCGTCACAGCGGGCAGCGACATCACCGAGGGCGGC
>VXQT01000020.1:2222-29185 GCA_009838915.1 Chloroflexota bacterium
GTCAGCGGGAGCGGCGACTACGGCGCAACCACTGGTTCGCGGACGCTCACGATCCCAACCAGCGGCAGCGCCACACTGCACATCGAGACCAGCGACGACAGCGCAGACGAACCGGACGGCTCGGTCAGCGTGATTGTCGACACGGGCGACGGCTACACGGTGTCCAGCTCGGACGGCTCAGCTTCAGTGGGCGTTGCCGACAACGATGACCCGCCGCCGGCAACGCCAGTGGTGCGGATCAGCGGGGCGTCGAGCGGCGAAGAGGGAGAGGACGTGACCTTCACGCTGTCGGCGACGCCAGCTCCAACCGCCCCGCTGTCGGTCAATGTGACCGTCAGTCAAGACGGCGAGTTCGGCGTCAGCACCGGAACCCAGGCCGTGACGATCACCACGAGCGGCAGCGCGACGCTGAGGCTGAGCACCACGGACGACGACACAGACGAGTCTCACGGCTTAGTCCTCCTGTCGCTGAACGCCGGCAGCGGGTATGGCGTGGGCAAGCCTGCACTTGAGTCGGCGCTCGTGTTCGACAATGACGACCCGCCGCCCGCAAGGCCCGAGATCAGCATCAGTGCCGGTGGTGCAGTTGCCGAGGGCGGAGACGCGCAGTTCACCGTCACTGCGACTCCCGCACCGGCAGCGCCGCTGTCGGTCAATCTGACCGTCAGCCAGAACGGCGACTTCGGCGCGACGACCGGTTCGCGGGCCGTCTCCATCCCGACGAGCGGCAGCGCGAGCGTGACCGTTGGCACCACAGACGACAGCAACGACGAGTCGGACGGTTCGGTCAGCGTGAGTGTGGCCGCCGGCAACGGCTACACAGTGTCGAGCTCGCAGGTCTCAGCCAGTGTGCCCGTGTTGGACAACGACGATCCGCCGAAGCCGGAGGTCAGCGTCACTGCGGGCAGCGAGATCACCGAGGGCGACGACGCGACGTTTACCCTTACCGCGAGCCCGGTGCCGACTACGCCGCTCTCGGTCAGTGTGTCTGTCAGCCAAACGGGAGATTTCGGCGTCACGAGCGGTTCCCGGCAAGTCACGATCCCCGCCAGCGGCAGTGCGACGCTGACAATCGGGACCACCGACGACACTACGGACGAGCCGAAGGGCTCTGTCAGCGTGGCCGCGAACACGGGCAACGGCTACACAGTGTCGAGCTCGCAGGGCTCAGCCACCGTGCCCGTGTCGGACAACGACGATCCGCCGAAGCCAGAGGTCAGCGTCACTGCGGGCAGCGAGATTACCGAGGGCGCCAATGCAAGCTTCACCGTCACGGCGACTCCCGCACCGGTGGCGCCGCTGTCAGTCAATGTGACCGTCAGCCAGGTCGGCGACTTCGGCGCGACGACTGGCTCGCGCACAGTGACCATTCCCAGCAGCGGCAGCGTGACGCTATCCATCAGAACCACCGACGACAGCGCAGATGAGGCGGATGGCTCCGTCAGCGTGGCCGTGAATGCCAGCGACGGCCACACCGTTTCGCCTACCTGGGGTTCTGCATCCGTGGCCGTGTCCGACAACGACGACGCGCCGCCGCTGGACTCGCCGGAGGTCTTGCTCACTGGGGACGCCTCGATTGGCGAGGGGGAGTATCCCAACTTCCTGGAGTTCCATGTCGAACTAAGCAGAGCGTCGGGGGAAGACGTCACGGTGCGCTATGAGGTGCGCCCCGGCACGGCTGAGCCGCACCTGGACTACTCAGGCGGCTACGGCCAGGTCGTGTTCTACGCGGGCCGGACGCAGGCGTCGCTGATCGTTCGCGTGCGCGACGATGCCCGCCGCGAGTGTGACGAAACGTTGACCGTCGTGCTCACGGAGGTGGTTGGGGGCGCTGTCATCGGTAACGCCAAGACGGCCACTGGCACCATCACCGACGATGACCGAACAGACGTCCGGACATGCTGAAGCCGATCGCAGCCTAGCCGCCGTCCCTACCCGGGCTGCCGGGGGAGGGACGGCGTCGTTGGGCGAGCGAGCGGAGCCGTCTGCCGGAGGCGCGGCCAGCGGGCTCGCATAATCTCCAGTGACAACGAGTGACTGCGGCCGGGTGACCGTGCCTGATAGCGTGGAGACGTTCTGGCGCGATGCAACCGCCCCGACGAGGGCTGGGAAAGCTTGACGACTGTGACGCACACTCGCGTGGCTCGGATCTCTCGGTTCGCTACCCCCCCCCCCGCACAGACGTTGGCGGCTTATGACCCGCGGTCTGTTCGCTGCGGCCACACTGACGATTACGGTCCTCTTGGGCGTCTTCGCGACGAAGCCACTGGAGGCGAATGACCAGAGCGTCTTTTGGCTCGACGCCCATTGCAGCCGCGTGACCGACGGCGGCATGGCGCTCTGCCGGTTGACATCCGAGCGGACGCTTGAGATCGGCGACTTTGTGCGGATCACGGCGACCACGCCCGGGGGCGGAGTGCACGAGCTCACGCTCGAGTACCAGGGCGACCACAAGTTCCGAGAGAGAAACGGTTGCGAGGGTTGCTACATCTTCTCCTTCCAGGTCGCGGAGCACCCGCCGTTGGACGATGTCAGCGAACACACCTCGGACTGGATACCGCGGCAGTCGAACAATGATCCGCAAGTCGATGAGGAGGTCGATCAGGAGGCGGACGAGCAGGCTGCGCAGTCCCGGGAGAGCAGCGATGCGTCCTGTGACGGCTGCGTCGATCGGCCCACGGACGAGCGCACCGTGACCGTGACGCCGAGCTCGACGAGCATCACGGTCGACGACGACAACCCGACCACACACGATGGCGCGCAAGAGGTGATTCCTTCAGCCGTCGACGTGCAATTTTACGATCCCGACCCTGGCTTGGCCGAGGAGTTCGAGGATGCGGACGGGCCTGTGGTGGTCAACGCGCCCCCCAAGTTCGACGAGAACGGAAATCGCAACTACAGCGCGGAGACCAACCAGGCGCGAATCGAGCAGGCACTGTTCGAGGCTGGCACGCCGTACATCGTCTGTTTCCCCGCAGAGACGTTCACGATCACGGACGATGAAGGGGTCACGCGCACCTTCCAGTTGGACGCGCACTGCGTCGAGGTGACGCCCTGAGGAGCGGCGCGGCGGATCGCGGCCAGTGCATCCCACCCAACACGGATGCGTCGGCTGGGGTAGCATGCCCGGCAGAGGGCGGACATGACGACCGCCAAACAGACGGAACGCCGCGGTCGCCTGCGGCTGCCCGACATCCCCAAGCGGGAGCCGGACGAAGTGACGGCCTACGATCACCTACATTAGCTCGGGAGTGCGCACCACCTGGCTATGCGCCTGATCGACCAGGGCGCGGACTCAGAACGGCTGCAGGTCACGGCCGACCGCTGGATCGTTGAGGACCTGTCGAGTTTCCGTGAGCGCGCCCGCTATCCCGACCTGTTGGTCGCCTTCGACGTCAATCCCGAGCGTTACCGCAAGAGCAACGGCTACGTGATCGCAGAACAGGGCAAGCCACCCGACTTCGTGCTTGAGATCGCCTCGGCCAGCACCGGACAGATAGATGTCGGATCGAAGCGCGACGACTATGGGGCGTTCGGCATCCGCGAGTACTGGCGCTTCGACGAGACCGGAGAGCATCACGGAGCGCGGCTTGCGGGCGACCGCTTGGTCTCAGGGCGCTACGAGCCGATCGACATCGAGGATTTGCCTGACGGCGGGTTGTAGGGTTGCTCGGAGGCGCTCGACCTCACGCTGCGCTGGCAGGATCGGCTGGCACGAGCCGGTGGGCGGACGGCACATCACGACGTTTGCGGACGTGCGAGCGCGAGCCGATGCGGAACACGCCGCCTATGTCGGTCTGGGCATGCCGCAGTTCTTTGAGGGCTCCGATGACCAGCATCCCGAGCCGACCCCGGCAGCGCTGCACGCCGCCGCAACGCCCGACTCGGTTGACGATCGCAGCCTGCATGGCGGCGAGCAAGGCGACCGCTACACGGAGACGGTCACTGCCAGTCAGCCGAGTAGGGGTTGGGAGCTGATCGCGCTGCACGTGCTCGCAATCACGGTGCTCGGCAACCTGGGTAAGTTGTCCCCCGCCTTCTGTTACCGCCAGGAGGCCCATTGGCGGCACCGGTTCGCTGTCGCGATCGGCATGTGGCCCGAAGCGAAGTCGGCGCCGGCGTACTCGTGCTCAGCCTGAGCTACGAGATCGGCGGCCCAATCGTGACTGTGGCGATGCTCTCGCTGGCGCTCAACCTGGCGCTCACGGGCGTGTTCATCCTGATCGTCAAGCGGCTGATCCAGAACGTGCCAGAATCTGCGGCCACCCAGAGTCCGCCAGTCACTGGCGTGTCAACTGATTAGGTCGGATGCACGAGGCGCAGAGCCGCCGGACCTTCGAAGAACCCACCAGGTAGCGAGCGCAGCGCGTTGCCGTTGAGACGCAGCTCACGCAGGCGGGCCAATCCGGCGAAGTCGCCGGGATGGAGCGCCGTGATCCCGCGCTCTCGAAGTACGAGCTGTTTGATCTTGACCGCGGTCAGATCGTCCTTGTCGCCATCGGCGCAACTATGGACGCGCTCGATCAGCGTGACGATCGCGTCGCGCACCGCCGTCGTCCGCGCGCAGACGCCGAGTTCCGCATACGGTTGACAGGTCTCGATCTCGTCAGCTGGCCTGACGCTCTTGGCGGCTGCGGGGTTCACGAAGGGACGCGGAGGAAGTCGGGCGATGAGGCGAAGAAGCGAATTCGCCGAGCACGCGCGCGCTCACTTGAGGGATGCGGCTGCATTCCCAGTTACTGAGCTCACCCCCCCCACCTCGCCCTGACCTAGCAGCTGATTCAGCATCAAGGCCGCTGGCGCGATGCGCTGCGCTAGCGGCCTTCGCGTGCCCAAACGATGCAGGCAACGTGCTGTTGCGTGTCGCTGCGACGCGAGCGGCGCCTGTGCCCGCTGCGGAAAGGGGGGAACTCTTGAACGTTCCCCAATGGCGCCCTGATGAAGCGGCAGACCACGGAATATCAAAGCGTTTGATGAATGGAGGGTAGAGATGATGACTGTGCGACCCGTGCAGCGCGGCGGCGGGCGCCAGGGTTGAGTGTGAGCGTTGCACTGGCGGCGCTGATCGCCGTTGCAGCGTGGGCGGCGCTTGGGCCGTTGACGGAACGATCCCTAGCAAACACGCCGAACAATCCGCTGCAACTGCAGAGCCTGACCGACACCACGGCCGCATTCACCTAGCCAGCGCAAGCGGGCGCCGGCATGTATGAGGTGATTTGGATTCGCAAGGGCAGGACCGATGACGGCACCATCTACACCAGCGACACAACCGTCGAGCTCACTGGTTTGCAGCCCAACACGAAGTACAACATTCAAGTGCTCGATCTTGACTGGAATCCGGTCGGGTAGAAGGTCAGGTTTACAACGCTGGCTACGGCGATGGTCGAGTCGATCGGGCCGATCCAAGAACCTGAGAGCGACGCCGATGATGCGCAGGAGGAAGAGGCGTCGCCAGCCGAGGAACAGTCTGACGAGCAGTCATCTTCGGACGCGCAAGAGCCTGCCTCCGACGACTGCGACTCTACCTCCGACGGGCAGGACCGGCTGCCAACGAGCAACCTGACGAGCAGCCATTGGCGTTGGATGCACAAGAACCAGCCGCCAAGCATGGACTCTGGCTCGGAAGCGCAGGAACCCGCCTCGGATGACGGCGACTCCGGCTCTGATGCGCAAGAACCGCCAGCTAATGAGGAGCCCCAGGAGCAGCCAGTCACGCCGGTGATCAACATCTCGGGCAGCGCCGGCGGCAGCGAAGGCGTGTGCGTGACCTTCACCGTCCCCGCAACTCCAGCGCCGAGAATCGACCTCACAGTGTCCGTGACCGTCGCCGTCAGCGGTGACTTCGGCGTCTCTGCCGGTGACCGAACCCTGACCATCCCCACGGGCGGCAGCGCCACACTGAGCCTGACCACTGCAGACGACAGCGCTGACGAATCCGACGGCTCCGTCACCTTAACGCTGAACGCTGGCGACGGCCACAGCATCGGCGCGCTCGCGTCGGAGACGGTCGCCGTGCTCGACAACGACGAGCCCGCGCAACAGGAACAGAGCCAACAGCCGCAGGCCAAGCAACAGCAGACGCCGTCCAAGCGAACGCAGCAGACCGAATTGCTTCCGAGGAACTTGGCCCCGCGGGTGGTGTGGTACTACTGGCCGACAACGGCGGAGTACAAGGTGGGCATCGGCGGGCGCGTCGATCCGTCCCGCTACATTTGGGATCCTAACCGCGACCCGCTGACATTCTCGGCAACGGTATCGAACAGCAAAGTTACGGCGAAGGTTGAGTCGAGCACGCTGGTGATCGACGCGATCGAAGCTGGTGAGGCCGCGGTCACGGTGACGGCCTCAGACGGCAAGGGCGAATCCGTGCAGGCGTCCATCACGGTGACGGTGACGGAGTGCACCCTCATCGCAGTCTCTGACGGTTGGGGCTACGAGGGCGTCAACCGCTGGCTACGCGTACCGGATCGTACCTGGTACGGGAGACAACGCTGCCACGGCCGAGTACTTTGATCGGCCCAACCAGTGGATTAGCGTCGGCTTCTACCCCCGCTTCAACAAACAAGAATGGGTCGGCGGCGATCCAAAGGTCCAGTGGCTGTTCATCGACCTGAAGGGTTACGATATCCCCGTTGACGAGCAGGGCCGCATCGGCGCACCAACGTACAACGCGCAGCCGAGCTGCACGCCGGGCACGACCAAGACCTTTACCGTGCAGATCAGGATCCTCGAGCCCTGGCGGACGAGTCAGGGTCTGCGGCTCAGGGATGTCGCTGGCTAGGTTACCATTGATGGTGTGGATGTCGATTACGCCGAAGCCAACATGCGGATCTTTGCCAGTAACGGCTATTGCTCCGAGTGTTCTGCGCGCAGAACGCTCGGCGTTGCTGCCTGACTCGCCCGCCGTCACCGATCTGCCGAAATCGATGTAGCTTGATGAGATATACTAGGCTCCGCAAGTTCCAGGAGACGGAAGGTCTGAGATCATGCGAATGCTCACGGACGGGCTCGGACTGCCGAAGCTGACCGCCATGCTGTTGGCGCTGGCGCTCGGCGTCTGCGCGATCGGTGCCGTCGGGTTGGCGCAGGAGGGCGAGGAGGATCGAGGGGAACCCCTCGGGAATAGCGGCGGCTCTGGGCTCACCTGGTTCAGCGTGCCGTGGATCGACTCGATTGAAGTAACGTCGGAAGGCTTCCTGCTGCGCTGGACGCCGGCCTCCGCGAGTGGAGAGGTTGTCGGCTACGGCATCCGACGCCTTCGCGGCTGGAGGGGCGAATACGAAGAGCTGGTGTTCAACACCGGCACCACCGAGACCGCCTATCTCGACCGGCTCGAGGGGGTGGGACCATACCACCGCGAGAGCGGACGCCACTGGCGGTACCAGATTCGAGTGTTCTGGGAACAAGACGGCGGCACGTTCGCGACCCCGTGGTCGGAGGACGAGGGCATCACAGTGCCCAACTTTGGCCGCCCGACAATCACGCAACTCGGACGCATGTTCCCGAACACCTATTGGACCATCGGATGGATAGCGCCCAACCTCTCCTGGTCCGACGACGCGCTGCAGCTGACCGGCTACCGCATCTGGGAATCGCGCTACGAGAGCATCTATCCGCGCGAGGGCTCCTTCCACGTGATCGGTACGGTTGGCCCCGACGCGACCAGCTTCGATTACATGCGGTACATCGGACTCAATGTCGCGTACCGGGTGCAGGCGGTTTACGGCAGATTCCTCGGGACTCCCACCGACTGGGTCCAACTGCGCGGCCGCTAATCCAGCCGCGCGACGCGCTCGTGACGCCTCGCCCTCAACACCGAGGGTGAGGCGTCGTCGTTTCTCCGCTCAGTCGTTGTCCTTGATAGTTCCGGTTGTCTTGCCGTCGGCAATCACCGCGCCGTCCGCGCGTCGCAGTACGAGCTCAAAGGTCTCGTCCTGCTCAACACGGTGATCGTCGCGCACGTTGACGATAATCGCGCCCGAGGTTCGGCCCGCATAAATCACCGCGCGGCCCGAGCTGGTGCCCTGATAGTCCAGGTGGTTCTGGGCAGTGCCTTCGCGCGTCTCGTAGTAGACCGTGATGTTCTCGTCGGACGCCTGGCTCAGCGTGAGGCGGAACTCGAGCAGCGAGAACGGCGCGCTCTCGGTGACCACGTTGCCCGCAATCGACACGGAGGGCAGGTTCGGCGGCGTGCCGTCGTCGTTGTCCGCGACGCTGACCAAGCCTGATCCCGCCGTGCTAGAGATCGTGTAGCCGTCACCGGCGTTAACGGTCACTGTGATCGAGCCGTCCTCCTCCGTCCGCGCCGTCGTCGATGGTCGGGATGGACAGCGTCACACTGCCACTCGTGGAGATGGAGACGGTTTGCGGGCCGGTCGTCGCGGCAAAGTCGCCGTCCTGGCGGACGGTCACATTGACTGACAGCGGTGCCGACGGCGCAGGACTCGCCGTGACCGTAAAGCTGGCGTTGCCGCCCTCAGTGATGCCGCTGCCTGCAGTCACGCTAATCTGCGGCGTCGGCGGTGGATCGTCGTTGTCGGCGACGCTCGCCGACGCCGTTCCCTGCGTGGACGAGATGGTGTAACTATCGCCGGCGTTCGCGGTCACGCTGACCGAGCCGTCCGTCTCGTCGACATCGTCATCCGTAGTGCCGACCGTTACTGTCGCGCTGCCGCTGGTTGGGATGGTCACCGTCTGTGAGCCTGTCGTTGCGCCGAAATCGCCCTGCTGCCCAACGGACACGTTGACCGACAGCGGTGCAGACGGCGCAGGACTCGCCGTGACAGTGAAGCTGGCGTTGCCGCCTTCCGTCACACCGCTGCCTACAGTGACACTCACCTCCGGCGTCGGCGGCAGCTGCGTTGAATCGTTGTCCGCGATGTTCACGGTCGCCTCGTACGCAGCGGGGGAACGGTCGTAGCCGTTAACGTCGCCCCATGTCACCGGATCCAACGTCACAGTGACCCAGCCGTTCTCTTCAACGACGCTGTCGTCGTCAGTCGGGAGCGTCAGCTTGTAGCTGCCGCTGGTGGGGATTACAATCTTCGTCGTCGAGACATCCACGCCGAAGTCGCCTGTCTTGGTGATTGTTACCTGTACGCCCTGGTCCCGCCACGGCGTCGGATCGGCCGTGAATGCGAAGACCGCGTCCTCGCCTTCTGTAACATCACCCTCGGCGCTGACGCTGACCACCGGCCGCTCGTTGTCGTGGACAACCTGGATCCGGCGTTGTTCATTCCACCGCCCGAGCCGATAGCCGTCGCCGCCCTTGAGCCTAAGCGTCAGCGAGCCGAAGAAGGTCTCGTCCACATCGTCGTCAATCGTCTGGATCGTGATCTCCACGTAGTACCCGTGCCCGTTGAGACTCTTGATACCATCGAGGTACGTGTACTCGTCGGGGGGGTGTGTGTAGTCGCTTGGTACCTCGCTGCGTTTCTGCTCGCGTGGAGTCGGCGACCAGCGCAGCGTGACCGCATGACTGCCGATGTACTTCGAGTCCGCGACGTCGCCGTCCTGCCAGACTGAGTGCTTGAGCGTGAGCGGGTTCTCCCGCGTGACGCGTTCCGACAACGTGATTCGATAGGTGGTCGGCGAGCCCTCGGGCGCCGTAAAGGTCCCTCGTCCGTGGTATCGCTTCCACGGGTCATACCACTCTTCGCGCTTCCAGTTTGGTATGGAGGCATCCACCTCGGCCAGCGGCCCCGTCTTCGGCGGCGGCGGCGGTTCGTCGTCCTTGATCGTGACTCGTTGCTGCCACGGCCACTTCAGTGAGTGACCGGTCACGACATTCCTCCCCGAGTGCGGCTTCAGTTCAACCTGCACCCAGCCATCCGGATTGTGCGTGCCGTTGCCTATCGTATCAACAGTAACGACCTTGCTGGTACCCGTGAGCTTCACATACTTCGTTCCATTGTCCGACTCCTTCACGTACCGCTTACTAATGTCAGAGAACACACGATACGCCACGGTCAGCGGTTCGCCCGCCGCCGGCGCATGGGGTGCATGAATCGTAAACGTTGAGGCGGTTCCTTCAGTGACTGAGCTGGCACTGCTTGTGATCCACAGCTCCGGCGCTTGGCCGACGGGTTGACGGTGATCTCAACACTGTAGCTGGCGGTTTGCGGCGGATTCGCGCTGTCCGTGGCGGTCACGGTGAACGTCTTCGCGGCCGACGCGATCTTCGGCGTGCCCGCGATCGCGCCCGTCTTGTCGTTGAACGTGACCCCGTGCGGCAGCTCCGACGCCTCAGGCGAGATGCTGTACGTCGCCTTGCCGATTGCGCCGGTGAGCGTCGGACCCATCGAGAGTGAATCGCCCGCGGGGACGGTGAGCGGAGACGTCATCGACGACCAGGCCAGCTGGCGCACCTCGAGGTAGATGTTGTAGGCGACCGGCTGACTTCCCGCCATCGCGGTAATCTCGTACTTCTGCCGGGCAGGAGTGGTTGTCATCGTCGGCGTCCCGCTGATCACGCCCGTGTCAGTGTCGAAGCTGAGCTCACTGGCAGCGCCGGCGAGTTCCCGAGGGACTATGTGATCGTGCCAGAGAGGTCCGGCAAGTTCATCGGCGAGATGCTCACGCTCCGACCAACAACGGGCGTGTGCAGCTCGATCACCTCAATGCTGACCGTGTAGCTCGCGCTCATCGGAATGGCAGGACTTCGGACTGCGTTCTCTGTGGCGGTCACTGTGTACGTCGTCTTGAGCATCGGCTTGACGTTCGATCCAACAATCCCCGCCAATCCGTTGTGTCTGAAGCCGCCTGAGAGTGGCGGATCGATCACAAAATCCAGATACTGCGTGCCACCGAGCAACTGCGGACGGTCGATCTTCACATTCTGACCGGCCACATACGGCCCTGGCGTCAGGCTTGTCTCCGCCAAGCGCATCCCCTCGCTGACCGAGATCTCGACCTTGTAGGACACCGTCTGCTCTGGGTCACTAGAGTCTCTCGCGGTGATTGTGTACGTCTGCTTCGCCTGCACGGCCGTTGGTGCGCCGCTGATCACTCCCGTGCTGGTGTCAAGCGAGAGACCAGTCGTCAGCGGCGGGCTGATTGTCCAGGTGACTGGTTCCACTCCGTAGTGCAGCTCGAGCGTCTTGATCGGCCGGTCCTGGCCCTTGTAGAGCATCACGTGGCCGAGCCCGGCCTCCTTGAAGCGCATCTTCATTGTCTTCGCGGTGACGTCCACCTCGAGCGTGTATGAGGCGCGCCACCCTCGCGGCAGCCCGCAGATGTACTCCAGCTTGTACGTGGTCCGTCCGATCTTGTTGCCTGCCTCGCCAGTGAGCCGCGGCACGCCGCCCACGATTCTGAGTCTGAAGCCGTTGTGCGACGATCCGCTCGCAGGCGTGAACGTGCCACCCGTCGGCTTCTGATACAGCATTCCAGCGCCGACGGTGCACGGGCTGTTGGTGCCCAGATTCAGCGTCGGCACGTCGTAGCGGAGCTGGTCGCCGACCTCCAAGGTGACCATGATCGGAGTCATGTTGTGGCTGTCGGGCGTGAAGCTGTTCGTCGTCTCCGCCTGTGCGGAGTGTTCGCCGAACTGAAACGCGGCAGCGGCCACGGCTGCGAACCGCAGCGCCAGGGCGACTAGCCGCAGGGCGCCACCAACCGATAATCCAGATGTCCATCGTCGTAGGTTAGAGCGTGGCAAACTCCTCACAACACCCCCTATCCACAGGGCCTCGCACAGGTCGCTCCCAGCTCAATCGCGCTAGCGATGCGTGATCGAGCGCCTCCCTTCCCCTCCAGATCTGAGCATCTCCATCTCGTCCGCTCGTTCGACCAGCGCCATACTCGTTGCACGCGCCAGGTGAGTTTGGCGCTGGCTGCTCCTGAGACCCGAAGCCATGCCCGGCCAACAACGCCTTCCGACAGCTCTGTTCCCAAGTCCCACATCAGTGAACGCCACATCAAGCGGAATGAATCTGTTGCACGCCACCGGTGGCTTTTCGATATATGATTGAGGCACCCGTGTGGCTCATTGCTGCGATGGTGTGGTCGAAGTTTCTACCGACATGCAGGAAGAACGGAGTTGGACATGCAGCGCACGATGAACCGAAGAGTGAAGATGTTGGGAGTGTCCGCCATCGTGCTCGGCGCGCTGATCGCCGCCGCGGCGGTGCTCGCCTCAGTGGCTGCAGAGGACTGGGCCGAGCCGCGGGTCGAGTCGCTGACCGTCAAGCAGGGCGGCATCGAAGTCACGTGGTCGGCGTCCGGCTACACGAGCGGACTAGTCGGTAGTGAGATCGGTCGCAGCCTGACAGGCAACGCGAACGACTGGCAGACCGTCGCTGAGGTCGAAGCAGGGACCTACACCTACCTCGACGAGATGGACGGCGTTGATCTCGTCAATCGGGATAGTGGCAGTGTCTGGCATTACCGGGTCCGATTGACCCAGCGCGGGCCGACCGGCGCACCCACCATCGGCGAGTGGTCGAACGCGAGGAGCGCCACCGTGCCAAGCATTTCGCCGCCCGTGTACCCATTTGCCAGCAAACTCAATGAGTTGGGCTACATGTGGTTGGTTTGGACTGAGCACAATCCCTCTTGGTCAAGCGACACGCTTGTGGTGGACGGCTACGCGATGCTCCGCAGCGTCCATGAACCCGGCACATTTCCGCACACCGGTGTCGTCTCAGTCATCGCCAGAGTCCCTCCGCACCACATCAACCACCCATTCCAGGTTGAGTGGCCCGAGCAACGACGTCTTCGGTTGACGTACAAGGTGGTGAGCTTCTCCGGCGTCTGGTTCAGCGCGACCGACACACTCCCCTGGTTCGTTGTGCCCAACCGCCTCCGCCCCAACTAGCAGCTGGGGCGCCCACTCTTCAACCCAACGCTGGCGCACGCACGAGTTCGTTTGCGCCTGCGCCTCGCCGTTTGCGCTTCATGCGACAGCAGCTGCATTGCGCCCCAGGCGCCGCGGCGTGAAGGCTGTGCCAGAAGCTCGCAACTTCCTATTGGCATCAGTCCGGGGTGCGTAGAGACCCGTTCCCGAGCCGTGATCGCAGAACGGGGCAGCACGACTCAGAGCAGACTGGCACCCAATCAGGACGGAGCCGACCATGCAGCGCGCGATGAGATGAAGAGTGATGCTGTTGGGAGCGTCCGCCATCGTGCTTGGCGCGGTGATTGCCGCGGCGGAATCGCTCGCCTCAGTCTCTGCACAGTGGGCCGAGCCGGAGATCACGTCGCTGAAGGTCAAGCGGTTTGGCATAGAGACTAAGTGGGAAGAGTCGGGCCTCAGCAAAGGCCTCATGCTCGGCAGTGAAGTCAGCCGCAGCCTGACCGGCTACGCTGGCGACTGGGAGAGTGTCACTGAGGTCGAAGCTGGGACCTACAGGTACGCCGACCGCATGCGCGGCGTGACCCCCTTCGAACCGGACAGCGGCACGGTCTGGCTCTTTCCGGGTCCGATTCATCCAGCAGGGACCAGATGACAGGCCGCATTACGGGGAGTGGTCGGGCGTTGAGCGCGTCACCATACCCGAGATTCCGAGCCCCCAGCGGCCCCAGAGAGGCCGAGTCGGTGAAGACGGCGACGTGCGGTTCCCCTGGCACGAGCCGCCGCTCCCGTGGTCCAGCAACGTATTCCCGTGGAACGGCTTCGCGATCGTCCGAAGCGTCCATGTCGCAGGCGCGTATCCCGCGGACGGCGAAATCTCATTCGCTCGGTCGGTCCACTGGAGCTGGGACCACGCCTGGATCAAGGTTGATTGGCCTGAGAATCCAGCGCTTGAGCTGTCGTACGCGGTTGTGAGCTACTACGGAGACTGGTTCAGCCCGATCTATACAGCTCGCTGGTTCGATATTCCCAGCCACCCCCGCGACCAGTAGCCGCTCACCCGTAGAGCGGCGGCCCAAATCCGCTGCATCGCCTCACTATCTCAGTGAGCCACTGGTGAGTATCATGCGCGTTGTGCCCCGGCACAGCGCGCGTGCACGTTTGCGGTTCGCAGTAGAGGCTCGAGCGAGAAAGGAACAGCCCTCATGACATCACCGAATCATCGACAGCGACTCGTGTACATCCTCGTCGGGCTCATCGTCGGCGCCATTGCGAGCAGTATGGCCTGGGCCGCCAACGGCGGTTCCGCAGACGTGCGCCTCGCCGCGCGGGTGCTCGAGGACGGACGGGTCGAGGTGGCGCTGCAGCAGGCGGATGATCGAGGGGACTCGACTGATGGCAGCTGGAGCGAGCTGCAGCGGCCGGAGGCGCGCTTTCTCGCAGCCGACGCCGAACGGGGTCGCTGGCACTACAGCACGCCGCTGAGCCTAGCGTTCGCCCATTCGGACGCTGACGAGCCGGAAACGACCGAGCAAGCGGAGCTTGAGGAGCCCGCAGCCGCGTCAATCACTACCGAGATCGGCCCGTTCGAGATCGTCGGCACGCCGACCGGCAACCGCCCGTTCACGGATGAGACGCTGTTCTGCGTGGTCACGCACGGCGTGCCCGCCGACTTCTTCTGGTTCCAGGTCTACAGCGCCTTCGCCGACGCGCAGGCTTGGAACGACATCAACCTACGCACGGAGATGCGAGAGACCGGCGCCGAGCAGGCGATGGCGATCGATGAGTGCGTCGCGGACGGCGCCGCGGCCATCGCGACGACGCTCGCCGATGTGGACGCGCTCGCGGGTTCGCTCCAGCGCGCAACCGAGGCAGGCGTGCGCCTGGCAACCTTCAATTCCGGTTCCGACCGCGCCACTGGGGTCGGATCCTCGGTGCACGTCGCGCTTGACGAGATCGCGGTCGGGCGAGCGGCGGCCGCAGAGTTTGAACGGCACGGCGTCAGCGGTGATCTGCTCTGCATCCTGCACGAGCCGACCAACCGCGGTCTGGAGCAGCGCTGTGACTCGCTCGAGGCGAACTACGACGACGGCGCCGTCGTCCGCCTGCGAATGAGTGAGTCGCCGGGTACGGCGCAGGAGGCCATCGCCGCCGCCATGACCGAGGACGTCGGTGGCGTGCTGGCGCTCAACGCCAACACGGCCTACGACTTGGTCGCGGCGGTCAGCGTCGACTACCCCGATGTGGCCCTCGCCGCCGTCTCAGCGGACTTCCCGCAACCACTCGCTTTGCTGCATCAGGAGCAGCTTTCGTTCGTGCTCTGGTCGCGCGCGCTTGAGCAGGGCTACCACATCATCACCGCGCTGCTCTTCGCCCACGGCAGCCCGTTCCCGCCCGCGATCGGTCTGTTCGATGAGGCGGCTCAGATCACGATTCAACCGTCCGTGATCACGGCCGAGTCCGTTCGGCGGCTGCTCGCGGAGGACAACATGTTCCGCAGCAACCTGCCGGCGTGGATCGACGCGCTGGAACGCGCCATCGACGGCGGTGCGGCCGAAGCGGAGGAACCCGGGGATTCGCTGCCTGCGGACGAGGCTGAGAGTGGACCCGAAGATCCGACCGGGCCTGAGTCGGATGATGTCGGCGACGAGGAGTAGGTGCTGCGCGCGGCGCAGACCATAAGCGTAACCGCCCGCATATCAACCTCGCCCTCGCCTGGCTATCCGGGCGAGGGCGATATGGGTTGCGCAGCTGATTGGATCCAGCGCGGCACACGTCGCGCTGGATCCAGCCATCGTCCGGGGTTACACGCATTCCTATGTGAGTCTATGTGGGCGGCTCTTCAGTCGTTGGCGACGATGGTCCCCGTGGCCGTGTGTTCGTCGGGAGCAATGACTGCGCCCTCCGCCTCCGTGAGTACCACGGAGAGGGTCTCCTCATGGGCTTCGCGGCGGGTATCGTCGCGCACGCGAACGATGAGCGACCCCTGCGTCCGACCCGCGTAGACCTCGACTCGGCTGTAACCGCCTGAGTAGTCCAGGTGAGGCTCAGCCATGCCGGGGCACACCTCATAGCGCACCGTGGCGTCTTCCTCCGACGCTCTGCTCAGTTCGGCGTGGAACTCCAGGAAGCCGGGATGCTCCCCCTCAGTGATCGAGGCGTAGCCGACGAGCGAGACCTCCGGCAAGTTCGGCGTCAGCGGATCGTCGTTGTCCAAGACGCGGACCGAGGTCGAGCCCTGGGCCGGGGAGACCGTGTAGCCGTGGCCGGCGTCCGCGCCCACGCTCACCGAGCCATCCGGCTCATCCGCGCCGTCGTTCGTGGTCGAGACGGTCACGCTTGCGCTGCTGCTGGCGGGGGATGGTCACCGTGCGCGAGCCGGTCGCAGCGCCGAAGTCGCCCTGCTGAGTGACGCTCACGCTGACCGATAGCGGCGAACTCGAAGCGGGGCTCGCCGTGACGGTGAACGTTGCGTCGCCGCCCTCGGTAACCCCACTGCCCACTGTGATTGATACTTGAGATGCCTTCGCCGAAGGACTAACTTGAATATTGATTGTGTAGCTGGCGGTCTGCGGCGAGTTCGCGCTGCCGGTCGCGGTGATAGTGAACGACTTCTTCGCAAACTCAATCGAGGGCGTGCCGCCAATTGCTTCAGTCTTGGCGCTGAAGCTGACGCCGCTAGGCAGTTCCGACGCGGCCGGCGAGGCCGTATCCGGCGTTGCCACGGGTCCCTCGCAGGGACGAACACACGAGTCGCTGGCGGCGAGCATGCTAGTCGAGCTCGCCGAGTGGGCCGCCGAGCGCTTCGGGCTGCATCCAATCGCCGCCGCCAACGAACCGGTTGCGCGGCCTGACTTCTGGGGGCAGTCGTGACACGCCACCGTGACCTGGTGCCGTCAAGCGCCCAATCCGGGCGAGGCGCATCAGCGCCGTTGCGCTGCCTTCCTTGACGCTGAGTGGCACAAGCTCGAAACCGGACACTACACTATGCAGAGCGCGCCCAACGACCTGACTGAGCTGATCCTGGCGGGCGAACGCTAGCGAGATCGATTCTGCTGGGCGTTTTGGCAGCCGCTCCGAGAGGCCGTTCGGCTGCTGCTATCCATACAACGGCTTCTATCGCCCGAATGGAGCGTACCCCATGTCATCGTTTACCAACGTTCGAACCTGGACGCTGCCAGGCGCGTTGGCGCTCGCAATGCTGATCGGCGCGCTCGGCGCGGCGCTGGTGCCGCCCGGCGAACGCGCTGGGGCGCAGGAGGCGGCGACTGACTGGGCCAACCAGCTCGCCGCCCAGGGGGAGGCGAGCGTCTCGGACGTGCTCGCTCAACCGACCGCGGTCGTTGAGGCGCTCGACCACGCCGACGGCGTGCAGCTCCAATGGACTCTGGACACCTCTAACCCGCTAGCGGGCTGGAAGCTAGCAGGCTTTTTGCTCGGTCGCGTAACAGCGACCAGTGGGATTGTCTTCTTCGATCTACTCGGTCCTGACGTCAGAGAGTTTCTGGATACGTTGGATGGGACGCCTGACGCAGAACGGACCGCGGGCACCAAGATCACCTACGACATACAGCCGTTTTACGTACGCGATCGCGATGGCGCCGAGCAGGTTGGTTCGCGCTCCCTGACCGTCTACACGGTTCCGTCGTTTCCGACCGTCTGGGGTGTACGCCTCGTGAACAACCAGGTCTGGTGGCGGTCGCCGTGGTTGTCATGGTCTGATATCAGCTACGTCCAGACCGAGCACCAAGTCTTTGTGGACAACGAGTGGTACTCGACGAAGATAATCGTGACTCAGCACACCAAATTACCGCAAGGTGATCTTGAAGAGACACGGGAACGTATCAATACGAGTCGTCTACAACGACAAGTGGTTCAGCCCGTTCAAGAGTCCGTAGCGAACGACCTGATCTGACATCAGGCAATAGGAGTCTTACACGAAGGGTCGCTGGTTCTGCAGCAACGCTGCAACAGCGCCGTGACCGTCGAGACGGCGGTGGCGGACTCAGACGCGATGAAGCACGCGCCCGAGGACGCCGAACCCGCGCCGAGCACGAGTGTCGGATACATTCCACCGACCAACGTTGGGGCGTTTGAGATCGTCGGTTTGCCAACCGGTGATTGACCTTTCGACGACCGGACGCCGCTCTGCGTGATCACGCACGGCACCCCCTACGACTTCTTCTGGTACCAGGTCTTGAGCGCGTTGGCAGGCAGCCAAGGCAGGTACAACATCTCTCTCCGCCCTGTCATGGAGGCAGCAGCCATCGACCAGTGCGTGGCGGACGGCACTGCCGCGATCGCGACGACGCTCGCTGACGCCGATGCCCTGGCCAGCGCGATAGGGCGCGCCACTGACGCTGGCGTGCGGATGGTTACCTTCAACTCCGGCTCGGACTGTGCACCCGATGTCGGCGCTGTCGCTCACGTCGCATCGGACGAAACTGCTGTCGGCCGCATTGCTTTCGAGCAGTTCCTCGCCCGCGACGTCTCAGGCGAAGTCCTGGGCATCATCCACGAACCGACCAACCGCGGATTCAAAGAGTGCTGCGACGCACTGGGCGCGAGCTACGACGGTGGTGAAGTGAGACGCCCCCGCATCTCTGAGAGCGATCAGGACGCGGTCACCAAGATCGCTGGTGCCGTGACCGACAACCTTGGCGGCGCGCGTGCGCTCAATGCCAACACCGCCGACGACATGGCCGCCGCTTCGGCGAACGACCAACCAAGTGAGGTGCTGGCCGAGGTCTTCGCCGACTTCCCGCGCCCGCTGGCGATGCTCGCCGCCGAGCGGCTGTCGCTCATGCTCTGGTCGCACGCGCTCGATCAGGGTTACCAGGCCGGACGGCGCTGTTCTTCGCGCACGGTAGCCCCTTCCCGCCCGAGGCCGATATGTTCGGCCGCGCTGCGCAGATCAACATTCAGCCGTCGGTGATCACGGCAGAGACGGTTGAGCGACTGCGCAGTCACGATACTGGCCTCGGCGCAACGCTGCCCGCCTGGCTCGACGCGCTGGAGGCGGCGATTAAGGCGGAGCTGAACCTGCCGGATTCGGAGCCCGAAGATGACCCGGGTGCCGGGACCTCGGACTGGAGTAGCGCTCAACGAAGGCCCGGCGCAGCGCGCCGAGCTGAACGGTCGGCGCGCTGCGCCGTTCGCGAGCTACGGTTCCACTACCACCAGTTCAAGCGGCGGCATGCGAATCGGCTGGGTGGTATCCGTTGTCAGGGTGATCTTCTGGCGGTTGCTCATTGTGTCCTCATCCGGCGGCGGGCTTACCGTGATCGTTTGGTAATCGTCCCAGGGCACGCTCGCGCCGCCCGTGAAACTCAGCGAGGCCGTCAAGAAGGTCAGCTTGCCCGCGTCCGCCGCCGGGATCATGGGCGTGATCGTGACGCCGTCGACGGGATCGTCCTCCAAGCGGAGCGACAGCGTGTCACTAACGTTGTTCTCAACCAGCGTCAGCATCGCGGGAACGAGGCGGGCAATCCTTGCACGGTCTGCTTCCCTGCCGAGACGATCACCATCTAAGGCGATCAAACGGGTAGGCCCGTGCGCGCGACGACCCATCCTGAGGAGTGCATCCTGGTCACGCGATCTCGACCTCAGCGGTGCGCCACTCACGAGTATCTGCGATCGAAACGCGTCATTTCGGCTCTTCGGATTCCCTTGGATGATTCCGCTTCCGAATCGACACGGGGCCACGGTGTCGCGTCAAGGCGGACGCCGAGCTCAGTTGGAGCAGTAGTCGGATACCGGTGGTCAACCTGCGTCGATCTTGTAGTCGCGAGACAATCAGGCCGAGTTCCCGCGCCTCGCGCTCCGAGGTGTACGGAACAAGCGCTAGACTAGATCCATGCATCGGCGGCGCTGGCAGTCTCTCCTTGGTGACGACGGGAAGTTCGTGTACCGAGCGGTCGCTGGCGTTGCGGCTGAGGAGCCACGTTGCCCGGCATGCTTCGTCCCAGCTCGCTCGCACTTTTCCTAGTTTTCCTTGCTGCGAGGACATCTGGTGTCCCGGTCCCCCCCCCCTTGACACCTAGGGGTGGATTAGACCAGACGAGGTACACACGGGTCGGGCTGACGGGCTTGTGTGCCGGTGCCTTCATCCTGGCGATGCTGCTGCTCGCCGTTGCGTCCGAGCTCTACGCCGCATCCGCCAAGGTCGAAATCGAAATCCTCGACTCAGACGCGCTTGTCGCGCCGGGCACGGAGTTTGAAGTCGAGCTCTGGGTCCGCGACGCCGAAGTTGGGAAGTCGTACACGCTGCGCTTCCTGCATGCGTTCGGCGGCCCGTTCGTGCTTGACCGGGACAGCCTGACGGGCGCCGAGTTTGCCGGTCCCGCAAACAGTGACGGTGATCTGGAGCCGATCGTCGCGCGCCTGGTGATCCCGCTGGGCACGGAGCACCGAGAGGCGACGATCTCGGCCATGGTCGACGTGGCCGGTGAGCCCGAGCCGCTGCCAATCGCGATTACGACGCTGGCGATCGGCGATCCGGGCGAGCCGATCGGGTCCGCCGTCTTGCGGCCGTCAAGAGAAGAGCATGCGAAGAGCGGCAAGCGGATATCGACGTCGCTCCAACGCGGCAAGACCGCCTATCTCGAGTTGACGGCCATGAACTCGCTGGGCAACAAGACCAATGACTACGAAGTCAGCTCGATTATCATCGTCGCCGTGCAGGCCGATCTGGGCCGTGGGGCGGATACTCCCAGCGACGCCTATCGGCACACGTTGCGCTACGGGGACGAGCCCGGATTGACTCCGGCCAATGCCGTCACGCAGTTCACGCTCAGGCCGGTCAGCACTGACGCCAGCCATATCGAGGTGTACGCGATTGTCTCAGGCGAGGACGGTCACGCGCGGTCGAACACGCTGGAACTGAACTTCGCCGGCGACCCGGCTGGGTTATCTGCTGACGAACCGAGCGGCAATCTCGCCGCGGTCGGCGGAACAGTCAACATCGTCGTCACAGTGCTCGACTCGGTCGGCAACCCGACGGAACTCGACCACCGGGACATCGAAGTCGAGGTCGTGGAAGGACCGGATGATGCCGATCTCTCATTGATCAAGGCCGAGCGCCCGATTCGGTGTCCAGAGGCGGAGCCCGGCGACGATGAGGAGATAGACGAGGAAGAACAACAACGGTTAGCAGCGATTCGCGCCCTGGAGTGCAACGAGGATCAGGCCGTCGTATCGCTGACCACCTCGCGCGAGGAGGCGGCGCTCGGTCGTTACCGGGTTGAGATCGGCCTGAGCGACATTCCCGTGCCGGCCGTCACCAGCGTCGAGATTATCGTCGTCGGACATCCTGTTTTCCTCTCGCTCGAGGTGTATCGCGAGAGCGATCCGGGAGCGAAGACTACGTTTGGACAGGGCGCCAAGGGGCTGCTCTTTTTCGTTCCCGGACAGGGCGAAGGCGAGGAAGTGATTGCCGATGTCGGCGAAGTCTTGATCGCCGCCGTGGTCCTGCGAGACCAGTTTGGCGAGTTGGTCGCCTCTTCCGATCCAACCGTGGCCGGCGATGGTGTGAGCTTCGATGCCGCCGGTTCACTCGAGATGCTGGAGCTCGACTCGAGAGATCAAGAGATCGTGCGAGGGGTCGCCGTAGCCAGGTTCCTGGTGCTCGGCGAATCCGGTCAAGGGCTGCTGATTGCCTCAACTGCCGGACTGCACGACATCGTCAAGGTGGTCGCCGCGGCCGAGAATGTCAGGGACCTTACCGGTCTGACCAGCGTTGGCGTTGACGACCTCAGCGTTTGGATCGCGCCCAACCAGATCCAGGCCTCCGCGCTCTTCCCGCAGCTCGCCAGCCGTGGGGCAACGGCGATCCACCTCTGGCTGCACGGCCAGCGCGCCTGGCTCACCTTCGCCCCGGCTGATCCCAACAATCCGGAGCCGGGAACCGACTTCTCAATCCAGAGCGGTTCCATTCTCTGGATCACTGGTCACCGCGATCACCAGCCGCCTGTCGATGCTCAAACGAATCCTGACAAGCCGAGCCGGTCGCATTAGCCGGCCGATACTTCTTGGTGCACAGTCCAGTTGCTCCAAAGGTCTGACGGCAGCTAGCATTGGTCGGCGGCGCCAAGATGGCGACTATACCCGCGGGGGAAGTGCCACGTGTTGAGCGTCACGCGAACCCGGAGTTGGGCTTCGGTACATCGACCGCCTAGAGGATTCGCATGGGCTCACAGCGTCCTCCGGCAGTACGATTGCAACCTCTTCCGTCGTCATATGATTTCTCTTCCCGGCCTTGACTAGAACGTCGAGTGTCAACCAACCTGTCACCGGGCCGCGAGCCATTCGCCCTGCGGCAAATGCTGGATTCGGCTCGGTTGGACGGACGGGAGTGATTATGCGAATGGCGGGGCGGTGTCCAGAACGGTGGTCGAATGTCCGGAGAACTCTTACCGTTGCGGCGTTGGTTGCAGGCCTGCTCGCCTCGCACGCTGGTCCAGTCGATGGTCAGACCGATCTTCCGACTCGCCCGGCCAATCCGCAGTCGGAGTCGCCTGCGTCGCTCACTGCCAGCGTGACGCTAGCTGGTGTCAGCCTGAGCTGGACGGCACCAACTCTTGAGACGGAGACGATCGGCGGCTATCGGGTCGAGCGCCGGCGGGTCCTGGACTTTGAGACGCGATGGCTCGCGCTCGTCGATCACACGGGAGACACGACAACCTCCCATGTCGACGCTTCAGCAAGCGTCAACGGGGCAGAGTACGAGTACCGTGTAAGCGCTGTACGGGGAGAGGGAAGTGATCAGGCCCTATCGGCAGCTTCCAACGTCGCCACGGTCACGATCCCTAGTCCGCCGCGTCCGATTGACCTGACGGCCAGCTCAGTTGATGATGGAATCGAGTTGTCTTGGAGCGCCGGTCACCTCTCGTGGCAGTCCGATTGGCTGCGTTTGACCGGTTACGAGATCCTCCGGATCGAGACCGCGCACTCCGGCAACCGTAACCCCGAGTGGGAGGTGTTGGTCAACAGCACCAACAGCACCGACACGTCATTCCTCGATGCGAGCGGTCTTGCGACAATCCAGTACAGCTATGCGATCCGCGCCGTGCACGGTTACCTACGCAGCCACTGGGAGGGGATCGCGGGTCCGGTCAGCGGTCGCCTGACGCCCGACAAGTAACCGCCGCCCCCCGCGTTAGTCGCCCTGAGGTCCGCACGACCGCACGGAGACGCACAGATCATGGATGAACCTGGTCTAGCTCCGGTTTGCCTAACTGGCCGCGACTTGGTGCATCCGCGGCGCGCGCTGCAGCGCGATTGCCGACCGGAACGCGGACTCGCGCCCTTTCGCCCGGCACAGGACTAGCGCCCAGATCTTCAACATCTTCGCCGGATGTCTCACCCGCACTACTGGCTCGGTTCGCTAGAGCGAGGCTAGCCTTAACCAGTCGGTGCCTTGTTCCGGCTCGCCACTCTGAACTCCGGAAGCGGCCCGCGCGAGCATCCGAACCAAGGTAGACGGTGCATTGGCCTGCTCCAGGGTTGGCTGCGCTCCTGGCTCGCGTCCTGGCCATCGCCGCCTGCGCAGACAAGATCGAGCACTGGCAACCGCCGCTGGCACTCGGCGTCAGCGTCCGCACGCCAGCGGTGCGCGATGCCAAAGTATGTCAGATCGGCGGCGCACGCAGTTGCCCCGAGGCCGATCCGGACGCCCTCACCAGAGTCCGACAGCTCGATCTCAGCGATCGCGGGAGCCGAGCGTTTCAGGCAGGCGACTTGGTGGGACTGACACCTCTACGCGAGTTGCGTCTCAACGACAACGCGCTGCAACCTTCCCCGACAGGTTCTTCGAGGGACTGGCGGCGCTGCGCATGGTGCATCTGTACGACAAACCCGGCTCGCCCTTCCCGCTCGGTGTTGCCCCCCGGTTTAGCCAGCGTGATGAAGAGCGACTGCTGTATCTGCGCCCGCCCTCGCGTGGCGTCGCGCCCCACGCGGCGAACCTCGATTGGCCTTTGCCGCTGTTCGTCCTATAGGCACGCAACGTGGCACCGCTCTGCCAAGTTGCGTGAGTGAGTGAGAAGTCATCCTGGTAGGCGCGCTTCTCCGGCCGCCCGCGCTCAAGCTCGACTGCGTAACCGCAAACGTACAGCGAAAGGCTGGCCTGCCCACTCACGGGAGCTTAGGATAGCCGCAACGTCAGGTCGGTCGTCCCGCCCAACGCCGCCTTGACAACGTCGCCGTCGCGGAGTTCGATCCTTTCCCACTCGATGAGTACCCGACCCGTTGGCGATTGGGGATCAGCCCTGATCGTGAGTGCGGCCACGACGGCCTCCGGAGCCAACGCCCCAAACCACCGTCTACCGAAGAGTCGAAGGGGGCACTCGCAGTCGATGTTAGGCAGGCATCGCGTTCCTCCTGTCACACACGTAGTGGGATGGTCGAAACCGGCGGTGCCGATACGCCGCTACTCCACGAGCTGCAGGCAGGGTGACTTCGACCACCTGCCATCGCTCGTCTTCATTGATAACTGCATCGAACCCTTGAGCGTCGCGTTGGTCGCGCTGGCGCGCGAGACCGTCATCGCCTGATATATGTTCCAGGTGCCCCTCGTGCCGACCGTGAAGGTCAGCGAAGTCGGATTGAACGTCGCCGACGTTGCGCGGTAGACGATGCTGTCCGGGTAGTTGAAGGTATGCACGCTTGGACTGACTGTGACGCTGTCGCCGTCACCGGGATCGGCCTTGAGCCGTACCCAGATCTGGTCGGTTGAAGTGTCGTTGACGAGGTACTCGGTCTGCAGCACTTCGAGCCCGTCGGCGATACCGCCCTGGATGGGCTCATTGATGACCAGCAGAACTCTTGGCCTCTTGGTGAGGGCGAAGTAGCCCGACACTTCGTGCGTGATCGTTGCTGTCGAGCGCAGCGGATCGGCGTCCGCGCTGGGCGTGATCGTGACGCGCTGGTTGGTGCCCCAAGTGCCGCTCGTGCCGCCAGTGAAGGTCAACAAGCTCGGCTGGATGGTCACCTGACTACCGCCGGTGTGCATGATCGCAGCCGTGGCGGTGGCACCGTCGCCGGGATCGGTCTTGAGCCGAACCTCGGAGCTGGCGCTATGGCCTTCGGTCACTCCGAGCTCGGTCTTACTTCCCATTACGCACAGCGAAATCAGGTCTTGGATGGTAGCGGGCAGCTCGGCGACGCCTTTGAAACTCAAGCTTCCGGCCCAGACCGACAGCTGCAACTCGGTCTCTTCGTCGTCGTAGTTGGAGTCCGCGACCGCGTTCAGCCTGCCGTCCTGTTGGGCGTGCCAGTTGCCGCTCGTGCCATGCGTGAAGGTCAGCGAGATCGGGTCGGCGTTCAGCTTGTCACTGCTGATCTTGGTCAGCGTGAGGTTTTCGCCGGGCTCAGCAGCGAGCCGCCGCCGCACCGTCGCCGAGCTCTTCTCCGTGAACACGACGTGCCCGTTCGGCAGGTCGTCGGGGTGAACTTCGATTGTGATCGCCGGCCCGGTGCCCTCTTCCAAGATCGCGAAGCGCCGATTTGGACCAAGAGCAGAGGTCATATCGCTCCTATGCAGCGTTCCCGTCTCAGCTTGCGGAGGAGTTGTTTGGGTCGGGTTGCTCCTCATCCCTCTCGGACTCGCCGTTGTGGCCGTGCCATACCGGGTCGTCTCACACTCCGCAGTTGCTCAAGTGCTGCGTTGTCACGACGACAGGGACCGACTAGCCGCCTTAACAGCAGAACAGACCACACAGAGGTGAGTGGAGGAGGTCATCTCCGCGACGACGATGACCTCCTCCCGTGGCGCGAGCCGCTCAGCCACCGGCAGCGACCAGCCCGGCCTCTTGTTCGCGTTCCAGCGCCCAGTCGAACAGCGACGGACCCGAAGGCGGTGTGTTGCGCCCGCGAGGCTTCGGCTCATCTGTCTGCTCAGCCAGGAACTCGGCCCAGCTGAACAGCGTCTGCTGTTCGTCCTGACCGTGATGGCTCGAACAAGGAACCAGTTCGACGACCGCTTCCGCTTCGCCAGATGGGAGCGCGACGAGCGGTGCCGGTTCCACGATTGGCCGCTCCCAATCGGCATCGACCAGCAAGTCCTCGGCCTCCGCCGCGATCTGCTGCGCCCTGAGGAAGATGTCCTCGACCGGCTCAGAGTCGGTCTCGCCGGAGACCAGCTTGCGGGCCAGGGCCATCATCAGGTCGTCGCCGGTATCGCCGTAGGCGGCGAGCCCGTCCTCGGGCAGGTCGCCCTCGACCGCCAGGGATGACTGCAGCTTCTGTGCGACCAGCTTGAGCGCGTCGGCCTGCAGCGTGTTGCGGTAGGCCATGAACACGACCTTGACCGGCCGGTGCTGGCCGATCCGCCACGAGCGTCGCGAGGCCTGGCGCATGGTGTAGACCGAGTAGTCGGTCTCGTACCAAACCAGCGTTGGGAACTGGATCAGATCAAGCCCGGTCTGGACCAGGCGGGGGTGGCAGATGAGCACGTCAATGCCCTCCTCGACCCTCTTCGCGACCCAGGCCTCGCGCTGCTTTGGCTGCACCCTATCGGCCTTCATCACCGCCGTCTTGAACCCGTGCCGGGTGAGCAGGGTCTCCAGCCGCCCGGTGATATCCCGCCTGCCCGTGTGGGTGGCGTAGACCAAAACCCGCCGCCCGGCCAGGCGCTCCTGCGCGACCAGGTCGATCAGCTGCCGCTCCTTGGGATAGACGCGCTCTGGGTCGAGCGGCGGCAGCTGCACGATGAGGTCGCCCGTGTCAGGGTCGAACACCGACTCGCCCCTCGTGCAGCCCTCGGGATAGGCCAGGAGCGCCTGCAGATAGGTCGAGAGCAGCCTCTGCGAACCGCGCTCGATCGCCTTGAGCAACGCCCGCTTGAGGTCGGTGGCGAGGATGCGGTAGGCCGAGGCCTGTGAGAGGCCGTGAATGCCCTCCTCCGTGTCCATGCTCGCCACCTGGATCTGCTCCTCGTAGGGCGGCAGCCCTGAAGCGACATCGGCGAGGCGCAGGAACAACGAGTGACCAATCAGGTGGAACAATGCCGCGGGCGCCATCCCCGGCCGCTCCTTCTCATGCTTGCGGTAGCTGCGCCGGCGCGAGACCGAGCCGTCTTCGGTCGGGTCGTCGTCGCGGTCGTGGCGCACCCGCTGCTCGAGGAAGCCGTAGCGCTCGACCCACTTGCGCTCGTCCGAGCGTCCGAACTCCG
>VXQT01000029.1 GCA_009838915.1 Chloroflexota bacterium
CCCCCCCCCCCCCCCCCCCCCCCCCCCCCCCCCCGCCCGACGTCGCGCGCACGGAGCCCCCCTCTGCCTTCGGCATCTCCCCCCGCCTAACGGCGGGGGGAGAGGGGAGAGGCGCGGCATCCCGACTGACGGCGGGGGGAGAGAGGAGCGGGTCCCTGCGTGAAGCGGGGACTGGTTTGCGCGGAGGTCGTAGCATCCACTTGAGACGACGCGAAAGGACTGAGGCATGAAGTACCGCCGACTGGGGAACTCCGGGTTGCAGCTGTCGCTGGCTGGACTGGGGACGAACAACTTCGGGATGCGGCTCGACTACGAGGGCTCGAAGCTGGTGGTCGATGCGGCGCTGGACGCGGGGATCAACTTCTTCGACACGGCCGACATCTACGGCGGCGGCAAGTCGGAGGAGTTCCTGGGCAAGGCGCTGGGCTCGCGGCGTGAGGACGTCTTGATCGCGACCAAGTTTGCGATGCCGGTGGGCGAGGGCCCGTTCACGCGTGGCGGCTCGCGGCACTACATCGAGAAGGCGGTCGAGCGCTCGCTCAGGCGGCTTGGCACCGATTACATCGATGTGTACCAGATGCACCAGCCGGACCCGGACACGCCGATCGAGGAGACGCTGGAGGCGTTGTCCGACCTGGTGCATCGCGGCGTGGTCCGCTACGTCGGGCACTCAAATTTCACCGGCTGGCAGATCGCCGACGCCGACTGGACGTCGAAGGCGAAAGGCTACGTGCGCTTCGTCTCGGCGCAGAACGAGTGGAGCTTGCTGGAGCGCAAGATCGAGCCGGAGATCATGCCGGCTTGCCGCCAGTTCGGGCTGGGCCAGCTTCCCTTTTTCCCGCTGGCATCGGGATTCCTGACCGGCAAGTACACGCGCGGCGCCGACCTGCCGGAGGGCACGAGGCTGGCAGCCTGGCAGCGGGCGATGCCGGCGCGAATCGGCGCGCTGACGTCGGATGCCAACTGGGACAAGCTCGACGCGCTGACGCGCTTCGCCGAGGACAACGGCCACACGATCCTCGATCTCGCCCTGAGCTGGCTGGCGTCGGACCAGGCCGTCTCGTCGGTGATTGCGGGCGCGACCAGGCCGGAGCAGATCGAGGCGAACGTCGCATCGACGCTGAGCTGGGAGTTGTCGGCGGAGGACTTCGCCGCGGTCGACGAGATCCTGGGCTGAAGCCATTGAGCCGCGCCAAGCTGGCCGCTTGGACAGGCGCGCTGGGCGCGGCTGCGGCGCTGTATGCCTGGTGGGAGTCGACGGCGGTCGAAGTGACCGAGCGGCGGCTCGTGTTCCCCGGGCTGCCGCCCGGGCTCAACGGATTGCGCATCCTGCACGTCTCCGATACGCACTTTCCCGCCTCGGGTGACTCGGTGGGCCGATTCCTCGACGCGATTGCGCCGCTGGAGTACGACCTGGTCCTGTGCACGGGCGACTACGTCGAGACGTCCGCCGGCTGGGACGCGGCAGCCGACGCGCTGACCCAGCTTCGCGCACCGTTCGGCGTCTTCGCCACGCTGGGCGCGCACGACTACTGCGCGCCGGTGCGCACGCCGCGGGAATGGGCGTCGTTCAACGTCGACCGACTGCGAGGATTGCGGCGGCGCTTCGTCGATCCGAAGCCGTTCGTGGAGCAGCTGGAGTCGGCCGCGATCGGCGTGCTGCGCAACGAGTGGCGGTCATTGGAGATCGGCGGAGAGCTGGTGCGGATCGGCGGCGCGGGCGACGACTCCGTGGGGATGGCGCGGCTGGAGTCGGCGCTGCCACCTGTTGGTGGCTTCTCGATGCTCCTGACGCACGCGCCTGACGCGGCGCTGCGGCTGCCGCCGCCTGTCGAGGGAGGGCCGTCGCTGGTGCTCTGCGGTCACACGCACGGGGGTCAGATTCGGATTCCCGGATGGGGCGCGCCGCTGCGACACTCGCGGCTGGTGACGCGGCGCCAAGCCGACGGCGTGTTCCACGTTGCCGGGGCGCAGGTGGTGGTCAGTCGAGGCTTCGGCACGGCGCATGTGCCGCTGCGGTTGGCTTGCCATCCAGAGATTGGGTTGTTGACGCTCGGGCGTCGGAGCCCCCCTCTGCCTTCGGCATCTCCCCCCGCCTGACGGCGGGGGGAGAGGGGAAGTCGCGGCTGTGGCTGATCCTCCCCGCTTGACGGCGGGGGGAAAGGGGAACGTGGTTCTCTCCCCCCGCGTCAGCGGGGGGAGATGTCACGGAGTGACAGAGGGGGGCACGCCCGACGTGGCGCGCACGGAGCCCCCCTCTGCCTTACGGCATCTCCCCTCGCCTGACGGCGGGGGGAGAGGGGAAGTAGCGGCCTTAGCTGATCCTCCTCACCTGACGACGGGGAGAGAGGGGAAGCGCAAGCGTTGGCGGGGGTTGAAACTGGGCTCGTTAGAATGCAGAGTGAGCGAATATGACAAGTAGCTCGCTGCTCGGGTCGATGTCGGTCGCCTCGGCTGGGTGGTGAAATGAGGAGCGCCGGCGATGGTATCCAACAACTATGACGTCGTGAACCTGGAATCGATGGACTTCGGCTCCGATCAGTACCAGGCGATCAACCTGCACAACTTCGAACAACTCGAGCAGATCCAGGCGCTGCCGGACGAAGTGGTCTACAACATCAACGTGGTCGGCCGAGTGCTGCCGTTCAAGTCGAACCGTTATGTGGTCGACCATCTGATCGACTGGAGCGACGCGCTCAACGACGGGATGTTCCGGTTGACCTTTCCGCAGAAGGACATGCTGGCGCCGGCCGACTTCGACAAGATGGCGGCGGCGATCGACTCGGGCAAGAACTCGCGCGAGCTCAAAGTGGTGGCGGACGAGATCCGGATGACGCTGAATCCGCATCCGGCGGGTCAGATGGAACACAACATGCCGAGTTACCAGGGCGAGCCGCTGCCCGGCATGCAGCACAAGTACCGTGAGACGGCGTTGTTCTTCCCCTCGCAGGGTCAGACCTGCCACGCCTACTGCACGTTCTGTTTCCGCTGGCCGCAGTTCGTCGGACTGGAGGGCAAGAAGTTTGCCATGCGCGAGGGTCAGTTGCTGCGCGGCTACCTGTCGGAGCATCACGAGATCTCGGACATCCTCTTCACCGGCGGCGACCCGCTGATCATGAAGACGAAGACGCTGCGCGAGTACATCGAGCCGCTGACCAAGCCGGACGCGGGACACAACCTGCGCACGGTGCGGATCGGCTCCAAGGCGATCGCCTACTGGCCGCACCGCTTCCTCTACGACGATGACGCCGAGGACCTGCTCGACCTGTTCCGCGAAGTGACCGACGCGGGGATGCAGCTCGCCTTAATGGCGCACTTCAACCATCCGGCCGAGTTGCGCACGTCGGTGGCGCTGGAAGCGGTCAAGCGGATTCGCGAGACGGGCGCCCAGATTCGCACACAGACGCCGCTGCTCAATCACATCAACGCCGACTCGCAGTTGCTGGCCGATATGTGGGCCGAGCAGACGCAGGCCGGCTGCGTGCCCTACTACCTGTTCGTCGCCCGCGACACCGGCGCCAAGCGCTACTTCGAGCTGCCGCTGGTCGATTGCCAGGAGATCTTCCGCCAGGCGTACAACAAGGTCTCGGGCGTCTCGCGGACGGTGCGCGGCCCTTCGATGTCGGCGGGTCCGGGCAAGGTGCAGATCCTGGGGGTGTCGGAGTTCCGCGGAGAGAAGCTGATCGTGCTGCGATTCCTGCAGGGCCGCGATCCCGACTGGGTCGGCAAGCCGTTCTTCGCCAAGTACTCGGACACGGCGAGTTGGCTGGACGAACTGGAGCCGGCCGAGGGCGACGAGTTCTTCTACGAAGCGCGCCTGCGCGAGTTGCTGGCCGAAGAGGGTTCGCCCTGGTCCCGCGAGGAAACGCGGATTCAGCTCCTCGACACTGCGGCTGCAGGCGGCGGCTGAGTCTCTGGGCCGATGAGCGACGACGCGCGGCAGGTTGACGACCCCGTCGTGCGTCCGGGCACGGCGTCGTTCCGCTGCCTAGCGGACGAGTGCGGCGCGATGTGCTGCCGCAATCCCTACCGCGTCGATCTGGGCGAGGAAGAAGTCACGCGTCTCGCGAGCCGGGTCGATGTCTGGGAGGTCGTGGAAGAGCGGGCGTCGATGATCTTGATGCGTCAGGCCGACGACGCCTGCGTGCTGCTCTCGGACGACCTGCGTTGCAGCGCCTATGAGGTCAGGCCGAAGGGTTGCCGGGATTACCCGTTCCGGCTGGAGGTCGAGGAGGGCAGGCCGCCGAGGGTCGAACGGGACCTGGCCTGTCCCGGCTTCGTCGGCCCGCCGATGACGGAGTCGGAGTACGGGGCCCTGGTCGCGTCGCTTGCTACGCCGTCTTGAGCATGAGTGCCGACAGGTCAAGATTCCTTGGCTGGTGGGACAGCCCCAGCACCTCAATGCCGACCACTCTTTCGGTCTTGCTGTAGTCCAGGATCACGCCCGGCGCGACTTCTTCGGACTCGTAGATCTCCGACTCATCCAGCTCGAGGTAGAGAGCGTCCGCCTCTCTATCGAAAGTCAGCTTCATAGTCGCCCTCGCATTCGATGATCAAAGAATACCGTGACGATACGCCACGGAGACGCCGTCGTGTTGACTGCCACGCGCAACACTCGGTCATCGTCGAGGCTATAGCGACCGAAAAAGCGCTCAATGGTCGGATCGTTCCTGTCCGGAACACGCAAGCCAGGTGCATCTACTACAGCCTCGACCGACTCGGCGCTGATCAGACGCCGACGCATCCTGAACAACGCGTGATCTGAGTAATCGAGTTCCACTCCGACACACTATCGGGTGTCCGCACGCGGGCTTCGTATACTCGACGCAGAGCGAGCGCTACCAGGCGGGAGACGGCGATGCTTGATTCGGCGACGATTGATGCGCTGCGGAAGTCTCGGTCGGACTGGGACGCCCGGGTCGAGGCCGAGGGCCGCGAGCGGCCCGGTCCGTTCATGACCGTGTCGTCGCGGCCGATCGAGCGTCTGTACGATGCGACCACGCTGGAGGAGTCGGGCTGGGACGTCGAGCGCGACCTGGGTCTGCCGGGCGAGTACCCGTTCACGCGCGGGGTGCATCCGACCGGGTATCGCGGACGTCCCTGGACGATCCGCATGTTCGCCGGTTTCGGCTCGGCCGAAGAGACCAACTCCCGCTTCCGCCGATTGCTCGATGACGGTCAAACCGGGCTCTCGATCGCCTTCGACATGCCCACGCTGATGGGCTACGACCACGACGACGAGCTGGCCGCCGGCGAGTTCGGCAAATGCGGCGTCGCGGTGTCGTCGCTGGCTGACATGGAAATCCTGCTGGACGAGCTGCCGCTCGATCAGATCACGACCTCGATGACGATCAACTCGCCGGCCGCGCCGATCTGGGCGATGTACATCGCCGCCGCCGAGAAGCGCGGGATCGACCGCTCCAAGCTGGGCGGCACGCTGCAGAACGACATCCTCAAGGAGTACATCGCGCAGAACGAGTTCGTCTTCCCGCCGCGACCGTCGATGCGGTTGGTGACCGACACGGTGGAGTTCGCGTCGGAGTACATGCCGCGCTGGAACTCGATCTCGGTCTCCGGGTATCACATCCGCGAAGCCGGCTCGACTGCCGCGCAGGAGTTGGCGTTCACGTTGGCCGACGGCATGGAGTACGTCCGCTGGGCGCTGGAGCGCGGTTTGCACATCGACGAGTTCGCGCCGCGTCTGTCGTTCTTCTTCAACTCGCACAACGACTTCTTCGAGGAGATCGCCAAGTTCCGCGCCGCGCGGCGAATCTGGGCACGGGAGATGCGCGAGACCTTCGGAGCCGAGAACCCGCGCTCGTGGTGGATGCGCTTCCACACGCAGACGGCGGGCGTCTCGTTGACCGACGTGCAGCCGGAGGTCAACCTGCTGCGGGTCACAATCCAGGCGCTGGCGGCGGCGCTGGGCGGCACGCAGTCGCTGCACACCGACGCGATGGACGAAGCGCTGGCGCTGCCCTCGGAGAAAGCGGCGCGGCTGGCGGTGCGCACTCAGCAGGTGATCATGCACGAGTCGGGCGCGATCAATACGGTCGATCCGCTGGGCGGCTCCTACTTCGTCGAGCAACTGACCAACGAGATCGAGCGAGACTGCTACCAGTACTTCGAGCAGATCGAAGCGTTGGGTGGAGTGATCGCGTCGATCGAGTCGGGCTACTTCCAGAAAGAGATCGCCGACGCATCGGCCCGCTTCCAGGGCGAGATTGAGCGCGACGAGCGGACCATCGTGGGCGTGAACGACTTCGAGCTCGAGGAGCCAATCGAGATTCCGATCCTGAAGATGGACCCGCAGGGCGAGGCTCGCCACCTGGAGCGCCTGCGCCGGACGCGGGCGGAACGCGATCAGAACCAGGCGGAGTCGGCGCTGCAGGCGCTGGCCAACGTCTGCCGCGACCCGCGCGCCAACTCGATGCCGTACATGCTCGACGCCGTCAACAGCTATTGCTCGCTCGGCGAGATCATGAACACGATGCGCGACGTCTTTGGCGAGCACCAAGAGCATGTGGTGCTCTAGTCGGCCTCCCTCGAACAGTTGGCTGCGTGTAGGAGGACCCCAATGCCAGGACCGCTCGATGGGATCAAGGTGCTCGAGTGCTCGACCTGGGGGTTTGGGCCGATCGGCGGGATGATGCTGGGCGATCTGGGCGCGGACGTAATCAAGATTGAGTCACCATCGCGGCCTGACGCGGCCCGCTATGTCGAGTCGGTCGCCGGGATTCCCAACATGATGCCCGACGGCCACTCGGCGCTGTTCGAGGCCGTCAACCGCAACAAGCGATCGCTGGCGCTGGACCTGAAGTCGGAACGCGGACGAGAACTGTTCCGCGAGCTGATCGTCGACACGGACGTATTCATCGAGAACTATCGACCCGGGACGTTCGAGAAGCTGGGCTTGTCAACGGAGGCGCTGACTGAGCTCAATCCGCGCCTGATTCACGCCGCGACGGCGGGATACGGATTCAAGGGGGACGAGGCGCACCTGCCGGCGCTTGATGCAGTCGGTCAGGCGCGGGGCGGGTTCATGTACTCGGGCGGCGGACCGGACGATCCGCCTAACTGGAACACGCTGGGCATCGCCGACGTGATGGGCGCGACCTGTCTCGCCTACGGCGTGCTGGCCGCTATCGCCGGACGCGAGTTGAACGGCGGCAAGGGTCAACGGATCGAGGTGTCGCACATCATGGCCACGATGTGGCTGCAGTTCTGGGGGATCAGCGTCGGCATGATGCAAGGACTCAATCTGTGGCCCCGATTCGACCGCTCGAAGGCGGCTAACCCGCTCTGGAATCTCTACCGCTGCGGCGACGACAAGTGGCTGATGCTCGGCATCCTCGAAGCGGAGCGCGACTGGCCGTCGTTCTGCCGAGCGATGGGGCTGGATAACATCATTGACGACGAGCGATTCACGACGCTGTCGGCGATGGGCCAGCATTGCGAGGACCTGATCGCGCTGCTCGAGGCGCGCTTCGCCTCAGCGCCTCGGGACGAGTGGGAACAGCGGCTGCTGACACAGCCCAATCTGATTTTCACGCGCGTGCAGCAGATCGGCGACCTGATAAGCGATCCGGCGGTGCTCGCCAACGACTACCTGGTCAGCCACGATCACCGGCACTTCGGTCCCACGCAGACGTTGACGCATCCGGTGCTACTGCACAATCAGCCGGCCTCGCTGCGTCGGGACGCGCCCGAGCTGGGCGAGCACTCGGGAGAGGTGCTGCAGGAGCGGCTGGGGTTGTCGGAAGCTGAGTTGGCGACGTTGTCGACCGAGGGCGTGATTGGCTGAGCGGAAGCCCCCCTCTGCCTTCGGCATCTCCCCCCGCTGGCGCGGGGGGAGAGGGAATCGGTTACCTACCGATGATCAGCGAGACGGAGGTTGTGCCGGAGCCGCCGATGTTGAGCATGGCGGCTCGGCTGGCGCCTTCGACCTGGTAGTCGCCGGCGTTGCCGGTGACCTGCTTCCAGCAGTCGAGCGCCTGGCGCACGCCGGTCGCACCGACCGGGTGTCCGCCGCCGATCAGTCCGCCCGAGGGGTTCATCGGCAGCTCGCCGCCCATGTCGATGCGGCCGTCCTCGATCGCCTCGTAGCTCTTGCCCGGCTCGGTGATGCCGAAGTGGTCGATCGCCATGTAGTGGCTGGTGGTGAAGCAGTCGTGGGTCTCGATCGCGTCAAGCTCGGAGGGACCGTCGATGCCCGCGCGCTGGTAGGCGTCGGTGATCGCGCGGCGCGTGTGCGGCAGCACGTAATCGTCGCCCTGGGCCTGTGCGATCTTCTCGTCGAAGGTCAGGGCAGCGGTGTGGTGACCCCAGCCCTGGATCGTCGGCACGTCGGCGAGGTCAATGCCGCGAGCCTCGGCCCATTCGGCCGCGCGCTCCTCGTTGGCGAGGATCAGCGCGGCGGCGCCGTCGGTGATCTGCGAACAATCGCGCAGCAGCAATCGACCGGTGATCGGCGCGACGTACTTGCCTTCGGAGAGGTCGGCCTGGACATCGCCGAGCCAGCCGCGAGTCTGCGCGCCCGGGTTGCGCTTGGCGTTCTCGTAGTTGATCTCGGCCAGCCGCTGCAGGTGTGCCGGGTCGAGGCCGTAGCGCTCGTCGTAGACGTCGCCGAGGCGGCCAAAGAGCTTGGGGAAGGGCAGCTCGACGCCCTCTGCTTCGAGCTCGTACCAGCCGGCGGTGCCGAGGAAGTCTCCGCCCTCGACCGGGCTGACGGTCTTCATCTGCTCGACGCCGAGCACCAGCGCGGTGCCGTAGCGCTCGGCCTCAAGCTCGGCCGAGGCCATCAGGATCGAGATGCTGCCCGAGGCGCAGGCGGCTTCGTGCCGCGAGGTCGGCAGGCCGCCGAAGTCGGGGTTGATCTCGGCGAAGAAGCCGCCGAGCTGTCCCTGCTTGGCGTAGAGCTCGCCGGCGAAGTTGCCGACGTGTGCGGTGTCGATGTCGCCGGGCTCCATCGAGGCGGCGTCGAGCGCGCCGTGGACGGCCTCGGCCATCACGTCGCGCAGGTTGTGCTCTTCCTTGCGCCAGTTTCGCGCGAAGTCGGACTGGTAACCGCCGAGGATGTAGGTCTTGGGCATGGTGACTCCTGGATTGCTGGTGGTTTCGAGGCAGGATATCAGGGCAGCGCGTCGAGCTTGTCGATGAAGAGCTGAACACGTTCGAGACGTTGGGCGACCTTGGCGGCGCCCTCGTGATTCTCATAGAAGTTGACATGGAGCATGTTGGCTGACGCGAACAGCGTGTCGATTTCTTGATCGCCCGTCTCGTCAACCAGCCGGTCAACCGTCACAAAGAGATCTCGATGACGGCCGTGGTTCCATCCGCGGCGCTCACACAAGGCCTTGATCGCAAGGGCAGCCGAACCCCAACCCTTCTCCGATGCCTGTCTGACTTCGCCGGCGGCCAACTCTGTTAGAGCCTGTTCAAGCAGGGTCATGCTGCCTTCTTCGTAGGCTTGGGTTGTCAATGCCTCTGCTCCCTTGATTCAAGCGTAGCTGACTGCGGGTCGAGTCCGACTCAGTAGCCGCGGAACACCGAGGGGCGTTTCTCGCGCCAGGCTCGACGGCCTTCGCGGGCGTCTTCGCTGAAACGGTAGCGGTCGGCGACCTCGATCTCATGCGCCAGGCTGTCGCGCAGCGAGTGCTCGGCGGAGTAGTCGATCATCTCCTTGAAAGCGGACAGGTTGAGTGTCGGGAGCCTGGTCAGTTGGTCGACATAGGCGTCGGCCTCGCGATCGAAGTCCTCCAGCGGCCATACGCGGTTGGCCCAACCGGACAGCAACGCTTCGTCGGCGAACATGTGGCGGCCGGTCATCAGCAGCTCGAGTGCTCGGCCGCGCCCGATGATCCTGGGCGCGAACCAGGTGGTGCCGCCGTTCATGCCGATGGCGCGCTGGGCTCGGTGGTCGCCGACCTCGAGGTTGTCGGCGCAGAGCCGGATGTCGCAGGCGCAAGCGAGCTCCCAGCCGTGACCCAGCGCCCAGCCAGTGACCAATGCGATGACCGGCTTCTTGAGCGCGCGCAGCGAAAGGATGAAGGGATGATGCACGGTGATCGAGGAGTCGATACTGGTCGTCGGTTCCATGCCGTAGAGGTCGTCGCCCGAGCAGAACGCCTGCGTGCCCGATCCGCGCAGCGTGACGACGCGGATGTCGGGCCTCGCAGCGGCGAAGTCGATCAACGCTTGCAGTTCGTACAGCAGTCGGAAGGAGAGGGCGTTGAGCCGCTCGGGACGGTTGAGCGTGATCGCCAGCACGCCGCTGTCGGTGATGTCCCAGAGCGTGACTTCCCATTCTCCGTTGTCGGGCGCCGTTGGAGCGTCGGGCCAGGCTTCGTGGTTGGACATGGTGAGTTGCCTTTCGCCGGCGTTGAACGCCGATCCCCTGCAGCGGACGGTCGTTGGCAAGTCTAGGCGGGCGCGTGAAGCGTCGGTAAAACCACAACGATTGTTGCGCTCCGCCAATCCGACGCACGGGCGGAACTCACGCCGGTGCGTACACTGAGCCTGTGATGATCGGCCGGATCGCCTGTCTCTGCATATCTTTGGCCGCTCGCCCGGTGAGCAGGCCCGCGAGCGGTCCTGGTTCCATGATCGTGCTCACGCTGTTGGTGTTTGCCGCCTTGCTCATCGCCTCAGGCGTCGGCAACGCCTCCGCGCAACGCGTGCTGTCGGTGACCGCGCATCCAACGGCAATCCTCGCCCGAGGTGGTGAATCGACCGTGACGGTACGGATTCCCGCCAGCGCCGCCGGCGCAGAGACACGGGTCCAGCTCTCGACGGAGCTTGGCGCGTTCACCGGATCGAGCGGTCCTACCGAGATCACCACACCGTTGCACGACGTAGGCAATGACATTCGCGGCGCCTCGGTGAGCCTGTTTGCCGACGGCCGCGCCGGGACGTCTGTCGTCACTGCCCGAGTTGGGTCGCTGGTCGACACGGTGACGATCCGCTTCGTCGGGGAGCCCAGCGAGCTGCGCCTGGTGCAGCCGAGCGCCGGCGCCAATCTCGACGCTGCAAGGCAGCACCCGATCCGCATAGTTGCGATGGACAGCGCCGGCGTCAGGGTGCCCTCGGCCGAGTTGACGCTGGAACTGATCGATCCGCTCCCGGACGCCAGGCTGCGAAGCGGAGCGACTTCGAGCTCGACGGTACTTACCGTGACCGCCAATGCAAACGGCGAGGCCGGGGCGACGCTCACCTCCGCTCCCGGCAATGTGCGAATCCTGGCGAGCAGCGGTTCGGCACGGCTGACCATCGAGTTCCGACTCTATGGTGCGCCGACCACTCTGCGAATCGTCTCTGTGGACGAGGCGGCAGTTGAACGCGGCACCATCGGCGAGGCCGGATCGCTCCAGGTGCTGCTGCTGGACGAGCGCCGACAGGGCGTGCCCAACAAGCGAATCCGCTTCCTGCCCGCGGGCGGGCTGGTCGTGTCGGCCGAAGGCGATGGCGAGTCGTTCGTCACGGACGGCTCGGGCAGATCGCGGGCGCATCTGGACGCAAGCAACGCGCGGTTGGGTACGCACACGTTGACGGCGACCTGGACGGACGACGACGAGACGCTGAGCGACGAGCTGTCGGTGCGAGTCACCGGCTCACCGGTGGCGATGTACCTGCGCGCCAGGCAGGCCTTGAGCGACGTTGGCGAACCGTTGATCGATGAGTTCGCGACGGTCACTCGGTTCGTGGTCGAAGCGGAAGTGGTTGACGAAATCGGACAGCCGGTTGCGGGTACCCACCAGGTAAGATGGCGTCCGCTGGTGAGCGGAGCGGGCGCGCACGTCCATCCCGTAGTGAGCACGACCCGGGATGGCATTGCGTCCGCCACCTTCAGTCTCGAACACACCGACACGGTCCCACAGATCGATTCGACCTGGGCGCAGGCCTGGCTGATCGCCAAGGCGCAAGTCAACAATCGCGGCCTGATTTCCGATCTGCTCGGCGAGGGCGTGCCGCTGCGCGCAAGCTGGAACAACCTCGTCTGGCTCGGTCCCGAGATGCCGGTCAGCATGATTGTTGAGTCAATCCAGCACGTCGTCTCGGCGGCCTGGCGTCAAGGGGAGAACGGCGGCTGGCAAGCCTGGTTCACGGCCAACGTGCCGGGTGCAGTCGACTTCACGCTGCAGACGGGCGACAGCTTCCACCTGGTGCTGCAATCGGCGGCGCTGCTGCCCAACGTCGAGCGCCGCTGACACAGAGGTCATCGTTCCGCTTTTGCGCACTGCCGACATAGAGTGATCGTGTGAATCTCCGCACGACCTTGCTCGCGCTTGGCGCCGTGTTGGCCGGCCTGCTGGCTCTGGGCACACTGCCCGTCTCGGCGCAGTCGACGCATGAGTGGCTGGTCAGCTCGGATGGCGATAGCGGTCCGAACACGCTGCGCTGGGCGATCGAGGAGGCGAACGAGTCCGCAGGCGGCGACACAATTCGCTTCGCCTCGCAGATGACGATCCAACTCGCCTCTCCGCTACCGCCGCTGGAGGACGCAGACATCGCGATTGTCGGCTCGGACAGCGGGCACTCCGCCGATCTGCCGCCTAGAGTCTGGATCGACGGCGAGTGGGCAGGCGACGCGGCCGGCCTGGAGCTACGCGAGGCCAACGGCAGAGTGAGCGGTCTGGGCATTGTTGGCTTTGAGCGTTACGGGATCGGGGTGATCGGACCTGATGCCTCAAACGCGATGATCGAGGGCAACTGGATTGGTCTCTGGGAGAACGGCACAACATCGGCCAATAAGTTGAGCGGGATCGCCGTGCTCGCCGGCGCTCGGGGGGCGCGGATCAAGGACAATCGCGTCGGCGGCAACAGAGTCCAAGGGCGGACGGGACACGGCATCGTCGTGGGCGGCGGCGGCAGCGTGGGCGCCCAGATTGTCGGCAACGTGATCGGCATCGCCGCGGACGGCCGCGCCGCACCGAACGACGACGGCATCCTGATCGTCGACTCCGCCCAGGCGACCATTCGCGACAACACCATCGGTCACAGTCGCGTGGCCGGAATCGAGCTGCGGGAGACGAGACAGCCAATCAGCATCGACGGCAACCGCATCGGCCTACTGCGGATCGGTCGAGCGGCGCGGAACAATATCGGAATATACCTGGGTCCTGACTCGGCGGAGGCCAGGATTGGAACCAACAAGCCGAACTTCGTATCCGGCAATCGGGTCGGGATCGCGGTTGAGCAGGGCGCGCGTGAGGCGCTGATCCAGTCGAACTGGATCGGCCTCGCCCCGCCTCGCGGCGAGTCGACATTGTCGGTCAAGAACCTCTCCCAAGCACGGACTCTGCCCAACCAGGAGCGCGGGATATCGGTGATTGCGGGCGCAGCCGAAATCCAGGTTGTGAACAACTACGTCTCGGCAGGCGACTACGGCATCGTGGTCGACGGCGAGGACACGATCCAGGTCAGTCTGACGCGAAACGTGGTCGCAGGAGCGCGGGGCGGTCCGACGAAGGCGGCGATCGATGTACGGGCCGGGGTGAAGGTCAACCTGGGTGGAGACGACGATCAACTTGGCAACCACGTTTGCGGCGCCACCTATGGCATTCGCATCGCGAGAGCTGAGGAAGTCACAGTCTTCTCCAACGCTGTCGGCGCCGGAGCGGCCCGGCGAGTCATGTTCGATAGCGATGACGCCATGAACTGGGGCATTCGGCTTGAGGACGGCGCCAGCCGTGCAATCGTGCAGCGGAACTACATCAGCGAAGTCTCGCAAGCAGCGATCTCGGTCGTCGGCATCGAGTCAGAGGACAACAACCTCACCCGGAACCGCTACGGCTGGAACGGGATCGACATCGATCTCGGCGCAGACGGCTTGACAGCGAACGATGCGCGAGATCATGATAGCGGGCCGAACGGACTGTTGAATCGCCCATGGATCGATGAGCACGGGGTGGACCCGATCTCGACGGGCGTGTTCAGGAGCGAGTTCAGCGGAGTCGCGACACCAGGTTCGTATGTTGAGATCTATGTCTGGAGGAACAATGACTGGGATCCAATCGCCCGCAGCGGGCGCGTCGGCTGGCGGGGCACCTGGATAGCGCGCACCCTAGAAGTGGCTCGCGCGCCGATTCGCGCGCTTGCGGTGACCGGACCGGGCGCAACCTCGGAGTTTTCCGATGTGTTCCTGCCATCTCAGCGAGTGAGACTGAGCGCGGGCGTCATGCGCTTTGCCTGGACCGGCCCCGAGATGCCGATCGGCGAGGGGCTTGAAGAGTTCGCGCGCTGGGTCGACACCGTGTGGCGCTGGGATGCCGCGTTGAGTCGCTGGGATGGATGGTCGCCGAAAGTTCCGAGCCTGTCCTCGGCCTCGGAGTTTCGGGTTCGCACCGGCGACGTGTTGCACGTGCGCCTGTCGGGCCGTCCCCCGCGCGACTTCTTTGTGCCGGCCGGAAGGACGATCTCCGAGCCGGAGGCAATGGTGCTGCGGGCCGGATTCAACAGCGTCGCCTGGCTCGGCGGCCGCGTGGATGCCCGCGATGCGTTGCAACGCTTGGGTGCCTCAAGCCCCAACATCATCGGACATCTCTGGCAGTGGAACGGCGAGGACTGGGATCTCGTCTGGCCGCGGCTGATCGGCGCACGCAATCCTGGTCACTGGGAGTTCCCGGTCTTCTGGCTGCGGGCCACGCGCGACGGAACCCTGGGCCCGCCCTAGGGCCTGAGTCCTACGCCCCGCCGTCGTCGACGGTGAGCGTTTCGACCGCGATTAGCACGACAATGGCCCGGTCGCCTTCCTGCGATATGCGCAATTCGCCGCGGAACGCGGGATTGTCGGCGTCGCGGAAGGTGATGAAATCGACCCCGGCGCGCTGCGGGTCGGCGGTGACCCGCCACGGATCGGTGTCCAGCCGAGAGCGGTACCAACTAAACAGGTCGTCTGCGTGCTCGCCGTCCGATTGCCAGCCGATGATCAGTTCGCGGCGGGTCTCGGTGTCGGTGAAGGCTGAGCCGAGCAGGTCGAGCTGCTCATGCTCGGGGAAGCTGGGCGGCAGTTCGTCGACCATGCCCTGCACGCGTACGTCGGAGATCGCAGTTCGGTCCGATTGCAGCAGATAGTTGCGGAACAGGCGCTGGGCGGCCAGGCGTTCCTCGTCATCGCTGTTCTGACAGGCAGCCGCGAGTCCGGCGATCAGGAGGACAGGCAGCACGAGCAAGAGCGGAAGACGTGTCATGGCATTTGCTTCCGCTCATTCGGCCGGGTTCCCGACTGCGCAGGAACGACGATTGGGGGTGGGGTGGACGGTGGGATTCGAACCCACGAATACCAGGGCCACAACCTGGCGCCTTAGGCCTCTAGGCGACGCCCACCACGCTCCATCAGCGTATCACCGACCGTTGGGGCATTGGAGACACGCTTGCGTTCTTTCTCCCCTTCAGAGAGAGGGGAGAGGCGATTGCGCCTCCTCTCTCCCCCCGCTCTGCGGGGGGAGATGTCCCGTAGGGACAGAGGGGGGCACGCCCAACGCGACGGCGTCCGGAGCCCCCCTCTGCCTTCGGCATCTCCCCCCGCTGCGCGGGGGGGAGAGGGGAAACACCTTCGTCGCAGGTCTCACGTGATCCGCTCGATCAGCAGGGCGGCGAGACCGAGGAAGAAGAGGAAACCGAGCATGTCGGTTGCGGTGGTGACGAAGATGCTGGCCGCGAGCGCCGGGTCGGCGCCCAGCGCGCGGAGGACGAGCGGGATCAACAGACCGAAGAGTCCGGCGACGATCATCGTGCCGAGCATCGCCGCGCCGACGGCGACTCCGAGCCAGGGGTTGTCCTGCCAGACCCAGCCGACCGCGCCGACCAGCAGCCCGAACGCAATCCCTGAGGCGATGCCGATCACCACCTCGCGGGGCAGCACCAGGCGAGTGAAGTGCCGATCGAACTCGCCCAGCGCCATGGCGCGAACGGCGAGCGTGGTGACCTGCATGCCGGCATTGCCGCCCTGTCCGGCGATGATCGGCAGGAAGATGGCCAGCGCGGCGACTCTCGCCAGGGTGCTCTCGAACGCCGCCACGACCGCGGCCGCGGCGAACGCCGTAGCGAGGTTGAGCAGCAGCCACGGCAGCCGACGGCGCAGCGCCGTTGCGAGGGGCGCAGTCAACGCCTCGTCGTCAACCAGGCCGACCAGCCGGTACATGTCCTCGGTCGCTTCCTGCTGCGCGATATCGAGCAAGTCGTCGGCGGTCGTCACTCCGACCAGACGGCCGTCGTCGTCGAGCACCGGCAGCGAATGCAACCCGAAGCGCTGAAGGATCTTCAGCGCATCCTCCTGGTCCATGTCGGTCATCACGGTCGGTCCGACCGGCTCCATCAGATCCCGCAGCGCGGTCATGGGCGGCGCAAAAACGAGCGCGTGCAGTCCAATCGAGCCGAGCAGCACGCCCTCGCTGTCGACGATGTAGACCGTGTCCTGAACCGTGGGCGCGGGCGCCGTAGCGCGCAGCAGGCTGAGCGCCTGCTCGGCGGCGAGGTGCGGACCCAGCACCATCAGCTCGGGCGCCATGATCCCGCCGGCCGACTGGTCGTCGTGTTGCAGCAATGGCTCGACCAGGCCGGCCTTGGGCAGTTGATCGAGCACGGTCTCGGCGTCGCCCACGGGGATCGCGTGGAGCACGTCGGCGCCGAGTTGCGCCGAGGCCTGATCGAGCGCCGCCGTCAACTGCGGCAGCGCGACATCGGGCGCGACGTGTTCCAGTTCCTCCGGTGTGAGAAACGGCAGCAGTTCGGCCAGCGTGTGCGAGTCGATCCGATCGAGCAGTCGGCGCCGCTCGCGACGGTCGAGCGCCGCCAGCGCATCGGCCTGGTCGGCGGGATGCAGATTGTGCAGCAATGCGGCGGCAGTGGCCAGTTCGCCCGCGTCGACCCTGGCGACCACGTCCCAGACAGCCGCCGACGGCTCATCGACATCGGCGAAGCGTCGGGTCGAGCGAGCGTGCTGGCTGGGCGTGGGTTGGGCCATCGGAGCATCCGCGGAGAGGGCGATAAGCTGAGATCGTGCGCCCGTAGCTCAGCGGATAGAGCACCAGGCTTCGGACCTGGGGGTCGGGGGTTCGAGTCCCTCCGGGCGTGCCATGTCAATGTTCCTGAACCCTGTTTAGAGTACAGTCGCCTCGCTTGCCCCAGTTAGACGTGCGGTACCTTGCGGGGGAGCTGAGTTGCAGCGCGGAGTTGGGAGTGGACGATGTTCATTGGCTGGTTTACCGAGCGGCCGTACCAGGACCCTGAGGCGTCGTGGTGGGGTCGGACCGGTCGGCGGCTGACCGACCTCGACTCGTCCAACGACGAGTACGACCCGGTGCTGGGGGCGAACCTCTACCACCGCTACCTCGACGAGGCGGTGGCTGCCGAAGAAGCCGGGTTCGACGGGATCATCCTCAACGAGCACCACTCGACGCCGTTTTGCATGGGCTCGGTGATCAACGTCGAGGCCGCGATCCTCGCGCGGATCACGCAGCGGGCCAAGATCTGCCTGCTGGGCAACATCCTGCCGATCTGGGAAGACCCGCTCTGGCTGGCCGAGACGCTGGCGGAGATTGACATGATTTCCGGCGGCCGGCTGATCACCGGTTGGGTGCGCGGCACCGGACGCGAGTCGTTGGCGCACAACTCGCAGTCGCCCTACAACTGGGAGCGCTACCAGGAAGCGCATGACCTCGTGGTCAAGGCCTGGACCGACGCCGGGCCCTTCCGCTGGGAGGGCGAGCACTACGACTACCGCTACGTCAATCCCTGGTCGAAGCCGCTGCAGCGGCCGCACCCGCCGATCTGGATTCCCGGCGCGGTCTCGCAGCGCACGGTCGCCTGGGCGGCCGAGCGGCGCTATCCCTACGTGATGCTCGCCACGCGCCTGACCCCGACGCGCGACTCGTTCGCCTACTACGACAAGATCGCCGCCGAGTTCGGTTACGAGGCGGGACCGCAGCACCGCGGCTACCTGTGGAAGGTGCACGTGGACGAGACCGAAGAACTGGCCGAGGAGGTCGGGCGCAAGTACCTGACCGGTCCCGGCAACATCTTCCTCGAGGGCTCGCGCGGCGACGTCAAGCGGCACATCCAGAACCTGCCGGGCATGATTGACCGTCGCCGGCTGTTGCCGACGGCGGGTGTGCGCCATGTCGAGCAGTCGCGCGGCGCGGGCGACGTCAAGCCGGAGGACTACCGACGGTTGACGCTCGACGCCGCCGAGGGCTTCGCCGACACCGACGACACCTACCAGGAACTGACCGAGTCGTACTCGATCATCTCGGGCACGCCGAAGACGGTCTTGCCCAAGATTCGCCACGTGCTCGAGTTCATCCGACCGGGCAGCATCTGCTTCTGGGACGGCGACGGTTCGATGTCGCACGAGGACTCGATGCGCTCGCTGCGCTTGATGGGCGAGGAAGTCCTGCCCGCCGTACGCGAAATGGCCAAGGAGCTCGACCTGCCCGGCCCGTTCGATCTCCCGGACGATGCCGAACCGGTCGGCATCTCGCCGGCGGCAATGGCCACGCTCGGCAGCAGCTCCTGACAACCGAGTCCCTGCGCACGCAGGGACCCGCTCGGACCCACGGTCGTGCATGCGGAGGGGAGCGGGTTCCTGCGTGATGCAGGAACTGGGGCTCGCCGTGTCGGTTGATTGTTGAGACTGCGTAAAGCTGCGGATTTCACCGTTACCCGCGACTTGATTGGGGGCGTGCTCTCGGCGCAAAGTGCAGATAGTGCCGGTCGAGAGGATGCTTTGATGCAGTTCGCCGGGATCGCGAGGTCGGCGCGACGGCTGATCGCCGTTGGGTTGGCGTCGCTGATCGTGTTGACAGGCTGGACGTCCATCTCCGGCCAGGATGCCTCCATGTATCGCTTCTTCGGCTTCGCTGGAGACGTGACGATCGACGGCGACCCGCTCGAGCCCGGCGCGGTGATCGTGGCCTCAGTGGACGGCGTCGAAGTCGGGCGGGCGGAGGTCAATGCGGCCGGCGCGTTCGTGCTCGACGTGAACAGCGATGACTTCGACGAGGCGACCTGCAACATCGTCTTCGAAGTGAACGGTCTTCGGGGTCGGCAATCCGGCGACGACTGTTCGCTGCGCTTGAGGCTGGCGCTGAGCAGCGACGATGCTGCCGGTGCTGAGTCGGAGAGTGAAGCGGAGCTGGCCGCGGACGACGACGAGTTGATACAGGCCGGGGCCATCGTGCGACCGGGAACGCCGCGAACCGGCGGCGGCGGACTGGCCGAGGCCGAGTCGGCGACGGACTGGCCCCGCACGGCGGCGATCACCGCAGTGCTGACACTCTTCGCAGCGCTCGCCGCTCTGGTCCTGAGCCGCCGCAGCGACGGCGCGCAGTAGCATCCGACGGGGCGCACTGGCGGCATGGTGCTGCTACGCTTAGTTGGATTGTGCGAGCAAGACGTTGATCAGAGGAATTGACCGCCCATGCTACTGGTGAGCCGCAAAGAGCAGGAGAGCCCGGAAGCGCTCATCCGTCGCTTCAACAAGATGGTGCAGCGCGACGGCGTGCTGCAAGAGGCGAGACGGCGGCGGCGGTTCATCAGCAATCGCGAGAAGCAGCGCCAGGCCGAACGCCGAGCCGCGCGCCGGCGACGCCGAGCGATGGTCAAGGTCCGCCGTCCGCGCATGAGCCGCTAGCCACGCGACACGCCCCAGTTCCTGCTTTACTCATTGCTCACCGACGCCTGACGTTGGCCTGATGACGCTGCGTACTCTCGACCTTAACCATGAAGGACGGAGGGCGCTGCATCATGACGCTGCACGATCACACCGACCGCACGATCCTTGTCGTCGATGACGAGGCCAACATCCGCGAACTCTGCTCGATCTACCTGGAGCGCGAGGGGTACACCGTCAACACCGCCGAAGACGGCGAGTCGGCGCTGGAGGTCGCTCGGACACAGTCGCCCGACCTGATCGTGCTCGACCTGATGCTGCCGAAGAAGTCGGGCTACGAGGTGACGCGCGAGCTGCGGGCTGATCCCGGTTCAATCTGCGAAGTACCAATCCTGATGCTCACCGCCCGCTCCGAGGACGTGGATCGGATCGTCGGACTCGAACTCGGCGCGGACGACTACCTGGTCAAGCCGTTCCACCCGCGTGAACTGACCGCGCGGGTCAAGGCGATACTGCGCCGAGCCTCTACATCGGCGGGCCGCGACGGCTTGATGCTCAACGTCAAGGGCCGGATCGCGGTTGGTCCGTTGGCGCTGGACTGGGATCGCCGCGAAGCTAGCCTGCACGGTGCGCCGCTGACCCTGCGCAACAAGGAGTTCGAATTGCTTCGCCGACTCGCGGAGTACAGCGGCATCGTCCTCACCCGTGAGCAGCTGCTGGAACATGTCTGGGGCTACGAGTACTTCGGAGAAACCCGCACGGTCGACGTTCACATCAACCAGCTCCGACGAAAGCTCTCTCCCGACGGCTCGGATCCTGGAGTCGCGATTGAGACGGTGCGCGGCGTCGGTTACAAGCTGGTGGAGACGGGCGGATGATCGTCTCCCCCGCGCAAGCGGGGGAGATGTCGCGGAGCGATAGAGGGGGCATCGGGCAACTGTCGCAGCCGGGGAGCCCCCCTCTGCCTGCGGCATCTCCCCCCGCCTGACGGCGGGGGGAGAGGGGTTAGCAGGGCGGTGACGCGATGATCGCCGGGTATGGGCTCAGGCTGTTCCTTGGCTTCGCCGGCATTGTGCTGGTCATGCTTGGCGTGTCGGCGGCGGTGTTCTTCTCGCTGTTTGGCGGGTACCGCGAGGACATCGACCGCTCCGAATTGCGCACCGCGGGCAATGCGCTGGGCGTCGAGATCCTGCGCAACCTGCGGCAAGCGGAGGCAGTCGGCCGCGACGAGCTGCTCACGATGATCCACGAGCAGGCCGAACACGCAGGACTGATCGTGATCATCACCGACGGTCGCGGCCGCGTACTCTCCGGATTCGAGCCCGCCTGGGGCGGGCGGGGAGGCTCGACCGGCATTCGCTATGCCGACATCGTCCAAGGGTCGCGCGCCGACGGCTGGCTGGACACCATTCTGCGCGTTGACGGCAAGCAGCAGGCCGCGTTAGCCCGCGTCATGGTCGCGCCGCAAGTCGCCAGCGGCAACGACGGCGACAGCGCCGTGCTGATGGCCGTCACCTTCGGCGAGGGGTACGAGTTCAGCGGCTACGGGGAGTTGGTCGGCAGACTGCTGGTCGCCGGTTTGGCCGGGCTCGTCGTCGCGGTGCTGGTCGCGATGATCCTGTCGCGGCAACTGATGCGACCGTTGCAGGCGCTGACCGCCGTGGTCCGCGGATTTGGTCCGGATCGTTATGACATGCGAGCCTCGGAGAGCGGCCCCACTCAGGTCCGCGAACTGGCCGCCGCCTTCAACGCCATGGCCGAGCGTATCTCCGACAACGAGCGCGCCATGCGCGGGTTCATCGCCGACTTGTCGCACGAGCTGCGTACGCCGCTCACTTCGATTCGCGGCTTCGTCGAGGCGCTGCGAGACGGCACCGTCACCGACCCCGTCCGCCGTGAGTCGTCGCTCGAGGTGATTCATGACGAAACACGGCGGATGCTGCGGATGATCGAGCAGTTGCTCGATCTCTCGCGGCTCGAAGCCGGCCACGACCGGCTCGAGCAATCGCGAATCGAGCTCGAGGAGCTGTTTGCGCACGTCGAGTCGATATTCGAATCGAGGGCGCGTGACGCAGGAGTCGGGCTGCGCGCAGAGATCGCGGCTGGACCCACCGCAGTCGAAGCCGACTTCGACCGGTTGGTGCAGGTGCTCAACAATCTCGTCGACAACGCGCTGCGACACACGGCCGAGGGCGAGATCGTGCTTTCAGCGGCTGAGTCCAGCGGCGGGATCGAGATCATCGTCCGCGACACGGGGGAGGGCATCGCCACAGAGCATCTCGATCACCTCTTCGACCGCTTCTGGCAGCCGGAATCGCGCAGCGGTCCGGGCGCCGGCCTGGGACTGGCCATCTCGCGCGAAATCGTCCGCGCCCACGGCGGCAGCATCCAAGCCGCAAGCGAAGTCGGAGTCGGCACGACCATCACCGTCTGGTTGCCCGCGCCTTAGTGAATCCCCTCTCCCTCCGCGCCGCGCTGCCGGCGCACCTCAATCGCATCTCCCCCCGCGCCAGCGGGGGGAGATGCCGAAGGCAGAGGGGGGTTCCGTTGCCACGGCGTGCCCCCCTCTGTCCCTACGGGACATCTCCCCCCGCCTGACGGCGGGGGGAGAAGGGAGCCATCCCACCCCTGCGATACGCTGCCTGCCATGGATCCCCGCCAGCAGTCGGCCCTCGTCTCCTGTGCAATGACGCGCGATGCGCTCGTGCGCGCGGGGGCGAGCGACGTGTCGTTCGACCCGCCCGAGTCGGGAACGTTACTGGCTCGATTTCGGGCCAATGGGGCGGACGGTGTCGCGGCTGCGTGTCCGCTGTTCGACCTTGGCGGGTTGCTCGCCGACGGCCCGACGCTGGCCCGAAAGGCGGCGTTCGAGGAACGGCTGCATGCCTACGGCGCTCGCGACGCGTTGCTCTGGATTCCGCCCGGCGCCGCGTTGCCCGACGATCCCGATCATGCCGCGGGCATCGTCGCCGACGCCGTTCGCGACCTCGAAGTTGGCGCGCGCGGCGAGGCCGCGTTCAGAGTCGACATCGCCGTGCGCAAGACCGGCTCGGAGGGCTCCTACATGAGCGTGCTGGGAGGGCTCTCGCAGCACTGGGCCAAGTTCACTAACCAGGTCATGGGCGAGTATCAACTTGACTCGTCCAACGTGTATCGGCTGCCCGAGGACGAGACGAAGATCACGCAAATGGTGGACTTCCTTGTGCTGGTCGCCAACGGCATCCGCCAGGACGGCAACGCGACGACCGTCCAGGTCGAGGACACCTGGCGGGTCCAACGCCTGGATGGCCTGGAGCAACCGGTCGTGCTCTGCGCGCCGCCCGGCTCGGTCGTGGACGGGCGTGAAGTCCGACGTCTGATGCGGCGCTCGCTTCGAGACGCCGAGGAGGCGATCGGCGGCGCGGACGGATTCAGGATCGCGGCGATGATCACCCTGGCCAACAGCCTCGACCGGGAACTGGTCAGCACGGCGCTGCGCGGGATCGATCCGCTGCTGCTCGCCGGCTGGGACTACATGCCGCTGCTGGTCGACGGTCAGGTCAGATCGCTGCTGGAGCCGTCGGCGCCGCTGGCCTGAGCTTCGTTGCCGCGGCGTGCCCCCCTCTGTCACTACGTGACATCTCCCCCCCTCACGCGGGGGGAGAGGAAAGCACAAACTCTCCCCCCCGCGTAAGCAGGGGGAGATGCCGAAGGCAGAGGGGGGCGGCTCAGGCGCGGTCGAGGATGGTGACTTCGCCGTTTGAGCCGTCGACTCGCAGGGTGTCTCCGCTGCGAATGAACTCGGTCGCCTTCTGCACGTTGACCACGGCGGGGATGCCGAACTCCCGGGCGACGATCGCGCCGTGACTGAGGACGCCGCCAATCTCGGTGACGACGGCGGCGGCGAGCGGGAAGATCGGCGTCCAGCCCGGATCGGTGAAGCGGGCGACGAGGATTTGACCCGACTGGATCTCGCGACCGACCGCAGGTGAGTCGGCGACGTGAGCTACGCCCTCGGCGACGCCGGCCGAGGCGGCGATGCCGCGCAGCGCGCTCGGTCCATCGCTCCCGGCCGCGTCGTTGGACTCTGTCGCCTCACCCTCATGCACGACTGCGTCGACGCTGACGCTGCGTAAACCAATGACCTCGCCGCGCGGGTCCCGCAGCGGCGGTGCGGGAGTTTGCCGCCATTCGGCAAACTGCGCGCGGCGGCGGCGAATGCGGCTGCGCATCCTCGCTCCCACGACCGGATCTTCGGAGCGCCGCGCCAGCGTCGCCATCTCCTCGAACAACAGGTAGTAGATGTCATCGTCCTGGCTCAGCAGACCAGCGTCGATCCAGCGGGCGGTGAGCGTCTTCCAGAGCGTCCGCTGCTGCTGGGACAGTTCGAGCAGCGTGAACTTGGGATTCTCACGCAGCGGTTGGAGTCGGCGCGCCTGATGAATCTGGGCGCGGAACAGCGGCCAGCGCAAGTATCCAAGCGGGTAACGGAAGAGCTCGTCCTTGATCTGCCGCTCCGCGTCGATTCGTACCTGTCGCTGGCGGGCGACTGTTTCGTCGGCGGTTCCTTGCTCCGGATTGAGCACGTACTCGCGGAATGTGTCGAGAATTAACTCCGGCTGCTCGGCCCAGCGCGGCTCGGCGATCTCCAACTCGCCGGCCGCGCGATGTCCGTATTCGTCGATGAATTCGTCTAGATCCTGGCGCAGCCAGACGAGCGAGGCGGGAAGATCGGCGCCGTGCAGCGACGGCCAGATCTCCTCGGCCCGTCTCGTGCGTACGAAGTCGACGGCGTCGGACTCTCGCGAGGCGCGCTCTGCGATCCGGCGCAGCGCGAGGTTGCCGTCCTGCGTGCGGATGCCGGGAACGCCCTGCAACACGGAGAGCACCAGGTTGCGTTTCTCGATGCCGAGCCAGCGATCGATCGCCCAGAGCAGTCCCTGCGCAGCGGCGTAGACCGCGCTCTGCGCGCGCATCAGGAAAATGACCTGTCGCTCGCTCTCGGCCGATGAGCGCGTGAGCTCGCGGAGGATGTCGCGATCGGAGAGCTCGGGGAGGTCGAGCGCCTTGAGACGGTCGCGTTCTGCTTCGGCGATGGCCCGCTCCTGCGGCCAGCGCTTGGGCAACGTGTCCTGGTCGCGCAGCCAGCGCAACAGGTAGGGCACCTGGCGGACGAGCTTGGTCCAGCGGATGCGCGTCGCCCGATTACTGTCGCCGTTCTGTTCGACGGCGGCTGCCTCAGGTCCCCCGACCGCCTCGAGGAAGTGCGCCCCGGTCAGGCCGAAGCGCTGCTGAATCAGCTCCAGCATCAGGCCGATGTTGAAGTAGACGTAGCCGTCGTACATGGCGACAAAGCGGCGCCCCTCTGTCCAGTCGCCCCAGGGCACGTGAAAGCCGCGATCCAGCGGGTCGGCGATCACTGACCAGCTCAGCGGGGTCATTACGTTGGGCATGATCTCGCCGGCGTTGGCGCGAGACCAGCGGTCGAGCCGGTTGGGCGTCTGCGGCAGCCCGCGTCCGGGACCGCCGCCCCAGGGCAGGGGCTCGTCGATCAGGCGCGCTTCGTTGGTCACCGCGCCGCCCAGACCGTCGGCGCGCCAGCGCAGCACCGACGGGCCGCCCAGCGAGCGCTCGGCTTCCAGCAAGTCGTCTCGGACCGTGCTGAGTGCGTCGGCCTCGGCGAACTCCGTTAGCCGAATCGGTCCGCGGCGTGGCAGCGAGACCGAGTGGGGAGACGCGCCTTCGAAGTCAATCCGCAGTGCGTTCAACTCAATCCCGCGCGGGTCTTCCGACCAAGCGAGTCCACCGACGTGATCAACCACCGTTGCGTTCATGCGCTCAGCATATGCAGATTGCAGAGCGTACGGCGTTCGCGTGGACTTCTTCTCCCCCCGCTCGCGCGGGGGGAGATGCCGAAGGCAGAGGGGGGCTCCGCTACCGCGGCGTCGCGGCGTGCCCCCCTCTGTCCCTACGGGACATCTCCCCCCGCCTGACGGCGAGGGGAGAGGGTAACGTTGAATCCATGTCATCCGAACCTCTGGAAATCGGCAAGGCGCCGCCTGAGGTGCTGTCGGCCCTACGGGCGAGTGCTGATCGAGCCGTGCTCCAGGGTCCGGGCGTGGGCCGTGACGCGGCGATCGTGCGCTGGGGTGACGAGGCGTTGGTCGCCACGACCGATCCGATCACGTTCGTCGACGTCGACGCAGGTCGACTGGCGCTGGCCGTCAATGCGAATGACATATTCGCCGTCGGCGCAGAGCCCCGCTGGCTGTTGGTGACAATCCTGGCGCCGCCCGGCACGAGCGCAGACGCACTCCAGGCGCTGTTGGCCCAGTTGCAGGACGCATGCGAAGACGAGCGCGTGGCGCTGGTTGGCGGTCACACCGAGGTCACCGATGCGGTCTCGCGCACGGTGGTCTCTTGCACGCTGATCGGCAGCGCTCCGCCGGACGCGATTGTGCCCTCGGACGGCGCGCAAGACAGCGATCTCATCTTGCAGGCCGGCCCGGCGGCTGTTGAAGGAACCGCGATCCTGGGCCATCCACAGCTGCTGGAGCATCCGGGCATCAGCATCGCAGCGGCGGCGCGGGCGCTGCGGGCGATCGACGGTGTCCACGCCATGCACGACGTCACGGAGGGCGGGATCGCGACGGCGGCGCTCGAATTGGCCGAGGCGGCAGAGCTGTCCCCCGAGCTGATCTTCGACGACATCATCTGGCTGCCCGAGACGTTGGCGGTCTGCGAGGCGCGCAAACTTGATCCGTTGGGACTGCTCGGCTCGGGGACGCTGCTGGCCGCCGTGTCGCCCGATTCCGCTGATCGGGCGCTCGCTGACTTGCTCAGTGCTGGTGTGCGAGCATCGATGATCGGACGGGTGCGGGCAGGGATACGCGCTACACTCAGTCACGGCGGCCAGATGAGACCGCTTCCGCGCTTCGCACGAGATGAGGCGCTTCGAGCGCTAGACAACAAAGAATCACCGCACCCCCCCTCCGAGGGGAGCTGCTGAACGAGAAACACCGCTCCCCCCTCCGGGGGGAGCTGCCGAAGGCTGAGGGGGGGCTCCCCAGCCAGTCAGAAGCGGACAGGAGTCGAAGTGAGCGCACAACCCGCCACCGTCGGACAACTCAAGGAATCCGGCTATCAACCGCGTACGGTCAGGGAGGAAATCCGCGACAACCTGATCAAGCGGCTCGAAGCCGGCGGCCCGCTCTTTCCCGAAATCCACGGCTACGAAGACACGGTCGTCCCTGCCCTGGAGAACGCTCTGCTGGCCGAGCAGGACGTGATCTTCCTGGGAGAGCGCGGTCAGGCCAAGAGCCGCATGATCCGCGCGCTGACCGGGCTGCTGGACGATGAAATCCCGACCCTTGACGGGGTCGAGATCTTCGAGGAGCCGCTCGCGCCGATCTCGGTCGAGGGCAAGCAGAAGATCGAGGAACTGGGCGACGACGCGCCCGTTCGCTGGGTCCCGCGCGCCGACCGCTACGGCGAAAAGCTGGCCACGCCCGACATCACCATCGCCGACCTGATTGGCGAGGTTGACCCGATCAAGGTGGCCGAGGGCCGCTACCTGTCCGACGAATTGACCATTCACTTCGGTCTGATCCCGCGGACCAATCGCGGCATCTTCTGCATCAACGAGCTGCCCGACCTGGCCGAACGCATCCAGGTCGGTCTGCTCAACATCATGGAGGAGCGCGACGTCCAGATTCGCGGCTTCCGTGTGCGGCTGCCGCTCGACGTCCTGATCGTGGCCTCGGCGAATCCCGAGGACTATACCAACCGCGGACGGATCATCACGCCGCTCAAGGACCGCTACGGCGCGCAGATCCGCACCCACTACCCGTCCGAGCTGGAAACCGAGCTAGAGATCGTCTCCCAGGAGTCGGTGCCAATGGCGGCTCCGGGACGCAACCTGAACACGCCCGACTACATGGCCGAAATCGTGGCCGAAATCGTGAGACTCGCCCGCCGCAGCCCCGACGTGGCGCAGCGCTCGGGCGTCTCGGTGCGCGCCTCGATCGCCGGCTACGAAACCCTGACCGCCAACGCCATGCGGCGCGCGATCCTCGCCGGCGAGGACCAGGTCGCGCCACGCATCTGCGACCTCTGGCACCTCGCGCCCGCGCTGCAGGGCAAGATGGAGCTGGAGACGGTCGACGAAGGAGCGGACGAGAAGGTGATCGAGAAGCTGATCGCCGGCGCAATCGCGGTCGTGTTCGGCCGCTACTTCGAACTCGGCGCGCTGGAGCCGGTGATCACCGAGTTCAAGTCGGGCATCGCGGTCGAGGTCGGCGAGGCGCTCAAGGCGGGCGACTACGCCTCGATCGTGGGGCGCATCGAGGGTCTCGACGAGGCGCTGCAACCGCTCAACGTGGGCGAGGACGCCGCCTCAATCGCCGCCGCCGTCGAGTTCCTGCTCGAGGGCCTGCATCTGAACAAGCGCCTCAACAAGGACGTCGTCGGGGGCAGCATCTTCTACCGCGCCTAGACTGCGTCCAACGCTCCCTCTCCCCCCGCCAGAGCGGGGGGAGATGCCGAAGGCAGAGGGGGGCAATCCAACAGAGGGAGTGCCCATGCCCACCCGATTCCGTTACTCGCAGTGGGATGGCACGCAGGACGTTCCGGCGCTCGACGCGGACGAGGTGCTGCAGTCGCTCTCCGACGACCTGCTCTCGTTCGGCGACCTCCAGCAGGCGCTGCGCAACATGATGCAGCGCGGCATCCGCACGCCCGACGGCGACCGCACCGACGGTCTGCGCGACCTGCTCCAGCAACTCCGCCAGCAGCGGCGCCAGCAGCTTGAGCGATTCGATCTCTCCTCGGTCTTCGACGACATCCAGCAGCAGCTCGACGAGATTCTCGACATGGAGCGGGACACGCTCGATGATCGCCTCGACGAAGTCGGCCCGCGCCCGGAAGCCCCCCCTCAGTCGCTACGCGACAGCTCCCCCCCAGAGGGGGGGAGCGGCGATCAGACGCCACCATCC
>VXQT01000027.1 GCA_009838915.1 Chloroflexota bacterium
TCGTGCGGACGACCGAGGCGCTCCACTTCGAGGACCCGCGCCAGCTCCGGGCGCGCACCCGGAGCGTGTGATCCATGTCGGCCGCCAGACCGGTGAAGTCGTGGACCAGCTGCGCTGCGTCGAGCGCCTCCGGCTCCCCCTCACCGGCCGCCGCGTCGTACTCGCTCGCGCCGGTGACCTTGCCCCAGGCCAGCCGGGCGCCGCTCGAAGTGATAGCAGAGGTCACCAGCCCCGTCGGCTGCGCCGTGCAGACCGTCTCCGCGCCCTCCGCCTGCACCGAGTCTACGCCCGGCTCGGGGTCGCCAAACATCAGACCGCCCTCGCGGCCGGGGCCGTCGGCCACGCCCGCAGGCGCCTCGGTCATTACGGCGCCTGAGTCCGCCTGGACCCGCACGCTGTCCGCCGCTGGCTTGAGCGGCAGCGCGAACGCCGAGGTCGCCGCCCACAGATCGGCCTCGCGGTCCACCTCGAACTGGTACTGCTCCGGCGTGATCCGCTCGCCGCCCGTGGGGATGAACGTCACCTCCACCCGGGCCGGACAGACCGTGTTGTCCAGCCGCGCCGAGACCACGCCCAAGGTGTAGTCCACCCCCGCCACCGTGGCCGTGTACGCGCCGCTCGCGTACCAGCGGCCGGCCCTCACCTCGGGCAGCTTCAGGTACCGCTTCGCTGTCATCATGTCCGAACCGCCCTTGAGCCGCAGCGCGAACTCGACCCTGTGGTCGGACAGCCGCCGCGCCCGAACCTGCGCCTCGACCGTGGCCGGCGGCGCCGGCTTGCTCACCGTCAGGCTGAGCGTCTTGGTTGCCGTCAGCTGCCGGTACGTCGCGTCCGTCGCCAGGACCATGACGTTCTGCGTGCCCGCCGTCGCCTGACAGGTCACCTGCACGGAGGATCCGCTCTGCGCGGTCCCATCGACGCTCACCGTGTGCGAGCCCGATCCGCCCGTCACCGTCCAGCTGACCGTCACCGCTGCGTTGGTCTCGCAACTGGTCGGCGTCGCCTCGGCCGTCAGCACCAGCGCCGGCGGGGCCAGGGTCGTCCCCTCAATAGTCGCCCAGAGCGAGTGGTCGGCCCCCGTGTAGGCGCGCACCTCCAACTCGTACTTCGTGCTCGGCTCGAGACTGAGGAACGGGTGACTCAGCGTCGCCGCTGCCAGCTTCGCCTCAGCCCCGCCGTCCCGCCGCACCCCGTAACCGGTGGCGCCCTGCGCCGCCTGCCAGCCGAGCGTCAGAGCGGTCACCTCAGCAGCCACGGAGAGCCCCGCCGGCGCCGCGACCTTCGGCACGCTCACCGTCAACGTCACCCGCTGCGTCGCGCTCAGCGTCGTGTGCACCGTGTCCCGGGCGACCAGCGAGACCGTCTGCGTGCCCGCCGTCCCCTGGCAGACCACCTCCGCCGACGCATCCGCTTGCTCGGCGCCGTCCAGGCTGACCGTGTAGCGGCCGGAACCGCCCTCGACGCTCCAGCTGATCTCCACCGTCTCGCCGGTCAGACAGCTCGCCGCACTCGGCGTCAGCGTCAGCGCCAGCGGCTGCGGTGGCGGCGCCTCCGGCGTCGTCAACGCCACCCCCGCCCAGGGCGTGTAATCCCGCACGCCGCGGTACAACGTCCGCACCTCCGCCCGATAGCTCGTCTCCGGCTGCAAGCTCAGCCCGCTGAAGTTGAACCCTCGGCGCGGCGTCGCGCTCTCCTTCACCACCCGGCCGCCCTGCCGCAGCCGCACGTTGTGAATCAACACGCCCGGACGCAGCCCCTCCCACTCCAGCCGCAGCCCGCTCGTCGTCACCCCGCTCACCCGCACCGCGCACGGACCCAGACAGGCGACTGCGCTGCCCGGATCAGAGGCCTCTCCATCGCCGTTCAGCGCCTCCACCCCGATCTCGTAGATCCCCGCGGCCGTAAGATCACAGAACCGCCGGGTGCGCTTGTCCGTTGGAGCCGCGCACTCCTTGTTTCCCGCCGTTCCGATCACCGCAGCATCGATCGGGCCGCCCGGGCTGACATCGATGATCTCAGCCTCGTAATCCGCGGCGCCGTCCGCCTGGGGCCAGCTCACCAGCACCGAGTACGGGCCGCCGGGCGCTCCCGCCCAGGCATCGAACCGGACCGCAGCCTGGGGCGGCGGCGGTGCGGTTTTCGTGCTGGCCGGCGTGCTCTCCGGACTCGACGCGCCCTGCGCCAGCGCCTGCACCGTGAAGCGATAGACCGTGTTCGGCTGCAACCGGTCAATCGTTACCGGTGGGTGATCGGTCTCCCTCGTAGTGTTGCCGTCACGATCGGCCGGACTGTAGCTCACGCGGTACGACTCGGCGCAAACTTCCGACCAGGTCAAGTCGATCGCGCTGGAGCTGATCCCACCCGTCTCGCTGTAGGGAAGCGACGGCGCCTGGAGCGGCAACGTGCATGTCACATCGAGCTTGAGCGGCGCCGTAGCCGTCCGGCCGACCCCGTCCCTCACCGTGATCGTCAACTCCGAGGGACCATAGGTCGACGGGCAGCGATAGCCGTACTTCCAACTGCTGCCGGAACTCGTCTTGGTGTACGACGTGCCGTTCTGGTCGGTGTACGCGTATGGCCCACTCCCACCGGAGACCTCGAAATAGGTAACCGTAGCCTGCCCGGCAACACAGTCGCGCGTTGTTCCTAAGCCACCGACGGCCAGCGGCTGCGTCGCCGTGGCTGTTGCTTGTCGTCCGCCGCCGTCCTTGCGCAGCGCCCACACCGCAACCGAGCTCCCGGTTGCCACGCCAGCGGGACAGCGGACCTCAAGCGGCGAAGCGGCCGAACTCTGGCCGTAGGCGTGCATCGTCACCGGACCGCCCGAATCGGACGCCAGCCGCCATCCGATCGACACCGTGCCGCCTGAACTGCACGTACCAGGCGCCGACGTGGGCGCGATCTCGAACTTGACCGACTTCGGCCTCGGAATCACGTAGTAGTCGAGGGATATGGTCCTCGTCGTGTCAGCATCCCAAGCGGCCTTCACGCTCACTTGTTTCGTTTGGCCGCCGACCGCGCCGCACGCCTGGGTGGTCGGAGTGATCGAGGGATCGTTCGCGCCTCCGCTGTGCGAGATTGATAGCTTCGCCCGCGGCGTCGAGAAATCGGATGGATTGATGGCGAAGAACTGTCCCGTGTAGCAGTAAGCCGTACTGACCGACGCGCTCAAGACGGCCGGGCACCCCGGTCCTCGGCACCATCCGGCGTCGTCGGGCTCATCCCACTCGGCAACGCCGACGACATGAGTCGGATCACCGATCGGGTGCTTCGGCCACCTCTCGAGCAGATCGGTTGGCGTGCAGTTGGACGTCCAATAGGGGGTCCTGGGCGCCAGTGGTGGTTCCGGGGCTTGGTTGTCGATGAACGCGTTGAGACCCATCTTGAACCCGGAACTGCCGACCAGGCGATACTCCTCGCCCAGCCCGCCGCAGTCGACGACCTTGATCATCGATTGCCGCATACCGGCACCGACAAAGGCAGGAATCGAACGCAGCGTTCTCCAGCCATTGGTCGTCTTGCGCTGCACGATGATGTGGGTCGCATTGTGGCTCAGTTCTTCGGCTCCATCCTTTCCCCAGTGGAACGTCGCCGCCATAGTGCCTGACTGCGAACGCTTGACGTCTCCGTCCAGGCGCACGTCGGTCAACGGTCCCACACGATAGGCCTCGTAGAGGTCGCGAAGATCGCGGCCAGTGATGTCGCCGTTGGTTTTGCAAGCGGTCGTCCCTGCTCGCGGGCGATAGCTCATCGCGGTGAAGTGATCACCTAGCGGATCAACCGCGGAGTTTCTCAGTTGGTCGCAGTGGTCGTGATCGTCGTAGTGAGAGAGACCCAGAGCATGGCCCAGTTCGTGCACCATCGTGCCGACATGATCGGGGCTGTTCGGCTGGTGGGACAGCGCCTGATAGATCAGCACTGCGCTATCACTGAGGCCGGAGCCGGACGGCGCATTGTCCCATCTGAAGAGCTTCCTTGGCGAAGAGGTTCCAGGCTCCCACTTGTAACATGCGCGCGTGCTCCCACTCACGGTGGGGTCGAAGGTTCCGTTCGAACACTGAACCCTGACGTGGGTAGCATTGATCAGGAGCGTGTTCTCCACCACCTCCACGTTTGCCCCGGCACACGCGGGCGTCGTGACTTGTCGGAAGACTCGATAGTCGAGTAGCGCGCCGTCGTCGATGGCTCCGTCGCCATCCGAGTCCGGGCTGAGCCTGTCGTGCCAGACCGATATCGCTTCCCCCAGCACCTGCAAGAGCCGGGGATTGGTGCTTCGGGTGCAGATCGTCGTCGGCTTCCCCTCGATTACATTCTCGTTGAGGCGGACAGACTCGTCATCATCGGTGTTGCTATCGTCGTGGGCGGCCGGGAGTGCCGCACTGGATGGAGACGCGGGCATCCGTCCGGCCGGAGTCAAGGTGGAATGAGATCGGATTGGTACGGTGGTGCTCGCACCAGAGGATTCGTCCGTCGCGAACCCCAGGACGCCAGCGCCGAGCGCCAGGCCCAGCGCAATAGCGCTCAGCGCGCGCCGCACCTACTGAGCACCTGATGAAGGTGGCTGACCGGAGGACCCGATAAGAGCGGTCAACAACGAGTTCAACGCCGTTTCGGGGTCGTCGTGTGCACCCTGCTCTCTTCCCTGGCCCCGGATAGCATCCGGAGTGCTGGAGAGCCTTTCGATCCGGCGATCGCCGACCTCAGTTCCGCTATCGAGTCCGATGTGTGCGATGCCTCGAAATCCACCAAGAAAGAAAGCGATCTCAACGTTACTCTGGCCTCCGTCGACTTCCTCGATAGCTCCGACCCTGGCCTCGACACCCTCCGGGATTGTGAACAGAAATCCAAGAATCCGATAGGTCTCGCCCGCCTGCAACTGCGTCCCTCCTCCGCTGACGCTGAGGACCACGTAGATGTCGTGAGACGCGACTGCGGTCGCGCCGGTGGAGTCAGTCACGGTGGCGCGAATGGTCTTGGGGCCGGAGTCGATCTCGGGGTTGGCGTGGTACCAGCGGTGCTGGTCGTAATCCTCGTAGGACACCGCTCCGGGGTTCGGCGCGCAACTCACTGACGCGGTGCCGGCTGCTCCCTCGTAAGCTCCAACCCCGTCCCGTTTCTCATTGTCGATGACCAGGGTGTATGGACCCGTGCCGCCACTCACCTCCCAGCGCACCGGGATCTCGGCGACGTTTGCCCAGCCCTTGGTGATGCTGCGGGTGCCGATGATCTCGCCCTCGTCGTCGTAGACCCACGCCTCTCCGGCAAACCCCCAGCCGCGTTCGGTCTCGCAGATCTCGGGCGCGGAGAGAGTCAGAGTCAGGTCGCTATCGGCCTTCGCGGCCGCCGCCTGCTCGCTGGAGTCATCGCTCACCGCTGTTGCTTCTTCGCCGATGCCCAGCTCCCGCCCGACCATCACGACGACCACCGCCACCACCGCAGTGACGACAACAAAGAGCGCGATGTCCCGCGGTCGGAGCCGTCGAACACGAGCCGTCATCGTCATCCCCTTCAAGCCGTCAGGGGAGCGTACCACGCCTTCTGGAGAAGGGCTTTTGCTCGCACTGTCGGGCACGATCCTTCACCTGCAAACGGTCTGGGAATGGAGCATCGGTGCTCCGCCGCAAGAGCGGAGCAAGCACTCGGGATCACCGGCCTCAATCCCCTCCGCAAGCCTGGCAGGCGAGTGCCAACGGCGCGAAAGCAATCCGGGCAATGTCGCAATTGATTGCAGCGGCCGCCCGCCATTGGCTAACAAGGACAGAACTCCGAGCCCTCCTGGGCAGCACCAGTGAGGCCAACTGAATGGCTTCGAAGGAGATTGCCGTTAGATACGCCTGGACGACTCTATGCTGAGGCGGATGTCGACTTTGTTCAATGCGATCTAGGTGGTCGGCGGGCGGCCCTCGATCCCGCTCGATCACTTGCTCAAGGCGAGCCCTTTGATGGTGCCTTGCACGGTCCTCTCGGAGCGCCGTTTCTGCGAGCAACTCCGCTACAACCTCCTGTTCAACTGGTTCTTCGAGCTCACCGTCCGAGGCGAGTAGTGCCTCCGGTAGTGTCATCCCACTTGGGGCCCCGGGTGCCCAGGCATGCGCTACGCCAGACGCTGCTCGCGACCGCGCACCGTGTTCGGCACCAGGAACGCTTGCTACGCGCCGTCCCACTGCTGCTCCTCGGCTTCTACGCGCTCCGTATCTGACAGCGTCTGCTCGACCTCAGCCTCCAGTTCCAGGGGCCGCGGCTGCGACCGTGGCTCGCTTGAGCGCGCAGCCTGGCACCATCCAGAGCCACCAACCCGGCCGTGAACAAGTCCCCCCTCGTCACCCAACCGCAGGATGTCAATGATCATGCAAGCCAGGGCTCGCGCTGGGTGCTTGCGAATGCGGTAAGTCGTCGCGTGGTCCGGCTACTGGTTCGCGCTCAGCACGCGGTAGGCGATGTCCTCGCGGAAGCGCCATCATCATCTCTGGGTCTTGGGCGCGCCGTCCCTAACCGTCTTCGCGGTCAGAGGTGTGGAAGACAGAGAGAACTCGCAGTTCGACCGCCTCCGCGGCGAACCAGGTCAAGTGGACCTCCGGCAGCCAGTCGCCCAGATTGGCCAGCATCGCGTACTGCTGCTCACCTCTGCACGACGGATAACGCCGAGACACGAACCGACGCCTCCCCCACATGCTCCGGTATTGCGAGCAACTTGCCCTCTGGCTGCCTCGCGAGGAGGTCTGTGCGACAGCCTCCGCAAGCGGGCCCGTTCGCCGCTCTCCGGTGATCTTCGGCCGTCGACACTCGGTCGTCGCAGCAGCGCCGTTCGCGGGGGACGCCTCCATCTCCCTCAGCGAAACGAACCTATCCGCTGCCACACCTCCGCCAAGGCGTGCGGTCAACCAAGTGCCCCGTTCCTGGCCTCGCAGCAGTGATCGCTGGATCTGGCTCCACCCCGGGTCAAATCAAGCGACGACTCCCACTCGAGAGCGCCCTGCGGTGCTCCTCGCTCACTGCTACGCCCGTTCTGTTGGGTGAGCGCAGCGCGTGCATCCGCTAGGGCTCGTCAGGTGCGTCGGATGTCACATCGAGACTCACATGCTGCCGCAAAACAGTCGGCATGACATTGGAGTCGGTGATCTCGATCGTGACATGTGGGTTGTCAGAGCCGGGAGGGCAATCGAGCTCGATGATGGAGCCGTCCACTCGGGCCGGTTCGTCGCCGGGCGCCCTGACGCGATACGGCGGCACGCCGCCAGTCGCGCGCCAGACGATTTGCACACGCTCGCCGGTGGTACAGGTTGCGCTCGGCGATGCCTTTGCGATTACCCGCATTCCAACACGCTGCGGCGGCGAATCGGTGACGTTGATGTGCACGGTCGCCGTGGATTGGTGCGGAGGTTGCGCCTGATCCGTCGCACGGAGCATGACGGTCTGCGTCCCGATTGACTGCTGACAGCGGACGGTCGCCACGCCGCCTGGATCAAGTTGGCCATCGACGCCGTCGATCGTGATCGCGACTGGTCCCTGTTCGCTGTAGGCATTCCAGCCGATGAGCACGGCCTCGCCCGGTCGGCAATGGCTGCTCAGGAGCGCCGCGGCACTGAACGGCAGCTGTTCCTCAATCGATCTGGCGAGAGACTCGTACTCCAACGTCAACTCATCCGACTGCGGTGGATCGCTGCGGTCCGAGGCGGTCAATCTGATCTCGTGCGTACCACCTTGCTGCGGGCAGTTCAGCACGAGACGATGAGCCGATGGGTCGCGGCCGTTGACTGTGATGGTCAGCGGCGTCCAGTAACCGCCGGTCACTGACCAGTTGAGATTGAGCGCAGGGCCGCCGATCGGGTTCGCAGTGGTGTATTCCCCGTCGTGCCAGCTGCTCCAGTGTTCGTTGCGTTCTCGGGCGGTCTGGATGTTGTAGCCGCCGAACTGGCAACTGATCGGGTCAACGTCAGCCGTGATGCGCAGCGGCGCGAGCTGATCGGCGAGATCGTCGCGAAGCGTTGGCGGTTGGCCAACCGACGCCACGAGCGCTCGGAGCTGAGTGTGGATCGGGTGGTCCGAGCCGACGGCGGGCGTCGTTGCTCGTGGTTCCTCCCCGTAGGCGCGACCGCTCTCCACGCCAAACCAGACGGAGGCGGAGACTCCGTCTGAATCCATCCACAGCGAAAACGCATCCTCGCAGTAGTACGGATCGTTGCGGTCGTCGCCCTCGGGCGGATCGCAGCTGGAGTGCTCGTACCCGCCCGCGTCGGCGACGACGCCCGCTGGAATCGTCAGCAGTTGACCTGAGACCCGGTAGGTCTCGCCGCCGTGCAGGTCCGCGGCGACAACGTTCTTGATCCCATAGGTGTGAACGACGCCTGATGCGACATTGCCGTTCGCGTCGATCACGATGCCGTGCACACTGTGCAGGCCGGAGTCGCTGACGCCGCGAGTCAGACGCCCGCATTGCACGTGCAGGTCGCCAAACGCGGCCCCGAACATGTGGCCATCGATGACGATCCGATACGGCGCGACGCCGCCGCTGACCTCCCAGGCGACAACGCTCTGCGACGGTCGCCAGGTGGGGCCGGTCTCCTCGCAGATCGCCGGTGCGATCATCCGCAGCCTGAGATCGGACGCACCGCCGCCCGAGACGCTGGGCGGCGCCAGGTCAGACGCAGGCTGATTGATCGAAGCGACCAGTTGATCGAACGCCGCGCTCACTGCATCGGCATCGAGAGCGCCGTATGCGGAGACTTCCCGACTGAACTCCTCGGCTGGCCAGCGTCGGATCCAGATGCTGGAGCCTCGAAAGTTCCAGCTGCCGGTGAAGAGCTGGAACCGGTCGGCGCAAGGCGCATCGAGGTCGCGGCAGTCGGCTGAGGTGTAGTCGCCGAGATGCAGGTCGAAGGCCTCGGGAACCGTGATCAAGATGCCGTGCACGCGGTAGGTCAGACCGGCCTGCAGCTCGGTGTCGCCGGGTCCGCCATAACTGTCTGCGCGAATCGAACGCACCGCGTTCACGTAGGAGAGCGCGCCGGCGGTCGCTCCGGTCGCATCGCGGACATGCGCCTGGACAGCGAACAGGCCGGAGTCCACATCGCGTCCCACCCAGACCCCGCAGAGCAGCTGCGTGACGCCTTGAGCCTGGCCAACGCGCGAGTCGTCGACGAACACCTCGTAGGGGGGTTCCCCACCGACAACCTGCCACTCGACGTTCAAGGTGAGCTCTTCGTCGCGTTCGTCACCTTCGATGTCGCAGGTGCGTGGGACGGTGAGCATCAATTTGAGCCCTTGCTCGCGACCGATCGACGCCCACGCGCTCGCCGCCGCCGCGGCCATCATGAGCAGGCTGGCGAGAAGCGCGACGCCGCGACGCCGCCGAGACATCGCCGCTACCTCCGCGGACGGGCGAGCTGGGCCCGGATCGTCGCGTATCGGGACTCGTCAAGGTCCGGATTCGATTCGACGCTGACTCCCATTTCGAGCCGATGGTAGCCCTGCGTCGACGGACAGCGGATCGCTGCCGAGCCGCCCGGGCCGAACACGCGATCATCGAGATTGAAGCGAACTGCCGTTGGGCTGCCCTCGTCGTAGGAGGACAGGACCGACGTGCTCCAGGACAGCTCGAACGATTCGCCGATCACGCAGGTTCGCTCATCCGGCAGGGTCCATTGGACGTAGAGGTTGCGGCTGTTCCGGGTAGGCGGCACCGACAGATGCAGTTCCTGAGTCACGCGCTGCGGAGCGGGCCCGGACTCACGAGCCTCGATCGACAGTCGCCGACCGTCGCCGGAGGACTCACAGCGCGTAGAGGCGCTCGCGCTTCCCGCGCCATAGACCTGCTGCGGTTCACCATCGATGGTGAACCGCAGCGGCCACCATCGCCCACCACTGACGTTGAGGTAGAGGCTAGTCCAACCTGCGCTGCAGACTGGCGAGGAGGCGAAGACGTGCAGGCTGAGGGCCTCCGAGCGATCGAGGAAGTCGGCAGGCAGTTTTGGCGCCTGACCCAGTGATGCAACGAGTGCTCGATGCTTCAGCCGCAATGTCGGCGGCAGGTCGGCTGAAACTGAACGGCTGAGCACGTCACCGCTGACCTCACCAATCTCCAGCGTCGCCTCCGCTTCCCCATCCGACAGCACCAGGACCATACTGCGTTCGCAGGTGCGTCCTTGATTGTCGAAACCTCCGTAGCAGTCCTCCTTGCCGAGGCGGGTTTCGAGCGTCACCTCATCGGGCACGGTGAACAGCTGGTCGCCGTAGCGATACGTCTCACCGGCGCGCAAGGTCCAGGTCCAGGACCACAGTCGCCGGATCACGTACTGTTCGGCGCTGGCGACCGCAGCATTGCCGCGCGCGTCGACGACCGTGGCCCGGATCCGTTGGATGCCGGAATGGCCGGGAGACTGTCCGAGCGCGGAACAGAGGATCGGAACCTCACCCGTGCGACCCAGATAGCGTTCCCCGCCAATCGTCACCTCGTAGGGTCCGCGTCCGCCGCTCACGCTCCAGCGGACCGGCGCCACCCCGGGATCGTGCTCGCAGATCGCGGGTGCGGTCAGGCTCAGCCGCAGCCCCCCACCCGCGCGACCGCCAGACCGCACATCCGGACGCAACCTCGGCGGTTGGCCGATGCTAGACATCACCTCGTCGAAGCTGTCGCTCGCCCACTGCTGGCGCCGCGGAATGACCGCGTTCTGGTCGTCGGCAAGGATCTCGACAGACTCTCGGCCGCTCGAGCCGTCAAGGACTCGCGAGTGCTCCCCTCCGCTCCAGCGATAGAGGACGATCTTGCCGTAGGGCGCGAACAACTCGAAGCGGTCGCCGCAATCCGGCCCCGGCGCCCCGCAGCCGGCGGAGATATAGCGGCCCAGCTCCAGGCCATGGCCGTCAGGTATCGTCAGCAGATGTCCGTGCACCCGGTACGTGGCGGGACCTTTCAGACCGAAGGGAAAGGTGCCGCGTTCGTGAATGACCTGAACGATGTGCATGTCGTGCAGCGCCACAGCGAGGTCGCCGTTGGCGTCGCTGACGCTCGCCTGCAGCGTGACTATCCCCGGCGTGCGGCTGTTCGAACGCACATCGATCGCCGTCGGACCGCAGGGCACGTTGACGTGGCCGTTTGCGCCCGTTAGGGGTTGGCCATTGAACACGAGTTCGTACGGTGCCGCCCCGCCGCTGATTGACCAACTGACCTGGACTGAACCAACCGCAATTGAATCTTCAGGTCCGATCGCGGACAGCTCAAACTCGCACACGTCAGGCGCGTCGAGCGTGAGGCTCAGCCGTGACTGCGCGCTCGTCGTCCAGATTGCCGACGCAGCGATGACGCCGAGCAGCCCAGCGACGACCGCAAGGGTCCGCGCCGATCGCCAGTCCAGCATTGCCGCATGGTACTACTCTGGCCGAGTGACCAGCTCAACGAGCGAGAGCTGCTCGCGCGGCCGATGTTCGCGACCAGAGACGATCACGACGCCCGCCCCTGAGAGGGGGAACGAGGCGCCAGCACCGGATAGGTCGGCGGAACCAGCGCGGTTGTTCCACCACACGCTGAGGCGGCACGGGCCCCGAGCAGGATCAGCGATGTCGGCACGAAACGACAGCCCGGCCGATCACCGCGTTCCCGCCGCCTCTGCTGTCTGGAGGTTTCAACACGCCTCCGGCAAAAGCCGCGAACGGACGGCGAGGCGCGGGTGCCCGGGTCTGGGCCGCGAATCACTCCTAGCGGATGGACAGGTCGGGGATTGACCCGTCGGGAGGCGGCAACCGTCGATAGCGACCGCGACGCTCCGCGTCGGTCCGAGTGCCAACGCGCAGGTTCTGCTGGTGCACAGCAGCTGCAGGTTCGAGCGTTCGTTGCCGCCGGCGCGGCTCACCGGCCACTAGCGGTCGATTTTGAGTTGGCGGTTGCTCTCCCTCGGGGACGCAGCAGCAGCTCCGCTGTTCAATGAACAGCGCATTCGGCGCTCGCGTAGGGAAGATGACTCGCCCGCAGGCGGGTAAGCATCCACACCGCAGAGCCTGCCGTCCGACTCCGCCTCGGCCGGCAGCAAGGCTTCGCACTAGTGGGTGACCATGCGCTGCCATCGGCGGATCACCGCGGGGTGCTCCGCCTGATCAACTGGGCTCAGCAGCGCTGCCGTCAGGGGGGAGACCACGGTTCGTAGGCTGAGCGCCTGCGGCCCGTCTCCAGTCCGCGGTCGGCTCTACCCCGATGCCCTTGCGCGGCCTCTGCTCTCACGAGAGCGCCTGCACAGGCTGGACCACCGTCGACTCCGGCTGCTCTGAGCTAAAGCAGACGCGGTCGAGGTACTCCCTGGGTCCGAGACGCGGCACGCCAATGTGCCAGACCATGCAGACGTCAGGAAGCGAATCGTCGCGGCTGCTCGCCCAGCCAGGCGTTCGGTTGACAACGAGCGTTCAAGAACTCCCCAAGAGGCGGTTGACGACCCCAGGCGTCCGCTCCGGGACCGGGCTCCCTGCCGTCGCGATCTCGCGCGCCTGGCGGCAGCCGTTGCCGACAACCATCCGACGACCGTCATTGTGAGCGCGTCCGTGTGGCGCTCCAGGTACGTACGGCGTTCTGCCTCCAGCGTCACGCCGAGCATCTTCTGGGTGACGAGACGAACCAACTCCTCCGGGCCGCCCCGTGCTGTGACGCCCGCCTCCCAATCGTCACGCTCATGCACTCCACCCAGCATTCGGCATACTCCTCCCGACCAGCCTCCACCGGCTGATTCTGGAATCAGGGCGATCGTCTGCTCATCTCCTCAGGCCACCCAGAGTCTCTGGGTACATCTCGTGGCTGAATCACCCGTCCATGAACCCGCCCTCGAGTTCTGGTGCAGCGATGCAGCCCGCCACCTTGAGCGCCTGAATCTGCTCGGCAGGCAATCCAGAGGCCCAGCGCGTACGCAGCTCCTCGCTGAGGAACGGCCAGACCGAGTACTCGGTCCTGATCTGCCATCCCTCGGTGCCCCCGCTCGACCAGGATGCATAGACCGACCGCAGTCCGGCCAACATCGCCTCGTGGAACAGCTGGTACCTGGCCGGCGGGGTCACCGCCTCCCACATCGCGATCTCAAGACCGAGCAGATCCAACCAGTCGGCCGAACTGAGCTCCCGTTTCGTTGCCTCCCACAGAGCCTCGCTCAGCGCTCGAGCCGGTCCCCCGTCGATGCTGGCGAACGTCGACCAGCCCACACTGAAGGGATTGCGGCAAAAGGACCAATAGTCAGTCTCGGCATCGCCCGCCTCCATGCTGCCGCCGGAGTCGGTCGACGCAGTCGTCTGTTGCCGATAGTCGGTCGAGACCGTCTCGACTTCCATGTAGCGGTCGACCTCAACCTGGACGCCGCCGATGTTCTCGATCTGAGAGACGACTGCGACGACCTTCTCGTCTCGTTCGATCTCGACCTCCCAGCTCACACTGACCGGCGACGAGTTCGCCCAGCGCCCCGAGTGAGACGCGGGCAACCGATTGCTGCGCGGCTCCTGTCGCGCTCCCCAGGCGCCGTCCGGCTGTCGCTGTTGGAGCGCGAACTGGACATCGCCATTGATCTCGCGCATGGCGTTGATCCTGACCTCGATCTCGCCCGAGCGCGTCAGCGCCTGCACACCGAGCGTGGTCAACACGCCGACCAGCGCCGCCAAGAGCAGCAGCGCCGCGATCCAGCCGCTTGCTCCGCTTCGCAGCCACCGTGGTGCGCGCATTGAGCTCTCACATCCCCGCGACCGTCAGGCGCGTTCGATCGGTCGCTAGAGGCTAGGGTACGCGCATCGCGTCCACGATGACGCGCTGAAGGAGCGTCTACGCGCCGTACTCCGTGAACGCCTCCTCATCGTCGCCCCAACAGATCACGTCGCCCCCAGCGGTCAACGCGCAGCTGAAGTAGACACCGGCATCGACCTCGATGTACTCGCCCGCCGGCGCGTCAAGCTGCCCATCGCGGTTCGCACCCCAGCAGACGATCTCTGCGGCACGGGTCAACCCGCAGGCATGGTCGTGACCGGTGCTGATGCTTCGAAACTCGATCGGTGGCGCTTCCAGGCTGCGGGAACTAAGGTCACCCCAGCACGTCACTCGCCCGTCGTTCGCCAGGACGCAACCATATCCAGAGCCAAGCTCGACATCGATGAACCCTGTTCCCGACGGCGCGCCATGGCCATAGAACCGCCCGCCCCAACACACCAGCCGCGTGTCCTCAGCAATCGCGCAGCGGTGCACCCAACTCGCGCTCACCCGACGGAAGACGCCGTCCGGTGGCTGATTCTCCTGATCCTCCTCATGCCCCCAGCAGCGGACGGCGCCGATCTTGTCGATCCCGCAACCCCTCCCGCTGTCGAAGCTGAGCTGAATGAACTCGATGCCCCGATGCACCCCGACCGGTGACGGCGGACTCGTTCCCCAACAGCGAATCTCGCCGTCTGCCCTCACGCCACAGGCCGACTGACTGCCCGCCTCGATGAACCGGTAAGGGCCAGGTGGAATCCGCCGCCCCGCCTGCCAGTACCTGCTTCCGCAGGCGACATCACCCGATGCGAGAATCCCACAGTGAATCCCGCTGCCAACCGAGATCGCAACGTAGGTACCAGGAGGCAGTGGGACCGCGTCTGGAGGTCGGATCGGTTCAACCTGATGATCCGACTCGACGGCCTGCATCTCGTCAGCGCCCACCTCGCTCGCCGTCTGGGCCTCGTCAGCGCTTGCTTCATTCGCCGTCTGAGACAAGTCCTCAGATCCCCCGTCGCCGTTCACACAACCAACCGCGGCAGCGCCGCCAGCAACAACGACGACCAACAGTCCCAACAGCCGATTCATGCTCTCAGTCCCTCGACAGCTCTCATCTCACCCGCCCTATCGGCCTCTCATTGCCAATGACGCACATCGCCACGCAGGAGCGACGCCTCAACACCACGCTCGAGCACGGCATCTACCTCCCTGGTGCGCTCGTGACGTTGCATCTGCTCCTCCGCCTTGACGAGCTTCGCCTGCCTCGGCTCAGCCCATTTCGGCGCTGCGTTCTGCGCTGGTAACCATGTCTGAACTTCAGATCGGGGAGCCCGAGCGAGTCGCCGTACTCCTTCAACTACCACAGACGCTGGGCCTATTCGACGGTTGACGCGACACCAGCGCCTCTCCTGTTTCCTGGTGCGCAAGCACGGTGGTCGCCACCCAGCTGCGCACCGCATTGCGGCTCGCAGACGCGGCGATAGGCGGCGCAAAGCATATGCTCATTGGGCAGCTACAGCTCCAGCAGGAAACGAATCTCAAGGGTTCTCGATTTTGTCCAGTTTGGTGGGCCGGGCTGGATTCGAACCAGCGACCGAGCGGTTATGAGCCGCCTGCTCTGACCCCTGAGCTACCGGCCCGGGATGCTCTGATTGTATCGAGCCGTCGGCTACGATCCGCGCATGCCATGTCGGACCAAGCCACGTCGGACCAGATCATATCGGGCGGCGTCGGGATTGCTGATCGCGCTGGCAGCGCTGGTCGTCCTGGCCTGCGGACCGACCCAGAGTTCCGACACGGTGAACGACGGTGGCGTAATCGCGCCGGCCGTCGAACGGCCCGCCGATCTCGACCGGTTCCTGCAGCTCCCGGAAGACGTTGACTATGTCGACTTCCCCTGGTCGGAGGTGGAAGTCGAACGCTCGACCGGGACGCTGACCGTGGGGGTACTGGTCGCCGACACGTCCGAGCGGCGGTCGCGCGGGATGATGTATCGCAACGGATTGCCCGAGCAAAGCGGGATGATATTCATCTGGGAGGACATCCGCGCGCAGACCGGCGGATTCTGGAATCCAAATGTGCCCATCGATCTCGACGTGGCCTGGCTCGACGCGAACGGTTCGATCATGGAGTTCACCGTGTTGACTGCCGGCGACTCGACGATCAAGGGGCCGGCGAAGCCGTACTACTTCGTGATGGAGATGCCGCGCGGCCGATTCGCGGCCCTTGGCATCGAGCTGGGCGATCGCGTCGTGATTCCAACTACGTTGCTGCCGCGCTAGGTGGGGCAGCAATGCGATTGACCAACGACTCCACGAGATCATCGTGATATTGTGGCGCTGAGCCAGAGGGCTTCCGATCACGCGGCCCATTGGAACGGAGCGGAATCATGAAGCGAGTTTTGGGGATTGGTGCAGTGCTCGCGGCGTTGGCGGCTATCGCCCGTGTTGTGATGGGACGACGTCGCGACGCGGAGGATGAGGCGTAGCCGGCTCACTGGTCCTGGCACTGGATTCCGGCACGTCCTCGAGCCGCGCGCTCGCCTGGGATGAACAGGGGCGAGTCGTCGCGCTCGCACAGCAGGTACTACCTTCGCGTTATCCGAAGCCGGGCTGGGTGGAACAGTCGGGCGAGGAAATCTTCCATTCGCAGCTTGAGGCGGCACGCGATGTCGTGCGCGACATCGGGGTTCAGCAGATCCGCTGCGTCGCGCTGGCGAATCAGCGAGAAACCTCGCTGCTCTGGGATCGCACATCGCGTGAGGCGCTTGGCCCTGCGATCGTCTGGCAGTGCCGACGCACCGCAGGCGCAGCGGCCGAACTGCTCGCGGCTCGCGGCGACGAAGTACGCGTCCGCTCGGGATTACGCCCGGATGCGTACTTTTCCGGTCTGAAGTTCGCCTGGTTACTCGATCATGTGCCCGGAGCGCGAGATCGCGCAGCACGAGGCGATCTGGTCGCGGGAACGGTCGATACCTGGCTGCTGGCCAACCTTACCGATGGCGACGTGTTCGCGACGGATCGGACGAATGCGTCGCGGACGATGCTCTGGAATCTGACCGAGCGACGCTGGGACGCGGGCCTGTGTGAGTGGCAGCAGGTCCCTGATGTAATGCTGCCGGAGGTGCGACCCAGCGCTCACGAATATGGACACACAGCCCCGTCGCTGTTCGGCGCGCCGCTGCCCATCCTTGCGGTCGCCGGCGATCAACAGGCCGCGCTCTACGGGCACGGCATTCAGGAGCCGGGCCGCGCGAAGTGTACCTATGGCACTGGAGCCTTCATCTTGACCCACGCAGGAGAGTCAGTCGAAGCCGCGTCGCCGCCGCCGGGTCTGCTGCTGACGGCTTCCGCAGACGGGGGACTGGCACTTGAGGGCGGAGTGTTCACCGCTGGATCGGTGGTGCAGTGGCTGCGCGACGAGTTGCGGTTGGCGACTACGGCGCCAGAGATTTCCGCACTGGCCGAGGCAGCCAGGTCGTCTCAGGGCGTCATATTGATACCGGCGCTCGCCGGCCTCGGTTCTCCGCACTGGGATGCGGACGCTCGAGGCGCGATTCTGGGCATCACCCGGGGCACGACAGCGGGGCAGATCGCCCGAGCAGCGCTGGAGTCAATCGCGTTTCGCGTGCGCGAGGTGGTCGAGGCAATGGAGGCGGAACACGGGAACATCGACGAGCTACGGGTTGACGGGGGAATGTCTTCCAGCGACACGCTGCTCCAGATTCAGTCGAATGCGTTGCAACGACCCGTGATTCGGCCGGCGATCCAGGAGACCACGGCGCTGGGCGCGGCGCGGCTTGCCGCCGAGGCGGCAGGAGGTTCGCTCGATCTCGCAGACGCCAGTGAGCGCTTCGAACCGACGGGGGAGCTAGAGCAAGAGTTCGATCGCTGGTCAACGGCTCGACGGGCGATTCAACGCATCGCTGGCAACTGAATAGACTCCATGCCATGACCACCCCCGACTATGACGTCATCATCATTGGCGGGGGGATCAACGGCGCGGCGACCGCGTCTTCGATAGCTGCGCGCGGCTATCGAACGCTGGTCCTGGAACAGGACGATTTCGCGTCCGGCACGACATCGGCGTCAACGAAGCTGATCCACGGCGGACTGCGATACCTCGAGACCGGCGATGCGCGGCTGGTGCATGAGTCGTTGCAGTCGCGTGAGAGATTGCTGCGCGAACGCTCGCACCTGGTCAGGCCGATGGGTTTCATCCTGCCGGTGTACGAAGGCGATCCTCGGCCGCCCTGGTACATCCGCTCTGGCCTGGCGCTGTACGACGTGCTCTCGCCGCGCAAGGTGTCACCGTGGCACACGTCGTTCTCGCGGCGAGAGCTGCAGCGGTTCGAGCCGTCGATATCGACCGAGCGGATGCGCGCCGCCTACCTCTACTACGACGCCCAGGTCTGGTCTCCGGAACGTCTGACGCTGGAGTACCTGGCCGAGGCGCGCGGGTCCGGTGCGGACTTGCGCAATCATGCGGCGGTCGACTACATCATCGTCGACGGCGGCCGGGCTCGGGGTGTGGACTTCCACGACGTGCTGACGGGGCGTCGCTCGACGGCTTCGGGCAGGCTGGTAATCAACGCGGCGGGTCCTTGGGTCGATGCGGTGCTTGATGCCACCGGCAGGTCGCTGCAGAAGCGGATCGGCGGGACACGGGGATCGCACCTCGTGCTGGACCTCGAGGGTCGCGGCCCTCGACATGCCGTCCTGGCGAGCGCGCAGTCTGACGGCCGCCCGATGTTCGTCACGCCCTGGTTGGATCATCACATTGTCGGCACCACCGACGTCCGCGACGACGGCGACCCGTCGGATGTGCGCGCGGCCGGGTGGGAGATTGACTACTTGATCGCCGAGGCGGCGCGAGTGTTGCCCGGCCTGGGCATCGAACATCGCAACGCGCTGTACGCGTATTCCGGTGTGCGACCCCTGGCGCGGGCGGGAGAAAGCGTGTTTGAAGGAGCAATCTCGCGCCGCTCATTCCTGGTCGATCACGCGTCCGAGGGAGTCGAGCGGCTGCTTTCGATCGTGGGTGGGAAGCTGACAACGGCGTCCGCGCTGGGTGCCAAGGTCAGCGCGTCGGTTGCGCAACAGATCGGGCGTCCTCGTGCACGTGGAATTGCTGCGCTCCCCGAGATACCGACAAGTCGTGCGGTCTTCCTGACGCCCGAGACGCACGAGCACTTGCGCATGGTCTACGGACAGCGCGCGCCGCAGGTCGCGGCCTACGCCGCATCAGATCCAACGTTGGCCGAGCCGATCTCCGGCCGCCACCGAGACATCGGAGCGCAGGTGTTGTACGCCGTCGCGCACGAGCACGCCCGCACGGTCGCCGATGTGCTGCTGCGGCGCACAATCGTGGGACTGACCAAGGACCTTGGCCGCAGCGCCGCAGCGCCGACGGCAGCGATCATGGCGAAGCGGCTGGGTTGGTCCGACGAAGTGCGAGACCAGGCCGTGCGCGACTACTTCGCCGAGTTGCACCGCAGTTATGTCGTGCTCAATCCCGACGTGAACGCGATGTCGAGCATGGATGCGGCGAGTGCGGCCGAAGCCGAGTAGGGCCGCCGTCAGTCGGCGCTCGGGAGCTTCCAGCGGCCAAGGCGGAGCGCGTTGGTAAGCACCGAGAGCGAGCTGGCAACCATCGCGAGCGCCGCGGCGATCGGTTCGAACTGACCGCGTTCTCCGAACAACCAGACCAGACCACCCGGCACGCCGTCGAGCGCGTCAAAGATTGGGACCGCCAGCCCGGCGGCGAGCGGAATCAGCAGGATGTTGTAGCCGAACGCGAAGCCGAGATTCTGGTGAATCACACGCCGCGTCGCGTGTCCGAGCAACACGGCCTGCGCGGCTCGCTGCGGACTGGATCGCATCAGGGTGACCTGCGCGGTCTCGACGGCGACATCCGAGCCGGTTCGCATCGACATGCCCAGATCCGCCTCGGCAAGCGCCGGCGCATCGTTGACGCCGTCGCCGACCATGGCGACGCGCCTGCCGCGTGTTTGCAAGTCGGTGACCCTGGCTGCCTTTTCGGTCGGTAGAACTCGCGCGTATACGCGATCGATGCCGAGCCGACGGCCGACCTCCTGGGCCGACGCCTCTGTGTCGCCGCTGATCAGGATCGACTCCATGCCGCGGCGACGTAGCAGCCCAACCGCGTCTGCCGCTCCATCCTTGATGTAGTCGCTCAGGTGGATCACGCCATTGAGTTCGCCGCCACGGGCGACGTAGACGGGCGTGGTCGCGCGGACCTCATCTGTGACGTCGATACCCAGGGCTGACATCAGTCTGGCGTTGCCTACCGCGACATCGCGACCATCAATCCGTGCGGATGCGCCCCTTCCCGGATGAGAAGTGAACTCAGAGACGTCGAGGAGCGAGAGCTCCAGGTCATCGGCATGGGCCACGATGGCAGCGGCCAGCGGATGCTCCGATTGCCGCTCGATTGATGCAGCAAGCTGAAGCAGTTCCTGCTCGGTTGCCGCGAACGCATCAACGGAGGTCACTTCGTGGCGCCCGCTGGTCAAGGTGCCGGTCTTGTCCCAGGCCACGGTGTCGACGCGGCCGGCCGCTTCCAGCGCCTCGGCGTCGCGAAAGAGAATGCCGAGCGACGCGGCGCGGCCGGCGCCGGCGGCGATCGCTGCCGGAGTCGCCAGACCCAGCGCGCAAGGACAGGCGACGACGAGCACCGCGACCGAACTGAGCACGGCGCTGGTCCAGCTCGTGTCGTTGCCCAGCAATCCCCAGGCGATAAAGGTGATGATCGCAACCAGGATCACCAGCGGCACAAACACGGACGCGATCCTGTCGGCCAGCCTTTGAACCGGCGCCTTCGAGGATTGCGCCCGTTCGACTGCCGCCGTGATCCGTGCGAGCGTGGTCTCGGCTCCGACCTGAGTGGCTTGATAGCTGAACGCGCCATCGAGATTGAACGTGCCGGCGAAGACGGCATCGGAGGGGGCTTTCGAGACCGGCAGGCTCTCGCCGGTCAGGGTGGCCTCGTTGACTGAACTCTCACCGTCCGCGACCAGACCGTCGACGGGAATCAGCTCGCCGGGCCGCACGAGCACGAGGTCCCCGACCGTGACCTCCGAGGCGGGCATGTCCCGCTCGACACCGTCGGACAGGACGCGCGCGGTCTGCGGAGCGAGCTCCAGCAGACGCGTCAATGCCGAGGCGGCGAGTTGCCGCACCCGGGCCTCGAGCGCGCGCCCGAGACTGACAAAGCCGACAATGATCAAGGCGGTGTCGAAGAACACATCGCGCGCCGCGGCGGCCGACTCAAACGCCGCGGGGGCGAGCGTCGCCGCGGCGCTGTAGCCCCAGGCAGCTGTCACGCCGATCACGATCAGCGTGTCCATGTCGGTGGTGCGGCGCACGGCGGCGAGCCATGCCCGACGCAACATTGGCCAGAGGCCCCAGGCGAGGATTGGAGTTGCGACGGCGAACAGGACCGGATGCAGGATGTCGGGACTCCACCCGAAGTCGCCCCAACGATTCGCCTGCATGGCGAAGAAGATGCCCCAACCGACGATCAGCGCGGGCAGCGCGCGACTGAGCAGAGGGAACAGATCGATGGTCGCGACTTCCGCGTCGTCGTCCGCCTGATCGATCAGTTCGTACCCGGCGCCGGTGATGGCAGCGCTGAGCGCTGCGGGATCGGGCTCGCCATCGATTCCAATCACTGCTCGACCGGAGAGAAAGTCCGCTGACACGTCGACCACGCAGTCGACCTTGACCAGGGCTCGCTCGACCCGTCGCACGCAGGCGGCGCAGTGCATACCGTCAATGCGCAGGGTCTCTGTCCGCGATGCGTTGGCCGTGGTCATTGTTTGCAGCATATGTCGCTGCGACGGGCGGTAGCCTGAGTTCATGCCGCGCGTGATGCTCCTGATACCTACCGCTTCCTATCGCGCGCCCGACTTCATGTCGGCCGCGGACAAGCTCGGTCTGGACGTGGTCGTCGCGTCCGACAACGATCAGCCGCTCGCGGATATGTATCCGGGACGCTGGCTCACGCTGCCCTACCACGATGTCGAGCGCGGCGCACAAGCGGTGGCCAGGTACGCCGACAGCTTTCCGCTGGATGCAGTGGTCGCGGTCGACGATCCGGGCACGATCCTGGCCGCCCACGCCAGCGCCGAGCTGCAGCTCAACGGCAACACGCCCGAGTCCGTGATCGGCACTCGGGACAAGTCCGAACTTCGCCGCGCGCTCGAGTCGCACGGCGTGCGCTCTCCGAGCTGGCAGGTTTGCCGTTTCGATGACGAACCGCCGCTCGGCCAGCTGGAGTTCCCGGTCGTGGTCAAGCCGTTGGGACTGAACGGCTCCCGCGGCGTGATCCGTGCAAACGACGAGGCATCGCTGCGCCAGGCAATCGAGCGGCTGCGCCGACTGCTGAGCACCAAGTCGGCGGCGGCGGAGTGCGGAGAACTTGCCGACCGCTTCTTGATCGAGGGTTTCATCCCCGGCATCGAAGTGGCGCTCGAGGGTCTGCTGCGCGAGGGCGAACTGCACACCCTGGCGGTGTTCGACAAGCCCGACCCGCTGGACGGCCCGTTCTTCGAGGAGACGATTTACGTCACCCCGTCGCGATTGCCGGAAGCGCAGATCGACGAGGTTGTAGCAACCGCGCGGAAGTCGGCCGAAGCGCTCGGCCTGCAGGATGGCCCGCTGCATGCGGAGCTGCGGCTCAACGAGGAGGGCGCCTGGCCGGTGGATGTCGCCGCGCGTACGATCGGTGGGCTGTGCGCGCGGACGCTGCGCTTCGGCGCGGGGATGTCGCTGGAAGAGATCGTGCTGAGACACGCGATCAACGCGCCGCTGGCCTCGCTGAATCGCGAGTCGACGGCGGCGGGCGTGATGATGATGCCAATCGTCGGCCGCGGACGCATTCGCGAGATTCGCGGGCTGGATGAAGCGGCAGCGGTCCCCCTGATCGAGGAGATCGAGATGGAGGCGCGTGTCGGCGATGTGCTGGTCCCGCTGCCGGAAGGCGCCGACTATCCGGGCTTCATCTTCGCCCGAGGCGACGATCCGGCGAAGGTGGAGTCGGCGCTACGGGAGGCCTGGTCGAAGATCGAGTTCGTTCTGTGAGCGAGCAGCAGCGCCTCGGAACTTGAACGGCTTACGAACTCAGGATGCCCGGCGGTTCAGTCGTGCGCTGCGGAGCCGACCGCGAGAGCAGCGGATTGATGGCTTTGACCAAGTCCGTCTTCGGCGGTTTGGCGAACCAGATCGGGAGGATTGCGGCGTACGTGAGGATGGCGACCAGCGTGAGGGGAATGTCATAGGAACCGGTGATGTCGTCGAGCAGTCCGATCAGCAATGGTCCGATGCCGCTGGACATTTGCGTGGCCATCGAAATCATGCCGTAGATAGCGCCGAAGCTGACGTAACCGAATACGTCCGACGTGAGCAGCGACAGCAACATGTACACGTTGCCGATCGTGAAGCCAAAAGTGAGCACGGCGATGTAGGTCATGATTGCACCCTCGAACCGGATCACGACCAGCGCCGCCGTGCCCTGGACAACGAACATGATCACGGTAAGGATGCGCAGGTCGACCCGATCGGCGAAGTAGCGGCCAACCACCAGCCGCGCGACGATGCTGCCGAAGGCGAGAATCGAGAGCGTGGTCGTAGCGACGGTCAGCGATCCGAGGCGCTCTTCCAACAACGCGGTCTGGTGCAGGATGAATCCGGTCTGCGCCAGCAGCACGATCAGGAAGCTGAGCATGATCGCCCAGAACGGAACCGTGCGGGCGGCCTTGCCTACGGTCCACACCCGCGTCTGGTTTGCGGCCGATCTGGCGACGTTAGTCGCTACGCGGACAGCAGGACGCAGGCCATCCTGAGGTAATCCCATCTGTCGCGGATCCCAGACCAGGACGAACAGGACGATTGGCAGTCCGATCACGAGGATCAGACCGGCCATTACCGGCGTCGCGACGCTGAGACCGAACTGTTCGATCAGGAATCCGTTCAGCGGAGAGAGCACGACCCCGCCCAGCGAGACTCCGGTCGAGGCCATCGCCATGGCCCATGCGCGGCGTTGCACGAACCATCGGGTCAGTGTGGCGTTGACGGCGACACCGGCGCTCATACCCGAGCCGATCGCGAGCACAATGTAGGCGACGAAGAGCTGCCAGAGGTACTGGACCTGACCGACCGCGCAGGCCGCAGCGATGATCAACACCAGGCCGGGCAACATCCAGCGCTTCGCGCCCTGTCGATCGATCCTGGGGCCGACCCAGGCGGCGGTGATACCCGAAAAGACGAAGTACATGCCAGTCGGGAGCGAAACATCGCTGTTGCTCCAGCCGTGCAACTCCTGCAGCGGCCCGAGGTATACCGCGAGCCCGTAGTAGCCCACGCCGACGGAGACGAACATCAACGCCCCGCAGGCGAACACGATCGCCCAGCCGTAGTAGAAACCGGACGGCAATAGTCGCGCGGCCAGCGGCTGCTGTGCCGGCAGGTTGAGAACGTCTGGTGCGGCTGAGTGGCTGATCAAGGCCGATTCAGCATACGACCGCACCGGACCCGGCCTTCGCCTTATGGCTGACTAGACTGCCACCGAACTCAACAGAGACTCTGGAAGAGGAAGCGCCATGACCGAACGCAATACGGGGTGGGTCTACCACGAGGCGTATATGTGGCATGACGCGGGCCGGACCCGCGCGTTCGACCCGGTGCTGCGCCGCTGGATGCAGGCCTGGGAACACTGGGAGAACCCGGACACCAAGCGGCGCCTGAACAATCTGCTCGAGGTCTCGGACTTTTCCGAAGAGCTGGTGCAACTCAAGCCACGCCCCGCAAACGAGGAACAGGTGCTTCGTTTCCACACGCCGGAGTACGTGGACCGGGTCCGTGCGCTCTCGGCCGAGGACGGCGGCGACGCGGGCGAGGGCGCGCCGTTCTCACACGGCGGATACGAGATCGCGCTGCTGTCGGCCGGCGGCACGATTACGGCCGTCGACGCGGTGCTCGACGGCACGGTCGACAATGCCTACGCGCTTGTGCGACCGCCGGGACACCACGCCGAGCGGGATCGGGGGCGCGGCTTCTGCGTGTTCGGGAATGTCGCGATCGCCTCGATGCACGCGCTCGCGGAACGCGGGATCGAGCGGGTCGCCACGCTCGACTGGGACGTGCATCACGGCAACGGCACGCAGCAGGCGTTCTACGAGCGCAAGGACGTCCTGACGATGTCCATCCACCAGGACCAGTGGTATCCGCGAGACAGCGGACGGATGGAGGAGCAAGGCGACGGCGAGGGCGAGGGCTACAACATCAACGTCCCCCTGCCTCCCGGCAGCGGGCACGGCGCGTACATCGAGACGATTCGGCAGGTCATCGCACCGGCGCTTGAGGCGTTCCGTCCCGACCTGATCGTCGTGCCCTCAGGATTCGACGGCAGCATGTACGACCCGCTGGGCCGGATGATGGCCTACTCGGAGACCTTCCGCGAGATGACTCGCCTGCTGATGGAATCGGCCGACGAGCTGTGCTCGGGTCGGCTCGTGCTCAGCCACGAGGGCGGCTACAGCCCGACCTATGTGCCGTTCTGCGGGCTGGCCGTGGTCGAGGAGCTGAGCGGCAGGAAGTCAATCGCCGGCGATCCGTTCGAGGACAACTCGGCGACGGCGGGCGGGCAAGAGTTACAACCGCACCAGCAGGCCGTGATCGACGATGCGAAGCTGCTGGTCGAGCGATTACGACAACTTGAAGGCGTCTAGCGCTCGATTAGCGGGATCGCATCAGTTCCAGCTGTGACGCTGAGGGGAGCCAACTGCTCCCCGGTCGGCTCCGCTCAACAGAACCAGTCTTCGGTCAGGCCGGGACGATGCAGATGGGGAGCGGGCAGATTCGGCCAGGGTTCGGCGCCGAGCGCCAGGCAGGCGGCCTGCTTGATCTCTGCGAAGGCCGCGCCGCGCTCTGCGAGCGAAGCTACCTGCGACTGCAGGGCGTCCATGCGCTCGTCCGGATGACGCCAGTTCCAGGTCAGGCCGTCTGCGTCGTAACTGATCAACGCATTCATTTCGCGCATCGGCTCGACCAGCGGTGAGTCAGCCGGAACGAGCAGGCGGAGGCCGAGTTGGACCGGTGGCGTCAGGTCGACGAGCCCTCGGGTCTCGACGAACTGCAGCAGCGCGAGATAGTCCTTGGCCGCGGTCCAGGGGGTGAAGGGCAGCCAGGTCGGACGCAGGGCGATGCCGACCTCCTGCGTCGAATGCAGCACGCGGTCCAAGTCCGACGCAGTGTGGCCTTTGTCGAGAATTTCCAGCAGGCGATCGTCCACGGACTCGAACGCCGAGGTGATGAAGGTCACGCCCAGCGCGGACATCTCTCCGAGCATACTTTCGTGCTCGATCAGGTGCTCGACCTTGATTGTGGCGTCGAAGGTCATACCGGGATGCGACTCGGCGCTGGCTCGGAGCAAATCCACTGCAAGGTCGGGTGCATTGAGAAAGTCGGGGTCGCCGAAGGTAATGTGTTCTGCGCCCATCGACACCTGTTGGTCGATGTCGGCGAGCACCGTGTCTGCGCCGTTGAGTCGGAGCCGGCCCGCGTAGATCGGTGTGAGCGGGCAATGCGTGCAGCGGTGGGCGCAGCCGCGCGTAGCTTCTACGTGTCCGGCCAGGTGCGCGACGCCTGAGGCGTCCATGTAGCGGGCGTACTGCTCCAGTGGAGGCAACAGCGATCGGTCCGGAACCAGCCGTTTCTCGCGATCGAACACGGGAGCGAGCTGTGGTTCATCGCCGTTGGCGAGCGCGACCAGTTGCAGATCGGTGTCGCCGCTGATCGCGCGACCCAACCCTAGGTCGCGCAACGAGTTCGCGGCTAGTCCATAGAAGACGATCTTGTCGGACATCGCCTCAAGCTGGCGTGCGATGCGGATACCGAGCCGCGCCGCGGTGTGCATCGGGGTCGAGATGCCGATCAGGTCGGCATCGGCTGCGTCGACGCGAAGTCGCTCCGGGCTGACTGACTCCACTGCGAGGTCAAAGGCTGTGACATCGTGTCCGGCGGCCATCAGAGCCGCAGTGGGCGCGGCGACGCCGAGCGGTTGGTGACCCTGCTCGTAAGTTGAGATCAGAAGGACGCGCGTCATCGCAGCGTCCGATTCCAGCTACTTCTTCGACGGCTTGTAGTAGGGATTCTCGCCGGATTGGTGATCGGTGATGTCGATCAGTTCGTCGATCTCGGGGAGCTGTTCCTTGACTGCGACCTCGATGCCCTGCTTGAGGGTGACGTTGGCCATGCCGCAGCCCTGACAGCCGCCGCCCATTTCGATGTAGGCCTTCGAGCCCTGTACGTCGAGCAACTGCACGAACCCGCCATGCGCAGCGATCTGCGGGTTGACCTGCTCGTCGAAGATGCGCTGGATCTCTTGCGCCAGGGGATCGCGCCAGACAGGGTTCGGGTTGGCGAATTCGAGACCGGAGACATTGGGGCCCTTGAACTCGTAGTGGATCGTGGTGCCGCGCAGATCGTCAATACGCTCGCCCTCGACGTAGAGCAAGAAATCCGGGTACTGCACGATGGCGTCGCCGGACGGCTCGTAGTTCTTCTCGACGATCGTCAGGACGTGCTCGAATCCCTCCGACGTACGTCCGGAGATCTTCAGCCGCAGGCCCGCAACTTCCTCCGGATAACCGGTCAACACCTCGAGCAGCTTCTCGCGCGCCACCTCGGAGAAGGTGATGCCCAGATCGCCTGTGAGCGCCTCGGTTGTCATTGCGTTCCCCTGTCCGGATCTCATTTCCTAGCATAGCGTTCGGTCAGGTTGGACATGTGATGGGAGCGGCACATGGCAGTTGAACGAGTGATCGTGGAGAAGAACATCGAAATCCCGATGCGCGACGGGATCATCCTGCGGGCGGACCTGTATCGGCCGGAGGGCGCCGACCAGCCCGGCGGCGCGGTGCCGGGCATCGTCACCCGCACGCCGTATGACAAGGAGATGTCGGGCGCAGGCGTGGTCGCGGTGATGCCCAGCGCGCTGAAGCTGGCCGAGCGCGGTTACGCGGTCGTCGTCTGCGACTGCCGAGGCCGCTATGCGTCCGAAGGCGACTTCAAGCCCTTCCACCAGGAGGGCCCGGACGGATACGACACGCTGGAGTGGGTCGCGGCTCAGTCCTGGTGCGACGGCAACACCGCGATCTACGGGCCGTCCTACGTCGGCGCGACGACGATGCTGGCGACCCGCGAACAGCCGCCGTCGCTGCGCTGCGCGATTCCGATCATCACCGCCGACGACTACTACGACGGCTGGACCTACCAGGGCGGAGCGTTCCAACTTGGCTTCGTCGGGCTCTGGGGCAGCGGATTGGCGGCGACCGGCTTCCTGCAACAGGATCATGCGCGGCCGGTCGAAGCGCAGCCGGAGATGACCGAAGCGATCATGGGCAACGCGTTCCGATTGCTGGGCAGCCGTCCCCTGAACGCGATGCCCGGCATCTCGCAGGAGGGGGTCGCGCCCTACTGGCACGAGTGGCTGGCGCATGAGACACGGGACGAGTACTGGGAGTCGGTGCGGCACTCGGCGGACTACTCGCGCTTCCAGGTGCCGATGCTGCACATCGGCGGCTGGTTCGACATCTTCGGCATCGGGACAGTGCGCAACTTCCGCGGCATCTCTGCCGAGGGCAATCCCGATCAGCACCTGATCATGGGTCCCTGGGCGCACACCAACTACGACCGCTGGCTGGGCGAGATGGAGTTCGGTCCGACCGGCGCGGCGGTCGCCGCCAACGTGATCGCCGACATTAACAGGTTCCTCGACACGCATCTCAAGGGCCGCGAACGCGAGGTTCCCGGGGTGCGCTGGTTCCTGATGGGCGCCAACGAGTGGCGCACCGACGAGTCCTGGCCACCGCTGAACGCCGAGGAGCAAAGCTGGTACCTGGGCTCGGACGGCGGTGGCAATCTGCAATGGGGTGACGGGCGCCTGACGACTGAGCCTCCCGACGAAGACCACCGTTGGGACGAGTACATGTACTCGGGCTACAAGCCGGTGCTGAGCGAGGGCGGCTCGACGCTGCAGCAGGCGATCGGGCTGCCGGGGCCGCGTGACCAGTCGCGCATCGAGAGCCGCGACGACGTGCTTTGCTACACCTCGGAGCCGCTCGCGGAAGCCGTCGACGTCGCCGGTCCGGTCGAGGCCGACATCTGGTTCTCCAGTGACCGTCCCGACACCGACATCACGATCAAGCTGGTCGACGTGCATCCCGACGGCAAGGCGGTCTCGCTCGTCGACGGCATCATGCGGGCGCGGTTCCGTGAGGGATTCGACCGCGAGGTCTACCTGACGCCGGGCGAAGTGGTCAAGGTGACCGTCGATCTCGCCTCGCTTGGGCACCGCTTCGACGTGGGGCATCGAATCCGGCTGGAAGTGTCGAGCAGCAACTACCCTCGCTTCATGGCGAACTCGAACGACGGCGGCTCGGTCAACGCGGCGACCGAGATGCAGACCGCGATCAATCGGATTCGCCGAGGCGGCGAGTATCCCTCGGCGTTGCGCATGTACGTCCTACAAGACTGAAAGGAAACCCCCGATGATCTACGAACTCCGCATCTACACCGCGCATCCGGGCAAGATGGGAGCGCTGATGAAGCGTTTCCGCGACCACACGATGGATCTGTTCGAGCGCCACGGCATCCACAACGTCGGCTACTGGACCAACTCGGTCGGCGGCCGCTCGGACGAGCTCTGGTACATCATCAGCTTCGAGAGCGCCGGCCAGCGCGATGAAGCATGGAAGAACTTTGCTTCCGACCCCGAGTGGCAAGCCGCCCGAGCCGCCTCCGAGGAGAACGGCCCACTGGTCCACCACATCGAGAACCGAATCCTCCAACCCACCGAGTGGTCGCCGATGCCCTAGCCCCGATGCCGGAGGCGGGCGACCAGTATCGGCGGGATGCTGGGCAGATCGTCCCAGGTGAGGCGATTTTCGGAGTCGGGATCGCGGCGGTCGCGGAAGGACGGCTCGCGGATGCCGTCCAGTACCCAGCCGCGATCAAATGCGGTCGTGAACAGCTCCGTCAGGGAGCGGTGGAAGTAGGGTTGCTGCGCCGGCTGTCCGACCGAGGCGATGCCGTGCTGCACGCCGGTGTCGAGATAGCCGGTGATCCGCACGCCGGACTCGGTGACCAGGCGACCGTCCGGCGTCTCGTGGCGCTCGACGAAGAGTCGCACGTCGGGACCGAGATTGAACGCCGGATGCAGCACGGAGAAGACGAACGGCGCGGCCTCGGCGAGCGCCAACGGCAGCATGTCGAACAGCGGCGTGATCTCGGCGATGTCCATGATCGCCATGTTGCAGACGGCGGCGTCGAACGGCGCGCCGCGCGCGCCGGCGAGCGTGGCCAGCTCGCTGCGGTCGGTGGCGTCCAGCCGCATCCAGTCGAGATTGCGTGCCTGTGAACGCTCGCGCGCGATCTCGATCAGGCGCTGCGAGCCGTCGGTCGCGGTGACCGCCACGCCCAGCGCGGCCGCCTGGCGGGCGAAGTTGCCGTTGCCGCAGGCGATTTCCAGCAGAGTCGCCGGCAGCGGTTCCAGCAACTCCAGCGTGGTCGGAAAGACCAGCGTCCGCTGCCAGTAGTTGCCCTCGTCGCCCTGCACGGCGTCCCAGAACTCGGCGTTGGTCTCCCAGGCGGCGATCGACTCGTCATTGAGGTCGGGATAGTCGACCATGCGTGGCTCGGATTCGTTGATACCGTGTGCGCAGACTGTCGAGACTATCACCGTATCCCGATTACACGCAGGGAGATCGTCATGAGCGCGCCACTACCGGTCATCATCCAGGGGCTTGGCCCGATCGGGCTGCGAGTTGCCGAAGCGGCGCTGAACGACCCCTTCCTCGAGGTGGTCGGCGCGGTCGAAATCAATCCCGAGATGGTGGGACGGCCGCTGTCGGCGTTCGTCGACGGCGCGCCCGACGTCGCGATCCGGCAGTCGGTGGCGGCGGCTCGGGTCGACTCGCGTTCCGACGGTGGCATTCTGCTCCATTGCACCGGCTCGTACCTGGAACAGGTCTCGCCGCAGATCGAGGAGGCGTTGCGACAGGACCTGCATGTTGTTTCGACTTGCGAGGAGCTCGCGTTCGCGCAGGCTCGACACCCCGAGATCGCGGCGGGACTCGACGTCCTTGCCCGCCGCGCCGAGCGCACCGTCGTGGGTACCGGGGTCAATCCGGGCTTCCTGATGGACGCCCTCCCGGCATCGCTTTCCTCGATCTCGCACAGCATCAAGTCGGTCTCGGTCAGGCGGGTCCAGGATCCGTCGCGGCGGCGCGTGCCGTTCCAGGAGAAGGTCGGGATGGGGATCTCGAAGGCAGCCTGGGAAGCCAAGCGCGACGCAGGCGGCTTCGGCCACGTCGGACTGATGGAGTCGGCAAGACTGCTGGTCTACCCGCTGGGCTGGAAGATCGTCGACTGGCGGCACGAGATGGCGCCCTGCGAGGTGCCGGGACAGGAACTGGTTGCCGGGACGCTCGAGACGCTGGAAGGCTCGACGTTCGACGGGCACACGGTGCGATTGCGCTTCGAGGCAAACGCGTCGGTCGAGGAGGAGTACGACGAGATCGTGGTCGACGGCACGCCACCGCTCAGGCTGCGATTCGAGGGCGGCGTGTTCGGCGATGACGCCACGGCGGCCTCGGTGCTGCGCGCGGCTCGCGTGATCCCACATACGCGCCGGGGTCTCATGACGGTGCTCGATCTGCCGCTGCGTTAAACTGGCAGTCCGCCGGGCAGACGCCGAGAGGGGACCAGCATGAGCTTCGACGACCGAGAGTTCCGTAACGCCCTGGGCATGTTCCCCAGCGGCGTCACCGTGATTACGACCGGCACGGATCCGAACTTTGTCGGGATGACGGCGCAGTCGTTCTCCTCCCTCTCGCTCGATCCGCCGCTGGTGCTGGTCTGTGTCGACAAAGGGGCGAGCGTGTTGCCGCTGCTCAAGGAGACCGGGGCCTACACGGTCAATATCCTGCCCGACACGGCGATGGACACCTCCAACTACTTCGCCAGTAGCAAGCGGCCTGCGCCGCCCCACCAGTTCGACGAACACGAGCACGCCCTGGGCGAGACCGGGCAGCCGCGTCTGGCCGGCGCCACGATGGTCTTCGACTGCTCCATTCACTCGGTGCTCGACGGCGGCGACCACGAGATCATCGTCGGCGAGGTGAAGGCGTTCGAGAAGCAGTCGGACGAGGAGCCGATCCTGTTCTACGGCGGCAACTACCGCAAGATGGGCCCACCCGATCCGTCGATGAGCTGGTAGTCGCCGATTGGCGTAGCCATGTGCGTGCAGAGCATGGACGACCGTCCGCTGCTGGCGACCGATCCGCCGCTGCCCGCCGACGACTTCGTCCCGGCACTCTGGGTTCCGCTGACCCGTGCACTGCGCGCGCGGCGCAGGTTGGTCCAGATGATCGAGGTCCTGCCTGCCGATCAATGGCTGCGCGAGTCCGCCGCACCGCAGTGGTCGCGACGCGACGTGTTGGCTCACCTGGTGGCGTCGGATCGCCGCTATCACGACGCGCTGAATGCCGCGCTCAACGGATCTCCGCTGGACGAGTGGAGTCCCGATCCCTCGCTCCCCAGTCTCGAACTGGACATGGCCAACGCGCTCGGCGCCGAGCGCTTCCTGGGTCAGCCGGTCGGCGCGCTCTCCGATCAGCTCGACGCCGGCGCACGCAAGTCAACGATGTTGTTTGCCGCGCTGACGGAAGACCAGGTGCTGATGCGCATGGGATTCGCCGGCAATGCACTCTCGTTGCTCGAAGCCTGGGCCGCGCACGACAACGGTCACGCCGACGACATCATCAACGGCCCCAAGATGATGCGCACGCTGTGATCCGCTCCTTGATCGACAACCATGCCTCCCGAGATTGACCAGTACGACGCGGGACAGATCCTCACGCCCGGCGCCGGTTACCTGCGCGAGTACGACTACTCGCTGAATCCGTACGTGGGCTGCGCGTTCGGTTGTTCCTACTGCTACGCCGCGTTCTTTGCGCCTCCGGCGAAGCAGCAGACCTGGGGCGGCTGGGTGCGAGTCAAGCGCAACGCGGAGGCGAAGCTCTCACGAGTGCGGCGCTCGCTCGACGGCAAGACGATGTACATGAGCAGCGCTACAGATCCTTACCAGCCGATCGAGCGCCGACTCCAACTCACGCGCTCGCTCTTGTCAGTCCTCGCCGAGAAGGGCGCGCGGCTCGTCGTGCAGACGCGCAGCCCGCTGGTCGCGAGGGACATCGACCTGCTGCAGCGGTTTGAGCAGGTGTGCGTCAACTTCAGCGTCACGACAGACTCCGAGGCCGTCCGCCGAGCGTTCGAGCCGCGCAATCCGCCGATTGCGGATCGCCTGCAGGCGGCGCAGGAAGTCGCAGATGCCGGGATACCAGTCGCAATCACGATGACGCCGCTGCTTCCCATCGACGACCCCGCGCAGTTCGCGGGGTCGGTTGCCGACACCGGCGCCTCGCGATTCGTGGTCGAGTCCTTCACGCCAACAGTCGGTCACTTCCGCGGAGGAACCGGCGAGGAAGCTCGCGCAGTTGCTAGCCGACTGGGGTGGGATTGCGCTGCCTATCAGGCCGCGAGAGATGCGCTGATCAACGCGCTCGCGCCCAACATCCGGCAGGGCGCGGCCGGGTTCAGTCCGGACTATCTGCTGAGCAGTCCCGCGCGACGGTCATGATCGTCTCGGCAACGGCGTCGGGGCGGCGCATGGGAATGAAGTGGTCCGAATCCTGGACCGTTTCCTCGAAGGCGTTGGGGAAGACCTCGACCGCGTTCTGACCGGTGGGTGAGGGATGTCCTTGCATCTCGCCGGCGCGCAGGATCAACGTGGGTTGCGAGGCGCGGGCCATCTCCGGCCAGGGATCGACCGTCGGCGCGTGCTCGAAGCACCAGGCCTCGACCTCGGGATCGCAAGCCAATTCCCACTCGCCCAGCCTTGCGGTTGGCTTGAGCCCGTAGCGGACGTAGCGCTCTACCGCCTCGCGCGGCCAGTGCGTGAACGCGCCGCGACCGGTGAGCGAGTCGGCCATCTCCTGAGAACTTGACCAGATCTTGCGCCGCTTGCGCGCCGCCACCGACAGACTGTCGGGCGGCACCGGCGGCCTGGGACCTCGAGGATTGACCAGCACCGGATCGACCAGCGCCAGCGACTCGATCCGATCGCCGGTCGCGGCGGCGATTGTGCAGATGGCTCCGCCCATCGAGTGCCCGACAGCGACCACGTTGGTCAGCTCGCGCTGGGCCAGCCACTCATTGAGGTCGGCGGCCATCTCGCGCCAGTTGGCTCCTGCCTTGTCCGTCGGCGCTTGCGACGCTCCATGCCCGCGCATGTCCAGCGCAAACACTCGCCAGTCTTCGGGCAGGAGCCGAGCGACGGAGTCCCAGGTGCGCGAGTGAAATCCGGTCGCATGGATCAGCACCGCTGTCCGCACCGGATCGCCCGACGCGGCCCATTCCCAGACCCGCAGCGCGTAACCGCGAACCAGATCGGTCGATGCCGCCGGTTGTGGACGCATCGACGTTTACGTCCGACGCCGGATTGCGCCGCGGCCGTCGCCGAAGGGGTCGTCGCGCCATTCGAGCGCGACCTTGAGGCCCTTCTCGCGGCCGATCCTGGTGAACTCGTCGATGCTCGGCGCTTCGTGCCAGATTGCGTCGAAGTCGGCGCCTTCCGAGGCGGCGGTGCGCAGACCCATCAACTCGAACCAGCGGTTGGTCGAGTGCTTGTGCACGGTCAGTCCGTCGAGCGGCACATTGGCGATCCGCTGGCACCAGGCCATCGTCTCCTCGTCCAACTGGTCCTCGGGATAAGCGCGGTTGATCATCCCGATTCGCTCGGCCTCGATCCCGTCCACCGTGTCGCCGCTGAAGAGCAGCTCCTTGGTCTTGAGCATGCCGATCTTGGCCGGCCAGAGACCCAGGGTCGGCGGGATGCCGATCGCGCGTCCGGCGGGGTGCCCGAAGCGCGCCGACTCGGCGGCGAAGACGATGTCGCAAGCGCCAATCATCTCGCCGCCGCCGGCCAGGCACCAACCGTGCACCTGGGCGACGATCGGCTTGCGGTAGCCCCACATCCACATCCAGCGGTCAACCGAGACGCGCAGGTTCTCGCGATCCAGCGCGATCCGCGACTCGCCCAACTCCCAGGCCTGGTCGCCGCGTCGCTGGTTCGGCCGCCAGGTCATCGCGCCGCCGCCGGGCGTCAGGTCGTAGCCCGCGCAGAAGGCGCGGCCCGCGCCCTTGAGTCGGATCACGCGCACTTCGTCGCCCGGATTCAGCTCGCGCAGCGCCCCTTCCAGGTCGTCGCGTAACCCGCCCGAGATCGCGTTCAGTTTCTCCGGACGGTTCAGCGTGATCGTCGCCACCGGCCCGTCAATCTCGACAAGGACGTTCTCGTATTCGGTCATGGGCCTCTCCTCCAGCAGATGACCGCATGGTAGACCCCGCACTGGATTCTGTAGGAGGGTTGACCCAGCAGGAGGCCCTTACCGGGCGGAGGCCTGCCGTTGCTTGCTGCGGCGGAACTCGAGGTATTCGTCGTAGTGGGCGCGACAGAATCGGCGCGGGCCGAGCGCCGTGTCCACCGCCACGGCGAGATCATCCGACACCCGGCAACCCTTCCAGGCACACTCCAATGGAGAGTCGTCGATCGGACGTGACCGCTTCGCTCGCTCCCGGGTCTCGCGCTCGCGCTTCACGCGCGCGAGCGCTTCCTGCTCCTGCCGGCGCAGTTCCTCGACTCGACGCCGCTCGGTTTCGTCAGCAGCGCGCTGCTGCTCTCGCTCCGCACGCAGGCGTTCTTCCTGTTCCCGCTGGGACTCTTCCCGTTGCCTGGATTCAAACGCCGCCCGACGACGCGCCATCTCTTCCTGGAAGGCGTCGTTCTGCCGTTCCGCTCGCCGCGCCTGACCCTTGACCGCCGAGCGCCGCCGCGACTTGCGCCGTTCTTCAGATTCGCGGCGTCGCCGGAAGGCGTTGATGATCGACTCGCGATCTTCCTCAGTCACTTCCCTGGCCGGTCGATACAGGTCCTCCCCCGCCTCGGGCGGAGCTGCGAGCGGATGGTGCTGCCGCTCGATCAGCAGGTCGTGGGCATCCTTGAGTCGCTTGAACTCCTCCGCCGCGTCGGGCGCATCGGAGACATCTGGATGCACCGACTTGGCCTTGCGCCGAAACGCACGGCGGATCTCATCCTCGCCGGCGGCGGGAGTCAGTCCCAGCAACTCGTGCGGATCGTAGGATTCCGGCATCAACTCGGTACTTTACTGAGCTTGAGCGCGTACTCCGACACCCTCGCTCCCAGGCGGCGCGCCTGCTCGCGATCCAGGTCGCTGACCTTGCGCACGGCGGTCGCGCCGTAGTAGCTGCCCGAGTGGTTCATCGCCGCGGTCCAGGGAAGGCCCACAATCAGCATCCCGTGACCGATCAGCAGATGCACGAGCTGCAACAGCGTCGCCTCGAGGCCTCCGGACGGGCTCCAGCCTGCGCTGAACGCGGCGGCCGGCTTGCCCGCGAGCTCGCCCGACTCCCAGAGATCGCCGGTGTAGTCCCACCAGTGCTTGAGCCGTCCGGTGATCCCTGTCCAGTTGGGACTGCCCAGGATCAGCGCGTCGCAGCGGACCAGTTCGTCCTTGTCGGCGATGTCCAGCGGGCGATCCCAGACTTCGACGCCGTCGACCGAGGCCGCGCCCTCGACGATCGACGTGGCCAGCTCCGCGACCAGACCCTGCGAGTCGTAGAGCACCATCACTGCGACATCGCCGGATTCGTCCGCGCCACCTGACATCAGAGGTCCGTCTCGAACCAGGCCGCCTGGCCGGGCATCTCCTCGACCCCGACCCGCAGCCGCGCCAGTCCGGGAGGGCCGGAGACCTCCAGCGACTCAGTCAGCTTGCCCGCGATGTACTGCGAGAGCCGCTCGGCGGTGCTGTTGTCGATCGGCAGCGCGGCGACATCATGCTTCGGCAGGCGATACGGATGCTCGTCCCGGTACTGGATCACGTAGTGCGTGTCGTCGTCGGTGATCGTCAGCGCGCGCGAGTCCATTTGCAGCAGGAACTTGTGATCGAGCGTCTCGCAGACCTCGCGGGTGAGGCGCTTGAGCAGGGAGAAGTCGATCACCCACGACTCATCCGTGAGCGGTCCGACGACCTCGACGAACACATCGTAATTGTGGCCGTGAATCGGCTCCAGTTCGTCGGCGAAGGTGGCGAAGTGGCCGGCGGCGAAGCGCAGGCGCTGACGCTCGACGGTGACGGCATGAGAACTGGACTGATCCGGCATGCCCGCAGCGTACCGCGAGTTCGGCAAGACACCGCGTAGCCTGCGCCAATGCATCTGCCGTCGTTGAGCACAGTCGCTTCCTGGCTCAAGACCTGGCAGCCCGCGATCCTGCTCGGCATTCTCACCTGCGGCGCGTACGGACTCGTTCTCTACGGATTCGGCATCATTGCGGGTCCAATCCAGGAGGACGAGGGCTGGTCGTCGGCGATGGTCAACGCGGCCTTCATGGGCTCGTACCTGCTCGGCGCGGCGGCGTCGCTGGTCTCCGGACGAGTGCTCGACGTGCTCGGCCCGCGCCTGGTGCTGTGGTCGGGACTCGTGGTCGGCACGATCTTCCTGATGGCAGCGTCCTACGTTGGGAACGTCTGGCTGTTCATCGTCTTCTGGACGCTCGGCGGCGCGGTCACGATCGCAGGGCTGTTTTACAACGTGACCATGCCGATCGCGGCGCGGCTGTATCCCCAGCGCCAGACAGCGGCGATGACGGTGCTGGTCACGACGGGCGGGTTCTCGTCGGTCATCTTCATGCCGCTCACCGGTCTGTTCACCGAGGAGTTCGGCTGGCGCTGGGCGGTGCGCATCCTCCTCGTCCTGGCGGCGGCGCTCTCGCTGCCGGCCGTGCTCACGGTCCGTCGGCTGCCCGTCATTCCTCCCCCCGAGCAGCCTGGGCAGACCTCAGAGCAGACCACTTCGGTCGACCGGTACGGCTACGCCAGCGTTGGCGAGGCGCTGCGCTCTCGCGAGGTGCAGGTCACGATTGCCATGGTCGTGACAAGTTCATTCGGACTCGGCGCGTTGCTCAACCACTTCGTACCCGCCGCGACCGCCGCCGGGTTGTCGCTGACCGCAAGTGCGTCGCTGACCGGATTGCGCGGCTTCCTCTCGCTCCCGGGACGAGCGCTGATCGGGCCGATGGCGACACTGATGGGTCTGCGCCCCGCGCTGGGCGCGGGGTACTTCGTGATGCTGCTGGGCACCCTTTGCCTGCTGGCCGCCGGTCCGCTCTGGTGGATCTATCTCTCGGCGATCATCGCAGGCCTCGTCTGGGGACAGACGATGCCGCTGCAGGGACTGATCGCGTCCGAGGTCTACGGACTGCGCCGCCTGGGCACGCTGATGGCGATCCAGACCGCCGCCGGCAACGTCGCGCTCGCAATCGGCCCGTTCGCCGCCGGCGTCCTGCTCGACTCGGTCGCAGGTGACTACCAGCCGGTACTGATCGCCATTGCGGCGATGAACGCGCTCACGTTTTTGCTGCTGGTCTTGCTGACCCGTGTACGCAGGCGGACGTTAGGCTGATCGCTAGCTAGAACTGGAGACGGAACATGGGTCGATTGGACGGCAAGGTTGCGCTGGTCACCGGCGCGGCGCGCGGTATTGGCAAGGGCATCGTCACGGAGCTGGCCAGGGAGGGCGCGGACATCGTGATCTGCGATGTGCTGATCGATGAAGCCGCCCGCACCGCCGGCGAGCTGCAGAATCGACACAGCGTCACCGCGATCGCGCTCGAGATGGACGTGACCAGCGACGACTCGATCGCTTCGCAGGTCGCCGAGGCGATCAGTCAGATGGGCAAGGTCGACATCCTCGTCAACAACGCCGGCGTGCCGCCCGACAACTTCGGCGCCGACGAAACCGAGGCCGACTGGGATCGCTGCTATGAGGTCAACCTCAAGGGCATTTGGAAGGTCACTTCAGCCGTTGCGCCGCACTTCAAGGAGCAGGGCGGCGGCAAGATCGTCAATATCGCCTCGATCGCGGGACGACTCGGAGGCGGCATGGCCTCGTACTCCGCGTCCAAGGCGGGCGCGATCAGCATCACGCAATCGCAGGCCGCCGAACTGGGCCGCTTCAACGTCAACGTGAACGCGATCTGCCCCGGCCTGCTCTGGACCGATCTCTGGCGTCAGATCGAGGGCATGTTCGCCGGCGACCACACCGAGGAGGTCGTCGACCGGCGCGAGCGCTTTGAGGCCGTGATCGCGTCCAATATGCCGCTCCAGCGCGAGCAGACGCCTGAGGACATCGGCAAGGCCGCCGTCTTCTTCGCCTCCGACGACGCCAAGAACATTACCGGCCAGTCGCTCAACGTCGACGGCGGCATGCGGATGAACTAGGTCGCCAACAGACCGGGCTGCTCAACAGGAGATCAACGATGACTGAGGAACTGCTCTACGAGGTTCAAGATCACATCGCCGTGATCACGCTCAACCGACCGGAGAAGCTGAACGCCTTCTCCAACGAGATGCTCGACGCCTGGCAGGAGTCGATCACCCGCGCCTCCGTCGACCAGAACGTGCGCGTAATCATCGTCACCGGCGAGGGCCGGGGATTCTGCTCGGGCGCCGACGTGGGCCGCGAGCGGGCCGGCGCTGACGTGCTCGGCGGCGACCCCAACGCCCCCGCCGCCAACCGCAACTCGCTGCGTCATTCGGTCCAGCGCGTCCCGCGCGCGCTGTTCAACTGCGAGAAGCCCTACATCGCCGCCGTCAACGGCGCGGCCGTCGGCGCGGGCATGGACATGGCCTCGATGGCCGACCTGCGGATCGCTTCGGACCGGGCCAAGTTCGGCATGGCCTACGTGCGCATGGCGCTGATCCCTGGCGACGGCGGCGCCTACTACTTGCCGCGCATTGTGGGCATGTCCAAGGCGCTGGAGCTGATGTGGACCGGCAAGATCTTCACGGCCGAGGAGGCATTGGCGATGGGCTACGTCAGCCAGGTCGTCGAGCACGACGAGCTCATGCCCGCAACCTTCGAGCTGGCCGGTCAGATTTCCCGGATGCCTGCGGTCTCGGTCCAGATGATCAAACGCCTCGCATATCGCTCCGCCGAGACCGGTCTGCACGAGTCGCTGGAGATGGCCGACCACGCGATGGTCATCGCGCGCTCGACCGAGGACGCCAAGGAAGGTCCCCGGGCCTTCGCCGAGAAGCGCGAACCAAACTTCCAGGGCTTCTAGTCACACAGTTCCGAAAGGACTCGCCACAGGTGCCAATCACTCACGCAGCCGAACCCAAGCTCAGCGGCAAGACCGCCATCATCGTCGGAGCCAGCGCTGGCATGGGCCTCGCCTCGGCCCGACTCTTCGCCGAGCACGGGGCCAACGTCATCATGGTTGGACGGAATCAGCAACGCCTACAGGAAGCTGCCGAACTGATCGGCGAGCAGGCGGTTCCCGCGGTCGCTGATGTCCGAGACGAATCACAGCTCAAGGCCGCATTCGATATCGCAGACGAGCGTTGGGGCGAGCTTCATGTCGTGTTCAACAATGCAGGACCGGGCGACGGCGGCTCCCACAACATCGCCGACATGACGGCCGACATCTTCGACGATTTCATCGCCGTCAATCTGCGGGCGGCGTTCCTGGGCATGAAGTACGCGATCCCCTTGATGGAACGCGCCGGCGGCGGATCGATCATCTCTACATCCTCGATCGGCGGCATTAGCGGCGTCCCTGGAGCGGCCGGCTACTGTGCCGCCAAGGCGGGCTGCCATGCGCTCAGTCGCAGCTTGGCGGCCGAGTACTCCGACAAGCACATCCGCGCCAATGTGATTGTGCCCGGGCAGGTCACCACCCGTTTTGGGCTGCCCAGCGATGCTCCACAATCAGAAGCCGACCTGGAGGTCATTCGCGCCCGCGGACGACGGTTATCGCCGATGGAGCGCGCCGGAGAGGCGGAGGACGTCGCGAACCTCGCGCTCTTCCTCGCCTCGGACGACTCCTCCTACATCACGGGGCAAGAGTTTGTGATCGACGGCGGCATGACTGCCGTCAACCATTGGATCCGCGCCATTCGCGAGGGCTAGCCGACTCGCTGGTTGTGGTTGACCGCCGCCCTACTCGTCCGAGACGTAGATCGTTCCCTCGTCCACACGGGTCTTGAAGGTCTGGATGTAGTCGGGCTCGATCTTGTTCTTGATGAAGGGCGGCGGCGGGGGCATCAGTTTGTGAATCATGTTCCAGATGCCGTTGGGCAACCAGGACTTGGTCTGACCGGTGCGCATGTCGAACTCGGAGTCGTGCCAGGGGCAAACGATGTGCGCGTTCTTCAGCTCGCCGACCGAGAGCGGGGCAAAGAGGTGCGGACACTTGTCCTGCACGGCGAAGATCTCGCCATGCACATTGGCGACGCAGACGCGGGTGCCATCGAGATCGGCGGCAGTGATTTCGCCGGGCGGCAGTTCCGACAACGGACAGACGGCGGTCTCGGTCACGGTGGCCTCCCAGCGCTCGCGGCGGTCAACTCCAGTGTCCTGATCATCGCGCCGCCGACTTCATCGGTCAATGCAAACTGCGCATGCTCACGATTCAGCTTCCGCTCATACACTGAACTGGCGCTGCTGAAGAACGGACGGTGAGCCATGGATTTCGAGCAGTATCTGAGTCCCCCGCGCGTGGCGGTGATCGAAGTGGCCGGACAGATCGGGGCGCGGCTCAATCCGCGCGAACTGAGCCGCACCCTGAACAGCGTCCGCACCAACCCGCGCTACCCCGCGGTCGTGCTCGACATCGATTCGCCCGGAGGCGGCGCGGCGGCGTCCGAGGCGCTTTACCTGGCGACCAAGCGGCTCTCGGACAAGAAGCCGGTCGCCGCGGCGATCCGCGGCGTGGGCGCGTCGGGCGGCTACATGATCGCCTGCGCCGCCAACCCGATCTTCGCGCTGCCCACGTCGGTGGTCGGCTCGATCGGCGTGATCTGGACCGCGCCGATGATCTCCGAGGCGCTCGAACGGGTCGGGGTCAAGATGCGCACCCGCGCCGCCGGCGAGTACAAGGACATGGGCTCGCTCTTCCGCGACTCGACGCCAGAAGAAGAGGCAAAGCTCGACGCACTGATTCAGTCCGTCTACGAACGCTTCGTCGACATCGTCGCGGAGGGTCGGCCCGAGTTGACTCGCGAGCAGGTCGCGGCACTGGCCTCGGGCGAGATTCACACCGGGGCCGAGGCGCACGAAATTGGACTGGTCGACCGACTTGGCGACCTCAACGACGCCGTTGAGTGGGCCGCTGACGCCGCCGGCATCGAGAAGCGCACCACCTTGGTGCGTCCCAAGCGAGGCCTGCTGCAGATGTTGATGACACAGGGCGCCGATTCGGTCGCACACGCCCTCGTCAACGCCTTCATCGACCGGCTGGACGCCGCCAGGTCGGAGCGCTTGCTTGAGGCTCGCTCGCGGATGGGCCGATAGGGTCAATCGAACGCGCCCGAGACCAGGTGCTCGACGTATTCCTCGTCCGACATGCCAACGATGTCCTTGTAGACGTACTCGTTATCCTCGCCCAGCAGCGGCGCGGCCTTGGTCAGTTCGGCGGGGGTTTCTGAGAGGCGGAACGAGGGGGCGTCGTACGCCCGATGGCCCATCGTCGGGTGATCGAGCATCCAGAAGTGCCCGCGATGGGCGAGCTGCGGATCGTTGCGTAGATCTTCCGGCGTCTGCACGACACCGGCGGGCACGCCGGCGTTCTGCAAGCGCTCCATCAGCTCCTCAGCCTGCTGAGTTCGGGTCCACTCTCCGATAGCGGCATCGAGCGCGGCGGCGTCCATCGAGGTCCATGACTGCTGACCGGCGACCCTCGCCAACGCTGTCAGTTCCGCGCCGTTGGTCACCGTGATCGCGATCCAGCGGTCGTCATCGTCTCCGCGAGCCGCGCATTGGTACGTCCCGTACGGCGCGTGGTCGGCATGTCCTGCGCCCAAGGCTTCCTGCTCACGGCCGTTGACGGTGTAATCGAGCACCATCGTCTCGGTCGCGTGAATCGCGGCCTCCATCTGGCCGAAGTCGATGTTCTGGCCCTCGCCGGTGCGTTGGCGGTGGTCCAGCGCGGCCAGCAGCGCCGACGCAGCGAAGTGCGGCACGAGGAAGTCGGTATAGGCGACGCCCGTTCCGATCGGTTCCTCGCCCGGATAGGCGGTCAAGTGCGAGATGCCGGCGGCCGCCTGCAAAACGTGTCCGTAGCCCTGCCACATCGCCCAGGGACCGGTCAGGCCGTACATCGGCATCGAGATCATGATCAGGTCGGGCCGGATTTCGCAGAGGTCCTCATAGGTCATGCCCCAGGCGCGCATTGCTTTGGGCGTGAACGACTCGGTCACGATGTCGCACTCGGCGATGATCCGCTTGGCGATTGCCACGCCGTCGGGATGCTGCAAGTTGAGCGAGACGCATCTCTTAGACGAGTTGAAGTCGGCGTAGTAGCCGCTGTTGTCGAGTCCCGGTTCGTCGTTGACGAACGGCGGCGCGCGGCGCAGCGGCTCCGGCCGGACCGAAGACTCGATCCGGATCACTTCCGCGCCATGGTCCGCGAGGTACTTGGAGACCAGCGGACCCACTCCGACCCAGGCGAAGTCGGCGACGCGGATGCCTTCGAAGACCGTGCTGATGGGCATGCGTGGCTCCTAGATCACCCCGTCGTCGGATAGCTGCGTCATCGCGTCGTCGGTCAGTTCGAGCAGGTCGCCGTACACGTAGTCGTTGTGCTCGCCGATGTGCGGGGCGCGATGTCGCACCGAGAGCGGCGTCTTGCTCAACTTGGCCCATGGTCCGGGATAAGTGACGTGCGCCTCTTCGTGCTCGATCTCGACCCAGTAGTCGCGGGCCGCGAGGTGCTCGTTCTCAAGCAGGTCTTTCGGCGTGTGGACGATGCCCCAGCCGTTGCGGATCTGCTGCGCCTCGGAAACGAGCTGGGCGCGAGTGAATCGCTTGCAGAACTTCACCAGCACGTCGTTGAGGTGATCACCGTCTTCGCCGGCCGGCGGGATCAGGATGCCCTGGGTCGCGTCGAGCTTGGCCAGCCACTCGTCCGAGGTCAAGTCCTCGGCCATACCGTGATGATCCAACCAGTCAATCGTCTGCCGCGCGGACAGGCCGAAGAGTCCGCCATAGGACAGCGCCGCTACGTAGCCGTCGGCTGCCTCGTAGACGTACTGACCCGACTTGTAGCCGCCGATTTCGCGTCCATTGCCGGGCCGTCCATTGTTGACACCGCGGATATCCCAGGTCGGCATCGCGTTGTCATGGGTGAACGTGACCGCCTCCTGCATCGACTGGTCGACGTGCTGGCCCTGACCGGTCCTGGTCCGCTGGTAGTGCGCGATCAGCGTACCCACGACCGCCTGCGCCGACGCCTGCGTGTAGCCCTGCGACGCGGTCGGTCGGATCGGCGGGCGGCCCGGCGCGCCGCACAACGACGACAGACCGCCCATCGCCGTGCCAACGAGGTCGGTGGCCTTCCAGTTGGCGTAGGGACCGTCGCGACCGAAGGGCGTGATTGACGTATGCACCAGGCCGGGATGCGACGAGCGGATCGCTTCAACGCCGAGTCCGAGCGCGGCAGCGGCATCGGGCGGGCAGGTCTCGACCAGGAAATCGGCCTGGTCGAGCAGCAGACCGAACAACTCCTGCCCGCGAGGGGTCGTGAGATCGAGCGTGGCGCTGAGCTTGTTGTTGTTGAACGTCCACCAATGCAGGGAGTGCTCCGGATCGACGACATCGCCCCGGAACGGTCCAATGAATCGCGACTCGTCGCCGCCCGGCGGCTCCAGCTTGATCACCTCCGCGCCCAGGTCACCCAGCATCCGACCGGCCAGTTGGCCCAACTCGTTGGTCAGATCAATGACGCGAAACGGCGCGAGCGGTCCGGCAGCGGTGGTGGTGGTCATGGGCTGGATGATAGTAGGAGAGCCCTAGCTCGCCGCCGCTGCGTGATCCGTGCGGCGATGGATGATGTGCACGCCCTCCAGGGAGGGAATCAGCCGCTCGATTGCGGCGCGCACATCGTCCAGGTTCCGCTTCTCCTGCGCCGACACCGCGATTGGCCGGACGTCCAGTTCGGCGGTGAGCTCGTCCAGGACCTCCTCGACCGGGTCTTCGAGCGCGTCGATCTTGTTCATCACCGTCAGCGTGGGTCGTTGATCGACGCCAAGATCGCGCAGCGTCCCCTCGACGCTCTCGATCTGCTCGAGGACATCGGGCGATGTGCCGTCGACGACGTGCAACAACAGATCGGCCTCCTCCAGCTCCTCGAGCGTGGCGCGGAAGGCGGCCACGAGCTGGGTCGGCAGCTTCTGGATGAATCCCACCGTGTCGGAGAGCAGGACGGTGTGCTCTTCGGAGAGTCGGCAGCGCCGCGTGGTCGGATCGAGGGTTTCGAAGAGCCGGTCGCGGGCGCGGACGTTGGCGTCGGTCAGTGCGTTCATCAGCGTCGATTTGCCGGCGTTGGTGTAGCCGACCAGCGCGACCAGGGGAATGCCCGCGCGATCGCGCTTGTTGCGGTGTTGTTGACGGTGCGTGCGGACGCGTTCGAGGTCTTTCTTCAGCCGCTTGATCTGGTTGCGGATCAGCCGACGGTCGGTCTCGAGCTGCGTCTCGCCGGGGCCGCGCGAGCCGATCGCGCCCTCCATGCGTTCGAGATGCTCCCACTGACCGGTCAGGCGCGGTAGCAGGTACTCATGCTGGGCCAGCGCCACCTGGACGACGCCCTCGCGGGTGCGGGCGCGCTGGGCGAAGATGTCGAGGATCAGCGCAGTGCGGTCGATCACCTTGATCCCCAGCCGCTGTTCCAGCGTGCGTTGCTGGGCCGGGGTCAGTTCGTCGTCGAAGATCGCGACCGTCGCGCGCAGCTCGTCACGCATCTCGACGATCTGCTCCAGCTTGCCTTTACCCACATAGGAGTTGGGGTCCGGGTGCCTGAGCCGCTGCTTGACCCGCGCCAGCGGCATCGCCCCCGCGGTCACCGCAAGCTGCGACAGCTCCTCGAGCGACGCGTCGATGCTCCAGTGGGCCGCGCGACGGAAGTCGACGCCGATCAGGATTGCGCGTTCGCGTGGAGGATGAGTAGGGTGTCGCCGGCGTCGTCCGCTCTTCGGTCTTCGGTTTCGTATGCGTGAGATAGGAGTCTCCGTCGCTACGCTCTGGCGGCTCACGCCGCCGGGCGCGGTTCAGTCTAGTCAGGCAGAAAGACGGAGCCTAGATGCGCATGTCGGAGCGGACCTCCCAGGTATCGGCTGAATCCAGCTTAGCCGGATGCAAATGCCGCGATGCGTTCGACGCCTTCGTCGACTTCTTCGTCGGGCAGGGTCAGGGAGAGGCGGATGTAGCCCTCGCCGGCGGGGCCGTAGCCGTTGCCGGGGGTGACGACGACGCCTTGTTCCTCGATCAGGCGCGCGGCGAAGTCGGCGGAGGTGTCGCCCTCCGGAATCTTGGCCCAGATGTAGAGCGAGGCCTTGGGGTTGGTCACCTCAAGACCAATCGAGCGCAGCGCGGCGACGACCTTGTCTCGGCGCTTCTGGATGATCGCGTTGTTGGCCTCGATCACCGACTGGTCGCCGTCGAGCGCGGCGATCGCCATCTGCTGAATCGCCTGGGGTATGCCGGAGTCGATGTTCGACTTGACCCGCAGCAGCGGATCGACCAGTTCCGCATTGCCGCAGGCCCAGCCCAGCCGCCAGCCGGTCATGTTGAACGTCTTAGACAACGAGAAGTACTCCATCCCCGCAGCCTTGCCCGATGGCGCCTGGAGGTAGGCGGGCGCTTCGTAGCCGTCGAACGTCACGTCGCAGTAAGCGTTGTCGTGCAGGACCGCGATCTCATTGTCGAGACCGAACCGCGCGGCGCGCTCGAAGAAATCGATGTCGGCCAGCGCCCCGGTCGGATTGTTGGGGTAGTTGATCCAGAGCACGCGCGCCCGCTCGCGCACGTCGGCGGGAACAGCCTCAAGGTCGGGCAGGAAGTCGTTCTCTTCGGTCAGCGGCAGGTGGTGCGACGTGCCGCCCGCAAACATGGTGCCGATCGCATAGACCGGATAGGCCGGATCGGGGACCAGCGCCACGTCGCCCGGATCGATGAAGCAGAGCGCCGAGTTGGCGATCCCCTCCTTCGCCCCGATCAACGGGACGATCTCGGTCGCCGGGTCGAGCGCCACCTCGAATCGCTGGGCCATCCAGCGCGCGATGCACTCGCGCAGCTCGGGCAGGCCCTCGGTTTCGGGGTAGCGGTGATTGGCGGGCACGTCCGCATGCTCGTGCAGCGCTTCGAGGATGTGCGGATGCGTCGGCAGGTCCGGATCGCCGATGCCGAACGAGATCACCCGCACGCCCTTCTCGCGCTGCTCGGCGATCTTGCGGGAGATCTCGACGAAGAGATAGGGGGGCAGATTCCGGACACGTTCGGCGGTTCGCATGAAGACTCTCTCAGCTAGGGAGGGGACCCCCTCTGCCTGCGGCATCTCCCCCTGCAAGTGGGAGGAAGAGACGAGGTTAGAACCTGCCCCAGATCTTGCCGACCTTGACGTAGGTCACGACCTTTTCGTCGTAACGGCGCTGGACCTCGGCCGGGTCGGCGGGACGCTGGTAGGTGAGTTCGTTGGTCACATGGCGGAAGTTGAACTCACGCAGTAGCGGATCGCCCACACTCTCGCCGGCGACTCGAAGAGTCATCGCGCGGCGGTTGTCCTCGGCGCCGCGCTTCATGGCGGCGGACAGCAGGGCTCGGGAGACCTCGGTGTGGTCGTGGTCGGGATGGACGATCAGTTCCTCTGCGGTGACTCCGCGCTTCTCGGCCGGCAGGGTACGGATGTAGCCCGCCGCCTTGCCGTCCAGCTCGGCGATGCCGACCCACTCCGCGTCTTCAAAGAACTGTCTCGCCAGCGGAGGTGCGTGGGCCCCTTCACCGGTCGCCAACTGTTCGATCGCAACGATGGCGTCGTCGTCGGCAGCGGAGGCATCGCGCACGTCGACGGCACCGACGTCCGGCAGCGCCTGATCGCGCACGTCGCGGCAACGCATGATAGAGACCTCAGACGGCGAGGTGAAACCCGCGCCGATCATCATCGGCTCGACGTAGTGGCGGTGCGGGAAGTCGGTGAAATCAATCACCATCAGCTCGCACTCGGAGTGCTCGCTGGCCAGTTCGCCCATCTCATTGAGCAGGTTGGTCAGGTGCAGGCGGATGTGATTGATCGTGTCGAACTCGTAGAAGACGCGCAGATGCCGACCGTACGGCACGCCGATCACGTAGCCGTCGTCGCACTGAGTCGAGAGCAATCTCGGAAGGCGGACGAGTTCGTCGAAGTCGAAGTCGGGCTGGTTGCGGTAGGCGAGCGGCTTCGTCGCCAGCGTTTCGTGCAGCTCGCGCACCATTCCGGGCGCGACATCTTGCGCGTGCCGCGTGTAGTCGGGAATGACCATCAGTTGTCCATTCGTTCGTCCGGTAGTGACAGCAAGTTGTGATCGAGGATGCCCTCGAAGGAGAATCGCGCCTCACCGGTCATGAAGACCGACTCGGACGGGTCTTCTCGGCCCTGCCAGAGGACTTCGACGTCGCCGCCGGGCATGGAGACAGTGGCAGACTCCCCAACCAGACCACGCAGCCGTGCAGCCACCATGACTGCGCAAGCGCCAGTACCACAGGCCTGGGTCAGACCGACGCCCCGCTCCCACACTCGCATCTTCAGGTGAGACGGTGACAGTACATTGACGATCTCGACGTTGGTCTTGCTGGGGAAATCCGGGTTCGTTTCGATGAGCGGTCCGTATGCGTCGAGCGCAAAGTCGTCCACATCCTGAAACTCGCCGTCCATGAACCACACCGCGTGTGGGTTGCCCATGCTGACGCAAGTGAAGTCGACCACGCCGAGGGGAAACTCGATCAGGTGCTCCAGGACGGGCCCCGGGCCCTCGTGGCGCAGCGGAATCCGTTCGGGATCGAGTATCGCCGGCCCCATGTCCACGGTGACGATGTCTACAAGGCCATTCTCCCAATCGAAGACGTACGCCTCGAGTACTCCGGCGCCAGTCTCGATCGAAATCGAGTCTCCTACCGGTCTGACGCCCGAGCGCTCGATCAGGTACTTGACGAAGCAGCGCAAGCCGTTGCCGCACATGTCCCCGTCCGAGCCGTCCGCGTTGACAATCTCCATCCGCGCCGGAGCAAGGTCGGAATCCCTGGCGATCAGAATGCCGTCCGCGCCGACGCCAATGTGCCGGTCGCAGATGCGCGGCGCCAGCGCAGGCCAGTCGAGCTCGGCCCGATGGGCGTTCTTGCCCAGGGCGTCGATCAGGACAAAATCGTTGCCCGCGCCCTGGACTTTGAGAAACGGGATGGACATGGTCACGCTCCAACGGCTGCTTGCATCTTACCCAAGCATTGCCAGCGGAACATCAGCCGACCAACAGATCGACGGATCGTCGCGCCGAAACCAGGTCCGCTGGCGTCGAGCGAACCGGCGCGTCGCCTGGACAACACCTGAGATCGCCTCGTCCAGAGTCAACTCGCCGCTCAGATGGGCCAACACCTCGCGATAGCCGATGGCGTCGAAGCCGGGCGCATCCGCAGGCGTGCCATCGGCGAGCAGGTCTCGCACTTCGTCGACGAGCCCAGCCTCGAACATCTCCGACGTGCGCTGCGCAATCCGATCGTCCAGGGCGTCCAGCGGAACGTCTGGGGCTACGGCTCGATAGTCAACCGATTCACGAAGTCGCTGCCACATGGAAATCGGCGTGCCCGTGACGTGATGCACCTCCAGCGCCCGGATGATACGTCGAGTGTTGGTTGGTCCAATCTGCCTTGCGGCTTCGGGATCGACCTCGTTGAGCCGCTCAAACAGCGACCGGGCAGACTCCTTCGCCAGCAACTCGCGGAATCCTTCATCCGCCTCGACCGGCGGCACCTGCCATCCTTCCAGCAGCGCGCGCATGTGTTGTCCGCTGCCGCCGACCGCGATCGGCCGCTTGCCGCGCGCGCGGATGTCGTCGATCGCAGTTCGAGCCGCCCTCAGATAGGCGCCCAGCGAGTAACGTTCCGTCGGCTCGAGGAAATCGACGCACCAATGCGGTACGGTCTCGCGCATCGCGGCCGTCGGTTTGGCCGTGCCGATGTCGAGGCGTCGGTAGATCTGCCGCGAGTCGATCGAGACGATCTCGCCGTCCAGATGCTGAGCGATCCGCAGCGCCCAATCCGACTTGCCGCTTGCGGTCAGGCCGACAACTGCGATCAGCGGGCGCTGATCAGGCTGAGGCGGCGATGGCCCGGGTGATGGCGAGGAAGTCATCTGGTTTGAGTGATGCGCCGCCGACCAGCGCGCCGTCGACATCTGGTTGCGACATGAAGTCGGCGATGTTGCCGGCGTTGACCGAGCCGCCGTAGAGGATGCGCACGCTGTCTGCAACTTCAGCGCCGAGCTTGCCGGCCACGACCGAGCGGATGTGGGCGCAGGCGGTCTCGGCTTCGTCGGGGGTCGCCGCCTGCCCGGTGCCAATCGCCCAGACCGGCTCATAGGCGATCACGAGTCCGGTCGGCGCGGGATCGTCGCCCAGGGCGACGCTGACCTGGCGAGTGAGCACAGCGCTCGTGCGGCGGTTCTCGCGTTCCGCTTGCGACTCGCCCACGCAGAGGATCGGGGTGAGTCGATGCGCCTCGGCGGCGCGCAGTTTGAGCGCGAGCGCCTGGTCGTCTTCACAGAAGAACTGCCGCCGCTCCGAGTGTCCAAGGATGACCCAGTCGGCGACCTCAGCGAGCTGCGCCGGGGAGATCTCGCCCGTGTATGCGCCCGACGGTTGGGTGTGCATGTTCTGTCCGGCGATATGCACTTCGGTGCCGCACCAGAAGTCCCAGACCAACGGAAGCTGGGTAAAGCTCGGCGAGAGCACGACGTCCACGCCTACAATCGCCTCGATACCGGCCAGTCCGCGGCACAGCGCGCGCGTCTCGGCGTTGGTGCCGTTCATCTTCCAGTTGCCAGCCGCAATCGGCGTTCGAGGCATCAGTAGTCCTCCGCGTCGTGACGAGACTCCTGCGAATCGGCATCGGGCAGCACGGCAATGCCCGGCAAGTCGAGTCCCTGCAAGTACTCCAGCGCCGCGCCGCCGCCGGTCGAGACGTGCGACATCTTGCTGGTCAGTCGGAACTGGGCCACGGCCGCAGCCGTCTCGCCGCCGCAGATCACGGTGTTCGTGTCTTCCAGCTTGGCCAACGCTTCGGCCATCGCCCGCGTTCCGCCTGAGAACGCCTCCCGTTCGAACAGACCCAGCGGCCCGTTCCAGACAACCGTGTCGCACTCCTTGACCGCCTCCGAAAAAAGCTCCACCGTTGCCGGTCCAACGTCGAGAATTTGCCAGTCGTCCGGCATGTCCTCCTCGCCAAAGACGAGCGGCTTGGCGCGGGGCGGCTCGTCCGCGCCATGAGCGATCACGCAGTCGGACGGAATCAGGAGATTACAGCGCTCCGACTCGGCGATTGCGCTGATTTCATTCGCCGCCTCGACCATGTCCTGCTCCAACAGCGAGTCGCCGGTGGGCATCCCCCGGGCAAGCAGGAAGGTGTTAGCCATCGCACCGCCGATCGCGATCACTTCCGCAATCTCCGCCAATCGCTCGAGCAGCCCCAGTTTGTCCGATACCTTGGCTCCGCCGGAGATGAAGGCGAGCTTGCCCGCTTCGCCGTTGCGGATCGGTTCGAGCGCCGCGATCTCCCGGTCGATCAGCAGTCCCGACGCTGAGGGCAGCATCCGCGCGATGGCGTGGGTCGAGGCATGAGCCCGGTGCGCCGCGCCGAACGCGTCGTTCACGTACACATCCGCCAGGTCAGCGAGCTGCGACGCGAAGTCGTCATCGTTCTCCTCTTCCTCCTCGTGGAAGCGGAGATTCTGCAGCACCATCACCTGTCCAGGCTGCATGTCGCGCGCCATCTGCGTGGTGACGTCGCCGATGCAGTCAGGAGCCATGCTGACATTCATGCGCAACGCGCGGGCAAGTCGCACCGCAACCGGCGTGAGGTCGAAGGCGGGAACGCGCTCGCCCTTCGGTCTGCCGAGGTGAGAGCAGACGATCACCGACGCACCCCGCTCAAGCACGAACTTCACGGTTGGTGCGGCAGCGCGCACGCGGGTGTCGTCGAGTACACGCCCCCCATCCAGGGGCGCATTGAGATCGAGGCGAAGCAAGACCCGCTTGCCTGCCAGGTCAAGGTCGCGAATCGAGGCTTTGCTCATCGTGCTTCAATCCTGGGCGGCGTAGGCGGCGCGCGGTTCCGGCTTCGCCCGCCGCGCCCGGGCGTTCAGGCCATCGGCGACAACTCGGTCGAGCGTTCGGCCGAAGCGGATTGCGCCTCTTGTTCAGCGGAGAGTGTGGCCGGCTCCGAGTGCTTCGCTTCCACCGCTGCGAGCTTGGCCAGACGGCGCACGTGGCGGCCGCCCTCAAACTCGGCCTCGACGAATGCGTCGACAATCTCGGCGGCCAGGGCGTGTCCGGTCACGTATGCACCCAGCGCGAGGATGTTGCAGTCGGTGTGCTCACGCGCGCGACGCGCCGACCAGGGATCTCCGCAGAGCGCCGCACGGGCGCCGCGCACTTTGTTGGCGGCGATGCTCACGCCGACGCCGTTGGAGCAGATCACGACGCCGAGTTGGTGCTGTCCGTCCACAACCGCCTCGGCCAGCGGGGCGGCGGTGTCGGCGTAGTCGGTTGGTTCGTTGGACACCGGGCCGAAGTCATGGAGTACGTGGCCCTGCGCAGCCAGCCGCTCGCGCAGACGTTCTTTCAGTTCAAACCCGGCGTGGTCGCTGCCAATCGCGATTCGCACCGATGCCTGCCCCAATCCAGACCTTCAGGCCATGACTTCAGGAACCCGAGTCCAAATCGGAGAGTCCCCAGTGCCGCATGAGCAGTTCTCCTACCTGCGCGCTGAGCATCGGACCGCGGCGCAGCACACGCGGCATCTGGCCTGTGCAATCCAAGATAGTCGAGGCCGTACCCGCAGGCGTTACGCCGTATTCGTCCAGTATGTGAAGTGATTCACTCACACGATCCGCGGGTGACCCGACAGCGAACTGTCGGCGCACATCATAGGCGGATAGCGAAGCAGGTTCCCCATGAACATTGGCCGATGTACCCGTCAACGGCGCGTCGACCATGTCGAGCAGGGCCGAAGCAACGGGATGGTCGGGAATGCGCAATGCGATAGTCGCTCCGTCAACCGCTCGCGTCGGCCAGTCGGCACGCTTGTTGACGATCAACGTCACTGCTCCGGGCCAGGCCGACTCGGCCAGCGCGAACACGCGATCCTCGAGCGGCTCGGCCATCGCTTCCAGGTGATCTCTCCAACGAGCGGGCGGCAGGAAGACCGGCAGGTTCTCTCCTCCGGGCCGTCGCTTCAGGCGAAACACTGAAGCTACGGCGTGGTCGTCGGTCGCGATCCCGCTCAGGGCGTACTGGGTGTCGGTCGGCAGGGCCACGACGCCGCCACCGCGCAAATGATCAACAGCCTGATCGAGTTGATCGAATGACACAGGAACAGCATACTCCGCGCGTATCATTATGACGTGCAGTCCGTCGAGTCCCAGCACGAATCGATTGTCATCGTCGACCTCGGCTCGCAGACGGCGATGCTGATCGCCCGCCGCGTGCGGGAACTCAACGTGTACTGCGAGCTGGTGCCGCCGACGGCCACCTGGGATCGCGTCCGGGAATCGAATCCGCGCGGCGTGATTCTCAGCGGCGGACCGGCCAGCGTTCACGACGAGGGCGCGCCAACCGCTCCCGATTGGGCGCTTGACGGGCGCATGCCCGCGCTGGGCATCTGCTACGGCATGCAAACGATGGCCAATCAGCTCGGCGGTCGCGTCGCGGCCGGCCGAGAGCGCGAGTTCGGCGCGGCCCACATTTATCCCCATGAAGGCTCGGGATTGCTCGACGATCTGCCCCGTCCAATGCCGGTTTGGATGTCGCACGGCGACCGCGTGGACGAACTGCCCGACGGATTCCGCGCTCTGGCCGGCACGGACAGCATTCCGATTGCCGCCATGGGCGACGACAACCACCGATTCGGTATCCAGTTTCATCCTGAGGTCGTGCACACGCCTCACGGGCTACATTTGCTCAGCAATTTCGTCTACGAGATCTGCGGCTGCTCAGGCGACTGGGACGCCGCCCACTTCATCACCGAGACCGTCACCGAGATACGTGAGCAGGTTGGCGGCAATCACGTCGTCTGCGGACTCTCCGGCGGGGTCGATTCGTCCGTCGCCGCCGCGCTGGTCCACCGAGCCGTCGGCGACCAGCTCACCTGCATCTATGTCGACAACGGCCTGATGCGCCTCGGCGAGACCGAGCAGGTGGTCGACACCTTCCAGCGCAACATGCACATGGACCTGCGCGTCGCCCGTTCCGGCGACAGATTCCTCGAAGAACTCGCCGGCGTCGACGATCCCGAGACCAAGCGCAAGCGGATCGGCGAAACGTTTATCTCGGTCTTCGAAGAGACAGCGCTCGAAATCACCAGAGACGACCACGGCGTTGACTATCTCGTCCAGGGCACGACCTATCCCGACGTGGTCGAGAGCGCCGGCTCCGGTCACGGATCGGCCACCGCGATGATCAAATCGCATCACAACGTCGGCGGATTGCCCGACGATCTGCGTTTCGAACTGATAGAACCGCTTCGCCACCTGTTCAAGGACGAGGTCCGCGAAGTCGGACGCGAACTCGGTCTGCCAGAGGAGATCGTCGGCCGCCAACCCTATCCCGGTCCCGGCCTCGCAATTCGCATCATCGGACCGGTCACGCACGAGAAAGTGCGCGTCCTCCAGCTCGCCGACGCTGTCGTCATGGACGAGATCCAGGAGGCCGGGCTCTACGACGATCTCTGGCAGTCGTTCGCGATCCTCACCGACACGCGCACGGTCGGCGTGCAGGGCGACGCGCGCACCTACGGATGGGTCTGCGCGATCCGCGCCGTCACCGCCGACGACGCCATGACCGCCGACTGGGCCCGTCTCCCCTACGACGTCCTCGGCACGATCGCCAACCGAATCGTCAATGAAATCCCCGAGATCAACCGGGTCGTCTACGACATCACCTCAAAACCCCCCGGCACTATTGAGTGGGAGTGACGCCTGTGGTTATCACGATCTGCATGAGTATGTCCTTGCGCCATCGACTGCCGGAGATCTGCGGCGTGCTGGAATCAGCCGGTCACGAAGTGTTGACTCCGGTCGACACGCGCGAGTTCGACTACGAAGGCGCCAACGATCACCAACGCGCAGACCTCAAGCGGGACAAGGACCTGATTCGCACCCACTACGAGAAGATCAAGGTCTCCGATGCCATCCTCGTCCTCAACGAAGACCTGCCCGAGAAGCCCCGCTACATCGGCGGCAACAGTTTCCTCGAGATGGGCTTCGCCCACATCCTCGACATCCCCATCTACCTGATGCAGGACGTCCCCGAGTCGCCCTACCGCTCGGAAATGCTGGCCATGGACCCCATCGTGATCGACGGCGACTTGAGCAAGATTCCGTCCGACATCCCGGCGGTCGTGGGATAGCCTCGCAGCATGCGCATCCTGATCGTCGGCGGGGGCGGACGCGAGCACGCGCTGGCCTGGAAGCTGGCGCAGTCGCCGAGCTGCGAAGCCATCCTCGCGGCGCCCGGTAACGCCGGTACGGCCGACTTGGGCGAGAACCTCGCTATCCACGACTCCGACATCGGCGGCATCTGCTCAGTGGCCGAGGAACGGCGCATCGACCTCGTCGTCGTTGGCCCGGAGGCGCCGCTCGCCGCCGGCCTCGTCGACGCGCTGACCGAGCGCGGCATCCTCGCGTTTGGTCCGACACAGCAGGCGGCGCAGATCGAGTCGTCCAAGTGGTTCGCCAAGCAGGTTATGCAGTCCGCCGGCGTGTCCCACGCGCGGGGTGAACTCTTCGACTCGGCGCAGGCCGCCCACAAGTGGCTCGAGATCCTCGGCCCCGACGACCTGCCCGTGCTCAAGGCCGACGGCCTCGCCGCCGGCAAGGGCGTCATAGTTCCCGACCACATCGACGACGCCCACGACGCCATCGATCAGATGTTTGCCGGGGCCTTCGGTTCGGCCGGCGAGCGAGTCGTGATCGAGGACCGCCTTAAGGGTATGGAGGCGTCGGCCATGGCCGTCGTCTCAGGATCCGACATCCTCCCGCTCCCCCTCAGTTGTGACTACAAGCGGATCATGGACCGCGACCAGGGACCCAATACCGGAGGCATGGGCGTGTACGCCCCGCCAGGATTCGTCGGCGAGCCTCAAGATGTCTTCGCGGATGTCCACCAGCCGGTGGTCGAGCAGATGGACTCCGGCGGCTGCCAGTTTCACGGCCTGCTCTACGCCGGACTGATGATCGACGACGGGGCCATGAACGTGCTTGAATTCAACGCCCGCTTCGGCGATCCCGAGACCCAGGCCATCCTGCCCCTGCTCGACGGCGACCTGCTCCCTGTGCTCGAAGCGTCGGCGCGCGGCGAGGCGCTGCCGAGAGATGCGATCTCACACTCGGGACGCGCATCGGTCAGCGTCGCCATCGTCAGCGGCGGATATCCCGGCCCGTACGAAACCGGCAAGCCGATCCTCGGACTCGACGCCATCGACGAGTCTGTGGACGTCTTCCACGCCGGTACGGCGATCGACGATGATGGACGCACCGTGACCGCAGGCGGACGCGTGCTCGCCGTCACGGCCGTCGCCGATACGCTGGCGGAGGCGCGTGGCATCGCCTACGACAACGTCCGCCGCATCACGTTCGACGGCTCGTTCCACCGCACCGACATCGCCCTCAGGGAGTTGGAATCATGACCACACAGACGAACCGCGAGATTCGCCCGAATCTGCAGGCTCACGACGAAGCGCAGCAAGTCGAGATGTTCCCCGGCGTCGTGCGCCGCACGCTCAACGCGGGGGAGCGCACCTCGATCCATGAGATTGAGATTGCGGCGGGCGGTTGCGTCCCGATGCACACGCATCCGCACGAACAGATCGGCTACCTCGTTTCCGGCCGCGTCAAGTTCGAACTCGGAGATGAAACCAAGGAGCTCTCCGCCGGTGACTCCTGGATCATCCCTTCGGAGGTGCCGCACGAGGTGACGGCGCTGGAGGATTCGGTCGCGATGGACATCTTCTCGCCGGCGCGAGAGGAGTTCATTCCCTGATGATCCCCCGCTATCAACGCGCGGAGATGGCCGCGCTCTGGACCGATGACGCGAAGTGGCGGCGCTGGCTCGATGTCGAGATTGCCGTGGTCAACGCCTGGGCCGACGAAGGCGTCGTGCCCCGTGAGGACGCCGAACTTGTCGCCGCCAACGCCGGCTACAACGTCGCCGACATCGACCGTTACCAGGCCGAAGTCCACCACGACACCCTCGCCTTCCTCCGCTCGGTCGCCGACACGCTCGGCCCCGAGTCGCGCTGGGTCCACCACGGCCTGACCACTTCCGACGTCTGGGACACCGCCTCAGCCCTCCAGATCCGCGACGCCGCGCGGATCATCGAGGACGACCTCGACCGGCTCGAGGCCTCGATCACGAGGCGCGCCGTCGAGCACAAGCACACGCTCTGCATCGGACGCACGCACGGCATCCACGGCGAGCCGACCACCTTCGGTCTCAAACTGGCCGGATGGATCGACGAGACGCGTCGCAACCGCCGACGGATGGCCGATGCGATCGAGTCGGTCGCGGTTGGCAAGATCTCCGGCGCGGTCGGCACCCACGCGACCGTGCCGCCGCACATCGAGGAGCGCGTCTGCCGCGAGCTCGGGCTGGGCGTCGAGGCGATCTCCACCCAGGTCGTCCAGCGCGACCGCCACGCCCACTTCCTTTCGACCCTTGCCGTGATCGCCGCCTCGCTGGAGCGCTTCGCCACTGAGATTCGCCATCTGCAGCGGACGGAGGTCCGCGAAGTACGCGAGCCCTTCGCCGAGGGCCAGGCCGGCTCCTCCGCTATGCCGCACAAGCGCAACCCCGAGAAGGCCGAGCGCGTCTGCGGACTCGCCCGCACGATCCGCGCCAACGCGCTCACCGCGCTGGAGAACGTCGCCCTCTGGCACGAGCGCGACATCTCACACACCTCGGCCGAGCGCATTGCCATTCCCGACGCCTGCTTCGCGCTCGACTACATCACCGACATGCTGGCCTGGATCATCGACGGCCTCGTGATCGACGCCGACCGCATGCAGCAGAACCTCGAATCCTCCTACGGCCTGATCTATAGCCAGCGCGTCATGCTCGCCCTGACCGAGGCCGGCGTCGGCCGCGACGACGCCTACAAGAGAGTCCAGTCCTACGCGATGCAAGCCTGGGACGAAGGTATCCAGTTCCGAGACCTGATCGAGCAGGATGACGTGATCACCTCCGCCCTCGATCACGAGGCAATGAACGCAGTCTTCGATCCCGGCTACTTCACCCAGCACATCGACGCCTCATTCGCCCGGTTGGGTCTATAGATCTCTGTTCCTGCTTCACGCAGGGACTGATGGGGGCATCCACAGAGACCGATCACTCCGTCAACTTGACCTAAAATCGTTCCGAAGGAGTTTGCCATGAGCGTGATGATGGAATCCGACCTGGACCTACCGAAGCACTCGGGCAAGGTTCGAGACATCTACGACCTCGGCGATCGTCTGCTGCTGGTCACCACCGACCGCATGTCTGCGTTTGACGTCGTGCTGCCGACCGGTATCCCCGACAAGGGCTGCGTGCTGACGCAGATGTCGGCCTTCTGGTTCGACGCGACGGAATCGGTAGTACCCAACCACATGATCCGCGTGATCGACTCGACAGACAATCCCGACATCCCGGTCTCGCTCGGACCGGAGTACATCGGCCGCACGATGCTGGTCAAGAAATGCGAGCCGGTCAAGCTGGAGGCGATCGTACGCGGCTACCTGGCCGGCTCAGGCTGGGCCGAGTACCAGCGCGACGGCACGGTCTGCGGGATTCCGCTTCCGGCCGGACTGACCGAGTCGGAGCCGCTGCCCAACCCGATTTTCACGCCCTCGACCAAGGGCGAGGTCGGCGAACACGACGAGAACATCACCTACGAGCAGGCCGTGGGCATCGTCGGCGAGGACGTAGCCAACACGGTCAAGGTGCGCTCGATGGCGCTCTACACTTACGGCCTCTCGCGGGCGCAGGAGGCGGGATTCTTCCTCGCCGACACCAAGTTCGAGTTTGGCGCGACACAGAACGAACAGGGCGAGGACGAGATCATCCTGATCGACGAGGCACTGACCCCCGATTCGTCGCGCTTCTGGGACGCCGGGATCTACAAGCCGGGTCAATCGCAGCCGTCGTACGACAAGCAACCGCTGCGCGACTGGCTGACCTCGACCGGCTGGGACAAGGAGCCGCCCGGTCCTGAACTGCCGGACGATGTGGTCAAGGACATCCGCGGCCGCTATCGCACGGCGTTCGAGCGTGTCACCGGCCGCGAACTGATCACGGCCGGCTGAACCGGCGCCCGTGATGCAGTACAAGGCCGAGATTCACGTCACGCTCAAGCGGACCGTCAACGATCCGCAGGGTCTCGCGATCCGCGGCGGCTTGCACTCGCTCGGCTACGAAACGGTCGAGTCCGTCCGCGCCGGCAAGTTCATCGAGGTCTGGCTGGAGGCAACGTCGGCGGAGGAAGCGCGGCGGCTGGCGGACGAAATGTCGGACCAGTTGCTGGCGAATCCGGTGATCGAGGATTACGCCATTGCGATCGCTGATGCGGCTACGAGCTAAGCGTGCCTTTGGTGCTCGGCGCGCCGGACTCTTCCACGACCCGGACCGCATCGCGCAGGCAGCGAGCCAGCGCCTTGAACGTGGCTTCGATGATGTGGTGCTCGTTCTCGCCTGCGAGTTGGCGTACGTGCAGCGCGAGACGGCCCTCGTGGGCGACGGTTTCGAGGATGTGCCTGGCCATCGACGACGGCAGCTCGCCGATCATCGGGGCGGGGAAATTGAGGTCGATGGCCGCGTAGGGTCGGCCGCTGAGGTCGAGCGCGACCTGGATCAGTGATTCGTCGAGCGGCACGGTGCGGTCGGCGAAGCGGGCGATGCCGGCTCGGTCGCCGAGCGCGTCGTCCAGCGCGCGGCCGACGGCGATTGCGACATCCTCCGAGGTATGGTGCGCGTCGACGTGAAGGTCGCCGCTCGCCTGGACGCTCAGGTCAAATGCGCCGTGTCGGGCGAGCTGGTGCAGCATATGGTCGAGCATGCCGACCCCGGTGGAGACGTCGGCCCGGCCGGAGCCGTCGAGTTCGAGTTCCACTCGGATCGAGGTCTCACCGGTATCGCGAGTGACGGTCGCGCTGCGCATGCGCTCACTGTGTCGCAGAAGGCGAGCGATGTCCAGTGCCGCCTTACACTTACCTCAAGCGCAGTCCGCCTGGGGTGGCGCAAAGAGCGCAGGCAGGAACCTTATGGAACGTGCGGAGCTGATCGAGAAGCTGAACGGGGATCTTGCCGCCGAGCTTGCGGCGATCGTCACGTACATCACCTACGCCGCGCGGGTTGACGGTCCGCAGCGTCCTCAGTTGGCGCAGTTCTTCACCGCAGAAGTGAGCGGTGAGCAAATCCACGCGACCTACCTGTCCAACAAAATTGTCGCGCTCGGCGGCGAGCCGACCACTGTGCCCGCCGAGGTGCCGCTGCCAAGCGGCAACCGGGCGATGCTTGAAGCCGTACTGGACCTGGAACGCGAAGCGGTCAACCGCTACACCGAGCGTCTGCAAGACGCCGAGGCGTTCGGCGATATCGCGCTCAAGGTCACGCTCGAGGACTTCATCCGAGACGAAACCGGCCACCTCGAAGAAACCGAGGCCATCCTCCGCCACTGGGATCTCTGATCCCCTCTCCCCCCGCAGGGCAAGAGGCGACATCTCACCTCTCCCCCCGCAGGGCAAGGGGCGACATCTCACCTCTCCCCCCGCCTCAGCGGGGGGAGATGCCGAAGGCAGAGGGGGGGCTCTACGCCGGCCGCTCCGTCGTCCGCTCCTCGATCGCGTAGAGCTCGTCCATCCCCGCCATCTGTTGCACCTCGCGATAGAGCGACATCAACTCGTCGACATCGCGGCCCGATGATCGGTCTGCAGCAATACGGCGATACGCGTCGCGCATCGCTCCGTAGGCGGCGACCTGTCCGGTGAAGGGATCGATCAGCACGTTGAATCCGTGTTGGGCGAGCATCTTGCGGTCGAGACGGTCGGCAGGCGCCATCAGCGAGAGCGGCCCGCCGAGGACTCTGCCGGCCTCGGCGATCTCGCCGGGATCGTTGGTGAACAGCATCAGCACGTCGGCCCCCGCCTCGCGGTAGGCGGCGCAGCGCTCGAGGGCGCGCTCGAACGACTCGTTGCGCACGGCGCCGGTGCGGGCGATGATGATGAAGTCATCGTCGCGGCGCGCCTCCACCGCTTCGCGGACCTTGTCGACCATCATCTCGAGCGGGACCAGGTGCTCAACGCCCTTGTGATGATGCGCGCGCTTGGGAGCGACCTGGTCCTCGATCTCGATCGCCGCCGCGCCCGCCGCCTCGATCTCGCGCACCGCCCGCGTGGTGTGCAAGGCGTCGCCGAAGCCGACGCCGCCGTCAACGATGAGCGGGATGTCGGAGCGCGCCGTGATCTGTCGGGTCAGCCCCGCCACTTCGGTGATCGTCAGCAGGGCCTCGGAGACGGAGAGCTGGAATCCAAACCCGCCGCCGGAGAGGTACGCAGCCTCGAATCCCAGAGATTCGACCAGCCGGGCCGAGAGCGGGTCAAGGGCGACGGGCGCGAGGATAGGGTGCCCGGATCGGACGAGGTTGGCGAAGGCGGCACGATCGTTCATTGCTGGTCTTCCTGGTCGAGCGAGACGACACCGGCATCAGCCAATCCGTCAATCTCCTTCTCTGACCGCCCGATCAGTTCGAGCGCCTCGCGGGTGTGCTCGCCGATGGCGGAGGCTCCTCGATTGAGCTGGATGGGGGTTCGGGAGAGGTGGACTGGGGAACCGGAGACTTTGATTGTCTTCTGAGACTTGGCGACGGGGAGTTCGGCGATCATGCCGCGGGCCTGGATGTGAGGGTCGTTGATGATCTCGGGGAGGGTGTTCATCGGCGCGGCGATGCAGACTCCGTCGAGTTCCGCTTCCCACTCGGCGGTAGTGCGCTTCTTGAACGCCTCATTGAGGATTGGTTCGAGGTCGGCGTGATGATCGGTGCGGTCGGGGTTGGTCTGGAAGCGCTCGTCGTGCAGCAGATCGTCGCGCTCGATCTTGGCGCAGAAGAGCTGCCAATCCTTGACCCCGGCAATCACCATCCAGCCGTCGGCGGTTGGGAAGGCCTGGAACGGCGTAACCAGGGGATGGCGGGTGCCGATCGGGCCGGGCACTTCGTCGGTGTTGGCGGCGCGGACGACGGCGTTCTCAAGCAGCGCAACCTGCGCGTCGAGCATGGCGACATCGACGTGCTGTCCGAGTCCTGAGGATTCGCGCTCGTGCATGGCGGCGAGCACGCCGATGGCGGTGTACATGCCGCCGGCCATGTCGCCGATGCTGTAGCCGGGCCGCGCGGGCGGTCCGCCGGGATGTCCGGTAATGCTCATCACGCCGCCCATGCCCTGGACGATCACGTCGACGGCGGGTCGGTGCTGGTAGGGGCCGGTGTGCCCAAATCCCGACGTGGAGGCGTAGATCAGGCGCGGATTGACTGCCGAGAGGTCCTCGTAGCCGAGTCCCAGTCGGGCCATCGCGCCGGGGCGGAAGTTCTCGGTCAGAACGTCGATGCCGCCGAGATCGGGGTCAATCAGGTCCTTGACAATCTGCACAGCGTCGGGATGCTTGAGGTCGAGCGTGACCGACTTCTTGCCCCGGTTGACGCTGAAGAAGTAGGTCGAGACGCCGTGGACGTAGGGTCCGGCGCCGCGATGCCGCTCGTTGGTGTCGACGTGTTCGATCTTGTAGACATCCGCGCCGAGGTCGGTGAGGATCATCGAGCCGTAGGGTCCGGCGAGGGCCCAGGTGAAGTCGAGAACGCGGAGGCCATCAAGCGGTCCGGGCATAGCGGTTGCCTACTCGAGTTCAAAACCCGGAGTTCCGGGCTCGAGCTGGACTCCGAGGGTGTTAAGGGCCATTGAGACGAGGTTGTACTGGCCGGCGGCGAAGACGACGTCCATCATTTGCTTCGTGTCGTAGCGCTCGGCGAGCGCGTTCCAGGTCGCGTCGGTGATGAACGCATCGGCACGCAGCTCGTCTGTGGCGCGGAGCAGGGCGGCCTCGTGCGAGGTCCAGGCTTCGTGGTCGGGACCCGCCTTGACGCGCTCGACTTCCTCGAGCGACAGGCCGGCCTGTAGACCGATGCGCCGATGCTGGCCGAACTCGTAGCCGGACCGGCAGTTCCAGCCCATCCGCAGGATGACGAGCTCGCGTTCGCGCTCGGGCAGTGAGGACTCGCCGAGGACGTGGCGGGCGAATCTTCCCCAGGCCGAAGAGAGCTCGGGATAGTGCGCGAGCGTGCGGGTGATGTTGAGTACCGGACCGCCGCGCGCCTCTGCGCGCTCAAGCTGCGCTTTCGATTCGCCTTCGGCAGTTTCGATCGTCAGCGGCGGCAGTCGCGGTTCGGTCAGGCGCATCGCGTCCTCCTCAGCTCTTGGTTGGGCGAGCGCAGGATAGTGCGTCAGAGGACGGAGCTGAGCCGCTCGAGCAAGATGTCGAGCTGGTCGGCTCGCGGTATGGAGATGCGCAGGTAGTTCGTCAGCAGCGGGTCGCTGTAGGTGCGGGTGAAGACGCCGACCGAGGCGAGGCGGTCGTGCAGCTCGCGGCCCGTTCCGACGGCGGGATTGACCTCTATCAAGATGAAGTTGGACTCCGATGGCAGCGGATCGAGTCCGTCGATCTCGCGCAATACGCCATCGAGGCGACTGCGAGTCCGGCGGATTGAGTCAATCTGCCGGCCAATCTCGTCCGCAGACGCGATGGCGGCCATGCCTGCGCTCTCTGCCGCCTGGTTGATGTTGTACGGCTGCTTGACCTTGATCAGGTCCGCCACGAGGTCGGGATGTGCGAGCGCGTAGCCGAGCCGTAGTCCGGCGATGCCGGCCCACTTGCTGAACGTGCGCATGATGATCAGGCGGGGGAAGTCGGACAACAGATCCTGCGCGGAAGCGTCGCGGCCGGCGAACTCGATGTAGGCCTCATCCAGCATGACCGTCGCGCCGGCTGCGAGCAGCTCGCGAAGCAACGGGCGCGGGACGAGATCGCCGCTCGGATTGTTAGGCGATGTGAGCACGACAATCGCGTTGTCTTCGGCAGCATCGACCGCTTCAAGCAACGACTCTTGACGGAGCGTGAAGTCGCCGATTCTGGGGATGTCAACGAGGTTGAGCTGATTGACGTCGGCGAGGAAGGGATACATCCCGAACGACGGCGGGCAAGTGATGAGCGCAGCGCCCGGAGGCATGAGGGCGCGCAACGCCAGGTCGAGCAACTCATCGGCGCCGGCGCCGGCAATGATCATGGACGGGTCGAGACCGGTGTAACGCGAGAGAGCCGAGCGCAACTCGGTCTGATTCGGATCGGGATAGATCGAGCCGAACGTCGGGTCGCGGAGTGCTGATTGCAACGCCTCACGAACCAATGGGTGCATGCCATAGGGATTCTCATTGGCGTCGAGCTTGAGACAGTCTTCGGGGTTGAGACCCGCAAGGCGCGCGCGCTCGGCCAACGGCACCACCGGCGCATATCCCGGCAGTTGGGCAAGATGCGGGCGGACTCGGGGCGGCTCAGCGGTCATCGATCGCGCCGTCGGCGTTCGAGCGATCGGGCGTGTGCGTCCAGATGCTCCGCGTGGGCGATCAGTTCCGCGTCTCCCGCGATCTCGTCCAATAGGTCGTCGGTGACCTGCACGACCGTGGTGATCTTCATGAACTCGCCCACGTTGAGGGCGGAGGAGAAGCGCGCCGAGCCCCCGGTCGGCATCACGTGCGAGGGACCGGCGACGTAATCGCCCAGAGCCTCGGGGGAAGCTTCGCCGACGAACAGCCCGCCCGCGTTACGCACCTCTCCGATGCGCTGGTGCGCGTTCTCTACGACCAGGGCGAGGTGCTCAGGCGCGTACTCGTTGGCAATGGCCAGGGCATCGTCGATGTCTGGGACACAGGCGAGTCCACCGCGATTGCGCACAGCGTTGAGGGCGATGTCGCGGCGCGGGAGATCGGCGGTTTGTTCCACCAACTCCGCTGCGACCGCCTCCGCCAGCGCTTCGCTGGTCGAGATCAGAATCGGCGCTGCAAGGTCGTCATGCTCGGCCTGGGCGAGGAGGTCGGCGGCGACCAGCTCCGGGTTGGCGGAGTGGTCGGCGATGATCATCGTTTCGGTCGGGCCATAGATCGCGTCGATCCCGACCACGCCGTAGAGCCTTCGCTTGGCGGCAGTGACGAAGCGATTACCTGGGCCGAAGATCTTGTCGACTGCGCCGATCGACTCCGTTCCGTAGGCGAGGGCCGCGATCGCTTGCGCGCCACCGACCTTGTAGACGGTGTCGACACCAGCGATCTCGGCGGCAACTAGCTTGAGCGCGTTGACGTGTGCGGATCCGTCGTCGGCAGGCACGGCTGGCGAGGCGATCACGACCTCTCGCACGCCGGCGACCATGGCCGGGATCGCGGTATGGAGCACCGTGGACGGATAGACGGCGGCGGTGCCGGGCACATACAGTCCGACACGCGCCAGCGGTCGGACGAGTTGTCCCAGACCGCCGCTCGAGAACGATCTGGCCGCGTGCTCGAGCTGGAGCTCGTGATAACGGCGCACACGTTCGGCCGCGTGTTGCAAGGCCGAGACCAGTTCAGGAGAAACGTCATCGCGGGCGCACGAGAACTCCTCCTCGGTGACTACCAGCGATTCTGGCGCGGCGCCATCGATCGCCTCCGCGATCGCGCGAACGGCGGCGTCGCCGCCATCGCGGACGCGCTGGATGATGCGCCCGACGGCCTCTTCGAACTCCGGCGCGTCGTCGAACAGCCGACCCAGGATCTGGCGTTCGATCTCGCTCAGCTCGTCATCGTCGGGACGTCGGCGGGCGAGCAGCTGTCGGCGCGCCGCATCGGCGCCTTGCCAGATCGGGATGTCGATGTCGGCGGCGTTGACCATCAGGCGGCGCCCAGCCACTCGCGCAGGACGCTCGCCGTGCGTTGGGTTGTGGATTCAAAGAATCCGTCGAGTGCTGCCTGATCGACGCGTGAGAGTGTGTCGTCCAGCAACTCGGGGATCGTGTCCATGAACTCGCGCAGGCCTGCCTCGCTCTCGATGCCGGCGCTCTTCAGATGGCGCGAGGCGATGAAGGAGAACCGTTCCCAGTCGGGTGGATGCTCGGTCATGGCGGCCGTGGTGTCGCGCCATTGTTCGAGCAGGCCGCGGTCGACAAATCCGGCGTCGATCTCTACTGCGGAGCCGAACAGCGCGCGCCGCAGGTGCTGCATCTCGCCGGACGCCTCGCGCTCGCGTCGGTCCAGTTCGTACTGCAGCACGCGGTCGAGCAGATTGGCGTGCGAACCGCCTCCGAGCAGGGAGCGGCTGCCGAAGAACGGTCGATAGATCTGCAAAACATATTCCTGGTCCATGATCACATGGCTGAGGTATCCGGCGACCCATGCCTGCGTCTCGGGCGACAGGTGCGACGGATCGCGAAAGAGGCGGTGAGCGCTGAAGAAGTTCTCGACGCAGTCCTGGTGACCGTCGTCGTAGATGTCAAAGAAGTGGGTGCGCTCGCGATCCCAACGCGTGAGTACGCGGATGTCGGGCGTGGTCGCGCCGAGCAGGTACTCGCCGTTGGATCGGTCGAGTTGGAGTCCGTCGGCATCAATCTGTCCGCCGGTGCGGACGGCGGCGATCATGTGCGTGACGAGGGGAGGCATGATCGGAGTTTATCGCGCCTGCGTATTCTTGAGTCATGAGTCGATTGCGGCGTCAAGCGATGCGAGTGCTAGCCCTGACGTTGCTGTGCCTGGGGCTGGGATCGGCGATGCTGAGCGGCTGCGGCACGGACAATCCGCCGGGTGCGATCCACGTATCGGAGTTGGCCCAGGACATCGGACCGGTATCGGCCAACTTCATCGAGCGCGCGCTGGATCGGGCGGAGCGGCAAGACGCCGCGTTGTGGGTGCTGATGCTCGACACGCCGGGCGGACTGATCACCTCGACCGACGACATCGTCCAACGGATTCTGGCCGCCGAGATTCCGGTGGTTGTCTATGTCGCGCCCGCAGGCGGACGGGCGGCATCCGCGGGCACGTTCATCACGATGGCCGGTCACATCGCGGCGATGGCGCCCAACACCCAGATTGGCGCGGCCCACCCGATCGCCGGCGGCGGCGAAGACATTGATGGCGATCTGAGGGAGAAGGTGACGAACGACGCGGCGGCCGATATTCGCGGCATCGCCAAGCACCGCAACCGCAACGCCGAGTGGGCCGAAGACGCGGTACGGAAGTCGGTGTCGATCACCGGCGATGAAGCCGTAGCGCTCAACGTCGTCGACCTGGTCGCCGTCGATCTGCGGGATCTGATCGATCAGATCGACGGGCGCGCGATTCAGCTCAATCCCGACGGCGACAACGTGATTCTGAATCTTGCAGGCGCGCCGATCGTGGAGACCAACTACAACTTCGCCGAGTCGATCCTGGATGTGATCGCCGACCCGAACATCGCATTCCTGCTCACCTCGCTGGGCAGCTTGCTGCTGATCATCGAAGCCTTCTCGCCTGGTCTGGTCGGGCCGGGCGTGTTCGGCGTGATCATGTTGATCTTCGGCTTCTTCGCGCTGGGACCATTGGACACGAATCCTGCCGGGATCGCGCTGCTCGTGCTGGCGATCATCCTGCTGATAGCGGAGGTATTCGTTGCCGGCTTCGGATTCCTCGGCATTGGCGGGATCATTGCGCTCATCCTGGGTGGATTGCTGCTGATCGGCGACGCGTCGGTCGATGCAGAGCGAGTCTCGATCTGGGCGTTGATCGTGGGCGCAGGTCTGATCGGCCTGGTGGTCTTTGGCTTGGGCGCGCTGATTGCGGTGGATCGGCGCAGGCCCAAGTGGACCTACCGCAGCCGAACGGGCATCGTGGGCAAGGAAGGTCACGCGCACAACACGCTCGCGCCGGGCGGCACGGTCATGGTCGAGGCGGAGCTGTGGTCGGCGCGATCCGCGGCCGGCGTGGAGATACCCGAAGGCGCGGCGATCAGGGTGATCGGGACGGAGGGGCTAACGGCGATCGTGGAGTCAATGGAACCGAATCTGCCGCCGAATGAGGGGTCGGACAGCGATGTGTTCTAGCGCCTTCGACCGCTACTTCGACGAACTGGACGAGGCGGAACGACGGGTGGCGCTCGCGGTCCGCGATACCGTGCGCGAGTCGATCGCAGGCAATCCACGAATCTCCGAGTCGACGAAGTGGAACTATCCCGCCTGGGTGCATACAGGTAAGCGCGGCAACATGTGCAGCATCATGGGCGCCAACGGCTATGTCCGTCTGCAGTTCTTCCGCGGCGCGGAGTTGTCCGAGGCGGAATCGCGTCTGGAAGGCACCGGCAAGGGAATGCGGCACCTCAAGGTCTGGTGCGACAGGGAATTCCCCGGCGAGGCGATTCGTTCATTGGTGTCGGACGCGGTCTCGCTGCACGGCAGTCAGGGAACCTAGTTCAGCCGACCTCGGATGGCGACCCCGGCGCGGCGGCTGCGTTCTAGTAGGAGTGGATCGCGCGCTTGGAGTTGCGCGGGCGCTGGGGGATGCGGGCGGCTCGTCCGGTGCGATCGCGGAGGTAGTAGAGGCGCGAGCGGCGGACTCGGCCGCGTCGGGTGACCTCGACCTTTTCCACGCGCGGCGAGTGGTAGAGGAACGTGCGCTCGACGCCGATGCCCTTGGTCACTCGGCGGACCGTGAAGTTGGAGGAGGTTCCCTGCTTCTTACGCCGGATCACGACGCCTTCGAAGACCTGGGTGCGCTCGCGGTCGCCTTCGACGATCACGGCGTGGACGCGCACGGTGTCACCCGGCTGGAAGTCTTCAATCGCCGGATTACGTTCATAGGTCAGAAGATCGCTGCGGTCCATGGGGTCAACTCCGGACGAGACGATGAGGATACGGTCGTTTCACCATCTTATGGCGCGACGAGGCTTGCAGACCAGTAAGCCGACACTACGAGCCATTGACTAGCTCGTTGCCTCCGATACATCGCCCTGTTCTTGCAGCAGGTCGGGACGGCGGCGCCGAGTGCGATGTTGTTGCTGCTCGCGCCGCCAGCGCTCCACGGCTCCGTGGTCACCGCTGAGCAGCACGTCGGGCACGCGCCAGCCGCGAAACTCGGGCGGTCGCGTGTACTGCGGATACTCGAGCAGCCCCTCAGAGAAGGACTCTTCCACGGTCGATTCGGACGAGCCCAGCGCGCCGGGCTGCAGGCGGACGACCGCATCGGTCAAAACCACGGCCGCCGGTTCCCCGCCGGAGAGCACGTAGTCGCCGATTGAGACCTCGATGTCCGCCAGGTGCTCACGCACCCGTTCGTCGACGCCCTCGTACCGTCCGCAAAGGATGATCAATCGATCTTCGGCGGCCAGCCGCCGAACCAGTGCTTGATCGAGACGACGCCCTTGCGGCGTAAGCAGAACGCAGGGGCCGGGATGGCCTTGCTCACGCAGATGCTCGACCGCGCGGAACCAGGGTTCCGGCTTCATCACCATGCCCGCGCCGCCGCCGTAGGGGTAGTCGTCGACCGTGCGATGCCGGTCGGTGGCGTACTCGCGCAGGTCGTTGACGTGAATCTCCACAATCCCGCGGTCGCGGGCGCGCTTGATAATGCTTTGCTCAAACGCGCCCGCGACGAGCGGCGGGAAGATGGTGACGAGGTCGATTCTCATTCGCGCCCGATTGCAGCGTCCGGATCCCAGCGGCGAGCGCCGTTCGAGTTACTCCCGGCGTTGGCCGACGCCTGTCGACTGTGCAGGAAGGTAGGCGTGGCCAGCTCATCGAGGCTGCGCGGGGCAACCGGCTTGAAGGTCAGGTTGTCGAGGATCTCCTCGCGAGTGGGGTGACGAGGCTCGTCGGGCGCCATCGAGAAGGCGGCCTGTGTGCTTGGAGCCTGCTCGAAGCGCGATGACGATGGCGGCTGCACCTGTCCGGCGGGCTCGAATCCGGTGGCGATCAGCGTCATCTGGATATCGCCGTCCAGCGTCTTGTCGATCACGGTGCCCATGATGATCTCGGCGTTGGGGTGGACCTTCTCGCGGACGAAGTCGGCGATCTGCTGGAGCTCCAGCATTCCCAGGTCGCCGGCGGAAGTGACGTTGTAGAGCACCCGGGTCGCGCCGTTGATGCTGTCCTCGAGCAGCGGCGACTGGATCGCTTCCTCGGCGGCGTCGATGGCGCGGTTGTCGCCGGATCCGTGGCCCAGTGCCATCAAGGCATGTCCGCCGCCGCCCATCACCTTCTTCACGTCATTGAAGTCGAGGTTGATCTCTCCGGGCACGGTGAGCACGTCGGAGATGCCTCGCACGGCCTGGCGCAGCACGTCGTCGGCGCGACCGAAGGCCTGGGTGACAGTAAGGCTGCGGTCGTTCTTGTCGATCAACCGCTGGTTCGGGATCACGATCACGGTGTCGGCGACTTCGTTCAGCCGGTCAATGCCGTCCCGCGCCGCGTCGGCGCGGGGCACGCCTTCGAACTCGAAGGGGCGGGTAACGACCGCGATCGTCAATGCGCCGGCCTGGCGCGCCATCTCGGCGACGATTGGCGCGGCGCCGGTGCCGGTGCCGCCGCCCATGCCAGCGGTGATGAACGCCATGTCGACATCGCTAAACAGGTCGCGGATTTCGTCGCGGCTGTTCTCGGCTGCGCGGGCTCCGCGCTCGGGGTCGCCGCCGACGCCGAGTCCATCGGACTCCGCATCGGCGATGCGGACGATAGTTTCCGCCCTGGCAGACGACAACTGCTGATTGTCTGTGTTGACGGCGACAAACTCGACACCCCGAATCTCGTCGTCGATCATGCGGTTGACGGCGTTGCAGCCGCCTCCGCCGACTCCGACAACCGTGATTGGCGGGATGCCCTCGTCTCGGCTGTGGCGGTTTCGTATGACCATGCGGCGCTCCTCTCTCTACGCTGTAGTGGCTGTGTGGCGTGTGGGTGCGTGGGTTCCTAGCTGCTGGGGTTGCTGTTTGGGCTAAAGGCGCGGACAAATCCGGAGAGTCCGGAGTACAGCGAGTCCAGCAGCGACCCGCCGGACTCCGCTTGCCGGCCAAAGCTGTTGGATTGTCCGGCGGAGATTGCGTCGCCGGAATCGAGCATCCAGTCGAGCATGCCGACCGCGCCCAGCGCGTTGGGATGGCGCAGCTTGTCGGCAAGTCCGTACAGGTCGCCAGGCTCGCCGATTCGCGCGGGCGATTCGAGCGCCTTGCTGAAGAGCAGGTCGATGCCTTGCAACGTGGCTCCGCTGCCGATCAGGATGATGCCACCGGCGACGGAGTGCTGGAGTCGGAACTCGGCAATTCGATTGGCGATCATGCTGATCGTTTCACTGGCGCGGGCGTTGATGATCTCGGCGACCAACGAAGGATCTGCGTCGTGCATTCCTCCGTCGGCCGAGAATCCGCGCAGCTGGATTTGCGCGGTGTCGTTGGGCACCAGTTGCGGGATCGCCCACCCGTGCGACCGCATGACCGAGAGTGCCTCGTCGTTGGCACAGTGCAGGCCGACGGAGAGATCGCGGGCGATATGCGACGTGCCGATCGGCAGGGCGGAGGTGTGGGAGATCGCGCCGTCCTCGAAGGCGGTCAGCGTGGTCGTGCCGGAATCGAGTCCCACGACCAGCGCACCGAATTCCTTCTCGTCGCTGCGCACGGCGCGCTCGGCAGCGACGACTGGTTTGGCCGCGATCAGTTCAACATCGACGCCTGCATTCTGGACGCAGTGAGCAGCGTTCTGTATGGCGCTCTGCGACGCCGTAACGAGATGCATGGAGACGTCGAGTCGTTGGCCGTGTTGGCCGCGCGGATCAAACGAGCGGCGGTCGGCGTCGACGACGTAGTAGCGCGGGATCGCATGGACCAGTGAGGCGACGTGGTTGATCGTGACGGCGCGTCCGGAGTCGATGGCGCGCACCAGATCGGCGTCGCGAATCGGTTCGCCGATCGAGGGCAGCGCGACGGCGCCGCGATTGTTCATACTCTGCAGATGCGCGCCGGAGAGGGCGATGCCGACGGACAGGATCTGTCGGCCGGAGGATGCTTCGGCCTGATCCAATGATGCGCGGATTGAGTCGGCGGCACGCGATACATGGCTGATTTGACCAGCCTCGATCCCGCTCGACGGCGCCCGCCCAACGCCGAGGATGTGCAACTGGCCCAGGTCGTCACGTTCGCCAACGACCGTCGTGATAGCGGATGTTCCCAGATCAATCGCGACACTGGCGTTGGATGTTGGCGGCATGTTCGCTCCCGAGTTCGTGTCCTGTTGGATCTACCGCGTTGACGCAGCCGCCGAAGTCGGCTCCCGGCTCGGCGACTCCGTGTTGTCGGCGAAGTGTGCGGTGTGAGGCTCGCGATTGAGGACGCCCCGACCGAGGTTGAGCCCGATCTCCACACTCGGGCGCAATCCAAAGCGCAGATCGGCGAAGAGCAATGGTTCACCGCGCCCCTGCGCCTCCTCTTCGAGCAGTGCCCAGACGGTGTACTTGAAATCGAGCCCGTCGGCGCCACCGAAGACGATCCGCCCGTGTTCGGTAACGACCACTAGGCCGTCAACGAGCGACCACTCGTAGGAGAGCACGGCGGGCAACGGCAGCGGCGCGCCGCGCCGGTGTAGCTCGTCGGCCATCTGCAGCGCGGTCGTGTCGACCTGTGCGCCGGCGGCGATCGCCGGCAGAGCCGAAACCTGGGTCACGATGGGTCCGTCATACGCGGGCGCTGGGCCCTCGAGGACGATGCCCTCTGAATCAATTGCCCACACTGTGTCGTTTGCCCGCCACCGGCCCCACGGGGCTCGCTCCACTATGGCGACTTTGATGCCATTTGGCCAGTCCCGGCTGATTTCGACCTCTTTGACCATCGGTAAGGCGCGAATGCGTTGCCGCGCGGCCTCAAGATCGGCGAGCAGCACGTGCTGACCCTTCACGCCTGCGAGTTGCTTCACAGACGCAGCGGAGACGACATGCGCGCCTTCGACTTCGACGCGGCTGATGTCGAGCAGGGGAGAGTTGAGGATCGCGAGCGCCGCGCCAAGCACGGCTATGGCCAGAACAAGCGCGGCGAACATGAACAGCGGCCAGCGAATCCTGAACGGGGCGAGCGCACGGTCCGCCGACATCGATGCCAGGCGCAAGAACAGCCTGCGTCGGCGGCTCGCCGGGACGGGATGCACATGTACGTGATCAAGCGTCGAGGCGTCTTCCACCGGCGGACTATCTTGCCCGGACTCGAAGTGCGTTCTGCTCACAGAAGCGCCTCGCGATCGGCCGCGGTGGGGCCGTCGGCCCGGTTGCGGCGGCGTTCAATGGCAAGATCGACAAGTCGGTCGATCAGGTCGCTCAGCGGAATGCCGGCAGCCTCAAAGACGCGGGGGTACATCGAGGCTGACGTAAACCCGGGAATGGTGTTTAGTTCACCCAGCCAGAAGCGCCCGTCATCGGCGACCAGAAAGTCCGCGCGGACCATGCCCTCGGCGCCTACGGCGCTCCAGGCTTCAAGTGCGGCGCGCTGAAGCTGTTCGGCGAGCTTTGCATCGAGCCGCGCCGGTGCGATCAGTTCGGTGGCGGGGTCTTCGTACTTGGCGATGTAGTCGTAGAAGGGTCGCTGCGTGCGAATCTCGCCCGGCGGCGAGACGATTGGCGGCCGGCCGCCAGATGATCCAAGCACGCCGCATTCGATTTCGCGTGGCGAGGGCATGGCCTCTTCGATTAGGACGTCGGAGTCGTAGGCGAACGCCGCGGCGAGGGCGTCGGCAGCCTCTTCGCGCGAGTCAACCCGGCCGGCGCCGATGCTGGAGCCGCCGCGCGACGGCTTGACGAAGTAGGGATAGCCGACTTCGGCGGCTCGCCGCGCCACGGCGGTCGGATCGCTTCGCCAATCGTCGCAGGAGACCACGATGTCAGGCGCGACGGGGATGCCCACATCGCGCAGGAGCCGCTTGCAGCGGGCCTTGTCCATGGCGAGCGCGGATGCGGCGACGCCGGAGCCGACGTAGGGTAGGTCCAGCGTCTCGATGAATCCTTGTAGCACGCCATCTTCGCCGGACGTCCCATGGATCAAAGGAAAGACGGCATCGCATTGCGCAAGGACGGCAAGGGTCGACTGTGGGATGCGAGTTGTTCGGGGCGCCGCCGGATCTGCGATCTCCTCGGGTCCGCCCTCCTGCATGACCGACAGGGCGCGGCTTGACTCTTCGGGGGTGAGCCACAGGCCAGTGCGCGAGACGGCGAAGGGGACCATCCGCCAGCGCTCAGCGTTGGCTGCGGCCATCACGGCTCGCGCCGAGCGAATCGAGATCGTGTGTTCGACGGATGCGCCACCGAAGACAACGCCCAGACTCCGAGGGGCCTCAGTCACCGGCGGCCTCCTCACCGATCACCGCGATCTCCGGGACCAGCGTGACGCCGAACTGATCCTGGACCGAGTCGCGGACCCGGTCGATGAGCGCCAGGAAGTCCCCGGCCCGGGCGTTGGCGACATCGGTGTTGAGGATGTAGTTGGCATGCAGCTCGGAGACCATTGCTGCGCCGATGCTCGCGCCTTTGAGCCCGGCCTGTTCGATCAACTGTCCGGCAGTGCGCAGGTCGTCGGGAGGATTCTTGAATGTGGAACCGAGCGACGGCCCGCTGGGCGCATTGGCCCTGCGCAGCGCTTCCACGCGGTCGATCTCGGCCAGCGATGCGAAGACGTCGCCTTCGCGCAACTGCAGCGTGAGCGAGGTGACGATGTGATCACTCAAATCGCCGTCACGAAAGCGCGAGGTCCGGTAGCCCAGTTCCAGTTCGCCGGCCTCAAGCCGGACGAGTTCGCCATCCGGGCTGATGGCGCGGACTTCGACGAGCGCGTCGGACAGGTCGGAGCCGTATGCGCCGGCGTTGGTCGGCAGGCCGCCACCGATCGCGCCGGGAATGCCGGCAGCCCACTCGAGGCCGGCGAGTCCGGCGCGCGCGGTCGAGCGGGCGAGCGCGGCGAATCGCATGCCGGAGTCGACCTCGATCTGGTCATCGTCCAGCCGCCGGCAGCCGCGGGTCTCGTTCTTGACCACCACACCGCGGATGCCGCCGTCGCGGATCAGCACGTTTGAGCCCGCGCCGAGCAGAGTCAGCGGAGTGCCTGAGCAGCGGACTGCTCGGACCAGATCGATCAACCCGTCGACATCTCGGACGTTCACAAACCAGTCTGCGGGTCCTCCGACCTGGACGAAGGTGTGGCGGCCGAGCGGTTCACTTCGCCGCGCATTGAGCTCTTGCAAGAGGGCCTGGAGTATCTGGCCTCGTGTCATGCTGAGCCGCCACCCGACCGGCGCAACTCGCGCAGAATGATCGGTCCGGCCGCGTCGATGTCGCCAGCGCCCATCGTGATGATCAGGTCGTTGGCCGTCGCGCGCTCCGCGGCGAGGCGAGCACTCTGCTCGATCGAGCCACCGTACTCGGCATCGGGAGCATCGATCTCGGCTGCGAGCTGTTCCGACGTCGTTTCCTCGCCGCTCATGTCGCGGGCGGCGTAGGTGTCGACTGTGTAGACGACGTCAGCCTTGCCGAAACAGGTCCGGAAGCCGTCCAACAGGTACGAGGTCCGGGTGTAGGTGTGAGGCTGAAAGAGTACGACGGTGCGGCGTTCCGGCCAACGCTGTTTCGCGGCGTCGATTGCGGCGGACACCTCGGTCGGGTGATGGGCGTAGTCGTCGAGCACGATCACGCCTTCCGCATCGCCGTGCAACTGAAAGCGCCGGTTGACGCCGCGGAAGGTCCGTAACGCCTCGACGGCTTGTCCCAGGTCGAATCCGGCCTGTTGCAATGCGGCGAGCGCGGTGGTTGCGTTCTGCAACTGGTACTCGCCGGGTTGTTGCAATGCGCCGCGATGCTGTCCGCTCGGTGTGGACAGCAGATACTCGTCATCGAGATCGCGGATGGCATAGTCGGCATCGCCGCGGGACGAGCAGGTAACCACACGCACGTCCGATCGCGCCGCGCTGAGACGTTGCGTGATCTGTCTCGCCGCGGGTGAGTCGCTTCCCACCACTAGCACGCCGCCAGTGTTGAGCGTTTCGACGTACTGAAGGAATGCGGCTTCGAGCGCGTCCTGTGAGCCGTAGTAGTCGAGGTGATCCGGCTCGCAGTTGGTGAGCACCGCGACCGAGGGGGTGTAGTGATGAAATGCGCGTCCATACTCATCTGCTTCAAGCACCAGCCACGGATCCGTACCGCGTCGCGCGTGTACGCAGAAGTCGGGCGCTTCGCCGCCGATCACGTAACCGACGTCGCGTCCGGATGCTCGCATGCAGTGCGCGATCATCCCGGTAGTTGTGGTCTTTCCGTGTGTCCCGCCGACGGTGATTACGTTGCGCGGCGCCGCGATTTCACTCAGCAGCTCGGCTCGCGTCTGCACCGGGATGCCGAGTTCCAGCGCACGGGCGACTTCGGGATGCGACTCCGGCACAGCGGCGGTGCGTACGACCTGGGTCGCGGTGGTGACGTGATGTTCGTTATGTCCGATCAGGATGTTCGCGCCTCGGGCTCGCAGCGAGTCCAGGATCGGCGCGTCGGAGCGGTCGCAGCCTGATACGACCAGGCCGTCGTCGAGCAGAATGTGGGCGAGGGCCGACATGTGGATCCCGCCGATACCTACGAAGTGAACGTTGATCGTCATCGTTACGTCACTTTGCCACAGCCATGATCACTTCGGCAATACGCGCGGCGGCGTCAGTCCGGCGCAGACGCCGCATGGACTCACGCATCGATTCGAGCCGCTGTGTATCGCCCAGCAGCGAGGTCGTGAGGTCGAAGAGCTGATCGTCGACGCGTTCGTCGTCGATCAGGACGGCCGCGCCGGCGTCGGCCAGGAGTTGCGCGTTGTAGCGCTGGTGGCCTCCGGCCTCGCCAAGCGGAGCGAGGACAGCCGGGAGCGCCGCGGCGGGATACTCGCCCATCACCGACGCGCCGGCACGGGAGACGGCGAGGTCGCACGCCGCCATGGCCAGCGGCATCTCCTCGGCCATGTAGGAATACAGCCGGTAGCGGGAGCGGAGCCTGGCGGGCAGTGCCTCGCGCAGCCTCGCGAGTCGGTCGTAGTCGTCTCGCCCGGAAATGTGGACGAGCTGCGTGTGAGTCAGCCAGGCATCGAGTCGTTCGGCAATGCAGTCGTTGATTCGCCGCGCGCCGCGTACCGCCCCGGTCACGAGCAGGGCAGGTCCGCCGTTGAGCTGAAAGTGGGCGCGAGCGAGCGGCTTGTCGAGGTCGTGGAAGCCCTGTCGCAAGGGATAACCGGTCACCACGGCCTTGCCGGTTCGGTAGCGCTGGGCTGAGCGCTCGTGGGTCACGCAAATCCGGCTGGCCAGCGGCGCGAGCAGGCGCAGCGTCCAGCCCGGCTCGATGTCGGGCTGGAGCAAGACGATCGGCCGGCGCATGAGCCAGGCGGCGACGCCGACCGGCGCGGACACGTAGCCGCCGGTAAGAAAGACCACCTGGGGCCGAAAGCGGGCGATCAGCGCCAGCGCGTCGAGCACGCCGGTGGCAGTCGCGCCCAGGGAAAGCAACTGGGAGAGCGGATTGCGACCGCGCAACGCGCGGGCGGCGATCGTCGCATAGGTAAGGCCTGCTTCGACGGCCAGTTCAGACTCGACGCCGTCGGCCGTGCCGGCGAAGCGAAACACGATCTCGGTTTCCTGTTCATTCCCCAGACCGCGCACCGCATCGGCCACGGCGAAGGCGGGAAACACGTGACCTCCGGATCCGCCTCCGGAAAGCAGCACGCGTAGAGGCCGTGTCATCCGCCGTCTCCTCGGCCGCTGTGGAAGGGAGACGGCTTCGGCGGGCGCTGCGGCCGCGGTGCGACATCGCGAGTGGGCGCCGCGTCGTTGAGCGGCGGATCGGCAGAGACTGGGAACTCGCCTCGACCGTAGCGGGAGATGGAGACGAGGATGCCGGCCGCGGCCAAGGAGGCGATCAGGGCGGAGGAACCGAAGCTGAGGAATGGCAGCGGGATGCCGGTCAGGACGATCGTGCGCGTTACACCGGCGATATTGAAGAACGCCTGCAACGCGAACCAGGCGACGATGCCAAAGGCGAGCAGCGTGCCAAACCGATCTTCCGCCCGCATACCGGCTCGAATACCCCGGTAGATCAACGCGCCGAATATTGCCAGCACGATCATCGCGCCGAGCATGCCCGTCTCTTCACCGATGATCGCAAAGACGCCGTCAGTATGGGCCGAAGGGACGTAGAAGAACTTCTGCCGCGACGCGCCGAGTCCGACGCCGGTCAGACCGCCCGAGCCAAGCGTTGAGACCAGGTTGATGATCTGGAACCCGGCATCCTGGGCGAACTCCTCGGCATTGAAGAAGGAGCGCACGCGCTCCAGGCCGTAGCCGAAGAGGCCGATGATCAGGAAGAGCACGCCGCTGCCGCCGATGAAGAGGATCACCATGTGCTTCAGCGCGGCACCGGCGAGGAAGAACATGACCACGCCGGTGGCGGAAATTGCCGCGAAGGTGCCCAGGTCGGGCTCGAGCATGATCAGTCCGCCGACGCTGCCGATGATGAAGCAGAACGGCGCCAGACCCAGGGGAATGCGCTTGATCTCGTCGCCCTTCGCAGCGAGCCAGGCGGCGACATAGATGCAGATCGCGAGCTTGGCGAACTCGGACGGTTGCAGCGCCGGCAGTGAGCCGATCTGAATCCAGCGTTGCGCGCCGTTCTCTTCGTGACCGACTCCCGGGACCAACACCAGCATCAGCAGGACCAGCGCCCCGCCGATGATTAGGGATGAGATCCTCTGCCAGCGGCGGTAGTCGATATTGGCCAGCACGCCGAATGCGATCAGGCCGATTCCTGCCCCGATTACCTGGCGCAAGGCGAAGTGGTGCGTGTTGCCATGCAGCTCCTGCGAGATGGCCAGCGACGACGAGAACACGAAGATCAGACCGATGAAGACCAGTGCCAGCACCGACAGGACCAGCACCCAGTCGGGCGGAGAGGCGGGACGACGCAACCTACGGATGATGCGCCGTCCAACTGTGTGTCGCCCGTCCTCGCCGGAAGGAGCGGCGGCCGCGCGGCCGGGCACTCGGACCCGTCCCAGCACTCCGGTTGAATCCGACTGCGCCGACGGTGCGGCTGCGCGATCAACGCTCATCGGCCACACTCTCTTTCGGTCGCAGCGCCTCGACCAGGTCGCGGAAGTGTTGTCCGCGAGCTTCGAAGTTGGGGTAGGCGTCGAACGAGGTGCCGCCGGGCGAGAGTAGAACCGCATCGCCTGGCTGCGCTGCACCGACGGTTTCGGCGAACGCCGACGCAAGGTCTCCTGCGTGTCGAGCTTCGACGCCCTGTTCGGCGCACCACTGCGCCCACGCGGCGCCTGTCTCGCCGAACAGCACCGCGCGGCGCACGCGGCGGCGGAGCTCATCGACCAGCGGGTCGAGCGGCAGGCGCTTGTCGCGTCCGCCGAGCATCAGCACAATCGGTCCGTCGATTGCTCTGATACCGGCCAGTGTTCGCTCCGGCGTGGTTGCGATCGAGTCGTTGACGAAGCGCACACCGTCCAGTTCGGCGACCAGCTCCAACCGATGCGCCACGCCGGCGAACGTCGAGAGCACGGCGGCGGCGGCATCGTCGGATACGAGTTCGCCGACAATGGCCAGCGCCGCGAGCGCATTACGCAGATTGTGCTGTCCGGGAATCTTCAGCTCGTCGGCATCCATGAGGCGGCGGCCGTTGCGGAACACGTGGCCGCGATCGCAGTGGGCCGCGGCGCGGCAAGGCGGCTCTCCGATCCCAAACCACTCATTCGCCGCCGATCCGAGGCGGGACGCATGAGCCGCTCGCGGCTCATCGAACGGCAGCACCACACGGTCGGTCCCCGTCTGGTACTCGACGATTCGGTACTTCAACGCCTGGTAGTCGTCCCAGTCGAACTGGTCGAGGTGATTGGGGGTGATGTTGGTGATCGCGGCGACCTGTGGGCTGCGCGTCGTCCGCAGGAGCTGGGTGTGCGAGAGCTCGGCGACTACGGTTGTGTCCGGGGCAATGTCCGGAAGCTGGCCCAACAGTCCTCGGCCGATATTGCCCCCCAGGACGCAGTCGACTTCGGCACGGCTGAGCAACTCGTGTACCAGCGTCGTCGTCGTGGTCTTGCCGGCGCTGCCGGTGATGCCAATCACGCGATTTGAGGGACAACGTTCGAAGAAGACTTGCGTCGGTCCGAAGACGGGCAACCCGCGCCTGGCCGCGTCGACCAATAGCGTCGAATCCCAAGGCACGCCCTGGCTTGCGATCAGGGCGTCGAGGCCCTGGAGCAGTGAGACGTCGTCCTGGTCTCGCATTGCTCGGCGGGGGTTGCGATCGACCGTGACCACTTCCGCGCCTTCGCGGACCAGAAACTGGAACGCATCGCGTCCCTCGATGCCCATCCCCACCACAGCGACGCGCTGTCCGGTGAACGAGGCGGGGGCTTCGATTGGCTGGGGCAGGCTCACTTTGGCACCTGCAATGCCAGGGCGACGCCGAGGATGCCGCCGGCGATCGCGACCAACCAGAATCGTGTGACGATCTGCGGTTCGGACCAGCCGCCCATCTCGAAGTGATTGTGCAGCGGCGCCATGCGGAACACGCGCCGCCCTTCGCCGGTTTGTCTGCGGGTCCACTTGAACCAGCCGACCTGGATGATGTCGGACGACGCCTCGAGTACGAAGACGATGCCGATCACGGGCAGCAGCAGCCAGTGTCCGGTCATTAACGCGATGATCGCCAGGGTCCCGCCGAGCGCCATCGCCCCGGTGTCGCCCATGAACACCCTGGCCGGATGCGCGTTGAACCAGAGGAAGCCCAACACCGCGCCGACGGTCGTGAAGGCGAAGCGAACGAGAAAGTCCTGCTCCTGGCCGACAGCAATCACGCCGAACGCGGCGATCGCGATTGCCCCGGTGCCGCCGCACAGCGTGTCGAGACCGTCCGATATGGCAACCGAGATGACCGTAGCGAACACGGTCACCGCGGCAATCACGATGTAGGCGGGCCCGAGCGAGAACTGTCCCGCCCAGGGCACATTGAGCGATTGCACGTCGAGCGCGAAGTAAAGTACCAGTCCGACCGCGAGCGAGAACGCGGTCAGTAGCGCGAACTTGAGCTTCCAGGTCAACCCGGACTGGACTCGGCCGATCAGGGTGCCAAGATCGTCGGCGTACCCCATGGCGCCAAGGGCGACGACGCCGACAAGAGGCAGCAGGATCGACCAGCGGTCGCCTTCGACGAGGTTGGCGACGATGGTCAGGACGACGATCGGGATGAGAAAGATCAGGCCGCCCATAGTCGGCGTACCGGCCTTGACCTGGTGGCTGCTCGGACCTTCTTCGGAAATCGCCTTGCCCGTGCTCCGCCGCTCAAGCCAGCGGATGATGAATGGCCCGATCACGAGTGCCATAGCGAAGGCGATCCCGGCGGTGCCGAGCGAGAACGTAGTCACGAGTCCGCCAGCCTCTCGACAACCCGCTCGAGGTGCATCGCATGGGACGCCTTGACCAGCAGTGTGTCGGTGCGTTCCAGAGAGCTGCGCAGAATCTGCGTTGCCTGCTCGGCGTCTTCGACCCAGCAGGCGCGCTGGTGTCCCGCCTCGCGCGCGGCGTCGACGATGAACCGAGAGCGTGGGCCAACCGCGATCAGCCAGTCGCAGCACTCGGCGGCGAATCGCCCGACCTCGTGGTGAGCTTGCTGTTCTTCAGTGCCTAACTCGTACATGTCGCCGAGCAGGGCGACCCGGCGCGGCCGGCAGTCGCGCAGGAGGTCGAGCGCCGCTCGCATCGAGAGCGGCGCCGCGTTGTAAGAGTCGTCGATGATCGCGGCGCCGTTCCAGGCGGTTCGCTGCATGAGACGCGATCCGGGAGACAGGGCGCAGAGCGCGTCGTCAATCTGAGCCAGCTCCAGACCCGCTCGCAGACCCACAGCGGCCGCTGCCAGCGCAGTCATCGCCTGGTGGACGCCGGGGAGCGGCGTGAAGGTGCGCTGTTCCTGGCCGCCGAGTCGATCGACAATCGTGAACTCGACGCCGTCGAATCCACGCGCCTCGACGTCGGTTGCACGCAGATCGCAGTCCTCGCCGAGTCCGAACGTGATCGTCTCGGCGCGGGTGCGAGTTGACATCCGGCGGACACGAGGGTCGTCGCCGTTGAGGATGGCCAGGCCACCCGGCGGAAGCGACTCCGGCAGCAGGCCCTTGATCCGTTCGGTTTCATTCAGCGTGCCGAAACGCTCGAGGTGGGTCGGCCCGACGTTGGTGACAATGGCAATGTCTGCCTGGGCGGACGAGACCAGTAGCTCCATCTCCGCCTGCGAGTAGGGACCAATCTCGATGACGGCCCACTCGTGCGAGCGATCGATGCCAAGCAGGGCGATCGGCATACCGATGTCGCCGTTAAAGTTCCGCGGCGACTGGTATGTGGCAGTGTGCCTGGAGAGCAACTGATAGGTCGCTTCGCGGACTGTTGTCTTGCCCACGCTTCCGGTGATTCCGACGACCTGAGCGTCGACACGCGCACGCCAGTTTCGCCCGGCTTGCTGCAGGGCCGTGAGCGGATCATCAACCACGAACAGATGCGGGCCGCCCAGCCCGGATGCCGCCGAGACCAACGCGGCCGAAGCTCCACGCGCGAGTGCGTCGTCGACAAATCGGTGTCCATCCATGCGTTCGCCGCGCAACGCGACAAACAGACTTCCTGGAACCGCCTCGCGGGAGTCGATCACGATCTCTGAGAACGGCGCGTCATCCACCTGCGGTCGCTCAAGCAACAGCGATTGGATCAGCTCGCCGAGATCGCTCGAGGAGATCACTCGACATCCTCCTGCGCAGTGTCGGGATCGGACTCATCCTCGATGTATGTGACCGGCGATTCCTGTTCCTCCACCTCGACGGAGGCTGTCAGCGCGTCCCCGCGTTCCTGTTCATCAACGGCCGATTCGATTGAGCCGGTGGGACCGGTGTTCCACGAGGTTGGATCGGCGATGTAAGCGGTTGGCGGCACGCCGAGGTAGGGCAGCACCACGGTCATCAAGTCAGAGAAGATCGGGGCGGCCACGATGCCGCCAAAGAGTTCGCCCTGGGGACGATCGATACGAATCAGCACGACAACACGAGGATCGTCGGCCGGCGCGAACCCGGCGAACGACGCGATCGACTCGTCTTCGATGTAGACCCCGTCTTCGACCAGATCGGACGTCCCTGACTTGCCGGCGACCGGCCAACCCTCGACCTGAGCGGGATGCCCCAGCACCCCGTCGACAACCGCCTGCATCATGCGAGTCAGCGTGGCCGCAGTCTCTCGGCTGATCGCGCGTTCTGCGACTCGCGGCTCGAACTGCTGGACGCCCTGGTCGGTGATGATCGCCGAGACCAGTCGAGGCCGTATGGGGACTCCGCCGCGGGCGACGGTCGCGTATGCCTGGAGAATCTGCAACGGCGTCACGGCAATGCCCTGGCCGAAGGAGTTGGTCGCCAGCTGCGACGGCGACCAGCGGATGTCGGTCGAGTCCGTGACCACCCCACCGATTTCGCCGGGCAGGCCTGACTCCGTGCTGGCTCCGAATCCGAACCGGTATAGGTACTCGTAGAATTTGCGCGCGCCCAGTTGCTGGGCGACCCAGACGCTGCCCGTGTTCAGCGATCGCTGGAGCACCTGCGTCATCGTCTGTTCACCGTGGTAGCTGAGGTCGAAGTTCTTGATCGTGCGATCTTCGATCACTACGGCGCCGGTGTCGATAAGTGTGGTCTCGGGCGAAACAATGCCTGTGTCAAGCGCCGCCGCCATTGTGACAATCTTCATCGTTGAACCGGGCTCGTAGATGTCCGACGCGGCACGGGATCTGAGCAGCGCGATGGACTCCGGCAGATCGAGGTCGATCGTCATCGGGTTGTAGGTGGGCAGGGATGCGAGCGCGAGAATGTCACCGTTGCGCGGATCCATCATGATGATGTGCCCACCGAACGCATCCCACTCTTCGACCGCGCGTTGCAGGGTGGATTCGGCGATCCACTGCAGATTGCGGTCGATGGTCAGGACGATTGACGCGCCTTGTTGGTAGGGCAGTTCGGCTCGGGGGCCGAAGGGAATCGGGTTGCCGAGCCCATCGACTTCCTGGACAAGCAGGCCAGCCTCGCCGCCGAGCAGTTCGTCGAGTTGATACTCAAGGCCGGCCAGGCCCTGCTCGTCGCGACCGACCAGCCCGATCACCTGCGATGCCATTGAGCCTTCAACGTATCGGCGCGATGAAGTCTTGCGCACCTGAACACCGTGAAGCGCTTCGGCGTGAATCTGCGCGCCCAGCGCGCCCGAGAGTCCATAAGCGATCAGGGCGTCGTGCCCGCCTTGCGCCGCGGTTTGTGCGGCCAGCGAGAGCACGATCGATTCATCCGCGCGCAGCAGCTCGGCGAGACGCCGCGAGGCGTCGGTCGGCTGGAACTGTGATCGCGCCCAGAGCCGAGTGTCGACGTGCACTTCCCAGGCGTCGATCGAGGTGGCGAGAGGGAATCCGTTGCGGTCGAGGATCGCGCCCCGAGGACCCTTAGTTTCAATCGCCCAAGTGCGATCCGCGTAGGTCTCGTGTGCTTCATGCTCGAGCACCTGGATCATGACCAGTCGCACCACGATGACGGCGGCCAGCGCAATGAAGAGCGCGATGATGGCGCGCATTCGCCAAGTCGAGACCGACTCGAAGCCGCTGCCCAAGGACGGACTCGCCAATGTCCTGCCCTTCCGTCACTGCCGCTCGCTCGATGGTCGCTAGTTGAAGACCAGCGCGTCGATCATCGTCTGCCAGACCGAGGTGTCGGTTTGCGAATGGTTGAAGTCGAGGTCAAGGCTGCCGGAGGTCGGCAAGAAGCGTGTTGGCATCGTTCGCGCAGGCGGCGGTTGACTCACATCCAGGACGATCGTGGGTCGGGCCGGCACCATGTTGAAGCGCTCGACCGCCTGCTGTTGGATTCGAGACAACGAACCGAGCTGGCCGACGTGCGCGGCCAGCGATCGGATCTCCGAGTTCAGGCGCTCGCGTTCGGCTTCCAAGGCGCGTAACTCCGAACCGCTCTCAGTGACGCTGGATGTGCGCATCACCGGCAATACGGCCGCAATGCAGAGCCCGATCACGGCCAACCATGCCCAGGCCGGCATTCTGCCGGTGTAACGCGGTCGCCGTGGCAACACCGGCCGCGGCAGCGCGTGCCAGGCGTCGCTAGCTGCCGAAGTCGGCAGTGACGCGTCGAGCGTCGTGCTGGGCTTGGCAGTTGTCATTGAAACGCCGCTCACCGACGAGAGGTTCCCGAGATCAAGCGGGCCCAGCTCGATGCCGCGGATCGTGCAGTCGATTCATTATGGAAAACGGGTGCGCCGCCAGGCGGTTGCCGTTGGCTGAACCTAGAGTGAGACGCATCCGCGAACGGCGGAGATCGGAACGCTTGGCACTCGTTGAGCGGACCGTGCGCGCAGACAGGGGGACGTGGTCCACGTTCGTCATGACCGATGGTCACGCGCAACCGTGTTCCAGTGGTTTGGCGGCGGGGCTTCTCCTTCACTGTAGTGGCTGTTAGGTAGTCCCCTGCGCACGATCCGCTCAACGATTTCCAAGCGCCCGGTCGGCGCTCGCGCTTCTCCTTTCTCGCAACGCCAGACGGTTCAACGGCCGGCAACCTGGGTGTTCGGACGACGTTGAGCGACCCGCGCGACATATCGGCGGGACGTGGTCCACGATTGCCGCGACCAACGGTCGCGGGCAACGGTGTTCCGGTGGTTTGGCGGCGGGGCGCCTCCCTTGTTCGTGTTTGGGCTGTTAGATCGTCCCAGACACGCGGGCCGCTCAACGGCATCCGAACCGGTCTCTCTCCCTGGTTGACACTGAATGCTGCGGGCGAGGGCCGTGACATCAGATCGCCTCCGCCGCCCGCATCCGCGCGCTCCTGGCGCGTGGATTGCGCTGAATCTCCTCTGCGGACGGGCGCAAGACCCGCCGGGTCAGGGTGCGGAACGCCGGCGCGTCGCCGCTCGACTGTTCCTGCAGGAAGCCCTTCACGATCCGATCCTCGAGCGAGTGAAATGCGATCACGACGAGTCGCCCGCCCAGTCGGAGGATGCCTCGCACCTGGGAGAGAAATGCCGCCAGACGCTCGAGCTCGCGATTAACCTCGAGGCGGATCGCCTGGAAGACGCGAGTAGCCGGATGGATACGCGCGCCGGGACGCGCGCCGACCGTGTCGACAACGGTCTGGGCGAGTTGCGTGGTTGATTCGATGGGACGCCGCTCGACGATGCCTCGGGCGATCCGTCGCGAGCGGCGCTCCTCCCCGTACTCGAAGATCAGGTCGGCCAGATCGTCGACTGACCACTCGTTGACAATCTCCCGCGCCGTAACGGGAGCGCCCGTTTGGGGCCCCAACCGCATGTCCAGCGGACCCTCTGCCCGAAGCGAGAAGCCTCGCTCGGGCGTGTCGAGTTGCAGCGACGACACGCCCAGATCGCAGAGGATGCCATCGAGCGGCGTCATCTGAACGTCGGCGGCGGCGGCGGCTGCGTCGTCGAGCCAGCATCTGGCCAGCGTCACGCGCGAAGCGAACGGCGCAAGGCGCTGTTTAGCGAAGTCAATCGCTTCGGGGTCGGCATCGAGACCTAGCAGACGGCCGTCGGGCGCGGAAGCGCTGAGTACGGCCTGGGCGTGGCCACCGAGGCCAACGGTCGCGTCGAGGTAACGGCCTCGCGGCTTCACGTCGAGCATGGTTAGCGCTTCGTCAAGCATGACCGGGGTGTGCGCGGCTGAGGAGGTCATGAAGACTCCTCATCTCGCCCGTTCGCATCCACAGCGTCGAGCGTGGCCGCAAGGTCCTGAAGCAGCTGCGCGTAGGAGTCGTCGATCTCCGATTGCTCGGAGCGCCAGGCGTCGCTGTTCCAGATCTCCAGGTAATCGCCCATGCCAATGATCGTGGTGTCGCCGCTGAGACCGCGCTGTTCTCGCATCGGCTGCGGAATCACGATCCGTCCCTGGCGGTCAAGGTCGACCTGGCGCACGCGACCGAAGAAGCCTCGCGCCAAACGCCGATCTTCGGCTTTCAGCTTGTTGTTGGCGGTGCGCGTTCGCTTCTCCTGGGCGTAGCCCTCGGGCGTGTAGAGCTCGAGTTGTCCATCAGGGCCAGGCAGCAAGTATCCGCTGTGTTCAAAGAGCATCCGATAGGCAGCAGGAATCGCCAGACGACCACGGTCGTCAATACGGTGTTCGTACTCCCCTGTGAAATCGAGCGTTGCCACCGGAGAAGCCCTCTGCGCGATTCGCACTCTCGTTATGACTGCCGAAACCACTTTTCCCCACTTCGTGGGTCATCCATGACTCTAGGCGCAACTTCTGCGGATTGCAAGCGCAAACTCAGGGAATCTCCGCCCGAAGCCGGGAATGCTGATGATCCTGTCTACTTGCGATCTGGAAACACGTCGCAGCGACCGTAAAATCCCTGAACCACCATCGACGACGGGACGACGTAACGCTCAGCCGACCGCTGCGTTCTTAGTCGATGGGCGACAATGGCGGCACGATGACTGCACACGCCTCCGCGCCACCGAATGCAGCAGTCCTGACGCTCTCCGACCAGGGCGCGGCCGGCCTGCGCACGGATACTTCCGGTCCGGCGATCCTTGAGCGCCTGGAGACGCTGGGCATTCCGGTGGTCGAACACCTGGTGCAATCCGACGATCCGGACGGCATCGTGGCGCAGCTCCGGCGCTGGATCGATGCGGACATTTCTCTGATCGTGACAACCGGGGGCACCGGCTTCGGCCCTCGAGATCACACGCCCGAGGCGACGCGACGCGTGATCGAGCGGGACGCGCCGGGTCTGGCCGAGTTGATGCGCTCCGAAGGCTTGAGCAAGACGCCGATGGCGGCGCTCTCGCGCGGTGTTTGCGGGATCGCCGGCCGCACCCTGATTGTCAATCTGCCCGGCTCCGAGCGGGCCGTGCGAGAGAACCTCGATGCGCTGGCGCCGGTTCTGCCGCACGCGCTGCAACTGATCGGCGGCGACACTGAGCACTAGTCGCTAAGCGCGGCCTGCGTACACGCCTACACTGATTTACATGGCCCAACGAACGATCGCCCGCAATGTCGCCGAGGCGCGCCGCCGCTCGAACGCCGAGACCGGTGCGGTGCGCAAGGACTGGGGCGGCCGCCTGCCGATCGCGCTGGTCTACCCCAACAGCTACTACCTGGGCATGTCAAACCTGGGCCTGCAGACGATCTACGGTCTGCTCAACCTGCGCCAGGATGTGGTCTGCGAACGCGCCTTCTACGACCCCCCGCACAAGTCGGAACGCGGCGACGATCCGGCGCTCGGTCCCGTGACGATCGAGTCGCAGCGTCCGCTGGCCGACTTCCCTGTCGTCGCCTACACGCTGACCTATGAGATCGACTACTACCACGTGGTCCGCTCGCTGCAGGCGGCGCAGATCGAACCATTGAGCATCAATCGCGACGACGGCGACCCGCTGATCATTGCCGGCGGCGCGGCGGTGATCACCAATCCGCTGCCTCTGGCCGATTGTTTCGACGCGTTCGTGATTGGCGAAGCCGAGCCGATCCTTGAGGAACTGGTCGACACGCTGGATGAGTACGCCTACAGCCCGCGCGCCGATCAACTCGACGCGCTCGCGAGGATTCCCGGCGTGTTCGTCCCTGCGCGAGGTGCGGGCGACGGCGTCGAACGGCAATGGGTGCGCGACATCTCGAACACCGAGGCGATGTCGCTGGTCCTCACCGACGAGACCGAGTTCAACCAGATGACGCTGATCGAAGCGGCGCGCGGTTGCGGACGGGGCTGCCGATTCTGCATCGCCGGCTACGTCTTTCGGCCGCCCCGCTACCGTCCCCTCGAGTCCCTACTCAACCAGGTCGAGACAGGTCTGCAACGCAGTGATCGCGTGGGACTGCTTGGCGCGGCGGTGGCTGACCATCCGCAACTCGCCGAGCTCGCTGTTGCGGCCGACCGCATGGGCGGCCGCGTATCGGTCTCCTCGCTCCGGGTCGACAACCTCGCCCCCGAGCTGCTGGATGTGCTGTCGCGAGGTGGCACACGCACGGTGACGCTGGCGCCCGAGGCGGGCTCCGAGCGGATGCGGCAGCGGATCAACAAGGCGGTCTCGGAGGACCAAGTCATCGACGCCGCAGACAAGGTCGGCGCGGCGGCGATGAACCGGCTCAAGCTGTACTTCATGATTGGCCTGCCCGACGAAGAGGATGAGGACGTCGAAGCGATGGCGCGCCTTGGTCTCGCGATCAAGGAGCGGCTCGACGCGCACGGTCACGGGACTGAACTGGTGATGTCGGTCGGTCCGCTGGTGCCCAAGCCGGCGACTGCATACCAGGAGTTAGTCCAGTCCGACGCCGGCCTGGTCAAGCACCGCCAGCAGATTCTCCAGACGGCCTTCCGCAAGACCGGCATCCGGCTGCGCGGCGACAGTCCGACCTGGGCGCGGATCGACGACATCTGCTCCCGTTCCGACCAACGCCTGGCCCACGCGATCCTGGAGATGGACGCGCCGTCCGCGCGCGAGTGGATGCGCGTCGCCAACCTGTGGGGCCTCGACGGTCCGCTGCCCTGGGGCAGCGGACCAGGTCCCTGGTCGGCAGTGGAGACCGGTATCACTGCGCGATTCTTCGAGCGCGAGCTCTCCAAGCACAAGCGAGAAAAGGCAACCATCGCCTGTCCGCCGCCCGAGATCGGCTGCAATATGTGCGGCGTCTGCGGCGGCAACGAGATTCCGTCCTACTCGCCCAACCTCGTGCCGCTCGAAGCCGTCGGCGGAGGCTGACGTGTCGATTGCGAGCAACCTCGACCGCGTCAGTCAGCAGATCGCAGATGCCTGCCACCGCGCCGGCCGTGATCCCTCTGCTGTCAGCTTGATTGCCGTCTCCAAGACGTTCCCTGTCTCGGCGATCGCCGAAGCTGCCGCCGCGGGTCAACGCCAGTTCGGTGAGAATCGGGTCCAGGAAGCGCTGGCCAAGATCGAACAGCTTCCTTCGCATGGCATTGAGGTCAACGAGGACATCGACCTGCACCTGATCGGTCATCTGCAACGCAACAAAGCGAGGCACGCGGGCCAGTTTGCATCCGTGCAATCGGTCGACAGTGTGCGCCTGGCCGCAGCAATCTCGCGACGCCTGGAACGGGAGTTGCCGGTGTTGCTTGAAGTCAATGTCGGGCAAGAGGCGAGCAAAGAGGGATTCGCCGTCTGCGACGTCTCGGAGGCGTTTGAGCAGATCTCCGTTCTGCCGAACCTTCGGATAGACGGCTTGATGACTGTCGCGCCCGAAGTCGCCGATCCGGAGCAGGTGCGGCCGGTCTTTCGCACACTGCGCGAACTGGCGGAGCGGCTGTCGCTCTCCGAGCTGAGCATGGGCATGACCAACGACTACTCAGTCGCTATAGAGGAAGGCTCGACGATGGTCCGCGTCGGACGGGCCATCTTCGGCGAACGTCCCAGCGCGCCGGGCGGAGGCCTGCGATGACCAGGATCGCCGTGATCGGCGGCGGCACCATGGGCGCCACCTTCATCCGCGCCGTGACCGACGCCGGGCTGGTCGCCACATCCAGTCTGTCTGTCTGCGAGATCGTGGACGAGCGGCGGAAGTGGCTGGAGCGGGAGTTCAACGGCCTCAACGTGACCGCAGCACTAAGCGAGGCTGTCGACGGCAGCGACGCGGTCTACCTGTCGGTCAAGCCGCAGGACCTTGGCTCGCTCAGCGACGGCGCGGGAACGGATTCGCGCCTGCTGATCTCGATTCTGGCCGGTTCGACGATCGCCGAGGTCCAACGCTCGACCGGCGCACGCCGCATCGTGCGGGCGATGCCGAACACGCCGGCGCAGATCGGACGCGGGTTCACCGCCTGGACGGCGACCGAGCGCGTGACCGCGGACGACCGCCGCCTGGTCGGTTCGTTGTTGGACACGATGGGCGAGCAACTCTACGTGCCGGACGAATCGACGATCGACAAAATCACGGCGGTCTCGGGCAGCGGTCCGGCCTACGTCTTCCTGTTCATCGAGGCAATGATCAATGCGGCCGTCCAGGTCGGCCTGCGGCCGGACGATGCGCGCCGCATGGTGCTACAGACCGTGATCGGCGCCGCCGAGTTTGCGGCCCAATCGGGGCAACACCCGGCCGCGCTCAAGGATATGGTGACTTCACCCGGCGGCACGACCGCAGCCGGACTGAGGGTCCTGGAACAGCGAGCGCTGCGCGCCGCGCTGATCGACGCCGTCGCTGCGGCGCACCAGCGAGCGGAAGAACTGGGTTCATCATGAGCGAAGTGCTGGTCGTCATCGGCATCGCCATCAACATCTATTCGTTCATTCTGCTCGCGCGCGTGCTGATGAGCTGGATCCCGATGTTCACGAATCGACCACTCGATCCGTACAACCCGCTGGTCAAATTTCTGCTCGACGTGACCGAACCGGTACTGGCGCCGCTTCGACGCTATCTGGTGATCGGGATGATCGACCTCTCGCCGCTGGCCGCGCTGATCCTGCTACAGGTGATCGGCAGCGCGGTCCTGAACAGCGCCTGAACGCCACCTGAACGCTTTTAGAACGTTTGCTTGACATTACCGGTCGAGCGGGTTAGCGTGCGCAGCACAGACGTTCGCACACATCCAACCAGCGCCGCGAACGATCTGGAGGGAGCGCATATTATGACGAGTACCACGACCGTTGACCGCGACACCTCGCTCGCACTGGGAACCGACACGCAGGATCCCGCACAGGAGCCATTGTCCATGACCACTACCAACGAACCGCCGCCCGCTGTCGAAGACCTGCTGGGAGACATGGAGCGCCGCTTCGGCGAGGGCGCGCTGATGCGCCTCGGCGACGCCGGCTCCAGATTGAACGTGGACGGCATCCCGACGGGCGCGCTGTCGCTCGATGTGGCGTTGGGTATCGGCGGCCTGCCGCGCGGACGAATCGTCGAGATCTACGGTCCCGAATCGGCCGGCAAGTCGACGGTTGCGCAGCACGTGATCGCCGAGGCGCAGCGGCTGGGCGGCCAGGCCGCGTACATCGATGTCGAGCATGCACTCGACCCCGAGTTCGCCGGTCGCCTGGGCATCGACACCTCGCAGCTCCTGATCGCACAGCCCGACACGGGCGAACAGGCCCTGGAAATCGCCGAAGCGCTGGTGCGCAGCAATGCGATTGATGTCGTGGTCGTCGACTCCGTCGCAGCGCTTGTCCCGCGCGCCGAGATCGAGGGCGAGATGGGCGACGTGCAGGTCGGCCTGCAGGCGCGGCTGATGTCGCAGGCACTGCGCAAGCTGACCGGCGTCGTCTCGCGCTCCAAGACCGTGCTGATTTTCATCAACCAACTCCGCGAGAAGGTCGGCATCGTCTTCGGCAATCCCGAAACCACACCCGGCGGCCGCGCACTCAAGTTCTACTCCTCGGTTCGCATCGAACTGCGCCGCGCAGAGACATTGAAGGACGGTCAGCTCGTGATCGGCTCAAGGGTCAAGGCCAAGGTCGTCAAGAACAAGGTTGCGCCGCCGTTCCGCACGGCCGAGTTCGATCTGATGTTCACCGCCGACGAATACGGCATTTCGAAGACCGGCTGCCTGATCGATCTCGGCGCGGAACCCGCCCCCGGGGCGCCGACCGGCTCGCCGACTGTGATCAAGAAGCAGGGTTCGTTCTATTCGTACGGCGAAACCCGGCTGGGACAGGGCCGCGAGCGGACCAAGGCATTCCTCCGCGAGCATTCCGATGTTGCGGTCGAGATCGAGGATCGCATCCGCGAAGAGCGCGGACTGCGCGGCCCAACGATGTTGACGCCCGAGGAAGGCGTCGGAGCCGCCGAGCCAATTGCCAAGCCTCCGCCGAAGAAGAAAGCTCGCGCACGGGCAAGCTGACGTGGACCGCCTCAACCGATCCGAAGCCGTGGACGCTTGAGCCATGCCCGTCGTCATCTCCGTCCAATCCAGAGGAGCGGTGTCCGTCGTCGAGTTCGACGACGGCGCCTCGCTCCGCTGCACGCGTGAGTTTGTCCGCCGCTCGAATCTGCAACGCGGCCAGGACATCGACGACATCTTCGTCGAACGCCTTCGGGAAACGGCCTCGCCCGAACTCGCTCGGTCCGAGGCCCAGCGGCTCAATCGACGGCAGCGCTACAGTCGCCGCCAGATATGCAGCAAGCTGCGTGATGTCGGCATCGGCGCAGAAGCCGCCAATCTCGCGCTGGACGAACTCGAGTCACTGGGTGAGCTCGACGACCGAATCGTGGCGCGGGACATTGCTCGCAAGGGTCTACGCCAGTTGATCAGCCGCGATCCCTCTCTCTCCGAGGTCGGATTCCGCACGGCGCAGACCCGCCGGTTGCTTATGCGCGGGTTCACCCCAGGCGCTGCCGCCGAGGCCTGTCAACAGGTGTGGATGGAAGTGCAATAGCCACTACTGGCGCCGAATTGTTAACGGTCCTACACTGATTTAGACCGAACCCCGGGCCGCCCAAGCTGACCACCAGTCGGACGAGGGCGGCGCTGAGCACGCATCCGAAATGACCGGCAACGGCATGACAATGCCAGTTCAACTGAGTCGAGGACACTATGTGGGGAGCCCTGATGAGGCTCCTGCGCGGCGGGCCCGATCCGCGGATCGAGGCTTCGCTGGAAGCCGAACGCATCCTTCAGCAGGCCCGAGACCGGGCCGATCGCGAGGCGGGTGAGCGGCTACAACAGGCGCAGGAGCAGGCCAGAACCGAACGCGACGAAATCCTGGCCGACGTGCGCGGCGCGCGCGACGACCTGCAGCGAGCAGTTGACCGACTGGACCGACGCGAGTCGTCGCTGGATGATCGCGCCCGCTCGCTGGAAGAGCGGGACGACAAGCTGAATCAGGATCGTCAGCGCCTGGAAAACCGAAACGCCCAACTCGATGAGCGCGAGGCGGAGCACGACCGGCGTCTCGAGGAGATCTCCAGCTTCACGCGCGACGAGGCCCGCACCGTGCTCTTCGAGCAGGTCGAACAGGAAATCTCGGACGAAGCAGGCCGCATGGTTCGCGAAGCGGAGCAGAAGGCCAAGGACGACGCCGACGCGAGAGCCCGCAAGATCGTGGCCACCGCGATCCAGCGGGTCGCCTCCGAAGTCACGACCGAGTCGACCGTCTCAATCGTGCAGATCCCGTCGGACGAGATGAAGGGGCGGATCATCGGCCGCGAGGGGCGCAATATCCGCGCCCTAGAGTCGGCGCTCGGCTGCGACCTGATCATCGACGACACGCCCGACGTGGTTACCGTGTCCGGCTTCGACCCGGTACGCCGCGAGATTGGCCGGCTGTCACTCAGTCGTCTGGTTGCCGACGGTCGGATTCATCCCACGCGGATCGAAGAGACCGTCGCCAAGGCTCAGCGCGATGTCGAACGGATCATCCGCGAGTCGGGCGACGAGGCGGCGATCGAGGCTCACTGCAGCGGATTGCCCCGCGAGATGCTCGACATCTTCGGGCGACTGCGCTTCCGCACCAGTTACGGACAGAACCAGCTCCGCCACGCGGTCGAGACCGCGCACATCGGTGCGATGATCGCGCAGGAGCTGCACGCCGACGTCGAGGTCACACGGCGCGGCTCGTTGCTGCACGACGTCGGCAAGGCGATTGACCACGAGGTCGAAGGCACGCACGCGATCATCGGCGGCGACCTCGCGCGTCGGTTCAAGATGTCCGAAGAAATCGCCCACTGCATCGAGGCGCACCACGACGAAGTTGAACTGCGCACGGTCGAGGCAATCATTGTGCAGATGGCCGACGCGATCTCCGGCGGTCGGCCCGGCGCCCGGCGCGAGTCGGTGGAGCGCTACATCGAGCGCCTGCGCGCGATGGAGGACATCGCCACCTCATTCGAGGGCGTCGGCCAGGCGTATGCAATCCAGGCCGGCCGCGAGGTGCGGGTCGTGGTCGACCCGCGCGAGGTCGACGATCTCGGCGCCATGCGGCTGGCGCGCGACATCTCGAAGCAGATCGAGGAGTCGCTCCAGTACCCCGGCCAGATCCGCGTGACCGTCCTGCGCGAGACCCGCGCTGCGGAGTACGCACGCTAGCCAGCGAGGGCCGCATGGCCAGGCTCGACCTGCACATGCACAGCACCTGTTCGGATGGCCGACACCCGCCGGGGTGGGTCATACGGCAGGCCGCCAGTAACGGCGCCGAACTGGTCGCCCTCACCGACCACGACACCCTTGCCGGCGTCGAGGAGGCGCGCCAGGTGGGCGGGCCGCTGGGCGTCACGGTCGTTGCCGGCGTGGAGATGAGCGTCATTCACGATCCACTCGGTGAGCTGCACGTCCTTGGCTATCTGCCGGCCCGAGACGACCTTGCCGACCTGGAACTTCAACTCTCGGAGTACCGAGACGAGCGCCTGGGGCGCGCTCGGCGCACGCTCGACCTGCTTCGAGACCTTGGCGCGCCAATCGAAGAGGACGCCGTCGTTCGGCACGCAGACGGCGGCGTCGTCGGCCGTCCTCACATCGCCCGGGCGCTCGTCGACGCGGGCCATGTCGAGTCCGTGCAGGAGGCCTTCGACCGCTACCTCCGAAATGGCGGACCTGCCTTCGTCCAGCGCTCGGTGCTGGGTATGGAGGAGTCGATTGCGCTGATTCACGACTGCGGAGGGATCGCCTCGCTCGCACATCCGACGCGGTATCGCGAAACTGAAGCTTCCATCGAGTCGTTTGCGGCCGCCGGCGGCGACGCAGTCGAGCTCTACTACCGCAACGACCCGCCGGATGTCGTCGCGAGCGGCAAACGGCTGGCGAGTCGGCTTGGCCTTGCTGCGACAGGGGGCTCCGATTTCCATGGCATCCACACCGACGAGATGCCGCCCGCGACGGTGCCGATACCCGACCATTCCGCTGACCGACTCATCGACCTGTTGAAGGACCTCGCCATATGACCAGTTCAGCAGATCTGCAGTTACCGCTCGATGTCCGCGCCATTCAGGGGATCATCCCGCACCGATTCCCGATCCTGTTGCTGGACCGGATTGTCGAGCTCGACCCGGGCAAGCGCGCCGTCGGACTGAAGAACGTGTCAACCAACGAGTGGTTCTTTGAGGGCCACTTCCCCGGCAATCCGATCATGCCGGGTGTGCTGATCGTCGAAGCGCTGGCGCAGACCGGCGCAGTGGCAGCGCTCTCGGCGGATGAGTTCCAGGGTAAACTCGGCCTGTTCGCCGGCATCGACGGCGTCCGTTTCCGCCGCCAGGTGGTTCCTGGTGACCAGCTTCGCCTCGAGGTCGAAATGGAGCGCCTGCGTCGAGGCATCGGCCGCGCCAACGCGGTCGCATCAGTCGATGGCGAAACGGCCGCCGAGGGTCGGTTGACATTCGCTCTGGTTGATCCACCGAACGGCGCGTAATGCCGGGTTGTGAGGTCGCGCTACAGCGTGATTGCAGCCCACAGACCCAGGACGAGCCCAACACTGACAACCGTAGTGATCGCGACCCAACGCAGGTCGCCGCGGACGTAGTGGAAGTCGTGCATCGCGGCGGCGGCTCGCGCCCGGCGGTCGCGGCGCTCGTGCGCGCCCGATGCGCCGCCTCGAGGTCCACCGGCCTGTCGCTCTTCGGCAATCCGGGCGGGTTGCTGGACATTGCCGCTCAACGATGCGCCCGCAGGCGCCTGGGCCGCTCCCGCCTGGGCGGTCGGCAATCGATCCTCACGCGCCCGCCGTCCTCGCCGACCCTGCGGCCGCGCCGCCTGCTGGGAGCGGTTGGACCCGCCTCTGCCTCGTCGCGAACCGCGTGCCATCTGCAACCTCCGACGCTTGCCACTCACCCTACGTCGTGTTGCCGTACTCCGCCAGTGGGCGTACAGTGAGGCCTACGGCCCCGTGGTGTAGCGGCCTAACACGCCACCCTGTCAAGGTGGAGATCGGCGGTTCGAATCCGCTCGGGGTCGCCATCTGCTCCTTGTCTCCCTGAATCGCTTACCAGGTATCGACATATGGGCGTTTCTTGCCCGTGCGATGCGGCGTGGGCGGGAGGCGATTGAGGCCGTTGACGATCCAGGTTCTCGTTTCGGCAGGATCGATCACGTCGTCGAGCCCGCCGCCGGCCGCGGCGTTGACGGCCTTGGCATTGCGGTAGGCGCGGTCAACCATTCTCTCGTAGGTCTCGATCCGCTCTTCCGAGTCCTCGATTGCGATCAGCTCCTTGCGGTAACCAAGCTTGACCGAGCCTTCGATGTTCATCCCCGCAAACTCCGCCGTGGGCCAGGCGACGGTGAAGAAGCCGACCAGTGCGCTCGCCCCGCACATCGCCTGAACCCCGAGTCCGTATGCCTTGCGCACCACGACGCCGAACAGCGGCACGCTGAGGTTGGCGCCGGTGTTGAACATCCGCGCGCAGTGGCGGACCAGCGCCGTCGCCTCGACATCGGGTCCAACCATCATGCCGGGACAATCCATCAGGCTGAGCACGGGGATGTCGAACGCGTCGCAGAGCTGGAGGAAGCGTGCGCCCTTGTCCGAGCCATCGGAGTCAATGGCGCCGGCCAGATGATGCGGGTTGTTGGCAATCACGCCTATCGGGTGACCCTCAACGCGGATGAACGCCGTGATGATCCCGATGCCGAACTTCTCGCGGATTTCCAGCACCGAGCCCTCGTCGGCGATCGTGTCGATGATCTCGCGCATGTCGTACAGCCGCAGCCGATTCTCGGGCACGATGTGCCGCAGACGGCGCTGGTCGGGCGCAGTCCAATCCGAGACAGGACCCTGGAAGTAGCTCAGGTACTTCTTGGCGACCTCGGTCGCTTCGTCTTCGTCTTTGCAAAGGATGTCGACCACGCCGTTGGGCACCTGGAACGACATCGGTCCGACTTCCTCGGGCGTGTAGATGCCAAGTCCGCCGCCCTCGATCATGGCGGGGCCGCCCATGGCGACGGTCGAACCCTCGGTGGCGATGATCACGTCGCAGCAGGCGAGCAACGCCGTGTTGCCGGCGAAGCAACGCCCGTTGGTCACGCCGACCAGCGGCACGAGGCCCGACAGCTTCGAGAACTGAGTGAAGGTATAGGTGTCGAAGGCGACGCCGGGGCCGGTGCGGTCGTCGCCCGGCCGTCCGCCGCCGCCTTCGGTGTAGAAGACGATCGGGAACTGGAAGCGTCGCGCCATCTCAAACATGCGGTCCTGCTTGTAGTGATTGCGACCACCCTGCGTGCCGGCGAGCACCGTGTAGTCGTAGTGGACCACAATCGCGCGGGCCGCCTGTTCGTCGAACAGGTCACCGTTGATCGTTGCCGTCCCCGCGATCAGGCCGTCCGCAGGCGTGTTCTCACGAAGCTGCTCATCGGTGTTTCGCTGATGCTGGCGCGCCACGATTAGCGGCCAGTACTCCTGGAATGAACCGGGATCGACCAGCTGCTCGATGTTCTCGCGCGGCATCCGGTAGCCGCGCCCGCGCCGCTTGGTCACCGCCTCGGGACGGTGTTCGTCCAGCGTGTAAGCATGGCGCTCGTAGTTTTCCTGCAGGTCGGGACGGATAAAGTCGGGGTCGATCAACTCGCCGCCGCCGATCGCTTCGACCGAGACTTCGGCCTCGAGGATGAAGACAAGCGGAAAGCCCTCGCGGATCACGTCCCCGACGGAACAGGCAATGCTCTGGATCAAGCCGTCGCGGTCGGCCTGGATCACGTGCTCCATCTTCATCGCCTCCATGGCGACGAGATCTTGACCGGCTCGCACCTCCTGGCCCTCCTCGACCATGATCGAGACGATCGTGCCCTGGATCGGAGCGGGTAGACCGATCGAACCGTCGGGTCCGCTCAAGTCGGGCGCGTCCTCTTCGATCACCTCTACCGACTGCTCCCGCTTGACGCGTTGATCGTGCTCGAACAGGGCCAGGGGATCGCGAGAGTCAACCCGCGCCCCGGCGAAGCCGGAGTCGGCCGCGGGCGCTTCGGTTCGTAGATAGCGGACCCGTTCGGCGCCAGTATCCGCAGTCAGTTCGGACATTCGATCGTCGACCCAGCGCGTGTGCACATTGCCACTCGCGAGATCGTCGTGTCGCAGCACGTTGCCGAGGAAGGGAATATTGGTTGCGACCCCTTCGATGCGGAACTCGGACAGGGCGCGCAGGGTGCGAGTCACGGCGTCGGCGAAGTCCGGAGAGGTCGAGTGTGCGATCACCTTGGCCAACAGCGAATCGAACGCGGACGATGTCTGGTAGCCCACGTATCCGAACCCGTCGGTGCGCACACCCGGCCCTGATGGCGCCTCGTACGCCTTGAGGGTCCCGGAGGCCGGCCTGACCGAACCATCGGGGCCCAGGGTTTCCATGTTTACCCGAGTCTGGATGGCGTAGCCGCGAGGCCGCAGCCAGGACGGATTGTCCAGACCCAGCTCGGCAATCGTGGAACCCTGCGCGGTGCGCAGTTGCGACTGGACCAGGTCGACGCCGGTGACTTGCTCGGTCACGGTGTGCTCGACCTGCAGCCGCGCGTTGGCTTCGAGGAAGTAGAAGCGGTCGCCTGAATCGTCCGAGGCGTCGAGCAGGAACTCGAAGGTTCCGAGCGAGGAGTAACCGACATCACGGGCGATCCGCACTGCCGCCTCGACGATCGCGTCACGCGTATCCGGTTGCAGATGCGGCGCCGGAGCGATCTCGACGACTTTCTGGAAGCGCCGCTGGACTGAGCATTCACGTTCCCAGAGATGCGTGACACCACCGTGCAGGTCGCCGATGATCTGCACCTCGATGTGTCGAGCGCGAGGAACGAGTTGCTCGACGTAGAGCGCGCCCGATCCGAAGGCCATGCTGGCTTCGGACTCGCAGCGTTCCCAGGCGGCTTCCAGTTCTTCGAAGGCTTGCACTGCCCGGGATCCGCGACCGCCGCCCCCGGCTACCGCCTTGAGCATGAGCGCAGAGCCCTCTTCCAGCGACTCAAAGAACTCCGCCGCTTGTTCGAGCGTGACCGCCTCGTCCGAGCCTTCGATCACCGCGACGCCCGCCTCGCGAGCTGCCTGCCGCGCGCGCACCTTGTCACCGAACAGGTCGAGCAGATGGGGCGTCGGGCCAACGAAAGTGATACCGGCATCGCGGCAGGCCCGGGCGAATTCGGCCGACTCTGCCAGGAATCCGTAGCCGGGGTGGACCGCGTCGCAACCGGCAGCCTGAGCCGCGGCAATCAGTCCGTCAATGTTGAGATAGGCCGGAACGCCGTGACCGTCCAGCGCGACCGCCTCATCGGCCACGTGGACATGGAGTGAACGGGCGTCGTCGTGCGAGTAGACGGCGACCGTGCCGATACCCAGGTCCGAGGCCGCGCGAGTGACACGAATCGCAATCTCGCCGCGATTGGCAATCAATAGCTTGGACACAGTTCCCTTGGGCGGCATGAGGTCACTCCGGTCTCAGGCAGGGCAGCTCAGACACAACACGACAACTTGTGCCAAGATATCAGCGCCGCATCCGCCCCCTGGCTAGGACCCCGAGGAGGCGGCTCGGACATCGTCCATGGTTCCGCTGATGCCGCGATCAACCAAGGAACGGTACTCGGCCTCCGACATCCCAAGCTCTTCGAAAAACACCTCGAACGAGTGCTGGCCCACGCAGGGCGACGGCCGCAGTCGGCGATCCTCGTGACCGCTGAATCGCCACGGCGCGCCTGGTAGCCAAGAGGGACCCACTTCGGGATGGTCGACCGACTGGATGAATCCGCTGGACAGGTAGTGCGGATCGGGCAGGGTGAATTGCTCATACGGCTTGGCCACCCGAGCGGCGTCGATGCCCTGCGCCAGCAGCCGCTGTTCGACATCGAGTGCCTGTTGCGTCGCCGTCCACGCGGCAATGACGTCATCCAGCAACGCTTCGTGAAGCTTGCGCGACCGCGCGTCGACGAACTGCGGATCGTTGCCCAACTCGGATCGGTTCATCTCCTGACACAGCGCTCGCCACTCCTGCTCGCCATGGACTGCGATGGCGACCCATTCGTCCTCGCCGAGGCAGGGATAGTTGTTGTGCGGCGCGTGCCGTCGATCCCGATTGCCGAGCGGGACCGGCGTGCGGCCGGTGGCGTCGTACTCGGTGATTGCGTCGCCGACGACGACGCCCATCGCCTCGAGCATCGCCACGTCGATCCGCTGCGGTCCGTCGATCCGCTCACGTCGCGATAGCGCGGCTATCACGGCAGCAGCCATCGCGTAGCCAGAGATCGAGTCGGGATACAGCCCGCCTGTGTTCGTACCCGGATCGCCCTCGTAGCCGTGGAGTGAGGAGAGTCCCGACATCGGCTCGGTCGTGGCGCCGTTGGCGGGATAGGCGGCGTATGGGCCGGTCACGCCGTAACCGGAGATTGACGCGAGGATCACATCCGAACGCCGTTCGGCGAGCGTGTCCAGGGTGATGCCCCAGCCATCCAGGACGCCGGGCCGGAAGTTCTCGCAGACTACGTCGAACTGCGGCATCATCCGCCAGAAGATGTCCTGCCCTTCCTCGGTACCCAGATCCAGCGTGATACCGCGCTTGTTCAGATTGACCGCGTTGTAAACGCCTTGCGTGTTCTCCGGATGCTGCGTCTTCGACTCGTCCAGGATCGCCTTGCCCACCCAGGGCCGCAATAGCCGCCAGATGTCGACCCGCCGCAACGCCTCGATCTGCACCACATCCGCGCCGAGGAAACCCAGCAGCTCAGTCCCGAACGTCCCGCTCCAGGCCTGCGTGAACGTGAGTACACGAATGCCGTCCAGCGGACCTCGGGGAGTCGCGGCGCCTCCCTCTGCCTTCGGCATCTCCCCCCGCAGAGCGGGGGGAGAACTATGGCTGTTCTGTCCCCCCGCTCTGCGGGGGGAGATGTCGCGTAGTGTCCGAGGGGGGCTCCCGATGCCCGCACCCAACCTTGGCGCTGGAGACCCTGCCGACCAACTCCGAGGACTCATTGGATGCGGATCGCCGGATGCTCGCACTCTCCGTCCGTCCAACTCGGTCTCGACGACAAATCCGCGCGAAAGGAGCTGTTCGTTCTCGACCAGCTCGGGAATCGTCTGGAGTACGCCGGAGATGCAGCGCAGAGCGGCCAGCTTGTGAAACAGCGGCCACTTCTCCATCGCCGGCAGCTCCCGAGCCACGCCGGCGACCACTGCGGACAGATCCTTCGAGTAGCGCTGGTTTCGCGCCTGCAGCTCCTCGCGCGCGCCCTGATCGGGGAGATTGAACAACGCCATCGCCTCGCGCCAGTTGTGCCAGTCGCCGAAGCCGAAGTTCATCCGGCCGTCGGCGGCGTCCCAGAGCGGACCCGGCACACCTCGAGGTCGACCACCGGTCGCGCCGCGCGACCAGCCGCTGCCCTGATAGACGGCGCCGATGGTCCACGGATACACCGTGTGCGTCATCGCCTCGAGTTCGCGCACATCGACCAGTTCCGGCTCCGAGGACTCGAAGCGACGCCGCAGCGCGGCGGTCGCGGCGACGAAGGCGGCGAGCCCGCCCATGTAGCCGAACTGGCGCGATGGCAGCGAGAGCGGCGGCTCGTCCTGGAAGGCGTTAACGTGCGCCCAGCCGCAGCGCGCGTTGAGTGTCAGGTTGCTGCCGGGCGCGTCCGCCAGTTCGCCATCGAGCCCGTATGGCGTCACCAACAGGTGAACCGCGTCCGCCCGCATTGCTCCGAGCGGCCATCGCGACAGCGGATTCGGACTGTCGGTGGTGACCACCACATCAGCCTCGGCGATCCAGGGTTGCGCATCGTCGGGGTTCGAGATCACGACCGATCGCTTGCCCCAGTTCACGTAGGCGTGCAGCGCCGAGCGTTCGACGCCCGGCTTGTCGTCGAGGAACGGCGCCTCATGCCTGAGCGGATGACCTTCCGGCGGCTCCAGCATGACGACATCGGCGCCATGGTCGGCAAACAGCCGCGCTGCGAATGCCCCGGACATCCGCCGCGAGAGATCGACGACCAGCAGCCCTTCGTAGGCGGGAATCAGATCGTCTGTATCTGGTCGAGCCATGGCATGTTCTCGTCGGTTTGGCACGTAAGCCGAGGACGGGCGTGCCCCCCTCTGTCACTCCGTGACATCTCCCCCCGCTTCGCGGGGGGAGAGCTAAGACGGCGTCGCTGCGGGTTACGTTATCCGATGCTCCCGCAAGGCTGACCTATCCTCAGCCGACAGCAGGAGGACGACATGGCGAGCTATGACGACATCATCATCGGCGCGGGGTCGGCGGGAGCGGTGATTGCGGCTCGACTGTCGGAGAATCCGAGTCGGCGCGTGCTGCTGCTGGAGGCGGGGCCGGACTACACCCGGGTCGAGGACATGCCCCACGACCTGCTCAAGCCGTGGGTCTCGTGGCGCGACCATGACTGGGGATTCCAGGCCAACGCACGGCACGGCCGCGAGTTCCCACTGCACCGGGGCAAAGTGATGGGCGGATCGTCGGCGGTCAACGGGACCATCGCCCTGCGCGGCGTGCCCGGCGATTTCGAGTCCTGGGTCGACCTGGGCTGCGACGAGTGGAGCTTCGAGGAAGTGCTGCCCTACTACCGGCGGCTGGAGTCAGACCCTGAGGGTGGCGACTTCCACGGTCAATCGGGTCCGATTCCGATTGAACGCGAACCGCAGGACAACTGGCAACCGCTGCAGCGCGCCTTCTTCGACGCCTGCCGCGCGAACGGATTCGACGATGTCTGGGATCACAACCTGCCCGACGCGACCGGTGTCGGACCGTGGCCGCGCAATCGCAGCAACGGCAACCGCATCTCGACCAACATCGCCTACCTGCTCGGCATCCGCGACCGCGAGAACCTCGACATCCGCCACGGCGTGCTGGTTGACCGGCTGAGCTTCGACTCCGACTCAAGCGTCCGAGTCAACGGCGTCGTCTTGGCAGACGGTGAGACGATCCGCGCAGATCGCGTCTGCGTCTCTGCAGGCGCGGCCGTGTCGCCCGCGATCCTGCTGCGCAGCGGGATCGGACCGGCGGAGAAGCTGGCCCCGCACGGGATCGAGCAGCGGGCCGCGCTGCCCGGCGTCGGCGAGAACCTGATCGACCACTTCGGCACCGGCGTGCAGGCGTTCCCGAAGCCGGAAGTCGTCCACGACCCCAAGGTCGTAACCGAGATCGGCGTGCGCTACACCGCGCCCGGCTCCGACCGGTTCAACGACATGCAACTCGCGATTTCGACGATCTGGGACGAGGAGCAGGTACGCGGACTAACGGAGGCGCCGCGCCGGCACCCTTCATTCGGCATCGGCGCCGTGATCCAGCGGCCGCAGTCGCGCGGCTCGGTCACGCTGCGCTCGACCGACCCGTCAGACCAACCGCAGCTCGACATGAACTACGCCTCGCATCCCGAGGACCTGCGCCGCCTGATGGATGGCCTGCGCCTCTCCTGGGAGATCATGCACTCCGACGCGATTGCGCCCTTTGTCGAGCGCGTAATCGCGCCGCGCCCGGAGGTGATCGAATCCGACAACGCCCTGGCCGACTACATCCTGCGCACCACATCCACGACCTGGCACATCTGCGGCTCGGCGAGGATGGGACAGCCGACTGACCCGCTCGCCGTCACCGATCAGCGCGGCCGGGTCCACCAGCTCGAGAACCTCCGCGTCGCCGACACCTCGATCATGCCCGACATCGTGAGCTGCAATACCAACCTGACGGCAATCATGATCGGCGAGCGGGTGGCGGAGTCGATGTTGGAGGACTGATCCGCCGCTACGGTACGCCCGATTTCTGTGGCCTGGACGTTGCCATCGACCGCACGAGCGGAGTGACCTCGTCGGTGCCGTTGGCCAGCGCGCCGTTGGCGGACACCGTCGGCATCGGCGCAGTCTCGGGGCCTCCCAGCGATGTCGCCTGTACCAGGCGCTGACGCCTGGGTACGAGGATCCAACCGACCACTCCGGCGACCACCGCAAAGCTGATGCCGAAGAGGAAGGTGCGCCTGATGGCCTGGACGAAGGAGTCCGTCAGTGTGGCCTGGACCTCCCCGAGGACGCCCGGGTCGAGACCGGGCAACAGGTGGTAGGCGGCGCCGATCCCGGAGGCCATGACATCGACCTCGGCGGTCGAGAGCGGGAGGCCGGATAGGCCGTCGCGGACGCCGGAGGCGTACATTACGGCAGCGAAGCTGCCCAGGATTGCGATCGACATCGTCCCGCCCAGTTCCTGGCCGGTCGTGGTCACGGCGGACGCCTTGCCTGCCATGTCGACCGGCACGGCGGCCATCGAGGTGTCGGTTGTGGCCGGCATATGCAGCGAACCGCCAATGCCCAACCAGGCCAGCGCGAGGCCGACCATCCAGTACGGCGTATCGACCGCCAGCACCAGCGCCAGGATCAGCAGGCAGCCGCCGCCGTGCATGGTCGGCGCCCAGAAGAGTAGGAATCGCGGACCGACCTTGGGCAGAATGAACCCAGCGATCGGCGCGCAGACAATCATCACGACCGCCAGCGGCATCACGCGCAGCCCGCTCTCCGCGGCTGACACTCCCTGTACGAGCTGAAAGAACTGCGGCAGATAGAAGAGCACGCCCATCAGCGCGAACATGATGAAAAACATGCCGACCATCGCGCCAACGAAGTCCCGCTGCTTGAAGAATCCCAGCGGCATCAGCGGCTGTATCGTCCGTCGTTCGATCAGAATGAACGACGTGAGCGAAAGCACTGCCACCGTAATCGTGGCAAGAATCACCGGGTCGTCCCAGCCGCGCGGGATGCCCTCGATGATTGAAAAGACGAGCGCCAGCATGCCGACGGTGCCGGTCAGCGCGCCCGGCACATCCAGCTTCGTGTGCAGAACCGACCTGGTCGGCGGCACAAGCGTGAGCGCGACCAGGGCCATCGCCGACAGCGGCGCGGGCACCCAGAACACCGCTGACCAATCGATCTGATCGACCAGCGTTCCACCGAGGAACGGCCCCAGCGCCATGCCGATGCCCATGGCGCCGGCCCAGATACCGAACGCTTTGCTCCGCTCCTGCCGCGGAAACACCGCGGTCAGCGTGGACAGCGTCTGCGGCAGCACCAGCGCCCCGCCGATGCCTTGCAGTCCGCGCCCGACAATCAGGGTCTCGGCGTTGGGCGAGAACGCCACGCCGATCGACGCGAGCGTGAACACGGTCAGACCGATGGCCAGGATCCGCCGCCGTCCGAAACGGTCGCCCAGCGCTCCGGCCGACAGCAATAGTCCGCCAAACAGGACGAGATAGGCGTCAACGACCCAGAGCGACTGCGACTCCGACATCTCGAAGACCCGTTTGATCGTCGGCAGCGCCGTGTTCACGATGGTCGCGTCGAGCGAGACGATGGTCTGAGAACCGGCGAGGATCGCGAGCACGACCCAGCGCCGGCGCGGGCTGACGTTGACAGAGGCCACAACGCGGTCGGAGGCAGAGCTCATGGCGAGTCCGGCCCGATGGCAGCCGTCATTGGAGAAGTGATCATTGGCGCAAGGCTATCGAAGCGAACTGCCTATGCCCCCGCTACGGCACGCCCGACTTCTGCGGGCGGACCAGGGCCATTGACCTCGCCGACGGTGTGAACTCGCGTGTGCCGTTTGTCCCGTTGGGGGAGGGGCCGAGCGGGTCCCTGAGCGGGTCAGGGACTGGGGCATCTTGCTCGACCGGCTTGCCGTCTTCCCACTGCATCTGTTCCTGGCGCTGGCGCTTGGGCACGAGGATCCAACCGACCACGCCGGAGATCAGCGCAAAGATGATGCCGAAACGCATGGTGTTGCTGATCGCGTCGACGAAGGACTCGCGCAGGACGAGCTGCGTCTCCAGCAGCAGCGAAGGATCGAGCGTCGGCAGGACCTGCTGCGCGGCGCCGATGCCGGTTGAGAGAATCTCGACCGCCTGCTCGGGGAGTCCGATGGGCCCGAGTCCCGAGTTCACGCCTGACGAGTAGACCGCCGCCGCGAAGGAACCGAGGATCGCGATCGCCAGCGTGCCGCCGAGTTGGCGTCCGGCGTTGTTGACGGCCGAGGCCTTGCCGGCAAGGTCGACAGGAACGGAGGCCATGGCCGTGTCGGTCGTCGCCGGCATGTGCATCGCACCACCCATGCCAAGGAAGGCCATGCCGATCGCGATCATCCAGTACGGGGTGTCGATATCCAGCACGAGGCTGAAAATCAGCAGCGCTCCCGCCCCGTGCACGGCCGGCGCCCAGAAGAGCATGAATCGCGGACCGAGCACAGGCAGCAGTCGCGCCGCGACCGGGGCGAAGAACATCATCATCAAGGCGAGCGGCATCAGCCGCGCGCCGCTCTCGGCCGCCGACATGCCCTGCACGAGCTGGAAGAACTGCGGCATGTAGAACATCACGCCCATCAGCGCGAACATGATGAAGAACATCCCGACCATCGAGCCGGTGAAGTCCCGCTGCTTGAAGAACGCCATCGGCAGCAGCGGCTGATCGGTGCGCCGCTCGATGATGACGAACAGCACCGCCGCCACGATCGCCACCGCGAACGATCCGACGATCAGCGAGTCGGTCCAACCCTTCTGGATGCCCTCGATGATGGCAAAGACGATCGCGACCATCGCGATCGTTCCGGTGATCGCGCCGGGTATGTCGAGCTTGGTGTGCATCTGCGAGCGGGACTCGGGCACTGCGGCCATACCGAGCATGGCGAGCCCCGCAATCGGCGCGGGTACCCAGAACACGCCGGCCCAGCCAATCAGATCGACCAACACGCCGCCAACCAGCGGGCCGAAAGCCATGCCGAAGCCCATCGCGCCGGCCCAGATACCGATCGCACGGCTCCGTTCCTCGCGCGGAAAGACTGCCGTCAGGATCGACAGCGTCTGCGGGATCACCAGCGCGCCGCCAAGGCCCTGCAGGCCGCGGCCGACGATCAGGAAGTTGGCGTCGGGCGAGAACGCGACTGCGATTGAGGCGGCGACGAAGATGCCCATGCCGATGATCAGCGTCTTGCGGCGACCGAACCGATCGCCCAGCGCGCCCGCGAGCAGCAGCAGGCCGCCGAAGATCACCATGTAGGCGTCGGCGACCCAGAGTGACTGCGACTCCGACATCTCGAATGCGCGTTTGATCGCGGGTAGTGCGGTGTTGATGATCGTCGCGTCGAGCTGGACCAGCATCTGCGCGCCGGCCAGCACCAGGAGGATTACCCAACGTCGTCGGTTTGTCGGCGATCCTGCGCTCGTCGCGGGCGAGTGAACGGTCATGCCATCCGCCAGCGCGGCTGGACCAGATCGTCCGCCGTGCGCTCAAACACGACCCGGACCGGCGCGCCGATCAGCACTTGGCCGTCCAGCGGCGCGTCGACGACGGCGCTCATCAGCTTGATTTCGGGCATGTCGTCGAGCTCGATCAACGCAACCATGTACGGTCCGAACTCCCGCAGCGCGGGATGTGCCGGATGGACCACTTCGACCCAGGACCAGACCTTGCCCGTCCCGGCCGCGTCTTGCCACTCCATGTTGAATCCATAGCAGGCGTGGCAGTTCAGCTCGGGAGGATATTGCCGCGCTCCGCAATCGGTGCAGCGCTGGACCACCAGCCTTCCGTCGGCAGCGGCGGCGAAGTAGCCGCCGTTGATCGGGCACTCGGGATCGGGTGTCGTCATCCCTTTGGGAAAGAAAGGGGCGTCAAGGAACTCGGGAGTAGGCCGGGTCGTCATATCTCGGAGGGTAACGGGTCAATGCGACACGCATCTCTGGCGATACGCTCTATTGTCATGCGACGGGCACGCACCGGCTGGATCGCGTCGGTGTCGGTGCTCGTGCTGTTGCTCGGTTCAACGTTGCATGTTCGCGCCGACGCCCCGATCTGTGTCCTCGCGCCACGCCTGGATGCCGTGCTCCGGCAATCGGATGCCTTCGTCGGCATCGCCGTGATTGACCTCGAGACCAAGACGGTCTGGGCCGGCGGCGTCAGCGGTCCTTATGCAATGCACAGCATGGTCAAACCTGCGATTGCCTGGGCAGTCATGACCGACGCCCACGAGCAGGGGCGAGAGTTGACGCGGCTGCAGCGCGACGCGCTGTTTTACATGATCGCCTGGTCGCAGAACGCGGACGTCAACACCCTGCTCGGGATGATCGATGGTCTGTCGGGGCTAAGCCGATACTACGAACGACTGGGAGTGTCGGAGTTGGCGGCGCTCCAGCACGAAAGCCGCTGGGGCTCGGGCCGGTCCCGGCCCGTGGACCTGGCGCGGCTGTTCGGCGCGCTGGCGGTGTCGTCCGAAGTGCCGGGCCCAGTCCGAGCCGAGGGGTTCGATCTGCTGCGCGAAACCGTCGACCAACACCTCTGGGGCGCAACGATCCCGAACCGCCGGCTGATCGGTTGGGAGTCGCTGATCAAGACCGGCAACTTCATCCTTGCCGCGCCGGTCGATGCGGCCCCAGTCATCGGCGCCGATCGGCAAGACTCCGATGGCGATGAACTCGAGCTCGAAGCCGATCCCAGTGACGACGAAGAACAGATCGTGCGCATGAACAGCGCCGCGATCTGGTTGGACGCGCCCTGGCTCGGCGGCAGGCCGCGATACGTCATCGCGATCATGCAGGAGAGCGAACTTAGCTGGTCTCGGTCACGAACGCTGCAAAACGAGTTGGGGGCAATTGTCGGGAACGCCGTCGCCGACCGACTTGTCAAGAAGTCAGAGACGCCGACGGATCAATGCCTGAAACGCGTCCTGTACGCCGTGAACTAGGTCAGTTGCGGAAGATCGCCGACGAGATTGGCGCCGACGCCGGGCCAGCCGCCACGATGCAGGTGTGCGCGCCTTCGACTGGAGTTGTGGAGTCTCCTCGGAGCTGACGCACGGCCTCGACGGCGAGGTTGAACCCGTGCGTGTAGGCCTCGGCGAGGTTTCCGCCCGAGGTGTTGATCGGGAACTCACCGGCGTGCGGCGCGTCGGAGTCGGCGACTTGCTTCGCCTCCAGCCGCCCGCCCTCGCAGAACGGCCCGCCTTCGCCGACCTCGCAGAACTTGTGATCCTCGAACGAAGTCAACACCTGTCCGGTGAAGTTCTCGTAGAACTGGCCGCAGTCGATCTCGTCGGGCCCCATGCCTGCTGCGCGGTACAGCCGGTCGACCATGGTCGTGTAGTTGGAAGACATGAAATCGTCGTGCCAGAAGCCGTCCACGACGTTGCCCTGTCGATGGCCCGATCCCTGCACCGATGCCGAGAGATAGACCGGCGTATCAGTGAAGTCGCGCGCGATCTCGGCCGTGGTGAGGATCATCGCCGCCGCGCCGTCGGTCTCGAGGCAGCAGTCGTAGAGCCGATAGGGGTCCGCGATCATGCGGGAGTTCTGGTGGTCTTCGAGGGTGATCGGCCGACCGTTCATCACGGCGCGCGGATTGTTCTGCGCGTGCTTGTTGGCGGCGACGGCGATCTGGCCGAGTTGTGCCGAGGTCGTGCCGTACTCATACATGTGACGCTGCATCTTCATCGCCAGGAACTGCGCCGGAGACATCAGGCCCTGGGGTACGTTGAAGGCGTACTGACCGCGCAGGCGTCCGCCGCGCCGCGACTGTCCGAAGCGTCCAAACTCGCCCTGCGCCAGCGCCCGGTAGACCACGACGAAGTTGGCGTAGCCGGCGACGATGCCGGCTGCCGCATTACCGATCGCCGCGCAGACACCGCCGCCACCCCCGCCGTAGACCATCGACGCGAATGCGTAGTGCGGCAAATCCAGCGCGGTCGAGAGTCGGTTCGGGTCGTTGCGGTCGGCGGAGTATGAGGAGAAGCCGTCCAGCATCCGAGGCTCCAGCCCGGCGTCGGCGCAGGCTGCCAGGATCGCCTCCAGCGCCAGTCGAAACTCAGGCCTACCGATGCGTCCGTGCTTGGTGTACTCGGTTTCGCCAACGCCGATCACGGCCACCCGGTCTCGGATGTTGCGGTCGTACTCGTATGCCATGGCTGCCCTCCCTCGACTCTGACGAGACTACGTGATTGATCGGTCTATCCTCGACTGGCACTTCATCAGACAGGGAACCGATCATGACCGACTTTGCCAATCTTCCCGTTGCCGAGCCCGCCTCGCTGGGCATCGACCCCGACCGGTTGGCTCGTGCCGACGCGCGCATGGCGCAGGCGGTCGAGAACCGCGAGGTGCCGGGCGTGGTCACGGTCGTGCTTCGCCATGGACACCTCGCGCACGTCTCGGCGCACGGATATCTCGATGTCGAGCGGGAGACGCCGCTGCCGCTTGATGCGCTGTTCCGCATGTACTCGCAGACCAAGCCGGTCACTGCGGCGCTGACGATGCAGCTGCAGGAAGAGGGCGTCTTCTACGTCGATGAGCCGATCACGAAGTGGCTGCCCGAGTTCGAGAATCGGCAGGTCCTGGCCCCGTTCGACCCGCCGAACAAGGTTCGCGGCGAGGGGCTGTTGATGGGCCAGACGGTGCCGATGACGCGACAGATCACGATTCGCGATCTGCTGACCATGACATCAGGGCTGCCGTCGTTCGGCAACATCCCCTCCGCGATGTACCCATTGCTGGAGCCGGCCTGGAGCGGAACTGAGTTCGGGATCACCAATCCCGGCGTGGTCGATACGTCAGTGTCGGCGGAGGAGCGCGTGCTGCAGATGGCGCAGCTTCCCAACGCCAGGCAACCCGGCGCGGCGTGGGAGTACGCAGCCGACTTTGACGTGCTGACGCTGCTGCTCGAACGGGCTACAGGCCAGAACCTCGACGCACTCTTCCAGGAGCGCATCTTCGGCCCGCTCGGCGTCGAAGGCTGCGGATTCTACTGTCCGCCGGAAGGCGCCGGCCGCCTGGTCACCAATCACCACTGGTCAGAGGAGGGAACGCTCAATCCCGTGGAGCGGCCGGAAGACTCGCACAAGGTGCGGGAGTCGGTGGGCCAACAGATATCGGGAAACGGCCTCTATGGCGGCGTGCTGATGACGCCGGCGGCGTACACGCGCTTTGCCGCGATGTTGCTGAACGGGGGCGAGCTCGATGGTCAGCGAGTGCTGGGGCGCAAGACGATAGACCTGATGACTGCCAATCATCTGGGCGCGATCTGCGGCACGGAGATTGATCTGGCGGGTCCGGGATTCGGTTTTGGTTTCGGCTACGCGGTACGTAACCGAATAGCGGGGACGGCGTATCCGGGCAGCGTCGGCACCTACGGCTGGGGCGGCGCGGCGGGCACCTGGTTCTTCGTCGATCCCTCCGAGAACCTGGCCGGACTGTTCTTCACGCACGTGTTCATGTACCAGTTCAACCCCGCCGCCTACCTGGAGACGGACTTCGAGAAGGGCGTCTACGAGTCGCTGATGTAGTCAGTCTCGTCGCGGCAGCGAGCGCCAGAGCGCCAGGGCCAGGAACGGCAGAATGATCACCTGCCCGTAGGCGCCGGGCGGGGGCCTGTCGGCCTTGAGCGGCTTGGATCGTCCGATCAGGATGCGGCCGATGTTGTCGAGCAGGTTGATCAGCAGGATCAGGGGGATCAGTCCTCGATAGCGGAACAGCGCGAGCCAGGCGAGGCCGGCGAGGAGCAGCTGTTCCAGTCCCCACTGAGCGAAGATTGCGACGATGTTCTGGCCGCCCTCGACCTCGAGGTCGATGCCGGCGATCGAGTTCGCGCCGCCGTCCCTGCGGAACACGTGCACCATGCTGCGGGAAGTGATCACGAGGGTGAGGAACACGTAGAACTTCGTGACCCAGGGGTCGCCTCGGTAGGTTTGCGTGTCGGCGGGTAGGAGGCCGGTTATGTCGCGCATGATTCAGCGTCGTCATGTTGCTCGGTGCGCACTAGGCCGCTTCTTCAGACTCTCCGAGCAGTGTGAGGACATATAGGTGGAACGAAGGCGCATCGGTGAAGCACCGGAATCCGGCGGCGCTAGCCGCTGCCACGACTTCAGCTGGTTCGTTCAGCAAGAGTGCGACCGGCTCGGTCAACTCTGCCTGCAGCCCTTCAGGCCAGGCGAGGTCCAACGCAATGGGATGGCCACTCGACGGATCGGCTGGCAACTCAAACCTGAACTCGCCACTGCTGAGGCCTTGCTTAACGACCCATTCATCCAGTGCCGCGAGTTCGCGTTCCTCGTCGTCGAGGAATTCTGGCGCGCTCGACGACTCAAGATGTTCTACGGCCGGTATGCCTTCGCGCAAATCACGGAGCAACTGGTTCGCAGCAGCCGCCAGTAGTTCCCGGCGTCGCTCTAGAAACTGCGGGTACCGTTGAACTGTCCATTCGTCGGAGTCAAAGGGAATCCACTGAGAAGCGAGCACTCCCTGGTGCTTGGCCTCGTAGTCGGGGAAATACTCCTCCGGCAGTCTGTTGCCTATGTGCTTCGGACCATTGCACTCGGCTGTCAAAAAACAGAAATTCGCCAACGCATTCACCTGGCGATGGTGGTATCGGTCCCGAAGCCGCGACTTAGGGAAAATATGATGGACTTGAAGTCGATTCTGTTTGCCTACCAGATGCTGCTTCAACTCCAACCCGGAGCAGAAGTCTCGTGCCTGACCCACTCGGGTCAGCAGATACAGGACCGGATAGAACCTGGAGTTAGAGGTTGCCGCGTCGAAGTGACTTGGCTGAATCTCCACGCTTCCAGACCACAATTCCAGTTGTTCGATTAGCCGATCCAGTCCGCCACTCGGTGGCTCCAGTGCCGCCAAGTCCTGCTCCATGGTTGATTCAGTTGCACCTGAGAATCTCCCGCGGATGGCACCGGCGACATACCAGTACATGAGCCTGCTCTGCTCAGCGTCGCTCAGAAGACCTCCACGTTGATCGATGAATCTAGCCATCACTGGGAAAGCATTCCGGCTGAACAAGACTGCCCCATGATCGAGCCCCAAGCGGTCGCAGACGAGATTGAGCAATACATCCAGGGCAGATACGGCACGCTTGAGGCCATCGCGGATGTCGTCAGTGCTTTTGTCGGAGAGGAATGCGAATCTCGCTCGACCAGTCAACACGGTGTTTACTGATCGCAACAGCCAATCCAAATCGAATTTGTCGAATCCGTCCTTTCCCCATCGTGCTAGGTGCGCCTGCATTTCGTCACGAGCTTCTGGCCAATCCGCACAAATCCGTGCTAGAGCCAAATCGCCGGTCGAAAGCTTGGTTCCTCCGCTGTTGACTCTATTGAAAATATCGACGATCACGTCGATAGTTTTGTCTTCACCTGATATCTCTTCCTCCTGCAGCTCCCTCTCACGAATCCCGCGCAACTTTCCCAATCTCGTCATGTAGCGCATGAGCTTCGTTGTGTCGTCTGCAGCGGCAGGCGCAGCAAACTGTGCGATCTCGTCCTCTCCGGCCTTCATCACCTTTGAGACGTCGACCCACCGCTGGTCGTTCTGCATTCGGACTGGCTGGAAGAACTCGAACGACTCGTCCTCCAAATGGAAATGAAGCTCCTGGAACGCGCGGGGATTCCCATCGAAGAAGGGTGGCGGTGTGCCTCGAATGACGCCGTAAAGCGATGTCACCCGTTGTTGTCCGTCGAGGAGCATCCGCACAGGTGAAACCGCAGGGATGACATCTCCGCGGACGCTCACTGAACTAGATTGGGTCCCCCATAGAAGGAGCCCGCCCACTGGATAAGAGCGGTACATTGAGCTAAACAGTTGCCTCACTTGATCCCGGTTCCAGACGTATCCACGTTGGAAAACGGGCAAGGCAATGAATCCCAAGTCGACATGGGAAAGGATGTCCGCGACCTTCATAAGCTGCTCCTAGTCTGCGAGTTCACAGTGCACCAACCGCGAGCGGCATGTTAGTCCCCAATTGTGCGGGTGGGGAAGTCCTTCGCCGGGTGGGCGTTGAGGACCTTTTCGTCGAGGTCAATGCCGAGGCCGGGGGTTGTGGGCAACTGGATGTGGCTGTCTTCGACCTCGAAGGTAGGGGTGGCGGCCTGTTGGCCCCATGGTTCGAAGTTGACAAAGTACTCGGTGATGATGAAATTGGGCATCGTGGCGGCGGCGTTGAGGGTTGAGGCAAGCGCCATGGTGGTCGAGTTGTAGTTGTGCGGGGCGACGGCGACGAAGTAGACCTCGGCCATCGCGGCGATCTCGGTCAACTCCTTGATTCCGCCGACGTTGGCGACATCGGGGTTGATGATGTCGGCGGCGCGCTGCTCGAACGCTTCGCGGAACTCGAACTTGGTGTAGAGCTCTTCGCCGGTGACGGTGGGGATGTTGATCTGGGCAGTGGCGGCGGCGAGCGCGGTCATGTTCTCGGCCCAGACCGGCTCTTCGAACCAGAAGGGCTCGTACTCCTCGACCATCTGCGAGAGTCGGACCGCGTTGGACGGGCTGAGTCGACGGTGGATTTCGAGGAGGACATCGACGTCGGGTCCAACGGCCTCGCGGACGGCTCGGACGCGATCGGCGGCGAGTCGCAGCTGCTTCATCCCGACATAGCTGCGCCACTTGCCCGGCACGGGATCGAACTTGAGTGCGGTGAAACCCCTGTCGACCATGGCGCGAGCACGGGCCTGGAGTTCCTCGATGTCGTCCATCTTCGCCCAGCCGTTCGCGTAGACGCGGAGGCGGTCGCGGACGGCGCCGCCAAGGAGCTGGTGGACCGGCATCCCGGCGCGCTTGCCGGCGATGTCCCACATGGCCTGCTCGACGCCGGAGATGGCGGAGTAAAGGTCCATCGCGCCGCGGCGGTTGCCGAAGTCGTTGTGGATCGCGTCGGTCCAGGGCTTGATCCGGGCCGAGTCCCAGCCGACGATGTAGCGTCGCATCGCCTCGAGGTGGGCCGTGATCTGGATGTCGCGGTCAGACTGGGTGTAGCACTCCCCCCAGCCGTGCAGCCCGTCGGCGGTTTCGAGTCGGACGAAGCAGAGGTTCTTGCCGGCGATGTAGCGGTCGGGCTGACCGGTGTCGGGCGGCGTCGGGTGGACGAGGAAGTAGCGCAGGTCGACGATGGTGGAATCGGGCATTGGAGGCTCGCAATCACTCGCTTCGGCCGGGGCTTTCGCTGACACGGTATCGGTAGCGTGTGCCCCCCTCTGTCCCTACGGGACATCTCCCCCTGCTTCGCGGGGGGAGAGGGGAAGCGCAGGATTTGGTACAGGCCCCGAAGGGGAGCTGACGCTGGCGCGGAAGAGACCACCGGGGTCGCCCCAGGGGTGGGCTGGATGGCTGGCGTCACTGGGTATCGGCGAGGAAGGCGAGCTCCTCCTCCACCAATGACACGACCAGATCGTCCAATCGCTCAACGGTGTACTGGCCGACGTTATGGGGCGTGGTCCCGCCGTCGCCGTAGACGATGAAAATGAATCTGCCCATAGTGTGCTGGGCGATTTGTCGGAAGATGTACTCTCCTTGAGGATCCAGGCCGCTGGAGGCGATGGCGAACGTCTTGATGCCTCGGCTATGGGCCTCCATCATCTCCTGGGCGTAGCTGTAGTCGTTGGCGTAGTCGAGGTGGGGTGGCGCGTCGGCGATGAGGAACATCAGCCGAATGCCGTCTTCGAGACGCCATTGCGGCAGATGCACTGCCTCGTGCAACGCCTGGTTGAGGGACTCCGGGTAGTCGTTGCCGCCACCCGCGTGCACGCTGCGAATCGTATCCAGGAACTTGTTTGCATCGTCCTCGAAATCGTACACGCGGGTTACGAACGCATCACCGCGATCGCGATAAGCGACCATTCCGAAACGAAGATCCGGCTGAGACGGCAAGTCGTTGATTCGCGACGCGATGGACAGCAATGTGTCCTTGATCTGTTCGATCTCATCCTCCATGCTTCCGGTCGCGTCAAGGAGGAAGAGGATGTCCAGCGGGACGCTCTCAGACAGCTCTCGTTGCAGGTCCAGCTCGGCACTCCATTCCCCGGTTTCGCCGCGCTGCATGTCAATCTGCTGGCGGTAGCCGTTGCGCTCAACCTCGAGCGTGAACGACTGAACTGCCTCAGTCCCAGGGAAGGCGCGCGGGAAGAACAGCGTCCGGCCATCGGCATAGGTCACGCCATCGAACAGCTGCATATCTCCGGCTGAAACAGTCACTCGAGCATTGGGCAGTGAGCGTCCGGCGGAGTCCTTTACTGAGATGATGTAGCGCTCGGAGATGTCCACGTCGTGGACCGGAAGGTACGAATACTCGCTTCGGTAGCGCAGATACTCATCCCAGCGCTCGTTGTCGTTGACTTCTCCTGCGGAGAGGGACGAGAGTTGGGATTCGGTTCCACCGGATGAGGACTCGACGGACTCTTCCGCCACTTCCTCCTGCATCGCTTCCTCTGCTTCAGCTTGCTCATACTCCGCTGATGCTGCCTGCTGGTGTTCGGCCTCCTGGGCCTGTTGCTGAACTGCGACTTCTTGCTGGTACTCGGCCTCCTGGACCTGCTGCTCCATCGATTGCTGCTGTTCAGCCTGGGCGGTGGACTGTTCGACTCGGGTCGGCTGTTCGCTCTCAGCCTGCGATGCGTCGTCGCCGCAGGCGACGGAGAGGACTGCCGCCGCCAGGATCGGCAGCGCGAGCAGCGGGAGCGCCATCCTCCGTATCCGGCGCATGGCGCGTGTTCGTTGCTGGTTCATCGTGGCCTCCTGACCGACTGCTTCAGGCGGCGCGTGTGCGACCGTGCGCCGTCCTGTTGGTGAACTAGACGACGGACCGTCCGAGATGGTTCCCAGGGAATGCGTTTGTGGGTGGGCGAGCGGGGAGCCCCCCTCTGCCTTCGGCCTCTCCCCCCGCTTCGCGGGGGGAGAGGGGAGAGGGTCCCTGCGTGAAGCGGGGTCTGGGAGGGGAGCGGGCCACTGCGGTCGCAGGGGCTGGGACAAGCTCTATCATTTGGCCGACGATCGAATCAGACAACGAAACGAGGTCGACCATGGCCAGCGCACCGACTCGAGTACATGTGGTGACGGGGGGATTCCCGCCCGGGCAGCATGGCGGTCACGACATGGACTTCGCCCGGCTGCGGCTACTCGACATGCTGTACTCGGACGGCAACGTACGGGCGACAACGGGCAATGACTTCACCGACATGTGGAAGTGGCTGCCGGTGACCGACGTGCTGATCACGTACACGGCCGGCCCCTACGCGGATGATCCACAGAACGAGATCCTGCGCGACTGGATCGGCAACGGCGGACACTGGGTTGGGTTGCACGGCACGTCGGGCGGCAAGGCGGCGCGCATGGGCGACGGCAAGCGCGCGATGGTCAAGATGGAGCATCACGAAACGCTGGGCGGGTTCTTCATTAACCACCCGCCGATCAAGCGCTTCACCGTGGATGTGAAGAACGTCGACTCACCGATCCTCGAAGGATTGCCGGAGCAGTTCGACGTGATTGACGAGCCGTACATGATCGAGATCACGGATCGTCCGAACACGGACATCCTGCTGACGGCGCCGATCGGTCCCGATACGTGGCCGGACTTCGGATTCGACTACGAGGAGGACACGGCGATCGAGGACGACGGCGTGACGCGGGTATTCGGCTACACGCGGGGCATCGGCGAGGGCGGGGTGTGCTACATCGCCCTGGGTCACTGCCACTCGCCGCTGACCAACTCGCAGCCGTTTGTCGAGGACAACGCCAAGGACGAGAAAGGGGACAATCCCCGGACGCTGCGGTTTACGTGGGAGACCGACGAGTACATGCAGTTGTTGAAGAACAGTCTGAACTGGTCGAGGGGGTAGGGAGTAACAGTCGCACGAGGCGTGCCCCCCTCTGCCTGCGGCATCTCCCCCCGCTCCGCGGGGGGAGAGGGGAAGAAGATGGGAGGTAGCGCTTAATCGCCCACGATTGTTTCTGGGAGGGGTTCGAGGAGCGCGGGGAAGGGATCGATTTCGTCGTCGGCCGGGAGGGCCGGCAGGGCGGAGGCCATGGCCAGGACCTGTTCGGCGTGGCCGGTGAAGAGCGCCTGGAAGATGGACTCGGCGTGGGCAATGAAGCCAAGGGAGCCGACGCCGTCGACGTAGATGGGGCGGCAGTCGGGCAGTTCCGTGGCGATGCGGCGGCCCATCTGAATGGGATGGGATTCGTCGAGCATCGCGTGCCAGAGCATGACCGGGAAGCGGACGTCGCGCAGCTCGAAGCCCCAGGGTTCCAGGTGCCGGCGGGCTTCGTCGCCGGCGGCGGCGGGACCCTGGCGGAAGGCTTCGCGCAGGTCGGCGATACGGTTGGTCAGGGTCGGTTCGGATCCGAGCACGGCACCGTCTACCGGAGGCATGCGCTTGATCTGCTCGGCGACCACGCGGTCGGGCCGCTTCTGGACCGAGCGTCCGTAGCCGCGCATCCAAAGCGAGGCGAGGCGTCGCGACTTGAGGAAGAGGGTGTAGATCAGCCGCCACTCGTAGGACATGCCTTCGAGCACGTCGCCGGAGTCGATGGCGCCGAGGCCGGAGATGATCGCCACACGGTGCAGGCGCTCGGGCATCTTGAGGGCGCAGGCGAGGGTGTAGGGCAGCCCCGCGGAAATGCCGGCGACGGAGAACTTCTCAAACTCCAGGTAGTCGGCGAGCTGGCGCAGGTCGGACGGCCAATCGAGAATCGTGCGTCCGGGCAGGGGATCGGAATAGCCGAAGCCGGGTCGCTCGGGGGCGATCAGGCGGACGCCGGCGCGGGCGGCGCCGGGCTCCATGACGGCTGCGGCCATCCGCGACGAGGGGATTCCATGGTGAAAGAAGAGCGGCTCGCCCCGTGGATCGCCATACTCGGCCCAGCTCAAGGCTCGGCCGTCATTGAGCCGCATCATGCTATGCGGCGGTTCGGGATCGTCGTCGGTGGCGGGGTCAGATAGCTCGGCGGTTGTCATGTGATGAGATCGTATCACGCGGAGCGCGGTGGGAATGGGTGCTTGCGTGCGCAGGGACAGGGCACCGAGCGGGTCCCTGTGGTCACAGGGACTGGGTTAGTCGGTGGTGGCGGGGTCGGCGACGAGGAGTTCGGCTTCGACGTCGTCGGCAAGGTTTTCGATGACCGGGGTTTCGCCCAGGGCGCCGTCCTCGACCTGCATGTCGAAGGCGTCGGCGAAGTAGCGGTAGGACTGGTACTGGTCGCCGTACTTCATGTGGCCCGCGGTGTGGTGGGCGGCGGCCATGAGCAAGGTGTTGCGCGACTCCGAAGTAGTGCGGCGGTAATCCTCAAGCATGCACAGGCCGATTTCCTGGTTGTGCGGGTCGTTGCCCTGCTTGGCGATGCCGTTGGCAAGGGTCTCGACCAACGGGCCGTCGTCGTAGCCGAGGCTGAGATAGTTCTCGACCCAGAAGACGGACTGCTCCATGTCGAGCGAGAGCATGGCGTCATTAAGCTGACTGAGCGCCTTGCTCTGTGAAACCTCTTTGGCGTCGAGTCCCTTGTCGTAGGCGGCGAAGTAGGTCGCCGCGCCGCGGGTCTTGTTGCCCTTGGAGTTGAGCGCCCAGTGCGCGCACTGGTTGATGAAGTTGGCGGCGACGAAGAGCAGCTTGGTCTTGTGCGGGTGGTCGAAGTGCTCATAGAACCAGCCCAGGGTGTTGCAGTATTCGTAGCCGTGCTGTGGCATCGAGAAGTTGGCGGGTAGTCCGCATTCGAGGACTACTCGAGCGGCGGCGATCTGGATGGCGTCGAGGATCGACTTGGGCGAGCGGCCGGCCCTGAGCAGGTCGGAGAGCAGGGCGATGTACGACTCCTGCGGCTCGTTGATGACGGTGCGGATGACCATCTCCGACTCGGGGCCGGAGAGCGGAATCTGGTTCTGGAAGAGTTCCTGGTCGCGGGTGGAGGTGGCGGTCGCGGAGAGCGACGAACTGGGCGCTTCCTCTTCCAGGTGGTACATCATGATCTGGCAGGCGGACTCGTAGAGCGAATACCAGCGCGGGCCGACGGCGATGTCGGGCACGCCGGCGTAGAGCACGTGATGCGCGTTCTCCCAGCCGATGGCGCGGCCCAGCTCGATCGTGCTGCGTGCACGGAAGGACTTGTGTCCGGTCGTGTAGGAGCGGTTCCAGTACATGCGGTCCTGCACATCGATCAGTCCGGCGAAGAGCAATTGGGCGAGGATTTCCTCGCGACGCTCGGGGAACTGCTGCCAGAGCCCGAGGAAGAGCGCGTACTCATCGTCCACGTGTCCGTACTGGACCATCGTCAGCCAGGTATTGAGGCCCTCTTCGAGCGAGTCGTCCCAAGTCGTTGGTTCCTGCTCGTCCCAGTGAGCGGCCGGCGGCGCGGGGCCGTCGGGGTACTGCTCGGGGTCGTAAGTGCGGCGCGAATAGTGCCCGGGCATCCTGCCCTTGAGCTGGTTCCAGATGTCGAGCCCCGTGGGCACGTACCAGGCGGTCTGCGAGAGCGGCAGATGGCGCAGCTCCTCCGAGACGTAGTTCTGCAGATTGATCGTTGCGCGTGAGGAGAGCAGACAGTGATCGTTGTTGACGAAGCGGACGATTCCGTCGTCGATCCGCTGGTGATACGGAACGTGCGTGTAGGGCGCGTGGGCGCGAATCGTCTCGGAGAGAATCTCGGTCGTGGGTCGGCCCTCCTTGATCAGATCGAAGGCCTGGTGGAGGGCGGAGGTGTTGTCGCGCTCGACGATCGTCTCGCGGTAGCGGTCGTAAGCGGCGGCGGTCTTGCGGTCCATGTAGGCGGGTGAGGACCCGCTGTCGCCGGTACCGGATGTCTTGTGCAGGCTCATGGAGCGCTCCAGGGGACAGAACTGTTGAATCTGCTGCGCATTATAGCGATGGCGCGGGGGAACCCCCCTCTGCCTTCGGCATCTCCCCCCGCGGAGCGGGTGGAGAGGGGAGATGTTCTATATTGCGGCTGTAGCGCGATGGCGGGGGCTTAACCGTCTCTGCGTACTCGCCGACGGTAGGTTCTGGAGCGTTTGGAGAGGTGTTTGATGTCTGACGATCAACGAGCGCTGGTCGCTCACCTGATGCGTCGCGCCGGGGCTGGGGCGACGCCTGCGGAACTCGACGAGTTGGCGCAGCGTCCCTACGCCGACATTGTCGAGGACCTGATCAATCCGCCTCCGACTGCGGACGAGGACGACGACCTGATTTTCCGCTACTTCCCGTCGCTGGCCAACTCGGACACGCCCTGGCCATGGAGCGCGCGTTGGATCTATTGGATGGTCAACTCGGACTCCCCGTTGCGCGAGAAGATGGCGCTGTTCTGGCACCACGTGTTTGCGACGGCCTGGTTCAAGTCGGAGCACGGGCCGTCGATGCCGGTGCACGTCCAGATGTTCCGCGATCACGGCCTGGACAACATGCGCGTACTGCTGGGCGAGCTGTCGCGCGATCCGGCGATGATCTACTGGCTAGACAACGTGGAGTCGGTCAAGGGAGCGCCGAACGAGAACTACGGCCGCGAGCTGCTGGAACTGTTCTCGATGGGCGTCGGCAACTACACCGAGGACGACATCAAGGCTGCGGCCTACAGCTTCACCGGCTGGACGTTCGAGCAGCCGATCCCGCTGTATCCGCACGGCGGCTACCCGTCGCATTTCGTCTACCGCGAAGACCTGCACGACGACTCGGAAAAGACGTTCCTGGGCCAGACCGGCCAATGGAACGGCGACGACATTATCGACATCATCGTGCAGCAGCCGGCGACCGGCCGCTTCATCGGCCGGCACCTGTACAACTTCTTCGTCAAGGACGAGCCGGGCGTGTCGGCCTGGTCGGTGACCGAGCCGGGCAATCCGGCGGCAGTGGACGAGCTGGCCTCGGCCTTCGCCGAGTCGAACGGCGACCTGCGCGCGGTGATGCGCGTGCTGTTCAACGCCGAGTGGTTCAAGCAGGAGCGCTACGAGCGCGTCAAGTGCCCGGCCGAGTGGGTCGCGGGAGCGTACAAGCTCTCTGGCAAGCTGGACACGCCCTCTCCGGAAATGTGGAACCTGCACCTGACGATGGGCGCGATGGGTCAGACGCTGATGGACCCGCCTTCGGTTGAGGGTTGGCACACAGGCAAGGAATGGATCGACGGCGGCACGCTGATGGAGCGGATCAACTTCGCTTCCAAGCTTGTTTCCGATCCGTCGACGCCGGTCGTGCAGGAGCTGGTAAGCAGACTGCAAGAGCGTGGCGCGAGCAGTCCCGACGAGCTGGTGGACGCGGCGCTCGATATCGCTGGTCCGCTGGTCGTATCGGACAACACACGCGACGCACTGCTCGAAGCGGCGTCGGCCGGCGGAGAGCTGGCATACGACAGCGACGACGATCGCGAAGCGGTCGGGCAGCGCGCAGCCCAGGCGCTGCGGTTGGTGATTGCGTCTCCGGAGTATCAGTTCGCGTAAGGGGGAGCCCTCACCCCCCACCTACGCGGGGGCAGGCTCTAGCCCTCTCCCAGAGGGAGGGGGGACCAGAAGAAGCAACGGAACGGAACAAGTCAATGAGCGGCAACGGACACAAGGATCCGGTTCTCGTCATCGTCCAGCTTTCGGGCGGCAACGACTTCATGAACACGCTGGTGCCGTACACCAACGGTCACTATTACGACTCGCGGCCGCTGGTCGGCGTGCCCCAGGACGAGGTCATGCCGATCAACGACACGCTGGGCTTCAACCCGGCCGCCGAACGGCTCAAGGGGATGTACGACGCCGGCGACGTGGCGGTGATCCAGGGGATCGGCTACCCGAACTCGTCGCGCTCGCACTTCCGCGGCATGGACATCATGCACACCTGCGAGCCGGACCGGATCTCGACCGAAGGCTGGGTGGCCAAGCTGATCCAGCGGCTCGATCCGGAGTCGGAGAATCCGCTGACCGGGGTGAACATTGGCCGCGGGCTGCCGCGCGCGATGGCGGCGCCGGGCGTGACCGCGACGTCGGTGGGAGATCTCGACAACTACGGCCTGATGCCTGACATCCAGGCGGAGGAGGATCGCAACCGCGACCTGGAGATCTTCAAGCGGATGTACACGCCGGCGATCGGCGCGGGGATGGTGATGGACTACCTGCGCCAGACGGGGACCGACTCGCTGGCCGGCGCGGATCTGCTGGCGCCAGTGCCGGGTATGTACGAGTCGTCGGTTGAGTACGGCGCGAATCCGATCGCCAAGGCGCTACGCGATGTCGCGCGGATTCACACGGCCGGTCTGGGCACGCGAGTGTTCTACACGAACCACATTGGCTACGACACGCACTCGCACCAGCCGCCGGTGCATCCGGGGCTGCTGCGCGACGTGTCAGGCGCGCTGGACGACTTCATGACCGACCTGCGCGAGCACGACGCGGCGGAGGAGGTCTCGATCCTCGTCTTCACCGAGTTCGGTCGGCGGATGAAGGACAACGGCTCGGGCACCGACCACGGCTCCGGAGGCGGCGCGTTCATCATCGGCGAGCACGTCAAGGGCGGTCTCTACGCCGAGTACCCGTCGATCGATCCGAAGGACTGGCTGAACGGCGAAGACCTCTACCACACGATCGACTTCCGCGGCATTTACGGCACCATGCTTGAGCAGTGGCTGGGTGTGGAGCCTGAGGAGATTGTGGTCGGCGATTTCGAACAGGTGCAACCGTTCGAGCAGACGATGCTGACGAACTAGGGGTACTGACATGGCATTTCCACACGCATTGCTGCGGGCCGGGTATCCGTATGAACGGGTGTTGGGTATGCGGCGAGTGACGACGTTCCCGGTCGACATCGCGATTGGCGACGACCGCATCTACGTGATCGGGCGGACCGAGCTTGGCGTGGGCGGGAACATCCGCATGGTCTCGCTGAAGACCGACGACGAGCTCGGCGACGACCTGACGCACGGCGACATGGGCACGATGGCCGACACGGGGCACGTGTGGCCGGTGCAGCTCGTGCGCACCGACGACGGCAACCTGCATCTGCTGGACGAAGGTCTGCACAACGTGACGAGGTACTCGCCCGAGGGTGAGAAGCTGGGTCAGTGGGGCGAACACGGCACGGAGCCTGGTCAGCTCAACCGGCCGTCGGGGCTGGCCTTTGACGCCGAGGGCAACGCCTGGGTCGTGGATACGCAGAATCACCGCGTGCAGCAGTTCTCGTCCGAAGGCGAGTACATCGGCGGCTTCGGCGAGCAGGGCGACGGACCCGGTCAGTTCAACATGCCCTGGGGCATCGCGATCGATTCCGAGGGTGACCTCTACGTCTCTGACTGGCGCAACGACCGGGTGCAGAAACTGACGACATCGGGCGAACACCTGATGGACTTCGGCACGCGTCCCGGCTACGAGGTGCGCCACCCGAGCGGCATTGCAATCGACGAGCACGGCGACCTGTACGTCTGTGAGCGGGACAAGAACCGGGTGTTGATGTACGACCATCGCGGACGCTACGTGGAGTCGTTCGTCGGCGCGGCGACGCTGTCGAAGATGGGTCGCGAGTACATCCGGGCCAATCAGAAGACGCTGCGTCTGCGCGAGATGACATCGCTCGAGCCGCAGCGCGTGCTGCGCTTCCCGCAAAGCGTGCGCTACCAGGACGGCCGCATCTACATCTGCGATTTCGGCAGTCACCGCATCCAGATCTACAAGAAGGACGCGGAGCCGCTGACCGAGACGCAGATCATGCCCGAACTGCGGGCGCCGACGCTGTCGACAACCTAGTGGAGGATTCCCTCTCCTCCCGCTTCGCGGGGGGAGATGTCACGGAGTGACAGAGGGGGGCTCCGAATGCCCATGGTGTTCGGCTTTGCGACTCACCGACGCCAACAGCTTGAGGCGGAGTTTCTCAGGATCGCGGGGGCGATGCGGCAGTTGGGCGCCGAGCGGTTCTGGTTGGCCGGCGACCTGGCCAGGGACAACGTCGGGCCGGAATCGGAATTGGAGCTCCTGGTCGTGCATGAGACCGAGCAGCCGTTTCACCGTCGGTCGGACTTCTTTCAGACGCACCTGAGACCACAGGTGGGAACCAGCTTCATCGTCTACACGCCGGACGAGTTTCTTGAGTTGAGGGAGCGCGATCCGCTGATCGTCGAAGTCACGTCGACCAGCGACGAGGTGATCGTGTGACTGCTGACGACAGGGATCGATCGATCGCAGGGCGCTGGTTGCAGCAGGCTCAATACGATCTGGAGGCCGCACGCTATACGGCCGAAGGCGAGTTTCACGCCCTGGCGTGCTTCCTGAGCCAGCAGTCGGCGGAGAAGGCGGTGGCAGGTTATCTGTTCGCCCGGGGCGCCGATCATGTCTGGGGACATGCGCTTGCGGACCTGTGCGAGGATGCAATGCAGTTGGACAAGTCGTTCGATGTGATCAAGTCGGTGGCGATGCTGTTAGACAAGCACCATCAGCCGACTCGATACCCGAGCGGTCTGCCAGGCGGCGTACCGCACCTTGCTTATGAGCAGACGGATTCGGAGCGAGCGATCGAGATCGCGGTAGATGTGCTGGAGTTTGTAGAGACGAGAATGCGCTCTCTGTAGCAGTGGATCGGCGGCGTGAGTACCGAGGGACAGGCCAGGCGGCGATGATTCAGTTCCGTCACGTCCGACTGAACGAGTATCACTGCGCAATGCTGGAGGACTTAATGGCGTTCCAGGATGCGCCCGAGCCGCAGGCCGTGTTGGTGGAGGATCGGGTTTCGTCGGATGGTCTGATCTTTCGTCCCGCGCTGCGCCACACCGGGTATCATCCGGGCGTACTGGCCAAGTTGGCCGAACACGGTCTGGTCGACTTGACTCACATCGGGCCCGACACATACCGCGTGTACGTCACGCCGGTGGGCCGCGACTGCTATGACGACATGTGCGGGTTGACGTGAGTCGGGACGCGGGTGAGACGCGAGAACCGGCGTTGCCGCGCCCGCTTTCCCCACAACGCCTGGGTGCGATTCGCAAACGCCTACTGCAGTGGTATGTCGAACATGAGCAGCCGTTTCCCTGGCGCACAGCGGCCGACCCGTACGCTGCGCTGGTCGCGGCCGTCTGCGCCCAGCAAACGCAGATGTCTCGCGTGCTGCAAATCTACGATCGCTGGATGGCGGCATTTCCCACGATCCGCGACCTGGCGGCGGCCTCGGACGCCGACGCCTTGCGGGTCTGGGATCGTGCCGGATACCCCAGGCGGGCGCTGTTCCTACACCAGACGGCGAGAATCGTCTGCCAACGTTACGGAGGCTCGTTGCCTGGGTCGCGGGACGAGCTTCTGGCGCTGCCGGGCGTCGGGCCCTTTACTGCGGCGATCGTATTGAGTTTCGGCTTTGGTATTGACGCGGCCGCGATAGATACAAACATCGTTAGGGTGCTGGGGCGTGTGCTGTTCGGCGACCTGCAACCAATCCGCGACACGCCGGCGGCACAGATACGTTGGGCGGCCGAACGACTGCTACCAGATAACCAGGCGCAACGTTGGAACCCGGCGCTGATGGACTTTGGTGCGGCGGTCTGCGCGTCGAGGCCGAAGTGTTCGCAGTGTCCACTGGCTACGCTATGCGCGGCATTCCCGCGATTCGCCGGCGGCGAGCAGGCACGGGCCGGACGAACCCAGCCGGAGTTTCGCGGATCGCATCGGGAGCTGCGCGGTTTGGTCGTGTCACAGTTGCGAACCAGCGAGGAGCCTCTGGACCCCACAGTTGTGATTGGGCGCGTGGCACGGTCGGCGAGTGTCAAACAGTCGCGAGTGACGCTTGCCCTGGACTCGTTGATCGAGGACGGACTGGTTCATATGTGTAGCGACAAACTCTGTCTCGGGTCCGGTGACTAGTTGACTCACGGGGAACAGCGATGCGTATACTCAAGAAGATGCTGGCGCAGAGGCAGAGTTACGTGAAAGTCACGCCGCATGCGCCGGTCACGCCCGGGAAAGGACACTAGCGACCATGGCGAACGAGTTTGCATCACAACTGCGAGCCGAACTCAAAGGAATTGACTCGGAGCTCTCGCGACTTGAGAACAAGCGCCGCCTGATCCAGGAGCTGCTCGACAGCGAGACGGGCAGCGCGCCGTCTACCGCACAGGGTCGAACGCCAGGCAGGCGCGCTGCGCGTCGCGGGGCGGGAGCGGCGCAGGGCAAGCGTCAACGACGGCCGCGCGGCTTGATCACGGGCAAGGTGCGGGAGTTCCTCGGCCAGCAGACGCAGCCGGTGCACGCGACCGAGATCCTGGCCTACCTGGAGAAGAATGACGCCGCTCCGCAGTCGGCGAAGCCGATGCCAACGTTGCAATCGACGCTGCAGCGGATGAAGGAGATGGGCGAGATCGAGAACCGCGGACGCAATCGTTGGTCGCTGGTCTCGTCGGGTAACGGGTCGCAGCCTGCGGCCGCACCGGCGCCCGCTCGCACGGATGGACCGCCAATCGTAAGGTCGACAACCACGTTCGGCAGCCGTCCGCCGTCGTCGCAGTAGCGCGGCAGCGCACGAGACGTCGGTGCGGCACGCGGGTATCATGGCCGCAGCCGGGCCGAGACGTAACCTGGCGCCTCTTGGGGCCTTGGCGGGTACCTGCAATTGGAAGAAGGAACGTCATGCTGTTTGAGCTTCGTCAGTACACCATCAACGAGGGTCGGCGGGAAGAGTTCGTCAACTTGATGGAGGAAAAGATCATTCCCTTCCAGACAGCGCAGGGAATGACGATCCTCGGATCGTTCGTCTCCGAAGAAGACGAGCAAACATATGTGTGGATCCGACGGTTCCACTCGGAGGACGAGCGGGAGCGTCTATACGACGCCGTGTACAACTCCGACTACTGGAGGGACGAGATTGCGCCGAGCGTGGGCGACATGATGAGTCGAGAGTCGATCTCGGTGAAGCGTCTCGAAGCGACCCCGCGATCGCCGATCCAGTAGCGCAGCAGTTCCAGCGACGTGTGCGTTGACGACCGGCCTGCCGGCTTGAGCCTGTGACTGCAATCGAATCGGGCGATCCACTCTTCACGTTTGATGGTGAGTGCTACGTACCGACCGATCGGTCGCGTGGTCCGTGGTCGCCTGACGCCCTGCACGGCAGTCCGGTGGCCGCGCTGATCGCTTACTGCGTGGAGCGTCGCCTGGACCGACTTGCCGATGAAACAGACAGGCAGGACGAGCGGGCGGGGCGACTGCGGGTAGCGCGGCAGACCATCGAGTTGTTTCGCCCGGTCCCGTTCGCACGCCTGGAGGTGGATATCGAGGCGGTCCGCACCGGCCGCCGAGTCGCGGTGTTCCAGACTCGCCTGCTAGCCGAGGGCAAACTGCTGACTCAGGCCTCGACGCTCTGTATGCGCGCCGGGACGGAGTTCGGGTCAGTCGGCGCCGAGTTCGCGTCGGCTCCTCCTGGGGTGCCGGAAGAGGCGACGCCCAACCGCGTGGAGCGGGCAGGCAATCGCTGGACGTCCTATCCGGGCACGCTGGAGATGCGGCATGTGGTTGCGCCGGGCGGGGCAGAGCCGCCGATCGTCTGGATCCGCACCGATGCGCCCGTGTTGGCCGATGCGCCGTTCACGCCGACGGTGCGCGCAGCGAGCATCGCCGACTTCGTATCGCCGTTTGCCAACATGCAGCCGGGACGCAGCGGATACGTCAACGCCGACATCACGCTACATCTGCACCGTGTCCCGGAGGGTGAGTGGCACTACCTGCGGATCATGTCCCGGGGGGCTCGCGACGGTATCGCAACGGCGCAGGCGGTGTTGGGTGATCGGCGCGGGGCGTACGGCGCAAGTTCGGCGGCAAGTTTGATCAGCCTGTGACGCTTCCGAGTCGGCGGGCGGATGAGCGCCGGCGGATGCCCCCCTCTGTTACTACGTGACATCTCCCCCCGCTGCGCGGGGGCAGAGAGTGACTGGCAAATGAGTTGTGGGGGCGGCGGATAGCGGCAAGTTCTCCAGGTCATTAGTCTCTAGGCATGGCCGGACGCATAGTTGGCATGATCACGGTGCTCACGCTCGTCGGCGTGATTGCGTCGGCGGCGGTTCTGCTGTTCCTGGCGTTCGACGCGGAGGATGAGTCCGGTCGGCGGTCAGCGGAGCTGTTCGCCGAGTCGGTGGCTCGCTCGCTGCTCGACGGGGACATCCGGACACTGAGCGACGCGGAGGTGGACGCGCTGGTGCGGCTCAATGAGGCTGACGGGGCTCAGGAAGAAACCGCCAACCTGACGCACATCTGGGTCTTCAACCCCGAGGCCAGGCAAGTTGCAGCGTCCGCGGGCACGCCCAATGCGGAGCGAAACGAAATCACCGTCGCACGGCGGGCGATCCGCGACGCGAGCGGAACCACCGTGAACACGCTGCCAAACGGCGACTTCGCGGGCACGACGGTCGTGCGCAACCGAGACGGTGAAGTCACCGGAGCGGTCAGAGTCCAGTTCAGCAGCAACCGAATCGGCAATCACTTCGATGTGTATCGAACCGAGTATCTGATTGGTGTCGTGGCGATCCTGGTTGCGCTGGTGCTAGGGAGCTGGTTCCTGTCGCGGCGCCTGGCGCGGCCGATTGGGTTGATGGTTCGGGCCGCTCGCACGGTCGAGATGGGCCGCCAGCCGGAGCCTGCGGTGGCGGCGTCGCTGCGTAACACTTCGCTCACGCGAGACGAGTACGGCGAGTTGGCCGGAGTGTTCCTCGACATGGCGCGAGAGGTCGGCGCGCGCGAGATCCAGCTCAATGCCCTGGTCGAAGCGCGCACGGAGGAGCTCTCGGTCAAGAATCGCGAGCTCGAGGAGGCGCAGCGGGAGATTCGCAGCGATCTTGAGATGGCACACTCGGTGCAGGCTGCGCTGGTGCCGTCGGAGTTGCCGGACGACCCGCGCGCAGGCATCGCGGCCTACATGACGCCGGCGCTCGACGTGGGCGGCGATTTCTACGACGCGTTTATCACCGACGACGGACGACTCGCGTTCTCGATCGCCGACGTTTCTGGCAAGGGCGTCGCCTCGGCATTGATGATGGCAGTAGGTCGCGCAGTCCTACGCAGTGCGGCGAATCAGCATCCCGATCCAAGCGAGGCGATCGCCTCGACCAACGACCAGCTCTGTTCAATGAATCCGAAAGAGCTGTTCATCACCGCGTTCTTCGGCGTGATTGACCTGCAACTTGGCACACTCACATACGTCAATGCCGGACACGATCCGCCTTACATCATGAGCTCGGGCGGGGCGCCGGAGATGATCCCGCACACCGGGGGGATCGCCCTGGGGGTGCTGCCCGGGTTGTCGTACGCCGAGACCACGCTGCCGCTTGATCCCGACGTCACGCTGTTCCTGTACACCGACGGCATCACCGAGGCGGAGAACGCGACGGGTCAACAGTTCGGTCGCGAGCGGCTCGAGGAGAAGCTGACTTCACTCTCGTCGGCAACGCCCGGGGCGCTGATGGATGACATCCTGCACGACCTGGCGGAGTTCCAGGGCGACGCCAAACAGTTCGACGACATCACCTGCATGGCCGTGCAGTTCAACGGGGGCGAGGCGTCGCTCGATTCGTATATCCCCGGCCAGGGGTACGCAAGGCTGGCGTCCGGTTGGCGGCGGATGGTCGTGCAGCCGTCGCTTGATACCTCGCTGCCGAGGGTGGCGGCGTTCATCGAGCGGTTCGCGGAGTCGGAGGGGTTCGACGCAACGGAGGTGTTCCGGCTCAACCTGGCGCTCGACGAGCTGCTGACCAACACGCTGGAGCACGGCTTCCCGGACGAAACGGGCGATGCCGAGATCACGGTGGCGCTGCGCAGCGAAGGCGACATGGTCGTGGCGCGCTACGAGGACAATGGTCCGGAGTTCAATCCGCTGGAGGCTGCCGAGCAGGACACCGAGCTGGAACTCGATGAACGGCCTATTGGCGGATTGGGATTGCAGCTGATAGCGGCGTCGTTCGATGCGGTAAACTATGAGCGAGTCAATGACCGCAACGTCACGACGCTGAGACAGCGGAGGGCGAGCGCTAGCGACGACAGCGAGTAGGTTCGCCAGCGAGTCTACGAACAGCACAGAGGAGTTGCCCGATGGTCGACCTATACCCCGAATACGACAACGCCGTGCTGGTGCTCAACCCGTTGGGGAGAATCGACGGGACCAATGCCAAGGCCTTCGAGGAGGCGTTGCTGGGCCGTATCGACGCGGGTGATCACAATATCCTGATGAACTTCGAGGGGATCAACTACATCTCTTCGGCCGGACTTCGGGTGCTGCTGATGGCGGCCAAGCGGACAAGCCAGTCGGCCGGGAAGCTGGCGCTGTGCGCCGTGCAGGATCACATCCAGGAAGTATTCAAGTTCTCGGGCTTCTCGGAGATTATCCCGATCCACGACGATCGGCCGCAGGCGCTGAATACGTTCTAGGGCTTGGCCGCTCTTTCGATTGATGTCCTGAGTCTTCCGCATTTCGGCATCGCGCCGAACGGGTTCCTGCGGGCGCAGGGACTGAGGTTCCGCGTCGTGCCCCCCTCTGCCTTCGGCATCTCCCCCCGCTGCGCGGGGGGAGAGGGGAGCCGAGCGGTCGGACGCGCTAAAGTCCGAGTTCGGACTCGAGCGTGGCGATGGCTCGGGAGATTCGGTTGACGAGTTCGTCGGCCTCTTCGAGGTTGGTCGTCAGTGGCGGGGCGAAGGGGATGGCTGCGCCGCCGCGGGCCAGAACACCCTCGTCGCGCAGGTACTGCGTGACGCGAGCCTGGACGTTGTCCGCCTCGTCGAAGTCCTCGCCGGAGGCCGGGTCCTTCTTCAGCTCGATGACCTGCATCAGGCCGATACCTCGAGTGTGGTGGATGGTGCGGTGCTGCTCGCGCAGTTGCACGAGGCGAGAGCGGACGTGCTCGCCGACGCGGGCGGAGTTCTCGACCAGGCCTTCGCGTTCGATGATGTTGAGATTGCCCAGCGCGACTGCGCAGGAGACGGGGTTGGCGCCCCAAGTGATGCCGCCGATCGTGCCGTCCTTGCCGGCTTCCTCGAAGGTGCGGGCAATGTTGTCGTTGACGAGCGTGGCGGCGATCGGCGAGTAGCCGGACGAGATCTGCTTGGCTGTGGTCATGATGTCCGGCTCGACGTCGAAATGGTCCATGCCGAACCACTTACCGGTGCGGCCGAAGCCGTTGATTACTTCGTCGGCGATCAAGACGATGTCGTGCTTGTCGCAGATCTCGCGCAGCGTCTTCCAGTAGGCCTTGTCGGGGACGTAGCTGCCGTTGGCGGTAGAGATTGGCTCGGCGATCATCGCGGCGACGGTACCTGGTCCGGCAGCCATGATCGTGTCCTCGATGGTGCGGGCGCAGAAGACGTCACAGTCGGGGAAGGTCTTCTCGTAGGGGCAGCGGTCGCAGTTGACGTTGGGCACGTGGATCGAACCGGGCACGAGCGGTTCGTAGGGCGCGCGCATCGAGTAGGCGGCGGCGTTGACCGAGAGCGCGCCCGCGGTCTGACCGTGGTAAGAGCCGATTCGCGAGATGACCTTGAACTTCTCACCGTTACCGCGAATGTGGTGGTAGTGCTTGGCGATCTTGAGCGCATTCTCAACGGCCTCGGAGCCGCCGTTGACGAAGACGGCCTTGCGAATCGTTGAGGGGGTGAGGTCGAAGAGCTTCGACGCGAGCGCGACTGCGGGCTCGGATGCGTAGGCGAAAGTGTTCTGGTACGCCAGATTGGACATCTGCTCGTGTGCGATGTCGGCCAACTCGGTGCGGCCGTGACCGACGGCATTGAGCCAGAGTCCCGACATCGCGTCGATGTACTCGCGGCCCTGGTCATCGTGGAGGAAAATGCCCTCGCCTTTCTGGATCACGAGTAGTCCGTCGTCGGCGGCGAGGTCGGCGTGGGACTGGGTGGGGATCCAGAGATGCTCAAGCGATTGCTGGCGGAGAGCGGTCTGTGTTTGCGTGGTCATGCAAGGTCCTGTCGTGCAGTGGGTTGTTCGGACAGGATAGGGGCAGCGCGGTCGCGCTGGGGGGAGCCCCCCTCTGCCTTCGGCATCTCCCCCCGCCTGCGGCGGGGGGAGAGGGGAACGAGGTGAGTCAGCGTTGGGCGGATGTGGGGGCGCCCCGGGCTCGGAGATCGTAGGCCATGACGACGAGGTCTCGGAGGCGACCGCTGCGGTCCATGACCCAACCTGGCAGCGTGGCGACGGCCTGGAAGCCGAGCGATTCGAAGACGGCCTGGGCGCTGTGCTGGTCGTGAGTCATGCGCGCGGAGATGCGTTCCAGGCCGATCGAGTCGGCGATCGCGAAGATCTCCTCGGCCAGGAATCGGCCCAGGCCCTGACCACGGATCTGCGAGTTGACGGTGACGCGGATCTCGCCGATGTGGTCGGTCCAGCCGGCTTCGTTGTGGACGAGGGATGCCTCGCCGACGATGTCGCCGGTGTCGACGGCGAGCACCGTGGTGGTTCGATGTTCAGCGATGTTCTGGAGCCAGCGATCGACGACGCCTTCGTCGGTGATGTCCCAGGGCAGGTAGAGCAGGTCATCGGTCGAGAGCGAACGGGCGAAAGCGAGGAAACGGGACTTGTCCGCTTCGCTCATCAGGCGCATGTCGATCTCTCGGCCGCCGCGCAGGGTGGCGCGGCTGGGATATCGCCGCGCGATCAGGGCGGCTTGGCGGGCGGATGCTTCGGTGGTCATCGGTCTTCTCCCGTTTCACTGTCCTGACGCGACGGCGGCGGCTTGACTTGGGGTGTGCGTTCGCGTGCGCGCAGAGTACCATCGCCCATCCGAACCTGATTGCAAGGGCGATGCGATCGGGTTGTCGGTTCTTCAGCTTGAGGGCGGGCGCCAGCGGGTGGTCTTGGGCTGGAGTCGAGCGCCGCGGTCGGCGGCAGAGTCGGCCTCAATCAGTACCTCGTCGCCGGGATACATGGTGCCCTGGCGGACAACGCGGGCGTAGAGCCGCGAGCGGCCGGGATGAGTGGCCTGGTTGATGCGGTTGAAGTCGCCGTCACGGAAGCAGTGTCCGATGATTCTGCAGGGCGCGGCGTAGGAGGTGATCTCGACCACGACCTGTTCGCCCAGGTGCACGCGCGAGCCGGGTACGAGCTTTTTCCAATCGATGCCGCGGATGGTGACGTTCTCGCCGGTCGTGCCAGGGCCAATCTGGTGTCCGTCGGCGCGCAGTTGATCGAGGATTTCAGCGGAGAAGAGGCAGACAGCGCGTTCCGTGCCGCCATGGTGGCGTCGGTCGCGCTGACGGTCGCGGGTCAGGCCGTACTCGTTGACCACAGCCTCGGGAACCGCGCGCTTGGGCACTCCGCCGGGGGAGACGTTGAGTTGCTCGATGCGGCCTGTCGTACTGGGTTTGGCTGTGGTCATGTCGCTGCTCGCCTTACAACCGAGGTTGGCACGATTCTAGAGGTTATCTCGCGGTGTGCCCCCCTCTGCCTTCGGCATCTCCCCCCGCCTTCGGCGGGGGGAGATGGGACTCACGCCATTGGGCGATCATGCCGTCGACGTAGAGGACTCGGAGGGCGGTCAGGAGGCCTGGGAGGAGTTGAGCCCGTTGCTGTTCGTCGATTCCGTCCAGCAGGTCGTCGAACAGGTCTCCCACTGTTCGGATTCCGTCGATTCTTGATGCGAGGGCGGCGATCAGGGTTGAGATTGGCGCGCCCTGTGGCCGCGAGGCCGAGGAGATCACGGCGCCCCACTCGAACTGTCCGTCGCCGACGATCGGCTTGCGGGCGAGGGTGACGCCGTCGGCGAGGCTGGGTACGGCGTCGAGCATGGGGCTGCGATTTGGCCAGGCGGTGTCGATCAGCCGGGCCATCTCGGCATCGCGGCGCTCTCGCTCCTGCTCGACGGCGGCGACGCCCTGTACGAAGTCTGGCGGCGCCTCGCCGCGCTCCAGCACGACGCGCTCATAGCCCTGCGGCGGCTGTCCTGCGACTGCGGCGACGAACGCCTCGCGCGGGGAGACGTCATCGCCGCTCTGCGTGATTCGACGCGCTTCCCAGAAATAGGAGTCGGAGGTGCGGTTCGAGGCGTAGAAGAGGGCGGCCATCTCGCGGAACCGGTGGTACTGCTGCATGTAGAGCTGGGTGTAGACCTCGGCGGCCGGTGCGCGCATCTCGGGATCGCGCAGGGCGGAGGTGACGTAGGCGGAGGCCAGCAACGCGGACGAGAGCGCGAGATGGACGCCTGAGGAGAAAAGCGGGTCGATGAAGCAGGCGGCGTCGCCGACGAGGATGTAACCGTCGCCGACGAGCCGCTGCGAGGTGTAGGACCAGTCGCGAATGATTCGCGGTTCGTCGATCGGTTCGGCCGCCGAGAGCATCTCGGCAGTCTTGGCGGTCAAAGCAAGCTGGTCTCGATAGAACTGGTCGGTCGCCTGCTCAGCCAACCGCGCTCCGCCCCAGGCGGCGTCGACGACGACACCGACCGACATGACGTCGTCGGGCAGGGGGATGGCCCAGGACCAGCCGTGCTCGTAGGCCTCGATGAAGATGTTGCCGGCGTCGGGTTCCGGCAAGCGGTCGGCGCCTCGGTGGTAGCTGTAGACGGCGAGGTTGCGGAAGAACTCGTCGTTGACCCTGAGATCGAGACGCCGGGCGATGAAGCCGTTCTGGCCGCTGGCATCGACGATCCAGTCGGGAGCGAACTCCTGCGTCGCGCCGTCTGGCGACTCGACCTTCAGCGCGGTTGGCTTGTCCCGATCGAGGGCGACGTCGGTGACGCGCCAGCCCTCGCGGACAACGACGCCGCTGCGCTCGGCGTTGCGCAGGAGCATCTGGTCGAAGGTCGGACGCCAGACCTGGTAGGCGTGGGGATAGCTGGCGTTGGTCTCGGCGAAGTGCCAGGACCACGGTTCGGGGTCGCTTCCCCAGACCATGGTTGCGCCGTACTTGGGCGTGAAACCGGCGGCCTCGATCTCGTCGATCACACCGAGGTTTTCGAGGATGGGGATCGAGGCGGGGAGCAGCGATTCGCCGACGTGTTCTCGGGGGAAGATCTCGCGCTCGAAGAGGGTGACATCGAATCCCTGCCGGGCGAGCAGGGTGGCGACGGTGGATCCGCCGGGTCCTCCGCCAATGACGGTGATCTGGTGGGTCATGGGAGGATCGTAGTTGGTAGGTGCAATCGTGGGCTGGGGAGTGCCCCCCTCTGTCACTACGTGACATCTCCCCCCGCTTCGCGGGGGGAGATGGGAAAGGGAGAGACCCGCGCCTCCGCAATCGGGGGCGCGGGTCTCTGTGGGTTGGGCCTGGTATCGCGGCTAGTCGCCCGACATTGGGGCTCCGGTCTGGGTGTCGACTTCGAAGGCTCCCTTGAGGTCGAGTTCCTTGCCCATCTCGCGGACGGCGGGGATGACTTCCTCGCCGAACAGGCGGAGGGAGCGCATCGCGTCGTCGTGGTTCATGGCGCCGTCGCCGTCCCAGAAGAAGATGTTGCCGGGGCGCAGCTCTTCGAGGACGTGGCGGATCTTGGGGATCACGGTCTTGGGCGTACCCGTGATGATCGAGTACTTGTTGACCTGCTCCTCGTAGGTGCCGAAGGCGTCGGCGTCCTGCTTGTCCTGCTCGGCGGCCTGCTCGGCCAGGGCGGCCTTCTGGGCCTCCTGGCGGCCGCGGGCGGCGGCGGCGAAGGTGGTCACGGTCGGCAGGAGCGCCGTGCGGCTGGTCAGACCGGGCAGGTTCTGCAGGTTGCTGCGGACCGTGCCCTGGTTGCCCTCGAGGAACGGGTTGGCGGGACCGGAGATGTACTTGCGTCCGGCTTCTTCGGCCAACTCTTCGGTCTCGTCGACGTGGACCTTGAAGAGGTAGCCGTGGTGCTCGGTCGAGGCCTCGTAGCCGTTCTCCTGCGCGACCTCGTCGTAGTACTGGAACGACTGCTTGGTCGGCTCGATCTCGGTGGCGAGCATGACGTAGGGATAGCGATGCTCGGCGCACCACTTGACCGTGTTCCGCGACATGACGCCGGGAATCCAGATCTGCGGGTGCGGCTCCTGGTAGGGGCGGGCCCAGGGGTTGACGTAGCGGTACTGGTAATGCTCGCCTTCCCAGCGGAAGGGACCGGGGGTCGACCAGGCCTTGACGACGAAGTCGTGGGCTTCCTGGAAGCGCTCCCAGTTGAAGGGCGCCTGGGAGTTGTGGGCGACCGATTCTCGGCCCGTGCCGCGGACCCAGCCGGTGACCAGGCGGCCGCGCGAGATCATGTCAATCTCGGCGAGCTCCTCGGCCAGCCAGAGCGGGTCCTCCCAGATCGGCAGGACGTTGCCGAGCAGGACGATCTTGGCGCGCTTGGTGATGCGCGCGAGGATCGCCGCTTCGACGTTCATCACGCCGCCCATGCAGAAGGGCGTCGAGTGATGCTCGTTGAGCATCAGGCCGTCAAAGCCCATCTCCTCGGCGTAGACCTTCTCGTCGAGGTAGCGGTTGTAGAGTTCGGCGCCGATACGGGGGTTGTAGTCCCCGTTGGTCATGCCCAGGTCTTCGATCTCACGCCCGGTCGCGCCGACCCAGCCTGATTCGAAGTCCTGGTAGGGACGTTCCGTGAAATAGCCAACGAACATGGTTCCGGTTCCTGTTCCTCCGGCTCAGTGCGGCAATGCCTGAGCCGATGCTGCGCTCCTGCAGATGATACGCGATCTCGAACGGCCTGCCGCGCCTAGAGCCCCGAGATGAACGAGTGGATCGCGTCGGCCGCGGCCTGTGGGTTCTCCAGTTCGACGAGGTGGCCCACGCCTTCAACGACCTGCAGCGTGCTGTTGGGCAGGCTGGCGTTGTAGACCTCGGCCACGCCGATCGGCGTCACTCGGTCGTTCTCGCCCCAGAGCAGCAGCGTCGGCGTCTCGACCTCACCGATCAGGTGAGGAAGCTGGCGGTTGAACATCCACGGCTTCCAGGTCAGGCGGGCGGTCATTTCGCGGGAAAAGTCCCAGAGCTCCTTGAGTTCGGGCGCGGCCTCGTCGCCGAAGACTTCGGCGTAGGCCTCGTCGGAGGAGAAGCCGAGCTTCACATACTCCTCGAACTCGTAGAAGATCACGTCGGCGATCTCGCCCTCTTCGGGCTGGACGCCGGCGGCGCCGACCAGGATCAGGCTGTCGAGTCCGTGCAGGTGCATCGCGGCGAGCTCGGCCGCGACCCAACCGCCGAAGCCCATGCCGACCATGTGCGCGTCGTTGTCGATGCCCATCTTATGCACGGCGCTGTGCAGCAGCATCGCGATGTCGCGCGGGTGCCGCGCCCAGACGGGACGCTCCGACTGTCCGTAGCCGGGCATGTCGATCGCGGTCACCGTGTAGTTCTGGGCCAGAAAGTCGTAGAAGGGGATCCAACCGGGCGAGCCGGTGGAGTGATGGAAGACGACGATGTTGGGTCCGCTGCCGTCCTGCAGCGCATTCACCTTGAGGCCGGCGACCTCGACGGCGATCTGCGAGTGTGTCTCAGTCTGAGTGGTCATACGCGTGCTCCTGAGTCCCTGCCTGGGAGTGGATGGCTGGAAAGGCCTGGATCGTCGGTTGGACGAACTAGTTAGGCGCAGGCTAAAGGCCAATCGGAGGATGGGCAATCAGAGAGCGGTTCATAGTTCGCTCGGTCGTAGCATTGCAGCATCATGCTTGGACTCCTGAGGCTGCTCCGACTCGCGGCACTGCGCGAACTACGCGGCGGCTGGGCGCTAATGCTCGCGGCGTCGGCGCTGCTGATCATCGCCGCCTCCCTGGTCGCGTTGCCGCTCGTCTTCCGAGCGGCCGCGTCCGACCTCGCGCTGCGGGAGACGATCGAACAGTCCACCCGCGCCGTCCACTTCGCCGATCAGTCGCGCGGGTTTCGTCCGCCGGACCCGGCCGACTTCGACGCGGTAACGGCGGCGTCGGAGGAGATCGAGGAGCGCCACCTGTCGCGCTTTGTTGGATTCGTCGGCGATTCGCGGCGGATCATGGAGACGCCACGCAGCCTCGCGCGCTTTACCCGGCTCGACAACGGGATCAATGAAGCGCTGCTCGTGTACCTGATGTCGTTCGAGCGGCTGCAACTCAATGCGCGGCTGGTGCGCGGCGAGTGGGCTGAGCAGGCGGACGAAGTCGTGATCGGCGCGAGTCTGTCGGAGAAGCTGGCGATCGATGTCGGCAGCGTGATCCGCTTTAGCGAACAGCAACAGTTCCTGATCACGGGCGTGATCGAGCCGGTCGCCGCCGACGTGACCCGGGTGCTGGCGCTGCACTACACCGACCTGTGGTTCGACTTGCAGATCAACATTACGCCCGGCGGGGCGGAAGAGCCGTATTTCGGCCTGTTCTCCAGTCCGGAGACGCTGGTCAAGTTCGGCGCGCCGATTACTCACCGAATTCGCACCGAATGGCATACGGACGCGCTGAACTCGGACGACGTGGAGGCGGCGATTGAATCGCTGAGCGCCTGGGAACAGCAGCTCAATCGGCTTGAGGGCGGATCGGCTTCGACGCTGCTGCTGACGACGCTGCAGCGGTTTGCGCGCGAGGCGCAGTTCTCGGCTGGACAGTCGCTGCTCGCAGGATTGCAGATTGCGGCGGTGGCGATGTTCGGCGTGGCGCTGGTCGGCCGGGTGATGGCGCAGCGGACTCGCGTGGATCGTGAGCGACTGGCTGCGCGCGGCGCGAAGCCGTGGCAGCAGGCAGGGGCGCAGGCGATGCTGGGGGGGCTGGCGGCGATACCGGCGGCCGCGCTTGGCGCTCCGCTGGCGGCGTTCGGGTTGAGTCATGCCGGTCGGCTTGACGCGGTGGCGCGGGTCTCGGGCGGGGAGCCGTTCGACACGCGCCTGACCTGGGAAGCGTGGGCGCTGGCGGTCGCGGGCGCGTTGATTGCCTGGATCGCCTTCGCCGCGCCGGCCTGGTTCGACTCGCGGCAGCGGGAGAATCCGCGCGTCGCCGCCGGCCGACCGCGCCGGCGCTCACTGGTCCAGCGGGCCTGGCTCGATGTGGCCTTGCTGGCGTTGGCGACGGTGCTGTTCCTGCAGTTCGAGACCGAGGCGTCCGGCGGTGCGTTCTCGGCGTTCGAGTCGGGCGGAATGAACCCGGTGCTGATGCTGAGTCCGGGGCTGCTGCTGCTCGGCGCGGCGCTGACGATCATGCGCGTCGCGCCGCGCATCTGGGGGTTCGTGGCCCGGCTGCTCTCGCGACTGCCGATCCCCTCCTGGCTCTATCTCGGCGTGCTCAATGTCGCCCGCAATCCAACCGGGCCGATGCTGCTGACGGCGTTGACTGCGTTCATCACGGCGGTCGGCCTGATCTCAGCGACCTACGCCTCCACAATCCGCACAGTCGAACGGGAACGGATCGAGTACGAGGTGGGATCCGATCTGCGCGGCGTGTCAATCGGCGGGAATCTGTCCAACTCGACGGTCGGGCGGGTGACGGAACCGCTGGAGAGTCGCGACGGGATCACGTCGGCGGCGGCGTACCGCGGAATTGGCTCGGTCGGGGGCGACCGCGACGGCAGCCGCATCGTGCTGTTGGGACTGCAGACCAGCCGGGTCGGCGAAGCAGTACTGCTCGATGACGATTTGATTGGTTTGCCCGTCGAGGAGCTGCTGGCCGCAATTGCGAGGGAGCCGGGACGGGCTGGACAGGCGCTGCCCGACGGCGCGGAGGCGCTGTCGATCCGCGTGCGCAGCGATCCCGGCAACAGCAACCTGGAGATGGCGGCGAGAGTGATCGACGCGCACGGCCAGGTCCACATGCGACAGTTCCGCAGCAACACGGCGACGACGGTGGACGACGAGTGGCAGACGCTGGAGGCGCCGTTCGCCGGGCTGTCACAGCCGTTGCGGATTGCGGCGATCGTGCTGCGTCCGCAAGCGCGGGTGGTGCGAGCGCCGACGGGCACGCTGTTCATCTCCGGTCTCGAAGCGCGGGTAGGCGAGCAGACCTTGCCTGTTGAGGCATTCGACGAGGCGGCGCCCTGGATTCCCGCGTCGAGCGGCGCGGGGGAAGACCGGATTGTGTTCTCCGGGGGCAGCCTGGAGTACCGCTGGTCGCAGCTTGATGCGAACGACGAACGGATCATCGTGCGCGAATCCCCCAACCTGCCGGTCAATGCGGCGATGGATCGGGCTTCGATGGAGGCCGCCGACCTGGAGACCGGCGACGTCGTGCCGATCGTGTTGAGCAACACGAGCGTCCCCGTTCGGCTCACGGCGGCAGTCGAATACTTTCCGACACTGAATCCGGCCCAGGGTGGATTCCTGATCGCCGACTTGCTGGCGCTGCGCAGCGCGGCGCTGGTTGCGGCGGTGCGTGCCGTGCTGCCGATCACGGAAGTCTGGGCGCGCACGGACACCGGAGCGGCCAACGTGATCGCGGGGGAGCTACTGGACGATGTGTACCTGTCGAGCACGGTGCTCAACGCCGACGCGAGGATTGCAGCGGCGGAGTCGGATCCGTTGCGCTCGGGCGGGACGGCGGCGCTGTTCGTGGTGGGATTTATCGGGCTGCTGATCGTCGGATCGGCGGCGCTGGTCTTTACGATGGCTGCGGCAGGCGGGGAGCGGGCACGAGAGTTTGCGCTGATGCGGACGGTTGGGTCCGGCCGCGCGGGACTGACGGCGCAGGCGGCGGTTGAGGTGGGACTGGTGCTGATCGCAGGGATTGGACTGGGCTTCGGTCTCGGACGCGCGGTGGCGGGAGCGCTGCTCGCGTTCCTTGACGTGACCAGCGACGGCGTCGCGGCCGCGCCGCCGACGGCGTTGTCGGTTGACTGGGCGCTGGCCGGGGTCGGGGTAGGCGTGGTGGTTGCCTGCGCGATCCTGGGCACGTCGGCAATTGCGCGTTGGGCGACGGGACGCGAGGCCGCGCCGTTGCTGCGGGAAGGCGCCGACTGATGGCCGGGCAGTTGCCGAGTTCGCAACAGGCATCCGCCCCCCGACGTGGCGAGACGGCGCGCGAGCTCGCGCTGCTCGCGATCCGCAGAATCACGTCCGCGCCACGGCTCTCCGCGGTGCTGCTGATCGGGGCGTTGTTGGCCGTCGGACTGGCCAGCAGCGCGCCGATCTTCATCGAGGCCGTGCGCGATCTGGGGCTGCGGCAGACGCTGGCCGACGCTGATCCCGCCGCGCTCGATCTGCGCGTGGTCCGTTCCAATGTCTCGGCCAACCCGGAATCGGTCGACTCGGTCGAGACGGTGATTCGCGCTGAGGCCGACGCGGCCGTTGGAGAATTCAGCGTCGGGCGGATGGTTGCGATTCGGACCGGCGGCTACATCCTGCGCAGCGACGATCAACCGTTCAATTCACCCGACACGCTGCACGCGACGTTCCTGGCCCAGAACGACATCAACGAAGCGGCACGGCTCCTTGCCGGTCGGTTGCCGACGATCGCCGAGGGCGCGATCGAAGTCGTCATCGAGTCGCAGCAGGCAGCGCGTTTTGGTCTCGACGTGGACGACGAACGGCTGGCGCAGCCGTTCTGGCTGGGATCGCAGCACGAGACGCGCGTCCGAGTTGTCGGCCTGGTCGAACCGTCCGCGGATGAGCGGCGCTGGTCGACGCTGGATCCGCTCTACCTGCCGGTCGCGGCGCGCGACTCCGAACTGCGCTTCTGGACCACCCGCGAGAGCATTCTCGGCATCCTGGCCGATCAATCGCCGACGCTGCGGCTGACGCTGTTGCAGCGCTACCGGACCAATTTGAGCGGCGTGTCGGCGGCTGAGGCGTCGGCTGCCGCTGACGCGCTCGAACAGATGACGCGGCGGATCGCGCAGGCGATCGACGGGGTGCAGCAGGAAACCGAGCTGGTCGACACATTGGTTGGATTCCGCGAGCGTTTCCGGTTCGCGCAGTCGACGCTGCTGATGATTGTGCTGCAGCTCGTCGGTGCGGTGTTGGTCTACGCCGTGGTCGCGTCGGCGATGCTGGCCGAGCAGCGCACCGAAGACACAGCCTGGCTGCGCTCGCGCGGGGCGCGTCAGCGGGACGTGGCGATGCTGCACGTGGTTGAGGCGGCGATCCTGACCGCGCCGGCGATTGTGCTGGGGCCGCTGATTGGCGTGGGGCTGATCAGCCTGCTCGGATTCGTGCCACCGTATGACCAGGCGCTCGCAGATATCGGTCTCGGACCGTTCCTGCCGGCGCCGCTGCCGGCCGAATCGTGGTACCTCGCACTGGGCGCGGGCGCACTGGCGCTGATCGCGCAGGCCGTGCCGACGTACCGGGCGACGCGCCAGACGATGGTCACGACGAGGCGAGAGCGGGGGCGTCCGCCGGCGTCGTGGACGCAGCGGGCGTTGATCGACGCCGCCGTCGCCGCGCTCGGGGCGCTGTTGATCTTCGAGTTGCAGTGGGCCGGCGATCCGATTGACTCGCCGCTGGTCGGCGAGACGCGGCTGGACTGGCTGGCCGTGGCGACGCCGACGGTGCTGCTGTTCGTGGTCGGACTGATCGTGCTGCGGCTGTTTCCTCCGGCGATGCGGGCGCTGGCGCGGGCGGCGTCGCCGCTGCGCTGGCTGACCCTGCTGCTCGGCGCGTGGTATCTGGGACGCACGCCGACGCACTACGCGCGCACGGTGCTGCTGCTCACGATTGCGGGGGCGCTGGCCGTGTTCGCGGCATCGTTCCGCACGACGCTCGACGCCTCGTACGACGACCGAGCCTTGCATGCGGTTGGTGCGGCGGTGCGGGTCCAGGAACCGCTGTCGCAGTCCCTGCCCTACGCGGAGATTGCCGAGTTGACGGGCCAGCCTGTTGCGCAGATCCAGCGCGTGACAGGCACGTTCGACGGCGACGAGGACTCGGGCAAGCTGCAAGTCGTAGCCCTGGATTCCGCCACGGTCGCCGCGCAACTTCGCGACGAACAGGTGGAATGGTCAACTCTGCCGGAGGAGCTGGCAGCGCTCAGCCAACCCGACGACGGGGCCGAACGTCCCGTGCTGCAGTCGGGCGGGCGCATGAGTCTGCACGTGACGCCGGTCAGGGTGGTCCAGAACGTCAGCGTCGGGATCAAAGTGGAGGACGCCATCGGTCGCTACTGGTGGTACCAACTCGGCGAACTCGAGGCGTTGCGCAAGGAACCGATTGAGCTCGCCGCGACGATCGGCGACCAGCCGACGCTCTACATCCCGCTCGAAGGGGCTCGACTGGTCGAGCGGCGCAGCGCGTGGCGGCCTGGAGTCGAGGAGCGGCCGGTGTGGCCGCTGAGACTGGTGTCGGTCGATGTTGCGCTGGCCAGGGCGCCGGGCGAGGTGTTGCTGGATCGGCTGGAGTACCGCTATGGCGGCGACACGCGGAAACTCGCCGACTTCAACCCGGACATCTGGCAGGCGATGCCGCTGTCGGCGGGCGAGGAACCGGTTGACAGCCTGCAGCCGACCGAGGACGGCATGAGCTTCCGCTGGGACGGCACGCCGACCTCGCTGCGCGGCATCCACTACCGGAGCGACACATCGCCGCTGCCTGTCCTGTTGTCGGCGGCCGCCATGGAACAGGGTCGGCTGCAGATCGGCGAAGAAGTGCGCCTGCGGATAGGTCCGACGCCGATGAAGTTCCGGGTCGTGGGCCAGTTTGAGACATTCCCGACCTACGACGCGCAGCGTGACGACCCGATTGTGATCGTCGACCGCGCCGCCCTGGTCGAGCGGATCTACGGCAGCGCGTCGGCGGGCGTCTCGCTGGCGGTGGACGATGAACTCTGGGTTTCCGCGCCGTTCGAGCAGTGGCGATCACTGGTCGATCCTGGATTTGCCGAGGCGTCTGGCGACGGGAGCTTCGAAGAGCCAGGAGATAGTCAACGGGTGTCTAACGTTGGCGGAATCGCTGTGAGTTCGCGAAGAATCGTGCAAGACCCAAACGCCGAAACGGACGAGAGCTACGACGCGCTGGCGACTGACGGAACGGGCGCTGAAGGCACACAGCGTGTAGGCGTGGCGTCGATTGAGGACATCCTCACGCTCGATCAGGCGCGCGACGACCTGGCCGCCGATCCGCTGATCGTCGCTTCCTGGAACGGGGTCTTTATCGGCGCGCTGGCGGCGGTGGCGATTGCGTCGGCGTTTGGGCTGGTCGTGCTGACCGCGGTCACTGCGCAGGCGCGTCGGGTGGAGTTTGCCGTCTGCCAGAGCGTGGGCATGAGCATGCGCCAGATCCTGGCGATGATCGCGCTGGAGCAATTGATCGTAATCGCGATCGGCCTGGGCGCGGGACTGGTCGTGGGCACGCAGGCGGGGGCGATCCTGCTCGACTTCTTCGCGCTGACGCCGGACGGCCGCGACGTGGTGCCTCCGCTCCAATTCATCGTCGACTGGCCGGGGGTGGCCGTGCTGTTCGGGGCGCTGGCTGGATTGTTTGCGCTGAACCTGGGGGCGTTTCTCTGGTTCCTCAGGCGGATCGAGTTGCATGGGGCACTGCGGCTCGCGGCGTGAGTGCCCCCCTCTGTCGCTACGCGACATCTCCCCCCGTTCGCGCGGGGGGAGATGTCGCGTAGCG
>VXQT01000028.1 GCA_009838915.1 Chloroflexota bacterium
ACCGTGACGTAGGCCGAGTTGCCGGTCGCGTTCTGGGCGCGGATGCGGATCGTGTACTCGGTCCCGTTCGTCAGGTTGGCGATGATGTAGTTGAGGTCGCCCGCCGCGGCCTCGTGGTTGCCGACCGGCGAGATCCCCTCGGCCCACTCGATCCGGTAGCTCGTCTGCGGATCGCCCGTGTTCGGCGCGTCCCAGCGCAGCAGGAGCTGCCTGTCGCCGGCGACGACGGCGACGTTGCGCGGGACTGAGGGCGCGACTCTCGCTACGGCAGGAGTGGCGCTCGCAGAAGCCGACCACGGCCCGTCTCCGGCCGAGTTGGCAGCGCGGACCTGGACCTCGTACGTCGAGCCGTTCGTGAGGTTTGTGATCGTCCGGCTGGTGCCCGAGACGCCGCTGACTTCCGTCCATGAGCCGCTGCCGGTTCGGTAGCGCAAGTCGTAGTGCGTGATCGCGCTACTGCCCGTGTCCGAGGGCGCCGACCAGCTCGCGGCGATCTCGCCGTCGCCGGCGACGACGGCGACGTTGCGCGGGACTGAGGGCGCGACTCTCGCTACGGCAGGAGTGGCGCTCGCAGAAGCCGACCACGGCCCGTCTCCGGCCGAGTTGGCAGCGCGGACCTGGACCTCGTACGTCGAGCCGTTCGTGAGGTTTGTGATCGTCCGGCTGGTGCCCGAGACGCCGCTGACTTCCGTCCATGAGCCGCTGCCGGTTCGGTAGCGCAAGTCGTAGTGCGTGATCGCGCTACTGCCCGTGTCCGAGGGCGCCGACCAGCTCGCGGCGATCTCGCCGTCGCCGGCGACGAGGGTCGGCGCGGCCGGTGCGGCCGGCGCGGTCGGGGCGGTGGGCTGAGCGGTCGAGCCCGTGCCGGTCGCCGACCAAGGGCCGGTGCCGGCCGAGTTGGTCGCCCGCACCTGGGCCTCGTAGGTCGTGCCGCCGCCGAGGCCGGTCAGGGCGTGGGTCCGCTCGGTCAGGCTGGGCACGGTGATCCAGGTCGTCTCGCCCTGGCGGCGGTAGCGCAGGTCGTAGGACGTGATTCCGCCGCGCGGCGCGGTCCAGGTGACGCCCACGCTGGTCGTGTTGATAGCTGTGATTATCGGCGCGGGCGGCGCACTCGGGATCTGGCCGCGGGCCGCGTTGCCCGTGCCGATCAATCGGAACCGCTTGAGCGCCTCCAGCCCGCGGTCGGTCCGGGCCAGCTCATATCCGGCGCTCATCACCATGCAGTGCGCTTCGACGTCGATCGCCAGGCGCGTATCGCGCACCCGCAGGGTGCCATAGCTGCCCGGCTCGGCCTCGAGGACGTCGGCCGCCGCCTTCGCCGTCGGCTGGCCAAGCGGCATCGAGAAGCTGTAGTAGCTGCGCGGCTTGGCCAGCGCTTCGATCCGCGCCTGCAGGGAGGCGGTGGCGCTGGACTCGATCCACGGCGCCAGTTTCAGCGTGCGAGGGTCCCAATCCTCCACCGCGGCGGCCGCGCTGACTATGACCGGCTCCTGACCCGGGACGCGCAAGAGGTACTCCGCCGTGACCCGGTAGTAGACCACGGCCACGATGCGCGAATTCTCGCGATTGCTCAACGGCCAGGTGTAGCCCCACTTCGGCCCGCCGCCGAAGAACCCCGCGCCGGGCGGGAACGGCGACGCGAAGCGATCCGCGATGACGCCCTGAAGCGATCCGTCCGTCTGCAGCGAGCCGGCGATGTACCGGTCGTAGACTCCGGACTCCTGCGACTCGCCGACGACGCTGAACCAGCGCGCTTCGTTCCTCGAGAAGCGTCCCACCTCGTACGCGCTCTCCAGCGCGAAGTACTCGTACACCCGCACCCGAAACCGCCCGCTGACGATCGAGTCGCCTGCGCCGCTGGCCGCGGGAACCGAGAGCGTGACCGGGTAGTTGTGCTGCGAACCGGATGTCGCCACGCTCATCACCAAGACGTCGTCGCCGCTGATCCGCGGCGAGGGCGGAAGCTTCCCCGACGCGGTCATGGTGTTCTGCCGGCTCAGCGTCGCGTCGGCCATTTGGTCGATGTTGCCTGGGTACACGACCGCCAGGATGTTAAACAGCTGCTCAGAGTCGTCGTCCTCGTCGAACCGGCGGATGTCGTGCGTGCTCGAGTCGAGCAGGAAGTCCGTGGCCGCGGCGCCCTCGTGCGTCGGGTCGTAGAGACCGATCGATCCCGCCGCCGTCTCGACCGGGAACACGCCGGCCACCTGGCAGAACTGCGAGAGGTACTGGCCGGCCCGGCCGGCGAAGCCGTAGCGGGCCAGCGGCGTCGCCTCTATCTGCGAGCCCGCCAGGCCGGTCAATCCCATCGCCTTGGCCACGCCCGTCAGCACCGCCGGCGTCGTCGTCATCGCGCCCGAGGCCTGGGGCTGCGTGACCATGACCTCCGACTGCTCGGCCCGCCGCCGCAGCCCCTCGAGCTCTAGCTCGACGCCACGGTCAATGTGTCGTGGGTTCTGCGCCCAGCCCGTCCAGCGCACCGTGCGGCCGACCTTCAGCCGGCAGCGGTGGCGCCGGCGCAGGACGTCGTCGCCGATGTAGCCGGCGCGACCGCGCACGTAAGGCGGGTGCTCGAGGCGGAGCTGGCCGCGGGCCGACTGGATCAGCGGCCGCTCGGGGTTGGCCGCGTCCGTCGCGCCGTGCCGCTCGCGGAACCGCGTGACGTTGCTGCCGAGGTCGGAGTGGGCGTGAGCGAACATGCCGTCGCGGGCCCAGTCCATCTCGACCGTGACCTGGGGCGGGCGGCGGATCGCCATGTCGACCTGGTGGCCGACAACCGTGTAGCCGACATCTTACCCAGCTCTCGATAAGCTGGCTTATCGCCGGCCGCCAAACAGGTCCGAGTTGTTGCGCCGGGCCGGCTTCTCGTTCAGGTCCAGCGTGTGGTGATTCTGGAAGTCGCGGATGCCGCCACAGCGAAACATGGGCGTTGCCGTCGCCGACGTGGGCGACGCGCTCCTGCTCGTACGCTGTAT
>VXQT01000026.1:0-21536 GCA_009838915.1 Chloroflexota bacterium
GCTGGGCACGGGTGGGTGGGGCAGTCTGGGGCTGTCCGAGTAACTGTCCGTACTGCTTCAGGCGGTGGCGGTCGGGGACCCGGGCGCCCCAGGCGCGCCAGCTGCGGCCCAGTACGCCCTGTTCACGGATGGCGTCGAGGTTGCTGCTCAGGAAGGGGGCAGGGCTGACCTGCTCGGCGGTGTCGAGGAAGGTGGATTCGGCCCGCTCCGTCTCGAACACGAAGAGCACCAAGGGCAGTTCCCCTCCGTGGTCGGGCCGGACGTAGTCGCTCGCGAAGTAGCGTCGGTAGGCGCGCAGGCGCTCGGGGACCGCCGGGGCGTGGTGGCGCGGCGTTCGAATTCGACCAGGCACCAGTGCCAGTCGTCGTGGGCGCGGAGCTGGAATGAGGCGTCGGGGTAGAGCGGGTAGCGGGTCCACTGGTGCTCGTAGCTGATCTGCGAGCGTTGGGTGGGCAGCAGGTCGAGCAGTTCGTGCTCGGGGGAGCGGGCGGCTTCGGCGCTGATCCGGGCGCAGAACTCGGTGACGCCAGCCTGGTGGCGGTGTTGGTTCGCTGCGGTCTGCACCAGGGAGCCGATGTAGCCCTCTTCGTCGCGCAGGGGCGTCCAGCGGTCCAGGGTGGGGCCGACGGCGGCGCGGTCGCGGCGGGCGAGGGCGGTCAGTCCGGCGTCCGAGCACAGGTAGCCCAACTCCTCGCGCTGGACCAGACTCTGCTTGCGCAAGGCGCGGAGGAGCTGGTTGGCGCGGCGCTCCGAGACGCCATCCATCAGTCCGGCCAGCTGCGCAGGCGAGCAGAACGGCCTGCCGGCGAGCAGGTCGAGCGCCCGCTTCTCGGTGCGGCTGAGCCTGAGCGACGGCGCCTGGGCGAGCTGCTCGGCTGGGTCGGGTAGGTCGGCGCGCGATGCGTTGACTGGTTGTTGCATCGGCGCACGGCTGAGGCTGGGATACGCTTCGGCGAGCCAGTGCGCGTGGGCGACGATGGTGGACAACGGGACGTCCGGTGCAAGCGTCGGCGTCGAGGCGAATCCGTAGCCGCCCTGTTGCCAGACCCGGCGCTCGCCTCCGACCCCGACGGCGATCACATCGCCCGTGACCGCGACCAGCGTCTCGGTGTGCGCGGACGGGTCGGCGATGGCGCGCAGCACGCGGCGCATGTCCTGCTCCGACTCAGTCAAGATCAGCGTGAGCAGCGGCCGCTCGGTTGCATCCATCCGCTCGATCGTGCGGATGCGGTAGCGCAGGCCGGCGTTGGTCAGCATCGGGCCCTGGCGAACCAGGCCCACCGTCCCTCCGCTCGGGAGACGCAGCAAGAGGTCGTAGGGTCCCGTGCGGCAATGGGTGACGACGACCGGCGCGTCGCTCATGTCCAACGCCGCAATGATGGAGGCGACGCGGTACAGCGCCGCCACGGCGTCCAGACGCTCGGCCAGGACCCGGAACCACTGCCGCGACACCGGATAGAGCCGCAGCAGCCGCTCGATCCCCGCCCGCTGGCCCGACGCCAGGGCGACAATCCCCTCCCGGGACGAGAAGAACCGCCGCTGCGTCCGCACGCCCAGCAGCTGCAATCGGTGCGGGCGCGCGTCGGCGAGTCCGCGCTTCGCAAGCCGTGCGAGCCGTTCCCTCAAGGTGTTGGCCGGCAGCCTGGTCAGCGCCGCCATCTCGTCGACCGTGGCCAGCGGGGTGTGGCAGAGCAGCTCGATGGTCTGCCGGTCCGCGGGCGTCAGGCAGGGGCGCGCTCGGTTCGCCCAGGCTGCCCCACTCGGCGGGTGCAGCCGCTCGGCCGCCTGAAGCAACGCCCAGGTCGACGCGCCGACCTCAGCGGCCACGGCGGCGACCAGCTTGGGGCTGACGTGCTCCGTCCAGAGGAACCGCCAGAGCGTGGAGCGCGACACGCCGTAGCGGTCGGCGGTGCGCTGCGCGCCGCGCCGCCACGCGCGGGTGCGCAGGTACCCGCGGACCGCTTCAATCTGCTCGGCCGATGCCGGTCGCCGCACGGCTGATCGAACCTCTCTTGGGTGGACATCGGTTCGAGTGTTCCTGCCGGTCAGCCGGTTGACCATGGCGAGGGCGTCGGATTCGGCGCGTTCAGAGCGGTATCCTGACACTGACGACACACTCACCGACGAGGACGCCGCCATGACACTGACCAGGCCCGCCGACGAAGTCGCCCGGCTCGGCGACGAGATCTACGAGCGCGACATACGCGCTCAGGTCGAGGCTGAGCACCACGGCGAGATCGTCGCCATCGATGTCGAGAGCGGCTGCTGGGGACTCGGCAAGACGGCGACCGAGCCGCGGGCGCATCTCGACCGCTAACGCACCGGCGTCACGGACGTGTGGGGTGTGCGAATCGGCTTCCGCGCGCTGCACCACTTCGGCGGGCGTCCGTTCCGGAGCGATCGGTGATCACCGGGCGTGTGAACGCCGACTACGAGGCGATCGTCGCTGTCAACCTGCAAGGACTCACGGGTGAGACGTGACGGCTTGAAGCTGTCGTGGACACGGGTTTCAGCGGGTATCTGACGGTTACGCCGACATCGCCACCGAGTTGGCGCTGCCGTTCCTGATGGCGGGTCGTGCGATCCTGGCGGATGGCAGCGAACCCCGGTTTCCGGTCCATTCCGCCGTCGTGCTCTGGGACGACCAACCCGTCACCGTCGAAGCTGAGGCTGCGGACACTACGCCGCTGATCGGGATGCGGCTGCTGGAGAGATACAGACTCTGCGCCGAGGCCCACGACGGAGGCGGCGTGACCATCCAGCCTTGCGCCGATTCCCCCAGCCGCCTCGTCCCCATCGGACAGCGATATAGATTGCGCCCATGCCTCCGACGCTCTTCGGCGCCGAGTTCGCCTCCAAGTGGCGATAAAGCGCCCGTCGCGAGCGAGCTTCTGCGCAGACTCACTTCGATGACCTCTGCGGTCTCCTCGGCGTGCAGGCACCCAATGACACGGATCCTAGCCAAGACTGGTGCAGCTTCGAGCGCGCCGATGGGTACGCTGGTCGTTTCCAGTTCACCTATGGCCGATCTCCCGAGTCGGGCGTTGCGGCCGATTGTTCCCGCACTATAGTTCTGTTCAAGGATTGCTTCATCACCAGCCGCGCGAGCTTCGAGCATCCGGCCGGCAGCTCTTCCCCCATCGGTCTACTGGGTCGTCGGTTCACCGCCCAACGACCCCGGCGGACTCTGAGATACGCAGCAGCTCCTCGAGCGGGACGGCGTCTGCTGAGAGCAGCGCCAGGACATCGCTGTCGCGGCACAGCAGGCTGAGGACTCGGCTCCCGGAGCGGCGGTAGGCTTCGTCGAGATTCGTGACGACCACCTGCCAGGAGGAGTCCAGCCGGCGCAGCCCGCCCGGCCTGCGGCGCTGGCGCAGCAGGATCTGGCTGCCGCCGGCGGCCTCCAGCAGCGCCAGACCGCGACCAGTGCGCAGCCCCCCGCGCCGCTCTCACTGCCCGCTCCCACGGTAGGGTGGTCCACTGGCGCGTACGCTGGCTGGAGAAAGCCGGGCTCCACAGGGAAGGACGCTCCGCCGGAGTGGCCACTGGTGCCGCTGCAAAATCCCGCCGCCTCGGCGGCGGCTTAGCGGATACCGGGGGCGACTTGAAGGTGAAGTGGGAGGCGTCGATCTTCGTCCCGTAGTCGAGCGCGGTGACCTCGGCCTGATAGGGCTGGCCACTATCAGCGGCCTCGAAGGCTTAGCGCATGATGAACATCCGCTCGGGGTCGACGAACGTTCGCGTGCCTCGCCCGGCGTGTGGAGCTCGACGATCCGCGCGCGGCGTCCGGACAGTGTCGCCTCACCGACGGAGGCGATCTCCGGTGCCGCCGAGTTCGCGCCACTGCGCGATGAGCGCGGCAATTGCTACGTTGAGTCCTGCACAGGACCGAGAGACCGTGAAACCTTGATGAAGCACGCACCGGGCCTTGACGACATCGAAGCGCTGCTGCAGTGCACGCTACCCCAATTCTTCGCTCTTCCGGGAATCAGCGAAGTAGTCATCAAAGAGGTGCTGGCCAGCGGGGACTTCGACCGGGCATTCGAAGTCATGATCGAGACAAGGCACGACTGGTTGCCGCTTGTTCCGACTATCGAGCAGGTGGAGGCTTGGGTCGCAGTCCATTGGGATGCCGCTCGCCACACGCAACCGCCAACCAGCACGAGGCGTCTCGGGGTTCGGCTGGGTTTCGGCGGTCTGGTCCAACTCGATGCCCCGGACGCCGCCTGCAAGCTGCTCTTGGCCGCTGCCGCGCATGGGGCGGAGCCGGTTGCGAAGTGCGCAACGGACTTCGCCGCGCACGGCATGGTCGAGGTTCGCGACTTCTATCTGCTGAAGGGACCGCCGCGGCCGGTTGCGCGAATGCTCGATGAGTACTGCGCTCTCACTCCACTGCCTGCAGTCCTCCAGAATGCGACTTCGGCCCCGCCGCCTTGGCCCCAGACTCTGCGGGAGCGACTGCGCGGGATACCCGACGATGCAACCCACGTGAGTGTGCTTGAGGTCAGGAGCTTTGAGCACTGGCTCACAGCGCACCAACTCGAGCAACATGGAAGTCGTCTCCTGCAATGCGGGCCAGAGACGTTGGTACTCATTCTCAGCCTCGTATGGGGGACGGGTTTCAGGATCTTCGGGAATTGGCGGTACGTTGCCGAGCCAGCGTTAGCGACACTCCCGTACCGCCACCTCGCAGGGGGCGCATCGTGGAGTCGGCCAACGCTGCTCGCAGTTCCAGGCATGACGCATCCCCCGAACACCGGACTCCCAACTGCTCGACCTCTGAACGAACCAGAGCTTCTCAGGCTTGTTGACAGGTACATCGCTCTACCGGATCGGGTCCGGCGCGTGCTCAGCTTGGCGCTGCGCCGACTGCGCGATGGCACCGAGAGGCTGGAGATAGAAGACCGTGTGATCGATGTATGTATCGCGCTTGAAGCGTTGTTCATGGAGGATGGTGAGTTCCGGAATCAGAGGAAGATCGTCTCTAGGAGAGGGTCGTGGTACTACGCCGACTCGCCGCAGGAGAGAGAGCAAGCCAGGGCATTGCTCAAACAGTTCTACGCTCAGCGCTCGGCGTTCGTGCACGGCAGCCACCCCGAGAGTCTGACCCCGGGCGAGGAACACGATCTGATCGCCATGACTGTTGATGTCGAGAACGTCGCCCGGGCCAGTCTCAGGGACATGATTGACGGCGGGCGCCCCAAGGACTGGGAAGCTAGCAAGGAAGCGAGGGCAATCAGGCACGACCCACCTCGCCAGAAGACAGACATACCTTCAGTCAAGTCTGAATCCCTGAGCTGGACACTAGCGGAGCAGGAGGTGATCGACCAAGCTCTCGAAGGCGTATGGCGACAAGGAATCGACAATGCTCCTGAGCGACCGGCCGGGCCCGCGTCGACCGTTCATCAAGGGGTTGATGCCAAAGCGATCAGACAGTGCCGACAAGGAGGGATCCCCTACGTCATCAGCGTCCCCATTCTGCTCTACATGGCTCATCCCAAATGGCCTCAGGAGAAAGGTGATCCTCTGGACGAAAGAACGAAGTACTACTGCGAAAGGGATGTGGAGAAGCACATGCGACGGTGGCAGGAGGCAGCGGACAAGAAGGGGCTCCACAGATTCGAACTACCGCTCGAAGAACCAGAGACGTATCTCCCCGAGAACTATGATGGATGGCTCAGGATTCTGCGATGGAAGGAGCGATAAATCGCCTCTGCCAAGCGGCCATACGCGAGGGTCGCGCGCTCGCCCGCTAAGCTCTACCCAGCCGGATCGTGCGCATCCCGGCGTCGGCACTAGCAGACTGCTGAAGAACGAACCTATGGGATCATGGAGGAGGTGTTGAACCGATAGACGAAGGAGGTTTGTGGTGCGCGGCGAGAGTGAGCGGCAGGCGACGATGATGTTGGGGCTGACGCCGGACGGCTTCGTCCCGAAGGACCACCCGTTGCGGCGGAGCAAGCCGCTGGCCGACTCGGCGCTCAGGCGCATGTCGCCCTTGTTCGACGAGATCTACGCGGACTCGGGGCGGCCCTCGATCCCGCCCGAGCACCTGCTCAAGGCGAGCCTCTTGATGGCCTTCTTCACTTTCCGTTCGGAGCGCCAGTTCTGCGAGCAGTTGCGCTACAACCTGCTGTTCAAGTGGTTCCCGGACCTGAGTGTGGAGGACGAGGCGTTCCACCCGACCACGTTCACCAAGAACTGCGAGCGGCTGATGGAGACCGATGCGGCGCCGGTACTGCTCCAGGAGGCTAGGCACCGGCGGTTCCTGTCCCCGGACCGCTTCACGGTCGACGGTACGCAGCTCGACGCGTAGGCCTCGCAGAAGAGCTACCGACCGCACAACGAGCAGCCGCCCTCTGCCGGCGGCGGACGCAATCGGCCGCGCGACCTCAAAGGGCGAGCGCCGCTGGAGCGAGACGCACGAGTCGAACGCCGTTCCGAGGCCCGGCTCTACCGCAAGGGTCCACAGCGGGAGGACAGGCTCTGCTTCGTCAGCCACCTCTCGATCGAGAACCGCAACGGCCTGGTCGTCGACGTCCAGCTGACCGAGGCCGGCGACTACGCCGAACGGAACGCGGCGGCGGTGATGCTCGAACGCAGCGTGACCGGGCCAGCCTCGGACGGTGCTGATCGGGCCTATGACACCAGCGACTTCGTCTGGGACGTACGCGCGCTGGGCCTGACCCCGCACATAGCTCAGAAACAGCGCGGTCGACGCAGCGCGATCGACGGTCGTATGACCCGCCACCCTCGCACCGTGGCCCGCAGTCTGCCCCCAGCTTGAATGGGCGACAACACGGTCAAGTTGTCAACATCGCTTGGCAAGTGATCCACCTCATCGGTGAAGAGGTGATCCACTTAGGGGTGGTTTCACCTCCGTTCAGGCTGTGGTTCGACGACGAGTCCGTTAGGACTGACCGCGGGTGGTGAGGATGTGTGCGTGGTGGCTGAAGCGATCGAACAGCGTGGTAGTCAGTTGGACTGACAAAGTCGCTGTTCCACAACAATGTAGACAGGATCGGCATGGGTGGCACGATCTGCGCCGTCTGAGTGTCGGTCAGTTTCACGTTGCCGTTGCCCCGACGGCCTGACTGCTCCGTAACTCTGACACAAGCCCGATTAGGGTGAACAGGCCATAGTCGTTACGAAGTCTGAGGCGCAGAACGGTGTCGTCTGGAGATCCTGTCTGGAGAGGCGTACGCTGACCGTGACACGGTCAAGAGGAAGGAGAAGCGGCCCACAAGACCGCGAAGACCCGTGACCGAGGCACGGCCGCACTCAAGAGAGGAGGAACGTGATGACGTTCCGACCGATGGCCACCGAAAACCGCCTCTTCCGCAGCCTGCATCGAGCGGGCATAGTCTTGCCCTTGTTGTCGCGGCAGCGTTGATTGCTACCCTCAGTGCGGACACCAGTCAGGCCGGATCCCAAGAATCCTCAAATCCCTGCGACGGTCTCCCGCCGATCACGATGAGCGTCTTCCTCGACGTTCTGGAACGGCAAGGAACTCTGACCAAGACCACCACCGCTCCAAGTGGAGACTGCTCGCTCAGCCTTACCCTCGCGCACGATACTTCGGATGTGGCTACTCCTTCAGGGAACACGACCCCCGTGTCGCCCACATGCACAGTGTCGGCGGTTCCCAAACCTGAAGAACCTCAGGGAACCGTCGTCGGTGTTGGGACGACCGGGCAATGCGAAGATGTGGTTGTCACCTTCCGGGTCGATATCGGCGCCAGGCCTTTGTCGCCGAGTCCTGAGGACACCACTCCGAACGGCGTGCTCGGCGAAGAGGCCTTAGGACAACGCACCGTCGCGGCCAGGATCACGGTGATTGATCTCATCAGTCTGAACATCATCGAGCACGAGACGACTCTGACATGGCGCTTCTCGGGCAGTCGCGTGTCAGATGGTAGCGGTACCCCGTATCTGTCGTATAGCCGCTACTGGAATGAACCGAGCGTCACAAGTGGGCTGATCACCACATCTCCTACCCAGTACACGGCGTACTCACAAGCCGTCTGGCACTCGGACGGTTTGTTTATCGATCAGTCTCCCGATGTCGACATCCTCACCAGAGTCACGGCCTTTGGATTCGCTGATGGCAGGGGATGGTGCAGCTTCCGAATGACGGGCATCGTTGTACCGAGAGTCTACCAGCTTCACTGGTACGGACACTGCCAAGGCTAGTGCGGACCGAACTCTACAGTCATGAGCAGCGGCGCCCAACAAGGGCACTCTGGAGACTATGGACAAAGGTTGCAATGGTTGCTTGCCTTGGAAGCAACCATTGCAACCGGAACATCCTGGGACCACACATGACGGCAAGAAGCAAGAGATGGAATGACATCGGCATCGTGCTGATCCTGTTAGGTGCCGCTGCCATCGCTGTTAGCTGGCTCGGATTCTCGATCGCATCGCTCGCGATTCTAGTCGTTGGCGCAGTCGCCTTCGTAGCCGGGCTGATCCTGCTCAGGCCCACAGCCAGAACGCTGCTCTGGCTGTTCGTGATGATTGGCTTCGTCACCCTGCCGGTCTGGTTGATGTTCCTGGTCGGGGCATTGTCGGGCTAGCATGCTGCTGAACTACCGATGGCAAGAGCCCGATCTGGTAGTGATCGACAGCACAGCGCTGGCTTTGCAGGTCTTGCTGTCCTGTAGCGACCGAGAGGTGCGTCACCACGGCGGACCGGTCGCCTCGCGCCTGACCCCGTCGGTGGCAGGAATGCTACGCACTGCCCAAGCTGAACTCGCCAGCCGTCCCGACCATGAGCGCATCGTCGCGGCTCCGGCGGAGCGCTGCCGCGGGAGCTCTCCACCCCCGGCCAAGTCAGCGTTGCGGCCCATCTGACGCGTAACGGAAGCACGTCTGATCCAGCGGTCAACGGACGCCCGCTACTGCCGCCCGCGACCCGCCCACTCGCACCCTGGAAAAGGATCCAGCAGGCGTGGCTGCAAGGTCTCTCGATGCGAGCCACCGCCCGGCCGTTCGGGTTCTCGCGCACGACCGTGAGCAAGTGCGTCCATGCCATCGGCGTGCCTAGACGCCGAACCGGCGTTGCTCCATCCTTATGGGAACGGCGCGACACCGACAGAATCGCTGCTCAGCTCGACCGAAAAAGTCGCTGCTCTTCAATGATGACTCGATCAGCTTCTAACCGATGAGTGCACGGTCTGCCGCTCGCGCTCTATACGGACCGCCACGGTGTCTTCCGGGCACCTCCCGGGTGAGCGGGTCTATCCAGTTCGCGCGGGCGGACGGGCAGCTGGGATTCACCCGGGTCTTCGCCCGTCCGCCGCAGGCCAAAAGACGCGCGGAACGCTGTGTTGGCACGCTCCAGAACCGGCTCGTGACCGAGTTGCCTCACGAGGCACCGCGACGATCGCCGAGGTCCAGGCCGTGATCGGCAGCCTCCTGCCACGCTTCAATGCCCGCTTCCGAGTCCAACCGAGGCAGCCCGAGACAGCCTACCGCCTGCTCAAACCAACGCTAGACCTGACGCCATCCTGGCCTTCCGGCACCCCCGCACCGTCGCTCGCGACAACACGGTCAAATGCCGCTGGCGCATGCTCCAGCTTCGCGGTGCCCGAGCGCACCAGCAACGCCCTGTCGCGGGCCGAGGTGGTCGAACGAGCGGACGGATCGCTCTCGGTCCGTCACCGCGACGCGCCTATCGCCTCGCGCCGCGCCAGCCGGAGGTGCCGAGCGAGGAGCAGCTGACGCCCTGGGCAGCGCAGATCCAGGTCTGGCTGACGGCCGAACGGCTGCAGATGACGCGGATCCACGAGCTGCTCAGAGAACGCGGCTGCCAGTTCTCGTACAACTCGCTGCGCCGCTTCATCCAGCGACGGCGCTGGCGCAGGCGACCAGTCACGATGCGGCTGGCCGAGAGCGCGCCGGGCGAGGTGGCGGAATTCGACTTGAGTCGGCTCGGCCTGGCGCCGGATCCCGAGAGCGACCGGCGGCGCACGGTCTGGGGGCTGATCGTGGCCTTGCGCTACTCGCGCCACTGCTTCGTCTGGCCGACCAGGAGTCAGATGCTGGAGTCGGTGCTGGAGGGCCTGGAGGCGGCCTGGGCGTTCTCTGAGGGCGCGCCCTTCTACCTGGTGCTGGACAACTTCCCGGCCGCCATCGCCGGAGCCGACCGCCTGCATCCCCGACTGACCGAGGGCTTCCTCAAGCACGCCCAGCATCGCGGCCTGATCGCCGACCCGGCGCGTCCCCGGCGGCCGTGGGTCGAACGCAGCGTGTCCTACGTGCGCGAGCGCTTCTTCAAAAGGGGCTCAGTTCCGCGACCTCGCCGAGCTGCGCGCAGCCGCCCGGCGTCGGTCTGTTCGACGATCCGATCCTCGGCAACAGCGCCCACGACCGGCTAGCCAACACCGGCTACCAGATCATCATCGAGGGCGAAAGCTACCGCCAACGACTCTCGCGGCACCGAGCCCTGCTCCAATCGAACGAGGTGGTTGACGACCCAACCTCACACTGATATCCAACCATCTACCGGCCCCCAACATGGCCCAATGATCGTGGCTACGACTGGCCTAAGGACCCTGGCAAACGACAAGCGCCGCATTTCCTGACTTGCTGCGCTACGAGGACAGTGGAATCTTGCTAGGCTCCGCAGCAGGAGCAGGCTGAACTTGAGCCGCTCCACCGCCCGGAGAGGAGGAACAGCCGGACTTGGATTGGTCCAACACCGGAAGGGAAGATGAGTCATGCGGAATCGGATACTGGTTCTGGGAGCCGCACTCGTCATGGCGATCGCACTGGCGACCCTGACGCTTGAGGTGACTCTCGCAGAGGAACCGAAGGAAGAACCACCGCAGTTTGAGCCGGCAGCTCATCCGGATGGGGGAGGCGGTAGCGAGATTGGTGATCCCGACGAGCTGGCCGGCGACATCTACCAATCATCGACGCAGTGCAACTACGCGAGCCACGGTGATGACCCGCACTTGTCGTCTTCCAACGACGCGGTGTCGGCGCACGGCTGGTGGACCGTGTCCGGCATCACCTGGGGCTGCCCAGAGTACGCCGATGTCGAGGTCCAACTTCAAGTGTGGCTCTGCAATGTTTACAACCCCAACGACTGCTACTGGAAAACGCTCAACAAGAGCGAATCACGCATCCGTCCCGGTGGCGGAGCCGGTCGCAGGACGACCGCGCGGATCCTGTGCAGCACGTCCTCGGAGATCGGGTATCGGAGCATCATCGATGTCGACCTCGTCGGCCAGAGTGACCCGGATGACAATGTCTACAAGTCCGCCAACGTCAGGTGCAGGCCGTTGGCCTGGTAAGCGCAGGGTGCCATGACGACGCTGATCGTCGCGGCGTATGGCCAACTTCAGCCCACTCCCAACCTGCTCGACTCGAGCGACGCCGAAGACCTCTACAGCGTCTTCCTCGCGCGCTCGGAGCTGATGCGCTGGTCGAACCTCTACGAATCACGCGCTCCCGAACTTGCGCAGCCGCTCTGGTCGATGGAAGAGGCAACGCTGAACTCCGATCCTCATGATCCTGAGATTGGCCGGGCGCAGGTAGGGCTCGATGTCGGTCCGGCGATCGATGCGACGGAGGCTGCCTCGCCACCGACGCTGTCCGAGCACGCGATCGCCAACCTCGATCCTGCCGGGTATGCGTACGCGCCGCATCCCCTTGAGCGAGGCCCGCCCAGCGACCCGGTTGTGGCGATCCCACCGCTCGTCCAGTGTCTGGACGACGCCTTGCGGCGCTTCGGGGACATCGATGCAACCGCTTTCGAAGTATCGGCGACCTACATGACGCCTGAACGGCGTTCCCAGCTCTCGCCGCTTGCCGGCGTGCTCAACTGGTTCAACGTCCTCGCCGTTCCACCTCGCGTTGGCGCGGTCGCAACGCTCGCGGCTGACGGATGGGACGAACGCATGGCAGTTCAGACGTTCACCTTCATCCAGCGAGCGAAGTTTGGGTTGTACAGCTTCGGCGGGATTGTAAGGGCACCGAAGGATGACGCCGCCGGAGAGGAGATGTTTGGCATTGAGTGGGTGAGCGCTGATACCGGCGTGGCGGTGTCGCTGGCGGAGTGGTCGCCGGCCGCGGTCGGCTGGCTGATTGCGACGCTGTTCGACGCCGTCCGCGCTCATCATCCGGCCACACGCCATCTCTCGGTGCGGGTGACGCGGCGGGTCGCCTGACCGCTCCGCCGGACACGATCCTGGAGTGCCCAACGTCGGACGAAAGGCTCTAAGGGGTCCTAGCCAACCCGACCAGCCGAGGCCAGCTTTGACATCGGGGCGGGCGGCCCGGGCAGAGCGAAGCGTTCCACGGTCCACGCATCAGTCCGCCGGGGCATGGCAGAGCATCCAGCGGCGTCGGGCTGATCGTCGGCGATCAGCCGAAGACCGATCCCGTTGCCGTCCGATCGGCCGTCCGCCAGGCGGAGCCCAGCGGCCCACGTTGAGACAGGGCAGTGCGGTCGCTGACCCGAAGCGGCAGGGGGACTCCGGTTCGCAACTGCTCCTCCCGTGCCACTCTGAGGAAGTGATCGGCCGCGAGCGGGTCGTCGAAGGCGACGAGGACGAGCGGCGGCGCACCGTGATCCTCGAGCGGGCGCTTGGACGAGTAGTAGCGCAGGTAGGGCGCCAGCTTGGCGGCCATGGTCGAGGGCCGGATCGCGCGCCGCTCCCACTCGAGGAAGAACGGTTGATCGCGTCTGTCACATCGGAGAACGCCGAAGGCATCGGGCTGGACGGAGCGTAAGCGGTCCTGGAAGCGGAAGTAGCACGAAGCCCTGTGGGGCGGTTCGATCTGGGCGAGCTCCGAGCCGTTCGAACGGGCCTGGTCAGCCAGCACCGCCAGGAGCCCGTGCACGGCTTCGGTATGGACGAGGTGGCGCAGCAGCTGGCGCGTCCGGCCGCCTCGGAGGTTGCGCCAGCCACGGGGCGCCTCAGGTTCGAGCGGCTCGGCGCTCCAGCGCTTGCGCGCCGACGCGACCGAGGCGCGGTCGCGGCGCGCGAGCAGGGCCAGTCCGCGGTCGCTGAGGACGAACCGTCGCTGGCCGTCGATCCGATGATCGGTGAGCAGGTCGTGGCGCTCCAGGCCAGCAGTGAGCTGTGAGACCCGGCGGCGTTCGACGCCGAGCAGCGCGGCCAGGTGGTCGGCCCTCACCCAGGGCCAGTCGCCGACCAGGTCGAGGCTGCGCTTCTCCGCCGGCTTGAGCCGCGCCAAGAGCAGCCAATCTGGCTCGCGCGTTCCCGCCGCGGCGGCCAGCGGCCGCGGGACGATGCTCCGTACCGGCGGCCGTTCGACTGCCCACTCGCCTTCGGCGTCCAGGAAGGTGAAGGCTTCCTCAAGGCAGAGCGCGGCGCTACCCGACGGCGCCCGCCAGATGCGCGCGTCGGCGGAGGCGTAGGCAGCGTCGCGCTCGAGTGCGATCAAGCAGATGAGCGGTGCCTGGCGCAGCAGTCGGCGGGCGTGGCGCAGCCGAACCTCGTCCGGCACCAGCACGAGCACGCCCGAGTAGGTGGGTCCCTCGCGCAGCCGCCTGACGCGAATGGAAACGGCGGTCCGATCGGCCGTCCGGCCCCAGCGGAGGACGGCGAGCGAGCATCCGTCGGGGAGCGCGAAGGCGGCGTCGGGCGGCTGCGCGCGGTACCAGCGCAGCCGCAGCGGTCGCTCCACACCGGCGAGGGCGGAGCCCAGCCGGTAGATCACGCCGACCGAGTCGAGCCGCCGCACGAGCGTCTGCCGCCAGCGCTCGGATACCGGATAGTCGCGCAGGACCACCTCGCGAGTTTCGCCCAGGTCGAGCGCCAGCTGCGCGACCCCATCCACCGTGAGTAGGAACCGGCGGGTCGGCCGGATCAGCTCGGAGGCGTGTGACAAGTCCTCGACCAGACCAGAGCAGCGGAGATCGCCCAGGCGCTGATAGACCGCGCGCTCCGACCAGTCCGAGAACGAGGCCAGCTCCAGCCGATCGGCAAGCGGGAACTCGGCCAGCAACCTGAGTAGATCTCGCTCGATCTCGCGCATCCTCAGGGCTCCGCTCTCATCCGAGAACTGTGTCTCACGACGCCCTGCATCCTATCCGAACACGTATGCTAAGTAGACGGCACTGGCCACTGCCGGATCGCAACTGTCCAGCCCGCACCACGTGACCCGTGAACAGGAAAAGGGAGCAGTTGGACAGTGGACACGGGGTCCCGGCACCCAGTGTTCTACCGGGCGAGCGCTCTCCGTGGACAGCAATCGGGCTGAGAGATTCTGCGCGGGCTGGTCGCACGGGGTTTGGCCAGCGGCAGTAGGACGGCAGGTTCTGCCGGACAGAGATGGAGACAGTGATGAACGGCAATGAGTCGGTTGAAGAGGGGGCGGGGTCGGGCCCGGTGACGGGGGAGGGGCAGCTCTGGGCGCTCCTACAGGACCTGGTGGAGCGGGAGGGCCGGGACGCCGCGGCGCTGCGGCTGGGCCTGAGTGAGCGCACCATCCGCCGCACCCTGGCCGACCGGCACCTGAGTCGCAAGATGACCGAGGCGCTGTTGTACGAACGCGACCGGCGGCGTGCTGAACAACCAGAGCAACCGGCTGAGCCTGACGACCAGGATCCCTCCGCGCCTCGGGAGGGGACTGCGGAGGGCACCGTGGCGCATCTGGAGCGCCGGGTCGCCGAGCTGGAGCGGGAGCACAAGGAGTGGGTCCAGTGCTTCGACGACGGACTGGGGCAGGTGGAACAAGACATCATCACTCTGGAGCGGCGGCTGGGGTTCCGACGAGGTTCGGGCGGGGAGACCGGAGTCGGCTCCGAAGCCCCTCCCCGCACCCATCCGGGACTAGTCACTGTCGATCCCATGCCCGACGACGGCGAGGTCTTCGGCGAGGCGCTGCCCTTGCGGGCGGAGTGGCGGCGGGCCCTGCGCGCTGTGGAGAAGCCGCCGCACACACTGGCCTGGCTCGGGGCGACGGCACGGCTTCTGCGTTTGGAGATCCAACTGATCGACGACCGCGGGCTGACCTTGCCGCCTGATGCCTCCCCCTGGGACGACGTGCGCCGGGACAACGAGCTGCAGCTGCGTGAGCACCGGCTGGGAGAGCTGCGCCGCGAGCGACTGTGGGCCAGTCCGCTGCACTGGGCTGCTCGCGTCGCGACCCTGGGCCGCTTCGGCAGGGAGGAGGAGCTAGGTCGGCAGCGCGGCGCATCGGACGAGCGGCGCAGTGCGGGGCGGCCCTGCCGGGCGCGTTCAAGTTCGATCTACGAACCGACGTCGGCTGAGCGCATGGCTCAGGCGCTACGCTGCGGTTGCGAGGCTAGGAGCCGGACCGGCGCAGCCGTTCCTCCAACTCCCGCACCCGGGCTTCGGCCGCCGTTCGGGTCTGCCGTTCCGCCTCCGCCCGCGCATCGGCGGCCTCTGCGTGCGCCTCGGCGTTGTCGGCGCGGGCTTCGGCGTTTTCGGCGCGCGCTTCGGCGTTGTCGGCGCGCGCTTCGGCGCTCTCGGCTCGGGCTCGTTCGTTCTCGAACGTTGCGATGTGCCGACCGCTGATCGGGTCGTGCCAGCCGAGTCTTCCTTCCTGCCAGCGCAGGGTGAGGTCGAGCGCTTCGCTATAGCCCTCGATCCCGCCATCGGAAAGCGCGTCGATCACAATCGGCTCGTAGCGCCCTCCCACCAGGCGGTCGCCGGCCAGCCGCGCGCCGTGAAACTCGCCGGTTTCGTCGAAGCGCCAGTACTCGCGGATGGCGAAGGCCTCATAGTCGTCGCGCTTCTCTCTGGTGTCGACCGATCCGGTGCTGGCCGAGGCGATCTCTAGGACAAAGTCGGGCGGCTTGCCCTGCTCGGCGACCAGGTAGCCGTTGCTGGCCCGGTAGCGCTCGGGATCGACATCGAAGGCGACCAACAGGTCGGGATAACGGGCGCGCTCGCGGAAACTCGACAGGTCCTGGACGATCCAGCGGTCGGCCGTGACCAGCAGCGTCTCGGGGTCGGCGCCCTGGTCGATCAGGTGCTGGGCCAGGTGATGCGCATTGCCGAGCTGATGCAGGTGGTCGTAGGCGGTCACTTCGTCAGGCTCCCGCCTGGGAATATCGGGCAGTCGCAAATGGCTGCGGCGTTCGGTCTGCTTGGCGGTCGTCATCGGCGTCCTTTTCCGAGCATAGTATCGCAATCGGCACATGGGACTCGGGTGCTTGGAGAACCCAGTCAAGGATGCCTCGCAATGCCGTGTTGTGATCGAGGCCGAGTGATAGAAGCAGGGGAGCGCCGAAACTGACTCGGCGCTGCCGGTCGGAGGAACCGCCAATGGGTGCGGCCAGCCGAGCGAGCCAGCGATTGCGCCAGACTACTGTTCGCAGCTGCGTGACCACTTGGAAGCCGTGCTGCACAAATGGCACCGCCAACTCTGTGGAACACGCAACGCTGACCAAAGCTATGGGAGTGCGCTTACACAGAAGCACTAGGAGCAAGGCGACGTGAATCATGTGTCTAGGGTACCTAAATTCCCCTCCCTCTAACCTATAGGCTATCGTGAGCAACAGACACGCGCGCAATGGGAGGCGCTGCGTGGCTCTGTGTGGGAACAGGGACGAAAGGTGGGAGCGATGCTCGATCTTGAACGACTCCTTGTCGGTTGTGCGGACACCGGCTTCGATGACGGCATCCGCATTGATGCTGAGCTCCTACCGATCTCAGGGCCCGGCGGCCCGGTCAAGCCTGCCGTCTACGAAGGCGGGAGCTATCAGCTGGACCGACGCTGGGATGCTCCCAGCGACCAGGAGCCAGTTCAGGTTGTTGTCGTTGACAACGTTCCGTCACAGGCAAACCGCCTGGAGCATGCCCTCTGGAGGGATCGCCAATTGAACGGGATACCCGAGTTCATTTTAGACCTCTCCGAACTAAGTGGGATGCCCGCACACCTGCCGCGGTCCATCTCTAGCCTCAAGTTCCCGCATCGGAATGCAGACGCCTACCTCCGGGACGCGACGGTCGACGGTCAGCCCTTCTTCGCGACCGACCTTGGACAGGCAATCTTTGCTGCAACCGCACAGGAATGCGGTCCGCTCATGTCGTGGTTCCCGCAGGCACTACTGTTTGGGTTCTGGCAGTCGCATCTCGGAAGGAAGCGTCACAACACCAAGCATGCGCGCGCCTGGGTGTCCGAGATCATCGGCTGGCAGCCAGCATCAATAGAGACACGTGGTCTTGGCCTCAAGGGCGATCCCCTGAACCTGAACATCGATGATCTCGTCACGTCGAATCCAGACGATCGGACAAAGTGGGGCATTGGCAAGGCCGGACGGATCGAAGGGGGTAGGCGCGACAGGCTCTCTGAGATGGGGCACGGCCAGGTACCGTTCATGGGCGAAGACGCCGCCGCCGCGGCCGTGTCGTTTCGTCGGGTGACGCAGAGAGCGACCGTTTCATTCGCGCAACTCCGGCGTGTCAGCCTTGGTCGCGAAGCGTCGGAAGAGGCTGACGCGGCTGCACGGGCGCTACTGGTCGCACTCGGGCTCCATGCTCATCAGCTTGCGTTCGGGCGCGCATTCGCGCTCCGCTCCGCCGCTGACTTGCGGCCCAGCGCCAGGACCGTGACTTGGCTCGGCGGTTCGGATGATCAAGAGTGCGATCTTGGAGGTGCGGACGCGACCCGCGCGCTGCTCGCAGATTGCCGAGAGCATGCGGCATCGGTTGGGGTGCCCCTCGAGGGCTGGAATCAACCCGCGATCATCCTGCATCCAGGCGACGCCCTCGCTAAGGCGATCAGCCTGACCTGGCCTGAACTGGACAACTGATGCTGGCGATCACCATCGAATTCCTGCACGGGACGTTTCGCGGCGATCCGAACGGCACGGCGAACACCGGCCGCTTGGACAAGGGTGAGTGGCCACCGTCACCGGGGCGTCTGTTCGCCGCGTTGGTGGCCGCCGACGGCACCGGCGAGGCGTGTCGCGTCACTGACGGTTCCGAGCTCGAATGGTTCGAGCAACTGCCACCGCCGCTGATCTATGCCGACGCAGCTCCGCCGCACCAGACGTTGACACCTCGGTTCGTCGTCCGACATGGCGGTGCCACAGCAAAGGGAAGCCACCAAGAGTATGTAGGTCGGGGAACCGCGATCAATCGCGCAGGGGTGCGCATCGCGCCCAACACCCCGTGCGTTGTGTATGCGTGGGACGACGAGACTCCGCCGGATGCCATTCTTGACGCGCTTCGCCGTCGCGCTGCCCGAGTCGGTTACCTCGGTTCCTCGGATTCGGCCGTTCGCCTGCGCGTCCGCACCGACTTGCCTGCGTCAGCCGAACCGACCAAGTCGTTTAATCCCGATCCTGACGGCGACACATCGATCAACGTAAGTCAACCTGGGGACCTCGGACAATGGGATCGCCGACATAGGGAATGGACAGAGCGCGGTGCCTCGGCGAGCCGTTCACAGTACCCGGCGCTCATGCATTCGGCGCGCTACCGGTCGCCATGTTCCGCGAGATCCGAAGAACTGGGAGAGGTGGTCGCTTGGCTGCGGCTCTCCGACGCTATCTCCGGGCGTCGTATCGGTGCGCTCACAGCGCGGTTCAAGGATGCAGTCCTGAGCCAGCATCAGCGCATTCACGGCACGCCCCCGGCGGTGCTGCATGGACACGGCTACACAGGCACGGGCTACGACATCGCTCGCTACCTGGCGCTACCCGATGTCGGCTACATCAGGTCGCGAGGACGCATCCACGGCTTGGCCCTCTGGCTGCCGCCTAGTACGGACCCGATGGCGCGCCAGACTGCGAGGGATGCAGCTCGCTCAATACGAACGCTCTCAGGCGCAGGACGCAACGTGGCCCTCGCCCCACACGACGGTGAGGCACGTCCGTTGGCTGCTCACCCGGATCGTTGGCTGCAATCATCTCGTGCCTGGTCCACGGCGGTGCCGGCCATCCACGAGCGGCGGCGACCCCTTGACCTTGAGGAGGTATCGCGATGGTGTCGGCACGCTGGGTTGCCCGACCCTGTCGCATTTCGATCGACCCGTGCGCCGCTGGTCCCGGGTGCACTCGACCTCGCGCCGATCGAGGTCAATCGTCCCGACCGACCACCCCTTCCATACTCTCACGTTGAGCTACGGTTCGAGCGTCCGGTCTTCGGGCCCGTTGTGATCGGCTCGGGGCGCCAACGTGGATTCGGCCTGTGCGTGCCGATTGATGGCTGAAGCGGGCGTTCTGGATCACATGGGGAAGCAATGAAGGCGCTCAAGACGACATTCGGCGAATTCTATCGCGCGATCCACGACCGCTCCCCTTTTCCTTGGCAAGAACGGCTAGCCGAACAAATTGCACGAACCAACGAGTGGCCATCCGAGATCGGTGTTCCTACTGGACTGGGCAAGACGGCCTGCCTGGACATCGCGATTTGGTGGCTCGCCTCTCAGGCACACCACAAGCCGGAGGAACGGACCGCGCCGACCCGCATTTGGTGGGTGGTCAATCGGCGACTCTTAGTCGATTCGACGGCAGAGCACGCTGAGCGGCTCGCTCAGGCGTTTGCAGGCCCTGCCTCGTTGGGACTGGCGAGTGAGAGGCGGGAGGTGGTCGAGGATGTGTCCGAGCGCCTTCGTGCGCTCTCCGCCATTCCCGACGCCTCACCGCTTGACGTGATCCGATTGCGCGGCGGCATGGCGTCGCGGACTCCAGCCGACCCGTCTCGCCCAACGGTGATTCTCTGCACCCTGCCGATGTTTGGTTCGCGGCTGCTCTTTCGCGGGTATGGATCCAGGTTGCGGCCAATCGAGGCGGCCATGGCCGGGACCGACAGTCTCGTGCTTCTCGACGAGGCGCATCTGGCTCCTCATCTCAGGTCACTGGTAGCTGCGCTGCCTGACTGTTCGCCTGGCGCTGAGGCGATACTGGGCGCGGAACGTTCGAGCGTCAGAATGACCTCGCTGACGGCGACGGGCGACTCGGCAGGCAAGCGATTCGAACTGGACGAAATGGACGAAGCGAATCCGACCGTGCGCGAGCGGCTCGACTCCGTCAAACCCCTCGAGTTCAGGCGATTCGAAACGGGAGAAGTCGCCAAGCGACTTTCCGATGCCGCCCTCGAACTGCTGTTTGAAGCGCAGTCGCCGTCGGCTTGCCTAGTCTTCGCCAACACGCCCAAGACAGCGCGGGCGGTGTTTGAGCACTTGCAGCACCAGTTGCCGGAAGTGGAAGCTGAGCTGCTGTTGTTGACCGGTCTCGCGCGCGAGCGCGAGGCGAAAGAGATCAGAGCGCGCATCCTCGATCCGACTGACGGAATGCCGGCCAATCGCCCAGGAGACCCGGCACGAGAGCGACATCTCGTCATGGTCGCGACGCAGACCCTTGAGGTCGGTGCCGACCTTGACGCTGAGTACCTCGTCACCGAGTCGTGCGGCGTTCGTGCACTGACCCAGCGGTTGGGCAGATTGAATCGGTTCGGCCGTCACCGTCATGCACGGGCAGTGCTCGTCCACCTCCCACCGCCGAAGCGGCGCGGCGCGATGGACTCCTTGGAATGGCCCGTTTATCGCGGGGAGCCGGCAGTGGTCTTGCAGCGACTTGAAGAAATCTGTACCCGGAAGGACGAGCAAGTTGTAGACATGTCGCCACGGCGGATCGCGGAGGCCCTCGGTCCTCCGGGCGATGATCCGGGACGCGCGCCTGAAGTTCTGCCGGGCATCCTCTGGGAGTGGGTCAAGACGACGACACCACCCGATGGCGAGGCACCAGTGGAGCCGTACTTCAGCGGTGTCGCCGGCGCCGACTACACCGTATCGCTCTGTTGGCGCGTCTATGTCCCTGCCGAAGGCGAGCGTCTCTGGCCTCGCGTGAGCGATCGTGAAGTCGTTGATATCCCGATTGTCGAAGTCCGAGAGGCATTGCAGGAGGATGACGCCGTCTGTCGGCTGGCCGCGGACGGGGACACGGTGGAATTGACACAGGCCGAGCATCTTCGGCCAGGTGATCAGGTTGTGATTCCAACCGACCGGGGCCTTCTGGACTGCTTCGGCTGGACTCCAAATGCCACGGGGCGTGTCGTGGACGCGTCCCTTGCAGGTCACGGTCTGCCGCTCGATGCCACGGCGATCCGGCGACTGTGCGGCTTGGAGCTTGGTTCGCTGGTCAGCACCACCCTGCAGGTGGACGAGGACGGGGAGCCTGAGCAGGACGGACGACAAGAAGCTGTCGCGACGATTCTGGAGGCACTTCGAGGTGCCGATACACCGACTGGCTGGACAGAGGACGAGTGGCTTGACTTCACCCGTGCGCTTGCTCCGGTCGTTGAGCAGCCGCGCTTTGAAGTGCCTCGCTTGCCGATCCTGACCGGAGAAGCTGCACGGTACAGCAACGACCTCGGCAGCGACTTCGACGAACTGTCCCTCAATGCCGCGTTGATAGTGCTCGAGGAGCACGGGCAGGCGGTCGGCTCGCTGGCCCGGCAGATCGCCGAGCGCATCGGCCTTTCCGAGACTCTGTCCGAGGTTGTGGAATGTGCAGGCACGTTGCATGACATCGGCAAGGCCGACGAGCGCTTCCAGCGCTGGCTAGATCCCGAAGCCCGGCA
>VXQT01000026.1:21636-22070 GCA_009838915.1 Chloroflexota bacterium
CAGAAGTGAACGGGACCCTCGTCGAAGCGCCTGCAGATCTCGCCGTCATCGACTGGAGTCAACCTCGTCGCTTCAGGCGGCTGAACGATCAGTTCGGTCCCTGGGGTTTAGCGCTACTGGAATCGATAGTGCGAATGGCCGATCACGCAGTTTCGGCCGGTGCAGACGTGTCGCAGGGGGTTGCTCGATGAGCGCGATCACCTGTTCTGGCTGGCCCGCGTCATGGGTCAATGCCTGGCTCGCGGCGGTCGGGGCAACGGCGCTCGACGAACGAATCATGCTGTCTTGGACAGAGGACGCCGAGCCCACAGCCGTGCTCTTCTCGGATGCGATCGACCCGCTCGAAGCGTTATCGGAGTCATGGCCGGCCGCGGAGTCTCTGTCGAATCTGCCCATTGCAGAAATCTGGCAAGGCGAGGGCAGACTACGACGGA
>VXQT01000026.1:22170-24654 GCA_009838915.1 Chloroflexota bacterium
CTCGCAGGTCAGGCCGAACGGGTGAAAGACAACGGATTAGGCTTCGATCAGACTAGGCTCGGCTCCCTCGAAGATGCGACGGACCCGTGGGTCGATCCAATCATTGAAGTGCTCGCGTTCTTCGGTCTGTCTATATTGCCTGCGCGTGGTCGAGGCGTGGACGGGCGACTAGACCGCTCCGCCAACTTGCGGGTGCGGCAGAAAGGGTGGAGGAACTTGCCCGGTAGGGACGAGCCATTGAGTTTCTGCTGGCCAGCTTGGGGCCAACCGCTCGATCGCGACGCTATCGACGCATTGCTCGATACATGGCACCCTGAGCGCCGGAGAGCTTGGCCGCAGCTTGGCGTCCACGCTGCGTGGTGCACAGTCCCGTTTCAGCGGAGAAGCGACGCGGACGCTACTCGGGGTTACGGATCTGAGCGAATATGAACGTGGAGCCAGTCGTCCAGATTTCAGCGATTGAGCACTTCGTCTACTGCCCGCGGCAGTGCGCCATCATCCACTGCGACGGCGTCTGGAGCGATAACGCCCACACTGTGAGGGGGACGCGCGCGCACCGTCGAGTGGATAGCGGCGAACATCGACGCGAGCGCGGCCGTGAGGTGCTGCGCAGTATCCCGCTCTGGTCTGAGGCGCTCGGCCTGTCAGGTCGATCCGATGCGGTGGAGATGCAAGACGGGATGGTATGGCCGGTGGAGTACAAGTCTGGGGTTCGCCACGGCAGCGCGGCTGATCTCCAACTCTGCGCTCAGGCTCTGTGTCTTGAAGAAATGCTCGGTGTCGAGATAGCTCACGGATACGTGTGGTACGGCGGACCGAGACGGAGGATGCAGGTCGACTTCACCGAAATCCTCCGCGAGGAGGTGCGCGATGTCATCGAGGCCATCAGGAAGCAACTCCTCGCGTCTGAGTTGCCGGCTGCTCCGAATGATCAGCGCTGTCGGGAGTGTCAGCTGTTGCACCACTGCCTGCCGGACCTGACCAGTGCTCCGAGCCGGGTGGACCGCTACATCGAGAACGTCATTTTCAAATGCGATACCTGAACACCGTCTATGTCCGGAATCATCGTGCTCAGATTCGACATCGACGCGGCTCGCTGGTCGTGTCGTCACCAGCCGGTAGCCAAAGGGTTCCTTTGGAAGCAGTTGATGGTTTAGTTTTGCTCGGAGGCGCCCAGATCACAACACAGGCCCTCGACGCTTGCGCGCGCCGCGGCGTCAGAGTCGCAGCGCTCCAAATGAGCGGCGCCCTTCGATTCGTGGTCAACGGCCCCACCAGCGGAAACGTGCATCTGCGGACGGCCCAGTTCGAAACCGTGATGGACGAGATGCGGTCGCTAGCGGTGGCCAAGTCAATCGTGGCGGCAAAGCTACAGAACAGTAGGCGCGTCCTAGGGCGCTGGGCACGGGACGAGAAGGGCGCAGAAATGGCTGAGCAGCTAGCCTCTCGATCTACGCAGATTGCGGCGCGCATCGCTCGCCTACCCGAGGCCCAATCGGCGAACAGCGTTCGCGGGATCGAAGGCGATGCGGCACGAATCTACTTTCGCGCAATGCGGCTGGCGTTGGCTTCGAGCGAGCTTGAATTCTCCGGTCGCACGCGTCGACCTCCGCGAGACCCGGTCAATGCACTGCTGGGTTTCTGTTACGGCATGCTGGTGACCGAGTGCATCGGCGCAGCAGAGAGCGTTGGACTAGACCATCAGATGGGCTGCTTTCACCGGCCGCGTGCGGGCCGACCGTCGCTCGCGCTCGACCTGGCCGAGGAGTTCCGGGCGATTTCCGACCGATTCGTCGTGTCACTTGTTCGCCGCCGCCAGATTGGTCCCGAGGACTTCGATCGCTCACCGGGAGGGGCTGTCTATCTCAGCGATCACGGCAGAACTCGACTACTCCCAGCCTGGGAAAAGCACAAGGAATCCGAGGTGCAGCACCAGCTGTTGAGGCGTCCAGTGGAACGCTGGGCCCTGCCGTCGGTCCAGGCTACGCTCCTCGCCCGGCATTTCCGCGGCGACTTACCTGCGTATCCTCCCTTCGTCTTGCCTTAACCTCGTGGATGTCCTCGTCACATACGACATCGCCGATACGGAGGGCACAGGTCAGAGCCGACTGAGGCGCGTCTCTGGCATCTGCGAGAAGTACGGTCAAAGAGTTCAGTTCTCAGTGTTTGAGTGCCGCCTCTCCAACACGAAGCTAGCTCACATGATCGGGGAGATAGAAGAGGTGATTGATCGACGGAGAGACTCAGTCATCGTGTACCGCTTCCCAGGCGCCGCTGAGGACGCCAAAATCAAGCTTGGCAGGAAGGAATCGCGAAAGCTCGGGGAGCCTTGGGTATTCTAGCCCCGGCTGCGAACCTCCAGTAATTCACCTCCTCGAGGGATCAAATCACCCGGTTGTGGCGACGTTGGATCGTCGTTTCTCGTCCAGCGGCAGGCGAGCGGCGAAAACGGCGGTCAATCCGCCTAACCTTCACAACAGAATT
>VXQT01000001.1 GCA_009838915.1 Chloroflexota bacterium
CGGTGCTCGCGCGGGTGCGCGCAGGCGTGGCCCATCGCGTCCTCGACGAGCGAGGCCAGCTGCTCGTGAGTCGGGCGCGCCGGGAGATAGAAGTGGTGGTCGCACTCCTCGTCTCCCGAGGGTGCCAATGCTCCGGTCTCGTCCTCCGTGTAGCCGGGCCAGGGGCAGCCAATCGGCGGCAGCCCTCTGAGCGCCTCGATGTAGGCGGCGACCGTGATTACCTCGAACGAACGCGGGCGCCGGTCGGGCTCGGCCTCCTGTTGCGCGGCGAACGCAAGCATCAAGGTCTGAACGCACTCCGTGCAGAGCGGGGTTGCGGTGGTCTCGGTCTCGTCGACCAGCACGTAGAGGACGGGACCCGCGTAGGTCTCGTCCCGGTGGTGGTCGCAGTGCCAGCCCGTGTAGGGCTGGTAGTCGGGCTTGCTGGTGGTCTCGGTGGTCATGGGTTCCTTTCCGGGTGTGTCTCAGCGGCGGTGAGCCGCACGGTTGGGAGTTGGTTCGGTATGAACCTGCTAGGCCTCGATCCGTTCGATCCGGCCGGAGTCGAGGTCGAGCGTGACCACGCTGGTGCGCAGCTGCTCGCGGTAGACATCGTGGGTCTCGCCCTCCTCGACCAGGACCATCTCCTTCTTGGTCTTGCCTTTGACCAGCACGCGGGACTCCGGCGTCTCCAGTTCAAGGTTGTCGAGGAAGCCGGCCGCGACCAGCATCGCCAGGTGCCCCTTGCGCAGGGGCATCAGCGGGCGCGCGGTCGCGTCGGTCGGCGGCCAGAACGCTTCGGTGATCTCATCCTGGGTCCAGAGCCCGCGCTTGCGCGCTTCGGCGACCGCCTTCGCGAAATCGATCACGCGGGTCGTGAACATCACCGGTCCCGGCTGAGACATGGTGACGTCGTACTCCGGCGCCAGTTCTCGATTCAAAGGCGCGAGATCGTCGATGCTTGCCACCAGGTCGCGCATGGCCCGCGCGTCGGGCCCCGGCTGCGGCTTGCGTACGCCCAGCACGACCGCCTGGTCGAACGCCTCGACCTCGGGCTCGGGGAACGACCAGGCGCGGACGCGCCGGTAGTTGGTTGTCAGGAAGCGGGCCGAGGTCGCGATCTGAGCGCGGGGGATGATGTAGACCAGCACCCCGTCCGGCTCCAGGTACCTCGAGCAGTGCGTCAAGAACGCCTGCTCCACCCGCTTGTCCTCCCGGTCCCAGTCATAGGGCGGATTGAGCCAGAGCAGGTTGAACGTGCGGTTGGCGATCGAGCAGCGGAACAGGTCGCTGGAGAGCGCGTGGTCGAGGTGTTCCACCGCCTCCAGCGCGCGTTCGGCGTGCAGCTCGACCCCGTAGGTCTCGACCGTCACGTGGCGGTTCATGGAGTCCGCCAGCTGCCTCACGGCGTCGCCCGGGCCGCAGCAGGGATCGAGTAGGCGCACGATCTGGTCCCGGTTGCGGCCGTAGCGAATGGGCGCAAACAGCAGCGAGCGGACGTGGTCGATCACGCGCGGCGGGGTCGGGTAGTACCCGCCCTTGAGTTGTCCTCCGAGTCTCATTGGTGGTCCTTTCCTTGGTTGTCGGCCTCAACGAGGCCGAGCAGGTGGTCTTCGAGGTCTTCGGCGATCTGGGCGATCTGCCAGTCGGACTGCGGGCGCTGGAGCCACCAGCGCGCCGTCTCGTCTGGACCCTGGCGGACCGTGACGATGATCTCGTTGTCGTCGGAGTCGGTCATTGGCGGCCTCCCGCGTACTGGTCAAGCAGGTAGTCGTGCAGGTCCTCGTGGACCTGGCCGTCGATGTACGAGGCGTCCTCCTCCAGGTCGAGGTTGATGATCTCGGTGATCTCCTCACCCGCGATGTCGTCTTCGCCGGCGCGGGTCTCAACCGTGACCGTGACGTAGCGGTGACTCATGCCTCGGCCCCGTTCAGCTGGCTCGGCAGCCGGAGCGCGCCGTACTTCACGGCGGCCGAGAGCTCGCTCTCCAGCTGCTGCGGGTCGTGGTGGCAGTACCAGGCGTGCAGGCCCTCGGACTTGAGCGGCCGGATCGCATCCGACTCCAGCCCCTGCTGCCAGAGCCAGCCGGCCCAGCTGCGATGAATGGGCAACTCGGTGCGCTGGTTGAGGAAGCGCAGGTGCAGCACCGGGGCGTCTGAGGCGTCCGGGGTGAGCAGCAGGAAGGCGTCGCGCTCGAACGAGAGCTCCGCCATTTGCGTAAACACCATGGCGTGCCAGGCGCCGGCTTGCGGCAGCCGCGCGATCTTCGTCTTCCAGGTGCCGATGCTGGCCTCGGGAATCTGGCAGCGTTCGTAACCGCCCTCGTGCAGCTCATCGACGGCGCCCTTGATCAGGAAGGCGGGCGAGGGCGGCGAGTTGAGCAGGGCCGCCCAGATCGCCTTGAGCGAGGTCTGGGCGCCGACCATCGAGCAGAACCACAGCTGGTTCTGCTCGGGGTCGGCGGCGAAGGCGTCGCAGGTGGCGGAGAAGCCGCCGGCCGTGATCGTGTAGAGCTGTCCGGCATGCTCGTCTTCCGGGGAAGACGTGTTGGGGGTGTCGAGCATCGCTCGTCCTTGTATCTTTCCGTTTGGCCTTGGGAGGGATGTCTCCCAGGGAACTGGGGG
>VXQT01000023.1 GCA_009838915.1 Chloroflexota bacterium
CAAGCTCCATCAAAAGGTGTTGCCAATCGTTCGCAATGAGCTGCCGGACTATCGTCGCCGTTATCCTGCCGGAGAGAATCTGGCGGTGGCCGTGATCAATGCCAAGGATGTCGTGGATGCCGCCGACTTGGCCGATCCGGCGGCATCCTGTTTGATCAAGATGTCCAGGGTATCCATCGATGGTTTGCGCCAGGCCTTTCTGGATCCCGACTCAAGAATTCGACTCAACAGCGATCCACAGCCGAAAGATCACACTGAAATCTTGAGCCTGGCGTGGGAGGCGGGCTTTTTGGATGGGATGGCTATTCACTTCAACACCAACTTGAATGTTCTGATCGGAGGACGCGGCGCAGGGAAATCCACGGTGATTGAGAGTCTGCGTTATGTATTGGATAAGGAACCTGTCGGTGACGAAGCGAATCGGGCACACAGCGGAATTGTTCAGAAGGTGTTGCGGCCGGGATCGAAATTGTCTCTTCGGGTGCGCACAACGCGTCCATCCACGCGCGAATACGTAATTGAAAGATCCGTATCCCAGCCTCCGGTCGTCAAGGACGACAGTGGGAACATATCCCAACTGCGACCAACTGACATTTTGCCAAAGATCGAGATCTTCGGGCAGCACGAAATCTTGGAACTCGCCCGCAGTCCGGTGAAGCGGACATCGCTCCTCGATCGGTTTCTGGAACGCGACGACTCACTGACACAGCGCACGGTCAACGTGCAACGGAACCTTGAGGAGACACGCCGGTCGATTTTGTTGACCAACGCCGAACTTCAACGAGTGGAAGACCAATTGGCTTCCTTGCCGAAACTTGAGGAGACCCTGGATCGGTACCAGGAGGTTGGGTTGGAGGAACGTCTTCGGGAGCGAAGCCTGCTGGTCCGGGAACAGCATATCCTGGATTCCATACCTGAGCGCCTGCATGCTTTTCATGAGGCACTGGAGTTGCTCCGCCAGGAGTTGCCGGTCAATGTTGCTTTTGTGTCGGACCAGGCGCTGGCCGAACTCCCCGGCCGGGCCACGTTGGCTGAAATCGTACCCGTGTTTCGGGAACTGGGTCGCGCGCTGGAACAGGTGGTGGTCCGGATGGAGAAGGCTCTTGAACGATCCGATTCCGCCGTGGAGGCTGTCAGGAGGAAGTGGGAAACACGGAAGACTGAGGTTGAAGACGAGTACCGGCAGATCCTTCGCGGTTTGCGGCAAGCCGCAGCGGATGGGGAGGAATTCATCAGGTTGCGCGGCGAAGTCGAGCGCCTGCGCCCTTTGCGCAAGCAATGGGCCTTGCTTCAACGGTTGGAGCAGGAGCATGTGGAACGTCGAAAGCAGCTTCTGGCTGAGTGGGAGACGATACAGGCAGCCAGGCATGAGCGGTTGAGGCGGGCAGCAGCGGTGGTAAGCGAACGGTTGCACAACCAGGTGAAGGTGGACGTCACTGCTGCAGGGGACCGGAGACCCCTGGGCGAGGCACTGAGGAATGAGATCGGGGGCCGCCTGTCCGAGGCGATCGACAAGCTCATGCAGGCACCGGGCTTGTCCATGGCCGAGTTTGTCCAATGCTGCCGTTCCGGCGCGGCCAAGCTCAGACAAGCCTATTCCATTCCTTCGATGCAGGCAGACCGGCTGGCGCAGGCATCAAAGGAAGCCCTGATGGTGCTGGAGGAACTGGAATTGCCTTCCACGACGGAGATTCGCCTTAACACCGCGCCTTCAGGTGATCCGCCATCCTGGCAGGCCATGGACAGCCTCTCCACGGGCCAGAAGGCTACTTCGCTGTTGTTGCTGTTGTTGCTGGATTCGGATGCTCCACTTGTTATCGATCAACCCGAGGACGACCTGGACAACCGTTTCATTACCGAGAGCGTTGTGCCTGCCATGCGCAAGGCCAAACGGCAGCGTCAGTTCATCTTTTCCACACACAATGCCAACATTCCGGTGCTGGGGGATGCCGAGCTCATTTTGGGACTGACCCCGTCAGGGGAAGCTGGTTACGGAAGAGCCGAAATCAAACCGGAACACAAGGGATCGATCGACTCTGGTCCGGTGCGGGAATTTGTGGAGGAGATTTTGGAAGGAGGCCAGGAAGCCTTCGAAATCCGAAGGCTGAAGTACGGTTTCTAAAACGAATCATGAACAGAGTGGAACTGATTGAAGTCGTCCGCAGGGGCGAAAATTCCGGAGTGGAATTCAAACGCGACGACATTGCCAAGGACTCGTTGGCCAAGGAGATCGCGGCGTTGCTGAACCTGGAGGGGGGCTACATCCTGTTGGGAGTCGAGGACGACCAAACCGTGTCGGGCATGACCGAAGATCCCCAACGGAGAGAAGAGTGGGTGATGCAGGTGGCTGGGAATCTGGTGCATCCGGGCCTGAATCCCTTCTGGGAGACCCTGGAGTGGGAACCCGGTGTCACAGTGGGTGTGATACTAATCCAGTACAATAGAATTACTTGACATGTGAGAGGTTGCGCAGGGAGGGACGGCCATGGCGCGCAAGACGGCGATGGTCTGGGCGGAGGCGGACACGGCGGAGGCGCTGCATGCCCGGTACCGGGCCGAGCCGGTGGCCGAAGTGCGCAC
>VXQT01000025.1 GCA_009838915.1 Chloroflexota bacterium
TGCGCCGTAGTCACTTGACCTGCGCTACGCCACGCGCATGCACTGCTGAACGAAAACCAGTCCCCGAGGTAGTTGCGCACCTCGAGGCTCCCGTTCGTGCCGCACGCCGCACTGTTCCATCCCCGAGGCAAATCGGGGACCGGCCCCAGGCTGTGCCTGAGACCGAGCGCAGTCATCTCTGCATGTCATCAGAACCACACACGTACCCCTCGCGCCTCACCGGCTGCAGCAAGCAACCGACTCACGCGAGAGTTTCCCGCAGCCCCCCTTGATGTCTCGGAGCGGGCCTTGGCGACCCGTTCCAGGGGGGATGCTGTGGACGCATCTCATCACTATGTCCCTTGTCAAGGCGCATCCCGAGGTCGGTCGCCCCGACGCGTTGCGGGGACGGTCGAACGAGGGGTGCAAGAGCCAATGTTAGACATCCGGCTCGTCGGATGTCAACAAGCGGTTTACACATCCGGCGTTGCGTGCGGGAGCGAAATCAGGGCTCCATTCGGCTAGAACCGGTCCTGGTAGGACCTCGCCAGCGACTCGGAGGGATCGGCCTGGATGCCGAGCGGCGGGATGGGGTAGCGCAGCCCGTTGCGCGAGAGCTTGTCCAGGCCGTCGAGCAGCTTGGGCAAGTAGCGCGGCGGGATCGCCATCAGCAGCTCGTCGTCTTGGACGCCGCCGAATCGGCGCTCGGCGTAACAGGGAATGCTCAGCGACGGCTCGCCGGTGCGCAGCGCGCGACCCCAGCTATCGGCGCAGGCCGACTCGCCGACCGAGGCGAACTCGAACTTCTTGAAACCCGAGAACTGCAGCCCGTTGATCAGGATGATCATCTGTCCTGGCGTGCCGTAGAGCAGCACCACGTCGGGCGGATCGAGCCGGCCGGTTGCGATCGGCGAGAGCGCCAGTGCGGCGTAACGGCCGTAAGGCAGCACGTCCATGGCCTGCTGATGGGCGATCGCGTCTTCGTCGGTCTCGAACCAGACGTTGGTCATGGTCGTGCGCAGACGCCACTCGCCGTCGTCCTCGTTCGGATGCAGGCCGACAGGGGCGCCGCATTGCGCACCGATCAGGTCGTCCATCGTCACACCGAGCGTGAAGTTGAGCCAACGCGCCTGCGCGACGAGCTGGTCGAGCGCGTACTTGGTCTGCGGCCGCCGCACCCGTTCGACGGCCAGCATCTCGTCGACGGTCTCGAACATCTTCATCCCGACCGGCGTCGCGGTCAGGCGCAGGTAGCGCTGCAATCCGGCGACGATGCCGGGCCAGTCGTAGCTGTCGGGCTCGGGCGGCGCGTCGGGGGCGACGCCGACGGTTGCTGTGGTCATGTTCACTTCTCCATCGGTGCTCTGTCGGACTGAGTGGCATGGTACGCGGTACTTCGGAGTCTCCTACTCAGTCCCACACTTGCGGGAGCACTGTTTCCCTCTCCCCCCGCTTCCGCGGGGGGAGATGCCGAAGGCAGAGGGGGGCAGCCCGTACCGCTCCCTATGATGGTGAGCAGTTGCCGCCACCGGACCGCGAGAGGATTCCCCCATGCCAGCACTTGACGGAATGCGCGTCCTTGACATGACCCAATACGAGGCGGGAACCTCCTGCACCCAGGCGGTGGCCTGGCACGGCGCCGACGTGGTCAAGATCGAACAACCCGGGGTCGGAGATCCGGGGCGCGGCATCGCCTGGGGCGACGGCAAGGACTCGCCCTACTTCATCAACTGGAACGCGAACAAGCGATCGGTCACGATCAACCTCCGCGAGGAACGCGGGCGGGCGCTGCTGTTCGAGATGCTGCCTCACTACGACGTCTTCGTCGAGAACTACGGCCCCGGAGTGATGGAGAAGCTGGGGCTGACCTACGAGGCGCTCAAGGAAGTTCATCCGAGCATCATCTATGCGCGGCTCAAGGGCTTCGGGTTGACCGGTCCCTACGCCGACGTGAAGTGCTTTGATCCGGTGGCGCAGAACGCGGCCGGCGCATTCTCGGTGACCGGCACCGAGGACGGACCGCCGATGAAGCCCGGCGCGTGCGTCGGCGACTCAGGCACCGGGATGCAGCTCGCCTTCGCGATCACGTCGGCCTACGTGCAGAAGCTGCGCACGGGCGAGGGGCAGCACATCGAGATCTCAATGCAGGAGGCGATGACCTACTACATGCGCACGCCGGTCGCGAACACGCCCGGCTCCGGCTGGGGTGAGATCGCCGCGGAGCGCCGCGGCAACGCCTGGGCCGGGCCCACGGACCTCTATCCCTGCAAACCGCTGCCCGGATCCAACGGCGCCAACGACTACCTCTACATGATCGCGCTGACGACGCGGATGTGGGACACGCTCTGCGCGGCGATGGATCGTCCCGATCTGACGGTCGATCCGCGCTTCTGCGACGAGGCGGCGCGGGTCGAGCACTCGGAGGAACTCAAGGCCGAGATTCGCGCCTGGACGATGCAGCACACCAAGTGGGAGGCGATGGACATCCTGGGCAGCGCCGGGGTGCCATGTTCGGCCACGCACGACACTTACGACCTCTTCCACAACCCGCACTTCGAGGAGCGCGGATTCATCCAGGACATCGAGCATCCCCAGCACGGCCCGATTCGCCTGCTCGGCTGGGCGCCGATCATGGAGAAGAGCAGCGTGCCGATGAAGGCCGCGCCGCTGCTCGGCGAGCACACGCAGGAAGTGCTCTGCGATGACCTGGGCATCGCTGGCGCGGAGTTCTCCCGGCTGGAAGCCGAAGGCATTGTCAGCTCTTGCGGCGACTGATGGTCCAGTTCGCTTGCGTGAAGACACAAAGCGAAGGTACATACATACTGTCGGTAGACATCACAGTTACAACACAATCATGTGGGCATCTGAGCAGTCCGGAGCAGCAGTAGTCCTACATTGAGCGCTCATGTACCATACGGCGACTGCCCCGAACTGACCATTCGGTAGGCGAGACAACGAGAGCTCGACCTTGGGAGTAGTTATGCGCCGGTTACATCGATTGAGCCCCCTCCGTTCGAGACAATTCGCAATCGCGATCGCGCTGTTGCTGACCTTAAAGCGCGGGATTGACCAGCTTCTCGCTGCTCAACGACGCGCACGCGCATCCGGGTTCCGAAGACCCAACAGTCCGCGCGTCGGTGCTCAAGAGCGATGACGGGTCGGTCCGGGTCAGCGTGCAGACGCTGGGCGCCGACGGCGAATGGGGCGAGCGGCTGTTGCCGAACAGGCGCGTGGTCCCAACCGATGCGCCGACGGACACCTGGCTGCCCAGCTCGTCCGTCGACATCGCCGGCGGCGAGCCGGCGCCGCTCTTCTGTGTGGTCGCCCACGGCGCGCCCGACGACCGATTCTGGGTCAAGTTCCGCGCCTACCTGTTCCAGTCGGCAGCCTTGACCGACACTAACCTGCGATTTGAGACCCACCTCGACGGCGCTGACCAGGCCGCAGCGCTCGAGCGCTGCCTCGCCGACGGTGCCGCGGTCGTCGCATCGACCCTGGCCAGTCCCGACGACGTCAAGGAGACGTTGCTCAAGGCCAGGGAGATGGAAGTGCGCGTCGTCACATTCAATGCCGGCGTCGAGCACGCTGAAGACGTGGGCTCCCAGGTCCACATCGCGCTCAACGACCGCGCAGCCGGTGAGCTGGCCGGACGCCAGTTCAACGAGCGCGGCATCAGTGGTCAGGTCGGCTGCCTGATCCACGAGCGGGACAATCTCAGCCTCGAACACCGCTGCGACGGTCTTGAAGCCACCTACGCAGGCGCCGGCGTCACGCGCATCCAGCTCGAAGAGGTCGCGTCGCATCGGCAACACGATCCCACCGCTCATGACCTCTTCATTCAAACGATTGCGAACGAGTTCATCGACCAGGGTCGGTCGCGGTACGACGCCGTGCTCACGCTCAGCGCGGACAGCATGGAGCACGCCCTGCGCGCCGTTGAACGCCTGGAGGGCGGAGCCGGCGACCTGCGGCTCGCCTCGGTCGGCGCCTCTCGCGAAGACCTGGCCGCGTTCCCCGATGCGTTGCTCGAACAACATCTCGACGTGTTGATCAGCGACAGCGTCGACACCCAGGGATTCTTCGTCGCAAGCGCGATGCACCTGTCCCACAAACTGCACCACGCGGTGTACATCAACCAGCCTCAGCTCTGGCTGGCTGATCCCTCGTTGGCCGGCATGGATACGGCCGGCGAGAATGCCCAGGCGGTTGCGGCCGCCTCCGCCTCGCTCGATCGGCTCATCGCTGAGTCCATGGTCAGCGACTCTGAGGACCACGCCGCGAACGTCCGCGTCGCCGCACTCAAGCGTGCAGATGGATCGATCGTTTTCGCAATTCAGTCAATGGATGCTGACGGTGGTTGGAACCAACGGCAGTTGCCTCAACTGCGCGTCCTGGCCGCCGACGCGCCGAGCGGCATCTGGCATCTGAGTTCCGGAGTTGAACTTCCCGCTGAGGAAGAACCGGAGGGACCGCTCTTCTGCGTGGTCGCGCACGGTTCAAAGGCGGACCGCTACTGGCAGGTCGCGCGCGCCTACATGCACGTGTCCGCGCACCTGGCCGACGCCAACTACCGCTTCGAGTCGCATCTCGACGGCGCCGACCAGGCGGCCGCGATCGATCAGTGCAGCGCCGACGGCGCGGCCGTGATCGCCTCCACGCTCGCCGATCCCGACGCAGTCACCGACTCGCTGCTGGCCGCCAAGGCGGCGGGCGCTCGAATCGTCACATTCAACTCCGGCGCGAGCTTCGCCGCTGCCGCCGGCTCCGAGATTCACGTCGCCCTCGACGACCGCGAAGCGGGCGTCCGGGCCGCCCAGCGCATCAGCGCGCTCGGCGTCAGCGGACCGATCGTCTGCGTCATGCACGAACAGGGCAACGTCGGGCTCGAGGAGCGCTGCGAAGGACTGGAAGCCACTTACCAGGGCGAGAGCGTGCGCCGGCTGCACCTGACCGAGGGCGCATCGGATGAAGAGGTCGTCGAAGAGCTGATCGCCAAGCTGACCGATCCCGAATGGGCCGATGTCCAGATGGCGATGACGCTGAACGCCAACACGCTGTTCAACGCGCTGAAGGCCTTCGACCGGATCTACGCCGACAGCGGCCACACGATCCGAATCCTGCCGATCGGCTCGCACGTCGATCTCCGGCTCACCGATCTCGCAGCCAGGCAGCGCCATATGGCGTCGCTGTTCAACGACAGTGTCGAGTCGCAGGGCTTCCTCGTCCTGAGCGCGATGCTGTTCGTCCAGAACAGCCACACGCCGCCCGAGCTGATCGGCAGCCCGCAACTCTGGCTGGCCACGCCGTTCGCGCTCAACGCATCGAGGGCGCAGCAGGATGTCGCGCGGACCCGAATGTTCGTGCAAACGCTCCTGCGCTACGTGGCCGAGGCGGCCGCCGACGACGAGGAAGGTCCTTAGCGAGGGGAGCCCCCCTCTGCCTTCGGCATCTCCCCCCGCTGCGCGGGGGGAGAGGGGAACTAGGTGTGCGGCGTCCGCTGCCGTCCGACTAGTATGCAGGTGACTCATCGGCGCGCGCCGCGCCTGTAGGAGGACCTGACGATGCCGGCACTTGATGGAATGCGGATCCTTGACATGACCCAGTACGAGGCGGGGACTTCGTGCACACAGGCGCTGGCCTGGCTGGGCGCGGACGTGGTCAAGGTCGAGCAGCCCGGCGTCGGCGACCCGGGACGCGGCGTGCGCACCGGGACGCTCAACTCCCCCTACTTCATCAATTGGAACTCCAACAAGCGCTCGGTCACGATCAACCTGCAGGACCCCAAGGGCCGCGAGCTGCTGTTGGAAATGCTGCCCCACTACGACGTCTTCGTCGAGAACTACGGTCCCGGCGTGATGGAGCGGCTCAACCTGACCTACGACGTGATGAAAGAGGTCAACCCCTCGATCATCTACGCCCGACTCAAGGGCTTCGGACTCTCCGGACCCTGGGCCGACTACAAGTGCTTCGACATGATCGCCCAGGCCGCGGCTGGCGCGTTCTCGGTCACCGGCGAGCCCGACGGTCCGCCGATGCTGCCCGGCTCGACCGTGGGCGACTCAGGCACCGGCGTCGAACTGGCGCTCTCGATCACCGCCGCCTACGTGCAGAAGCAGCGCACCGGCGAGGGCCAGTTCATCGAGATCACGATGCAGGAGGCGATGACCTACTTCATGCGCACGCGGATCGCGTACGCCGAGTGGGGCGAGAAGGTCGCGCCGCGCCGAGGCAACGCGGCCGGCGCGCCGACCGACCTCTACCCCTGCAAGTCGACGCCCGAGAGCGAGGCGCGCGGCGGCAACAACGACTGGGTCTACATCATGGTCGTGACCAGCCGCATGTGGGACACACTCTGCGCCGCCATCGACCGTCCCGAGCTGCTGGTCGACCCGCGCTTCGAGGACATGTGGAAGCGCAACGAGAACGGCAAGGAGCTCTACGCCGAAATTTCGAAGTGGACCAAAACGCGGACCAAGTGGGAAGTGATGGAGGAGCTGGGCGCGGCCGGCGTGCCTTGCTCGGCGGTGCTCGACACCTACGACCTGTTCCACAACCCCCACTTCGAGGAGCGTGGCTTCGTCCACGACCTTGAGCACCCGGCCCACGGCAACATCCGCCTGCTCGGCTGGGCGCCGAAGATGTCCAAGAGCGACGTGCCGCTCGAGCGCGCCCCGCTGCTCGGCGAGCACACGGCCCAGGTCCTCTCCGACGACCTCGGCCTCTCCGCCGGAGACCTCCAGGAGATGGAAGCCACCGGCATCATCGGCGGCGAACCGGTCTTCCCCGCCAAGTAGCCCGCGTTCCCCGCTGCCCCCTGGGGGGAAGCTCCCGCGTAGCGGGTGAAGGGGGGAACGCCCCACGAACCGCGTGCGGCGAGCCCCCCTCTGTCCCCCCGCCTTCGCGGGGGCAGGCTCTACGGGACATCTCCCCCCGCTCGCGCGGGGGGAGAGGGGAATCAGATGCTCCAAGGCCTCCCGCCAATCCTCCCCGTTGGCCCCATCCGAGCCCTGATCCTCGGCTCCTTCCCCAGCGTCCAATCGCTGGAGCGGCAGCAGTACTACGCCCACCCGCAGAACTGGTTCTGGCGCGTGTTGCAGCATTGCGGCGTCGTTGACGACGCCGGCGCACCCTACGCGGAGCGGGTCGCGCAAGTCAGGGCCAGGCAGATCGCAATCTGGGACCTGTACGAGCGAGTGCGTCGCGAAGGCTCGGGCGACGACCAGATCCGCGACGCCGTCCCCAACCGGATCGGCGACTTGCTGGAGTCGAGGGACCCGTTCCCAATCCTGCTCAACGGCCGTCGGCTGAAAGAGTTCCGCCGAGCGTTCCCCGACATCGAGGCGGAGTTGATCGCGCTGCCCAGCACGAGTCCGCGCCCGCTGCATTGGAACACCGAGGCATCGAGGTCGGCGGCGATCGGCGAGTGGTACGCGGCACTCTCCATCAACGCTGAATCGGGATAGGGTTGCCGGACGATCGGAGAGCGTCGCCATGCCGATGTACGACCCGCCGCATCCCGGTGAGAACGTCTGGTACGAGTGCATCGAACCCTTAGGCATGGCCATTGCCGAAGCCGCTGACCAACTCGACATGGACCTGCGGCAGCTCGCCGCCATTGTGGATGGTCGCGAGCCGATCACACTCAATGTCGCCCGACGCCTGAGCCTGGTCTTCGGCAGCACGACGGACTTCTGGCTGCGGCTGCAGGACTCCTACGACAACGCGCCGGTTCGCAAGCAAGGCAAGGCCAACGAACGCATCCACGACGCAGGGTGAATGGCAACGCACGATCTGTTGTCCATAGCACACCAGCTTCAAACTTCTGTGCTACTCTGGTGCACGACGCAACCCGGCAATCTAATCGCACAGAGGTAGTGCCAAATGGCTGCACCAGACAACAAGAAACCGACCGCATTCGTCATCATGCCCTTTACACCCGATCTTCAATCGGTGTTCGACAGCTTCTATCGCAAGACTCTCGAGGCCAACGGCATGGCCGTCCAACGAGCCGACAACAGCCAGAACTCTCAGGCCATCACGAAGGACATTGTGCTCTCGATAAGGGGCAGCGACTTGATCATCGCCGATCTAACGGATGCGAATGCCAATGTCTATTACGAGCTTGGGCTAGCTCACGCCATGAACAAGCCGGTAATCATGTTGGCCCAGGACGTCGACGACCTCAAGTTTGACCTAAGAGCCTATCGATGTCTCATCTACTCTACGCACTTCGAAGACATGGACGAAGCCCGCCAAGCGCTGTCTGAGCGGATTGCCTCCTTCCTCAACGGGTCACTACAATTCGGGTCACCTGTCAGTGATGCACTTTCCACACCAGTAAACGTTCCGCCACGTCAAGTTGAATTGCCAGTTGGAGAGACGCCAGACGACGACGAACTTGGATCCGTCGACTACGCCATTCGGCTGGAAGAAGGTACAACCGCATTGGCATCTAGCATTGCGCGCTTCGGCGAGGAAACGAAGTCGTTTACAGGCGAGCTGCAGATGGCCAGCGCAGAGATGCAAGAGAAAATGGCGCAACCTCAACAGATTTCCAACAGAGAACGTCGTCGAGTCTTTCGGTCGCTGGCTGAGAAGATGGAGGATTACGCCGGTTTCTTGGCGAGAGAAAACACTTGTTATGCTCAGGGCCTGGATCAAACTGAGTCAGCCCTTGACGGTCTGTTGAACGGTAGTGAAGCCTTGTCAGGTTCCGATTCCGCAGAAGTAAAACGACTCAGGGATGTACTGGCGGAAACAGAGAGATCGACCGTGGAGTTTGAGCAATCCATCAGTGGTGCTGCCGATTCAACGGAGGCGATGCCTAGGGTTGAGAGGACTTTGAATCGCGCAAGAAATGAGACAGTTCGCCAACTGCACACCCTTGCTGAGTTTGCGAGTCGAACGGCGTCAGTGCTTGCCCGAGCTAGAAGAACTCTTGATGCGCGTCTTGAATCCGCACCTTAGGGAGTTTCGAAGTCGCCTAGGAAGAGGATTAGATCATTCGAGACTCACCGCGCCAACCCCGAGAACTTGTTCACCGCTCCCACTCCCGATCCCTGTGCCAGCACCATTGATTCCCATTAGCTGAGCCACTTCTTCAGCACCTGGCAGCCGCTGTGGCAGTAGCTTCGGACTTAGAGACAGGATGTCTCGTTAGTCGGCGTTGTCTATGACCCAGACAGTAATCATGTCTCCGCTTTGGGTGACGCTGACTTGACCAAGCAACACAGGCTGCCTCGCTTTGAAGTGGTCCTGAAGTTCATCGCGCTTGACGCCACGCAGGTCCTCTCTGAGCAAATCGTCTCTTGGGTTGACTCACCCATCCTTAGTGATGTCTAGTCAGGCAGCCATCAACTGGCCGCACGATCTCGCAACTAGCAGGGTAAGTGCTTCCAGCTCCTGCGCAGGACAATTCGGTTGACGCTGCTTGGACTAACTCCGTAGAGGCAAGCCAGTTGCTTTTGGTTGAAGCGTCCCTCGGAGTGCAGCCGCCTGATTTCGCACACCTGCTGTTCATTCAGTCTTGCGGTATGGATCTCGCCGCCCTTCTGGTATCTCTCTTTGGCCATCTTGTCTTTGTGGTTCGACACTGTCGTTCCAGGGGCAAGGTGGTCAGGGTTTGCGCATCTGCGATTGTCGCAGAGATGCATGACCAATTCGGGCATCTTTGGACTGTCAACGTCGATTCCCAGTGCGACTGCCATCGCCCAGCGATGCGCGTAGCGGCGCCGGCCGTTTCGCATTCGCTGACAATAGCCATCTTTGGTTGTGCGGCCTTTGGCAGGTTTACAAGGCGAGGAGGGACGCTCACCTGGCTGCCAAGACTTCGGTCGCCATCGCCAGAGCAATCCTTGCACCGGCCTCTCCTTGTGGCTCGCGGCCGACGCGGCATCCCTGTGCCTCTCAGCAGCCTGGCGAAGCTCACTCACCTCGAACACCCAGCTTCCCCACCAGAGTCGCCACCATGGCCATCATCGGGCAGGCCACTCCCAGTTCGCTCGCTCTCTGCACGGGTTGGCGGAAGATGGCGTCGAGTTCGAGGGGGCGGCCTTCGTTGTAGTCGATCACGGTGCTGGGGCGGTAGGCGCCCATGCCGAGGGTCTGGGTGAGGAACTGGTGGGCGATCCGGCCGCCGTCGATGCGGACGGACTCGCCGCGCGCTTCGAGGTCGGCGTTGCCGGCCGCGACGATCTCCATGATCAGCTCGTAGGCCGCGTCGTAGAGCGGCGGCTCGGTGATCACCTGGTCGACGCCGACGCCGCCGGCGATCACGCAGAGGCCGTTGAAGGGGATGTTCCAGCAGAGCTTCTCCCAGCGCGCCTTGAGCAGGCTCGGCTCGGGCCGAATCTCGACCTTGCTGCCTGCAAACAGGTCGACGCCGCGCTGCAGCTCGTCGGGGTCGTCGCCGTGGTGTCCGAGGTTGATCGCGCCGAACTCCATGTGCACGATCCGGCCGGGCTCGCCGCGGCTGACGCCGATGAATCCGAGCCCGCCGAAGAGCGACGTGCCGTCGGGCAGTTGCGCCGCGATCTCGTCGTCGACGGTGAGGCCGTTCATGATCGCGAGCACGCGCGTGTCGGCTGAGAGCAGCGGTCCGAGCAGCTTGGGGATGTCGGGGATCGCGGTCGCTTTGAGTCCGACCAGGATCCAGTCGACGGGGCCGTGCGCGGCCAGTGCTTCGGGCGTGCGCTCGACGGTCGGGGCGTCGAGCGACAGGTCGCCGAGGTGGCTGGTCAGATTCAGCCCGCCGGACGTAACCGCGTCGTAGTCGCGGCGCATGAGGAAGCGGACGTCGTGCCCGACCTCGGCGAGTCGCATGCCGAAGTAGCAGCCGATCGCGCCGGCGCCGACGACGGCGACTCGTTGCGGTTGTGGGTGCAAGGGGAGCCCCCTCTGCCTTCGGCATCTCCCCCCGCAGAGCGGGGGGAGAGGGTGTGTGTTCTGGCTCGTCTCCCCCCGCAGAGCGGGGGGAGAGAATGTGTGTGTTCTGGCACGTCTTCCTCCGCAGAGCGGGGGGAGAGTGAGTGGCTGACTAGTCCCCGGCGGCGGACTGGGCCTGGAGCGGCTCGACCATGCGGTCGATGCGGAAGAGGCCCAGGTTGTGCTCGGTGCGGCGGTGCATGCTGAGGTCGGCGAGCGCCTCGCCGATGGCCGGGGCGAACTTGAAGCCGTGGCCCGAGCAGGGGCTGGCAATGACGATGTTGGGCCGCTTGGGGTGGATGTCGATCAGGAAATGGTGGTCGGGCGTGTGCGTGTAGAGACATGTCTCTGCGCGCAACAACGTCCCCGAGACGTCGGGGAACGTGTTGGCGAGGAACTCGCGCACGCGGCGCTCGTCTGTCTCGGTGATCTCTCGGCTGTAGCCCGACGGATCGACCGTCTCCAGCGGTTGGTGCAGTCCCAGCTTGAAGCCCTTGCCGACATTGGGGAATCCGTAACCCGTGTCAGTCTCGCTGCGCTGCCACATCCAGAAGGGGATCGCGCCCAGCTCGAAGTGAGCGGGATTGGCGCGCGCCTCGAACCAGTACATCACCTGGCGGGTGACGTTGAGCGGCAGGTTGAGCTTGCCCAGCAGTCCCGCGTTCCATGCGCCCGAGGTAACGACCATGCGCTCGGCCTCGTACGTGCCGCGCGCGGTCTGGATCCTGACCGGCGATTCGAGGTCGTCCATCTCGATCGGCAGCCAGCGATCGACCGGCTCGTCGAAGTGCAGGTCCGCGCCGTGCGCGGCGGCCTGGTCGAGCTGACCGTTGAGCGCGGTATCGATGTCCAGCATCCCGGCGCGTTGCTCCAGCACGCCAACGAGGTCGTCGGTGACGTGGATGCCCGGGTAGCGTCGGCGCAGCTCGGCGGCGTCCATCTGCTCAACGGCGATGTCGTGCTCGCGTGCGCTGTCGACGACACCCTGGACGAGGTCGTTGCCTTCCGGTCCCAGCGAGAGCGCGCCAGTCTGCGTGAAGATCGGCTGTCCGACGAGATCGGACAGTTCGTCCCAGAGTTCGTAGGCGCGGCGGACGAAGGGCACATAGGACGGGCCCTCGGTGTAGGCCTCGCGGATGCCTCGGCTGTCGCCGTGGGTCGAGCCGAACAGGTGCGGCGGTCGGAAGCGGTCGAAGCCGATCACCCGCTGTCCGCGCCGAGCCAGGTGCCAGGCCGCGGCAGAACCCATCGCTCCGAGTCCGACAACGGCGACGTCATATCTCTCAGGCATACTCGCACCCTCCTCATCGGTGTCGCCATGATATCCACCGCCTCCTGGCCAACTTCAGATCTCTGGCGTTCATGGTCCACGCATAGACTTGCGCAATGCGCGGGTTCGCAATCCTGACCGGACTGGTTGCTCTGGCGACAATCTTGGTGGCTTGCCGCGACGAAGTACCCACCGATGTACCCGAGCCGGAATCGGCCTCTCAGCCGCAGGCGGTCCAAGAGGCGAGGGACGTCGACGATTCGCTCTGTGTGTTGCTCGACCCGCTGGTTAACAGGGGCAGGGGACTGCGGGGAGTGAGCGCCTACAGCGCCGTGGCCGAGGCTATCGAGGAGGGAGCAGCCGTCAACGTGCGCTGCGCCGGCGGCGAGTCGCCGCTGCACTACGCAGCGGCCAGCCAGGGCGCGCCCGTGGTCGAGTTGCTGCTGGAACACGGCGCCGACGTGCATGCGGTCAACAGCGCTGGCGAGACGCCGTTGATTTATGGCGTTGTTCTCGTCGCCGGTCTCGACACCAACAATTCCGTGCTGGAAGCACTGTTGGACGCCGGTGCGGATGTCAACGCCACGAAGGAGTTCGGACAATCCGCCTTGCACATCGCCGCATTGGCAGGCAGATCTAATGCGCTGGCAACCCTTCTGGCTTACGGGCCCGACTTGGGCTCGGTCGACAGCGGCGGCCGCACCGCCTTGCACTACGCCGCAATCCAAACCGTAACCGCGGAGCCGGCGCGCCTACTGCTGGAAGCCGGCCTCGCTCCGAGTGCCACCGCGGCCGACGGCACGACTCCCCTGCACTTCGCTGCGGACTATGGCAATGCAGAAGTCGCCCGTTTGCTGCTCCGGGCAGGCGCGGACGCGAATCCCATCAACGAAGTCGGCATGAGTCCGCTGCACTACGCGGCTCCCGAGGGCGGCGCGGCATTGATCCGTGTCCTCCTGGAACACGGCGCCGATCCGAATATCCGAGACACGGATGGTCGAACCGCATTGCATATCGCAGCCCGCCAGAACCCGCTGTCGGCGGTCGCGGAACTGTTGCTCGACGCCGGCGCCGACCCATCGGCGCTGGACAGGCATGGCAACACTGCCTGCGACGTGTTGAATCGCTACCTCTCCGATCCTGAGACCCGAGAGCGCATCTGCGATCTCAGCTAGCCGCTGCAGAGCCGGCCTGCGATTTCATCTCCGATGCGACCTGCGACATTGAGTTGTGCTCCCAGTAGAGCACGTGCTCGACGTGTTCCCGGATTGACCACTCGTCGTTGGGGGCCTTGGCGTCCAGCAGGGCATCGTCCATGTGCAGGAGTTGGCCGACGAGCTCGGCGCGCTGGAAGATGAGGTCGCGGGTCAAGTGCGAGAGCGGCGACTCCTGCATCTGCTTCGCCGTGTATCGCGCGGTCGAGACGGCGCCGGCGTGCATCCGGTCGTGTTCGGCGTTGTGGACCAGCAGGCGTCGGACGCCGCCGTTCATCGCGCAGCCGTGGTCGGTTGGGAACGACAGGTCGTCGTCCGAGAGGCCGGAGAGCTGCTCAATCGTGTCGGTCAACTGGCGCAGCAGCTTGAGCGCGAGTTCGGTGGATTCGTTCATTGGCATAGTGGTCTCCTCCTCTGATCCCCTCTCCCTTGAGGGAGAGGGCTAGGGTGAGGGTGTCCCGGCGAGGAACTCCAGCAGCGTCCGGTTGGTGAAGTCAGGCGCTTCCTCGGGGAAGAAGTGGCCGGCGCCGGGGACGCCGACGGCGGTCAGGTCGGGAAAGTACATCGAGAACTGGTCGAAGAACGGGTTGCCCGAGGGCGTGTCGGCGCTGATGTTCCCATCGGGCGCGAGGCGGGCATTGCCGTACATCCACAGCGCGGGCTTGTCGAAGCGCTTGTGCCGGTCCTCGGGGCCGTACTCCATGAACTCGCGGCCCCATGGGTGGTCGTTGAGTCCGCGCCGCCAGACTTCGCCGACTAACGCCGATGTCAACCGCTCGCATCGGTAGCCGCCATCGACGTTCGCATCCGGACGCATCCGGTGGAACGGCAGCGCGTGGCGGTAGTAGGAGATCGCAGCGGCGTGTGAGTCGGGGTCGGAGAAGGCCTGCTTGTAGACCTCGACATCCTCATCGGTGGCCCAGCGATTCTGCGTCAGCCGTCGTCCGGACACGTTCCAGGGCGAGGCGGGCCAGCCGGGCAGCTCGGGGTTGGACTGGCCGGTGAAGATCGTCTCGATGAACTGCTGGTGATACTCCGCGAAAAAGTGCTCGGGCAGCGGCCGCGCCTTGAACCAGAAGCCGTGGATCGCGGCCGGCGTCCACACGGTGCAGAGCGTGTCCATCAGCGCCGTCCGCGAGACGCGATCCTGGTAGTCGATTACGAGCTTGAATCCGATGATCCCGCCCCAGTCGTGTCCGACCACCGCCGCCTGCTCCACGTCGAAGTGGTCGAGCACGCCGACCATATCGGCCGCCAGGGTCGCCCTCGATACCGGTCCCGGCGGCTTGTCGGAGTCGCCAAAGCCTCGGGTGTCGGGAACGATCACCCGGTAGCCGGCGTCGACCAGCGCCGGAACCTGGTAGCGCCACTCATACGAGGTCTCGGGGAAGCCGTGGATCAGCAGAACGGGCGGCCCGTCGGACGGCCCGTCGGTGGTGACGCTGATCCGGATCCCGTTGGAATCGACGCGCTGGGTCTCCATCGGCGGCTCCGATCGCTATATCGAGCAGGCTAGCGCGGGCAGTGACCGGGGTCGTCAGCGGCAAGACTCAGCGATCAGTCGAAGGCCGGCAGGACCTCGTTGACGACGCGGTCGTAGGCCGACTGCTGGTCGTAGCCGACGAGGCGGAGCGTGATCGTGGTGGCGCCGGCGTCGATGTAGGACTGGATGCTTGCGATGCACTGCTCGGGCGTGCCCATCGCGACCCACAGACCGAGCATCTCGTCGGAGTACTCGGTGTTGTAGTAGGCCTCGAGGTAGCGGCGCGATTCGGCCAGCGCGGCGTCGCGATCGTCGTTGACGTTGATGTTGTAGTAGATGCAGACCTCGAAATCATCGGGCAACTCGCGGCCTTCCTCGTCCGCGTAGCGGCGGATGTCGGCCATGTACTCCTCGACGATCGCGGGCGGCTGGAAGGTGGTCATCCAGCCGTCGCCCAGGCGCGCGGTGCGGCGCAGGCCGGCCTCGCGGTTGCGCTTGAGGTCGGGACGTGGATTGGACGTGACCCAGATCGGGATTGGACGCTGGACCGAGCGCGGTTCGATCGTGACGTTGTCGAAGTCGTTGTACTCGCCGTGGTACGAGACGTTCTCTTCGGATGTGAGCAGGCGCATGACCTCGATCGCTTCCTCCATCCGCTTCATCCGCGACTCGGGCGCGACGCAGAAGGCGTCGAACTCGTGCAGCATGTCGCCGCCGCCGGGCGCGGCCTGTCCCATGCAGGCGGCGAAGATGGCGCGGCCGTTGGACATGAAGTCGAGCGAGGCATACTGGTAGGCGAGCAGCAGCGCGTCGCGCAGCGGGGTCGAGGCGAAGCAGGCGGGCCCGATGCGGACGCGGTCGGTCACGACAGCGAGCGCCGACATCAGGTTGAGCGCGTCCAGCCGAGGCTTGGCCAGGATCGAGTCGCCGACCCAGATCGAGTCCCAGCGCTCGTCGGCGTCGGCGCGCTGCGCGAGGGCGATCATGTCGTCGAGTGTCGATGCCCCGGTGACGACGCCGCGGTTGGAGAGTGTGAGTCCAAAGTTGACCATGGCAGAACTCCCGTCATGCAGAGGCAGGGTAAGGAACTGAGGATGGAGCCTGCGTTCAGACGAACGCGGGCAGGACTTCTTCCGAGATACGCCGATACTGCGTCGTCTGGTCGCCGCTGCAGATGCGCAGGAGCACCGAGGTCGCGCCGGCGTCGATGTAGCGCTGAATGTCCTCGACGGCTTGCTCCGGCGGGCCGTACGAGCACCAGCGGCGGACCATCGCCTCGGAGTGGTCGAGGAAGTAGTAGTCGTCGAGGAAGCGCTTGGCCTCGGCATAGGCGGCGTCACGGTCGTCGTCGATCATGACCGAGTGGAACGCGACCACGTCGAAGTCGTCGGGCAACTCGCGTCCCGATTCGTCGGCATAGCGGCGGATGTCGGCCAGATACTCGCCGAGAAGATCGGGCGTGAGCGTGGTCGACATCCAGCCGTCGCCAAGGCGGGCGACTCGGCTGAGGCCGCGCTCTCGGTTGCGTGCGTCGTGGGGACTGGGGTTGGAGACAATCAGGATCGGGATCGGCCGCTGGATCGAGTGCGGCTCAATCGTCAGATTGTCGAAGTCGTTGTACTTGCCGTGGTAGGACGCGTCGTCCACCGAGGTCAGGAGGCGAACAATCTCAATCGCCTCCTCCATCCGTCCCGACCTAGTTATGGGGGGGATGCAAAAGTGGTCGAACTCGGACGCGTCGGCGGCGCCCATGCAGGCGGCGAATGTGAGCCGACCATTGGAGATCACATCAATCGCCGCAAGCTGATAGGCGAGCAGGATCGGAGGGCGCACCGGAGTTGTGGCGAAGCATCCAGGCCCGATGCGCACCCGCTCGGTGCGGGCCGCGAGCGCGCTCATCAAGGACAGAGCATCCAGTCGAGGCTTGGCTGTGATCGAGTCGCCAACCCAGACCGAAGTCCAACGCTCGTCCTCGTCGACGAGGCGGGCAAGGTCGTACATCTCCTCCAGCGAGGAATCGCCGGTGACAACGCCGCGGTTGGTCAAGGTGAGGCCGAAGTTGACCATGGGTGCGCTCCAGTTCAAAGGACAACGTACTCCAATCTCCACCGTTTGACAGACATCTAGTGGCCATACCTGATTCTGTGATCTACATCACGGGGAATCTCCTCTTCGCCATGCTTGAGGGGAGGACTCAGCAGATGCGCGCTCAACTCAACGTCTTCTGGCACACGCCGGAACCGCACTGTCTCAGTCGCTTCCGCGCTCGCCTCGGGACGCTTTCACCACGAGCGCCCCTCAGCGCGCAAGCCTACGATGTATGCCCAAGCATCCGGTTGTCGCTGCCAACTCATGGTCACCGATTCGCCCGCTCGCGTGACGGATAGCTCCTGGGGAGGACCGAGCGTGGTCACGAGCTGCGGCTCTGACCATTGGAGCTGTTCAGGTCGACGTAGTTGTACTGGATCGATGTAACGCGCGAGCTGATACTCGTAGCTGGACAGAGGCTCAAGTCCCTCCAACAAACCGGCGCAGCGCCCGCCATACGCGTGGAACTCGACCGGGAATTCATGCTGATAGGACCATGTTTCCGCACCGACTACCCGCCAACGCAGGGCAGCAACGTAGCGCCCGTGGCAGTTGTCCCAAGTCAACCAGACTCGATCACGATGTACGCTCCGGGGTCCGAACGGGACATCGAATGGTCCGTAGCCGTCTTCGGTTTTGTAAGTCCAGACATCTTCACTCCCGAGTGTGTCATGCGCAATCTGGCCATTCGCATCCATCACCGACACCGGGATGGGCTTCAGCATGCCGTTAGCGCCTGTACTGCACTCGACGATGGTGAAGCCGGAGTAGCCCTCGGTCTGAAATCCCAACATGTCACCGACAGAGACAGTGAACGGCCACGCGCCACCAGAGATACTCCAATGGACTGCCATGGGAGCACGACCGGCAGGCGGGCATAGAGAGAGCTGTGCATATGCGCGAATCTCGAGTGGTTCAGATTCTCTCGGCGGTAGACGGAGACCTAGCGAGTTGTGAAAGAAGTGAACAACCTCGAGCGGCCCTTCGTACAGGGTCGCGACGTTAACGCCCAGATCCCTGTCAGTCGATTTGATGGGGATCTCTGCGCTGATCTGTCGGCCAACGTCAATCACTTCTGCCCTCCGGAAGTTGCGCTTGACATACAGCCGATACCCGATCACATCGGAGTCATCGGCTGGAGCGTCCCAGTAGACCTCCAGGACATCGGAGCGCTCGACCAAACGCTCGTTTCGATAAGAGTCGTTCAGGTGGGATATCTCGGCCTCCGCCGACCAGGGCGTCCACGCACTCTCATGCAGGAGTCGGACCCGGAAGTCGGTAGGGATCTGGTTGTACGCCAAAGAGACGGAGAATTCACTAGTGCGGGTCTCGCGGACAAAACGGCGACCGTCTACTTCCCAGCTCACTTCTGCCAGGTCGGCATCCTGGTGAAACCAGCGAAAGCTCCACGTAGCCGGCCGTGGGTCTTCATGATGGAGATGCGACCAGCTCACCTTGTAGAAGTGAGGCGGCCGCGGAGGCGATCCCCGAATGGGCAGACCGGAATCGTAGGAAGGGACATGCAGGTCGATCTCCGTCGCACCGACAGGCGAGGTCCACGTCTCGATCCCGATCGCGAATGTTCCCCCCTCTACCCACCAGTTGGAGGGAAGATGCACGCGAGACTCTCCTGGAGAGACGGTCTCGCAGCTTTGCGAGTACAGGTGCTCAGCGGGCTGAGCGCACACAGTCGTCTCGTACCGTGAACCCGTTGAGGGCGCGGTCCATGTCACTTCCAGACCGTCGTCGACGATTCTTGCGTCAACATCGGTCGGAATCCTTGACGGAGGCGACCAGGCATCTGGAGCCGGCTCCGTGCGCAACTCGAACTCGTGCTGATCGAAGCCCCCCCTTCCATCCAGCGCGACTCTCACTCGATACAACGTGTCCGGGAGCAAGTCGTCGAAGCGCGCTTCGTACAGTGGACCAGTCGTGATACGACGACTATGACCCTGGGCGTACCGATCAGCCTCGATGGCCTGCAGCCGCGCGACGTATACCAACCCCTCCACGTGCGGACCCCAGCTCAGTGTGATGCTGTCGTGGGACGCCTCGGCTTGCAGGTTCAGCGGAGGCACCAGCGTGACGACCGTTGCGATTTCGGACCAGTTGAGCGCTTGCGGCGCCTCCAAGTCGTGGGCGTGACGGATCTGGGCGGCCTGCAGTTCAAGCTGCTCGCCTGCCGGCGAAGTCTCTATCTTCCAGGAGTGCCGGAATGTCCATGACTCAGGTTCGTCTGGGCGAAAGTGCTCGAACTGCCACTCTCCGGAGTCGGAGTCGCGCCAACGAATGGCGAAGCTCTCGGCCCGCTGCTCACGGTGCCTGTATGGGGCGCCCAACTCTGCGGTGAGTGTCGCACTCTGAGACCTGACCAACCCACTCTCGACGCGGAGACGGATGGGGGCAGGCAACGACGGGACCAGGCGATGCTCCGCAACCGCGTAGGCGCGGGCGCCGGTTGCGTCGGTGACTCGGACGATCATCCGCTGGATGTCTTCACTGCCGGGCGGCCCCAGGCGCGACCAGGGCCTGGACGATCGGCAAGGGATGTAGTGCGGGTCCGGTGACTGCTCGACTGGTTGTCCGTCGACGGTGAGCTGGTAGGGCGGCTGGCCTCCCTGGATGTGGTAGTCGAGCGTGGTCACCGAGCCGAGCGTGCAGGTCTCGCGGTTGGCGGTAACCGCCAACGTCAGCGGCTCGTCGTCTTCGGCACCGGCGAGCGCGCCGCCGAGCAGCATCGACGAAAGGGTCAGGGGCGCCAGGAGTGCCGGCCAGAGGCGTCGCATACAGACAGAACGCTAGTGACGCCGCCGAGGTTCCCTTGCTGAAGCGGCTTGCCGGCGGAGCGAGCGGGTCCCTGCGTGAAGCAGGGACTGAGAATCAGGCGGAGCGAGCGGGCCCCTGCGTGAAGCAGGGACTGGGGCGGACTCAGGCAGTGACGCCGGCGAGGGCGAAGTTGCGGACGAGGTCGGCGAGGGCGGCAGGGGCTTCGAGGTCGGCGATGTGGCCGCTGCCCGCGAGCTGCACCGACTGCGCGCCTGGGATGGCGGCCCGCCAGATGTCGCCCATCTCGTGCGCGACGACGTTGTCGTGCTCGGAAGTGGCGATCAGCGTGCGCGTGTCAATCCGCACGAGGCGGCGGCCGACGCCGGTGTCGGGGATCGGCCAGAGGAACTTGGCGGAGGCGCGCAGGTCGAGCAGCTCCTCGACGTAGGCGTCCATCGGGTCGCGGTCGGCCATCAGCAGCTCATTGCGCTTCTCGGGATCGCTGAACAGGACGGCGGTGGGGAAGCCGGGATGCTGAGCGAACGGGTCCTCGCCGGGATGGCTCTCGGACCAGAGGCCCAGCGGATTGACCAGGGTCAACGACTGTACGGCATCGGGTCGGATGGCGGCGATCTCCGCGCCGATCCAGCCGCCGATGCTGACACCGACGACGTGCGCAGAGCCGACACCGAGGGTGTTGAGCAGGTCGACGTTGAAGAGCACGAGGTCGAGACCGTCACGGACGCCGGGCAGGTCGTCCTTGGCCGGACCCCAGCCGGGCTGGTACGGCGCGATCACGCGGAAGTCGTTGGCCAAGGCTTCGAGGGCCTCGCCCCAGCGCGGAATGCCGGTGATCGGGTGGAGGAAGAGCAATGCCGGCGAGTCGGCGTCGCCGCCCTGCCAGACGTGGGCGGTCTGGCCGCCGGGGGTGAGGTCAAGGGTCTGCAGTTCTGCCATCAGTTCACTCCTGCGAGATCGCGCCTCGGCGCGCGTGATTGTTGCGTCGCAATCGGTCGTGGCGACCAGTGGTCCTCGTGATCTTCCCACAAGTGTCGCAGACGCGGGATTACCTGCTCAGCAAACAGCCGCGTGCTGCGCAGGGTGAGGTCGTGGGTCATGTCGCCGAGGTGAAAGACGCCGATCAGGTGGCCGGCGCGCAGCGATTTGACCAGGTGCTCCAGTTGCTCGGTCACGGTCTCGGGCGAGCCCGCGGCGAGCGAGCCTGCATGGAGTCGTTCCTGCCAGGTCGGGATACGCGCCGGATGCGGATTGGCCAGTTCCCGCATCGTCTGCGCGGCGCGCTCGCGGATGCCGCGCTCGGTGCGCCAGCCCGGGGCCTCGGACCAGCCGGGGAAATCGTCCTGTGTGTGACGCGAGGAGTACTCGAAGTGCGGCTCGTAGCGCTGCTGCGCTTCGTCGTCCGTCCTTGCGACGACGATGGTCTGCGAGACCGCGCCCTGGTAGGGGTTCGGCTCGACGCCGCGCGCCTCGATCCGAGACCAGAACCCGTCCATCGCCGCCTGCGCAGCAGCGATGCCGCGGCTCGCGAGGCAGACGTAGTTGTAACCGCGTTCGGCGCAGAAGTCCCAAGTCTCCGAGGATATGCCGTCGGCGGGAATCCAGATCGGCGGATGCGGCTGCTGAATCGGCCGCGGCCAGATGTTGACGTAGCGCAGCCTGGTCGACTCGCCGTGCCAGGCGAACACGTCGGGGTCCTGCCAGGCGCGCAGGATCAGGTCGTGGTGCTCGCGGTAGACGCGACGGAAGTCGGCAGGGTTCGCGCCGTAGGCGAAGTTGGTGTCCATTGGCGTGCCCAGCGGGAATCCGGCGACGATCCGCCCGCCGGAGAGGACGTCGAGCATCGCGATCTCCTCCGCCGCGCGGGTCGCGGGGCGGTAGAGCGCGATCGACATGCCCAGCATGATGATCGCGACGCGCGAGGTACGGCGCGCCAACGCGGCGGCCATGAGCTGCGGCGAGGGCATCAGTCCGAAGACGTTCTGATGGTGCTCGTTGACGATCAAGCCGTCGAAACCGACCTGCTCGGCGTATTCCATCTGGTCGAGGTACTCGTGGTAGAGGCGGCCGCCCTCAACGGGGTCGTAGAGCGATGCATCGGCGTCGACCCAGACGGAGCGGTTGCGGTCGCGGAACTCGGCCGGCAGATGCGGCCAGGGCATCCCGTGAAACCAGTGGAACTTCATGCGCGCGCCGGGCTCAGCCGCGCCAGACGACGTGTGCGGGCCGGCGCTCGGCCGGCATCTCGCGCAGGTCCTCGGGCGGGTAGCCGACGTACAGGTAGGCGACGATGCGGTCTTGCTCGCCAATGCCCAGCCAGCGCTTGGCGGCCGGGTTCTCGGCCAGTGCGCCGGTGCTCCACTTGGAGGCCAGCCCGCGCGATGTGGCGGCGAGCATCATGTTCTGCACGGCGCAGCAGACGGCGGCGTAGTCCTCGCGGTCGCGGATCGGGTCATCCAACACGGCTTGCTGCGTGACGGCGATGAAGGTGGGCGAGCGCATCAGCTTGCCGCGCGGGTCCTTGGCGAACTCGCCGCCGCCGGCCAGGATCGCCGTGCACATCTCCTCGCGCGCCTGCCCCGAAACCACGTGGAATTGCCAGGGCTCGGTGTGCTTGTGATTCGGCGCCCAGCGGGCCGCCTCGATCAGTTCCTCGACAATCTCCGGCGAGACCGGGCGATCGGAGAAGACGCCGATCGTGCGGCGATCCCTAATGGCGGTGTCGACGTCCATTGCCACTTCCTCGGTGCCCGCCCTGCTGGGAGCCCCCCTCTGCCTTCGGCATCTCCCCCCGCTGGCGCGGGGGGAGAGGGGCTTCACGCGACCCAGTTGCGCGTCCAGCATACGATCACGGGACATGATTCGCGCGGGCATCGGTCAGACGTTCGAGGCGTTTGGGGTCGGGCTGTTCCGGCTGCACTGGCTGCTGACCGTGATGGCCTTCATGGCCTTCTCGATGAACTTCACGGTGCTGCCGATCGTCGCGTTCGACCTGGGCGGCGACAACTCGTCGGTTGCACTGGCGATGGCGGGCAATGGCGTCGACTGGTTCTTCATCGGCCCGTTCGCCGGTGCGCTCACCGACCGGCTGTCCAAGCGCCGCCTGATCGTGATGGCGCAGACGGCAATCGCAATCAACTACGCGCTGATCGGCTTCCTGATCCTGATCGGCCGGATCGAAGTGATCTGGCTGACCGTGAGCACGTTGTTTCTGGGCGCCTGCTTCGCCTTCACCGGACCGTCGCGCCGGGCGTACGTCGCCGACATCGTGCCGCCCCGTCTGGTAGGCAACGGCGTGGCTCTGCTGCAGACCGGGCTGACATTCCCCCAGTCGGTCGGGCCGGTGCTGGGCTCGCTTCTGCTGTTCGCGCCGTTCATCGGCGCCGACGGCGCCTACTTCATCATGGCGGCGATCCTTGTGATCACCATCGTCTCGCTCTTCCTGATGCCGCCGGGCAGTCCGCGCAACGTGCCTCGTGGGTCGGTCGTCCGCGAACTCATCCTGGGCCTGAGATACGCCTGGCGGCAGCCGCGCCTGCGCGTGCTGCTAGCCACGCTGCTGCTCGTCTCAGCAACCGCCGGTCCGTACCAGAACGTGCTGCCCGGGCTGCTCGAGAACGTGTTCGGGATCGAGTCGCGCAACCTGGGGCTGATCACCTGGCCGATGGGCGTGGGATCGTTCGTCGTGGGCCTGTCCGTGGCCGGCGTGGTGGGCACGCGCTGGTCGGCCGGCGTGCTGCTGGTCATGAGCTGCGCCTTCGGACTCGGAGTTGCGCTGCTCGGCGTCACGCCCAATGCGCTGGTGATGCTGCCGGTCGTGTTCCTGATCGGGTCCGGGTTCTCCGCGTTCCAGACCCTCAACACGGCGGAAGTGATCCGCCAGTCCGAGCGTGAGTTCCACGGACGGGTGACCGCGCTCACGTTCCTGCCCTTCGGGGTGCAGTCGTTCACCGGTCTGGGCTTCGGGCAAGTCGCGGACATGATCGGCGAGCAGGATGTGCTGATCATCATGGGACTCAGCGCGATTGCGATCAGCCTGGTCCTGGGCACGATCTATCTGCGCATGAAGACGCCGACAATTGAGGTCCACGAAGCAGTGGAGCGAGTGGTGCGCCGGACGTTGCGGCCGGTCGCGGCGGTCATGCGACCGCAGAAGTAGCTACACGTAGCGATCGAACCACGCGACCAAGCGCTCGTAGTACTCCTTGACGAGCGCCGGATCGCCGACCCGCATCATCAGGTGGGAGCAGCCGGGGAAGCGGACCATCTCGGCGGTCTTGCCTCGATAACGCAGGCCGGCGAAGTACTCCTCGCCCTGGGAGATTGGCACCCGCCAGTCGTGCTCGCCGTGCAGGATCAGCACCGGGCACTGCACGTTCTGGACATAGGTGATCGGCGAGCGCTCGCGGTACCAGTCGAAGTTGTCGTCGGGCACCTCGCCCCACTGGTACGAGCCCCAGGACGGCCCGATGTCGGAGACGCCCCACATCGACCACAGGTTGACCACGGGCGCGCCGGCGACGGCGGCCTTGAAGCGGTGGTCGTGACCGATCAGCCAGGCAGTCATGTAGCCGCCGTAGGAGTAGCCGTGGACGCCCAGCCGATTCACGTCAACGTAGGGTCGCTCGCAGACCACGTCGAGCGCGTGGAGCAGATCAAGCGAGTCCTCGCCGCCCCAGTCGACCGTGACGGCGTCGGTGAACTTCGCGCCGTACGTCGATGAGCCGCGCGGATTGACGAAAAGGACGAGGTAGCCCGCGCCGGCAATGACCTGATGCAGAACATTGAAGCCTTCGCCGAAGAACCCGTTGGGTCCGCCGTGAATCTCCATGACCAGCGGATACGACTGCTTGGGGTCGAACCCGGGCGGGTAGACGAGGCCGCAGGGAATCTCCCAGCCGTCGCGCTCGACGCTGAAGAACTCGACATCGCCAATCTCGTGGGCGTCGACAAAGTCCGCGGACGACCGCGTGAGGGCGGGTCCTCTCTCCCCCCGCGAAGCGGGGGGAGAAGGGAATGTGACGACTTCTCCCGGCGCGTCGGGAGTCGTTGACACGATGGCGATCGATTGTCCGTCGTCCGAGACGTCGAATCCATTGATTAGCTCGGCCTCGGCGCGGACGGCGTGAGTCGGTTCGGAGCCGTCCGACCTGACCCGGTAGACGCCTGAACGTCCGCGAGCGTCTCCTGCGAACGTGATCTCATCGCCGGCCCAGACCATCGTCGGCGGGCCGGCGATCGGGAAGAAGCCGGTCTGCGGGTTCACCGTGTCGTCGGTCAGGCGCGTACGCTTGCCGCTGTATCGCTCGACGCGCTCCAGGTAGGCCTGGTGACGCTGCGACATGTCGGTGACCGATACCGCTAGCGCGGAGCCGTCGGGCGACCAGCACGGTCTTCCGCCCGACATGATGCCCGGCGTCAACCGCTCGACGTGCCCGCCGCCGGCGACTCCCTGTGTGGACATGACGCAGAGCTCGGAGCCGAACGGGCGGCGCTTCTCGCGGTCGACGTTGCGGTCGGCGGTGAACGCGACCCAGCGCCCGTCGGGCGAGACGACCGGATGGGCGTGGTTGTAGGAGCCGGTCGTGAGTTGCAGCGCGGCGCCGGTTCCGGCGTCGATGCGGAAGAGCTGGTGCCAGGCATCCTCGCGGTAGCCCAGTGCGTCGCCTCGGTAGTAGGTGTCGCGGACGACGGTCGTCTTCGAGCCGTCGCGGCGGCCGCGGTGCGGGTCGATGTCGACGGTGGCGATCATCCCCGAACCGTCGGGGAGCCAGTCGAAGCCTGCGACCGAATGCGGCAGGTCGGTGAGCTTGCGAGCCTCGCCGCCGTCCGAGGGCAGCAGCCAGATCTGACGCGGCGCGCCGTCCTCGGAGGAGCCGGGCCGCAGTAATGCGAGCGTCGAGCCGTCAGGCGACCAAATCGGACCGGAGTCCGAGTTGCCGGACGTGAGGCGTCGGCTGTCGCCGCCGGCAAAGGGAGCGCACTCGATCCAGGACACGCGCTTGCCGTTGTCGACCTGTCCGCGCACATAGGCGACCACGGAACCGTCCGGGGAGATCGCGGGCGACGAAACACCGCCCAGCTCAAACACGATTTCCGGACCGATAGGAGTCTTCATTGCTCACCTCTTCCCGCTCCCCTTTGCAGAGCCTGCTCCCGCGAAGGCGGGAGGGGAGCTGCCGAAGGCTGAGGGGGTCCCCTCGGCCTGACCGCCGGATATCGACCCCTATCCTAGCCAGCGAGACCGCGAGCCCCAATCCGGCAACGGAGCCACACCATGTCCAGCATCGACCGAGAAGGCGTCAGCATCTACTACGAAGCAAGCGGCGACGGACCGGCGATCCTCCTGTCGCACGGCTACGGCGCGACGTCGCAAATGTGGACGGGACAGCTTGAACTGCTCTCGGCCAACCACCGGCTGATCGTCTGGGACATGCGCGGACACGGACAGACCGACTCGCCAGATGACCAGTCGCTCTACAGCGAGGCGGAGACGGTCGCCGACATGGCCGCGATTCTCGATGCCGAAGGCGTTGAGGACGCCGTGATCGGCGGGCTCTCGCTGGGCGGATACATGTCGCTGGCGTTCAACGTGGCCCATCCCGAGCGGACCCGGGCGCTGATGCTGTTCGACACCGGGCCGGGCTACAACAACCCGAAGGCTCGCGAGGGCTGGAACACGGGCATGGCGATTCCTCGCGCCGAGTCGCTGGAGCGCGACGGCCTGGCGGCGCTGGGCGGTTCGGAGGAGGTGCGGGTGTCGACGCACCGCTCGGCTGAGGGTCTGGCCAGGGCGGCTCGGGGGATGCTGGCCCAGTTCGACAACCGCATCATCCAGTCGCTGAGCGGCATCGACAAGCCGACGCTGGTGCTGGTCGGAGAGAACGACGAGCCGTTCCTCGCCGGCACCGATTACATGGCGAACAAGATCCCGGGCAGCATCAAGGTCGTGGTGCCCAACGCGGGCCACGCCGCCAACATCGACAATCCGACCGACTTCAACGACGCCGTGTCGGCATTCTTGTCTTCGCTCCCCCTCGCAGGGGGAGCTGTCACGGAGTGACTGAGGGGGTCCGGCGAGACGCCGCCACAACGATCCACACCCAAGAGTTAGGAACTCCCATGCAGGTCAGTCTCTTCTTCCTTCCTTCGGTTGGCACGCGCGAGGACATTGAAGCCGGAATGGCCGGGCTGCGGCCCGAGCTGTACCAGGACATGCTCGCCGACCTGTCGGAGTTCGCGAAGGCCGGCGACGCGCTGGGCTACGACTCGATCGGGTTCACCGAGCACCACTTCCACATCGAGGGCTTCGAGGTCTCGCCCAATCCGGTCATGCTCGACCTGTACCTGGCGATGCAGACCGAGCGCATTCGCGTGGGACAGCTCGGTCTGGTGCTGCCGGCGCAGAATCCGATCCGCGTGGCCGAGGACATCGCGATGCTCGATCACATGTCGGGCGGACGCGCCGTGGCCGGGTTCGCGCGCGGCTATCAGCGGCGCTGGGTCGACACGCTGGCGCAGCAGATTCACGGCGTCCACGCCGCGCGTCCGGGCGACCACGACGCGATCGACGCGGCCAACCGCGCCGCCTTCGAGGAGCACTTCAACATCATCCGCAAGTGCTGGACCGAGGACATGATCTCATACCAGGGCGACGCCTGGCAGATTCCGCCCGAGGGCACGCCCTGGGACATCGAAGCGACCCGCAAATGGGGTCGCGGCTTGGACGAGCACAACATCGTGCGTGAGATCGGGGTCGTGCCCAAACCGCTGCAGAAGCCGCACCCGCCGATCTTCCAACCCTTCGCCTCGTCCGAGCGCACGATCCGCTGGTGCGCGCGCGAGGGCATCACGGCGATCCTGCCGCCCATGTACCCGGAGCTGCAGAATCGGCTCTACGACGTCTACCAGGAGGAAGCGGCGTCGGTCGGGCGGGAGCTTGAGCCGGGCGAGGGCCTGGGCGTGCTGCGCGACGTGATCATCACGGACACGGACGAGGAGGCGATGGAGCTCTGGCGTCACTCGGCCGCATTCGCGGGCGGCGCCTGGTTCGCCCCCTTCGGCTTCGCCGAGGCGCTGCGTCCGCCGGGCGGTGAGATCATGACCCCCGAGCAGCAGCTCGAGCACGGCCTCCTCTTCGCCGGCACCCTCGACTCGGTCAAGCGCCAAGTCCAGGCGATGATGGACGTCACGCCGGTGAGTTGGATCTTCATGTACCAGTACAACGGCCTGCTGACCCGAGGTCAGATCCTGAGGTCAATGGAGGAGTTCTCAGAGAAGGTCCTGCCGGAGTTTGGGGTGGTTGGTGCGTAGCTAGGCATGGCGGAAGCGAGAGGCTCGCTGTCTGGGGTAGGTGCTGCGCAGCGACTGGAGGACGCTGCCCGAGCGCCTCTCGCTCACCCCAGTCGATCCATGATCAAGGCTAGATTGGCCGGATCTGAGCGGAGCTCTCCGACCGGGAAACTCCTCACCACCTCCGCGACGGCCTGGTTGACTGGGGTTGGGACTTCTACTGACTTGCCCTGCTCTACGACCCAGCCGTTGAGGGCGTCGATTTCGACTCGGCGGCGGCGGATGACGTCCTGGAGGAAGCTGGGGCGGCCTTCTCCGAGGGCCTGGGCGCCGGCGATCAGCTCGGCGTCGAGCTCGGCGGGGTCGCTGCCGTTGGCGACATCGACGAACTTCTGCGAGTCGATGCCCCAGACGGCTTCGATCTGGTGGCCGTGGGCTCGGCCGACCTCGATCACCTCGGCGGCGATGCGGATGCAGAGCCAGCGGGTGTCGTCGCGGGCGCGGACCTCGCCCGAGCCGTAGCCGGAGAGTCCGGCGACGGGGTTGGCCATGCAGTTGACGGCCAACTTGCCCCAGCGCTCGCCCCAGAGATTGGTGGTCGATTCGGCCCCGGCGACGTGGTTCATCATCGCCGCGATGTCGCGCGCGCGGTCGGAGTCGGAGCCATCCAGCTCGCCGATCTTGAATCCCAGCGTGCGCGTGTCGGTCCTCATGCAGTGGCCGGGGTCGTACATGCCCGCGCCGATCGTGATCACGCAGCCCAGCGTGCGCTCGCGGCCGACCACGGCCGCGACGCGCTCGTCGTTGATCCCGTTCTGGAAGTCGACGATTGCGCCGCCGTCGTCAGCGTCCTTGACCAGCGGCGAAATGAAAGCGGACGCCCACTCGGTGTCGTAGCTCTTGACTGCGACGAAGCCGAGGTCGAAGGGTTCGGAGATCTCCTGCGCCTCGTAGAGGTGCTTCGCGTTGACGGGGACTCGAATGTCGCCGATCAGCGGACCGCTCAAGCGCAGGCCGTCCCGCTTCATCGCGTCGATGTGCTCGACCCAATGGTCGAAGAGGGTGACGTCGTAGCCGGCGCGCGTGAGCATGCCGCCGACGACGCCGCCGATGGCGCCGGCTCCGATGATGCCGATTCGGGTCATGCCTATGCCCTCTTGGGCAGGCGCACCGTGGCCCAGCCCGGCGTGGTCACGCCGAGGCGGTCGTTCTCCAGCCAGACCTCGAGCTCGACCAGGCCGTGCGCGTCGTCGAGGTCGGACTTGCCCACGACTTTGCCGCGTGCGTGGACCACGTCGTCGGGGATGTTCATGCGCCGCATCTCGAAGCGGAACTTCGACATCCAGCCGCCCGGTCCGGCCCAGTCGGTGACCACGCGGCAGAGCGCGGCCTGGGTCCAACCGGTGTTATAGAAGATCGCTGGGTGGCCGGCCTCGGCGGCGAACTCGGGGTCGTGGTGAACCGGGTAGAAGTCCTGAGAGCCGGAGACTTGCTCGACCATCTTGGTCCAGTCCAGGGTCAGGTCGTAGCCCGCGATCAGGTCGCCCTCGCGGACATCGTTCCAGAAGGTCTGCTCAGTTGAGATGCTGTTCGGTGTCGTCTGGGTGGTCATAGCGGGCGCTCGCCTTCTTCTGTTTCGACTTGTTCAGGAGTCCGGTGGGTGCACAGCGTGTTCGTGCCGACGGCGACCAGTTCGCCGTCCTGGTTGGTGATTCGCATCTCGGTCTTGATCCAGACCGCGCGCGGGTCGAGCTTGATCGACTTCTCGTAGATGTCAATCACTTCGGTCTGGGTGGAGAGGTGATCGCCGACCTTTGCCGGTTGGAGATACTCCCACTCGGTGTTGAGGTTGATGTTGCGCTCGCCGCGCGTGGGAACCTGGCGCATGAGCGTGATGCCCTCATCACTTGTCGGCGGCCAGACGCCTGCGCCGGCGAAATAGCGGGTCATCACCGGCGGCGCGATGACCGCACCCCACTCGGACTGCGCGCCGTACTCGGGATCGAGGAACAGTGGATTCGTGTCCTCGACCATGTGGCAGTGTCGGCGGATGCTGTCGTACTCGACCGGGTAGCGTCCGCGCACGACCGGGGACTTGCGCCCGACCCACTCGCCGCGCACCGACTCAATGTCGTAGGGACCTTCCACGCGGACCATCACCGAACTCCCGTGTGAGTCTGCCGTGTCAAGACTTGGCAGAGGCTACCAGAACCCCGACGCCAGCTGACCTACTCCTGTTCGCTGCGCGGGCCGAAGGGCTCGGGAATGAACGGTTCGTCGCGGGCTCGGAGGAAAGCGCCAAAGCCTCCGGTCTCGCGGGCTGCGTCGAGGTGCGCGACCTCGGGGCCGTCGGCGGAGGCTTCGACCATCGTCGAGAGCATCGAGCCGACGTTGAGCGCGTTGCGCAGGCCCATCGCCTCGAGTCCGCGCGACGTGATTAGCTTGTTGTAGCGAATCGAGTGCGAGGGCACCTGGGCCAGTCGTCGAGCAAGTGCGTCAGCCTTCGCCATCAAGTCTTCCGCGGGCACGATCTCGTTGATCACGCCGATCCGCAGTGCCTCCTGGGCATCGAAGTGGTCGCCGGTCAGCGCGTAGCGGTGAGCCGTCTTCCAACCGGCCAGCGCGGCAAAGAGGACCGAGCTGTTCGAGATCATGCGCACCTCGGGCTGGGCGAAGACGGCGCGGTCGGAAGCGAGCGTGATGTCGGCCGCCAGCGAGTACCAGAATCCGCCGCCGATGCACCAGCCATTGACTGCGGCAATGATCGGCTTCTCCAGCGTCATCAGGTGCATCATCATGTCGGGATTGCGCGAGGAGAAGCGGAACCAGCGCTCGAGGTGCTCGGAGACCGGCTGGGTTCCGCCGCCGACCTCGCTCTCGATACCTTCGGATCCGGCGATGTTGTAGCCGGACGAGAACGCACGGCCCGCGCCGGTGAAGATGATCGAGCGCGCCGAGGGATCGGCGTTGGCGACGTCGAGCGCATCGTGGAACTCGCGCTCCAGCGCCGGCGTGATCGCGTTCAGCGTCTCCGGGTTGTTCCAGGTGATCGTGACGACCGGGCCGTCCTGCTCGTAGAGGATGTTCTCGTAATCGGGCATGGCGCATCTCGCTTTCGCTGCTTGATCCGAGTTGATCAGAGTCTAGGCATCCGCCTCGCGTACCCTGCGCCATTGAGGAAGCGTGAGGAGGCGAGATGCCCGGACCGCTCGACGGGATCAAGGTGCTGGAGCTGGCGCAGATCATTGCCGGGCCGTTTTGCGGCACGGCGCTCGCCGATCTGGGCGCGGACGTGGTCAAGCTCGAGTCGCCGCAGGGCGACGCCTCCCGCCGGATCGGACAGTTCGCCCCGGGTGAGAGCAAGGCGTTTCACGGCCTGAATCGCGGCAAACGGGGGATTGTGGTCGACCTCAGTTCACCGCGGGGTCAGTCCGTCGCGCATCGGTTGATTCCCCAGTTCGACGTCTTCGTGACTAATGTGCGTCCAGGGGTGGCCGAACGGATTGCGATGGACTACGACACCCTCGTGAAGCAGCGGCCGGACCTGATCTACCTGGAGGTGACCGGCTACGGCAACCGCGGACCGAGCGCGCACCGAGCCGGCTCGGATGTCGTCGTGCAGGCCTACTCGGGTCTGCTGGCCGGAGACATGAAGGTGGACAAACGCGGCGCGCCGGAGCCGATCACGGCGTCGGCGCCGTCCGACTACGTGGCCGCGCTGGGCGGCGCGATGGGCGTCTGCGCGGCGCTGTTTCATCGCCAGCGCACGGGCGAGGGCCAGCACATTTCGACCACGCTGCTTGGAGCGGGGCTTACTCTGCAGGCTCCCTGGGCGGGCGAGGTGCCGGTCTCCGACTCGATCCTGGTCGACCCCTTGCGGAGGATGATGTCGGAGATGCGCGAAGCAGGTGCGTCCTATGCCGAGCTGATTGAGGCTCGGCGTAGCCGACCGAACCAGGGGATGGCGTTTCGCATCTACTACGCCGGTTACCCGGTAAAGGACGGCGCGATCATTCTTGGAGCGCTCACACCACAGAATCGCGACCAGATCCGGGAGGCGCTGGGCATCGTCGACGATCCCACGGACGACGACGATTTCAACGCCATCGGTCCGGAGGCTGACGCCGTCGTGGCCCGGGTCGAGGAACAGGTCCGATCAACGCTTGCAAGCGGCACCATGGCCGAGTGGATCGCGAAGCTGGACGCCGTCGGCGCGCCCGCTTCGCCGGTCAACTGGCTGGAGGACATGGCCGACGATCCGCAGGTCCGGGCCATGGAAATGATGCCCTCCATTGACCATCCCCTGACCGGTCCCGAGCGCCAGGTCGGCCCGCTGGTGCGGATGTCGAAGACCGCTACCGGCTCGGACCGTTCGTCGCCTCCTCTGGATGCCGATACGGACGACATCCTTCGCGAACACGGCTTCAGCGACGACGAGATCGCCGGTTTGCGTTCCGCAGGCATCATCGGCGCCGACGCAAACGGCTAGTTGCCTATCCTCACTCAAACTCGCTCTGCAGAAGGGAGACTCCGATGCCCGGTGCGCTCGTTGGAATCAAGGTTCTTGAGGTCACGCAGATCATTGCCGGTCCGTTCGCCGGCGTGCTGCTCTCCGACATGGGTGCGGACGTAGTCAAGATCGAACCGCCGACCGGCGACGGAATGCGGCTGCTGGGCCAGTTCGCGCCCAACGAGTCGAAGGGATTCCACGCGTTCAATCGCGGCAAGCGCGGGATGGTCGTGAACCTCGCCTCGGACGAAGGGCAAGCCATCGTCCACCGCATGATCTCCGACTTCGACGTGTTCCTGATCAACGCCAGGCCGGGCGTGCCCGAGCGCATCGGCGTCGACTACGACACCCTGAGCGCGCTCAATCCCGGGCTGATCTACCTGGAGAACACCGCCTATGGACCCGACGGGCCGTCGGCGCACCGTGCCGGCGCCGACATCATTGCGCAGGCCTACTCGGGACTGATGGCGGGCGACGAGAAGGTGGACGAGCACGGCGGACCCGACCTGATCACCGCGACCACCCCGGCCGACTTCTCGGCCGCCTGGATCTCGGCGATGGCCGTCTGCGCGGCGCTCTATCACCGTGAGCGCACGGGCGATGGCCAGAAGATCGACACGTCGTTGTTGGGAGGCGCATTGACGCTGCAGAACGCCTTCGTGATGCGGTTGCCCGCGGTCGACGCGGTGATCCAGCAACCAATACTCGACCGCCTGAATGAGATCCGCTCGCGGGGCGGCTCCTACCGCGAGATGGTCGGCGCGCGCGGCGGCCTGCGCTCGCTGGTAGGCGGCGCGTTCATGCTCTACTACGGCGGCTACGAGACCTCGGACGGCGCGATCATGCTGGGCTGCGTCTCGCCCGCCAACCGCCAACAGGTGCGCGAAGCGATCGGCCTCGCGGAGGACCCAACGTCCGCACCCGATTTCAATCCGTTCGACGAAGGCTCAGAGGAGATCGTGGCGAAGGTTCGGTCGGAGATCGCGGCGCTGTTCAAGTCTCAGTCCACCGAGCACTGGGTCGCCCGGCTGGACGAGGTGGGCGCGCCGGCGTCGCAGGTCAACTTCGGCGAGGAGATCCTGGACGACCCGCAGGTCCAGGCGCTTGGCATCATCAGCGCGCTCGACCATCCGATGACCGGACCCGAAGAAGCGATCGGCCCCGCCTTCCGCATGTCGGCGACACCGACCGAGGCCTCAGGCCCGTCGCCAATGCTGGACGCCGACACCGACGAGGTGCTCGCCCAATACGGCTACAGCGCCGAGGAGATTGCCGCGTTGCGAGCCTCCGGCGCGGCGGGCGTGCCGTCGGATGGCTGATCACTCATCTGCGGGGTAGGGATCGGCGGCGCTGGAGTCCTGCTGGTATTGCAGGAGGGCGATGCCGTCTCGCTGCTTGCCTTCCCAGAGCGACTTGACGTACTCCAGCACTGCGATGATCTGCTCGCGGGTCAACTGGTCCTTGAAGGCGGGCATGTTGCTGCCGAAACCGAGGCCCAGCCCCCCGTCGCTGACGATCCCGTAGAGCACGCCGTCGGAGTGGTGCCAGGTGTGGCCGTCGCCGTTGAGCGGAGGCGGCGGCAGGCGGCCGTCGGCGCCCCGCTCCGTCCAGTTGTCGGCGCCCTCGCCCTCGGATCCGTGGCATGAAGCGCACGTCATGGCGAATATCTGCTCGCCGGTTCGCGCAACGCTGTCGTCGTCCGATCGTTCTTCGGACGGCATTGCGACCGATTCAGGCTCGCCGCAAGCGGCGGGCAGAAGGGCCATCGTGACCAACGCGATCAGCGAGAGCAACGCGAGACGGTTCTGAAGCCGGCGCTTCACCTCATCCTCCGTGGGCCAAGGGTATCCAGTGGCTGAACGGCGGATCGCAAGTACCCTCCATGCACAGCAAGGCGAGATTGGAGGTCGATCATGGTGCAACCGACCCAGGCAGCGCAGAATCTCGGCACTGAGACCGCATTCGAGGTGCTGGCGCGGGCGAACAGGCTGGCCGCCGAGGGGCGCTCGATCATCAACCTCGGCATCGGACAACCCGACTTCGCCACACCCGACAACATCGTCGACGCCGGCTCTCGCGCCCTGGCCCAAGGCAAGCACGGGTACACGCCTGGCGCGGGGATCCCCGAGCTGCGCGAGGCAGTCGCGCGCGACCTGCAGCGTCGGCATGGGGCGGTGGTTGACCCGGAGTCGGTGCTGATCACACCCGGGGCCAAGCCGGTGATGTTTTTCGCCGCGCTGCTGATGGGCGAGCCGGGCGCCGAGATCATGTACCCGAATCCCGGCTTCCCGATCTACGAGTCGGTGATCCGCTTCTCGGGCGCGACGCCCGTGCCGATTGAGCTGCACGAGTCGGACGGCTTCACCTTCGATCCGGACCAGGTGCTGAGCCAGATCAATGAGCGCACGCGGCTGATCATCCTCAACAGCCCGGCCAACCCGACCGGCGGCGTCTACTCTCGCGAGCAGGTGGAGCGTCTGGTCGAGGGTCTGGAACGCTGGCCGGACGTGGTCGTCCTGAGCGACGAGATTTACTCGCGCATCCTCTATGAAGGCCTCGAGCACACGTCCTGGCTCAACTATCCGCAGCTCCGCGACCGCCTGATCGTGCTCGACGGCTGGAGCAAGACCTACGCGATGACCGGCTGGCGGCTAGGCTTCGGCGTCTTCCCGCCCGACCTCTTCCCCTTCGCTGAGCGCCTCGCAATCAACAGCTACTCATGCCCTAATGCCGCTACCCAGTTCGCGGCGGTTGAAGCGCTGGACGGTCCGCAGGAAGCGGTCGACATCATGACGACCGCATTTGACGAACGGCGCAAGGTGATCGTCAAGGAGCTCAACGACGTCCCGGGCGTGAGCTGCGTCACGCCGCTGGGCGCGTTCTACGCGTTCCCCAACATCTCCGAAACCGGCATCGACGCGCGCACGCTGCAGGAGCGGCTGCTGGAGGAAGCAGGTCTGGCCGTGATCGCCGGTACCAGCTTCGGGCACCTGGGCGAGGGCTACCTGCGCTTCAGCTATGCGGCCTCGCTCGATGAAATCGTGGAAGGCGTCGACCGAATGCGTACCCTGTTGGCCAACAGCTAGGCATCACTGCTGTCCCCTCTCCCTCTGGGAGAGGGTTAGGGTGAGGGCCTCCCCTGTTAGGAGTTCACATGGCCAGATTCGAATACATCTCACGCAACAAGCTCGAACTCAAGAACGGCTTCCGCCACGCGACGCTTGGCGACGTGCCTGAGCAGGTCGTCTACGGTGTCCAGGGCAAGCTGAAGGAGCACTACGGCGTGCCGGAAGATGCGCCGCCGATGACCGCGACGCTGGATCACATCGTCGCCGCCGTCGGCGGTTGAATGTACGGCACGCTCGCGCGGGCGTTGTCCGTGCGCAAGGTCGAGTTCGACCCCAACACATACAAGGCCGATGTCCTGGGCACGATTGAGGGCGAGGACAATCAGACCATCCAGATCACGAAGATCCACGTGGTGTTCCACATTCCCGGCATCGCAGAAGAGCAGCGGGCCGCCGCCGAGCGCGCGGTCAAGTTCCACGCCCCCGGCTGTCCCGCGCACGAGAGCGTCAAGGACGCGATCGAGATCACCTGGGAAGCGGATTACGGGGACAACTAGTCCTCGACGGGACGCCGCGCGTTCCAGATCACTTCCTTGGGCATCGGCGCCGGCTGCGGCTGCGGTTCGACCACGGGGCGATTGGCGATGTCGCCGGTAGTGATGTCAACGAAGTCGTCGAGCACGACCGGCTTACCGCCGATCGTGAATCGAGCCATCGAGGAGATCGGAAACTCGCGGTCCGGTGCTTCGGCCTCTTCCCCGTCGTCATCGGTTTCCCGCGCTCGCTCGGACATGCCCGCAACCTAGCATGAGCCAATGACACAACCGCAGCGGGATGAGATCGACTACACCCTTCTCAGTTTCACTGACCCACCCACCGACCGTCCGTTCGTAGCGATCAACATGGTCATGTCCGCCGATGGACGCACGGTAGTTGACGGCACCGAGCGGGAGCTGGGATCGGAGCTGGATCAGCGCCTGATGCGCGAGCTTCGCGTCCATTTCGATGCCGTGCTCAATGGCGGCGCGACGTTCAGGGCGTCGGGGACGTCGGCGAGGCTCAACAATCCAACACTGGAACAGTGGCGCGTCGAGCGGGGCATGACGCCATCGCCGATCGCGGCCGTGCTGACTCGAAGCGGCGACCTGCCGCCGGAGCGACGATTCTTCACGGACGACAGCTTCTACGCGGTGATCTATCTGTCCAGCTCGGCGCCGGTTCAAGTGCGCGAAGAGCTGGATTCAAGAGGCCGGCCGGTGGTTGTCGTGCCGGAGAGAGACGCAGCCGCGGCTGCGTTGACCCATCTGCGCAAGGGGCTCGTCGCCAGACGGGTGCTGGTCGAGGGAGGCGCCACGCTCAACGGCGAACTGATTCGTCGAGATCTGGTCGACGAGTTCTTCCTCACCCTCGCGCCGAGAATCACCGGCGGCGCTACGGCCCACCCAGCCGTTCAGTGGCCCGGCGACCCGACGGTGTCCGGAATGCGGCAGTTGTCCCTGGTCCACGCCATGCCGGCGCCCACAGGGGAGTTGTTCCTCCGCTATCGAGTCGAGCGCGGCTCCGGCTAGTCCTCGCGCACGAGCTTGCTAAGGGAATGCAGCTCGACGCCGAGGGCCTTGCCGCGGATCGTGTTGCAGACCTCGCCAACGTAGACAGCGCCGGTCGAATCGACGGCGATGCCGTGGGGGGCGATGAACTTGCCGGCTTCGTCGCCCTCGTCGGGGTGACCAAGCACGGCCAGGCGGTTGCCCGAGCGGTCGTAGATGCTCACCCGGTGACCGAGTCCGGGCGCGTCCTGCATGCCGCCCATTTCGTTGAGTTCGCCGATGTAGATGTTGCCGTCGGGCGCGAGCGTGAGACCGTCGGGCCGGTGGATGTTGTTCCACATCGTGACGAACTGGCCCGACTCGGAGAAGATCTGCACGCGGTGCGCCTCGCGGTCGGCGATGTAGAGCAAGCCGTCCTCGTCGATCGCGATGTTGTGGGGACGGATGAACTGGCCGGCGTCGATGCCCGGCGTGCCCCAGGTCTGCTTGTGGTTTCCGTCGGCGTCGAAGCGATGGACGCAACTGTTGCCGTAACCGTCGGTGACGAAGATGTCGCCACTCTTCGGGCTAACCGCCGCGTGCGTGGGTCGGTTGAACGGCTTGCCGCCCCAGGCCGGGGCGGGATTGTAGGGATCGCCCAGCGTCTGCAGCAGTTCGCCGTCGGGCGACCAGCGCGTGATCGTGTGGGTGCCGTCGTCGGCGCCCCAGACATCGCCCTCGGGGCCGATCCAGATGCCGTGTGAGCGCTCGGTGAAGTTGCCCTGTCCCCAGCTTCCTTGCCATGCGCCTTCGGCGTCGAAGACCATCACGGGGTGGTCCACGTTGCGAGTCAAGACGTAGACCGTGTCGTTGGCGTCGACCGCGACTCCGGGACACTCGACCAGGGTGATGCCGTCGGGAAGCTGTTCCCACAGGTCCAGCGCGGTATAGGTGAACTCGCCGTCAGAAAGTCTCGCGGTCATCGTTATGCTCCCCGTCTTGTCGTGCTTAACCTGATTGGGCCTGAAGCGGTCTGCGAACGAGTCTAACCGCGCAATATTCTGTCGTGAGTGGGCTTGAAGCGAGCCTCGCAGAGAGGGTCCCGTGTCTGACGCGCGTCGATTCGATGAGCTGTCGCAACGACTCGAAGCGGCTCCGCCGATCCAGTCGAGCATCGATGTCAACTCCGAGGAGTTCCGCGAGAACGCAACGTGGATGCGCGGGCTGGTTGCGGAGCTGCGCGAGCGCGAATCGGTCGTCCGAGCCGGCGGCGGACCGCGCAGCGTCGAGCGGCATCACGCCCGCGGCAAACTGCTCGCCCGCGAGCGGATTGAGCGGATGCTGGACCCGGATTCGCCGTTCCTCGAACTCTCGCCATTAGCAGCAAACGGGATGTACGACGACGAAGCGCCTGGCGCCGGGATCGTCACCGGCGTTGGGCGCGTGGCGGGACGCGAGATCATGGTCGTGGCCAATGACGCGACGGTGAAGGGCGGCAGCTACTACCCGATCACGGTCAAGAAGCATCTGCGCGCCCAGGAGATCGCTGCGCAAAATCGGTTGCCCTGCATCTACCTCGTGGACTCCGGAGGCGCATTCCTTCCGATGCAGGCGGATGTCTTCCCCGACCGCGACCACTTCGGGCGGATCTTCTTCAACCAGGCCACGATGTCTGCGGCGGGCATTCCCCAGATTGCGGCCGTGATGGGCTCCTGTACGGCCGGCGGCGCGTATGTGCCTGCGATGTCCGACGAGGCGATCATCGTCGACGGCGTGGGCACGATCTTCCTCGGCGGTCCTCCGCTGGTGCGGGCCGCGACCGGCGAGGAGATCTCGGCAGAAGAGTTGGGCGGCGGGCTGGTACACACGCAGGTCTCCGGAGTCGCCGATCACCTGGCTGAGGACGACGAGCACGCGCTGGAGATGGTCCGCGCTGCAGTAGCCAACCTGGGCCGCGAGGCGGCAGGCGACTGGCCCGTGACGCCGGCCGATCAGGTTGAGCCGCCGCTCCACGACGCCGACGAGATCTACGGCATCGTGCCTCAATCGACGCGCAAGCCGTTCGACGTACGTGAGATCATCGCCCGGATTGTGGATGGATCGCGTTTGCACGAGTTCAAACCGTCTTACGGGAGTACGCTCGTCTGTGGTTTTGCGAGGGTGATGGGCCATCCGATCGGCATTGTGGCCAACAACGGCATTCTGTTCTCCGAGTCCGCGCTCAAGGGTGCGCATTTCATCCAGCTCTGCGCCAAGCGCGGCACGCCGCTGCTCTTCCTGCAGAACATCACCGGGTTCATGGTCGGTCGCCGGTACGAGCACGAAGGGATCGCGAAACACGGAGCAAAGATGGTCACGGCCGTCGCCTGCGCCGAGGTGCCCAAGTTCTCGATCGTGCTGGGCGGATCGTTCGGCGCGGGCAACTACGCGATGTGCGGACGCGCCTACTCGCCGCGCCTGCTTTGGACCTGGCCCAACGCGCGCGTCTCGGTGATGGGCGGCGAACAGGCTGCAAATGTGCTGCTCACGATTCGCCAGGACGCGCTGGCCCGACAGGGAGAATCGATGAGCGCTGACGAACAACGAGAGTTCATGGCGCCGACGCTGGCAAAGTACGAGGAGGAAGGCGCCGCCTACTACGGATCAGCCCGAATCTGGGACGACGGCATCCTCGATCCGGCCGATACCCGACAGGCGCTTGGCGTCGGTCTCGCGGCCGCGCGGAATGCCCCGGTTCCCGAGTCGCAGTTCGGCGTGTTCCGGATGTAGCTCGCGATGGCCAGAGCGGACTCACTTCAGAGCACGGAATCGACGGGCGATCGCGGCCTGCCGAGACTCGCGGGCCTCGACGGCATTCGCGGCCTCGCGGCCCTGGCCGTCGTGTTCTATCACGCCGGCGTCGCCTGGCTGCCGGCCGGATTCCTCGGCGTCGATGTGTTCTTCGTCGTCTCGGGATTCTTGATCACCGCGCTGTTGATCTCGGAGCGCGACCAAGACGGCAAGAACAACCTACTCCAGTTCTGGCTGCGCCGCGCAAGGCGATTGCTGCCCGTCCTGGCGCTCGTGCTGATCGTGACCACCGTCTACGCCGCGTTCATGCTCCAGGACACGCTGATCGATCACCTGCGCGAGGTGCTGGTCGCCGCCGTCTACATCACCAACTGGGACCTGATCGTGCGCGGCGTCTCGTACTTCGAGATGTTCGAACGACCCTCGCAACTGCGCCACCTGTGGTCGCTGGCCGTCGAGGAGCAGTTCTACGTGATCTGGCCGCTGTTCTTCGCCGGGCTCGCCCGGCTAATGCGCTTGCGCTGGGTGTGGTGCATTGTGGCCGGCCTGGCGGCGCTCTCGGTGGTCTGGATGGCCCTGTTGTTCACGCCCGGAGACGAACCGTCGCGGGTCTACTTCGGCAGCGACGCGCGAGCCTTCACAATCCTGATCGGTGTGGCCGCCGCCTTCGTCTGGAAGCCCTGGCGGCGGTCCTGGAGCGCACCGCTCGGCGCGCTGACGGATGCACTGGCGCTCGCTGCACTAGTCGGACTCGGCCTGATCATGGTCGTCGGCCGGCACTGGAGCGACTGGATGTACCCGTGGGGCCTGCTGGCCACGTCGTTCGCGACGATCGTGCTGGTTGCGTTCGTGGTCCGGCCGGGATCGCTGATCGGCCGCGCACTGGAAGCGGCGCCGTTGCGCTGGATGGGCGAGCGCAGTTACAGCATCTACCTCTGGCACTGGCCGGTCCTGCTGGCGCTGCAGTGGGAGTTCAACTTCGTCCCCAACACAGTCCTGACCGTTGCGGTCGGACTCGCGGCGACGTTCATCCTCGCCGAACTGAGCTACCGATTCGTCGAACGGCCGATGCGCCGGCCCGACTTCTGGAGCCTGGCGCGGATGCGCGGACGACTCCGTGAGCTGCGTCCCTTCTTGGTGGCGACGGCGTCGCTGGCAGCCGTCGTGTTGCTGGCCCTGGTCGCCGGCTTCGCGCTTCTGCCCGGGCGCTCGCTCTCGGACCTGGTGTTCACGGTCGGAGCCGAGCAGTCTGGCTATGAGTCGGAGCGCCGCGACGACGCGGTTGAACTCGATCAGCCAGTGCAACCGCTGCCGATTCGACCAACCCAGGACAACCGGCTCACCGGGACGGTCGGCCTCGGTTCGGACGCTGCGGCGGCGCAGACGACGCCAGGCGCCGGCGACATCCCGCCAAACATGAGACCGATCGAGCGAGACGCGACCAGTGATCCGCCGCCGGGCGCAGCATTGAGCGAATCGGCGAACATGACGTCGTTGGCAGACGGTGACGACCCATCTGCCCTTGTGAGGCAGCCGCCGCTCGTCGCGTATCCACCGGGTGACTACTACGCGCGCTACACAATTCGAGCCGGAGACCATCTCAACGGCATCTCGCGTCAGTTCGATACCACGATTGATGAGCTGGCACGTCTCAACGGAGAAGAGATCCTTCGGATCATCCACCCCGGTGACGTGTTGCAGGTGCCTTGCCCAGGTTCCGCGCCCTGCACGTTCCTACGGTTGGAGCAGCAGGGTCAAGGCTGTGTGTCTCTGCAATCGCCGCAGTCGTTGGATGTGCAAGAGCAAGTCCTACCGGTCTGTACATCAGGCACGATGCTCGTCTCGCTGCCACTGCGGCTGAGCGCGGTGCCCACGCACGCGCTCAGTTCGCTACCCCGATGGGAGTGGAACGGGTCCGAGACTGAGGGGCTCGACTTCACCCTGCTGCGCGACCACACCGATCCGGATCTCGCTGCGGCGACTGTACTCAAGCTAGTCCACGGCCTACCGCCGCTGGCGATCGGCGACTCCGTGATGGCAGGCGCCAAGTCGCAGTTGGAGGAGGTCGGAATCGAGGTGAACGCGGAGATCGGACGTCAGGCCTACTACGGATTCGCTGCGCTGAAGCAGGATCGCGAGCGCAACGGTCCACGCGACACCGTGATCTTCCAGGCCATCGGACAGCACTTCGTGGACGGTCGCGGCTTCGGCAAGTTGCTCAAGGCCGCGGAGGGAGTGCGGCACTTGATCGTCCTCACGCGCCAGTTTCCGCCTCGCGAACCGCTGCTCAGCTATGAGCGCGACACCAACAAGATGCTGCGCGAGGAAGCCGCCAAGCATGATTGGGTCACGCTGGTCGACTGGAATGAAATCACCAATGGACGCGAAGCGGAAGTGTCCTGGGACGGCACACACCTGAATCTGCTGGGGCGGCAGCTGTATGCGGACCAGATCCTTGCCGCAATCGTCAGTCGCCCACCGCCGCTCCTGGCGCTGTCGGACTGGTGAGCACAACTCCCCTCTCCCCCCCGCTCGGCGGAGGGAGATGCCGAAAGCCTGCCCCCAAGAAGGCGGGGGGCAGAGGGAGGATCTGCGTCACTCAGGCAGGGACTGACCGTAGCCCGTGACCGAGACGACGTCGCGCCGCTTGAACAGCCACTCGCCGGCGACCTTGACGATGACATCCTCGTAGCCAAGCAGGATCGACGCCACCGAGCCGTCCGGCGAGGGGACCTTGAAGTCGAGGAAACACTTGTGATTGCAGGTGTCGCCGTCCATCTCGAAGAGGTGGTTGTCGGTGAAGTGCATGCCACCTGGGAAGGCCTCGGCGAGCTGGCCGCAGAACGCGACCAACGCTTCTCGGCCCTCGGCCTGCCCGGCCGGTCCCGCGAACACGCCATCCTCGGTGAACGTAGCCGCCCAGCCCACGCCGTCGGCCTGGTCCACGGTGTAGTTGTAGACCGAGCAGAGATCGATGATCTCGAATCGATCCTCCAGTGAAATCTTGCCCATGCCAACGCTCCTAACCAGCAATTGTTGCCTGTGAACTCTCTCCCCCGCTCCGCGGGGGGAGATGCGGAAGGCAGAGGGCGGCTCCGCCAACGAGCAATGCGGTCAGTCCAGCACCGCGATTGCCTCAACCTCGATCATGAACTCCGGCGCCGCCAACGCCTGCACGCCGATCAGGGTACTCGCGGGGGCGGTCGTGCCCTCGAAGACCGCCTTGCGCGCGTCGTTCAGCGCGCGACCCATTTCAGGGTCGTAGTTGACGATGTAGACATTGGTTTTGGCCACGTCAGCCGGCGTCGCGCCCGCCGCTTCAAGCGCCACCGCGAGATTCTCGTACGCCTTCCTGGCCTGGGCGGCGAAGTCGCCCACGCCGACAATGCCGCCGTCCACGTCCCACGCGACCTGTCCCGATATGTAGATCGTCTTGCTGCCGGTGGCCGCGACAACCTGCGTGAACGACCTCATGTTGACCAGTCCATCGGGAAGGATGTGCTCCAGTGCCATGAATGCTCCTCTGGCTGTTTGCGTGAAGAATCGGTCTCGTTGGACGCTTACGATAGCGTCGAATGCGATCTCCCGTCTGATCGACGAAGGAAGCAGAACATGCCACGCTACGGACGACTCGGACTGCCGCTGTACGAAGCCATCTACTCGATGCGCGCGATTCGCCGGATGCGGCCCGATCCGGTTTCCGACGAGGACCTGGAGATCATCCTCGATGCCGCGCGTCAGGCGCCCAACGGCGGCAACGCGCAACCCTGGCACTTCATCGTCGTGCGCGATCCGCAGCTCAAGCGCGAGCTGGGAACGCTCTACCACGAGGCCTGGTGGGCCAAGCGGGCGGACGAGGGCATCGAGGGACCCGATCATCCCGCCTTCGAGAATCCGGTGCGCCGCTCGGCGATGCGGCTCGCGGACGAGATCGGCGAGGCCCCGGTGATGATCCTGCTCTGCGCCACTGCGCAGGGGCCGGGCGCCGCGAACTCGGTGATCCCCTCGGTCCAGAACCTGTTGCTCGCCGCTCGCGGCCTGGGCATCGGCGGCACGATCACCACGCTGCATCCGGTCGTCGACGACCGCGTCAAGGCGCTCATGGAGATTCCCGACGAGGCGCAGATCGTCTACTGCGTCCCCCTCGGCTATCCCCGAGGCCGCTTCGGCCCCCTCAATCGAAAGCCGCTGCGCGAGATCGTCTCGGAGGACAAGTGGGGCTCAACGCCGGATTGGATTGCGTAGGGCTACTCGGAAGCTCCCCCTGTGGGGGAGCTGTCGCAGAGCGACTGAGGGGGGCGGCCACTGCATCGTCACCAGTTGACCCAGAGGCCCCCTCCGCCCCTGCGGGGCACCTCCCCCAGAGGGGGAGGTCTTCCCTGAGGCCCTTACTACGGCACCAGCATCGACCGTGACACGTTCGTTTCCCGCTCGTGCCACTCACTGTCTTCAAAGGCCCGGTTGACGTCGGCCAGCGGGTAGGTGTGCGAGACGATTTTGTCGTAGGGGATGTCGCGCTGGTTCTTGAGCAGCATGTCCATCATCAGCGGCAGCAAGTGCGGCCGGTACATCACCGAGCCCATGATCTTCTTGCCGCTGAGGATCGTGCTGGGGTCAATCTCCACCGTGCGGCCGCGAACAATGTCGCCGATCTCGACGAAGGTGCCGCCGTTGGCGAGGTAGGTCAAACCCTCAGCCAACAACTCGGCGCGGCCGACGAGTTCCATCACGATGTTCGCGCCGCGACCCTCGGTCAGCTCCCAGACGGCGCGGCGACGGGTATCGGGGGTATTGAACTCCTCGATGTTGATCGTGTGGTCGGCGCCGAACTCCTCGGCCAGGGCCAGCCGCTGGGGCAGGCGGTCGAGCACGATCACCTTGTGCGCGCCCATGTCCTTGGCCATCGCGGTCGCATTGAGGCCAAGTCCGCCCGCGCCCTGGATGACGACGAAGTCGTTCTCCTTGCAGCCGGCGCGCATCAGGCCCTCGGTCGTGGTGCCCATGGCGCAGTTGACGAAGCCCAGCACCTCGTCGGGCAGTTCGTCCGGCACCTTGAACACGGGATGGTTGGGTCGCAGGTAGTAGTAGTCGGCGTAGGTGCCGGTGAAGAACGGTTCGACACCGGCCTCGCGCGACCACGCGCCCCGGTCCGAGCACCAGTTGGGCTCACCCCGCGAGCACTGGTAGCAGCGTCCGCAGGGCGTAATCGCCGAGTACATCAGCCGGTCGCCGACGGCAATCTCGCGGCCCAACGAGTCGGTTGAGACGCCGTCGCCGAGCGCGTGCACCACGCCGGTGCCCTCGTGCCCCATCACGCGGCCGTTGGCCGGCAACGGAGTTTCGACCATGTCCCCGCGCCAGGTGTGCAGATCGGAGCCGCAAACCCCCGCCTGGGTGATACGCAGCACGATCGCGCCCGGTTCCGGTTCGGGAACCTGATACTCCTCAATCACAAACGGCTGCTGATACTCCTTGACGATGACAACTCGTCCGGTAGCCATGATCGCGCTCCTCTCCAGCCTGCTGGTGCTGGGAGTCTAGGCATTCTGGATTGCCCTGGAGGCAGCACGGTCCGCTCAGATGCGGCGCCGACAGCGACCACGCCGCACTCAGGCGGCCCTGCAGCGAACCGAAGCGACGGGGATCAGCTAACTCTTGCGACGATCCTCATAGGTGTCGAAGAAGCGGTTCTTGACGGTTTTCTGGTTTTCGTAGATTGAGCCTTGCTTGGGCGAGGCCGGCAGTGGCAGATAGGCGGGGACGTTGGTCTGGCGCGGCTGCTCGACCGGTTCCCCGGCGCACATGAAGCTCCAGTATTGCTCCAGCGACTGCGGGCCCAGGCCCATGATCGGCCAGGCGTCGGCGGCGGCGTAGCCGAAGAGCAGGAGGCGGCGCGGATTCTCCGAGCGGTTGAGCGCCGAGCCGTGCATGATCCGCACGTGGTGGAAGGAAACCGAACCGGCCGGACCCTCCAGCGCAACCAGGTCCTTCTCCATATCCCAGTCGAAGTTTTCGGGCTCGACCGCGCCGGTGAAGTATCGCTCCTCGGGGTGGTGGTGGTCGTAGATCGGGCGCTTGTGCGAGCCGGGCACGACCAGCAGCGGACCGTTGATCGCGTAGCAGTCGTCGAGCAGGATGCCGGCGGCGAGCAGATCGTCGTTGGTGTGCGGGTAGAAGGGCCAGTCCTGGTGCCATTCGACCGGCGCGCCATACTCGGCCGCCTTCATGTTCAGCTTGTCGTTCTGCAGCCGCACGTTGGGGCCGATCAGCGCGGTCACGACTTCCATCAGCACGGGGTGCTGGGCCAGCTCGCGGAAGAACGGCCAGTGCCATGACGGCGACTTGAGCCGCCGCACGCGCGGCTCCTCCGGCGTGTGCGAGTCCTCGAGGTCGTACTGCGCGTTGTGGTCGGTCAACCCTGCCGCCTCGGCGACGATCCGGTCGGTCTCGTCGCGCAGTGCCTGCAGTACGTCGTCGGGCAGCAGCTTGGGCATCAGCAGGTAGCCGTTCTCGTGGTAGAAATCGACCTGCTCCTGGGTGATCGTCGGCGCGGCGGCGGTGGTCATGTCTGCTCCTCAAGCATTGTCGATTCACAGGATAGACACCGAGATCAGAGCGACGCCGGCTTGGTCCTCTCCCCCCGCTCCGCGGGGGGAGATGTCCCGCAGGGACAGAGGGGGGCACCGCCGTTGCCTAGAATGTCCCACATGACAAACCTCCCCGAACACCCCTTCCGCTTTGAATCTCGACGCTCGCCCGTGCTCTCGCGCAAGGGCATTGTCGCCAGCAGCCAGCCGCTGGCGTCGCTGGCCGGACTGCGCATCCTGCGCGAGGGCGGCAACGCCGCCGACGCCGCCGTCGGTGCGGCGGCGGCACTGGCGGTGGTCGAGCCGACCTCGACCGGCATCGGCGGCGACTGCTTCTGCCTCTTCTACCGGACCGACGATCAGTCTGTCTCGGCGATGAACGGCAGCGGACGCGCACCGGCGGCGCTGGACCTCGACGTGGTCGAGCGTTGCGGCGGCTGGGACCGGCAGGGCCCTCACGCAGTCACGGTGCCGGGATCGATCATGGGCTGGCACGACACGGTGTCGCGGTTCGGACGGATGACGCTTGCCGACGTGCTCCAGCCCGCGATTGAGATCGCCGAAGAGGGCTTCGTGATGACGCCCGCGATCGCTCGGGGCTGGGCTGGTCAGGCCGAGCTGCTGGCGGACACGGGACCGGCCGGCCAGGACCTGCTGCTGGACGGCGCAGCGCCGCGCGCGGGCGAGGTCTGGGTCAACCCGCTGATCGCGAGGGTGATGCGCGAGGTCGCCGAGGGTGGTCCCGACGCCTTCTATCGGGGACCGCCGGCGGAGCGCATCGTCGAGGCGCTGGAGGGGCACGGCGGCGTGATGGCGCTCAGCGATCTCGCCGGTCATTGCTCCACGTTCGACGACGCGATCTCGACGACATACCGACGTCACCGTGTCTGGGAGTGTCCGCCCAACGGTCAGGGGATCACCACGCTGATGGCGCTCAACATCCTCGAGGGATTCGAGATCGACCGGCTCGAGGCGCGCTCGCCTGAGGCGCTGCACCTGATCATTGAGTCGCTGCGCCTGGCCTTCGCCGACGCCCGCGCGCTGGTCGCCGATCCCGCCAAGACCGATGTGCCGATCGACGAGATGCTGAGCAAGGCGTACGCAGCGAAGCGGCGTCAGTTGATCTGCGAGGATCAGGCGATCGAGCTCGCCTCGTCCGGCTTCCTGCCCGGCAAGTCGGACACGGTGTATCTCTCCACCGCCGACGGCGAGGGCAACGCCTGCTCCTTCATCAACTCCAATTACGAAGGTTTCGGCAGTTGCATCGTCCCGAGCCAGTGCGGATTCAGCTTGCAGAATCGTGGCGCAGGATTCGTGGTCGACGACCCCGACCATCCCAACGCGCTGGCCGGCGGCAAGCGGCCCTACCACACGATTATGCCCTCGATGATCACGCGTCCCGACGGCGGCCTGTTTGCCAGCTACGGCGTGATGGGCGGCTGGAATCAGCCCCAGGGACAGACGCAGGTGGTCGTCAACCTGCTCGACCGGGGCATGGACGCGCAAACCGCGATCGATGCGCCGCGCGTCTCGATGTACGAGGAGCCGCCCAACGGCCGCATCTACGTCGAGGACACGTTCGGCGTCGAGGTGCTCGCGCTTCTGTCCGAGCTGGGTCATTCTGTGGTACCGGCGTCGGGCGCGATCCGCACCGGCGTCGTGGGCAAGGGCCAGATCATCTACCGGGACCCCGACTCCGGCGTCCTCTGGGGCGGCAGCGATCCCCGAGCCGACGGCTGCGCCGTCCCGTTGTGAACCGACGGCTAGCGGCCGCCGCCTGCGGGCGGCTTGTCCGAGAGGGTTCCGTCCTCTATGAACGCGTCAATCTCCTCTGACGAGAAGCCCAGCTCCTGGCAGATTGCACGATTGTCGCCGCCGAGCGTCGGCGCGGGCCGCATTTCGGGACGCTCCAGATCGCTGAAGTCGATTGGGAAGCCGCCGTACTCGTAGACGCCGACGCCGGGTTGATCCCACTCGACGATGAAACCGCGCTCGCGCAGATGGTGCGACTGCATGAGGTCGCCGTTGGTCAGCACTGGCAACGCCGTGATCTCTGCTGCTTGCAGCCGTTCGCTCAGCTCGAATCGGTCCTGCGTGCGTGTCCACGCGGAGATCATCCGGTCCAGCTCGTCGTGATGCGCGAACCGACCGGCGACCGTCTGGTACTGCTTGCGTTCAAGCCGGTGATCGCCGACCAGAGACGTGAAGCGACGCCAGGCATCGTCGTCCTCGACGGTGATCGCGATCCACATATCCATAGACTCGCGCGCGTCGGGGCGCTCATCGCGACAGCGGTAGACGCCCTGCGGCGCGCAATCGCGGGCTCGATTGCCGCGCGTCGGCGGCTGACCGTGTAGGGAGGTTTCGAGCAGCAGCTCGCCGGAGATCGCGGCGTAGGTCTGAAGCTGCGAGAGGTCGACGAAGCAGCCCTGTCCTGTCTCTTCCCGCTCCCAGAGCGCGGCGAGCACCGCGAAGGTCCCATGCAGTCCGCCGACCGGATCGGGAAAGGCGTGTCCCATCTTCATCGGTCCGCCCTCGGCGTAGCCGGTCGCCGAGGCCGCGCCCGAGTGCGCCTCCAACACCGGACCGTAGGACACGCGCTGGCGGAACGGGCCGCTGTGGCCGTAACCGGTGCAAGAAACTGAGATGATGCGCGGGTTCCACTGTTTGACGGTCTCGTAGTCGATGCCCAGGCTCTTGACGCCGCGCGGACTGAAATTATCGACGATTACATCCGACGCTTCGACCAGCCGCCGCCAGATGCGCTTTCCCGACTCCGTCTTGAGGTCGGCGCAGAGTCCTCGCTTGTTGCGATTGAGCTTGTTGAAGATCCCAGCCCGATTCCACGGATCCGGCCCCGGCTGGCTCTCGGGAAAAACCGATGCCCGCAGCGTCGGCTCGACCTCTTCGCCGCGCCGCCAGTCGTCGAGCGCTGCGCGCAGGGAGGGATCGTCGGGCAGCCGGCCGCCCCGGGCCGTGCCCTGCTCGACCTTGATCACGTCCGCGCCGAGGTCGCCCAGCATCCGGCCAACGAGCGGTCCCGCCCAGGCATAGCCAAACTCGAGCACGCGAATCCCGGAGAGCATGCCTTCAGCCATCGTTCGCTCCCAGTTTCACCACGCCCGACTCGACCAACCGCGCAATCTCGCTATCCGAGAAACCGGCCCCGGCCAGCACTTCGGTGGAGTGCGCGCCCAGTTCCGGAGCGGCTTGCAACGACTCGGGAGCCGAGGGCAACGCGAACGGGATGCCTGGCATCTTTGCCGAGCCACCGAGCGCTTCCGGGTATGCCCAGTACGCCCGCGCCTGGAGCTGTTCGTCCTCTAGCACTTCGTCCAGCGCGAGCACGGCGCTGGCCGGGACGTGATGCGATTGCAGATGCTCGACGACTTCGGTGCGCGTGCGAGCCATGAGGAAGGGAGCGAACCGGCCGTCGATTTCTTCGGCCGCGTCGAATCGCAGTCCGGCAGTCGCGTAGCGGGGATCGTTCGCCATCTCGGGCAGATCCAGCGCGATGCAGAGGTTGATCCACTGCGCCAGCGTGGGCGCAGCAATGCAGACCGAGCCGTCACGAACCGGCATCAGGGAGACGGGATGATGCGCCTCGGCGTGGCGGTTGTTGGCGCGGTGCTTGATCCGTCCCTGGTGCGACCACATGACCAGGCTCCACTGATGCGAGGAGGCCATCGCCTCCATCGCGCCCACGTCGACGAGCTGCCCGCGGCCGGTCGCCCGTCGCGACCAGAGAGCGGCCAGTGCCCCGACGGCGGCTGTCACACCGGCCACATATGTCGCCCACGGTCCAGCGCCCTGCAGCGGCTCGCGCAGCGGGTCGCCAGTCAAGTAGAGGTATCCCCCGGCTGCCCAGTCGGTCAGGTCGGAGGATCGCCAACCGGCCCACGGTCCGGTCAGTCCGTACGATGTGGCCGAAACGTGGATCAGCGCTGAACGCGAGGCCCGCGCGATCTCGTCGAACGCCAGCGCTTCCGAAGCATGCATCGAAGTGATGACAATGTCCGCCGCGTCGAGCAGTCGCGATAGCGCATTGCGCCCCGCTTCGCCGCTCCGATCGAGCGCGATGCCTCGCTTCCAGGCCGAGAGATACTCGAAGGCGGCGCTGCGCCGCGGCGCGGACGAGGTGAGCAGCGGCGGTCGCGAACGCAGCGCGGAGCCGTGGATCGGCTCAACCAAGGTCACTTCCGCGCCGGCGGTTGCCAGCAGTCGGCCGCAATAGGATCCGGCGACCGTTTCGCTCAGGTCGAGCACTCGCAGCTTCGACAAGCCCGACATGCGCTCGCCCCCTACACCTTCGCCACCGGGACGACGCCCTCATAGATGCCGGGCAGCCACTGACCCTCAACGTCGAGCGCCTGGTCGATCATGACCGGCGCCATGTCTTTGGCGGCGGCGTACAGCTCCTCCACGTCGTCGAACGCACCGAACGATGCGGCTCGCAGGCCCGGTCGCCAGACCACCGTCGGCACTTCCGAGCCAAACTGGTCGATCTCAGCCTTGGTTCGCTCCTGCACGGCGATCTCCATCGAGCGCATCAGCAGGTCGACCAGACCTCGCGGTTTGTAGGGCGAAGGCTGGACGCCCAGGTCGACTGCCAGCGTATGTGTCGCACCCTGAAACAATGCCGTCTCCAGGTCGAGCCCGGAGGAGAGCCCGCCGTCGACGCACCAGTCGCCCTCGAGCCGCACCGGCGGAAACAGTCCCGGCACGGCAATGGAGGCCATCACCGAGGCCAGCAGTTCACCGCTTGAGACCACGTGCTTGCGACCGCTGGAGAGGCTGGTGGTCACGATGAACATGGGAATCTCCGTGGCCGACACCTCATCGATGGTGACGTGATGTTTGAACAGTTCGCGCAGGAATCGATTGGAGTACAGCGACGTGCCGCGAGTCAGGAGGTTGCGACCGATTCTGAGTAAGTTGCGGTGCCAAAGCCGGGTGCTGCGCAGCTCCATCCAGAGCTCGGCCAGTCCGTCGATGTCGTTCGGGTGCAGGGCAAGAAACGCCCCGTTGACTGCGCCGACAGATGACCCCACGATCAGCTCGGGGCGTACGCCGCGTCGGACGAGTTCCTCGAGAAAGGGCACCTGGACGATTCCGGAAGCTCCGCCGCCGCTCAGCACGAGTGCCAGGCGCTGCCTGTCGGCGGGTGGGCTCCCGCGCATGCCTACGCCTGCGGCCGCCGGTCGGGGACGATTTCGGTGAGAATCCCGTCGGTCGTCTTGGGGTGGAAGAACGAAGCCGTGATTTCGTCGATCGGCCCGCCGAAGTCGATGTACTGCAGTCCGCGCTGCATGAACAGCTTGGTGTCGCCGACGACATCCGTGGAGCCGTAGCCGAGATGATGCAATCCCGGCCCACGCCGCTCGAGGAATCGTCCGATCCCGCTCTGGTTATCGTCGGGCAGCAGAATCTCGATCCGCGTCTCGCCCAGGTTGACTTTGACGAAGAAGATCTTCGTCCGCTCGGGTGCGAAGTAGCCGCCCTTTGGATATGGAGTACGCTCTGTGTCTCGCTCGAGGCCAAGTTGATCCACGAGCACGGCGAGCGACTCCTCCAGCGTGTGCGCGACGATGCCCACGTGATCGAGATAGGTAATCATGCGTGCTCCAAGCCATGGCCGTTCACTGGCGCCAAGATAATCGACGCCTACTGCAGCCTTCTGAGGGTCGGCGAGAAGAGCCCGAAGAGGGCGAGCGCGCCGAGCAGCATGATCGCGACGACAAACACAGCCAGGCGGATGCCGACCAACTCGGCGACGATGCCGAGCACGAAGACGCCGCCCTGCATGACGGCGAACTGCATCATCAGCACCGACATCGCGCGCCCGCGATAGGCCGGCTCGGCCTGTTCCTGGATCAGGGCGGACGCCATGGCCATGCGTCCCGACTGGCCGATTCCCATCAGGATCATGATCGGCAGGCTCAGCCAGATCCAGGGCGAGATCGCCATGCCGAGGATCGAACCGCCAAGGAATACGCCCATCAGGATCAGCAGCTTGCCGCGGCCGCTGCGACGGAGCGAGGCGATGATCAGGGCGGCCAGGAACGCGCCGATGGCGGAGAAGGTCATGAACAGTGCGGCCAGCGCTGGCCCGGCATCGAAGGCGTCCTGGACGAATCCGGGCAAGAGGCCCTGGAAGGGCGTGCCGAGCATAGAAATGAAGAAGGCCAGCAGCAAGATCATGCGCAGTACGCGATGCCGCGCGATGTAGCGGAAGCCGTCGCCGATGTCGCGGAATGCCTCGCGCACGCCGCCGCGTCCTCGACCGGCCTGGGCCGACACGGCGGGAATCGGCAGCATCGTGAGGATCGCCACGGCGTAACAGCCGGCCATGGAGAAGAACGTCACCCCGGCGCCGGCGGTGGCCAGCAGGACGCCGCCGATCAGTGGCGCGCCGAACTGCATCATGTTCATCGCCGCCGTGTTCAGCGCAACGCCGTTCATGATTCGCTCGGGCGGCACGATCTCGGAGACCATCGCCTGCCGCGCCGGCACCATCAGGGCGACGAGGATGCCCTGGGACACGGACGAGATCAGCAGGTGCCAGAACTCGAGAATGCCCATGATTGCCAGCGTGCCAATCACGAAAGCGTTGAGCAGGCCGACGAACTGGAAGACCTGCGTCACGGTCTTCTTGGGAAAGCGGTCGGCCAGCACGCCACCGTATGGTCCAAGCAGGAACTGCACGATGCCGCTGACCAGCGCGACCAGGCCCACCGCCGCATAGGACTCGGTCAGTTCATAGACCAGAAAGGTGCGCACAAACATCTGCCCGATGGCCGAGTACATCTGGGCCAGCGTCGAAACGAAGAACCAGCGAAAGGCAGAGTCGCGGAAGGACTCAAAGGTCCGCACTCGCCGTCCAAACACGCGCATCGGCGGCTCGGCGACGCGGGCCGAGCCCCCGGCCCCCTGCGTACGCAGGGGCTGGCGCTGCGGCATCTCCGCCCGCTCTGCGGGGGGAGAGAGGAGGGCTTGAGAAGCAGCAGGCGTCCGGTAGTCGTGCTGGCGGGCGCGTCGCACGACAATGGAGTCGGAAGGCGGCCTAACCGCCATAGTGCCATCCGGTGTAGAGCGAGGTCAGCGGGCCCTCGTCGATCGGCAGCGCATCGCCGTCGAAGACGCGGCAGAGTGCGAGCACGTGCTCACCGATCGGAATGAACTGCTGGGCCTCGGCGGCGACCCAGGCGAGGGAGTCGTCCAGCACCGGCGCGCCGGCCTCGAGCGAGGGATGCTCGAGTCGTTGATATGCGACGCCGCGCATCTTGTCGGGCGCGGCGAACTCGGCCGAGCGGCCCTCGATCTTGGAGGGGTCGGAGGGCTGCAGGAAGCGCGCGGCGAGGTCCATACCCGACTCTGGCAGCAGGCTGACCGTGAGCTGCCGCGTCTCGCGCAGGTTGCGCAACGAAGTCGCGTCGCGCTCGAAGGAGACGCAGAGGATGCGCGGCTTGAACGAGACCTGCATCACCCAGTCGGCGACCATTGCGTTCGCCGTTCCTTCTGACGTCACGGTGCCGATCACGTAGATGCCATATGGCAGATGCTGCAGTGCGGAGCGAATCCGCGCATCGCGCCGCCGTTCCCGCGGACTGAGCGCGCGATCCCGCGCCTGCGGCTCGAACTCGATCTCCACCGTCGGCGTGTCCGAGCCGAGCAACAGGTCGATCGCGGCGTTCAGTTCCAGCATCCTTACGCCGGCAGCGTCGTCGTCAGGGTTGGCGTCGGGATGGTAGATGCGAGCGAGCCGCCGGTAGCGGTCGCGGATCGTGTCGCGGTCTGCGCTCACGCCGACGCCGAGCAACGCTGCAGCGTCGGCCGGCGTACTCGGAATCGGCATCGTCTGCCTACTCTCTCGCCAAGTGTCGCTCGAAGTGGCGGGCGACACGGCGCTCCTGGTACTCGAGCCCGGCCTGATCTCTGGGCATATGACGTTCGGCCGGGAACATCAGCAGATCGTAGTCGCGGTCCGCAGCGACGAGTGCCGTGATCAATCTCGCCGTGTGGCGGAAGTGAACGTTTTCGTCGACGCCGCCGTGGATCAGCAGCAGCTCGCCGCGCAGCCTGTCGGCGTGTGTGAGCAACGATCCTTCGCGGTAACCTTCCGCGTTGTTCTGCGGCGTGCCCATGTAGCGCTCGGTGTAGCCGGTGTCGTAGCCGTCCCAGTCCGAGACCGGCGCGCCCGAGACGCCGACCTTGAACAGATCGGGCCTTCGCAGCATCGACATCACAGTCATGTAGCCGCCGTAGGACCAGCCGTAGACGCCGACGCGCTCGATGTTGGCATGACCTTCGCCCGCCAGTTGCTCGACCGCCGCCGCCTGGTCGTCCACCTCGATCGTGCCCATCTGCCGATGCAGATGCGCCTCGAACTCGAGCCCGCGACCGGCCATGCCACGGTTGTCCAGCTTGAGTACCAGGAATCCCTGTTGGGCGAGATACTGCGCCCGCAGATCGACGGTCAGCCCCCAGGCGTCGAGCACGGTCTGCGCGTGCGGCCCGCCGTACACGGCTACCAGCAGCGGATGCGGACCATCGCCGTCGGGGTAGTAGAGCGCGCCGTATAGGGTCGTACCGTCGGCGGCGGAGAACGTGCGCAGCTCGGGCGGCTCGATCCCTATAGGCGCTGGCGCGATCTCGGACTGATACAGCAGCGTTCGACTTGAGCCGTCGGCGGCGACCAGCGACACCGACGGCGGGTCGCTGAGCGATGAATCGAGCATCGCCAACCACTTGCCGTCGCGCGAGAGCGACGCGCCGTGCACGCCGCCCGGAGTCGAGAGCGTCTCGATCTCGCCACCCGACAGCGACACCCGTTCCACCCGGCGTTCCAGCGGCGAGCCGCGGGTTGAGGTGAAGTAGACCCGTCCGCCGTCCTGGTCGACGCCGATCACGCCGTCGACGATCCACTTGCCCTCGGTCAGTGTGTGCACGACGGCGCCGTCCGACGCGTGCAGTGTCAGGTGCCGGTAGCCGGTCGCCTCGGAGGACCAGAGGAACGTCCCGTCGTTCAGGCCGCGGGCGTCGTCGGCGACGTTGATCCACGGTTCCTGCTGTTCGTCAATCAACGTGGTTGGCGCGCCGCCGTCGAACGCGATCAGGCGCATTCGTTTCTGTGCCCGACCGATCCACTGCGCCACCAGCCGCTCGCCGCCGCGGCCGTCGGGCCACCAGGCGACTCGGACGAGATATCCGTCCTCATCGGGCAGCGGCAACTCGACCGCTTCTCCGCCGGACGCCGGCACGACCCAGAGCGAGACATCGGCGTTGGCGTCGCCCGAAAATGGATAGCGATGCGTCTCGACATCTACGACGTCGCCGCCCATGTGCACGATCGGATACGGGGGGATGTGCCGCTCGTCGACCCGCAGGTAGGCGATGCGGTCGTCCTTCGACCACCAGTGGCCGCGTAGCTGGCCGAACTCCTCCTGCGCGATGTAGTCGGCGAGGCCGTGCGAGAGGCCGTCCTCCGCGCCCGACGTGAGCTGCACGACATCAGAAGAGCCGTCAATGGGTAGGACGAACAACTCGCCGCTTCGCACGAACGAGAGTTGCATGCCGTCCGGGCTCAACATCGGCGTCAATGCGCCCTGGGTGCCGTCGAGTTCTCGTAACGGTTCGCCATCGACAGAGACGCGGACGACGGGTCCCGGGATCATCAGTACGGGATCCTCGGAGTCGGTGGCCCAGGAGTAGGCGGCGACGCCCAGTTCGCGTGTCCGGGTGCGTTCGCGCAGCAACTCTTCCTCGCGCGACATCGGCGCGTCGGCGCCAGGTCCGGCGATCACTGAGCGTTCTTCGGTCTCGACATCGATCCGCCAGAGCGAGCGCACGAGTCCGCCATCGGCGGCATGGAGCCAGGTCACGGCGCGACTGTCGGGCGTGAAGCCGATCATTCCCGGCGCGTCCATGCCCGGACGCGGGTAGGTGGCGACGTCCGAGATCGTCAGCCGATCAGCCATGCGCCGCACCGAGCGCCTCGCGGCGGATCGCCTCAATCTCGCCGGCCGCTTTGGGCAGCGCCGCGCTCATCACCTCGCAGCCGTCCTCGGTGATCCGCACGTCGTCCTCGATCCGGATGCCGCCGAAGTCGAGCAGTCCGTCAACGAGTTCCCAGTTGACCATCTCGCGGTATCGCTCGCGTCGAGCCGGATCGGTCAAGAGGGCCGGGACGAAGTAGATGCCGGGCTCGATGGTGACGACATACCCCGGTGCGAGCGGCAGGTCGGCGCGCAGATAGGCGAGCCCGAAGCGGTCCTCGGGCACGCGGCCCTCGAGGTATCCGCCGCAGTCATGGGTCGAGAGACCGAGCATGTGTCCCAGCCCGTGCGGGAAGAACAACGCGTGCGCGTCGGCGGCGACGAGGTGGTCGGGCGAGCCGATGAGAACCCCGGCGTCGACCAATCCGCGGGCAATCGTCGCGGATGCGGCGAGATGCAGCGACTTGTACTCCACGCCCGGCCCGGCGGACGCTATCGCCTCCTCCTGCGCAGCCAGCACCACGTTGTAGAGATCCCGTTGAATGCCCGTGAACTGGGCTGAAACCGGAAACGTCCGCGTGACATCGGAGGCGTATCCCTCGATCTCGGCGCCGGCATCGATCAGGACCAGTTCTCCGTCCGACATGATCCGCTCGCCCGGTGTCCCGTGCAGGATCGCCGAGTTGGGGCCTGAACCGACGATCGAACCATATGCCGTTCGCGCTCCTCCCTGTCTGAAGAATTCGGCTTCCATCTCGATTTGCAGGGCGCGTTCACTCAGCCCATGCCGGGCCACGTGCCAGGCGGCGAGATGCCCCGCCACGGCGGCATCGACTGCTCGCGTCATGCGGTCCAGTTCGAGCGCGTCCTTGGCCCGTCTCAGTTCGGCCAGCGCCCTGCCCAGGCGCTCGGTGGCATCCTCGTCGACGACCGCTTCAAGCGTGGACCAGGCATCGACGCCGTACTCGGATGCGCGCGACTCGATGTCACGGGAGCCCAGCAGGGCCAGGTCGCGACCGCGCTGCGACTCCAACCAGCCCGACAGCTCGGAGCGATCCAATGAGTTGCTGACGCCGGTGGCTGCGCCCAGCTCTGCGGCCGAGGGCGGAGCCGACATCCAGACCAGGTCTTCAATCGTGAGTGTGGGTGCGAACAGGGTCCAGCCGGCGTCCGGTTCCCAGGCCAGCGCCGCGCCCGGTTCGGCCACACCGGTCAAGTACTGGAACTCGGGATGCGCGTGGAACTCGTGGAACTGGTCGGTGCCGTCGATCGGGATCGGCACGCTCGCGGGGATCAGTACCGGGCCGTCGATCCCTGTTGCGGACCACGCCGACTCCACTCGCCGCCTGCGTTCGCGCAGGATGTCCGCGTCGCTCATGTTGCGGCTCCCAGCTCGATTAGCACTGCGTCCTCGTCCACCGAGGCGCCGGTCGACGTATGCACGGCGGTCACGACGCCGGCGTTCGGCGCAGTCAGCAGGTGTTCCATTTTCATCGCCTCCATGACCGCCAGCGTCTGGCCGGCTTCTACCTCGTCCCCGACCTCGACCAGCACCTCGATCATGGTGCCCGGCATCGGCGCACGCACGACGTTGGCGCCCGCTGCGCGGGAACGTGCCGCGGCGGTCCGTCGGCGGCGTTCCCGAAGGAACACCCAGCGGCGTTCCCCATGCGAGACGACCACGCCGTCACCGGATACGTCCGCCGCCCACTCGCGCCCGATCGGTGCGGTCTGCGCAGACGCGCCGTCTACGGCAGCGAGCCAGCCCTCGGGGCCGCGCCGCGCCTCAACCACGTGCCGCCGACCGTGCAGCAGGTAGGCGCGGGAGAGTTCGCCTGAGGATCGCCAGGCGCCGCGCTCCGACTCGGCCACAGCGGCGACCGCCAGCGCGTCGCACGGCGCATCGCGATCCTCCAGTTCGATACGTTCCAGCCAGCCGATGTCGACCGCGCCGTCGCGAAAGTCGTCCGACTCCAGGATGGTGGCGAGTTGGTCCAGGTTGGTTGTGACTCCGTCGATCGCCCACGCGTCCAGCGCCTCCGTCGCTCGTTGCAGTGCCTCGCCGCGCGTTGTTGCGTGCACGATGGTCTTGGCCAGCATCGGATCGTAGTAGGCAGTGACGACGTCGCCGCTGCGCGGACCCGTGTCGTGGCGCGCCCGCGAGTCCTGCGGCTCAAACCAGCGCAATCGACCGGTCGACGGCACGTAATCGCGCGACGGGTCTTCGGCGTAGATGCGCGTCTCAATCGCGTGGCCGCGAAAAGCAATCTCGTCCTGGCGGATCGGGAGCGGTTGGCCGGCGGCGACGCGGAGCTGCATCTCGATCAGATCGAGTCCGGTGATCGCTTCGGTGACCGGATGCTCGACCTGGATCCTCGCGTTGACCTCGAGGAAGACGTAGGTGCCGTCGGGCATCAACAGGAACTCGACCGTGCCCGCGCCGACGTAGCCCGCAGCCGAGCAGACCCGAAGCGCCGCATCACCAAGTTCTCGCCGCAAGGAGTCATCCACCGCCGGCGAGGGCGATTCCTCGATCACCTTCTGCCGTCGGCGCTGGACCGAGCAATCGCGCTCGCCCAGGTGGACACCATTGCCCTGGGCGTCGAACATCACCTGGACCTCGACATGACGGCCTTCGGAGAGCGCTCGTTCAACCAGCAGGCGTCCGTCGCCGAAGGCGGACGCCGCTTCGCGGCGCGCGCCGGCGACAGCCGCTTCCAGGCCGTCGGGAGCATCGTCTTCGGTCCGCAACAGCCGCATGCCACGGCCTCCGCCGCCGGCCGCGGCCTTGACCATGACCGGCAGACCCAGCTTCGCAATCGCGTCCGCCAGGGCTGCGTCGCCCTCGTCCGTCTCCAAGCCGTCGGCCACGGGCACGCCTGCGCCGGCGGCCAGACGGCGGGCGGCCACCTTGTCACCCAGCGCGTCAATCACCTCGGGAGGCGGTCCGATCCAGATCAGACCCGCGTCCAACACCGCGCGGGCGAAGTCGGCCCGCTCGGAAAGGAATCCGTAGCCCGGATGCACGGCGCCCGCGCCCGATTCCAGCGCCGCGCCGACGATTGCCTCGACGTTGAGATAGCTCTCGCTCGCCGGCGCGGGACCGATGCGCATCGCTTCATCGGCCGCATCCACGTGCGGCGCCGCTCGGTCGGCGTCCGAGTAGACGGCCACCGCTTGCACGTCCAGCCGCCTGCAGGTTCGGATGATCCGCAAGGCGATCTCGCCTCGATTGGCAATCAGAACACGTTGAGGCAGGCGAACTGTGCCGGGCATGCCCTGAGTCTATCCCCGCCTTGCGAGTGGACGGATACTCTGGACGCATGAGCAAACCGGTAACTGAACTCCGCGTCTTCGCCGAGCAGAACTTCGGCCGCCATGTTGCCGCGAACAGCTATCCGGGGCGCGGCATTGTTGTCGGGCGCCTGGATACGTCCGACGACGCGGACATCTGGGTGCAGATCTACTGGATCATGGGGCGCAGCAATCACAGCCGGAATCGACGTTTCGTCGTCGGCGGCGACAAGAACAACGAACTGCGTACCGAGGCGCGCGACCCGTCGCTCGTCTCGGACCCGACTCACATCATCTACGACGCGATGCTTGAATCGCCCGACGTGTACTACGTCTCGAACGGTGATCACACGCACACGATCCGTGACGCGTTCGAACGCTCGGCGCGGCTCGAAGACGCGCTGGCCGTGCGCGAACGCGAAGAGGATCCGCCAAACTTCACTCCCCGCATCGCCTCCGTGCTCGACCTGCGCGGCCAGGGCGAACTCGCCTTCGCCATGCTGCGCGCCAACGCGGCCGATACGCAGCTCACTGATCGCATCTATTGGCGTTTCCCGTTCCCCCCGCGCGGACTCGGCTACGGCATCACGACATATCGACACGACGGCGATCCACTACCGCCGTTCGCCGGCGATCCACTCTGGCTGCCGCTCAGAGGATCGATGCACGAGATCGCGGAGAGCTACTGGTCTGCCCTGGACAACGAAAACCGCATCGCGCTCGCGGTGAAGGTGATTGACCGGGCCGGCTCGCGCATCATCCTGCGACAGCCTGATTGATCTCGACGAACGATCGAACCCTGCGCCTGTAGCATCTGCGTAGCGGTGCGCGAAAGGTGCGGCGATGAGGACCGGAACGGCTGCAGAGGCCATCACCGTCACGATTGACGGGCAGCCGGTGGAAGCGCGGGAGGGGTCATCAATCCTTGACGCCGTGCTTGCCGCTGGCGTCGATCTGCCGCACCTCTGCAAGGACCTTGACGGCCCCGCGCTGGGCGCGTGCCGCACCTGCCTGGTCGAGATCGATGGACAGCGCGGTCTGCCCGCCGCCTGTCACACGCCTGCCGCCGACGGTCAGGTCGTGCGCACCGACTCCGAGGCGGCGCGCGCTGCTCGCAAGGGCATCCTCGAACTGACGCTGGCAATGACCGACAGCTCCGCGGTCGCGAACGGCGGCGGAGAGAACGAACTCCATCATCACGTCCGGACGCACGAGGCCCTGGCGGATCGTTGGACGGGCCGCGTCAATCCGCACGAAGACGAGTCCAATCCCTTCTACAGGTTTAGTGCGACCGACTGCATCCTTTGTGGACGCTGCGTTTCAGCATGCTCGGACCGCCAGCACATCGGCGCGATTGGCATCGCAGGTGCAGGCAAGACCGCGCGCATCGCGTCCTTCGGCGACGAACCGCTGGGCGAGTCGACCTGCACCTCCTGCGGCTCCTGCGTCGCGGCCTGTCCGACCGAAGCGCTGACGCCCAAGCGCGCCGCCTCGGGCGCGAAGACGGTCTCGACCGTCTGCCCATACTGCGGCGTCGGCTGCGGCATCAAGATCACCTCCGAGGACGGCGTCCTCACGCACGTGGATGACGACCCACAGAATCGATCGTCGAAGGGCCTGCTCTGTGTCAAGGGGCGCTTCGGCACGGCATTCGTCAACCATCCCGACCGCCTGACCACGCCGCTAATCCGTCGAGCTGACGGGCTGCAGCCGGCTTCGTGGGAGGAGGCGCTCGACCTGGTCGCGGAAAAGTTCGCCGAGCACCGCGGCGCGTTCGGCGCGTTCTCCTCGGCCAAGGCGACCAACGAGGACAACTACGTCCTGCAGAAGTTCGTCCGCGCCGTGATGGGCACCAACAATGTCGACCACTGCACGCGGCTCTGCCATTCGCCCTCGGTCGAGGCGATGCTGGCGCAGCTCGGCTCCGGCGCGACCTCCAACAGTTACAGCGACTACGAGGCGTCCGACTGCCTCTTCGTCGTCGGCGCGGACCCGTCCTCCAACCATCCGGTGGCCGCGTCGAGGATGCGCAGCGCCGTTGATCGCGGCTCGGCCTTGATCGTGCTCAACCCGAAACGGATCGAACTCTGCGACCACACCGACCTCTGGTTGCGGCAGTATCCGGGCACGGACGTGGCGGTGCTCAACGGCATGGCGAGGGTGATTCTCGATGAAGGCCTGGCCGACCGTGCGTTCATCGCCGAGCGCACCGAAGGCTTCGATGACTGGCTGGCGGATCTCGATGAGTACACACCCGAAGCGGTCGAGCAAATGTCGGGCGTGCCCGCCGACCTGCTGATCCGCGCCGCGCGCACCTATGCCCGTCCCAACCCCACCGACTCCGGACCCGGTGGTTCCTGCCTGATCTGGGGCATGGGCATAACCCAACACACAAACGGCACAGCCAACGCGACCGCGCTGCTCAACCTGGCCCTGCTGACCGGACAGGTGGGACGGGTCGGCAACGGCGTCTCGCCGCTGCGCGGACAGAACAACGTGCAGGGCGCGGGCGACGCCGGTTGCATCCCCGACGCGCTGCCCGGCTACCAGCGTTATACGCCCGAGGTGCTGGACCGGTTCAACAAGGTGTGGCAGTCGGAGTTGCCGGCGGACGAGGGTCTGCGCGCCACCGACATGGTCGAGAGCATCCTCGCCGACGACGGCGTCAGGTGCATGTACATCGTCGGCGAGAACCCGCTGCTGACCGAGCCGAACCTGGCCCATGCGCACGAGGCGTTCGCCAGGCTGGACTTCCTGGTCGTGCAGGACATCTTCATGCACGAAACGGCGGAACTGGCGGATGTCGTGCTGCCGGCGGCATCGTTCGCCGAGAAGGAAGGCACGTTCACCAACTCCGAGCGCCGCGTGCAGCGCGTACGCCAGGTGATCCCGCCTGTCGGTCAATCGCGCGCCGACTGGGAGATCGTGCAGGATGTGGCGCGTCGGACAGCGCAGAAGCTGAGCATGTCGGCGTACGGCTTCGAGCACGGCTCGGCCGCCTCGGTCTTCGACGAGCTCGCCTCGCTAACGCCGATCATGGCGGGACTCTCGCATCGCCGTCTGGACGACGAGGGCGGCATCCAATGGCCGTGTCCGACCGAGGATCACCCTGGTACCGCGCGGCTGTACGACGAGTCCTTCCCCCGAGGCCTGGGTAAGTTCATCCCCGTGCGCCAGCTCCCGCCTTCCGAAGAAGCGCCGGACGAGCGCTATCCGCTGATCCTCAACACCGGCCGCGTCCTCTACCACTGGCACGGCGGCACAATGACCCGGCGCGTCGACGGCCTGGTCGACTCCTGGCCCGAGTTGCGCGTGGCGATCCACCCCAATGACGCCGCGCGGCAAGAGATCGTCGACGGCGAATCGGTCTGGGTCGCGTCGCGCCGGGGCCGGCTGGAAGGCGTCAGCTTCGTCACCGACGATGTGGCCGAGGGCTCGATTTTCGTGCCCTTCGTGCGACTCGCCGATTCGGCCGCCAACTGGTTGACCAACAACGTCTACGACGAGGTCGCCCGCATCCCCGAGTACAAGGTCTGCGCCGTCGCTGTCGAGCGGGCCGCCGAACCGTCCGAGTGGCGCCACTCAGGCGCGAGAGGCAAGAAGGGCAAGCGCCGCCAGTACTGGTAGGGAACTTGCCCGGGGCGACTAGGCGTCCGGCCTGGCGACGGCGGTGAGCAACGCGACCACGATGATCCGCTGGTCGTAGCTGTGGCTGTCCTCGTCGAACTCTCCGGCGCAGGTGATCAGCGTGACGACCGACTCGCGGGTTTGACTGAGATACTTCTCGGCCGCGCTGGAATCAGGTCGAATCGTCACCTTGTCAACGATCTCGTAAACGAAGTAGTGGTTCCGTGCACCGTCGAACATGAGCAACTGGTCGCCGACTCGGGTCTCGTCCAGCTCCCAACAGACACCGACGTCGACGTTGCCGTCGCGGTCCTGGTAGTCGCGATGACCGCCCAGCAGCGCGTTGCCGGGCTCCCCGGGCACGGCCGAGCGATTGAACCAACCGGCGACGAACGGATTGTCCGGCGATCCCATTTCTCCGTCGGAGGTCAGTCCAACCTGCACTACCGCCGCGCGGATACGCGCCGACGGCAGAATCAGCTCCCATGACGTGTCGAATCTCGGACCGCTCGAGGGCACGACTCCGTTATCTAACGGCAAGATTCCGCCCTCGGATCCGTCGGAACCATAGATCAGGCCGGCAAAGTCGATCTCCTCGTGCAGCACATCCGAGAGCACACGCACGACACGCTGCTGCTCGGGCAGAATCATCGGGCCGGACTCAAGCGACGTTGCGTCCTGGGCAATGGATGTCGGGAGTCCGTTGTAGGGCACCACGCGCTGCGCGCCCGCCACGTCGGTGCGAACGGTCATCGCCTGATGTTGATGGGATGCGGCGGAACCGCCGTCACTCAGGGTCAATGCCAACAGCGGAACGAGGACGAGCGATCCCAGCATCGCCGCCGACAGCGCCGCGAAGCGACGGGGCTGCGAGTGCCGCAGGTCGGCGAGGAACCAGAGCAGGTCGTAGCACCAGGCCCACAGCGCGTGCATCGATCGGCGCATCGATTGGTGTCAACCCTCTACGCATCCGGTGACGCGACGGCCGACAACTCTCCCACCACCACGAGCCTGTGCGAGTACTTGTGGGTCTCCGTGTTGAATGAGCCTGTGCACGTGATTAGCGTGACGACCGCAACATCGGTGTTGTGCAGGTACCGCGCCGACTCTCGATCCGTGGGATCCAGGGTCACCTTCTCGGTCACCGTGTAGACGTAATAGACGTTCAGTTCCTCATCCCAGATCAGCATGTGGTCGCCGACGCGGGTGTTGTTGAGCTCCCAGCAAACGCCGGTGCCGATGTTGCCGGACACGTCCTCGTAATCTCGGTGACCCGCGAGCAGGGTGTTGCCGACTTCGCCGGGCGCCGGAGTCGAGTCGAGCCAGCCGACCACGTAGGGATTGTCTGGCGAGCCCATGGCGCCGGTCGGCGTGCGTCCCAGCGACACCACCGCGCTCTTCAGGCCCGCCGAGGGCACGATGATCTCCCACTTGGTCTCGTGCGGCTCTCCGCTCGACGGGACCACGCCGTTGCCCAGCGGCAGGATGGCGCCTTCCGAGCCGTCGCTGCCGTGCCTCAGGGCGTCTTCGTCGATTCCGTCTTCCAGCAGGCTGCTCAGAGAGACGACCACGTAGCCAGCCACCTCGGTCGGTACCGTTTCCTGCGGCTCCTCCTCGGGCTCAGTTTCGCTCTGCGACGGCGCCTCGGCCTGCTCCTCATCCTCGTCGGCGGCCGGCGCTTCCGTCTGCGACGGTTCGTCCTGCTGCGAGTCAGGCTCTCCGCCCTCGACGATGACGGTCACTTCCGGTTGGCTCGTAACGTCCTGCTGCGCGTCGGCGTCGCCGGCCTGGTCGTCCTGCAGCTCGGACTGATCCTGCTGCTCGGCTGCAACCTGTTGCTCGGCCTGGTCCGCGTCGGCGCCACCGACGACCAGGAACAGCACCAGGAGGGTGACCGCGAATACCACCGGAGCGATTCCGGCAACGGCCAGCAGTGCCGGCCGCTCAGCCCACAGTTCTCGCACTCGGTCCAGCATTGCCGCTGTTCCCTGGGTCAACCCCGACGCCGTTGCTGCCAATGTAGGCAGACGACGGGGCAGCCGCCAAATGCAGTTCGCAATCTCAGTTAGACCAGCGTAAAGCGCACCGATGTCATCTCGGCGCTAGCGCGTCACCAGGCATCGCCGTAGGCTGGCAGTGTCCGAAACTCGTGGGGCTGTAGCTCAGCTGGGAGAGCGTTTGACTGGCAGTCAAAAGGCCGGGGGTTCGAGTCCCCCCAGCTCCACCATCACGTACTGAACTGCGAACTCCTTCGGCAAGCGCCACTTCGGCGGCGTCCTTGCGCCCGATCGGGCTGTCTTCCGGCATCGGGATCGTGTAGTGGATCACAGCCCGGCCAGGCTCGACGTCGATCTGCTTGATGAACGTGCGGAGGAACGCCTTCGACTCGGTGATGTCGCTGGCGCGCAGGAACTCGGCCATATCCGCGACGAACTCGGCTACCACCTCGGCCTTGTCCAGCAGCACCCGGCGCTTGGCTAAGGCGTTCCGTGCCTCCTCGGCGGCGTTCTCCAACTGCTCCTTGCGCGCCATGTGCTCGCGGATGCGCGGCGCGGCGTCGTCGATCTCCAGGTCAGTCTTCTCGATCACCCGCCAGATCCGGTCCAGCATCTGGCGGATCTCACGCAGCTCGGCCTCGATCGTCTCCAACCGCTCGCGCTCCTCGCGGGCCGCGCCGTCCATCTCCTCATCCAACATTTTGACCAGTTCGCGGATGTTGCTCTCGGTCAGCACGTGGTCGCGCAGCTGGTCGACGATCAGCGTCTCGAACCGCCTGGCGTTGAGCCTGGGCGTCTTGCAGCTGCCCGAGCCGCGCTTGAGCAGGGAGCCGCAGACGTAGTAGGAGTAGCGTCCGCCCTTGGCCTCAGCTGCGGTGAGCTGCCTGCCGCAGAGGGCGCAGGCGACCAGTCCGGAGAGCAGGTACGGGCTGGCCGCGCGGCGCGGGTTGGAGTTGGCCGGCGCCCGCGCTTCGAGCATTGAGCGGACCTGTTCGAACTCGTCCTTCGAGACAATGGCGGGGACCGCGTCCTCCACCCGGACCGGTTCCGAGCCGTCGGTCGCTTTGAGCCCCCAGACCAGGGTCCCCATGTAGACCTCGTTGGTGAGCAGGCCGTGGACCGAGGTCTTGAGCCAGCGCTTGCCCTTGGCCGTGGGAATGCCTTCTGAGTTCAGCGTCTTCACGATCTCAAGGACGCTCCGTCCGCGTAGCGCCATGTCGAAGATGCGCCGCGCCACGGCGTCCTTGGGCGGGTCGAGTTCGAGCCGGGGCCGCTGCTTGCCGCCGTCTGAGACGTAGACCTTGCGGTAGCCAAAGGGCGCGTGTGAGGCGAGGTAGAAGCCGCGCTGGGCCGATTCGCGCATCCCCCGGCGCACCTCCTGGGCCAGGTTCTCGGAGTAGAACTCGTCGACCGACTCGATGATCGCCTCCATCAGCTTGCCGGTCGGGGTGTCGTCGGCGTGCTCGGTGATCGAGGTCACGCGGATCCCGCGCCGGCGCAGCATCGACTTGAAGGCAACGGCGTGCTCGCGCTTGCGCGTGAAGCGGGAGAACTTCCAGACCAGGATCTCCTGGAAGGGCGATTCGGGCTGCGCGGCCTCGTCCAGCATCTTCGTGAATTGCGGCCGGTCGGCGATGCGGCCCGACTCGGCCTCATCAATGTACTCGCGGGCGACGCGGTAGCCGTTGCGCTCGGCGAACTCGCGCAGGGCGCGCAGCTGGGCGGCGACGGAGAGGTCGACGTCCTGGCGGTCGGAAGAGACACGGGCGTAGAGCGCGACCGGGGTCTCGGGCTCTGGCTGCTGCATAGGAGGTTCCTCTCGTGGCTGCGTTGCGCGGCGTTCCATGTTCGAAACATCGTACCCATTCTCGTCGGTTTCGGCAGTGTCGCGGGCGTCGGGTTGGCGCGGTTTCGGCATACCGGAGGCGATGCTCGGCCCCTGAACTCCCGCTCGGCCCGCGCCCATCGGCGTGAGCGGCCGCCCCGGCTCTCCGAGCGGTTGCTGCAACAATTGTCCCGCTGTTGGCAAGGGAGCCCTGACAGGGGTTGCGACACTGCAATCGAGCGGCATCGGGGATGGCGCTCAATGCTCCGGCGGTATCCAGCACTGGGTTTGGTGACGGCAACAGGCGGCGGGCGGGGTGGGGCGGGGCTGCGCCTACCGGAACTGCTGGGCACGGGTGGTTGGGGCAGTTGGCGCTTGTCCGAGCAACTGTCCGTACTGCTCCAGGCGGTGGCGGTCGGGGGCTCGGGCGCCCCAGGCACGCCAGCTGCGGCCCAGCACGCCGTGCGCTTCGAGGGCATCGAGGTTGCTGCTCAGGAAGGGGGCGGGACTGACCTGTTCGGCCGTGTCGAGGAAGGTCGATTCGGCCCGCTCGGTCTCGAACAGGAAGAGCACGAGCGGCAGTTGCCCGCCGTGGTCGGGCCGGACGTAGCCGCTCCCGAAGTAGCGTCGGTAGGCGCGCAGCCGCTCAGGGACGCGCCGGGGCGTGGTGGCGCGGCGTTCGAACTCGACCAGGCACCAGTGCCAGTCGTCACCGGCGCGGAGCTGGAATGAGGCGTCGGGGTAGAGCGGGTAACGGGTCCACTGGTGCTCGTAGCTGATCTGCGAGCGCTGGGTGGGCAGCAGGTCGAGCAGTTCGTGGTCGGGGGAGCGGGCGGCTTCGGCGCTGAGCCGGGCGCAGAACTCGGTGACGCCGGCCTGGTGCCGGTGCTGGTTCGCCGCGGTCTGCACGAGCGAGCCGATATAGCCCTCTTCGTCGCGCACGGGCGTCCAGCGGTCGAGGGTGGGGCCGACGGCGGCGCGGTCGCGGCGGGCGAGATAGGTCAAGCCGGCGTCCGAGAGCAGGTAGCCCAGTTCCTCGCGCAGGATCAGCCCGTGCTCGCGCAATGCGTGGAGGACCTGGTTGGCGCGGCGCTCCGAGACCCCGTCCATCAGTCCGGCCAGCTGAGCGGGCGAGCAGAACGGCCAGCCGCCGAGCAGGTCAAGCGCGCGTTTCTCGGCGCGGCTGAGCCTGAGCGACAACGCCTGGCCGAACTGCTCAGCGGGGTCGGGCAAGTCGGCGCGGGATGCGTTGAGCGGTCGCCGCATCGGCGCACGGCTGAGGCTGGGATACGCTTCGGCGAGCCGGTGCGCGTGGGCGATGATGAGGGACAAGGGGACGTCCGGTGCAAGCGTCGGCGTCGAGGCGAACCCGTAGCCGCCCTGCTGCCAGACCCGGGACTCGCCCCCGACCCCGACGGCGATCACATCGCCCGTGACCGCGACCAGCGTCTCGGTGTGCGCGGACGGGTCGGCGATGGCGCGCAGGACGCGGCGCATGTCCTGCTCCGAGTCAGTCAGGATCAGCGTGAGCGATGCACGCTGGGCAGCGTTCATCCGCTCGATCGTGCGGATGCGGTAGCGCAGGCTGGCGTTGGTCAGCATCGGGCCCTGGCGCACGAAACCCAGCGTGCCTCCGCTGGGCAGGAGCAAGAGCAGGTCGTAGGGGCCCGTCCGGCAGTGGGTGACGACCACAGGCGCGTCGCTCGCGTCCAACGCCGCGATGATGGACGCGACGCGGTACAGCGCCGCCACGGCGTCCAGGCGCTCGGCCAGGACCCGGAACCACCGCCGCGAGACGGGGTAGAGCCGCAGCAGCCGCTCGATCCCCGATTGTTCGCCTGAGGCCAGGGCGACGATGCCCTCCCGCGTCGGGAAGAACCGCCGCTGCGGCCGCACGCCCAGCAGCTGCAGGCGGTGTGGGCGCGAGTCGGCGAGTCCCCGCTTCGCAAGGCGTGCGAGCCGTTCCCTCAGGGTGTTGGCCGGCAGCCGGATCAGCGCCGCCAGCTCGTCGACTGTGGCCAGCGGGGTGTGGCAGAGCAGCTCAACGGTCTGCCGGTCCGCGGTCATCAGGTGGGGGCGCGGTCGGTTTGCCCAGGCTGCGCCGCTTGGCGGGTGCAGCCGCTCTGCCGCGTGGCGTAACTCCCCGGTCGACGCGCCGACCTCGGCGGTCACGGCGGCGACCAGCTTCGGGCTGACGTGCTCCGTCCACAGGAATCGCCACAGCGTGGAGCGCGACACGCCGTAGCGGTCGGCGGTGCGCTGTACGCCGCGCCGCCACGCGCGGGTGCGCAGGTACTCGCGGACCGCGTCAATCTGCGCGGCCGATGGCGGGCGCTGCACGGCGTATCGGACCTCTCTCACTGACGCACGTCAGTTCTAGTGTGCCTCCCGCTCGGCCGGTTGACCATGGCGCGGGCGTCGGGTTCGGCGCGCTCAGAACGGTATCCTGATACCGAGGACACACTCACCGACGAGGACGCCGGCATGACAATGACCAGGCCCGCCGACGAAGTCGCCCGGCTCGGCGACGAAATCTACGAGCGCGACATTCGCGCTCAAGTCGAAGCCGAGCACTACGGTAAGATCGTCGCCATTGATGTCGAGAGCGGCTGCTGGGGACTCGGCAAGACGGCGACCGAGGCGCGGGCTCAGCTCGACCGGCAACGCGCCGGCGTCACGGAAGTGTGGGGCGTGCGAATCGGCTTCCGCGCGCTGCACCACTTCGGCGGGCGTCCGATCTGGAGCGATCGTTGATCACCGGGCGTGTGAATGCCGACTACGAGGCGATCGTCGTTCTCGACCTGCAAGGACACACGGGTGAGAAGAGACGGCTTGAAGCAGTCGTCGACACGGGCTTTAGCGGGTTTCTGACCGTCACCCCCGCTATCGTCACCGAATTGGCGCTGCCGTTCCTGATGACGGGTCGCGCGATTCTCGCGGATGGCAGCGAAGCCCGGTTTCCGGTACGTTCCGCGGTCGTGCTCTGGGACGACCAACCCGTCTCCGTGGAAGTGGAAGCTGCAGACACTACGCTACTGATCGGGATGCGGCTGCTGGAGGGCTACCGACTCTGCGCCGACTCCCACGACGGAGGCCGCGTCACCATCGAGCAACTGCCTTGAATCCTCCATCCCGCCTCTTCCCCATCGGACCCCCACATAGACCGCCTCCAACGCCTCGACGCTCACCCACGCCGTCGACGACCGCGCGGGGCAAACTGCGGCCGAGCTGGTCGCGCTCGAGGAAGCGCCAGAGGGTCTGCCGGGAGACACAGAACCGCTCGACCGTACGCCCGTGGCCGTATTGCCACGCATGCTGTCGCAAGTAGGTGCGAGTCACGTCGATCCGCCGTCGTCGCTCACGGGTGGACTCCGAGAACTGCAAACCGGTGGATGTGAGATCGGAGAGCGAATGCGCGCCGAGGGGCCTCGAGCGCCCCGGCGCCTCGTGCGGGCGCTGAGGCGGAATCAACCCGGTCGAACCGTTAGCGGCCGGGCGGGTTGCTGCCACGTCCGCCGGAGGGCTTGCCGGTCGTGCTCGGCGCGTTGGCCGCCCGCCCGCCGAATTTGCTGCTGCTGGCACGCATCCTTGGTGAATTGGTCAGATCCGTACTCTCGCTTGCGCGAGCTGACGTTCGGGGTAAATCGAACCAGCATCGCCGCTCGCTTGACGATCAATCGTATGCCGATGTGCCGGAGAGGCACAGCCGAGGACTGGAGAACAGTGGGTCGCCGGCCCTGATCGGGAAATTTCTGGCGAATCCGCACTCTCTCTACAGGAATGGTGCGATACTGACTGGACCGCTGCCTATTGGCAGTCAATCGACACCAAGAGATGGGCGTTGATGGCACCGAGTGTCGAAGGCTGCGGGCTCAGGCACTCTCTGCGCTAACGGGCGCTCTCGCAAGGGCGGCATACCGCGCGGTCTGTTCACCCTCCCTTGGTATGCCCCGCATCGAAGATGCCAATCCAAACGTCGTTTCCCTGACTGGTCTCCCTTGTCCTTTTGGGTCAAGAGTTCTCACTGTGCGGAACGCTGCGCTTGCCTCAACCATTCCGAGTCGTTGGGGCCTGGTCGTGACAATGCGTTGGCAACAGCCGTGGCAACTCTGAGAGCGTGCTCGTCCTTCAACTCCGCGAGCCATCTGTACTTCACACCATTGATGTCGGAGAAACAGAAAACGCCGTTTTCAAGTTCCGCGGACGCCAGAACTTCTCCTGGTGGGCTGGTGTCCGGTTCGAAGCGTCTGACAATCAGGTCGGACGGTGTTGGGTTGACTTCGAAGTGTTCCCACTCGTCCACTCCTTTATCAACCATGAGAGGAAGCGCTTCTATCCCGCCACTGCCGGCCGCATCCAAGGGAATGAGAGGAAAACCTGTCGTGTCATAGAGCCTAGTGCTATCGCATTTGGGCTGTAGGCACAGGAGGTACTGCGGATCTCCGTCACCTTCAGTTTGCACGACGGTCCCTAACGTGAGCCGTGGACGCCGTCCCGGATAGCGAGTCTTGAGACCAAGCAGCGCCGCGAATCTGTGGTTAGCGCGGTCCGCCTCCGCTTCTTGCTCTGTGAACGCTTCCGCGCCTCGAGCCCGGAGCCCATTCCTACCGCCTTCTGGAAGGATCGCAGATGGACCGATTCCCTCACTGAGCAAGTCCCGCCAGCGATGCACCAGATTCTGTTCTCCAGGGAAAGTGAATGGCACCGACAGATCAAGCCCCTCCGAGAGCCGTGAAGTCAACCAGGACTCGATAGCTTCAACGTTTGCTTGAGCGCCGGGGCGGGCATCCTCGAGGACGGACATAATCTCGGCTCCGAGCGCCTCTTCCACGTGGTCTTCCGCATCGGGCGGGTGCGGGAGCAGCAGGCGATGTGCGAGGTAGCCAGGATCCAGCCGTCTCGTGAACTTCGCCAGTATCTTGTGTGAGTTGTCACGGACAGCTGCGATGCCACTGATGGCGGTGTTGCGGAGTAGTCCGCCGGCCATCAACGCGAACTCCTCCGTCAAGCGTCTCGCTAGGTCACTCTCCGACACCTCACGGCCAAGTTCAGCTGGCGCTCGCGTGAGGACGCCGGCCTTCGCCAGCACGACAATGTGCAGCGGACCCTTGGATAACCGGAAGTTTGCAGGGTCGTCCACGAGTTCGTGTTCTTCGTAGAACTCGTCGGTCGCCCCTCGTACTCTCTGATGAATCTCGCCCAGGTTCGGTTCGCCTGTGTAGATCGCGACCAGTCTCAGTCGGTCGGCGTAAGCATCGTCCTTAAGAATCTCACGCATCACCGCCAAAGCCGCATCCCCAACCGAGTCCTGAATCTTCCAATCGAGGACAACGATGTCCGCTCGTCTCGCTGCGCGAACGGTTCTTTCAGGGAATTCACGGCCGGGAGCGGCGCTCAGCACCGCGCACACGGAACCGATGTCAGCGAAGCCAGCGATGACCTGCTCAGCGTGCAGCGGCACTCCCTGTGGGTCGTGCTCAGAGACGCTGTCTGCCGGTTGCGTTGTCTGCGGGTAGTCGGGCGAGGTGAGTGGATCTGATCCAGAATCGAGAGTCAGATCCGATGGAGACATCTCAGCAAGGTCGTCGAGCACCACGACGGATTGCAGGAACGACTCAATGGCGTCAAGAGTGAAGGTCTGAAACGGAACAATCTCGAGGTTGCTAGTCATCGTCCTCCTCAGTCCTAGGGCGAATGATGAACGCCGCACCGTCACCGTCACCGTCAAGGGAGTCCTCGACAGTGAGTTCGTATCCGACCCTTCTGAGCACGTCACGCGAGATGTAAAGCCCAAGGCCTCGCCCACCGGGCTTACGAGTGAAGCCCAATTCGAAGATTGCCTCGCGATCTGCTGGCGATACCCCGGGCCCATTGTCGGTAACGATCATCGCGCTGTTCTCCACGTCGAGGCGGATGGTGCGTGGGGGGTCCTGATCGCGAAGCCAGAAGATTGCGTTGTCGATCAAGTTCACAAACACGGGGTAGAACGTCGAAGGGTAGCCCGTGAACTCGAACTCGCGAAAAGCCTCAGTTGCGGATGCATTCACATCATGACGGGCAAGGCGCTCCCTGAAGAGATCGAGCAAAAACTTCGTGATCTCGCTGCCCTTGATCTGGACTTGCGAGCGATACAGCCGACGGTGCAGCGGGGTGAAGAGGGTGAGGTAGCTGTCGAGGTGTTCGAAGCTCACCCGGATACCGTGGTAAACGTCTGCGAGTTGGTCGTTCACGTCGGCCCACGCTCGGAAGCGCTGCAAGTTGTTTCGCACGGACCGGATCGTCGCCTGAAATTCATGATCGATGATCTCGATCGCCATCCCGAGCTGCGTCAACTCAAGGTCGGCATCCGCGCGCTCTTGAAGAGCAAGGAGTTCTTCTTCGATAGCGCCAGCCACATCCACCTGCGTGATGATCTCCCCAGACTCGTCAGGTTCTACAACAATCGCCTGGAGCTGTTCGACGATAGCGTCGAGCTGTGTTGCCTTTTGAGATGAGATTGCATCAATCTCAGAATCGATGTCCAGCCGCAGTTGCACGACTTCGGCATCAGTGAGGCTGGAGAGGTCTGTTCGCTGAACTCGTTGGGCCATCTCGCTCAGCTCAACCTCAAGGTCGGCCATCGCACGCCGTACCGCGCCGCTCACCAGATCGCTGGTTTCGCGCAGTTGTTCATTCGAGGCTCTGCGGCGGGCCGTCACCGTCCGTCTCGCCAGTCGGGAGGCATCGTCTGCAGCGGCGTCGAAGCGGCGGCGCCGACTCGCATCGAGATCGCGGGTCGCTTCAGCGATCATGTCCTCGATGGCGGAGTACGCAGGGCTAAGGACTTCGCTTTCGAACGCCGCGTACTCGGTCCTGTGGGCCGCGAGATTGCGGCGCAACGCCCTTGAGAGCGCGAACCCGCGCGGTTGAGGCACACGGAGTTCGGAGGTGAGTTCGGATAGCCTCAGCCGTGCGGCGCTTTCGGCTTCCAGGATCATTTGGAGTCGGACATCCGGGTCCGGTTGGAGCGCGGCGGCCTCCACCTCCCGCGCTAGGAGCGTGAGTGTGTCCGCGACCGCTGCTCGCGGCCCTTCGCTTGCGAGCCTGGCCGCAGAATCTTCCAAGGCCCTCGCCAGTTCGCGCTGCCTTGCCCTTGATTGGCGAGCCTGACGATCCAAAGCCCTCGCTTGAGCGTCGATGTCTGCCTTGAGCCGGACGTACTCGCCGAGAGCCGAATCCTCGCGGAAATAGTCGGCAGCCAGTTGGACCAGGAAGTTCATGAGAATTTCCCGGAACTGGCGATAGGCTCGATTGTCGCGAAAGCCCTCGCGGCCTGCTTTTTCGATCAACTGACCAGAGCTCGTGGGCGGCAACTCGATGGCACCGAACATTCGGCGTGCCGAGAAGAAGTAGTAGGCAGCACCCAGGTTTCGGCGCTCCTCGATGTCGAGGAAGTCGTTGTCGGTGTTCCCATAGGGCAGTATCCGGATTCCATTTCTGTAGATGTACAGGCCGCCCATTCGATCAAGTTTCTCGCTCAGCTTGCCCCACGCCTCCCGCGGCATGCGCGACTCCCTGGCGGCGCCCTGCAAGTATGCGAAGCTGATCGAGAACGGCCCGCAAAACGTTCTTCGCCCCCTCGCGTCGGCCCAGGCAACTCGATGCTCTTGCGGTTCGCCCCCATAGACCGCAACAGTTCCGTCGAACTGTCCGTACTCATCAAACCTGCCACTAATGTGATGGTCCGCTTCGGTGAACTCCTCCGGCGTAAAGAACTCCTCGGGTCCCATCACAGAGTCGAACAGGTCGGGCGACTTGTGGTCACGGAACGCAGTCGCAATGACCGGCTCCGGGCGATCGGGCATCATCGTGTTCGTGAATCCAGACAGTGTCTTTCGCAAGTCGCCAATCCGGCGCTTCTCAAGCGGCGCGTCTAGCGAAGCCTCGAGCATTGGGTCAGTGGGCTGGATGTAGAAGTGGGTCCCCGTTGCCGCTTCACCGAGTGCTGCCGCCTCGAAGCGCCGCTGCAAGGCGGCTACGTCAGCGGACATGCTGCCCAGTTCCCGCGTGATCTGAGCAACGGAGTCCTCGATACCTGCGTGGCTCAGCTGGTCCAGATTCTCACGGACTTCGGCGACCATCGCGAGGACATCCTCAGCAGTTGGCAGCTCTCCACTGGGGAACTCGCGGACCGGAACTTCAATATCGTCGAGCGCTATTCCCGGCAGCGCGAAGAGCGACCAGTTGACGAACGACGCCACTGTTGGGTGGAGCCCGTCGGCCCGTCGTGCTCGAGTGACTACGAGTGTCTGGGGACCGATCGCCGCTATCGCGAGCCGTCCGATGCCTTTCTCGCCTGTGGGTACCCGACGCGACATGCCGACGAGTTCAGCGACTCTGGCCATCTCCTCGCCACCGTCGAGTTTGCTATCCGTCCCCAGAACTAGCCATCGTCCGGCTATGTCCTCCATGGTCATCCCGAGGCCGTCGTCTCTGATTACGAGGAGTTGCTCGGGTCGGTAAAAGTCCGCCTCTACGCGCGTCGCGTAGGCGTCGTGAGCGTTCTTGAACAACTCGCTAATGGCGGTCGGGATGCCGGCAATCTGCTGGCGGCCCAGCATGTCGACCGTTCGGGCACTCGTTCTGAATCTGGGCATGTGTGTTCGTCCCGACGGTGATCCTAGCCGTCAACGGAGGTCACCGCTGTTCGCTCGCCACCGACGATACCTGCAAGGTGCGCAGTGAGGCACTCCCCGAAGTGCTGAGCGAGCAGAGGAGGAACAGCGTTCCCAACCTGCCGGGCCTGGGCGCTTAGGTTCCCAGTGAGCACGAATCCCGCGGGAATGGTCTGTAAACTTGCGGCCTCACGGACACTGATCGCCCGATCTTGCTCCGGGTGGCCGAACCGGCCGTTCGAGTAGCTAATGCACCTTGTCGTCAATGCTGGCGCTGGCGCATCCCATCTCAGCCGCCCATACACATCCGTGAAGCCCTTGAAGCCCGATTGGCGACTCGCTGGCCTCAGGTCGGGAGGCAGGTCTCGCCATCCTCCACCCGGGGGTGTGGCGCGTATCCGCCTAAGATTGAGTGGCGACAGCCGCGCCGCACGGTGGTTTGGGAGCAATGGATGGGTCTCGCCCGCCGCGATAGCAGGAAACGCACCGATCCATTGTGCGACAGTGGAGTGGTCCGCAGTGGGTGCGTCAGGGCCGTGAGTTGGCGGCGGAAAGTCGATAGGTCCCAAAACGCTTGCCAGGAGGACGAGCCGAGCTCTCCGCTGCGGGACTCCGTAGTCCTGCGAGTTCACGACGCGATGTTTCGTCGAGTACCCGAGTTCCCTTAGCGTTTTCAGGAGTTGCCAGAACACTCCGTGTCCGACGCCTTCTTCGCGCAACCCAGGAACGTTCTCGGCGAAAATCAACTCGGGCCGATACCTGCGAACGAACCTGAGGACGTGATGGAGGAGGCCAAGCCGTTCGTCGCCTGGCGGCGTCGAGCCGCGGCGCTGGCGCGAGAACGGTTGGCAAGGGGCGCAGGCATTGAACAGCAAGGGATGCCCTCGGCAATCGTCGACGATAGAGTCGAGGGCTGATGCTGCGACTTCCGCTATGTCCTCTCCAACAAATGCCGCTTCGGGGAAGTTGACTTCAAAAGTGCGTTGCGCGTCCGAATCGTTGTCTAGTCCCAGAGCGATTTCCATGCCAGCAGCACGCCATCCGGCGCTGGCTCCTCCACATCCGCTGAAGAAGTCGAAGACCCTTATGGGCTTGTTTAGGTCGGGAGGGGCCCGAAACAGACGTGGAGCAGGTTGCTCGATCAAGGCGGGCCCTCCTTCCGTGATCGCAGTTGCCTCTTAGGGCTTGCGGGCTGATGGCCGTTTCGAGGGGTTACGGCTCTCAAGGGCATCCGCAGGACTGCGCCTACCTAACCTCCGCCGCCCGGGCGTGTTGGCTTGCCTCCGTGGACTGAGGGTTCCTCGCACCACTGATGGCGCAGTGCCGCTAGCGGTTCCACGATCGACTCTGGAACGCCGAGCAGGTCGCAGAGCATTGCACGGTCGAGGTCCTGGCGCGTCTCGTCACGATAGGCCTCGTTCGCGGGCAGGAAATCGCGCTTCGCGAACTTGACGAACAGGCTCTCCGCCTTCTTGAGCTGTCTTTCATTGAGTGTCCGCACATCGAGGGCGGTGAGGCGCGGCAGCTGGGAGACAGTGAGGATTGCTCTTCCCTCCTGCTGGCGCCCTGCTATCCACCAGAAGCTGATCAAACCGGGGGTGGTGTTGGCCCACAGTGCAAGTACCTTCTCGCAACGTGGATCACCATTGGGACGGTAGCTTGGCCAGGCCCGCCCACCGATCGCGGGCTCGGGTGTGAGACACGCCGCGAGGCTTTGTGAGTTGAGCTGAAAGTCGCGGTTGAAGTGCAGCCGGGTCGCAGTGGCCCAGACCTTCGCCGCCTTGTCTCCCGCCCTCTCACGAGTCTCTCCGTAGCTGTCAGGCTTCACGACCAGATAGCGTTCTAGGTCGGCGTCATGTTTCCAAAGCACCGGGTATGCCACTCCTGGCTCGCACGGCCGCTTGATGTCGAAAGGCCCGCGCGGAACTCCATCCTTGTTGGTTTCCTTGCCGGAGATGTCGCGATCGACTAGTCCGCGCTGCCCCATTGTGGAGAGATTGTTGAGGGGAAGAGCGAACGCTTCAGCCACGCCAGGTAGTCGGAGTGAACCGCCTCGCAGACCCGCGGCAGCAGAGCCGAGATAAGGTTCGTCCAGCGCAGCGCATCCACCATCGCCGAGCGTGCCACGGATGAACGAACCAACCTCCTCCTCTCCGACACGAATGAAGCCGCTATCGGTGTCAGGCAGATCCAAGATTACCCGTGCTAATCCCTCTGCCTCAATCGTCGTCTGAGGGCGTCTCAGCAGATTGACGAACAGAGTGGGCGCGTCGTCAGGAGCGCATATGATCTGCCCTTCGCGTTTAGTGGCCAAGATCAGCGCATCGGCAATCCCGGTGTCGTCGGAGAACGCACGGTCCCTGCTCCCTGTTGCGGCAATGGCGATCACGATGATGTCGCCATATCGGCGAGCCAGCAGTTTGCGAGTGCCCGCCCACGCGGCGCCGTTGGCCACTGTTAACGGCAGCACGAGTGCCAGGACTCCACCGCCCCTGACTTTCTGATCGGCAAGGTCAATGAAGTTTGAGCCTAGTCCCGCGTTGCCATGGCCAGCGGGTTCGGAGAGCTTGCGTCGAACCTTCTTCAGAACGTCCGCCATTTCAGCCTGATCTGCCTCGCTCGCACCAAAGCCGGCGAATGCCGGCACAGGCACTTCTGCGTGGTCGCCTTCATGGCTGGTTGATCCCACAAACGGCGGATTCATGATTGCAAGGTCCAGCGATGCGGGCGGAAGTGAGATCACATTTCCACCGTCGCCCGTCGCGTGCTCGCTTTGCCCCGTGGCGAAGAGCACTGGCTTTTCCGTTGCACCGATCAGGTCCAGCGAGCCGATTGCGACACCGCCGGCCTCTATCCGGCCGTACTCCATCGTGTGAATGCGCGTGCGCTCGTACGGCTGTGCTGGCTGGGCGCTGGAGAGCATTGACGCAGTCAGGTGCGCGGCGGCGGGCATGATGTCGGCACCAATCAGCGAGTGCTCCATCATCGGGCGATGATGCTCACGGTCGTCGCCGCCGGCGCGTCTCCGGCGCACCGCAGCCGCGTGGTAGGCCGCGGACAGTAGTGCACCGGTCCCGCAAGCCAGGTCCGCGATCCGAAGCGATTCCATTGAACTGGCATCAGACCAATCGGTGTCCAATCTCGCGACTGCGAGTTCGGCAAGCAGGGCGGCGGATGCGGGTCGCGTGTAGAAAGTCGCCAGGAACTTCCGGTCGGCGATGAGCCGACCAAACATCTGCCCCGCAAGATCCTGAGTAGTGGTGATACCGAGGCGTGTGAGCTCGTCGGCCGCGGAACGCAGGTCTCCGATTAGACCTTTGGCTTCCGTCTCCGGTATGCACCTCAACAGTTCACGGGCGACATCAAAGATCGGCCAATAGTTGATCTCAAGGATTCGTTCCCACGCGCTCAGAGTCTGCTCTCTATCGATCGAGCCGCCTTGGTCAAGTTCGGCAAGCGATGGAACGGACTCGTGTGTGCTCGCGACTCCGTCGTGCACGGTGAGGGCGTTAGCAATGATTGTGACCGCCATGCGCGTAGTCTGCTCTGCATCCTCCTGACGCAGCACGTCCGCCATCGCCTTGAGCACCTGAACTCCCGGGCGGTCGAGTTGTCCTCTCAACGTTCCGGTGGCATTGCGCACGCTGTTCTCCAGCACCTTCAACCCTTGGGCGATCATGCGTTCGGAGATGGCGGCGCGCTCAATCAGGTCCGCGATCACGTTGGTGTCGCCGCGCAACCAACCATGTGACGGCCAGCGGGCAACGCCTTGTTCACCCTCGTCGAGGGAGAACAGGCAGTATGAGAACGAGACGTCCCCAATCCGTTCGGCCAGCGCTGACTGATCGCTACGCAGTTCGTCCGGGACGACAAGGGCGATCGCCTGCTCAACTTCGGAGAACGCGCCTGTGTCCTCAACCGCAGCTCGTAAGGCGTGGCGGGCTTGCACCTCGGCGGCGTCGGCATCGACTTCGACGGCGGCGATGACGGGAGCGCCACCGGGGTGGCGGATGAGAATCCCGGCGCCCCGTTGGCTGTCGTCCTCGGGTTCGATGCGGTCAATCCGGTCCCCCCAGCGAGGATGCAGCCCGCGTAACGCATTGGCGAGTTCGGTGCTGACGGCGACAGCAAGCGGGGTCGAAGAGAATGCTGGCTCTGCGACCGGAAGTGCGGCTGTGCGCTTGCGGAACTTCTCGCCGAGACGCCCGTACGGCGTCTCATGATCGAGCGCCTCACGCACACGGGCGACCACGTCCACGACAGTGAGCCTCGACTCCTCTTCAAGCCGAAACCGCATGACTTGGAGCCGGTCCAAGAGCGCCCGGCTGCCGAGACGGCGTCTTGCCCAATGCTCACGGCACCGGGGACGCTCTCCGCTCTCGCGACTCACCCACTGCCAGACCTGAGCCTGGCGGCGAGCGTCGGTGAAGACGATGGCTCGCTCCAGCGGCAGGTCGGTCGAGCCTTCGATTTTCCGCCGTACGGCATACCGGGGGACGGCGCCGGAGGGATCGGGCGAGCACTCGTAGATGGCAAATCCGGCCTTCTCGGCGATGGGATGCAGCTCGTATTCGTCTTCTTCGACCGTGACCGTGAAAGACACCGCCCTCGGGTGATTCCAGCCAAGATGCTCGATTAGGAGTGCGCTGTGCTGTCCACTCTCCAGCAGTTCACGCATTACGTTGGCGGTGGACATCAGGTCGTTCCCCCTGGCGAGCGGAAGAGTCCGAGTGAGCAGATGATACGGGGGTCTCGGCGCTCCGAGCCCTTTTCCGGGACGCAAAGCTGATCTTCGTTGTGTAGGCCGATCACGAGCTCGGCGAGGGCAGCGTCGGTAATCTCGCTGCGGATTTGGCGGTTGATCTTGTCGGTCGCAGATTGGAGCAATGGCCGTTGGTGCATCGCCTCGACAGCGGCGAGCAGCGGCGCTTCATCGAACTGCCCCGCGATCTTGCCGACATAGTCGCGAAGGCGCACGTAGGCCCTGTGGCGTGCGCTGGACGGTCTTCCTAGATGGCCCAGGGTCTTCTGCTCACGCTGGACGATCGCGCGTACACCTGCGGCAACTAGCTCGTGATGGTTGGCGCTTCGCGGAGCGGCCGGTGTCTCAGGTTCGCACTCTGCAGCAGCAAGTATCTCGAACTGCGAGCCACCGGTTACCGTCCCGTCTGCTTGCACGCGAGTCAGCATGTCCGCATTTTGCGGGGTTCGCACAAACACCAGTACTCCCTCTTGTCCTGCAACGGTGTCCGTCGGTTCGCGTGAGGAATAGGACACGTCGGGCAGGTTTGCGACCGCATGCTCTACTGATGGATCAGCGTCGATCGCGTCCTTCCAGATCTGATAGGCGTGGGAGGCCAGGTCCACTTCGCCGTCGGGGTCGTCGTCGAGGATTCCGGCGCGCTCGTTGTACAGATCGTCGAGGATGGCGGTTGCGCTCTCCTCCTCAAAGAACGCCTCGTCGGCACCCACGACCTCGGCGTTTTCGCGCAGGCGGGTGAGGATGCGTTTGCGCAGCTCGATGATGTCCTCAACGCCGTCGGCCGGTAGGAAGGAATAGCAGAGAATCTCGCCCGATTTCTGGCCGATTCGGTCGACACGTCCGGCTCGCTGGATGAGGCGGATGATGGCCCAAGGCAGGTCGTAGTTGACAACGATGGAACAATCCTGGAGGTTCTGCCCTTCCGAGAGCACGTCCGTGGCGAGCAGTACGCGGACCTCGTCGTCGCTGCTGACTTCGTCCCTCGCTTCGTTGCTGACTGGACTAAATCTTCGTGCGAGCGCGGATGGATCCGTGGCGTCGCCGGTCACAGCTGCCAGCGCGAGACTGGCTCCGCCCGCCAACTTAGGCAGTTCCGACTCCAGGTAGCGGACCGTGTCGGCGAACTGTGAGAACACAAGGATCTTGCGATCGGGATGGGTGATGGTGGCTAGATCGTGGAGGGCTTGAAGCTTAGCGTCGCGCTCTGGCCGCCAAGGAGCATGCTTGCCCAGCAGACTCAGAATGGCATCGGTGTCCCTTTGGAGATCTGCAGTCAGCTTCTCAGAAAAGAGGCGAGCGGGCAGCCAGTTGAAGCGACTGCGGTAGCGGTCGCGGTACATCCCGTACACCTCTGCAGCTGCCGTTTGCAGCGCAGCCTTGTCACGGAGGCCATTGGCGGCGGTTTCGGCGCCGTCTCCGTCGGGAGCATCATCCTCATCATCTGAAGCGGGCTCGTCGGCGTCGGTAAGTCCTGTGTCGAGCAGCCCAGCGTCCTGCGGGCCGATGGGGAGAGGCAGGCCCTCACGTAAGGCGTGGAGGAAGATCTGATTGCGAAGCGCGTGACGCTCGAGCGTGAGCAGGAAGGCCTCGCCGCTGCTCTCCAAGCGCTTGAACAGATTGGTTTTGCAGAACCCCATGAGCCGCTTGCCGGCTCGTGAGAGGTCATCGAGCTGCTGTTGTTCCTCGTCCGAAGGCTCTGGATCGGGATTGTTGGCACGGTACTGCTCAAGGCCGAGGCCATAGCGCGGCAACCGCAAGCTTCCAATCGTATCCTCGACAGGCTTGGAGAACATGCGCGCATAGGCGTCTTCTGGGTCGCTCGGATCGGCCTGGAACGGAACCCGTTTCGGCACGCGCTCCGGGAAGTAAGATGGTTCGCCGTTGTCAAGTGTGAGGAAACGGCGGCCAGTGGCCTGCTCGACCTCGGCGTAGTGGCGCTGGATGAAGCTGCGGGTGCGGCGCACCAGGTAGAGCCGCATTAGGTTGCGCCAGTCGTCTGGCTCCTCGCTGTGGTCGAACGCTGCGAGGGTGCCGGGTGCGGCCTGATGTCGGCGGGCGAACTCCGCCTCGCCGATTGACGCGATGTATTGGTCGGGCCGAATGCCAATCTCCTGCTCCTCGTCAAGGAAGAGCCGAAGCTGGCTTGAGAGGTCGAGGTATGTCTTGTTGTAGGGGGTTGCGGACAGCAGGATGCATTTGCTGCCGTTCTTGTGGACGTAGTCCCTGATTGCGTGGAAACGCTTGCTATCGCGGTTGCGGAGGTTGTGGCTCTCGTCAACGATCACGAGCCGGTAACGGCGAAGGGTCGGAAGTTCGGTGATCGCCCTGGTGATCGAGAGCACCTTGGCGTGCAGGCGATACTCGTGGGCGTAGTCTTCCCACATCCGCACGAGGTTACGCGGGCAGAGAATTAGCGTGTCGAAGTCTTGGTCGTCCTCGAAGATTCGCGCGACCGCAGTGGCCATAAGCGTCTTGCCGAGTCCAACGACGTCTCCGATGAGCACGCCGCCGCGCTGATTGAGATAGCGCGCCGCGATCTTCACTGCGGCCTCCTGGTATGGCAGCAGACGGTCGCCGAAGACAGAAGGGATGCGGAACTCGTCAAGTCCGGCTCTGGCCTCGTTGGACAGGTGCCAAGCCATCTTCAGGTAGATGTGGTACGGCGGCACGGGTATCTCGCGAGCCCAACTCGCGTCGATGATGTCCGCCAGTTCATCGGTTACGTCGATACAGAATGCGTCATCCCATCGCTCATTGAACCAGGTCTGGAGCTTGGAGGCGGCATCCTGCTCGATCACGTCAATGTTGAGTTCGCCCTGCCCTGCGAGTCCAGAGAATGTGAGGTTGCTGCTGCCGATGTAGCCGACCAGCGGCACAATCGGATCGTCCCGCCCCATCAGGTAGAGCTTGGCGTGCAGCGCGTGGCGCAGGAAGAGCTTGACCACCACCTTTCGGGAACGCAGTTGTGCGGCGAGCCGCCGAAGTGTTCGCTCGTCTTCGTCGGTAGGCGCGCCGGCCACCAGCTGCTCGTGCATCAGCTGGGCAAGTTCTGAGTGCAGGCGGTTGGCGATTGCGTTGTCGATGCCAGCCGGATCGCCAGGAAGGTTCAGCGTCTTTCGGAGCGCCTCGCGCAGCTCCTCGTCGGGCCTGGGCTGCATCCCAATGAGGACGCGGCACGGGCCCTCATCATCGCCCCAGCGGTCGATGTGCGGCGCGATGTCCCGCCAGCCACGGAGATTGAAATACCCGACGCAGAAGTCGGCCCGCGAGGATGCATCGAGCGTCTTGCGCAGCGCAGGGAGCAGCCGTGTCGCAGGCGTGAGGTTGTCGAAAATGTCCGGCAATCGACCACCCCCTGCATTGCCCTTCTGGCCCGCGGGCATTCATCTCAGGAGTAGCCTAGGCAACGCTTTACGAATGGCAAAGACCGAGCTTCAGGCGGGAGAGAGCGATACTGGGCGACCAATCTGGCGCATCTCGGCGCAGGCACCCCCCTCCTACAGGCTGAACCCCCAGACGAAAGTTCGCAGTTCGGTACACGACGGCCCACCAAACTGGACAAAATCGAGAACCTTCGAATTGCGGTTCACGTTGGATGTCTAGCCCTCCCCCGGCTGCGATCCTGCACGCGCTGAGCGATCGCTGTACGCGAGGCCAGGAGAACGTGGCGCAGGGCGGGTGCCTACTATCTCGGAGGAGTCGACGCTTCGCACATTTGGAGTCACCTTGCCGGCCCAGGCGAGTGATGAGCCAGTCTCTGGGGATTGTTTGGAGAGTGCGCCGCTGGGTCCGTGGTCAAGCCCTAGTCCTTGACCGAGCTTGAGACGCGGACGCAGCCTGCATTAGTCGCTGGCAGGCGTAGCCTCTGCCACCGGATGAGTTCTTGCTGCTGCAGGTCTGCTCGGACCGTAGAATCAGGAGAGAATCCGAGGAAGGGCGCGCCCGCATGATCAGAGGGGCGCATCTGGCATCAGCACACCTCGCTGCAGAGACAAGGGCAAGCGCATTCGCGGCGACTCATCGGCTGCCATAAGGTGGCGACGGCACTGTCGATGCGAGTGCGAGGTTCCGGATGCTGGTTGACGTGGGCGCCGCAATGGCGGGGGTTGAGGAGAGAGTCACCTAGTATCGCACGTCAGCGGCATCTGGACTCGAGGCCGAGCCACTGAAGCGGCGATCGGCAGGGCAAGAAAGTGCCATTGAGGGGACAGTGGGATGTGTCGGCGGAACTCCAAGGACAGGCAAACCCATGCGAGGTACGCCGCTCCGCTCCGAGCCCTAGCAAGAGTGGCGGCGTAAACACTAGTCGCGACCATCCTCGCCCTGTGCCTGGCTGGAGCGGTGCCGGTGGGGGCGCACCCCACTAGTCCGTCGCCGACTTTCGACCCCAACCAGATCAGGTTTGAGGCCGCCGCGGGCTCGATTACAACGGTGCTGCATCCCGAGCCGACCCGGCCCAGGAGCTGTTGGACCAGGCCTTCGCCAGCGCAGTATCAGCCCGGTTGGTCATCCGTCTGAGACGACCAGGTTGATAGGAGGATGCCCTAAGGATGAGCTCGCCGCTTGGGTGCGGCCGAGGCGCCAATGTTGCTCGGGTTGAGCGAGGCTAATGTGCGTGACGGCTCGTTCTCCCACATCTGTACCACCAGAATCGCGAAGGTTGGGGAGTAGAACATCCGAACCGCCTGTGAGCCGTCGCGGATCCCTTTGGTACCGTCTGTGGGCTACGACGGCCACGATCACGACGGCGAGCAGCCACGACGCGAGGGCGCCCCGCTCTGGCGTGTTTGGGCTCTGGCCGCGGCCACAAAGAAGCTCGGCTACCCGCCTCCGCAGACCAACATGGAGGATCCGTCGGCGTCGAAGTGGACGGCGTAGGCCGCACCTGCGTAGCCGAACACCAGTCGATAGCCGGGCGTGACGACCTGGGCGTAGGCGTAGCCCTCCATCGGGCAGCCCACGCTGGCGTCGGACCAGCTCACCGCCTCAGCGCTTCGCAGCACCAGCACGGAATCGTCGATTCCCAACTCGTTGGCCAGCAGCGTCCGCGCTGCGGCCTCGATGGCCCCGGGCACGGAACGATCACCGGATGGCGGCGTCGCCTGTTCCTCGGCGCTGCTGAGGCTCAGCGGAGAGCTGCTATGCCAGCGGTCGGACTCGGCGTCAGTGGGGAGGAACCGCGCTCGAGGCAGGCGTTGCGCGGACCAGGCTGCGCCGGCGGGCGTTGATCCGCACTTCGGCGTCGCCCGAGGTCGCGGCCCAGGCGCTGCCGAGCACCCCGATTGCGACGAATAGGCCGGCAGCGAACCAGAGGATTGACTTAGCCATGGGAGCTCGCTTCCTTCGTTGGTGTCCCCTTGCCACCCGCTCAAGCTAGCGCGCGCCTCCAGCACTCACTCGCTCGCGGTGCGAAGCAGAAGGATGCGGCAGCGTCCGGCGGGCATTGCGGCGTGTCGATGACTGCTCGCTCCTGGTCAGACGCGATCTGAAGCCCGGACGGAGGCGAATACCTCACTCCCGCGCGCCACGGCAGCACATGCATCGCCTTGGCGCCGAACCGGTCCTCGCGCCGAGCCTGACACGCATGGGAGAAGCGGACAGGCAGCGCGGGCCGTCAGAGCACGTTTCGCAGCGGCTTCAGCGGACGCAGCCTGACTTTGCCCCGCGGGCGCGCCGGGTGAGCGGCGATTGTGATTGCTTCGCCCGTGGCCGGGTTGCGGCCCGCGCGCTCCGATCGTTCCGGAAGGGGCAGAACTTCGGCCCGCGCCGGTCGCCGAGCCAGATGTTGACCTGGCGATCAGTAACAACTGCCGCTGGTCCGCCACTGGCGCTCGGTCGGTGGCAGCCTCGATGGATCGGCGCGGAACATCGCCTCGCGCTCCGCGCTCGTGTAGATGTAATTGCACAAGTTCAGCCGCGTGACCCCATACGTCTGTCCGTCGACACCCACCTAAGTAGCCGGTGGAGGAACGTCCACAAAGAGCGTGCCCGCGTCCTTGTAGGGGTCGGGAGTCACGATTGGCGTGGTGAGATGCAGCCGCCATGTGGTCACTAGTCCAAGGGGACAGAATCCATTCGTCCTCAGCGAGATACTGGACTCGTCAATGCCGTATTGGCGAACGCAGTGTTTGCGCACCTCGTAGTCATCCGCCCATACGCCCGTCAGGTCCGGCGGCTGCTCGTTGGCGCGGGCTTGTACTCGCTCACACTTGCTGTTGTCCTGCAGCGTCAGGCCGGGCGGACAGTCACTCGGATTCGGATCCTGCGGCACGTCCTCGGATCCTGCGTCAGCGGGAAGGTGACGCGTCACGATGCGGGGGGAGTCGACGTTAGCCTCCCGGCGCTCGCGGTTCTGCCCGCATTGATGTGGCTGACTGAGCTCGCATGCGTGGCCAGGGCGACACTGGCGAAGGTTGTGTCCGAGGGCAGCGTCTCGCCACCGGCCAAGGCGTCCTGGACGAAGTTGCCGGCGAAATCGATGTTGATACTGACGGCCAGGCTGGCTCCGGTCTGACCCTGCGCCGAGTCACCGGTCCGGCCCACGATCACGCACAGCACCCAGCAGAGCAAGGACACCAGGCCGATTCTGAATCTCCAGGCTCTGACTCGCCCTGGTAAGATGGAATGTCTCTGTAGCAGATCGTCCATAACTCATTGATCGCACGATACTGATATGGATCAATCAACATGTATCGACCACAAGCGGTGACGGTAAGGAGAGTGGCCGAGCGCGCCTGGGGCCGGCTCGCACGCCCGACAGGCCTAGCCGCCCGTGGGTTGGACAGGGCGACGCCTGACGATGAACGCTTAGCCGTCCGTGATGATGCCTATCGCGTGGTCGCTGTCCCTGACGATGCTCTGGTACGTCTCGTCGGGCGCATCGGCTCTGCCGACGCGCTCGTCTCGGCGCAGTCCGTGGTCGCGGGCAGCGTCGCGGCCACATTGTCCTCAGAGTCGGGCGCGACCATGATCAGCCAGCCGAAATTGCTGCCTGCGACCAGCCACTTAGCCTGCTTAACCGCTCCGCCGTCCAACGTGAATGCGTAGTGTTTCAGCGCGTTTCGCCGCGACTTCGCTGATCCCTGATGCATGCCCTGACAGCTCCGATGTAGAGACTTGCCTTCCCCATGAGTTCTGAACGCGCCTCCAATGGTCGAGATACAGCCACACACTCTGCGTCCGGAAGTCGCGCCGGGTAGGAAAGTGGCGGAGAATCCGCTGATTGCAGCTCAACATACATGATCGGAATATACTGAGTGATACAGACCGACCTTGACAGATAGCAGCGGAGCGCTTCGGCTGTCTACTTCTTGTGATATCCGGGAGGACGTGTGCCGAGAAGACGCGGGCGTATCGGGCCAACAGGTCTCGCGGCGGACTTGTGTGCCGGTTTGATAGCTCTGGCAATGTTGCTGCTCGCCGGTCCGTCCGAGCTCAGCGCCGCATCAACCGACGTTGAGATCGTGATCCTCGACTCAGACGCCCTGGTCGCGCCAGGCTCGGAGTTCAACGTCGAGCTCTGGGTGCGCGACGCCGAAGTCGGGAAGACGTACACACTGCGCTTCCTGCATGCCTTCGGCGGCCCGTTTGTGCTCGACCGGAACAGCCTGGCCGGCACCGAGTTTCCGGGTCCCGCAAACAGTGACGGTGATCTGGGCCCGATCGTCGCACGTCTGGTGGTCCCTCTGGGCACAGAGCACCGAGAAGCGACAATCTCGGCCATGGTCGACGTGGTCGGTGAGTCGGAGGCGCTGCCAATCGCGATTGCAACATTGGAGATTGGCGATCCGGGCGAGCCGATCGGATACGCCGTACTGCGGCCGTCGAGAGAAGGGCACGAGAACAGGGGTCCGCGCATCTCGACTTCGCTCAAGCGGGGCAAGACCGCCTATCTCGAGTTGGAGGTCAAGAACTCGTTGGGCAACAAGACCAATGACTACGACGTGAGGTCAATCATCATCGTCGCTGTGCAAGCTGAACTGGGTCGAGAGGCTGACTCACCCTCTGTTGCGAATCGGAACACGATGCGCTACGGCGACGAGCCAGGCCTGACTCCCGCCAATGCGGTTACGCAGTTCACGCTCAGGCCAGTCAGCACGGACGCAAGCCATATCGAGGTGTACGCCATCGTGTCAGGGGAAGACGGTCACGCCCGATCCAACACGCTTGAACTGAACTTCGCGGGCGACCCGGCCGGACTGACCGCCGGCGACCCGTCCGGCAACCTGGCCGCCGCCGGCGGGACTGTCAATATCGTCGTCACCGGACTCGATTCTATCGGCAACCCGACGGCACTCAACCACCGGGACATCGAGGTCGAGGTCGTGGAAGGACCGGATGATGCCGACCTCTCATTGATCAAGGCCAAGCGCCCGATTCGGTGTCCGGAGGCGGAACCCGACGACGATGAGGAGATAGACGAGGAAGAACAACAACGGCTAGCCGCCATTCGCGCCCTGGACTGCAATGAGGATCAGGCCGTCGTCTCGCTGACTACGTCGAGCAAGGAAGCGTCGCTCGGTCGGTACCGGGTCGAGATCAGCCTGAGCGACATTCCCGTGCCGGCGGTCACCGGCGTCGAGGTCATCGTCGTCGGCCATCCTGTGTTCCTCTCGCTTGAGGTCTATCGCGAGAGCGATCCGGGAGCGAAGACCACCTTTGGACAGGGCGCCAGCGGGCTGCTCTTCTACGTCCCCGGTCAGGGCGAGGACGAGGAGATCGTCGCCGACGCGGGCGAAGTGTTGATCGCCGCCGTCGTCCTGCGAGACCAGTTCGGCGAGTTGGTCGCCTCCTCCGATCCAACCGTGGCCGGCGATGGCGTCAGGTTCAGCGCCGCCGGCTCGCTCGACATGCTCGAACTCGACTCGAAGGAGCAAGAGATTGTACGCGGGGTCGCCGTGGCCAGGTTCCTGGTGCTCGGCGAGTCCGGCCAGGGACTGCTCATCGCCTCAACCGCCGAACTGCATGACATCGTCAGAGTGGTCGCCGCGGCCGAAAACGTCAGGGACCTCACGGGTCTGAGCAGCGCAGACATCGACGACCTCAGCGTCTGGATCGCGCCCAACCAGATCCTGGCCTCGGCGCTATACCCGCAGCTCGCCAGCCGCGGCGCCACGGCGATTCATCTCTGGCTGCACGGCAGGCGCGAGTGGCTCAGCTACGACCCGGCCGATCCTGCCCAGCCGGAGCGGGGCGGGGACTTCCCGATCGTGAGTGGTTCCATTCTCTGGATCAGCAGTGACCGCGATCTCCTGCCGCCTGCCGTCGGTCAAGAGAGACGTGAACAGCCGGGCGGCAGGTAGCACCCGGCGATGCGGCCAGCCCTGCGCGGACAGGCATGATGCGTTGCGTAGGAGTTGGCCTTACTCCCGGCTTCGAGCGGTTGGGGCGGACTGGTCGTTATCCAGCAGACCATTGAACGCGGCCCAGGCGACAATCTCCTGCTTGGTGGTCACGCCCAGCTTCTGCTGGATGCGATAGATGGTGTTGCGCACGGTGACCGTGCTGTTGCCCATGATCGCGGCGACCTGTCCGTACGAGTTACCGCGGGCGAAGTGGGTCAGGATGTCCCGCTCGCGGGCTGTCAGTTTGGACCCGGAGGACCTGGTCCTCTCAGGAGCGGACTGCTCTGCGCCGAGCGCGCGACGCAGCATCTCCACCGACACGCTGGAACGGTCCTCGGCTGCGTCGCGGATGGCGGCAAGCAGCTCATCGCGCCCGCAGACCTTCTGCAGGTAACCCGAAGCGCCTGCAGCGAGCGCGTTGATGATCGCGTCATCGGCGGTGGACGCGGTCAGGACGAGAATGTGTGTGCTCGGCACCGCTTGGAGGATTTCCCGGCTCGCTTCGATGCCGTCCTTGTTGGGCATGATCAGGTCCATCAGGACCACATCCGGCCGGACCTTGCGTGCCAGTTCGACTGCCTGTACACCGTCGGCCGCTTCCCCGACGACTTCGTACTCCGCCGTACGATCAAGGATCTCTTTGAGACCCTGGCGGACGATCGAGTGGTCGTCAACCAGCAGGACGCGGATTGGAGTGGTGCCTTTGGCCGCGTCGGGCGACTCAGGTGTTGGGCGACTCTGCGTTGCAGAAAGGGACATCCGTGACTTCTCCATATGCGTAGGCGACCACACTCAACATACCGTGTTGTCCTGGAGCTTCAGTCATGGAGCGTTGCCGGCGGCGAGGCCGCCTCCGCGGTCACAGTGCAGGTAACGGTGGTGTCATGGTCGGTGGACTCGACCTGAAGATCGCCGCCGATCAGCTCCGCGTCCCGCCTCATGTTGTTGAACCCCTGACCACGAGACTCGTAGTCCTCCGGAAGGCCGACGCCGTCATCGTTGACCGTGAGGCGGACCGCATCGTCGCTGAACTGCAGTCGCACCTTGACCTTGTCGGCGGATGAATGGCGCAGGGCATTGGCCAGCGCGTTGTGCCCGATCGAGAACAGCCGCGTGCGGACATTGACCGGCAGCGGCGGCTCGTCGCCCTCAATCTCCAACTCGGTGGTCATGGAGGTGATCGCGTTGAACGTCAGGACGTGCGCGCGCAGCACCCGGCTGAGCGGTGCGCCCTCAAACAGCGCGCCGGCGTCAATCGGCTGTCGCAGCTCCCACATCACCGACTTGGTCAAGGACGACGTTGCCTCCAGCGTACGGTTGAGCTCGGAGTTGCCCGTCCCCGCGATTCGAATGGCCTCATTGACACCGAGACCAATCATGTAGGCCGCCTGGGCGGCGGTGTCGTGAATCGTCTGCGAGAGCTCGAGCCGGTCGTTGAGCAGCGCCTGTTCACGCTGCAGCGCGCCCCGGCGTCCGCTGCGCTCAAACTTGGCCACAGCGTTGACCGAGACGACCACCGGCAACAGGAAGACGAGTCGGATGTAGAGGTCTCGATGCTCGCTGAGCTCGGTCTGAATACCGTCGCCGGTCAACAGCGTGGTGAATACATACGCCAGGATGGTCAGTGCAGTGAAGGTCGCCACGATCCTGAATGAAGTGAAGGCTACGGCGAACACCGCGAGGATGGGAAAGTAGACCACGTAGTAGTACGAATCGAGTCCGCCGCGAATGCCAACCATCAGGGTCGCGAGGGCGACGTCCAGAATGGCCATCGCGAGCAGCCATTGCCAGCGCAATCTCTTGCGCTTCCAGACCGCGTAGTGAAACACCGTGTTGACGACGATTTCGACGCCGACTCCGGTCATCATCACGGTGAACTGGGTGTCCGTGTAGTCGTTGCGGAAGCCGATCAACCCGAACGACGCCGCAATCACAAACCAGCGTGCCCAGGCCGAGATGTTCGCCAGCGTCCAGAGCTCGTCGGCGCTGAAGCGGACCGACGCACTGAGGTGTTGGGCGATGCCGGAGAACAGGCGCGTCATGTACTTGTCGTCCGCATCGCGGGCCGCCTGGTCGCGGTCGCAGTCGGCTTCGGGAACGAGCACGTGCCAGATTGAATCCGCGTCGTTTGCGGTCTCCCGGAACCTGTTGGACTGCTGACTCACGGTAGCACTCGCGATGAGCGGAATCGCCGAACGAACTGGTGGCTATGGGTGGGCTGATACACCGCCGATCCCTACTCGGCCACGTCCACGGTCACCGTCGCCGCCTCGCTCTTGAAGATGCCGTACACGGCGCTGAGCCGGAAGTCGTGGCTGCCGGACTCGGACGCGCCGTAGTGGTACGAGGTGTCGTCCGAATCGATGGACGCGCTCCGTGCGCTGTGCGTGGGCGGGATGATCCTGAGCAGGTAGCCGCTGATCCCGGCGCGATTCGACTCCCACGAGATGGTCGGCGCCGTCCACTCCAGGAGCGGTCCCTTGCCGACATCAGTGCCGGTCAGACTGGTCGGGGCGAGGTAGTCGGGCACCGTGACTGTCACGGCGTCGGTCGGATCGCTACGCGTCTCACCGCTGGACGAGGTCCAGTAGATGGCTCTGACCCGGAAGTCGTATTCCCGCCCAGCGACAAAACTGAAGTCGACTCCTTCACCGGAGGTGTCGGTGTACTCGGTGCTGGTGCTGGCCGTGCTGTCGACCAGCACGCTGTAGTCGGCGCTGCCGCGACGTCGTTGGATTTCGTAGCCGGTGATTGTTGCAGTGGTGTCGGGCGCGTCCCAGCTAATCTTGAGACCGGTGGTGACAGCCTCGCCGCTGAGGTTGGTGGGCGCGGGCGGCGAACTTCCCTGCGCCTGCCCTGTCTGCAACGACAGGGCCGCGAGCAGGGTGAGGGCAATGAAGACGAACGGAACCCTTCTGTTCTTGACCGCTGTGAGCAGTGTGTTGCTGGACATGGGAGCCTCCATGACTCCGATTCATTGCAGGTCCTCTGGGATCTACTGACTCCCAACTGCGACCGGGGCGGAGTCGAACCCGCTGCTGAAGATGAAATAGATCGCCGCGATCTGGAATACGTGGATGCCGGTTTCGTCGGGGTCGTAGGTGTACGAGGTGGTACCCGTGCCAAAGGAGACGGTCGTGGTCGTGTTCCCCGGTGTGGTGATGGTGAGCCGGTATCCGGTCAAGCCGTGACGGTTCGCGTTCCAACTGATCGTCGGCGCGTCCCACTCCAGCTCAATGTCACCTCCCGAGACGTCGCTGGAGAAATTGTCCGGCTTCAGGTAGTTGGGTACCCAGACCGTGCCCGAGTCCGACGGATCGCTGCGGTACTCGTACCGCTCATCGTCCTCGTAGATGGCTCGCACCTGGTAGGTGTAGCCCTGACCGGCGATGAAGAAGCCGTTTGCCTCCGTCAGGTTGTCGAGGTACGTGGTCGAGGTGCTGTCGGTGTTGCTCTCGATCGTCTCGTAGGCGGGCTTCGCGCGGCGGCGCAGAATCTCGTAGCCCACAATGTCGATGTCCAGATCGATGTCGGACGTGTCGGGCTCGTCCCAGGTGACTTCGAGCCCCTGACTCTTGGCTGAACCGCTCAGGTTCGTCGGCGCAGGCACAGGCGGCGGAGTGCCCTGGGCGAAGCGCGCCTCGCGAGACTCGAACTTGTCGTAGATGGCGATGATCTCGTAGTCGTCCTTGAAGTCGCCGCTCGAGTGCGTGTAGGTCGAGGCGGTGCTGGCGATTGTGTGAGTTGAGCCGGAGCTGCCGTTCACGGTCAGCTCGTATCCGCTCAGCGACGGGATACCGTCCAGAGAGGGAGAGGACAGGTCAGGCGGCACCCATTCCAGCTCGGTGCCGTTGGTCGTGTCGTCGCGGTCGAGATCGGTCGGCATCGGGTAGCTGGGAGCAACGCGCACGCCGTGATGCGATGGACCGCTGGTCCTCGTGCCATCGTTGCCGTCGTCGTAGATGGCGGAGACGCGGTAGAAATACGCCCTACCCGCGTGGAAGCGCCCGCTCGTGCCGCCGGTCGTGTCGATCAGCGACGTGCTGGCCGAGCTCTTTGTGTCGTCAATGAAGCTCTCCCACTCGCCCGTCAGGCCTTCCTGGCGCTCGATCTTGTAGCTCAGCAGTTGACCGGGCAGCGTCGCGTTCGATGTGTCGGGCTCCTCCCAGGTGACTTTCATTCCAGTGGACACGACTTCCACCTCGACATCGCTCGGCCTGGGCAGGGTGTTGCCGGAGGCAGGCAAGAGTGACATCGCCATTGCGGTCAGCACGCCGAGAAGTGCCACGAATACGGAGAGGCCCAGGTGCGTACGGATCGTCGGGTTCAGGCGCTGCATGCGTGTCTCCGTGTCGAGGTTGGGATCGCGCTATTTTGGTCTCAAACCCAGCGGGACCAGGACGCCGCCTGGTCCCGCTCGACTTGATCAACGCGTTCCTAGTCGCCCGGCAGCCAGGAGATTCCGGTGGCTTGCTGGACCTTGTGATCGCTGAGCGTGCCCGGAGTCGGGTTGACGAACTTCCAGATCGGCTGGCTGTAGGTGCTTGAGTCGCTGGTGTCTCCGGTCAGCAGGTAGCCGCGATCGAACTCGCCGGAGACCAGGAACCAGGTGTCGAGAATCTCGATCCCATCGGAGTCCGAGTCGCCGTCGACGAACTCGTACTCGAACTGGAGCTTGTCGACGTCCACGTAGTTGTGATCGTCGATCAGCGTGGCGACCCTGACGTTGCTGCCGACCAGCAGGTCAATCTCCGGTTCGTCTTCGAAGATCATCGTGTCGCCTAACTTCACCTCGAAGGTGAACTTCTCGCCCGACTCGTAGCCGTCATCGGAGTCGGGCGTCGAGGTCACGGTGACCGAGGTTGCCATCGGCCCGCCGTACGCCTGCTGCGTTGCGTCCTTCTCGAGACCGTCAAACTCGAGCAGCACCTCCGCGCCAGTAGAGGCGTTGATCCGGTCGTTCAGGTCGTCATCGGCGTCAATCGAATCGAGACTGATGCCGTAGTAGGAATCGGCGCCGTCCTCGACCGTGCTCGTGAACTCCCAGGTGTCGGAGAAGCTGCCGCTCTTGTAGGCGAACGTTCGCGTTGTGGTCGAATCGTCCTCGCCGTGATCCAGGCCCGTCAGCGAGGGCAGCGTCCTCGGATCCAGACCGAGGAGTTGCGCGTCACCGTTGAACACGACCGTGAGCTTGATCACGTCGTCGATCAGGTAGAACTCGTCGTCGGGCGTCGAGCTGAAGCTGATCGACAGGATCCTCAGCCTGGGGTCGATGGCGTGACTCGTGTCCTGCGCAATGGCGGCATGCCGCAGGTTGGCGAGCACGCTGTCACGGAAGAGGATGATCGACGATCCATTCACATCCATCGAGTTGGCCTCAACCGAGACGCCGCCGAGCGCCAGGTCGGTGTGGGCAACCGGGTAGACGAAGTCAATCTCGTCGTATCGCTCGCCGGACTCAACGTCGGCGAACGCCTCCACGACACGGCTCTCGTCGTCATCAAGACCGTGCAAGGTCAGATTGAGCTTGGGGAACACGTCAGCGCTGATTTCGCCGATCTCGACTTCCTCGAAGAACTTGACCGTGACCACGACCGCCTCACCGGACGTGTATCCGCTAGAGCTCGTCGGGGTCGATGTGATCTCAATCGACTCGATGTCCGGGTCGGGGTTGACCCGGTAGCCCGAATCGACGCGGTCGCTCGTCACGTTGGCGAGGTCATATTCGTTGCCCTGGCCAAAGACCCAGGCCGTGCCGGAGAAGGGGTTCGCCGGCAAGGAAACTCCGTCAGTGTCGGCGTCATCTTCGGTGACTAGATACTTGAAGATGAGCAGGTAGCTCCCGTCGTCATTGCCACCGCCGCCGTTGATCCGCAGAGTTTCTCTCCTGTCACCTACCTCTAACGCCACCTCGACGAATGCAACCGGCGCGAGCCCGACATCGTTCACGTAGTCGTTGAATGTCGCGTACACGCTGATGATGTCCCCGGTGACGAAAGACTGTGTACCGGACTCGCCGCGAATCTCCAGTGAGAGCAGTTCCACTTCGTGGACGCGGTGAGCCTGCCCGCCCTCGACAACTGGGAATGCGAGGTTGGAGGCGTCCGTGGTGTAGTTGCCGCCGGCGTAGGCAATCTCGCCGCTCATTGAGTTGGCGACCACTTCCACTCCGTCCTCGTCGAAGTCGGACCACCGGACTGTGTAAGTGAAGACGGCGGTGGTGCTGTCGTCGAAGCTGGCTTCCATGCTGCGCTGGCGGCCGCCGACGCCCAGGGTCAGCGTGATGTCGTCGCCCTCGTGCACGGTCTGGTTGAACGTGGCGGTGACCTCGATCACGTCGTCCTCTTCGTAGAAGTCGCCATCCGGACTGGAAGTGAACGAGAACGATGTGACCGCGAGCGCATCCGGCCGGTTTACCAGGTGCGATGCGCCGCCCGCGAGCGCGGCGTGTTCGACCGTGGACATGTCGATCTGGTTGCCGTTGACGATCAGCGTGCCGGATAGCGAGTTGGCGTCGACAGAGACGCCGTCGTCGTCGAAGTCGTCGGCGGTGACCGTGTAGCGGAAGTAGGCGTACGCGCCATCCCATCCGCCGGTCAGTGACTTGACCTCGTCGCCTATCTGCACGGCCAGCTTGACCGGATCGCTGGAAACCTCTTCCGGGGTCGAGCTGAACTCGACCTCGATGCTGATCTGCTCACCGGTGTCGTAGATGCCGTCATCGGGCCCGCCCTGGAAGCGCATCTGCTCGACCGTGATCTGATCCGGGTTGACGATGTGGTCGGCGCCGCCGTCAACGGCGTCGTTGCCGATCGTCGACGCGTCCCAGGTGTAGGAGCCGGACGACAGCGTGCCGTCGAGGGAGTCCTCGATCACCGACACGCCATCGATGTCGTAGTCCTCGGCCACGACCGTGTAACGCAGGTAGGCCTCCGAACCGTCGAGGCTCCCGGTCAGACTGCGCTCTCGCGTGCCGACCTGCAGCTTCAATGTGACGCGATCGTTGGAGTCCTCGGTCAGGTTCTCGCCGAAGTCGACGGTCACGGAGATGCGGTCGCCGGTCTCGTACACGCCGTCGGTCGGCTCGCTCGTGATCGTGATCGAACTGACCGTCGGCGGCGCGCGGTTGACCTTGTGTGTGGCGCCGCCGTCCAGTGCGGAGACCGCGATATCGGTACCGCTGTAGGAGATTCCGTTGTAGACCAGCGTGCCGCTCATTGAGTCGGCGACCACGGAGGCGCCGTCGGTGTCAACGTCGGCAGCCACGACGGTGTACTGGAAGTAGATGAACCTGCCTTCAAAGATCCCGGTCGCCGTGCGCTGATCGTCTCCAATCTGCAGGGTGAGCTTCAGCGGGTCGCTGGAATCGCCTTCGACATCTGCATCAAACTCGACTTCGATGCTGATAGTGTCGCCGATCGTGTAGGGACCGGTGCTGGAAAACCCGATCCCTTCGGTCTCCGGCGCGGCCGGATTGACGCGATGGTCATCACCGCCGTCGAGCGCGGCGTTGCCGATCAATGACGCCGCCAGGCTGATCGAGTCGACCACGATCGTGCCGCCCAGCGAGTCGGCAACGACGGACACGCCGTCGCCGTCGGCGTCGGCATTCGTCACCGTGTAGCTGAAGGTCGCCGTGTCGTCGTCGATGCTGGCGGTCATTGACCGCGTGTTGCTGCCGACCTGCAGGTCCAGGGTCAGCGGGTCATTGGAGTCCTCCGCGATGGTTTCGCTGAACTCGACCTCGACCTCAATCGTCTCGCCGGTCAGGTAGAGCGTGTCGGCCGGCGTCGAGTCGAACGTGATCGACTCGACCGTCGGCGGGGCGCGGTTGACCTGGTGCGAAGAGCCGCCGTCGAGCGCGTCATGGTCGATCTCGGATGCATCGAACGTCACGGAGCCGACTTTGAGTTTGCCGGTCAGAGAATCGGCGTCGACCGAGACGCCGTCGGTGTCGACATCGCTAGTCGTGACCCGGTAGGTGAACGAGACGGTACTGCCGCTGTAGCTCGCGCGCATCGGCCGGTCGTTTTCGCCGACCTTCAGGTTCATGCTCAGCGGGTCGCTGGAGTCCCGGCTCACGTTGGCGCTGAAGTCCAGCTTGACCTGGATCGCGTCGCCGGCCTCGTAGACGTCGCCGGTCGGCGTGGTGTCGAACGCGATCGAGTCGATCGTTGGCTGCGGATGGCTGACGCGGTGGGCCTGGCCGCCGTCGAGCGCATCGTGGCTGAGCGTGTCGAGATCGATTGTGTCTCCGTCCACAACAACGTTGCCGTCCAGGGAGTCGGCGGCCACGGAGACCCCGTCGGTGTCGAGATCGCTGTCGGTGACGGTGTACCTGAAGTAGGCGATTTCGCCATCGAATCCGCCGTTGAACGTCCGCTCGTTGCTGCCGATCTGCACTTTCAGCGTCGGGCGGTAGGTGGTGTTGCAGCAGTCCGGCATGGCGGTGAACTCCACCTGGATGCTGATCTGCTCGCCGGTCACATAGACATCGCCGTTGGGCGTGTCCTGGAATGAAAGTGAGACGACGCTGAACGAGTTGTTCTGCTGCGCACTGACGCCGGGACCGAATGGGGCGCCGCCGCTGAGGAACGCTCCGACCATCGCGGCGCCGGCCAGCAGCGCCAGGACTGCGAGCGCTCCCACGCGGGACACGCTCGCACGTGCACGCCGGGTGAATGCCGAGAGCGGATTGCGAGACACCAACCGCCTGAGAAGCTCGAACGACATCGCACCATCCCTCCGCTACATCTTGAACCATGAGCAGGTGCCATATGGTTGGTATATCTGTACCGGATTGGTGTATCGAGTGTCAATGGACCAATTGCCATGCCGCGGGTCTCGTTCATGTCCGGGCGGCGACGATGATCGCGGATTAGTTGGACGTCCAGGCACGGTCCCGCGATTGGCAGCAATGGAGACGAGTGGTTGGTTGGCAACGCAACGTTCGGCGGCCCTCGCCTTGCTCGCCGCCGGACTGCTGCTGCTCCTGCCAAGCCTGGCGCTCGGCCAGACGGACCCTCAGACCGGCACGACGAGCGCGCAGAGTACGCCGACAGCGGCGCCCACATCGCTCACGGCCAGCGTGACGGCCGCCGGAGTCAGCCTGAGTTGGACCGCGCCGACGTTGGAGACGGCATCGATCAGCGGCTACCAGGTCGAGCGCCGGCGGGTCCTGGAATATCAGACGACCTGGGTCACGGTTGTCAAGAGCACGGGAACCGCCGATACCGCATACGTGGATGGCACGGCAAACATCAATGGGGCGAACTACGAGTATCGAGTGAGCGCCGTGCGGGCAGAAGGAGACGATCGGGCCGTCTCGACGGTCTCCAATCTCGCCTCGGTCACGATTCCGAATCCGCCCCGGCCGGTCGACCTGTCCGCCGTCTCAACGGACGACGGGGTCCAGTTGTCCTGGAGCGCCGGCCATCTCTCCTGGCAATCGGTCTCGCTGAGCTTGACCGGCTACGAGATTCGCCGGATCGAAACCGCACACGCCGGCAACAGCAACCCCGAATGGGAAGTGCTGGTCGACAACACGAACAGCACCGAGGCGTCCTACCTCGATGCCACCGGCTTCACCTCGATCGAGTACAGCTACGCCATCCGCGCGGTGCACGGCTACCTGCGCAGCTACTGGGAGGGGATCGCGGGCCCGGTCAACGGGCACCTGACGCCTGAGGAGTAGGGAAACCCTTGACGCTTTCTGCCATCCTTGTCAAGCTATTCAGACTGATATATAGATATCGGTTGATGCATCCAGGAGGCAGATCGATGATCAAGAGAAACGCGCGTGTGCTGGTCGGGCTGCTGATCGGCCTGATCGTCGGCGCCGGCGCCACCGGACTCATCTGGGCCACCAGCGACGGCAGTGCGGAGGTCCGCATCACGGCGCGCAAGCTCGACGACGGTCGTGTAGAAGTCGCGCTGCAGACGCGTGCGGTAGATCCCCAGGCCCAACTCGAAGGCCTCGACAGTCCGGACTGGGGCGAGCGTCTCCGGCCGCAGTTCCGCATCCTGCCGGCCGATGCCGAAGCGGACCGCTGGTACGTCAGCTCTCCTCTCGAAATCGGCGTCCATGAACCGCCGCCGCCCAGCGTCGCCGAGATCGGCCCGTTTGAGATCTCCGGCACGCCAACGGTGAGCCGCCCCTTCGGTCGTGACACGTTGTTCTGCGTCTTGACGCACGGCGTACAAGAGGACTTCTTCTGGTTCCAGGTCTACAGCGCGCTGCTCGACGCACAGCGTTGGAACGACATCGATCTACGGGCGGAGATGTACGAGCGAGGCGCCGACCAGGCAGACGCCATCCGCCGCTGTGTGGATGACGGCGCGGCGGCAATCGCTACCACGCTAGCCGACCCTGATGCGCTGCTGCCGGCGCTCGAGGAAGCCAACGACGCCGGCGTGCGCGTTGTGACCTTTAACTCGGGGTCGGACAGCGCCACTGACGTGGGCTCTATTGCCCACGTGTCGCTGGATGAATCGGCCGTCGGGCGGACGGCTGCTGAGCAGTTCCGGCAGCGGGACGTGAGCGGCGACATCCTGTGCATCATCCACGAACCGTCTAACACCGGGCTCGAGCAGCGCTGCGACTCGCTGGAGATCTCGTACGACGGCGGTTCCGTGATCCGGGTCCGAATCAGCGATTCGGAAGACTCCGTCGCTACGATTGCCGCCCTGGCAACCGAGACGGTCGGCGGCGCAATCGCACTCAATGCCAACACCGCCTACCTGATGGCAAACGCGCTCAGCGCTTCGAGACCGGACATCGTGCTCGCCGCGGTGACCGCGGACTTCCCGGCGCCCCTGGCGATGCTGCACAGCGGCCGGCTCTCGTTCGTGCTCTGGTCGCACGCGCTGGAGCAGGGATACCTGACCACGACTGCCTTGCTCTGGGGTCACGGCACGCCCTTCCCCACGCAGACGGGCCTGTTCGCCGAGGCCACGCAGATCAGCATTCTCCCGACCGTCGTCACCAGCGAGGCGGTTCAGGCGCTGTTCGACGCCGACAGCGCACTGCGCGAGACGCTGCCCGCCTGGATTGATGCGCTGGAGCGCGCAATCCAGGAGGAGCCTCAGCGAGACGGACCGTAGCTCCGCATCGACCGAATCGCCGCTCAGCCGCGCTCCTGTTGGTGGCCCGCTCGCGCCACCGGCAGGAGCGCCCAGTCGGAATGCGGACCAAGGTGCAGCCTTCGCTCAACTCGGTCGATATCGGCGCCGACGGCCACAGACAGCGCGTGTACCGCGTCACGATCGCGCGCGACAGTCCCGCGACGCTGGCGACCGATCTGCCCGCGCTGCGCCTGACTGCCAGCGGAAACCCGGCCCGCATCGACACGGCCGCCTACTTCAGCGATCCCGACGGCGACGCACCGAGCTACATGCAGGGCCGGTCCTCGGACCCTGACGTTGCGACCGTTGCGACAGTTGCGAATGCCGATGCGTCCCGGGTCGTGACGCCGCAGGCCGCAGGACAGACGAGTGCCGCCGTCGCCGCCGGCGATGGCTCACTCAGCAGCGAAACCGTGACGCTCTCGATCACGGTCGAGGCTGCCGCCATCGCTCCGGAGGTCCGCATTGCCGCCCGGCGTGTGAGCCGTCCTCACTTAGAAGTCGCGCTCCAGCAGCGTTCGCCTGGCGGCGAATGGAACGAGCGGCTCCTGCCCAGGGCGTGGTTCCTCCAGACATCAGTGCCGCTTGAGCGCTGGGTTGTAAGTACTCCGCTCCAAACTTAGGAGCAGTTGGTGAGCTCACGAAGCTCTCAGCTGACGCTTAGCGCTTGATCTCCCAGAGAAAATGCTCGCAGTTCGGTACGCGACGGTCCACCAAACTGGACAAAATCGAGAACCTTCGAGATTCGCTTCCGGCTGGAGCTGTAGCGCTCCGATGGACATTGAGGCCTGCGCTGTCTATCGTCGCGTCTGCGAACCGCAATGTGGTGTACACAGCTGGGCGGCGACCCCAGTGCTTTCGCACCGAGATAAAGGAGAGGCGCTGGTGTCGCGCCATGCGGTTGGCAACCCCACCGTCGGTCGTGGCTGAAGGAGTACGGTGACGCGCGCAGAACGTAGCGCTGACCAGCGCTGAGATAGGCTGAGCCGAAGCAGGAGAAGCTCGTCGAGTAGGAGGAGCAGATGCAACGTTACGAGCCACCAGGGATGTAGATGTCGTGCTCGAGCGTGGTATTGAGGCGTCGCTTCTGCACGGCCACGTGCGCCATCAGCCATGAGCGGCCGATAGGGTGGATGAGATGAGAGCCGTCGAGGGAACGATAGCGTGAACCGGCTGCTGGGACTGTTGGTCGTCGCTGTTGCTGGCGGCGCTGCCGCGGTTGGTTGTGTGCACGGCGAAGGGGGATCTGAGGCCTTGTCTCAGGCGGCGAATGAAGCAAGCGCTGACGAGGCGCAGACGGCGAGCGAGGTGGGCGCTGACGAGATGCAGGCCGTCGAGTCGGATCACCAGGTTGAACCAATCCCGCCTCCGGACGCGGTCCCGCTGCCTCCGGGCACCTACGTTGCGATCTCGGTTGGGAGCGGGATTCATTGCGGCATCCTGGCGTCGGGCGATGTCGCGTGCGGAGGCAGGTACTGGCAGGCGGGGCGGCGGATTCCGCCCGGCCCCTACCGGTTCATCGAGGTGGGAGAGCGGTCGGCATGCGGGGTGAGGGAAGACGACGAGATTCGCTGTTGGGGTGCGAGTCCGCCGTCACCGGTCGGGGTGCATCGGGGCGTCGAGTTCATTCAGCTCAGCTTCGACAGCGGGAGGGGTTGCGGGATCGACAAGATCGGCGCCGTCCGCTGCTGGGGGCATGAGGAGGATCAGGAGAATCAGCCACCGGACGGCGTCTTCCGTCGGGTGAGCGCGAGTTGGGTGCACCGCTGCGCGATTGCTGAGGACACGCGGCTGGTGTGTTGGGGCGGGCGGTTACATGGCCATGTCGCGCCGTCGGGAACTGGGTTCACTGACGTCGAGCTTGGCTCTGGATTTGGCTGCGTCCTGGCGAGCGACGGGCGAGTGACGTGCTGGGGTGACCTAAGCTCCCGCAACCTGGAAGCGCCACCGCTCGAGTTTCGAAGCATCAGCACCGGTCACGACCATGCCTGCGGGTTGACCGATGCCGCAGAGGTCGTTTGTTGGGGCGCGAACCGCGATGGGCAGCTTGACGCGCCGGCGGGCGAATACATTGAGGTCGATGCCGGTGTCGACTTCAGCTGCGCGTTGACCGCTGCGGGCGACGTGATCTGTTGGGGCGACGATAAGGAGGCGCTGACGGAGTACGGCGCGTAGACGCTACTTCAGCGCGGCGTCGTGGACGCGATGCGTGTACCCTAGCCTCTAGCGACCGATCGAACGCGTCCGACAGTCGCGGGGGAGTGAGAGCCCAATGCGCGCACCACGGTGGCTGCGAAGCGGAGCAAGCGGCTGGGTCGCGGCGCTGGTCGGCGCGCTGACCACGCTCGGTGTGCAGGCGCTGACGCGGACGGGAGAGATCGAGGTCAGGATCAACGCCATGCGCGAGAGCGATGGCGATGTCCAGTTCGCGCTCCAACAGCGACAGCCCGACGGTGCCTGGGGCGAGCGACAGGAGCCGCGCGTCAATCGGCTGCCCGCGTCTCACTCCGGGCGCTGGGCGAACTCGTCGCCGGTCAGCGTGACTTGGGAGATCGAGATCGAGCAAGACGAGAAGGTCGTCGCGGCGGTCTCGCAGATCGAGAACATCGGTGGAGTCGCGGTGGCGGTCGACCGCTACATGGAAGTCGAGACGGTCTCGACCGACTATCGGCAGCAGACGACTGCGTCGACCGACTCCGGCGGCAGCATGGAGGCGGGCGATGCCGAGACTGACTATTGGTCCTTTTGCCGCAATCCCTTCAGTGTGGGCTGGTCGACGTTCGCCAGCATCGACGGGGGACCGGCTCGAGCGCTGAGCGAGGCTCTGTGGGAGGCAACGAAACGGGAGCTCAGTTCGGCCGACTGGTTGGATCTGCTCGGTCTTGAGATCGCGATGTGGGAGGCAGTGACACCGCCGGCCAGGTACCAGCTCTTCCATCAGGCGATGTTGGCCGGACTGCGGTCGGTCTATGCCTCCTGGTCGAGCGACGGCACCGAGGGATGGCAGATCAGGACCGAGTACTCAGTCTGGCCGTTCCTCAGCGAGGAGCTGCGTACGCGCTGGGCCTCTGGATTCCCCGCTGACCAGATTCAGACGCTGAAGGCCGCGGGCTGCATCGCTGCACCAGAACTCGAAGGCGGTCTTATGGACGGGTAACTCTGGCCCGAGAAACACCCAGATGCTGTGGAGGGCCTGAGGAGATGAGCAGGCGATCGCCCCGATTCCAGAACCTGCCGGTGGGCGCTGATCGCGAGGAGTACGCCGAATGCCAGGGAGAGTGTTTGAGCGCGGCGATCGGGACGCGGGCGCCGCCGCACGGGTCGGCCTGAAGGAGCTAGTTCATCTCGTCACCCAGGAGATGCTCGCCCTGACGCTGGAGGCGGAATGCGGGACGCCCTTGTGGACGTCGGATGGAGCCGATCGTCCGGAGCCCCGCGGCTTGCGCTCCAGCATGCCGAGACTGCCCGCTTTGGCTCGGTGCAACTCGATGGACCTTGCCCTCCCGCGCAGGCCGACGGTTTCCAAGGGATGCGAACCGCGTCGCTTGATTGCTCGCCACATTGTCCTCCCGTGGGCAGGAGTCTTCAGATCGGCTTCTGGGCTCGCCGGGCTGACTGCCGCCTCAGTCGTCATTCAGGAGGACAAGTGATAGGCTCGGCTTCAGGCGGATGCGGTGCAGGGGTGGTCCATGCCTATTACCTTGGTCAGACGCAGACAGTACGGCGGGTGCCGGTTGTTGCTGCTCTGGTTGTTTGCTTCGTTGCTGGCAGGATGGTTGACGCTGGCGGCTGCGAGCGCGGATGAGGGGACGGCACCGCTGAGTTTGAACCTGAGCTCGACCCGCGCGGTCTGCACGGCGAACACGCTGACCGAGGTGCGCTGGTCGATTGACGGGGGCACGGCACCGTACCAGCTGACCGTGAATGGACCGGGGGGTTGATCCAGCTGGCGACAGGCTGCTGGTCAACTGCGGGCAGCTGCCCGATAGCGAGAATGGCGCGACGCCTTCCAAGACCATTGAGGCCGACGTCACAGATGCGGTCGGCAACAGCGCGGCGGCGTTCGTGCGAGTCTCGCTGGTCGAGCCGCTCAGCGCGCCTGAACTCGCCAAGGACCTCCGTGGAAAACCTAGACTCGTCGTCTACCGGACCCGCTTCACTTCTGCATGGACCAGGGGCGTAGCGCGCACCGACATCAGCGCGCAGGCGCCGTACTACCTTCACCGCTGGCGGCAAGCAGGCTCCAGCGTGTGGCAATACAGTGTCGTGCCGCGTCGCGAACACGGGTCCCAGATCCACCCGACAACGCTGCATGTGCGAGAGGTGGGACTGTGGGAACTGCCATCCGGTACCAGCTATGAGGTCGCCGTTTCGGCGCTGAGGCACGAGCTGGAGGTGCGATCGCCCGATGCGCTGTCCTGGTCAGATGTTGTGGGCGTTACCACGCTCATGAACCCTCAGAACGTCCGGGTCGCGGCCACTCATGACACACTCACCGTGTCCTGGGATGCGCAGCCGGATGGACGTCGCTACGTCATTGATGTGAGCGGGCCGGAAGGAACCAAGCAAGGGAGTCTCAGTGCGGATCGTGGCAGCACCGGGCGACACGAGGTGGTGCTCCGCGGACTGCCCGCCGATACGGCCTACAGGGTGGGCGTCCAATCGGCGGTGCTGAGCGACGCGGTGCGTACGGAGGTCACGGCACGGACCACCCCTGCGCCGCCGGGCGCGGTTGAGCTGCCACGAGGTCCCAAGAACGTGCGCGTGGCGTCAACCGGCAATGAGATCCTGGTGAGCTGGGATCCGCCCCATCTGTTGGCGGAGCGGGACTACTTCGTTTTCCTTTGGCATCCCGAGAGGGTCCCTGGAGTTGGAAATGTCAGGGACTCGGTGCACGTTTCCCGCGATGATCCGACCATCGTGCGATTCTCGAATCTCAGACCGCAAACTGCTTACAGGGTAAAGGTCGTGCACAACGGGATTCTTCATGACTCAGTGGAGCAGACCGTCCGCACGACGGCGACGGACTCCGCGCGGCTGAAGGCTGGGGAGGTGCCGATCCCTTTTGGTGGTAGCCAGGTCAAGCTGATCTGGCCGCTGTGGTTCGACCCGCAGTATTTCCTCACCGCCGACGCCTGGATCTGGCGAAGCTCGTCCACCGACTCTCGCTTTCACGCCGGTCTTGACGTTGGGCATCGGGGCGGCGCCGCGAGCATAAGAGGCGATGACGTGAACGCGGCGGCCGACGGTGTGTTGCGCATCTTCAACCATGGTGATCCGAAGGAGGAGAGTCGGCGGTATGTGCAGTACTGCCCGCCTGGGGCAGGCTCCCCAACACCCGCCAAAGCCAAGTTTCCGTTCCACTTCCGAAGCGCAAGCGAGCACGAGCTGACGGTGAACGGCTCATTGGTCTGCAACTACGTCGCGTCGCCTGCCAGTGGCCGCACGGCGCTTATCTTCCACGGAGCTATGGGCGCAGGGCCGCTGGTGACGAAGTACGCACACCTGGCCACGGTAGATTCAAAGTTGCTCGCGAAGCTCCAGGCGAATGCAAGCGGGGCAATCGAAGTCAGGCAAGGCGACCGGATCGGGACGGTCGGCGGATCGGGCCAGAGCAACGACTCCGACTACCACGCTCATCTGCACTTTGAGGTCCGCGAGTTCAGCGGGAAGGTTGAACGCACCTGGTACACATACAAGAATGACTGCAATCCCGAGGTCCTCCAGATCAAGACCGTTATGCTCGCCGGCAACGACGGCAAGCTGGGCACGGATGATGACGAGACGCTCAGGCGAGGTTACTGCGGTTGGTCGGACGACCGGGAGTTACCCACTGTCTTGGACCCGGAGTCGGTGTTGCCGCCCTTGCCGGCGGCCAGCCAACCCACGGGTGCGTTGGGCCAATCGGTTGACGCTTCTGCCACGCCGGCCTTCGCCCTGCGCTCGGCATACCCCGCTGGACTCTCGCCCACCAAGCTCCGACTGAACCTGCAGGCGGAGGTGTGGCGGCCGCGGTTCTACGACCGGGTCAGCGACCCGGAGTTCGTCGATCCGTCCGCCAACGTGAAGGGCCGCAACGACCTGACAGGGACTGCGGGCACGCGTCCCGGCGTAACGGGCTACCAGCCGCACGCCGGCGACTGTTTGGCCCCTGGCAGCGCGCTGCCCTCGTCGTCGATCGACGAAGGGACCTACACGTTCCTCCTGGAACTCAAGCCCGGTGCATCGTGCAGCGTCTCGATCAAGACGACCAACGAGTCGTACCCTTCCGGCTACGACGGGTTCGCGCATCCCGAGGCCACGCTATCCTTGACCAACTTGGTCGGCGGGCAGAGCGTCAGAACGATCAAGGCGACACTCGACGGTTACGACTTCGACCTCTATCAGTTCCGAGCGATGCCCGGCCAGGCACACACGTTCTGTGCGATCCTGAATGATGACGGGGACTGCTCCGAGCGCACAGCCGGTCAGCCGGTCGCTGGCAAGGACACGGTGCTGGAGATCTGGAGCGCGGCTGGCGTCGTGGCGCACGACCGCCGCGACGGTGAGTCGGAGATTGTCTGGACCCCGAGCATCAACCAGATCGGCCTGCACTACCTCCTGGTTCGCGGCAAACACGCTGTGCGATGGTCCCTGCGACGGCGGATACACGCTGCGCTACCGCCTGCCGCACGGAGCCGGGGGCGCCGACGAGCCGATACCGCTAATGCCGGGCTTCGTCTTGAGCTACGTGAAGCCCACCACGCCAACCGCTCCGTGGGGCATCGAAGTGTCCTGGCACAAGGTGGCCGGGGATGCTGTGCAGTACGAGGCGCACGTGTCGGCGGTCGGCGCACCGAGCGTGGACGCGGTGGTGGCGGGCGGGACGCCGACCCGCTTCACCGAGCGCCGCTATCGTCAAGCCGATCTGATCGCCGCTCGTAGCTTCGATGTGTTCGTGAGGGCCTTCGACGGTAATGGGAAGTTGCTGGCCGCGAGCAGCGCCAGGACCTGTGAGGGGCCATGCGAGGTGGCGGTCTCAAACGTCTCGGCCACGGGTTTGCGGGTGGCCTGGACGGCGCTGGATCCGGACATCTTGATTCATCATGTGCGGGTGCGGTCGGGCGAGCGGGTGCTGGCCCAGGGGTACGGATCGCACCGGCGATATGAGTCGTTGAGCGGCCTCAAGCTGGCGGGCGAGACGACTTATACGGCGGAGGTGCGGCTCTTCAGCGGGACGCGGGGCGGCTACACGCCGTGGGCGGGGGTGGAGTTCACGACGCCTGAGGCACCGAAGCCGGATCCGGTGACACTCTTAGTGACGCCCAGTTCGACGACATGTCTGACCGGTGAGTCGGTGACAGTCAGCTGGAGCGTGACCGGCGGTTCCGGCTAGTACACGGTCAGCCTCGACGGCGTGAACCAGTCCAGCACCTCGGCGGAGGTGACCTGTCAGGGGACAGCGGGGACGCAGACGGTCTCGCTGGTCGCGACCGACGCGGTGCACACGACGCTGAGCGCGGCGCAGACGGTCAGGTTGAGGGTGAGCGTGCCGAAGCTCGCGGCGCCGACGGGACTCTCCGTCACGGCGGAGGTGACCAAGCTGACGCTCGGCTGGCAGCTGGTCAGCGGCGCGACTGGCTACGAGGTGCGGCTGGACGGCGGCGCGGAGACGAAGCTCGGGGCGACAACAACGAGTCACCCATTCCCGGGTCTGACACCGAGCACGAAGTACGGGCTGGAGGTGCGCGCCTACACGGGTGCCGATCACTCGCTGTGGGCGAACATTGAGGGGACGACCACGGCGCCCGAGGTGCTGGTGCTGACAGCCGCGGCGACGCCGACGAGCTGCGAGACGGATGGGCAGGTGACGGTCAGCTGGACGGTGACGGGCGGTTCGGGCTCACACACGGTGAGCGTCGATGGGAGCGCGCAGAGCGGATCTTCTGTGCAGGTCGTCTGTCAGGAGGCGGCGGGCACGCAGCACGTCACGGTCACGGCGACGGACGCGACGTACCGGCAGCTGACGGCAACCAAGACGCTCAGCCTGACGGTGAGCAAGCCGGCGCCGCCGGCCACGGTCGAGGCGCAGGTTCGGGCGCGGCGGCTGTCCGACCACAGGGTCGAGTTCGCGCTGCGGCTCAAGGGCGGTTCGGACATGATGACAGCGAAGCGGTACCTGAAGCTGCCCGAGGTGAGGGCCGGCCGCTGGTACGCGAGCGGCGCGTACACGGCCACGGTGGCGGGGGTGGACTACACCTTGGGCGTGGTCTCGGCGCGGCTGGACAACACGGTCTGTCCGGCCCGGGTGGAGGTGACGTTCATCCCCACGGGCGGCGAGCGGATCACGCCAGAGCAGTACAAGTTCACGGTCGACCGGGAGGCCGACCTGTGGGCGCTGACGTCGAAGTTCGCGCTGCCGCTTCAGGCATCGTCGGACAGCGTGCGCACCCAGGCGGACTCAGGCGCGCTGATGACCGAGGCGCCTACGGGCGCGGTCGACGGTCCCGGCCGCGAGGGTGGCTTGATGTTCGGCGACCCAGCCCCGGCCGTGGATATGGCGCGGGCGGGCGACGCGGAGACGGTCTGCACGGCGCAGCCGACGGGCCTCACGACATCGGCCGTCAGCTCGAGCGGCGCCAGACTGGCCTGGGGCAAGGTCACGGGCGCGAGCGAGTACGACACGGCGGTCGGCGAGGGGGCGTACACGGAACTGGCGTCGGCTACGCTCACCCACGAGTTCACGGGGCTGGCGGCCGACACGGAACACACGCTCAGGGTACGCGCCCGGAGCTGGCGCGGGTCCTCGAAGTGGAGCGCCTCGGTCGTCCGCACGAAGCCCTCACCGGTGCCCGTCGTCACGATCACGGCGGGCACATCGCCAGTTGTTGAAGGCCAGGACGCTGGTTTCACGATCACGAGTGACCGGACGACGGCCGCGGCCCTGACGGTCAAGCTGTCGGTCACAGAGAGCGGCGACGTGACGAGCGGCGCGGCGCCGAGCGAGGCGACGATCGCGGCGGGGGCGCGGACGGCGGCAGTCGCGGTCGCGACCGAGGATGACGAGGAGGAGGAGTCCGGCAGCGTCGTGACCGCGACCTTGCTCGCCGGGAGCGGCTACCGCCTGGGCTCGGTCAGCAGCGCGGGCGTGACCGTGACCGACGACGACGGCCAGGTCACGCCGCTGACCCTGACCGCCTCGACTTCGCCGGCCAGCTGCGAGACGGGCGGCGCGGTGACCGTGAGCTGGAGCGTGACGGGCGGATCGGGCACGCACGCGGTGACGGTTGACGGGGCGGCGCAGACGGGCGCCTC
>VXQT01000031.1 GCA_009838915.1 Chloroflexota bacterium
TTTTTACACCCACCCCACGGAATACCAGATCTTTTACGGGCTGGTGGGCTCGTTGATTTTTATAAGAGACATCTACGCGACAGCTCCCCCCCAGAGGGGGGGAGCGGCGATCAGACGCCACCATCCTCGTCTTCCCTCTCCCCTAGCGGGGAGATGCCGCCTTCTTCTTCCCCTCTCCCCCCCTCAGGGGGGGAGATGCCGCAGGCAGAGGGGGGTTCTCCCGAGTCCGGCCTCACCGACGATGAGATGGAGCGGCTGAAGGAAGCCCTGCGCCAGCGGCTCGAACGCAAGCAGGAGCAGATCGAGAGCCTGCCCGAGGACGCCGCCGGCCAGATGAAAGACCTGCAGGAGTACGAGTTCGAGGATGACGAGGCGCGGCAGAAGTACGAGGAGCTACTCGAACAGTTGAAGCAGGCGATGATGAATCGCTTCTTCAACGATATGAACCAGATGATGTCCGACATGTCGCCCGAGGACATGGACCAGATGCGCGAAATGATGCAGGACTTGAACGAGATGCTGGAGCGCCAGCGTCGCGGCGAGGACCCGCGCTTCGACGAGTTCATGGACAAGTGGGGCGACATGTTTGGCGACGATCCGCCGCAGTCGCTGGATGAGCTCGTCGAACAGATGCAGCGCCAGGCGGCGCAGATGCAGAACCTGATGTCGTCGCTGCCGGGCGAGATGCGCCAGCAGCTCAACGACATGATGCAGCAGCTCATGGGCGAGATGGGCATGGAGCAGGAGCTGTCGCAGCTCGCGCAGAACCTGGAAGCGCTCTACCCGATGCGCGACCTGCTCAACCAGTACCCGTTCCGCGGCCAGGAAGAGATCGACCTGCAAGCCGCGATGTCGCTGATGGGCGACATGCAGCAACTCGACGAGCTCGAGCGCGCGCTTGAGCGCGTCCAGTACGGCGGCAACATCGACGACATCGACCCCGATCAGCTCGAAGAGCTGATGGGCGAGGAGGCGCGCGAGATCCTCGAACAGCTCAAGCAGCTACTCGAACTGCTCGAGGAGGCCGGCTACCTGGAGAAGAAGGGCAACGCCTGGGAACTGACGCCGCGCGGCAACCGGCGAATCGGCGAGAAGGCGCTGGCCGAGATCTACGCCAACCTCAAGCGCCAGAACTTCGGCAAGCACAACGTCCCCGAGACCGGACGCTACGGCGACCGCGCCGACGACAGCAAGCTCTACGAGTTCGGCGACCCCTTCCACCTCAACCTCAAGGAGACCATCTCCAACGCGATCTTGAGGACGGCGCCCGAGGGCGGACCGCAGTTGCCGGTCAACCTGACGCCCGACGACTTCGAGGTCTACCGCTCGGAGACGCTCACGCAGACGGCGACCGTGGTGATGCTCGACCTCTCCTGGTCGATGGCGCTGCGCGGCTCGTTCCAGGCGGCCAAGAAGGTCGCCATGGCGCTCAACAACCTGATCCGCATGCAGTACCCGCGCGACTCGCTCTACCTGGTCGGCTTCAGCGCCTACGCGCGCGAGCTCAAGGCCGACCAGCTCCCGTACGTGCGCTGGGACGAGACGGTGCTCGGCACCAACATGCACCACGCGTTGCTGATCGCCCAGCAGTTACTGGCCAAGCACAAGCTGGGCACGCGGCAGGTGATCATGATCACCGACGGCGAGCCGACTGCGCACCTGGAGCAGGGGCGCTCATACTTCGCCTATCCGCCCTCGCCGATCACGATCCGCGAGACGCTCAAGGAAGTGCGGCACTGCACGAAGAAGGACATCGTGATTAATGTCTTCATGCTCGACCGCAGCTACTACCTGAAGGAGTTCGTCGACCGAGTGGCGCGGATCAACGGCGGACGCGTCTTCTACAGCCAGCCGGACGAACTGGGTGAGTACGTCCTGCACGACTTCGTCACCCACCGCCGCAAGACGCTCTCGCGCTCGTAATCTCGCGCTGTCTACGTCTACGTTTCGGACAGCCCGAGGACCAGGTCGCGCACGGTGACCAATCCCAGCGGCTCGCCCTGCTCGTCGACGACCAGTGTGCGGGACACGCCGAACTGAACCAGCAGCCGCACGGCGTACCGAGCGAGCATGCTCGATTGCACCGTCAGCGCCGGCTTGGACATCACTTCGTAGACGTTGACTCGCTCAGGCGCGCGATCCTGCGTCACCACATCCCGGGCCAGGTCGGTCACCGTCAGCATCCCTAGCTCGTCGTCGTCGTGGCCCCGATTGACCACCAGCGAACTGATCCGCAGCCGTCTCATTGTGGCCATCGCTTCTGCGACCGTCGCCAGCCCATCGATCGTGTGCAGCTCGCCGCTCATCACGTCGCCGACGCGGAGCGCCGATTGGTCGCCATGGGTGGTCATTGAGCTTCTTCCAGTTCTTCCATCAGCCGGGGCAGTTGAGTCGAGAGACCGACTGCGTCCTCGATGGTGATCTGAAAGGCGACACCGTCGCCATGCTCACGATCCATACCGCCGGCCTCGGCGATGCGCTCGAGGATGTCCCGCGCCCGCTGCTCGGCTACGAGGAACAGCACCATGTCCCGCCGCGACGTCAGGTCCAGTCCCAGGAAGGTCTTTTCGGGGCGCAGCCCTTCGCCGCGCACGCCGCTGATGATCGTGTCGCCGGTCGCGCCGCCCTCCCGCGCCGCATCGATGACATCGGTGGTTTTGTCGTCGCTCACCAGTGCGACGACCAGCGCCATCTTCATGGTTCCATCTCCTGTTGCGCCTTGCGCCTGCGCCAGCGCTCCAACAGGTCCGCACTGATTGCATAGCCTAGTACGGACATGATCGGGAAGACACTGGCAAATGCGATGAGTCCAAAGCCGTCGATCAGCGGGCTGCGACCGGGCACGTTGGCGGCCAGGCCGAGCCCGAGCGCGGCCACCACGGGCACGGTCACGGTCGAGGTCGTGACGCCGCCGCTGTCGTAGGCCAGCGGCACGATCGTACGGCTGGCCAGGTACGTCTGCACGACGACGACGATGTACGCCCCGACGATGTACCAGGGCAGCGGTGTGCCGGTCACGATCCGGAAACAGCCGAGCGCCACGCCGGCGGCCACCCCGACCGCCACGGCGAGGCGCAGTCCCCAGGCCCGCACCGCGCCGCCGGAGACTTCCTCGGCCTTCAGGCCCACCGCGATCAGCGACGGCTCGGCCACGGTCGTGGCGAAGCCGATCGCCCCGGCAAAGATGTAGACCAGCCAGTAGTCCTCCCAACGCACAACGCCGGCCACCGTCCGAGCCTCCTCCGTCAGTTGCCGCGCCATCGTCTCGCCAATTGGGAACAGCGCCTGGTCCAGGCCGATCAAGAAGAGCGCCAGCCCCAGCAGCACCATCACCGACCCGGTGATGATGCCGCCGATGTTGAGCGGCTTGCGCCGCAGCACCGCCACCTGGAACAGCACCAGGATGATGATGATCGGCGACACGTCGCGCAGCGTGTACATCAGGGTTTCGCCGAAGAGCGCCATTGAATCCAGCATCACGACACCATCCCGTAGCCCAACACGCAGATCATCGGCGTCAGACTGGCGAACGCGATCAGACCGAAGCCGTCGAGCATCGGGTTGCGCCCGCGGATCGCGGACGCCAGCCCCACGCCGAGCGCTGTGATCAGCGGCACCGTGATCGTGCTGGTCGTCACCCCGCCCGAGTCGTAGGCCACGCCCACGATCTCCTCGGGCGCGAACACGGTCATGATCATGACCAGGACGTAGCCGCCGATGATGAAGCGGTGAATCGGCCAACCCTTGAGAATCCGCCAGACTCCGAGGACGATCGCCAGACCGACGGCCACTGCCACGACCAGGCGCAACTCAAGTGCATATTGATCCTGAGCGGACTCACTGCGCCCGATGAACCTCGCCTCAGCCGCCACTTCCGCCGCCTCGCCTGCCACGGCGATCAGTGCGGGCTCGGCGACCGTCGTGCCGAAGCCGAGCGAAAAGGCGAGGGCGAGCAGCCAGAAGGTGCTGCCCTTCTGCGCCATGCCTTGCGCAAGCGCCTCGCCCAGTGGAAACAGTCCGCTCTCCAGGCCCTGCACGAACAGCGCCAACCCGACCACCACGCACACCAGCCCGACCGCCACGCTGACCACGTCGGGAAACGGCTCCCGGATAACCACGGCCTGGAAGAGGACAATGACGGCGATTATCGGGAGCAGATCTCGAACGGCGCCGAGGTGCCGCTTGGCCATGACCAGCGCGAAGTTCAGCAAGTCAGACTCCTCGCGCCCCTCGCACGATGCTCCACGGGATCGATGCGCCTACGCAATGCGGCTTCAAGATGCACAGTGGCAACAAACAGGCTATGTGTCCAGCGGCGCAGCGAAGCGAACGGGTCGGGACCCGGAGGTTGGCCGATTAGCCCGGGCTCCGAGCGGTTCTGCTCGTGGCCCGCCACTCCGTCCAACGCCTGGCGAACATGTTGAGGCCGGCTCGGTAGGCGAAGCCCTGGATCAGCACATTGCCGAAAAAGACGCCGGCAAAGTATCCGCCCAGTACCAGGAAGATCACCGCAAAGACCTTGGTCCAGCCGGGCAGGAAGAGAATCATCAGGATGGACAACCCGGTCGCGAGCAGAATCCCGGTCCAGGCGGCGAGATGGACGTACAGTCCCTCTCGCTTGCGCTTGGCGTGGTAAATCTGGGCGAGGTCACGGTCGATCTTGTCGACCGCAGGCGTCCGTTCCGTGCGCTCGCCGCAGACGACGCACTCGACCTCTTGTCCCAGTGGGGCCGAGCAATAGCCGCAGAAGCGGCCGATGTTAGGCGCGTTGCCGGCTCGAATCTCGACGATCATCTCGTCCAGTTCGGCCGAAAACGGCACCTCACGAGTCGGCACGAAGTCCCCGTCGCGAAACGTCGGCGCCACTTCCCGCTCCCCCTCGCAGGGGGAGCTGCCGAAGGCTGAGGGGGTCCCACCCGATCTCGTTTGACTCATCCTGTCACCGCCCTAACGACCTACTGCGGCCAGTCGGCTGGGCGACGTCCCGGCAGCCAGGAGTAGATCTGGACCAGCACGCCGCCCGTGTCGCGCGGGTGGATGAAGAACTGGCTCCATTCGAAGTCGGTGTACGGCTCGCTCAGCGGCTCGATGCCCATCTCCTCGCGGACGAACGCGCAGGCGGCGTCTGCGTCTTCGACCTCGACCGTGATGTGGTGCATGCCGGGACCGCGCTCGTCGATGAACTTCTGCACGAACGACGACTCGTCGAAGGGTCCGATGATCTCGACGCCCGCCTGGCGCCTGGGCAAATGGAACTGGGCGACGCGGAATCCGCCGTCGTTCGAGACCGTCCAGTGGTCGAGCTCCATGCCGAAGAGCTTGCCCCAGAACTGCGCCGAAGCCTTCGGATCTTCGGCCGCGATCGCGAAGTGATCCAGCCGCACCCAGCCGATCCCCTGCTGCTCCGACATCGCCGCCCTCCTGTCGCAATCAGCTTAGACGACACCCTGGACGGCGAATCTGGCTCACCTCATAGCCGGGATTGAACGTATCTTGCGTAAATGCAACCGCAACCTGACGAGATTGTCTTCGTCCTCAATCCCCAGGCCGGCAACTCGCTGCAGCCGAGAACGCTGACCGCGATCTGTCATGCTGCCTGCGAGCAGGCCGGCCGCGCCGCGCGCGTGATCGCCACGCGCACGCCCGGAGAAGCGACCGAGACGGCGCGACAGGCGCACGACGCCGGTGCGGCCGCCATCTTCGGGTGCGGCGGCGACGGCACGCTCTCGGCCCTGCTCCAGGGTCTGCCGGTTGGATCGGAGACTGCGCTGGGCGCGGTCCCGCTCGGCACCGCCAACGTCTGGGCCTACGAGACGCACCTGCCCTCAACGCCGATGGCGGCAATCTCGGCCCAGCTCGCGGCCCTCGACGGCATCCAGGGACAACCGCTCTGGGTGGACACCGGCAAGGTCTGGTCCACGCGAGCGGACGGGTCCATCGCCGAGCAGCGCTTCCTGCTGATGGCCAGCTGGGGACTCGACGCCGCCGCGGTGAGCGGCATCGTGGGCAGCGAACGTCGCGGCCGGCTCAAGCGAGTGTTGGGCGAGCCGGCCTACTTCCTCTCGGCGGTGCAGGAAGCAATCGGTCGCAAGGCGTGGCCGGTTGCGATCAGCGTTGACGGCGCGCCCCATGTCGAGACGGAGATCGGGCTGCTGACCGTCGGTAACACGCGGATGCTGGGCACCTGGCTGGAGGTCAATCCGCACGCCACGGTGGTCGACGGCGAGCTGGACATGCTGATGGTCGAAGGCGCGCCCTGGCGAGCGCTGGCGCTCTCACCCCTGGCGCGGCATAGCTGGCTGCCCAACGGTCCCGGCGTGACCAATCTCAGATTCCGCCGGCTCGAAATCGCCTGCCTCGGCGAGCCCCCGCCCAATCAGATCGACGGAGACCCCGGTCCGCCGACGGCATACGCGATCGATGCCGAGCCCGGAGCCCTGCGGGTCCTGTGTCCCAATCCGACGTCCGCCGTACTGGGCGGATAGCGGAGATGGTCCCGGTTGCGAACCGACGTTAACTCTGCGAGACCGCGCGGACGGCGACGACGCCGCCTTCGAGTGGATCCACGATCTGGCCGGCCAGGCCGGGGTGGACCGTGGGTCGGTCGAAGTTGATCGAGGCGAGATTCTCAAGGTAGTCGTCGTACTGGCGCTGGCGCAGTGTCTTGAGCTTGTCGACGCCGGCCTGCAGGTTTTCGACGCCGCCCGCGAGCAGCACGACGAGCGCCTCGCGCTCGGTGGTCGAGAGCCGCATTTCCTGGACCATCGCGGCCTCGGCGCGCAAGAACTGGATTCCCAGCCGCTTCTCGGCCTCCGGCTTGTAGCGCTCGTACCACTCGAGGTGGCCGAGGCCGTAGTCCAGGTGCCGTCGCGAGTCAGCCGCCAGGCGCGCGAAGATGTCGCGATCGAAGTCACTCTGCGCCCACTCGGACGCCGCCTCGAACATCGAGACCTCGTAGCTCTTGTAGACCACGTTGAGCGCGATGATCATGTCGGTGAAGGTCAGGCCCGCGTACCAGCCTCGGTAGATCTGACCGAGCGGCGCCTTGCCCAGGCCGCCGCCGTTGGCCAGCGCGCGCTTGCGCAGCACTTCCACCTTGCGACCGGCGTCGTATGCCTGCGTCGCGAGGAACAGCTTGACCTCGTGGAAGCCGTAGGAGATCTCTTCCAGCCAGCGGCCGATGATCTTCTGCTCGACCAATCCGTTGTTGGAGTAGATCGTGCAGATCTGGTCGAAGGCGCGTTCCAGTTCCTCGGGCATGTCGCTCATGCCGTGGTCCCAGTCGAGGTCAGTGGCCGGCGCCCAGCGATCCTTGATCGCATCCTCGTAGAGGTCAACGGCGTTCTCCGACCAGACCTCGGCCTTGTCGAAGATCGAGTAGCCGGCCGCCATGATTAGCCCGGTCGAGATGGTCCCGCGCGGCGCGTCGTTGGGCAGACCCCACTCATCCGGCACGATCCCGTAGCTGCCGATGTTAATGTCGCGCAGCCGCAGGCCGTCCTCGCCCGGCGTGGCCTTGAGGCCGATTTCGGCCGGCGAGTTGAAGATGTTGAACGGCGCCTTGGCGAAGGGATTGTCGGGATGGTTCTCAAGGAAGTCGAGCCAGCCGTTGATCCGGTCCTCGGGCAGCTCGCCGCGGGCGAGGTTCTCGACCTGGTTGTCGCTCGCGGCCGAGGCCTCGATGCGCTCGATCAGTTCGTCCGACCAGCCGGCCCGCTTGGCTCGCGTCTTGGTCGTCGTCGACAGTTCCATCTTGATCTCCCGGTGTTCCTGCTAAACAACTCTCCCCCCGCGTTGCGGGGGGAGATGTCACGGAGTGACAGAGGGGGGCGCCCGCCGTCAAGCTTCGCTAGTTGTTCTCGCCTACCAGCTCCAACACCTCGGGTGCGAAGCGGTCGTGGCGGTCGAGTCCGATCACGTCCAGTCGGTGCGCGTACTCGACGAACTGCTTCTTGCGCATCAGCATGACCATGTTGTAGCCCTCGTCGAGGTGCTCAATGCCGCCGCCGGAGAGGATGGCCAGCGCTTCGCCGGTCAGCGGGTTGGTGGTCAACGAGGTTTGCTGCGACTGCGTCAGCAGGGCTTCCTGCATGTCGAGGATGTGGTGCAGCTCTTCCTTGCGCCAGGGCTCGGTCTCGACCGTGTACTTGAGATGCGTCACGCCGAACGCGAGGTGCCGCGACTCGTCCTGCGCGGAGAGTCGGAACATCTTCTTCTCTGCCTCGTTCTGCGCAATCAGCTCGCCCATGCGGAAGAGCGTCTGGACGAAGCCCTCGCCGACCAGGTGCAGCAGTGCGGTCATTTCGGTGAAGTCGTCGGAGCTGAGCAGCTGCACTGCGCCGAGCCCTGCGCCGGACATCCCGCCGCCGTTGATCAGCGTGCGCTTGCGGAACACGTCCAGGTGCCGCGCTTCGTCCATGAGCTGCGTGCCCAGGAAGAGCTGCGACTCGAAGAACTCGGGGTGAATCTGCTCAAGGAAGCGGCCCGGCACGTCGCCGGCGATGAACTCAACCTGCGTCAGGAAGGTGCACAGCGTGCACATCGCTCGCTCGAGGTCGGGGGGCAGATCGTCAATCGTGTCCCAGGGAATGTCGCGGGCCGAGGACCACTGGCGCTGCAGCGCCTCCTCGTAGAGCAGCATCGCCGACTCGGTCCAGACGTCCGCCTTGTTCGTGTACTGGACGCTGCTGGAGGGCGAGCGCTCGTCGGCTTCCGCGCCGCGCGGCGCCCACTGACGCATCCGCGCCTCGTCGCGGTCGTCGACCCCGTAGGTCATCTGGTTGATCGTCTCGAGCCGGAGGCCCTTGCGCCCCGTCTCGATCTCCAGCCCCTGTTCGGTATCAACGTTGAGCCAATCGAGGTTGATTCCCGGGACTTCGTGCTGAATCGTGGCCATCAAAACACTCCAGAGATTGGCGGGGAGTTCCGCGTACGGGTTCCGCACATGTTACACGCTTGGTGGAGTTCGTGCAGTCGGATGCGCTGATCTCGGCCCGACCTACACTCCGACTTGTGCACCTGACCCGCGTCCAACTCTCCAACGTTCGATCCTGGGCTGAACTCACACTCGACCTGACGCCGGGCGTCACGCTGATCAGCGGCGCCAACGCCGCGGGCAAGTCCAACCTGGTTGAGGCGATCTATATGCTCGCCGCCTTGCGCTCGACCCGCGCCCAGACCGAGGGCGAGGTGATCCGCTGGTCCGCGCCCAAGCCGCAGGTCGCCCGGGTTGCGGGCACGGCGCTCAAGGCGGGCGAGCAGGTCGAAGTCGAAGTCGCGCTGTCGGCCCGCGAGGGCGGCTCCGCGAGCAGCGCCCGACAGCGCAGCGGCGCGCCGCTGACGTCGAAGCGCATCCGCGTCAACGGCGTCGCCCGGCGCGCCGCCGACGCGCTCGGCGCGATCCGCGCCGTGCAGTTCACGAGCCTCGACATCGAACTGCTCACTGGCTCGTCGGGGCTGCGACGGCGATTTCTCGATGTCGCCGTGGGCCAGCTTGCGCCGACTCACGCGGCCGGTTTGAGCCGTTACCAACGCGCCCTGACGCAGCGCAATGCGCTGCTCAAGCGGATCGCCGAGGGCCGCGCCCGCGAGTCGGAGCTCGACCAATGGGATGACCTGCTCAGCGCGGCCGCTGCACCGATCTGGGAGGCGCGAGCCGCCGCCGCGCATGCCCTGTCGGCTCATGCCCGGGAACAGCACCGTTGGCTGCGCGCCCCGGATGATCCTGCCGAGACGATCGCGCTCACGTACTTGCCCGCCGACCGGCCGACGCTGCGGGAGTCGCGCCGCCGCGACCTCGCGCGCGGCACGACCAGCGTAGGGCCGCACCGCGACGATCTGCTGATCGATCTCGACGAGCGGCCGGCGGCGAACTTCGCTTCCCGGGCGCAGCAGCGCGCGGTGGCGTTGAGCCTGAGGTTGGCCGAGGCCGAATACTTGCGCTCCCAGGGTGACGATCCGCCGATCCTGCTGCTCGACGACATCTTCAGCGAACTCGATCCCGTACGGCGCGAACGCACCGCCGCGGCGGTCTCGACGATGGAGCAGGTGATCCTGACCAGCGCCGATCCCGCCGCAGCGCCCCTGAATCGCTCCGAGATTGCAGCCTCCTACCAGATAGACGACGGACGGATGCGTCCACTGTTTGACTGATGCGTCTACAACCTGGGGAGCGGCGTGCGCTGTCCCTGCTTGCATCGCCGACACCTCCAGACGATGGTCACGTGCGTCGCGTGCTCCTCGACCCGACAGGCGAGCGCGCCGCGCTCGGCATGCCTGCGACTCGGACACTGGGGATTCGTACAACGGACTTCGTGATCTGAGGTCACATCCACCTCCTTTCTCCGATTGCGATTATGGGCTGGCCGTGCGATCGTCGTCGGCTGAGACAAGCTTGCCGAGCGGCGTGAGTTGGCCTCGGAAGCGGCCTGAGGCGGGCACGTTGTCGGGTGGTCCGGACGCCGACGGGGACTCCGGCAAGTCGACGCCGCGGGCTTGTGCGAGATCGCGTTCCAGTCGGGCCTGCTCCGCACGCCATTGGCGATGCCGCGCCAGGACCTGCTCGGCGTGTTCCTCGCCGATGTACTCCTCCAGATAGGCCCGTTGATCGAGCGGATCGAGTGGATCGTTGAGCCGCGCCCGTCCGTGCTCCTGGACGGCGATCCGTTGGGCCGCCGAGTAGGGATCGATCCAGACGTCGATGTCGAGCGAGGGAATCTGAGACGGTTCGACGCAGACCGTTTCGCGGCGTTGCACGCGGCCGTTCTTGCCCCTGGCGAAGACCCAGATCGGCGCGCCGAAGCCGCCTGCCGAGAGCGGCTTCGACATGACCAGCGCCATGTTACGCAGCATCGTGCGCACCGCCCGGCTCTGGGCGCGCTTGAGCTGTTGCACCTGCAAGTTGCGCGAGCCCAGCAGCAGGTTCAGCGTGTGCGGCTGCGTGTTCGGTCCGATTTCACCGCGATCGACCGTTCCCGCGTCGGGCGCCGCGTTGAGCAACTCCTCGTGCGACATGCGCAGGAACTCGACGAACGCCGGATCAACCCGGACTTCCACCCGATGCAGCGACGCTCCCGCCGGCAGCGTGACCGCGGCCGCGCCGTCGGGCGTCAGTTCAATCCGGCTGCCGTCGCTGTCGGTCTGCCAGGACCCGTCGGCCAGTTGGACCCAGTACAGGGGCGACGCCGTCTGCTCGGCGAGGAACCGGCCCAGCGAGCGCTCGAAGTCGTATCCCGGCTTGACCCGGTAGAGACCCTCCATGGTCGGCTCCCAGCGATGCACCATGTCGGGATGGTCGTTGATGTCCGCCTCGGCGATTGCGAAGGGCGGCATTTCGTACGGATGCGGATGTGACTTGATCAGCGTCCACTCGTGGCGCTCCTGCTCACCCGACCCGGCCGGCGACGACGCAGGGCGTTCCAGCGCGACCAGTTCGTAATACTCTTCGCGGGTCCAGACGGACGCGATCCGCAACCGCTCGCCCCAACCCGCGCCCGACGGTTCTTCGGGCAGGGGCGCGTCGGCCGCCCGCGCGATGCGCAGCGTCGCGTCGCCGGACATGACGCTCATCTGCAAATCCAGCCGGTCCTGATCCCGCAGTCGAGTGCGGTACTCGAACAACCCCACCTCGCGCAGCACGACGGCAAGTCCGATGCCGTTGCCCGAACCGTGATCCTCGACGAACGCGAACTGGTCGGGTCGGATCACTTCAATGTCCCACGGGAATCCCGCGGCAGCCTGGCGCCGACGATCGCGGTCGCGGCGGCTCTCCTCCGTTTCGATCCAGGGCAACGACGGACCATCCTCCGAGCGGGCGCGTCGAAAGCGCCGCCGTTCCTCGCCGTCGTCGGGACGCGAGCCGCGTTGCTCGCGCGCGGGAAAGACCGGCATCCGGTGCTGCGCCTGCTGCCAGTGCAGGACCCCGAAACAGAGGCAGACCTGTCCGTAGCCCAGGTCTGCCTGCAGGGACAGGTGCGTTCGATCCTCCACGTGCCGCAAGCCCTGCTCCAACACGTGCTCCAGGTTGTCCGCCGCCTGTCGGGCCGCCGGCGAGTCGTCCGGCGGCTCCACGTGCACGCGCAGCGGATGCTCGGTCAGGCGTTGGCGCAACTGCGACCAGGTGCGCCGCAGCAGATCCGTCTGCCACGGCTCAGCCTTCAGGTACGGGGCTGTGAACCTGGGATCAACCCGCCGCGAGTTGTAGAGGTGCATCTCGCGGTTGCGAATCCGCTCGTGCAACGCGGAGAAGCGGCTCAGCGCCCCGCGCGTCGTTGCCCGCCCGCCGCCGAGTTGCCCCAGGATGTGATTCAGGTCCGCCTCGCTCAGCGCCCGCGCGGCGATGCGCGCAACCTCCTCACCGGATGTCTCCTTCGCTGCTGTCTTCGTCACCATCGTGGCTCCTCTCGGCTACTTCTATACGAATAGATGTTCGATATTATCAGAATGTATGACCGAGCGGAGCCGGCAAGTCGTTCTCCGTTCCAGACAATCCACGAGTCGTGTGCACGTCTTGTGGATGTTGTGGACAAATCCTCGCGTCCCCGAGCGGACCCCTGGGTGAATCAGGGGCTGAGTCCCTGCGTTACGCAGGGACCCGCTCGGCTCCCGGTACACCCAACGAGGCGCAATCCAATGAGGCACATACACTCGCAGCGGCGCCGATTATCCACTGCGAGCGTCGGACAGGATGCAACATGACCACCGAACTTGACTCCGTCTCCGCGATCTCCGACTGGTACGTCGAAGCACTCGCGACCGCAAGTCCAAACATGGCGACATCGTTGGGTATCCCGGGACGCGAAACCGAGTTGACCGACTACTCACCCGACGGTCACGAGGAACGCTCGGCAGTCCGCAGGCAAGCGGAGGCTGCGCTGCGGCTGCTGAACGTCGAGACGGAGCGCGACCGCGTCGCGCGCGACGTGATGCTCGAACGCTTCGCCTACGAGGCCGAACTGGAATCGCAACAGGAGCATCTGCGCTCGCTCAACATCCTCGCCTCACCGCTGCAGAACACGCGCCAGGTCTTCGATCTGATGCCGCGCGAGACGGAAGAGGACCAGGCCAACATCGTCGAGCGGATGGGCGCGGTGCCCGAAGCGCTGGAGCGCTATCGGGCCTCGCTCGCGGCAGGCATGGAGCAGGGGATCGTGGTCGCGCAACGGCAGGTTCGGGGGACCGTTGAGCAGTGTCGGGTGTGGGCGGGGAAGCCCCCCTCTGTCCCTACGGGACATCTTCCCCCGCAGAGCGGGGGGAGAGGAGAAGCGACATCGTTCTTTCGGCAGCTGTGCGATGAGCTGGGGATTGACGGCGGATCGAATGCGACGGCGGCCGAGCAGGGCTACGCGGCGATGGGCGACTGGCTGGAACGCGAATACTTGCCCAACGCGAATCCCCGCGATCCGGTCGGCCGCGACCGCTACCAGGCGGCTTCTCGGGGATTCAACGGCATCGAGCTCGACCTGGACGATACCTACCAGTGGGGCTGGGAAGAAGTCTGGCGCATCCAGTCGGAGATGGCCGCGACCGCCGAACGGATCTCCCCGGGCGCTTCGACGGCGGAGGCGATCGCGATCCTCGAAGCCGACGACGCTCGCGCAATCGAGGGCGAGCACGCCTTCCGCGAGTGGATGCAACAGATGCAGGACGAGACGATGCAGGCGCTGCTCGGCACGCACTTCGATATCGCCGAGCCGGTCCAGCGGATCGAGGCCATGATCGCGCCGCCGGGCGGCGCGCTGGCGATGTACTACACCGGACCGTCGGAGGACTTCTCGCGGCCCGGCCGCACCTGGTATCCGACCGGAGGCGCGACCCGATTCCCGCTCTGGCGCGAGCTCTCGGTTTGCTACCACGAGGGCGTGCCCGGACACCACCTGCAGATCGGCACGACCCGCTACCTCGGGGACCAGCTCACCCGATATCAGCGGCTGTTGGCCGGGACTTCCGGTTACGTCGAGGGCTGGGCGCTCTACGCCGAGCGGCTGATGGCCGAGCTCGGCTACCTCGAGGACCCCGCCTTCTACATGGGACTGCTCAGCAGCCAGGCGCTGCGCGCCGTGCGCGTCGTGATCGACATCGGCATGCACCTCGAACTGCCGATCCCCGAGCGCGAGGAGTACCACGGCGGCGAGACCTGGACGCCCGAGCTCGCGCTGCCCTTCCTGATCGAGCGCTCGTTCTTCCCCGAGCAGATGCTGGCCAGCGAGGTCGACCGCTACCTCGGCTGGCCCGGACAGGCGATCTCCTACAAGGTCGGCGAGCGCGAATGGCTCGCCGCCCGCGAGGCGGCCAGGCAGTCGTTGGGCGACGCCTTCGACCTCAAGAGCTTCCACAAAGCCGCCCTCGACCTCGGCCCCATGGGCCTGCAACAACTCCGAGACGAAATGTCCCGCCTGCGCGGCTAGCGTCTGCCTCTCCCCCCGCCCCAGCGGGGGGAGAGGTCCCGTAGGGACAGAGGGGGGCACGCCCGACGTCGCGCGCACGGTGCCCCCCTCTGCCTTCGGCATCTCCCCCCGCGGGCGCGGGGGGAGAGGGGAGTGGCGCGATACGCTGGCGAGCATGCGACTCCTGACCGGCGCACTCCTCCTCCTGGCCTGCCTCGCGGCTGCCTGCGGCTCCGGCGACGAGGCGGTCCGCGACACCGCCACCGCCACATCGGAACGCGCCGAGCGCCCGGCGACGATCACGCAACAGCAACAGACACAACCCCGGCAGACCACGGTGCAGGACACCACCGCGCAAGAGGTCGATCAGCCGGCGGAGCCGCAGTCTGAGCCGCAGGCGGACCAGCTCCCCGCCGACGACGTCGGCGTCCACAAGGGGCTGCGCTCCGAGCGCCACGTGCTCGGCGAGCCCGACGCGCCCGTCGAGATCCGCTACTTCGGCGACTTCACTTGAGGCGGATGCCAGTGGTTCGCGGCTCAGGTTGAGCCGCTCATCCTCGAACGATTCGTCGCCCCCGGACACGCCCGCTTCGTCTTCCGACACTTCCCCGTTCGCGGCGATGCCGCGCTGTTCGCCGCCGCCGCCGTCGAGTGCGCCGCCGACCAGGGCGGATTCTGGCCCCTCCACGACCGTTTCATGGCCGGCGACGAAACGCTCTTCACCGAGGCCGGACTGCGCCGCCAGATCACCTTCGAGGGCCTCGACTACGACGAGTTCGTCCGCTGCATGACCGACCAGCGCACGGCCCCAATCGTCCGAGCCTCCCTCGCCGAGGGCGAGTCCCGAGGCGTCACCGGCACGCCCTGGGTCTTCGTCAACAACCAGCAAGTCGATCCCACATTCGAAGCGATCGAAGCGGCGGTCGAGGCGGCGCTGGAGGCGGGGCAGTAGCTCTCCTCTCCCCCCGCGCAAGCGGCAGATCCCCTCTCCCCCCGCGCGAGCGGGGGGAGATGTCCCGTAGGGACAGAGGGGGGCACGCCCCACGCAGCGCGCGCGAGTGCCCCCCTCTGCCTTCGGCATCTCCCCCCGCCTAAGGGCGGGGGGAGAGGGGAACGCCATCCTCTCCCCCCGCGTGAGCGGGGGGAGATGTCCCGTAGGGACAGAGGGGGGCACGCCTGCCGACGGCGCTGGAGTACGCTCGACCCATGATCTCCATGCCTCGACTGATTGCGCTCCTGGCGATCGTCACGCTCGCCGCCGCCTGCGGATCCGACGCCCCCGACGACACCGGCACCGTCCGATCCGACCGCGCCGCCCGCGACGCGTCGATTATGCAGCATGGCGCCGCCGCCGGCGTCATCGACTTCGGACACCGCCAGGGCCTGCCCTTCACCCGCAACGTCGTCGGCGAGCCCGACGCGCCCGTGCTGATCGTCGAGTACTCCGACTTCCAGTGACCGAGTTGCCGCACCTACGCGGCTCAGGCTGAGCCGCTGATCATCGAGGAAGCCATCCGCACCGGACTCGCCCGCTATGAGTACCGCCACTTCATCATCTTCGGCGCCGCCTCCGAGTTCGCCGCCAACGCCACCGAGTGCGCCGGTGACCAGGGCGCCTGGTGGCAGTTCCACGACGCCTACCTGCTCGACGCCCGCGCGCGCAGCTTCACCCGCGCCGGCGCCATCGACCTCGCCCGACGACACGACCTCGACGTCGCCCGCTTCACCCAGTGCATCGACGACGAGGAGCACCGCGACCGCATCCTGCAGATGCAGCAGCAGGCCATCGCCGACGGCATCGACGGCACGCCCACGTTCCGCATCAACGGACGGCCGGGCGGACGCTCAATCAACGCCATGCTCGACCAGGTCCGCGCCGCGGCCGACGCCGCCGACGTACCGTAGACATCGGAGACAGTGGAGACAGTGGAGGACGAACCATGATCCTCAGACTCAGCGCAGCGCTCGCGGCAGCCGCATTGTTCCTCGTGGCGTGCGGCTCCGACGATCCGCAGCCCGCGCAGCCCGCTCAGCCGCAGCCGACCGCCTACCAGGCGGGTGAAAGCGAGTCGCGGCAGCAGCAACAGCAAGTCGCGACGCAGCAGGAAGCACAGGCCGAACCCGAGCAGGCCCCTGAGCAAGTCAGGGACCGTGAGTCATCGGAGCAGGCGCAGGACCAGCCGGCCGCCGAGCAGGACGCCGACGGCCAGGACGTCGAGATGGTGGCCATGGTCGGGCAAATCATCGAGACCGGTCACCGCGCCGGGCTGTTCGCCGACCGCAACTCGCTCGGCGACCCGGACGCGCCCATCGTGATCACCGAGTACTCCGACTTCCTTTGAGGCAACTGCCGCCGATTCGCGGCTCAGGTTGAGCCGCGACTGGTCGACGAACTGGTCCGCACCGGACAGGTCCGCTTCGAGTACTCGCACATCCTCAATCACGGCCGCCCCTCCGTCGTCGCCGCCCTCGCCACCGAGTGCGCCGGCGACCAGGGCGCCTGGTGGGACTTCCACGACCACTACATGACCACCCAGGACTTCAGCCGAGAAGGCGCCCTCGCCCTCGCGGCCACACACAACCTCGACGCCGACGCCTTCACCCAGTGCCTCGACAACGAAACCCACCTCGACCGAGTCGAATCCCAGCACCGAACGGCCGCCCAGAACGGAATCACCCGTACCCCCACCATCCACCTCAACGGCCAGGGAGCGGCCACAATCGGGGACGCGCTGATCGAGCAGGTGCGGGAGTTGGCTGGGGAGTTGGGGATTGAGTTGAGCAACTGAGATCCCCTCTCCCCCCGCGAGAGCGGGGGGAGATGTCACCTAGTGACAGAGGGGGGCACGCCCCACGCAGCGCGCACGGGTGCCCCCCTCTGCCTGCGGCATCTCCCCCCGCCTAACGGCGGGGGGAGAGGGGAAAGCCAATCTCTCCCCCCGCGCAAGCGGCAAATCCCCTCTCCCCCCGCGCAAGCGGGGGGAGATGTCACGTAGTGACAGAGGGGGGCACGCCCCTCGCAGCGCGCACGGGTACCCCCCTCTGCCTTACGGCATCTCCCCCCGC
>VXQT01000024.1 GCA_009838915.1 Chloroflexota bacterium
TGTCGGCGACGACCTCGTAGGCCATGTCCTGGCACATCTGCTTGAGGTAGTCGTGGCCGGCGCGGTCGACGGTCAGGGCGAACGGGACCATGCCCTCGCGGCGCGCCTCGGTGAGCGCCATCTTGGTGTCGTGGATCGCGTATTCCTTCTCGGTGCGATCGCGGCCGTAGCCGTGGTCCTGGGGACGGCCGTCGGAGAGCAGCATCAGGATCTTGACCTTGGCGTCGGTGTTCTGCAGCTTCCAGATGCAGTGGCGGATAGCGGGGCCCATGCGGGTCGAACGGACCGGGGCGATCTTGTCGATCCGCTCCTTGATCCGGTCGCCGAAGGGCTCGTCCATGTCCTTGTAGACGAAGAACTCCACGTTGTCGCGGCCGTAGCCGGAGAAGCCGTAGACGCCGTACTTGTCGCCGATCGTCTCCAGCGCTTCGATCAACAGAACGGTCGCCTCTTTCTCGAGGTCGATGATGCGTTTGCCCGGGTGCCGGGCGGCCTCGGCGCGGCGCTGGGCCCACCAACTGAGGTACTTGCGTGGATCGTCGTCGAACTGGTCGTCCTGGCGCTGATCGTGATGCTTCTGGATTTCCTCGTCAGTTGAGGCGGAGACATCGAGCAGAAAGGCGACGGCGACGTCGCGCTCAACCTTGTTGCGGCGGTAGAAGAGCTTGGTCTCGGAAGCGCCGCCGGCGATCTTCTCGGTGTACCACTCAATCACCGCGTCGAGGTCGTAGTCCTCGCCGTCGGTCAGGCGCTTCATCTTGCGGAACAGCTCGGGGCGCAGCATTTCGAACTGCTTGCGCGTCTCCTGGACGAGCTGGGTGTGCTCGTGCAGGGTCTCGGTGTAGTAGCTGGTCGTGCCCGACTCGCCGCGCTGCTCCTGGACGCGGCACCAGCGCGGCTTGTAGTCGGCGGCGCGGAAGTCCCACTCGTCGTAGTAGAACGAGGCGGCTTCGACGGGCAGCTCCTCGCCGTCCTCTGCGCCGGTCGAGTCGTCGCCCATGGCCTGTTGGCCTTCCTGGCGCTCGCCCTGGATCTGGTTGACTTCCTTGAGCAGGTTGTCGAGGAACATCCCCGAAGATTCGGCCAGGTCCATGTCCATCAGCTCGTTGATCGAGATCTCGACGGACTTCTCCAGCAACTCCTGGAGCTGCTCCTTGGTCAGCGGGATCGGCGGGGCGTCACCTGAGCCAGTTTCGCCCTTGAGCTTCATCAGGAGCTGGACGAGCTCGGGTTTGAAGTCGCCGCGGAAGTCGACCGGGTCGGGGCTGTCGTAGGGCCGTTCCTCGGAGCCGGGCATGAAGGGCATGAACGATTCTTCGAGTCCGGACGAGCCGGAGCCGGGCATCATGTCGGAGTCTTCCCCGGCGTCGGGGTCGCCGGCCATCTCCTGCTCGAAGTCGGACCAGTCCTCGGTATCGAGTTCGACGTTGGGAATTTGCGAGAGCCACTCGTAGAGCAGGGCGGTGGCGGCAGCGCTGTCCTGGACGGTCGCGCCGTCGTGCCGGATGCGGTTGAGGATGCGCAGCGGGGTGCGCATTTCCTCGGCCAGCTCGTTGGGCCAGCGGATACGTCCGATCTCGTCCAGCGAAGCGCGCAGCAGGTTCTCGACCATCGCCTGGCGGGCGGGCATGTCCTCGACCGGTCGGCGGCGGTCGATGGCCGCCTGCTGCAGGCGCGAGAAGGCGCGCCGCACGCCGGCGTATTCGCGCTTGACGATGGTGTCGATGCGCGTGTCCTCGACGATCGTGAACAGATCGTGGGCGAGGCGGCGATCGTCGAACTGGTCGAAGAAGCGCTCCATGTCAGTGTGGATTTCGGCCTCTTCGCCTTCGACGCCAGTGGAGGTAGGCGCGACACCATTGCCGCGGCCGTTCTGCGAACCAGCACTCCCATTCTGCCCGGCCGGGAAGTGGACCGGTTCGAGGTCGGACTGGTACTCGAACGAGCCGAACTCCAGGCGGCCGGCCTGGTGGGTGGCGAAGACCTTGTAGACGGCGAAGTTCTCGTCCTTGGTCGGGTAGCGCTCGACGTTCTCGGGCAGGTAGATGGTGGTGCCCTCGGTGGTCGGGCTGCTCTCGTCAACCCAGCCGACGCCCTTGGCGGTCAGTTCCTCGGAGGCCTTAACGCCGACATCCACGCCGGTCAGCGCCTTGCAGTACATGCGGATCAGCTCGGAGACGCGGTCGAGGTCGACGCGGGAGCTAAGGGCTTCCATGACCTCTTCGCCGCGGGCGGACTCGAGCCGGAAGAAGGCCTCGCCGCCATCGCGCGACTGCTGCAGAATCTGCAGGCCGAACTCCTGCCAGCGGGCGATGTCGTCGATGCCGAGTCGGTTGGCGACGCGCGGCGACGACTTGAGAAACTCCATTGCGGCATCACCGGAGAGACCGGCAAGCTGCTCGGAGAGTTCGAGCAGTCCTTGGTGGATGTCCTTGTCAACCTCGGAGAGGGCTTGCGCGGCCTCGATGAAGTAGGGATGGCCGAGTCGACCGACCTGCATGGCGACCTGTCCGGCGAGCGAGAGGTAGCGCGGACGCTGGTCCTCGGAGACCTGGCGCAGGGCACTGGGTCCGCGCTCGAAGTAGACGCGGGCGTCGACCCAGGCGGTGTGGGCGACGATGCCGCCGAATTCGAGGAAGGGCGCGCGGTCGGCGCGGTCGAGCTGTGAAAGCACGCCGGGCGCCATGCCGAGGCAGGCCGAGGCGAGTTCGTAGGAATGTGAGGCGAGCGAGTCGATCAGGTCGACCAAGAGGCGCATCTGGGAGAGCGGCAGGTGGGGAAGAATCTGGGGCGAGACGTCGAAGTACTGAGCCGAGAGCGAGCCTGACTTCCAGGTGCCCTTGTAGAGCGACTTGCCTTGCGCGGCCCAGTCATTGGCCTGGGGCACGGAGAGATGAGGCAGCACAGCAGGCGAGGCGCGGAAGAGCGCGCCGCTGAGCGCCGGCGAGGTCTCCATCAGGTCGATGCCGACCGCACACCACTCGCGCATGCGGTCGTAGGTGATCTGCTCGAGGACGGGCCCGGAGGCGCGGAAGTACTCGGAGGCGGCTTCCCAGCTCCGCAGCGAGTGGCGGGCGATGTCGAGTCCGTCGCCCAGCCAGTGACCGAGTTCTTCGGGCTCAAGGATTGGTTGCACCGCCTCGACAGCGGCCTCGAACTCCTGGGCCAGTGCCGGTGGGAACTGGCGCAGACCTTCGCGGGCTTCTTCGATCAGTTGCGCGGTCATGGGCGTCTCGTTTCGCGGGGGGCGCCCCCCTCTGCCTTCGGCATCTCCCCCCGCTTCGCGGGGGGAGAGTGAACATGGTCCTCCGTGACATTTCCCCCCGCGCAGCGGGGGAACACGGGTCTCATTCAGACGTTGAGGCGGATCTCGTGGATCTCGGCGTGATCATCTGAGGTATCGAGCACAGCATAGGTCAGCACCTGCTCGGTGCCGCGCATTTCGCCCGCCGAGCCTGGATTGACGATCAGCGCGCGACCGATGCGCTTGACGAGCGGCGCGTGGGTATGTCCGTAGATGATGAAGTCCGCTTCTTCGTCGGCCAGGCGTTGGAGCTGCGGGTCGTGCGGGAAGAGGTAGTCGCGGTACGGAGCCCATGGCGTGGCGTGGAACATCAGCAGCTTCTTCGAGCCGATATCGGTACGGATCAGATAGGGCTGTTCTCGCGTCCACTCCAGCAAGGATTTGTCGACGCTGGGCGAGGCCTGGGCGCGGGCGCCGGCCTCGGAGAGCAGGATCTCTTCGTGGTTGCCAATCACGTAGCGGCCACCGAGCTGCCTGAGCCGATGAGCGACGTCGTTGGAGAAGCGGTACTGATAGCAGGCGTCGCCGGCGCACAGCAGTTCGTCGATCTCACCCATCTGCTCGACGGCGCGATCGAGCGCGGCTGCGTTGCAGTGGATGTCCGAGACGATGCCGATCCGCACGTGAAGCTGGGTCCGGTTCTAGTCCTCGAAGATCGAGGAAACGACTTCCTCAATCGAGCGCTGGACTTCGCCATCGTCGGTCAGCGGCCAGACGATAGAGACCTGGCAGGCGCGGCGTGGGGAGACTCCCTCGGCGATCATGCGGCCGGCGTAGATCAACAGCCGCGTCGAGGCGCCCTCGGCAAGGCCATGCTCGCGCAGGTTGCGGATCTTCTCAGCCATCTTGGCCAGGTTGAGCGCAACATCAGGGTCGCAACCGGACTCATGCTGGACGATCTCGGCCTCAGTTTCGCGCGGCGGGTAGTCGAACTCAACGGCGATGAAGCGCTGGCGGGTCGACTGCTTGAGGTCCTTGAGCGCCGACTGGTAGCCGGGGTTAAAGGAGATCACGAGCAGGAAACCGTCCCGGGCCTGGAGCAACTGCGACTTCTTCTCGACCGGCAAGATGCGGCGGTGGTCGGTGAGCGGGTGGATCAGGACAGTGGTGTCCTTGCGCGCCTCGACGACCTCGTCCAGGTAGCAGATGGCGCCGGCCTTGACGGCACGGGTGAGGGGGCCGTCGATCCAGACGGTCTCGTTGCCTTCGAGCAGGTAGCGCCCGACGAGGTCGGAGGCGGTCAGGTCTTCGTGGCAGGCGACGGTCACGAGAGGCAGGTTGGACTCGTCCTCGATCTCCGTCTTGCCATCGCGGACGACAGCCAGCGGGCGGTTGAGGTGATACGCCATGTACTCGACAAAGCGCGTCTTGCCGCAGCCAGTCGGTCCCTTGAGCAGGACGGGAATCTTGCTGTTCCAGGCGGCCTCGAAGACTTCAATCTCGTCCGAGACGGGCACGTAGTACGGCTCCTCTTCGGCGCGGAACTCCTCGACAGCCCAGCTGCGGTATTCGGTGATCGCTTCGGTGGCAGTGGTCATCAAACGCTCTCCCGCTCTGCCGCTCAGGTGCGGCGAGTGTGTCTACGAGTGGTGCTGGTGATTCCTGGTTCCTGATCGTTAGGCGGACTGCAGGCCGGCCCAGATCCGGCTGACGCGGGCGGCAGCGACCTCCATGCTGCAGTCGTTGGAGATCATCACGTCGGCGTGCTTGAGACGTTCGTCGTTGGTGATCTGCGAGTCGATGCGCTTGTCCGCTTCTTCGGCCGAGAAGTTGTTGCGCGCCATCAGGCGCTCGCGGGCGGTGTCGCGGCTGACGGCGACGACCCAGACCTCGTCGACCAGGTCCTGCCAACCGGCCTCGATCATGACGGCGGCCTCAAGCACCGCAATCTCCGTGCCTTCGGCTTCGAGACGGGCGAGCTCGACCTCGGCGAGGGCGCGAATGCCCGGCCAGACAATGTCGGTCAAGCGCTTCATGCCGTCGGGATGTCCAAAGACCTTGGGTCCGAGCTTGGAGCGGTCGATGGTGCCGTCCTCGGCGACCAGGTCTTCGCCGAACGCGGCGACGACCTGGGTGAAGGTCTCCGTGCCCGGTTCGTAGGTCTGATGCCCGAGGATGTCGGCGTCGATCGTGGCGGCGCCGAGTTCACGGAGTTGATTGACGACGGTCGACTTGCCTGAGGCGATACCGCCGGTGAGTCCGATCGAGCGCATGGTCGGATTGCGTCCTCGCACGAGCGGCGTCGCCTGCTTGCATCTAACCAACTGACCGTTCATCGAGAGAAGGGCAACTGGCCACGCGGACGCACGCTGAGACCTCAGGCTATTGGGGGGTGCTGGAGTGGTCAACCGATGCGCTCTGCCGTTGCAGGATGCGTCCGGGCGAGGTTGGGCTCAAGTCTGTATTGCAGTCAGCATGATGCCTCTGACCAGATTGCTAGGGTTAACAATCAGTTGATGGTCTGCCGGGCGAAGACCCCGCTTGCGGGGTAGGCCTGTCCCAGAAAGTCGCGGAACAGTCGACGCGCTCGCTGATGACTGTTCCCGCAACCACCGCGCACTCCGAACGACACAGTTCACTGCGCCTTCGAGGAGCCTCCGATGGTTGCCGAAATCAAGTCCGACACCACTGACTGCACAGACGGTCGGACCTGCCTGCTGGAAGCGGTTGACGGACTGTCGACCGAAGCGTTCGATATCGCCAATGTGATCGGCGACTGGAGCGTGCGTGACTGTCTCGCGCATCTCGTCGGCTGGGACGCCTGGGTGGTCAACGCGCTGGACCGGTCGGCTGCAGGCATGGCGCTCGGCCCGTTTCCGTCTGAACGCGAAATCAATGATGCTGCACCGGGCGACTGGGCAAAGCGTCCGATCCCGGAACTACTGGGCATGCTGCGTTCGATCCGCGACACGATGGCTGAACGGGTCAGTCAGATGACCGATGAAGAACGCGACCAGAAGTCAATGCAGGTGGAAGACATCGAACTGTCGGTCAACGAGATGCTGGACGGCCTGATTGAGCACGACCTGGAGCACGCCGGTCAGATTCGCAGCTGGCGCAAGATCCAGGGCGTTTGACGTTCCCTACGTTGACTTGATGTGGCTGGTCGGTCAGTCCAGCGCATCAGCGAAGGCGGCCTCGAGGGCGGGCAGCACTTTCTTGTAGTCGTCGACGATCCCGAAGCGGGAGAAGCTAAAGATCGGCGCGTCGGGGTCCTTGTTGATCGCGACGATGTTCTTCGAGCCGCCGCAGCCTGCCATGTGCTGGCTGGCGCCGGAGATGGCGATGGCCACGTAGAGGGTCGGCGAGACGACCGTGCCGGTCAGTCCGACCTGTTGCGACGGCGGATACCAGCCAAGGTCGCAGGCCGCGCGCGAGGAGCCGACTGCGGCGGTCAGCACGCCGGCGAGGCTTTCCAGGTCGGCAAATGCCTCCGGTCCGCCCAGGCCGCGACCACCGGAGACGACGATCTCGGCGTCTTCGAGGCGGATACCCTCCGACTCCGCTTGTTCCTTGCCTGTGGTGCGAGCGCGGAGCGTGGGCTCAGCGACGTTGACGTCGATGACCTCAGCCGAGCGGGACGCATCGGCCTCGATCGGGTCCTGGGACTTTGGCCGGACGGTGATTACCTGCGGATTGGTCTGGACGGTGACCACCTGGCGAGCGTTGCCGCCGTAGCAGCTTCGAGTGGCTTTGACCCGGTCGCCATCGACTTCGAGTCCGAGCGAATCCATGATCGCGGCCGTGCCGAGTCGGGTGGCGAGCCGCGGCGCGAGGTCTCGGCCAATGCTGGACTGCGACATGAGGATCACCGAGGGCGAGTCCAGCTCGACGATGCCCTGGGCGACGGGCAGATAGCTGTCGGTCTGGTACCCGGCCAGCGAGTCGGCATCGGCGGTGTAGACGGAGTCGGCGCCGGCAGGTCCAGCGGCTGCAGCCGCGTCGGCGAGGCCGGAGCCGATCAGCGCGAGCGCGACGCCACCGCCGAGGTTACCGCTGAGGCGGGAGGCGGCGCCGAGCAGTTCGAGGGTCGGGGCCGTGAGGCCGCTGTCGTCGGTTTCGCCAATGACGAGGATGGAGGCCATGATTGAATGTCCTTTGTTGCTGGGGGCGGAGCCCCCTCTGCCTTCGGCATCTCCCCCCAGAGGGGGGAGAAGGCTGTTGGTCCTTCGCGGCGTCTCCGCCCGCACAGCGGGGGAGACGGGATGTGAGTTAGAGGATTTTCGCTTCGCGCAGGGCGTTGACAAGACCGGCGGCCTTTTCTTCGGGGGTGTCGCCCTCGATGATCTCGACTTCGACATCGCTTGTCGGCTGGTAGAGGGCGTGCATCTGCACTCGCGCGCCGGCAGCGCCGACTTCGGAAGCGTCGAGTCCGAGGTCGGAAGCGGTCAGCTCGGTGACCTGCTTGCGCGCCGCTTGCATGATCTGGCGGAGCTGCGGGTAGCGCGGGTCGCCGAACTCGTTGGAGATTGTCAACACGCAAGGCGTGGGCAGTTCGACGTTCTCGAAGCCGTCGGCAACGACGCGCGAGACAGTGATGCTGTCACCGCTGAGCTCGACCGCGCGGAGGACGGTGGCGGAGGGCAGGTCGAGCAGTTCGGCGACGATGCTGCCCACGGTGCCCTGGTCCCAGTCGGCCGCCTGGCGACCAAAGATCAATACGTCGGGTACGCCGATGTGCTGGATCGCTTTGGACAGGGCCAGGGCCGTGGTCCAGGCATCGCCGCCGTCGAAGGCGTCGTCCTTGAGGTGGTAGCCCTCGTCGGCGCCCATGGCGAGCGAGTGCTTGATCGCGTCGCGGGCGGAGTCGGGGCCGAGCGAAATGATGTTGACCGTGCCGTCGCCGGAAGCGTCTTTGATTCGCAGCGCGGCCTCGACGGCTTGCGCGTCGAAGGGGGAGATGACAGGCGAGATGCCCTGGGCGGGCAGCACCTGCATGGCCGCTTCGTCGACCTTGAAGGCGGCGGCGGGCGTTTCGGGGTCGGGAATCTGCTTCACGCAGACGATGACATCCATCGGGTCCTCACTGACTGGGAAGATGAGCTCGAAGCAACCACGAGCGGACGGGAATCAGGTCGCGCGTCCAATTGCGCATTGTGTCGCGACCAAGGTAGTCGGGCAGTCAGATGGGATACAGACTGTCGCGGGCTGAGGCAAGCTCAGTGCCTGGCGAGGGCATCCGAGTCCTAGTCGGATTCCGATACCGCCGCGGCCTGCAGGAGTTCGGCTACGTCGAGGACTTTGAGCTTGTCGTCGTCTTCGACGTCGAGTTGAACGGTACCGATGCCGGAGTCGAACATCTGGATGCAGAAGGGACAGGCGGTGCAGGCGGCCTCGGCGCCGGTGGCCACCGCTTCTTCGACCCGGACCTCGTTGACGCGGCTCTTGCCCTGCTCTTCCATCCACATGTTGCCGCCGCCTGCGCCGCAGCAGAGGCCTTGCTCGCGGTTGCGCGGCATCTCGATCAGGGTGACGTTGGGCACCTGCTCGAGGATCCGGCGCGGGGCCTCGAAGATGTCGTTGTGGCGGCCCAGGTAGCAGCTGTCGTGGTAGGTGATGGTTTGCTCAGGAACCTCGCTGCTGGGGACCAACCGGCCCTGGTTGACGAGCTGCTCCAGGAGTTGGGTGTGGTGGATCACCTGGAACTTGGCCCCCATGTCGGGGTACTCGTTGAGGAACGTGTTGAAGCAGTGCGGACAGTGGGTGATGACCGTCTTCTGCTCGTCGTTGACGCCGGTCTCGTTGAACAGCTCGATCAGGCCTTCGGCGAGAATCTGGTAGAGGTACTCGTGCCCTAGCCGCCGAGCCGGGTCGCCGTTGCAGGATTCCATGCCCTTGATCACGCCGAAGGAGACATCGGCCTCGCGCAGGAGCGAGACGACGGAGCGGGTGATCTCCTGGGCGCGATCGACGAATGCCCCGGTGCAGCCGACGAAGTAGAGGTAGTCCTGCTCGCCGGTCCACTCGGGAACCCGATCCTCGATGCCTTCCATCCAGGAGTCGCGGGTGTAGGGCGTGCCGCGCCAGGGATGGCCCTGGCGTTCGAGCGTCTCGAGCGTGCCCTGGACGGTGTCGGGCATGCGCGCCTCTTCCATGACCAGCGAGCGGCGCATGTCCACGATCGTGGGCACGTGCTCGATGAATACCGGGCAGGCTTCGACGCAGGCGCCGCAGGTGCGGCAGGCCCAGAGCGACTCGTCGCGCACGACGCTGCCGACCATCGGCGCTTCGTCGTCGAGGCCGAAGTTGAGGTCGTTGCCCTGGACGAGGTTGGCGACCTTGCGCTCGCCAACGGCGGTGGCGTAAGACTTGAGGTCCTGGATGATGTGCATCGGCGAGAGCGGTTGCCCGGCGATGTCGGCCGGACAGTTGTCGGTGCAGCGGCCGCAGCGCACGCAGACGTCGAGTTCGAAGAGTTGCTTCATGGAGAAGTGCTCGAGTTGGGAGACGCCGAAGTGCTCCTGCTCCTCGATGTTCGGAATCATGTCGAGCTTTCCCGGAGCGGAAGTGCGCTTGAGGAACGCGTTGGCCGGGGCGAGGATCAGGTGGTTGAGCTTGGAGTAGCCGAGCAGCGTGATCCAGGAGAGCGCGCCGACCATATGGATCCACCAGAAGACCTGGTGAATGTCGAGCGCGGCCGAGACGCGCACGCCGGAGAACATCAAGGCGACGACGTAGCCGACCGGCGACCAGTACGACCACTCGGGATTGACGTCGATCTCAGAGGTGTGGATGCGCAGGCCCTCGACGAGAAAGCCGGTGATCAGCAGCGCGCCGAGTCCGCCGAGGATCAGCCAGTCCTCCCAGGTCGGCAGCCAGGCAGTGCGCGGTCGGACCCAGCGGTGGGCGATGGCCATGCCAACGCCGATGATGCCGACCAGTCCGAAGATGTCGGCGACCAGCGAGTATCCGAGGTAGCGCGGCCCGACGAGGATGTCGACGGGGATGTAATCGTCGATCGCCAGCAGCGCGGTGACAAGGAAGAGGACGATCATCGAGGACATGATGCAGAGGTGCATCACGCCCGAGTAGGGGTCGCGCAGCACGCGTTCGGTGCCGCCGCCGCCCTTGATCAGGCGGCCCAGGCGCAGGGGTAGATCGTCGAAGGCACTGCGCAGGGACTCGCGCGTGATCTGTCCGCTGACGATTGGCTTGCCCAGCCGCCAGACGCGGGAGCGTCGGACGAGGCCGTAGACGACGATGCCGATCACGAACGGCAGCAGCATGTAGAGGACCCAGAAGTGGTCGATGTTGAAGAACAGTTCGCGGTGCGCGCCGGTCACGCGGACGGTCTCGGCTCCGGAGACGAGCAGGATGCCGCCCAGCGGCAACCAGGCGGGGATCGCGAGGGCGGAGACGCGCTTGCCCGTGGACGTCGCGCCGCTCCGGCGCCTGGATTCAGCCAATCTGGTCACCGCGGCACCCCCAAACCATCATGGTCGTCGGAGCGCATTATCGCACGTGGTCCGACCCGGGAGGACGCGGTGTACTTCAGGGCCGTACGGCGACTTGCCTAGCCCGTTTCGAAGCCGTGCGTACGGCTTGAACGGCTCTCCCGCTCCCTGGGTCGCACTCAGCCGTTCTTGGCTTCGCCGTGGGTTTTGCGGAGGTCGTTCTTGAGGACCTTGCCCATGTGATTGCGGGGCAGGGAGTCGACGACGGCGAGGTACGCGGGGGCCTTGTAGCTGGCGAGCTGGCTCTTGGTGTGAGCCACGGCGGCGTCGAGCGTGAGCGATTCGCCCTCGTGCAGGATGACGACGGCCTTGACTACTTCGCCCCACTCGAGGTCGGGCGCGCCAATCACGGCGGCCTCGGCGACGGCCGGGTGGCCTTCCAACACCTGCTCGATCTCGCCGGGCGCGATGTTCTCGCCGCCGCGGATGATCAGGTCCTTGGTCCGGCCGGTGATGAACAGGTAGCCCTCGTCGTCGAGGTAGCCGACGTCGCCGGTGTGCAGGATGCCGTCGCGGATGGCGGAGGCGGTCTCTTCCTCCTGCTTGTAGTAGCCGGCCATGATGCGGTCGCCGCGAACGCAGATTTCGCCCTCTTCACCGGTGCCAACAACCTGATCAGCCGGGTCCATGATCAGCACTTCGATGTCGGGCATCACCTTGCCGACCGAGCGCAGGCGGTGTTCCTTGACGGAGATCTCGTCGGGCGTGCCGTCGAGCCGGTGGTCGTCGGGGCCGAGGAACGAGATCGAACTGGTCGACTCGGTTTGGCCGTAGGCGTTCATGAAGCCGACGTTCTGAGGGAAGACATCGACTGCGGCGCGGATCACGTCGTAGGGCATCGGCGCGGCGCCGTAGGTGAGCAGCTGCAGGGTGTCGCCCTTGAAGGCGCTGAAATGCTCGTCCTCCATCGTGCGCTTGAGCATGGTCGGCACGACCATCGAGTGGGTGATGCCGTGACCGTCCACGGCGTCGATCCATGCCGCAGGCGAGAACTGCGGCAGAATAACGAGCGTGCGACCGCCCCAGACCGAGGAGACCATGGTCGTAGCGCCGGCGATGTGGAAGAGGGGCACGGAGAGCAGCGTCTTTTCGTGCGCCGCCTCGGGGTCGGCGGGCGACATCGTGTTGGTCACGTAGACGGTGAGGTCCTGGTAGGTGACCTGCACGCCCTTGGGCATCGCAGTGGTGCCCGAGGTGTAGATGATGACGGTCGGGTCCTTGTCGTCGACCTCGGCCCAGAGGAAGTCGTCGGAGCCGGAGGCCATCAGGTCGCGATAGTGCTGCTGACCAAGGGCGACATCGTGTTCGAGGGCGATGTAGTTCTGGACCGTTGGGCAGTCGCCCTTGATCGCGCTGACGAGATCCTGGTAGCGGTCGGAGACAAAGATCGCCTTGGCCTCGACGGTGTTGATCATGTAGGTCAGCTCTTCGCGCTTGGCACGGTAGTTGAGCGGGACGAAGGTAACGCCGATCTTGGCGCAGGCGTAGTAGATGACGACGTACTCGGCCGAGTTGACCGACATCACGCCGACGTGGTCGCCGCGGGTCAGACCGAGGCCCTGGAGTGCGTTGCCGAGGCGGGTCACTTCAGCCTGCAGGTCGGCGTAGGTCTTGACCGTATCTTCGCAGATCAGCGCGGCCCGATCGGGCACGACGGCGGCGGACAGTTCGAGGAAGTCTGCGGTGTTCACTGGGAGTCTCCTTGGTCGATCCGGAACGGACGAACTCGCGATTTGCGAGCGTGATTCGGTTAACGATCAGACATTGTATTGGCCAATCGGCGTGCCGTCAGCGCATCCTGGCGGATCGCAGCGGACATCGGCAGATCAAAGCCACGGCGGATGCTCCGCTTGACGGCGGCAGCGACGGCCGGCTCTGCGTCGGCGAGACGGCGAGCGACCTCGAAGACCGTCGCATCCAGTTCGTCCGCCGCCACGATCCGATGGACGATACCCCATGATTGGGCTTGGCGAGCGACAATCGGAGCGCCGCTCAGGATGAGGCCACGCGCAGCGCCCGGGGGGGCGATTCTCGGCATGAGCTGGGTGCCGCCGGCGGAAGGGATGTAGCCGAGCGTGACCTCGGGCAAGGCGATGCGGGTGTTTTCGGCGGCGATGCGCAGGTCGCAGTAGAGCGGCAGTTCGATGCCTGCGCCGAAGCAGAATCCATGCAGCGCGGCGATTGTAGGAATCGGCAGGTCTTCGAGCAGCGCCCAGAGGTCGCGCAATCGACGCGCCTCGCGCGATTCGTGCAACGAGGGCGCGGTGCCGAACTCGGATATGTCTGCCCCCGCGGAGAAGGCTCGAGCACCTTCGCCGCGGAAGACGAGGACACGGACTTCGGGATCGAGCTGAGACGCCTGGATAAAGGTCCAGAGCTCGTCGCGCATAGCCATGTTGATGGCGTTGAGCGCCTCGGGCCTGTTGAGGGTGATCGAAGCGACGCCGTCAAGCGGTTTGTCGTAGCGGACGAGCGGTTCGGACATCAGCGCCAGTCGGGTTTGCGAATCTCGCTCTTGCGGCGGACCTCCCAGAGGCGCTCGATGTCGGCGTTCATCTTCTCGTGCAGGGCGTCCATCTCCTCGCGGCCGGGACGCATCTCGCTGGACTTCCAGCGGCGGATCTTGGCGCGATCGGACTTGTCGATGTCGACTTCCTCCAGCATGTGATTGACGACCTGGCTGAAGACCGCCCAGGCTTCTTCGATGTCGAGTTCGACCTTGACCATGTGTTTCTTCTCTCGCTCGGCTGAGTCTTGCTGCGTCAGGGCTGTTAGCGAACGGTGCGGTAGTAGTCCCGGCGGCGAATCTGGCGGGTGAGCTCTTCGTCGATCGTGTTGCCCAGCGCCTCGTTGACGCCGTTGGCCACGGCTTCCATGGCCGCGTTGCCCTCGACGACGCCCGCGCGCCAGTCGCGGATCGCCTTGACGGCCTCGTCGGAGAGCTCCACCTGATCGAGCACCTGGGCGGTGACCAGGGTCATCAACGACCAGGTTTCTTCTTCATCCAGAATCAGTCGCATCGCTTGCGCCTTCCATGCGGCCACGAGTTTATCTGCCGCTGAACTGTGGTTCTCGTTTACTGACGAAGGCCTCAACGCCTTCAGCACGATCGGCTGTGTCTTGGAGCAAGATGGTGAGCTCGGTCTCGTAGTGCAGCGCCTGGGCGAGCGGCATGTCGAGCCCCTGAGCTATGGCGTCTTTGGCGTAGCGCGCGGCGATCGGTCCACGCTCGGCGATTGATGCCGCGAACCGCATGGCGGCTCCGAGCGGGTCGTCGTCAATGTCGTTGACCAGCCCCCAGTCGAGCGCAGTCTGCGGGTCGAGCTCGCGTTCGAGCATGACCAGCTGCGTGGCCCGCGAACGGCCGAGGGCACGAGTGAGACGTTGCAGTCCGCCCGCACGGGGAAACTCGCCTGCGAGCGGATCGAATCCGATTGGCGCGCTCGAGGCCGCGACGCGAATGTCGGCGCACAGGGCCAGCTCAAGTCCTCCCCCGCGAACGGCTCCCGTCAACACCGCGATCGTCGGCTGCGCCAGCGCGGCAAAGGCGGCGAACGGATCGCCCGGGCTGACGTCCGCCTGGAATCCAAGCCAGGTGACCGGCTCTGGGTTGAGCACGACCACGCGCACATCATCGTCGAGCGAGGCGCACAGATCGCCGAGTTGGCGGGCGAACTCGTCGTCGAGCACGCTGCCGCCGCCGATCACGGCGACTTGTTCGATGCGTTCGAGCCGAAGTGGCACAGGGCCGGTCATTGAGTCGATGGTTCCTGTCGCGTCTAAGTCATTCAGTGTACCGAAGCCCTGGGAATGAGCTTGAGACGCTGGACCCGGCGAGCTGCGCCGGTCCGGGCTGCCGCCTCAACCGACTCGCGATCGCGATGCAGAGGCAGGTAGCGGTCCTTGAGCCATGCGTCGGTCAGCTGGCCGTTGGCGTGAAGCGGATCGTGAATCTGCTCTCCGGAGATCGCGAAGCGGGCTTCGGGCGGATCGCTCAGCTTGACAATCAGCCGCAACGACGGAATGGCACTCGCTGCCTCGAAGTGCTGAAGTCCGACTACGCCGGACTGGGCGACCGTGTCCGCTTCGCCGCCGTAGTCGAACGGGCCGAGGGAGAGCAATGAACCGACTACCGGCGCGTCGGACAGGCTGTGACTGAGGACGAGCGGTCGGCAGCGTCCCCATGTCCAGGTGGATCGATCGGGTCCGAATCGCTGCCCGAGCCGCCGGATCGCGCTCTCGCGGGCGGCGGCGAGCCGATCAGTTTCAGTCTCGGGATCGGCATCGAATCGCTTGACCGCCCAGGAAGTAGCGTGCGCGGCGAATATGTCGAGCGTGGGAATCGCCAGCAGCGGGGCCAGCAGTTCCTGGCCCTCCGCTCCCAGCACTCGCTTGAGCGCGTCACGTCGATATTCGATCAGTGTGGCGGCGGCGATTGCAGCCGGAACGGACTCGGGCGACATGACACCGTCCCACTCGGTGAGGGAGTCATCGGGGATTCGCCGTGCGAACTCGCGAAGCGGCAGCGAGACGCGATCACACTGCAGCTCGGCGAACGAGTCGAAGGAGTGCGGCGCGGTCTCGGCGATGCGTTGGCGAATGCGCGCCGCCCGGCCAGGATCGAGGTACTCGGCGCCGAACCAGCTCTGCTCGAACGGCGCCAGGGGCGCGTTGGCACTGACGACGACGCCGTGCGGAGGGTCGACCACGTGCGGCAGGTCGTCTCCTGAGACCGGCCTTGTAGGCACGCCGCCACGCTCGTTCGGCGCCCAGCCGGCGGCGGGAAGTCGAAGCGACGCCATGTCACCGGCGGGCACGTCGCCGCTCACTCGCAGGCCCACCCGCCGCCGATCGGCGTAGGCGTAGCAGAGGTTGAAGTCAGCCATGTCGCCCGCGGCGGCGCTGAACTCATCCCAGTTGCGGGCGCTGAGCATGTCGGCGATGCCGCCGCCGCCATGCTTCGGCGCCAGGATGCGGGAATGCAGCGAGATCGCGCGGTCGCCGTTCCAGCGTTCGCGGACATCCGCGGACAGGACCTTGCTGACGATCGGTCCGTTGACGGTCTCCCTCACGGTGAGGCGTTCAGCGGGATATCCGCGCACCTCGATGTGTTCCTCGCGATCAACGATGTCCATCCAGCCGTCGGGAGTCAGGGACTTTGATCCGTCCTCGGAGAGCTGTTCAACGACGGCGACGTTCATCGACATCAGCGCGGCGGTCGGCCCCCAGGCGATGTGGTCGTTGAATCCCCAGACGATGCCGGGTAGACCGGGCACGCTGGCGCCGGCGGCGTTGAACTCGGGGCAGTGCAGGTGGACGAAGTAGGTGTGCGGCGGGGTGACCGGATTGAGGTGCGGATCGCAGGCGAAGAGCGGCGCGCCGTCGACGGTATGGCGTCCGTCGACCGCCCAGTTGTTGGATGCGCCCTGTCGAAGACCGAGCAGATCGGAGGCCTGGCGGGCCGCCTCCTGCAGCGGCTCGGCCAGCTGGCCGTACGGCGCGTCGGGCGGCATCGCGGCTGCGGTGTCGGGCGCGAGCGGCGGGTCGAGTTCGTTGAGCGCGTCGAGGCCGGCCTGCTCGACGATGCGGGCGCGCATCAGTTGCTGCTCCCAGGCGGGAGCGAGCAACAGAGACAGCAGTTTGCCCCAGGCGATGCTGTCGGAGGCCTGCCAGGGACCGATCCAATCGCCCAGAACCTGCGCCTCGAACGGCTTCGGCGCCCGAGCAACGGCGGCGTTGATGCCCGCAATGAACGGCGCGAGTTGCTGGCGTTGAGTGGCTGGGGTCGCGTCCCAGGCGGCATCGGCGGCGCGGCCGATGCCGAGCGTGCGGCAGAGCCGGTCGACGCTGAGCGCTTGCGGTCCTGCGACCTCGGACAGCCGGCCCCGAGCCGCGCGCCGGTTCCATTGCATCTGCCAGAGCCGGTCCTGGGCCTGCACGTATCCGAGCGCGAACAGCGCGTCGCCCGCCGACTCGGCGAAACAGTGCGGAATGTCGTAGCGGTCACGGATGATCTCGACCGGCGCGTCGAGCCCGGCAACCACCGTCTTGCCCCGCCGTTGCGGTCCCTGCGGCAGTTGCAGCGCGTTGGCGAGCGTCGAGCTCGCGAGCGCGCGCAGCAACCCGCCGCCCTGGCGCAGCGAGAGCGCAAGCCCCCGCCAGTCGATGCCGAATGATGTTTCGGTCATGCACTGAGCGTACGCGGTATCGTCAGGATCGCGCTGTGTTGCCGTGCGAACGGCTCAGTTGGCAGTACGAACGTGAGTGGTGAGCGGGGAAGAGTTCACGGCAAGGAGGCGGACATGGAGCTAGGACTGGGCGGCAAGCGGGCGTTGATCACGGGGGCCTCGGAAGGCATCGGCCTGTACTGCGCGCTCTCGCTGGCTGCGGAAGGCGTCGATGTGTCGATCTGCTCGCGGCGACCGGAGGCGCTGGAGCAGGCGACCGCAAGGATCGCCGAGGCCGGGCCTGGCAGGAGCCACTGGACGGCCGTGGATCTCGGTGAAGCCGACTCGGGCGGGGGCGCGGGGGGGGCGGCGGGGGGGGGGCGGGGGGGGGGGGGGCACCCGCGGGGGGCCAAAGGCGAGAGGGGGCGCGGGGGGGGGGGCGGGGGGG
>VXQT01000012.1 GCA_009838915.1 Chloroflexota bacterium
CGCCCCCCCGGGGTGGGGGCGTCGTCCGCCGTCCCCGGGCCGCGCCCCCCCCGGAGTTTGCTGCGTAGGCGGACCCCCTCTTCCTTTGGCATCCCCCCCCCCCCCAGAGCGGGGGGAGATGGGAAGTGGAGGGGCGCCGACTATCATCCCCTAGAGCAAGACGATGAGAGGCAACAATCAATGAGCGATCGATTCGAGGGCAAAGTCGTCATCGTGACCGGCGCGGCGGGCGGCATTGGACGCGCGACCTGCGCGCGGTTCGCCGCCGACGGGGCGAAAGTGGTCGCCGTCGACCTGGCCGGCTCCGACCTGGACGAGACCGTCGCCGCCGTCTCCAACGCCGGCGGCGAGTGCATCGCCGTCGAGGCCGATGTTACTCAGGAATCCGATGTCGCCAACTACGTCGAGCGAGCGATGTTCCACTACGGCCGCGTCGACGCCTTCTTCAACAACGCGGGCATCGAGGGCGTGCGCTCGGCGCTGACCGAGCTCGACGAGGCCGACTTCGACCGCGTGATCGCGGTCAATCTCAAGGGCGTCTGGCTGGGGATGAAGCACGTCGCGCCGGCGATGCAGCAGTCGGGCGGCGGCGCGATCGTCAACACCGCCTCGATCGCCGGGCTCTCGCCGACGCCGGGCATCATCGCCTACGGCGCGTCCAAGCACGCGGTCGTCGGGATGACCAAGTCGGCGGCGCAGGAGCTCGCGCCCGACATCCGCGTCAACGCCGTTTGCCCCGGCCCGATCGAGACGAGGATGATGCGCTCGCTGGAGCGCCAATTCGACCCGGACAACCCCGAGGCCGTTCACCAGATGTTCGCCGCGTCCAACCCGATGGGCCGCTACGGCGAGCCCGAGGAGGTCGCCTCACTGGTGACCTGGCTCTGCTCCGACGACAGCATCTACATCAACGGAGCCGCCCACACCATCGACGGAGGCGGCAATCGCGGGCGTTAGCGGGTTGCCAGGCGTTAGCGGGTTACTCCACCTGCCAGGTAGAGCGGCCGCGGAGGAGTTGGGTGATGTCGTGGCGGTTCTTGAACTTCTGGACCTCGATCTGGCCGTCGAGGTAGTCGCCGTAGGTCGGTGCGGTGACCTGGCGGATGACGCCCATCGGGACGGGCATCTCTGGGTAAGCGCAGCGGGCGAGGAGCTGGTGCACGTCGGGCGCGGGGCGGGTCGCGTCGTGGTGCAGGATCAGGCCGGCGTCGGGACCGTCGGCGTCGACGACGCGCAGGCCGGTCGCTGAGACCGCGAGGCCCTTGTTCTTGTTCTCGCCGAACAGCATCTGCTCGCCATGCTCGAGGTAGAGCAGCCGCTCGTCGCGGACATCGCGGTCGGTGTAGTCGGCGAAGGCGCGGTCGTTGAAGATGTTGCAGTTCTGCAGGATCTCGACGAACGCGGCGCCGTGATGACGTGCCGCCTGCTCGATGGTGACCTGCAGGTGCTGAGGGTCGGTGTCGTAGCTGCGCGCGACGAAGGTCGCCTCCGAGGCCAGCGCCACGGAGAGCGGGTTGAGCGGACGCTCGGTCGTGCCGACGGGCGACGACTTGGTCACCTTGCCCAGCTCCGAGGTTGGCGAGTACTGGCCCTTGGTCAGGCCGTAGATGCGGTTGTTGAAGAGGAAGATCTTGACATCCACGTTGCGGCGCAGGACGTGCAGCAAGTGGTTGCCGCCGATCGACAGCGCATCGCCGTCGCCAGTGATCACGAAGACCTGGAGGTCGGGTCGCGAGAGCTTGAGTCCCGAGGCGATCGTCGGGGCGCGCCCGTGGATCGAGTGCATCCCGTAGGTGTTCATGTAGTAGGGGAAGCGCGACGAGCAGCCGATGCCGGAGACGAAGACCATCTTCTCGGGCGCGACGTTGATGTTGGAGAGCGAGCGCTGCATCTGGGCGAGGATCGAGTAGTCGCCGCAGCCGGGGCACCAACGCGTGTCGACGTCGGACGCATAGTCCTTGCGCGACAGGTCTTCATCCGCGAGCGGAATGATGCTCTCGACCAACTCGGGGGATGGCGGCGTGTGGAGTACCATCTCGTGCCTCCTGTGGCTCTGTCTGTTCGATCCTACGCGAATCTCGTTGTTACTCGTTGGCCATCTTGATGATCGCCGCGGTCAGCAGTCGCGCCGACAGCGGTTGTCCGGTGACCTCGTTGTAGCCCTGGGCGTCCACGAGGAAGTTGGCCCGGATCAGCATCCGTAGCTGGCCCGTGTTGGCCTCGGGGATCAGGACCTTCTTGTAGCGCGAGACGATGTCGCCCAGGTTGCGCGGGAACGGGTTGAGGTACTGCAGATGCGCGTGCGCGATCTCGTGACCCGCCTCGCGGGCGTCGTTCACTGCGGTGAAGACAGCGCCGTAGGTCGAACCCCAACTGAGCACCAGCATGTCGCCCGACTCGGGTCCGTCGACCTCGAGCTCGGGGATGAAGTTGGCGATCCGTCGAATCTTCTCGCCTCGCAGATCGGTCATTCGCTGGTGGTTCTCGGGCGAATAGGCGACATCGCCGGAGATGTCCGACTTCTCCAGCCCGCCGATGCGGTGTTCGAGGCCCTTCACGCCGGGCGGCACGAACATGCGCGCCAGCGTGTCTGGGTCTCGGGCGTAGGGTTGGAAGTCCTCGGGGTCAATGTGCTCCAGCTTGCGGTAGGGCACGTCGATCTGGTCGAGCTGGGTAATGTCTGGTACCGGCCAGGGCTCGGCCGTGTTGGCCAGATAGGTGTCCGAGAGAAGCACGACAGGCGTGACGAACTGGAACGCGAGCCGTACGGCCTCAAGCACCATGTAGAAGCAGTCGCCCGGCGACTTGGCGGCCAGCACGCAGAGCGGCGACTCACCGTTGCGTCCAAACATCACCTGCAACAAGTCGGTCTGCTCGGTCTTGGTCGGCATTCCGGTCGACGGTCCGGAGCGCTGGACATCGAGCACCAGCAGCGGCAGCTCGGTCATCACGGCGAGGTTGAGCGCCTCGCTCTTGAGCGCAATCCCAGGACCCGAGGTGCCGGTCACGCCCAGGCCGCCGCCGTATGCCGCGCCGATTGCCGTGCCGATCGCCGAGATTTCGTCTTCGGCCTGGAAGGTGCGGACGCCGAACTCGCGCAGCGCGGCCAGCTCGACCAGCACATCCGAGGCCGGAGTAATCGGATATGAGCCGTAGAACAGCTCCAGATCGGTCAGGTGCGAGGCGGTTATCAGCCCCAGCACCAGCGCCTGGTTGCCGGTGATCGTGCGGTACTCGCCCGGAGTGAGGACCGCCGGCGGAACGCGGACGTGAGCGTCGGCGATTTCGGTGGTCTCGCCGTAGGCGTGGCCGGCATAGAGGGCCCGCCGATTGGCCTCTGCAATGTTCGGTAGCCGGCCGAAACGCTGCTCAATCCAATCTAGCGTCGGCTCGAGATCGCGGTCGTAGAGCCAATAGACCAAGCCCAGGGCGAAGAAGTTCTTGGTGCGTTCGGCGTTCTGGGTGGTCAATCCCAGGTCCTCGACGGCCGCGATCGCCGCCGTCGTAATCGGCGCCTTGATGATCCTGAAGTCGTCGAGCGAGCCGTCCGAGAGCGGATTGCTCGGGTAGTTGGCCTTCTTCAGGTTGCCGGAGGTGAAGGCGTCCTCGTTGACGACCAGCAGTCCGCCCTTCGCCAGCGCCGAGAGGTGCGACTTGAGCGCGGCCGGATTCATCGCGACCAGCGTGTCGGGTTCGTCGCCGGGCGTGAAGATCTGGTGCTTGGAGAACGAAATCTGGAAGCTGGAGACGCCGGCCAGCGAACCCGCCGGCGCGCGGATCTCGGCCGGGAAATCGGGCAGGGTGGAAAAATCGTTGCCGAAGACGGCCGTCGCGTCGGCGAATCGGTTGCCCGCCAACTGCATGCCGTCACCGGAGTCGCCGGCGAATCGGACGGTGACGCGGTCGCGTTCCTGGATCGGCGCGCTCGCGCCTCCCGATCCGTTCGCCTGCGGTGAAGTGGTGGTCATCTCTCAACGGCCTCCGCGGGCGACGCGGGAATGCGATGCGTCGCCCTGTTTACTGGGGAAGCGGGCTCCGTGGGCGCACAGCGACCCGCGCCTCAGTGGGCACGATAACCCTCTGCAAGTCGGGATACGCAACGTCACGGTGAACACGATGGGAGGGAAGGGAGAGCGAGCCGCTCGGGCTGATCATTCAGTTACTCCCGGAACATCCCCGTCGTCTAGGACGCTACGCCCTCAGTCGCGTTATCCGCAAGTGTTTTCCTCAACTCGAACCATCTGAGTGACAAGCGCGAGTCGAAGGAACCCGGTCGCGCCGACGTTCATTTCGTGTCCTCGTTCCCGTCCTCGCCTCCACTCAGATAGCGGTCCTGGATCTCCTGCGGGATCAGCGCGTTGGTCACCCGGTGCATCTGCTCGGCGTCCGCTATCTGCGGGTCGATCAGCATCGTCATTCCGTTGAAGAGCGTGACGGGGTCTAGCTTCATCCGGTCGATCAACAGCGCGCCCATGACACTCAAGTAGGACTGAACCAGCGGATGGTCGTAGATCGCGAACAAGATCTTCCCTTCTTCGACCCACTTGGCGAAACCGAGGTTGAAGCCGAACGTCGCCAACGGGATCTGGGGATCGGGCCACTGTTCGACCAGAGTGCGTACACCTACGGAGTCTGACAGGGCCATCACGGCGGCGATGTCGCCTTCGGCGTAGCGTTCGAGCACCGCGTCGGCCGCCTCTCGTGCCGTGTAGTGCTGAGTCTCGACGTCGCCGTTGGCATAGGTGGACGCGAGGCCTGCGCATCGCTCCTGCAAGCCGACGTTGTTGGCTTCATGAACAACGCAGAGAATCGTCCCCGCGACACCGATTTCATTGAATCGTTCTCCTGCGATTTCTCCGGCGCGTCGGTCGTTGAGTCCGATGTGGAAGCTCGATCCGACCTGCCCTGCGGCCTCTGCGCCTGAGTTGAACGACAGCACGGGAATGCCCGAGGCTCTCGCTTCAGCAATCGCGGGAGCGAGTTCGTCCGGTGATACCAGCGTTGTGGCGATCGAGACCGCGCCGTCTTCGACGCATTGTCGAATCGCATCTGCCTGTTCGGAGACATCGCTGTAGGAAGCGGCGCGCAGGTTGATGCCCAGCGCCGCCGCGGCGAATGTTGCCGTCTCGGAGGCGAGACCCCAGAAGAAGTCTCGGCCGCCGTGGCTGACCACGCAGAACAGGTCATCGTCGCCTGGCAGTCGCGGATCAACCGGATCGAACCAGTAATGGATCCACGTCCAGGGAAGCTCGGGATTGTTCTCCAGGATGTGGTCACGCGCCAGAACCGCGGTTTGCAGCGTTTGGTAGGAGGTCGCCATGACCTGCGAGACCTCTCCCGCCAGCAGGCGGCGCTCAAGCTCGTCGGCGATCGCGCTGTAGTCATCCGAAGTGATCACGTCGACGCCGGCCGGGAATGTCTCGCCGATCCCATCGCAGATCGCGCCCAGGACTGACTCGTTCGGGTCGACGAGGCAGAGCACGGGCGCGAGCGACGTGAGTTCATCGTCCTGGTGGAATCGCCGAACAAAGTAGGCGCCCCGTTGTCGTCCGGCCTCGGCCAACTGCACGCGATACGCCTCGGTGATGCGCTCGGCTCGGGTCACAAGATCGAACGTGACCGGAGAGCTGTATCTCACCGTGCCCGACTCGGCGTTGGCAGCCAGGAACCGATAGTGCGGTCGCTGGGTTTCGTCCCACGCACCGTCGTCATCGCGCTGCTGCAACCCGATCTCCACGCGCCCGTCCTGATGACGCTCGACGGAGACTCTGACTTCAAGCTGCTGGGCTTCGCTTCCGTGAGTTGCCCAGATGGCTCCCAGAGCCGCCGCGCCAACAGACGCGCCTAACAGCAAGATCACCAGCGTTCGCATCGTCTCACCCCAGCTTCTCGGCGCAGCTGTGTCGCGCACTCCATGGTGTGCGCGCCCCCGTCAGTTATGCGTCGGCGCGCACGTATGTCTCTAGTCGGCTTGAGGACTCTCCTGCCCCGTCGTCAAAGACTCAAGCAGCGTCTGCATCGTATCCGCGTCGACGATGGTCGGACGAATCAGCATTTGCATGCTGTTGAAGTAGGCCAGCGGATCGATTCGCAGCCGCTCGGCCACCAATGCACCGACGGCGGCCAGGTACGACTGAATCTCAGGATGATCGAAGATGGCGAACATCATCCGACCGTCGGCGACGTACTCGGCGATCGTGCGACTGAACCCGAACGTCGCACCGCGAACGTCAAGTCCTGATTGAAAGATTGCGCTGCGGACCTGGCCGCCGATTGACGACGAGAGCCCGAGCACCGCATTAACGTCGCCCTCGCGGAGACGCTCGTGCAGTTCGGATATGGTCGCCTCTCGGTCGATCATCGTCCAGCGCTCCACGCTACCGGCATAGGCTGCCTCGAGGCCGTTGCAGCGGTCCTGCAGACCCTGGTTCTCCGGCTCGTGGATGACGCAGAGCACGAGACCCTCGACGCCGAGCCTGTTGAACTCGTTGCCCGCCACTCGGCCGGCTTCGTGGTCGTCCAGCGAGATGTGCAGCACCGTGCCTACTTCCGACGCATCTTCCGCGCCCGAGTTGAAGGAGATCACAGGAATCCCGGCGGCGATCGCATCCTGCACGGCCGGCTTCAGCGCCTCGGGTTCGGAGAGCGTGGTCGCAATGGCGACCGCGCCGTCCGCCGCGCAGCGTCGTACGGCGTCGGCCTGTTCGGCACCTGACAGATGCACTTCGCTGCGCAGGTTGATGCCGAGCATGCCTGCAGCGGCGACAGATGTCTCGCCTGAGAGATCCCAGAACAGATCCTCGTCGCTGCCGTGGCTGATCACGCAGTAGAGCTGGTCGGGCGAGGGAAGGTGCGGATCAAGCAGTTCAATCCAGTAGGTCCAGCGAATGAAGCGGCGCGTGGCCTCACGAGCCTCGTCGACGATGTTCGCCGTCGGCACGCTGGTCGCGAACGCCCCTCGAATCTCGCGATCCTCAGCCAGTCGAGCCTCCAGATCGAGCCGGAAGGCCTCGTAGTCTGAAACCGTAAGTCGTTCGACCGGCCCGCTATAGACCGCTTGGAAGCCGTCGCAAAGCCGTTCGATGCCGCGGTTGTTCAGGTCGACGATGCAGAGCATCTTCGGCGCGTCCTCGCTGCTGCCGAATCGCTCGTGGAACCGCTCCGCGATCTCACCACCTGATGTGAAGAGGAAGTCGGCGTAGTTCCGCGCGACGTCTTCGTATCGGCTGTCAGTGTCGACAATGATGTCCGAGCTGAACAGCGGGCGATTGGTCGGGGCGTCGGGCGGCAGGAATCGGCGCGCGGGTCTCAGGGTGTCGCCCCACTCGCCTTCGGCGTCGCGCTGCTGTAGTCCGGCTTCCACTCGTCCGTCATTCAGCCGCTCGAGCACGATGCGAACGTCGATTGCGCCATCCGGATCGTCGCTCGAGTCGGCGGCGTTCACCCACACTGCCGCCAACGCGCCGGCGCCGATTGCGATTCCCATTGCGAGCCAGACGAGTTGGCGCATTGGTCGATCCCTTCGTCACGTGCAGTTGCTCAATGCAACCGCAGCGTAAGCGGCGCGATGGGCATGGAGTTCGAGTTCGACGGCTGCGGCGGGGGGACTTTGGCCCCGCGCTTCTGAACGGCGCGAGCGCCTATCCTGCCGACGGCGGACATGCCAGGTATGTTCGTCGCGATGCGACGATGCACGATTGAGAGGCGGTTGCCATGGTTGGAGCGCTTGAGGGTCAAGCGGCATTGATCACCGGCGGGGCGAGCGGCATCGGCGCGGCCTGCGCGATTCGCTTTGCCGAGGAAGGCGCCGACGTGCTGTTGGCCGATCTGTTGCCGGATCGCGCGGCTGACACGGTCGCCGCGGTCGAGGCGCTCGGACGCCGCGCTGTCGTGGTCCAGTGCGACACCTCGACCGAGGCCGCCAACGACTTGGCGGCGCAAGCCTGCGTCGATGAGCTCGGGCGGCTCGATGTAGTGGTCGCCGCGGCGGGCATCTCCAGCGCGGAGTACGTCTCCGGCGAGACCACCGACATCGGCGACGACCGCACAGCGTCGTTCATTACCAATCAGAATGTCGAGCACTGGGAGAAGGTCCTGGCCGTCAACCTGACCGGTGTGATGATGACCGACCGCTCCTGCGCGCGCAAGATGATCGAGCTCGGCAATGGCGGGTCGATCATCAACATCGCCTCGATCATGGCCAAGTTCCCGCAGCCCGGCGCGGGAAACTACTGCGTCTCCAAGGCGGGCGTCTGGATGCTGACCAAAGTGCTCGCTCAGGAACTGGTGCAGGACGGCATTCGGGTCAACGCGATCGGTCCGGGATTCATCGAGACGCCGATGACGGCGGCCATCTCCGGCAACGAAGAACTCAACCAGTGGGTGCTCAGCCTGACTCCGATGCGGCGCTTCGGTCAGCCGGAGGAGATTGCCAAGGTGGCGCTGTTCCTGGCCTCGGACGAAGCCTCGTACGTCACCGGCGAGATCATCCATCCCGACGGCGGCTGGTTCACCGAGTAGGTCGATTGACCCTCTCCCCCCGCGGAGCGGGGGGAGATGCCGAAGGCAGAGGGGGGCATTCGCCGCTCACGCACACCCGAAGAAGGAGGCCAACATGTCGCTCCATGAGATTGCTTCGCAGACGATTGACGCGGCATCGGAGTCGTTGCGGGCTCTGAGTCTCGACATCCATGCGCACCCCGAGGAGAACTACGAGGAAGTGCACGCACATGCGGCATTGACTTCCTGGCTCACGGACGCTGGATTCGAGGTGACTCGATCGGCATACGGCATGGAGACGGCGTTCGAGGCCACGCGCGGTTCCGGCGGCCCGACAATAGCGGTGCTGTCGGAGTACGATGCGCTGCCCGGCATCGGCCACGCTTGCGGCCACAATCTGATTGCCATCTCCGGCATCGGCGCCGGCCTGGCGGTTGCAGAGGCGGTCGAGCGGGAGGGCGTCGAGGGCACGATCAAGGTGCTGGGATCGCCGGCGGAAGAGGGCGGCGGAGGCAAGATCCGGCTGATCGACGAAGGAGCGTTCGACGATGTCGGGGCGGCGATGATGATCCATCCCGGCACCGGCAACATCATCTATCCCTTCGTGCTGGCGATCGATACCTGTTTCGTCGAGTTCCGGGGCAAAAACGCGCACGCCGCCGGCGCACCCTGGGAGGGACGCAACGCGCTCGACGCCCTGGTGCTGGCCTACCAGGCGATCGGACTGCTGCGCCAGCAGGCGCATCCGACCGTGCGCATCCACGGCAAGATTCACCACGGCGGCGAGAAACCGAACATCATCCCCGACTACGCCCAGGCCGAGTTCTACGTGCGCGCGCCGTACGAGAGCCGGCTGAACGAGATGATCTCGCGGGTCGAGGACTGCTTCGCCGGCGCCGCGCAGGCGACCGGCTGCGACTGGTCGGTCGACTGGCAGGCGGGCGAGCGCTACAGCAACATGGCCAACAACGAACCCTTGGCCGAGACATATGGTCAGCGCTGGCACGACCTGGGCGTCACTGCCGCCGACCTCGATGGCAGCATCCAGGGCAGCTTCGGCTCGACCGACATGGGCAACGTCTCGCACGTAGTGCCGTCGATCCATCCGATGTACTTCATCCCGCATGAGAGCGGCAACCACACGCCCCAATTCACGACCGCAGCGGCGACCGACGACGGTCACCGGCTCACGCTCACCGCGACCAAGGCAATGGCCCACGCGGCGCTGGACTGGCTGACCGATCCCGACCTACGCGATCGGGCACAGGCAGACTTCGAAGCAACCCACGGAAACTGAGGACAGCCATCATGTTGGACCACATCGTGCTCGCCACGCCTGACGTGCAGGCGACCGTTGACGAGATCGCAGCAGCGACCGGCGTGCGTGCCGCGGTTGGCGGTCGGTTCACCGAGATGGGCGCCTACAACCACCTGCTCGCGCTGCAGGACGGCGCCTACCTGGAGATCATCGGGCCTGACCCTGAGAACGAGAGCGGCGGCTCGATGCCATTCGGCCTGGACCCGGAGTCGGGGCAAGGCGCCCACATTCCCCACTGGTGCTGGAAGGGCAACGAGCGGATCGACGAGCTCGCCGCCGCAATCAAGGACGCCGGCTACGACCTGGGTCCGGTCGTCCCGCTGGGCCGCGACCTGCCCGATGGCGGCCGTCTCGACTGGCGGCTGACGATCGGCGAGTGGCCGCCGCACCTCGGCGGGCTGATTCCCTTTCTGATCGACTGGGGCGACGCAACCCATCCCTCCACCACGGCGGTTCAGGGCGTCACACTCGCGTCGTGGCACGGCGAGCATCCCGACCTCGACACGGTGCGCGCCGCGCATGAGGTGATGAGCATCGAGATCGAACTGCGAGAAGCGAGCTCGCCTGCCCTCGTGGCCACCTTCCAGGGCCCCGACGGCTCTATCAGCTATCGCTAACAGGCCCGAGGAGCGCCGACATGCTCGATCACATTGTGCTCGCGACGCCCGATGTCCAGGCCTCGGTCGCCGAGATCGAGGCGGCGATCGGCCTGCGGCCCGAACTCGGCGGGCACTTTCCCGGGCGCGGCGTCTACAACCACCTGCTGGCGCTGCGGGACGACGCCTACCTGGAGATCATTGGTCCCGATCCGGCGCAACCGAATCTGGAAGGGCCGCTGCCCTTCGGCATGGACGACTTCGGCGAGCGCGGCGCACACGTGCCGCACTGGTGCTGCAAGGCCGGGGCGCAGATCGAAGAACGGGTCGCCTCGGCAAAGGCGGCCGGCTACGACATCGGCGAAGTGCGACCCCTGGGCCGCCAACTGCCCGACGGGACACGGCTCGACTGGCGCCTGACCCGCACTGTCTGGCCGCCGCTATTGGGCGGACTGGTCCCGTTCCTGATCGACTGGGGCGACGCGCGTCATCCGTCCACCACCGCCGTCAAGGGCGCAAGACTGGTCTCGTGGCACGGCGAACATCCCGACCTCGCCGCTGTGCGTCGCGCGCACAATGCGTTGGGAGTTGAGCTTGAGCTGCGCGAAGGTCCCCAACCGGCGCTGGTCGCCGTGATCGAGGGGCCGGGCGGATCGATTACGTTGCGCTAACGCACGCCAGGAAGGACTGAACGATGAAACTCGGACTCTCGCTGGGCTACTCCGGCGCGAACATGACGCTGCCCGTGGACCTGGTTCGCCGAGCTGAGGAGTTGGGCTACGACTCGGTCTGGACGGCTGAGGCGTACGGCTCGGACGCCTTCTCGCCGCTGGCCTACCTGGCGGCGGTGACCGAGAAGATCCGGCTGGGCACGGGCGTGATCCAGCTCGCCGGGCGGACAGCCGCCAACGCGGCGATGACGGCCGCGACGATCGACGCGCTGGCCGGCGGCGACCGGGTGATCCTCGGCATCGGCGTCTCGGGACCGCAGATCGTCGAGGGCTGGTACGGCGAGCCCTGGGGCAAGCCCAACACGCGAATCCGCGACTACGTGGCGATCATCCGCAAGATCCTCGCGCGCGAGGAGCCGGTCACGCATGACGGCAAGGAGATTTCGCTGCCCTACGTGGGACCGGGCAGCGCCGGTCTGGCCAAGCCGCTCAGGTCGATCCTGCACATGAATCCCAACATCCCGATCTGGCTGGGCACAGGCACCGAGATGAACGTGCGCATGACCGGCGAGGTCGCCGACGGCTGGCTGCCGCTGGGCCTGACGCCGTACAACGCCGACGTCTTCTCCCCGTGGGTCGAGGAGGGCTTCAAGCGCGCCGAGGCCAGGAGCGGTTCGCCCAAGTGGTGGCCCGACTTTGAAGTGCAGTCCTCGGCCGAGGTCGAGATCACGGACGACCTGCGCGACGCATTCCGCAAGATGAAGCCGCGCGTGGCGCTCTACGTCGGTGGGATGGGACACCGCACGCTCAACTTCCACAAGATGAGCATGGTTCGCCGCGGCTACGGCGACGCGGCCGAACGCATCCAGGAGCTGTACCTGGAAGGCCGCAAAGCCGAGGCGATAGAGGAAGTGCCGGAGGAGTTCCTCGACGAGCAGGCGCTGCTCGGTCCGCCCGCCCGAATCAAGGAGCGTTACCAGGTCTGGGCCGACAGCTACATCACCGGCCTCACCGTCCGCACGGACCAGCCCGAGGCAATGGAGCTGATGGCGGAGCTGGCCCGAGAATCATCCGGGGCGTAACGCCTGACTGAACAGAATGCCAGCGGCAAGACGCCGCCGTTGAGAGGATTCATCCATGTCCGACGCAGCTTCAATCGTCAACGCCTTCATGGCCGAGTTTGACGCCGAACATCCCGACGCCGACAAGTTGGCCTCGTACTTCACCGACGACGCGGTCTACCACAACATGCCAATGGCGCCGGCCGAGGGCATCGAGGCGGTCAAGGCGGCGCTGACCGGCGTCTCGCAGATGACCTCGAAGGGCTGGGAAGTGGTCCACCAGGCGGTCAACGGCAATGTCGTCCTGAACGAGCGGATCGACCGCTTCGAGATGGGCGGTAACGCCGTTGACGTGCTCGTCTGCGGCGTCTTCGAGATCCGCGACGGCAAGATCGCCCGCTGGCGCGACTACTTCGACATGGCTTCGTTCCAGAAGCAGATGCCCGGCGGGTAAGTCCGTCCTAGTCCATCCCGAAGGCGGCGCGCAGTTCGGCGGCGATCTGGTCGAGCGCCTGGTTGCCTTCCGGGACGGCGGCGAAGGCGCTGACGAAGCCGTGGATCACGCCGTCGTATCGGGTACAGCTCGACTGAGTGCCGGCGGCGGCGAGTGCGGCGGCGTAGGCCTCACCCTCGTCGCGCAGCGAGTCATACTCGGCCGTGATCGTCAGGGAGCGCGGCAGGTTGGACAGGTCGCCGGCTTGCAGCGGTGACGCGTATGGCTGCGAACCCTCAGAGTCGTCGTTCAGGTAGAGGTCCCAGAACCAGCGCATGCCGGCCTCGGAGAGACCGTACTCGCCGCCGCCGTTGACCTTGTACGACTCGGTCTCGAAGCTGAAGTCGGTGACCGGGTAGATCAGCACCTGCGCGTCGATCCGCGGTCCGCCGCGGTCGCGAGCCATCTGCGAGACCACGGCGGCAAGATTGCCGCCGGCCGAGTCGCCGGCGACCGCGATGCGGTCCGAGCGGCCACCTTGCTGGTCGTACATGCTGTTGATCCAGCAGACGGCGGCGTAGGCGTCCTCGACCGCGGCCGGGTACTTCGCTTCGGGCGCAAGCCGGTAGTCGACCGACAGCACGCTCATGCCGGCCCGGTTGCAGAGCGCGCGCGCGACGGCGTCGTGCGAATCGAGGTCGCCGATCACCCAACCGCCGCCGTGGTAGTAGACAATCGTCGGCAGACCGCTGGGATCGTCGGTCGGCAGGTAGCCGCGCGCGGGGATGTCTCCGGCCGGTCCGGGCACGATCATTTCGTGCACCTGGGCGACGGGCTCGGGTTCCGTCTGCGGGCGCAGGGCGGCCATCGCCTCGCGCGCCTCCTGCGGCGACATCTCGTTGAACGCCGGCGCGCCGGCGCGCATGTCGAGGATGGCCTGGGTTTCGGCGGTGACGGGCATTCTTCGTTCCTTCTCGATGACTGGAGGCGAGCCCCCCTCTGCCTTCGGCATCTCCCCCCGCGGAGCGGGGGGAGAGGGGAGTCCGAGCGGGTCCCCGCGTGAAGCGGGGACCGGGAGCTCTCGTCAGATCCGCGCGTTGATGAACGCGGCGGCTTCCTTGAGGCATTCGACGCCGGTGGGGATGACGGCGAACATCATGAACGGGTCGTGGACGACACCGTCGTAGCGATGCACGCTGACCTCGGTGCCGGCCGCCTCGAGCGCGGCGCCATAGGCCTCGCCCTCGTCGCGCAGCGGGTCGTACTCGGCGGTCTGGACCAGGGCCGGCGGCAGACCGGAGAGATCTGCGGCCTTGATCGGCGAGGCGTAGGCCTCCTGGCCGTCGGCGTCGCTGTTCAGGTAATGGTCCCAGAACCAGACCATCGACGCCCTGGTCAGCAGCATGCCCTCGGCGTTCTCGGTGTAGGACGGATAGCTGTAGTTGTGGTCGGTGACCGGGACGTGCAGCACCTGTGCCGCGATCGCCGGGCCGCCGCGGTCGCGGGCCATCTGCGAGACCACGGCGGAGAGGTTGCCGCCGGCGGAGTCGCCGCACACGGCAACACGGGAACCGTCGCCGCCGATCTCAGGGGCGTTCTCGGCGATCCACCTGGTCGCCGCGTAGCAGTCTTCGGCGGCTGCCGGGTACTTGTCCTCGGGCGCCAGTCGGTAGTGGACGGAGACGACCACGGCCTCGCCCAGCTCGGCCAGGAGCTGCTTGCAGGTACCGTCGTGCGAGTCGATATCGCCCAGCACCCAGCCGCCGCCGTGGAAGTACATCACGACCGGCAGATTGTCGCCCGCTGAGGCATAGACGCGGACGGGGATGTCGCCGGCGGGACCGGGCACGTTGCGATCCTCGACCCGAGCAGGCTCGGGCGCGCCGGCCTGCATCGCGGCGAAGTTGGCGATGGCCGCGCGCGCCTCCTCCGGCGTCTGCTCGGAGATATCGGGGCCCCCGGCTTCCTCCAGCATGGCGAGCAGTCCCTGGGTCTCTGGGGTTGGCGGCATGATTCACTCCTTTGTTGGTGTCGGTTGTGCGCCTGCACTGGGCAAGGCGGCGAGACTCGGACAGGATACCGCTGAGCCAACGCGCGGGACCGTTATTGCTCGTACAACCCGTACCGACGCTTGAGTGCCAGGATGCGCTCCACCGACTCGTCGATGCGCTCTCTGGAAATCTCGCCCCGCTCGACGGCCGAGATGATGGCGGCCTTGATGCGACGGACGTGGTCCAGGTCGTAGGTGTTCTGGTTGGCGATCAGGATCACGTCCACGCCCGCCTTGATCGCTTCGATCGCGGCGGTCTCCAGGCTGTACTCCTCGAGGATCGCGCCCATCTGCATGTCGTCGGAGAGAATCACGCCGTCGAAGTCCAACTCGCCGCGCAGCAGGTCTGTGACGATCGGACGGGACAGCGTGGCCGGGCGGGCGGATGGATCGAGGTTTCGGTTGACGACGTGCGCGGTCATGACCACGTCGTCGTAGCCGTCGTCGATGAGCTGTCTGTAAGGCGCGAGTTCGTCATCACGGACGAAGGAATCGGTGACATCGGTGACGCCGAGATGGGTGTCGCCGACTGCGCTGCCGTGTCCGGGGAAGTGCTTGAGCGTGGAGACCACGCCCTGGTCGTGATGGGCGCGAGCGAACGCGGCCGCGTGTTCCGACACGACACCGGGATCGGCGCTGAAGGAGCGCTCCCAGTAGCCGATTGCCGGGCTCTCTGGATAGACGTTGACATCGACCACTGGGGCCAGGTTCCAGTTGATTCCCAATTCGCTCAGTTGCCGGGCAGATGCGCCGGCTAGCGCCTCGGTCTCGGACGCCGTCCCTGCGCCAAGCGTCAGGTGGCTGGGCAACTGGACGTCGAATCCGTAGACCTCTTTGAGCCGGTTGACGAAGCCGCCTTCGGCGTCAATCGCGATCAGCAACCCGCGCTCGGACGCCTCCTGCAGGGCTGCAGTCAGCACTTTCACTTGCTCGGGCGAGACGATGTTGCGAACCTGCTCGCCTCCGCTCGGTCCGTCGTAGTCGAAGAGAATCACGGCCCCCGGCGCAAGCTCATCGAGTAGCCCAGCGAACTCATCGTCCAGGGACGTTCCACGAAACCCAATCAGTAGCATCTGGCCGACGGCGTCTTCAAGCGAGAGCGAACTCGCGTCGTCAGAAACACAGGCAACCGGTCCGACGGCGATCGCCAGGAGTGCGGCGAGCGCGAGCAGCAGTCGTCTCACTGCGCGTCCAGCCACTGGCGGGTCATCTCAGCGTGGCCGACGTGTTCGGCGGTGTGGGCGAGCGCTCGGCAGACGAGCTCGTGTCCGCTCAGGTTCTTGTCCATGAACATGTGGTAGTGCGGCGCCTCCCAGGCGTCGTCGGAGAGTCCTGCAAGGGCCGACTCGATCGCCGCCCGTGCGCCGCCCCAACGCTCCGCCAACACGCCCTGCGGATCGCTGACGGACGCCGCGCGTGAGTCGAACTCGGCCTGGCGGCTGCGATCGACCTCAAGCCCCGCCAGCACCTGCACAAAGTTCCACTCCGTCGCCGAGATCGCGTGCGTGGCGAGGACGAACAACGGCGACGACTCGTCCCAGGGCGCGGCGTCGAGCTGATCCGCGGAGAGTCCGTCGGCGGCGGCGAGGATGCGCTCGATCAGTTCGCAGGCAGTCTCGAAGGCGGGCAAGGCTGGGCCGGAGAGGGGCACGGGAGGCTCCTATTCCTATACTCGGCAAACACCTGAATCGTATCCGACGACCGGACGGGGGAAACCATGAGGCCAGATCCGCAGACCCAGGCCTTGAACGTGATGATCGAGGAAGCCTCGGCGCAGGGCAAACCGTGGCACGAGATGGAGCCGCAGGAGCTGCGCGACACGCTCGCCGAGGGCGGACCGTTCGGTCCGCCGCCGCCGCGTCTGGATGACATCGCGCAGGAGCGCACGATCTCCGGTCCCGCCGGCGAGATTCCCGTCCGCGTCTTCATTCCGCCGGTCGTGCGCGGCGTCTATCTGCACATCCACGGCGGCGGCTGGGTGATCGGCTCGCACGACGCGCAGGACGAGCGGCTCTGGTCGCGCGCGCAGCTAACGCAGCAGGCGGTCGTCTCGGTCGGCTACCGGCTCTCGCCCGAGCATCCCTACCCCGGTCCCAATGAGGACTGCGAGGCGGCGGCGGTCTGGCTGGTCGAGAACGGACAGTCGGAGTTCGGCACCGACGCGTTCACGATCGGCGGCGAGTCGGCAGGCGGTCACCTGTCTGCAGTCACGCTGCTGCGGATGCGGGACAACCATGGCTACACCGGCTTCCAGGGCGCGGCGCTGACCTACGGCGTCTACGATCTGCGTCCCTCGCCCTCAGCCAAGCTGTGGGGCGAGCGCAATCTGATCCTGTCGACGCCGATCATCGAGTGGTTCATCGACCACTACGTCACGCCGGAAGAGCCCGAATTGCGCAGCCAACCCGACGTGACGCCGCTGCTCGCGGACCTGTCCGACATGCCGCCCGCGATCTTCACGGTGGGCACGCTCGATCCGCTGCTCGACGACACGCTGTTCATGGCCGCCCGCTGGCAAGCCGCCGGTCACGAGACGGAGCTGCACGTCTTCCCCGAAGCGCCGCACGGCTTTGACGGCTTCCCGACCCCTGCGGGCATGGACGCGACGAATCGGATCAACAACTTCCTCAGCGGGTGTGTGGGCTAGGGTGGTTCGGCTTCGACCAGCAGACGCCTAACACTCCGTCTTTGCCGCAGCAATCTCGCCGCGTCTGATACCAACGTCATTGCGGAAGGCGGCGAGATACCCGCGGCAAGCGCGGGTATGACGGACACTTCCTCAACTTCTCGCCTGATCTGAACAGGCCCTAGTCGGACTCTGCACCCAGCTCTGGCGCATTGAGTTGTCTTGTCGCCTCATCCACTATTCTTGGCGTCTCAATCCGCTTGGCGTCACTGATCACGCCAAGTTTTTCCATTCTTCGAGCCTGCGCCAAGACCCGTCTCTCGTAGGATCCAACCCCGTCGTTGTACGCCTTTACCGCGCTCGTCAATGCGCCCCCTATCCGATCAACGTGGCTCGTGTAGGTGGCTAAGCGAGAATAGAGCTCGTTTGCATCATCAGCGATCGCCTGAGCATTGCGCTGGATGTCCTCTTGCTGCCAAGCGACGCCCACTGTGCGTAACAGGGCAATGAGCAACCCCGGACTTGCGATCAGCACTCGATGGCGGGTCCAAGCATCCTCCCAAATCGTCGGTTGAGCGATCATCGCAGCATCGAGAATGGTCTCCGTAGGCACGAAGAGGACCACAAAGTCAGGAGAGAGCCCGTCGATCGCTTCTGTGTAGGCTTTGGCGCCCAAGGCGCCGGCGTGATTCATTAACGTTCGCGCATGTTGTTCAAGCGCCTGCCGTTGTGATACGTCGTCAACTGCGTCGTGTGCCTTCAAGTAGGACGACAGGGGCGTCTTGGCGTCGACTGGAACGGTTAGGCCGCCGGGCATGTGAATAACCGCGTCAGGGCGCAACTTCTGTTCTTCGCTGCTGGCCTGGACTTGACGCTCGTAGGTGATGTGCTCGCGCATGCCTGCCACTTCGAGCACTCGTTCAAGGGTCAGTTCGCCCCAACGACCACGCTGTTGGGGGGCGCTCAGTGCCTGGCGAAGACCTCCGGTAGTCTCTTGTAGGCCGCGAATCTCCTGGCGCGCTGCGTTGATGAGCTGATCGACTCCGCCATAGTCCTTACGCAGGCGTTCCAGATTCTCATTGATCGGTTTGACCAACGCTTCGACTTGTTGCCGGCGTTGGTCGAGTTCGGCTCCAGCCAGCTCGCGTTGGCGCTTGAACTCCTCCGCGGCCTGCTTGCGAAACTCCTCGTTGCTCGCTTTGGCGACATCAGCGGCGATGCTCTTGAACAGGGCGTCAATCTCTTCCTGCTTCTTGTCCAGCTCTTCGATCCGCGCCTGACGGTCCGACTCGGACTGGCTCAGCTCCTCGCGAGCTATCCCGAGGCTGTCCCGCAGTTCGCCGGCTCGCTGCCGTTCTTCCGCTAGTTCCTCAGTCGTCCGTTGCAGCAGCGACGACCGTTCTTCCAGCCGAGCCGCCGCTTCCGTTCGCTGCTGTTCGACGTCCTGCAACTTGCCGCGCACATCATCCAGATCGGCGCGCAAGGTTGCCGCGTCCACGCGCAGCCCCGAGGCCTCTCTGCGCACAAGCCAGGTCACGACGCCGCCAATGGCAAGCCCGATGATCAAGCCAATGACAATCTCCATCGTGTCCTCCCTGCGCATGTGCCCTACTGACCGTTTCGATGCTATCTAATGGACGTAGCAGCGGGGACAAAGGAGAGACGGGCCATGCGGCGGTTGTCGGAGGCTGCAATTGTCGTGCTGGTTCTCGTTGCGGTCGTGGCCGCGATGGCGGGTTGCGTCTCCGGCGACTCGGTGAGCGGCAAGGTCCGGTTTCACCGCGATGTCGAGCTGCCGGCCGGCACAACGGTCACCGTCAAGCTGCTCGACACATCGCTCGCCGACGCCTCGGCGATTGAACTGGGACGCGATGTGATCGGCGACGCCGAGTCGTTGCCCGTTCGATTCCGCATCGAGTACGACGGCGATGAGATCGACGACCGCCGCGAGTACACGCTCAGCGCCCGCGTCGAAGTCGGCGACCAACTGCTCTACATCAACGACACCGTCCACCCGGTTCTCACGGGAGGACACCCGCGCAACAGCGATGTCCGAGTGATCTCGGTCAGCGAGTTCGACCAATGCGTCGAGCCGCTCAGGGGGCAAATCCACTCCAGCTTCTGGGACGGCGACCTGCCCGACGACGCCGCGCTGGAGATCAGGCTGTGGGATGTGTCCGAGCCGGCGGAGCGCGTCCTGGTAGTCGAGGGTAGATTCGAAGACCTCGGCCAATTCCCGATCCACTTTGATTTACCGCATGAAGGCGTCGAGATCAGCCGCCATCGCCGCTACGAACTGGAAGCCGAGGTCTGGTTCGACGACGAGCTGCAGATGCACATCCCTAACGCGGAGTGGAGGCGAACCGTCTTGCCCTTCTGCCCCGACGGCGACGAACTCTCAATCGTCAACGATGTCTTCCCGGTCTCGGAGTTCCCGGCGGAGTGAGCGCGCGGCTCAGTTCCCTCTGGGTGCAATAATGATCCCGAATCCGCGATGCGATTGAGGGAGACGAAGATGGAAGTCCCGCTGCTGGTCAACGATTTCCTGCGACGCGCGTCGAAGCTGTACGGACCGTCGGAGGCCGTGGTGGATGGCGACAAGCGCTTCACCTGGTCGGAGTTCAACGCCCGCGTCAACCAACAGGCGCACGCGCTGCTCGACGCCGGGATCGGCAAGGGCGACCGCGTCGCGATCATCGCGCCCAACTCGCACGAGTTTCTCGAGACGTTCTACGCGACCGCCGCGATCGGCGCGGTCGTCGTGCCGATGAATTACCGCCTGGTGCCGTCCGACTTCGAGTACATGCTCGAACACTCAGGCTCGAAGGTCGCGCTGGTCGATGCGGAGTTCCTGCACCTGGTCGACGAGGTGCGCGGCGGCATCAACGCGGTTGAGCACTTCATCGCGATCCCTTACGGCGACGCCGAGATCGTGACCGGTTGGACCAACTACGAGGACTGGATCGCGAGCCAGCCGACGACGCAACCGCCGGACCCAGGCCTGGACGAAACCGACCTGCTCTCGATCAACTACACCTCGGGCACCACGGCGCGGCCCAAGGGCGTGATGATCACGCACCGCAACGCCTACATCAACGCCTACAACTTCATCGCCCACCTGCGCATTTCGCAGGACGACGCCGAGATGTGGACGCTGCCGATGTTCCACGCCAACGGCTGGGGCGGCCCCTACGCGATCACCGCGATGGGCGGCAAGCACGTGGTCTTGCGCGCGCCCGAGGCGGCCGACATCTACCAGGTGATCCAGGACGAGCACTGCACCTTCGCCTGCATGGCTCCGGCCGTGCTCGCACGCATCCTCGAGTTCGAGCGCAAGGACGAGTACGAGATCACCGTCAAACCGCGCTTCACGGTCGCCGGCGCGCCGCCGCCGCAGTCGTTCATCGAGCGCCTGGAGAAGGAGCTGGGCTGGGAGTTCATTCAGATCTACGGCCTGACAGAGACTTCGCCGATTCTCACGGTGTCCGAGGTCGCGCCGTTCCTCAACGCGGACGAGGACGGCTACTTCGGCACCAAGGTGCGCGCCGGGCACGACGTGATCGGCGTCGAGGTCAAGGTCGTGCGCGACTCCGGCCGCGAGGTCGCCTGGGACGACGAGGAGGTCGGCGAGGTGGTCGCACGCTCCAACGTCGTCCTGCGTGGCTACTGGGAGCAGCAGGAGGAGACCAACAAGGTGATTGTCGACGGCTGGTTCCACACCGGCGACATGGCCACCGTCAACGCGGAGGGCTACATCAACATCGTCGACCGGGCCAAGGACGTGATCATCTCGGGCGGCGAGAACATCTCCAGCATCGAGGTCGAGGACGTGCTCTACGACCACCCCGCCGTGCTCGAAGCCGCCGTGATCGGCATTCCTTCCGAGCAGTGGGGAGAAACCCCGCTCGCGCTGATCGTCCCCCGCGAGGGCCACGCCGTGACCCGAGACGACATCGTCGCCCACTGCCGCTCGAACATGGCCGGCTTCAAGATCCCCCGCAACGTCGAGTTCGTCGAGACCCTCCCCCGCACCGCCACCGGCAAGCTGAAGAAGTTCGAACTCCGAGAGGCCTACTGGGAAGGCGTCGAGAAGCGAGTGAACTAGGGCCTCCCCCAGAGGAGAAGCTCCTGTTTGCTAGTCCAGCTCGACCGATGGCGTGCGGACATGCTGGTGGGCGCGCAGGTGTTCGCGGGTCATCATCAGGGCGGTGATGCCTTCTCCGACGGCGGCGCCGAGTTGCTTGGTGGACCCGGCGCGAGCGTCTCCGGCGGCGTAGACGGCGGGGATACTGGTCTGAAAGCGTTGGTCGGTCCGGATGAAGCCGCGCTGGTCGAGATCGACGACGCCTTCGAGGAATCCCGTGTTGGGCTGCAGGCCGATGAAGACGAAGACGCCGTCAGGCGATGTCCGGGTGATGCCGCCGTTGGTCTGGAGCGTGAGCGTCGACAGCTTTGACTCACCCTCCATCGACTGCACGCTGGTGTTGAGCGAGAGCCGGACTCTGGGGTGCGAACGGACCTTGTCCTGCAGCAAGGAAGACCCGGAAAGCTGGTCGCCGCGATGGATGATGTGTACCTGGTCGGCGAACTGGGTGAGGTACAGCCCCTCTTCCAACGCCGAGTTGCCGCCGCCGATCACGGCAAGCTGCTTCGCGCCCGCGTAGAACGGTCCGTCGCAGGTCGAGCAGAAGTGCACCGAGGAGCCGATCAGTTCCTGCTCGCCGGGCACATTGAGTCGGCGGTAAGTGCTGCCCGGCGTCAGGATCGCGGCGTGCGCGGCGACCCGATCCCCGCTGGACAGCGTGACCTCGACATCCGAGGGTGCGGTGAGTTCCACCGCACCAACAGCGGAGAGCAGCTCGACGCCGAAGCGCCGCGCCTGGGCGACGAAACGAGCCATCAGATCGTCGCCGTCGACGCCGTCGGGGAATCCCGGATAGTTGTCGATCCGGTTGGTCAGTCCCGCCTGCCCGCCGAGCGCGGAGCGCTCGATCACAACCGTGTCGATGCCCTCGCGGGCGGCATAGATCGACGCGGCCAGTCCGGCCGGCCCGCCGCCGATGATGGCCAGGTCGTAGAATTCGCGCTGCGGTCGCACCTGGATCCCAAGCGCCTGCGCAAGTTCTTCGTCGCTGGGCTCGATCAGCATCCCGCCGTCGGGCAGGATGATCGTGGGTATCGAGCGGCCGCCGTTTTGCAGCTCCTCAACGTACGTGAGCGCGTCGGGGTCCTGGTCGATGTCGATCCATTCGTAGTCAACTCGGTGCTCGCTGAGGAAGGCCTTTGAGCGCCGGCAGTCGGGGCACCAGGGGGCGCCGTAAACCTTCAGCTCAGCCATCGTCCTGCATCCGGGCCAGCGCGGAGACGCCGTCCTCGTCCAGCCGGTAGAGCAGCCACTCGGACTCGTCGGTCATGCCCAGTCGGTGGTAAAACTCGCGGGCCGGGTTCCAGTCGAGCACGGAAAGGTCGAGCCGGTTCCAGCCTCTCGATTCGGCGATTCGTGCGAGTTCCCGCATCAGGGCGAATCCCGCGCCCGTGCCCCGCGCCTCGGGCACGACGAACAGGTCCTCCAGGTACAGCGACGGCGTTCCCAGCCAGGTTGAGTAGTGCGGGAAGAACAGCGCCATGCCGACCGGTCGGCCGCTGCGCTCGGCGATGAGCGTCTCAAAGCTGCGAATCGGGCCGAAGCCGTCGCGGCGGATACTCTCGACGGTCGCTTTGACCGTGGAGCGCGGCTCGTGTTCGAACTCGGCCAGCCCGACGATGAAGTCGAGGATGGTCTGCGCGTCTTCGGGGACGGCCTCGCGGACGGTAACGTCGGACACGATCGTGCCGCCTACTCGCCGGTGAAGACGGGCGCCCGCTTCTCGATGAACGACGCCTGTGCCTCGCGAACGTCGTGCTCGGAGCGGGTCGCGTGGGAGATTGCGGTGATCTCATTGCGCAGCGCTTCCTCGAGCGTCGCGTTGAGATTGCGCTGCATCACTCGCTTGGCGGCTCGCGACGCCAGCGGCGGCCAGAAAGCGATCTCCGTTGCCAGCGCGCGGGCCGAGTTCATCAGCTCCTCGTGCGGGACGCGCTGGTTGACCAGGCCGATCGCCAGCGCCTCGTCCGACTCGACGAAACGGCTGGTCTGGACCAGCTCAACCGCCTTGGGGTACCCGACCACGCGCGGTAGGAACCAGGTCATGCCGGCATCGGGACTGAGCGAGCGCTCGAGGAAGACGACCTTGAATCGCGCCTTCTCGGAGGCGACGCGTAGATCGCACGACAGGGCCAGGCTCATGCCGGCTCCGGCCGCGACACCGTTGACCGCGGCGATGGTCGGCTTGTCGAGCTGTCCGAAGGCCAGCGCCTGATGGCCGACCCAGCCAAACTCGTCCATGCGGTCGTTCTGCGTGTCCGGAGCTGCGTCGCGCGGTCGGGCCGTCAGGTCGGCGCCCGAGCAGAAGCCCCGACCTGCGCCGGTCACGATCACGACCCGTACATCGTCGTCGGCCTGCAGCTCATTGGCGGCAGCGACCATTTCATTGTGCAGGTCGCGCGAGAGCGCGTTGAGCTTCTCCGGTCGATCCAGCGTGATCGTGCCGATCCGGTCGGAGACATCGAGTCGCAAGTGTTGGAAGGTCATGTGTTGCTCCGTTCGCTGAGCAGCGTATCGCGCATCGCCGCAATCTCTCCAAAGCGGAAACAGTCATCGGCGTGATCGTTGACGATACCCACCGCCTGCATGAAGGCGTAGCACGTGGTCGGCCCGACAAAGCGAAAGCCGCGCCGCTTGAGCTCGCGTGACATGGCGCGCGATGTGTCGGTCTGCGACTGCAACTCCGGGTTCGGTTCGTTGCCGGACTCTGCGTATGCCCAGACGACATCGGCGAGCGACATGCCCTGTTCGCGCAACAACAGGATCGCGCGCGCATTGGCAATCGTCGCCTCAATCTTGCCGCGATGTCGGATGATGCCCGTGTCCTGCACGAGTGCGTCGACGCCGGATTCATCAATCTCAGCTACCGCCTCGACGATCCAATCGAGGAACGCGCGCCGGTATCCGTCACGCCGCAAGAGAATCGTGTGCCAGGAGAGCCCTGCCTGCGCGCCCTCGAGGGTGATTGCTTCGAACAGCGTTGACTCGTCGACAGTCGGCACGCCCCACTCAAGATCGTGGTAGGCAATCTCGTCAGGGTCGTCGCCGGGCCATTGACAGCGGTCGGTCACTGGAGTCGAACTCGGATCCGGATGTCCTGTTGCGACATAGAGGATAGTGGTGTTGCGTGTGGCGGTTGCCCTGGCGCGAGTAGCCTGTCCGCATGGCATTCGTCCTCGGCGTTACCGGTTCCATCGCCTCGGGCAAGTCGGTGCTCTGCCGGCACCTGCTCAACTTTCACGGCGCCAGGCACATTGACGCCGACCGCCATGTCCACACGATGTACGAGCCGGGCAAGCCGGCCTTCGACCGGATCGTGGCCCGCTTCGGCGATGAGGTCGTTGGGACCGACGGTTTCATCGACCGCAAGGCGCTGGGTGACATCGTCTTCGGCAAGCCCGACCTGTTGGCCGCGCTACGGACCGCCATCGGCGACATCGAGGGTGAGTTCATGCGGCTGCTTCGCGAGTTGAAGGACGATTCGGCTCCGATCGCCGTGTTTGAAGCGGTGCGGCTGTTCGAGGGGCCATACATGGAGATCTGCGACGCCGGTTGGCTGGTCGCCGCCGAAGACGACCGGGCGATCGATCGCTTGATGGCTCGCAACAACCTGACGCGCGAGGAAGCCGAGCAACGAATGGCCTCGGCGACGCCGTGGGCGGAGCGCGCGCCCAAGGCGGATCTTGTCCTGCACAACAACGGATCGGTCGCGGAGTTCCAGGCGGCGATCGACGAGGCCGTAGCCAACGCGTTGAGCGGCCGTACATAGCCGCTAGCCTCTACAGACACTTCAACATCTCACTTGGGGAGGCCGGCATGGGCGCTCTTGATGGACTGCGCGTAATCGATTTCGGACAGTACATGGCCGGCCCGCTGGCCGGGATGATGCTGGCCGATAACGGCGCGGACGTGATTCGCGTCGATCCGCCCTCCGGCCCGATGTGGGACACCCCTGCCAACGCCGTCTGGAATCGCGGCAAGCGGCGCATCTCGCTCGATCTCAAGACCGTCGACGGCCGGCGCACCGCCCAGGAACTGATCGCCTCGGCCGATGTCGTGATCGAGAACTTCCGACCGGGCGTCATGGACCGGCTCGGACTGGGCGCCGAGGAATCGACGGCCAATAACGATCGGCTGATCTACCTGTCGATGCCGGGATTCGCGTCCGACGACGAACGCGCCGCCATGCCCGGCTGGGAAGGCGTGGTTTCGGCAGGCGTCGGGACGTACAGCGGTTCGCTGGAGCGGCAATACCTGTCGCCGGTCTATACGGCCGTGCCGATTGCCTCGTCGTACGCCGCGTTCGTCGGCTGCGCAGGCGTTGCGATGGCCCTGGTCGCCCGTGAACGCGACGGCTTCGGCCAGCGGATCGAAGCCTCGCTGCACGACAGCATGTACCAGGCGATCGGCATCCGCGGCCTCAAGTTCCTCGACCGTGACGCGCCCGGCGGTCCGGTGCCCTGGGTTGGGCCGTACGAGTGCCGGGACGGACGCTGGGTCTTTTTCCACGCCGCCTACTCGCACTTCATCCGCCAGTTCTGCATCGCCGCCGGCGTGCCGCAATGGCTGGACGAGCCCTGGTCGAAGGCCTCCGAGATCCGCCAGGACTTCTCGCTCGCCGATGTCGCCCGCGCGCAGCTGACCAACATCTTCCTCACGCGCACGGCGCAAGAGTGGGAGGACCTGATCAACGAGGCCGGACCGCCGACCGTGCGCGCGCTCGACTCGGCCGAGTGGCTGCTGGAACCGCACGCGCGAGAAGCGGAAATCATCGTCGAACTGGACGATCCCGAGATCGGGCCGATGCTGCAGCCCGGCATCCAGGTGCGGATGTCGAAGACGCCGGGCGAGATTCGCGGTCCGCGCAAGCCGCTCGATGCCGACCAGGAGGACATCCTCTCGGAGCTTCAAGGAGCTGCACCGGCGGCGATGCGAGCGCCGGGCAACCGGTTGTCACAGGCGCTCGAAGGCATGACCGCGCTTGACCTGTGCATCATCCTCGCCGGTCCGACCTGCGGCCGCACGCTGGCCGAGTTCGGCGCGGACGTGGTCAAGATCGACAACCCGTTCCGTGAGAACGGCATCCTGCTGCACGAGGACATCAACCGTGGCAAACGATCGGTCCTGCTCGACCTCAAGCGCGAGGAGGGACGCGAACTGTTCATGGAACTGGCCGCCGATGTCGACGTGGTCGTCCAGAATTACCGCCTCGGCAAGGTCGGCGGACTCGGCGTCGAGTACGAGTCAGTCAAGCAGATCAACCCCAACGTGATCTACGCGTCGCTGAACGCCTTCGGCGAGATTGGTCCCTGGGCGCATCGGGCGGGTTGGGAGCAGCTGGCCCAGTCGGCGAGCGGGATGCTGACACGCTACGGCGACACCGTGCCGACACTGCAGCCGTTCGCGATCAACGACTACGGCACCGGCATCAACGGCGCGTTCGCGGTTGGGATGGCGCTCTACCACCGGCTGCGCACCGGCGAGGGTCAGCAGGTCTTCACCGCGCTCGCGCGTACCGCCAGCACGCTGCAGTCCAACATGCTGCACGGCTACGAGGGCAAGCGCTGGGACGAGCCGGCGGGCCAGAGCGCGCTTGGCGAGGGCCCGGCACATCGCCTCTACGAGGCTTCGGACGGCTGGCTGTTCGTTGGCGCGCACCTCGAGCAGGCCGAGCAGATTCCTTCCGAGGACGAGTTCAGAACCCGGACCGTCAGCGATTGGGTCGCACAGCTCACGGCGTTCGGCATCGGCGCGGCCCCGGTCGGCACAATCGAGGACGCGATGACCAACAAGCGCGCCGTCCGCCTCGGATTCTCGGTCACACGCGAGCACGAGGGACGCGGCCGGGTGCGAACCAACGGCCCCTCGATCCGCATGGGTCGGACGCCGACGACTATCGGTCGGCCGGCCATGCTGCCCGGCTCGGCCGCGTCGGAGGTGCTGGGCGAACGCTCGGAGGATCTGTCCGAGCTAGGCGTCGTGGTCGCCGCGGACGCTGCCGGAGGATGAAGAGTTAGACCATGAAGGCCACATACTTCGCGGATACCGACACTCTTGTCCTCCAGTTCACGGAGAGGCTGGTCGAGGACTACGTAGATGTCGGTGTCGGCGACTTGATGGAACTCGACGCCCGCGGCGAGGTCGTCAAACTGACCCTCGAACATGCAGAGGAACGCAAGATCCTTCCGGGAATTGAGTTCGAAAAGCTCCAGAACGGCACGGTCGAGGTCGAACAGATCGATGGCAAGTGGCTTTGGTACGAGCTGGTCAGAGTCGACGCCTGAGACTCCGCTAGCCTCTGCTCAACACTGCCTGAGTGGAGGATTCCTAATGGCCTTGGCGCTTTCGGATGTTCGGATACTGGACCTGACGCAGTATGAGGCGGGGACGTCATCGACGCAGGCGCTGGGTTGGCTGGGGGCTCAGATTGTCAAGATCGAGCCGCCCGGGCGCGGCGAGCCTGGGCGGCGGCTTGGGGCGGCCAGCGGCGACGATTCAACCTACTTCATCACGCTGAACAACAACAAACGCTCGCTGACGCTGGACCTGAAGTCGGACGAAGGGCGCGAGATATTCCTGGAGCTGGTTCCCAAGTTCGACATCGTGGTCGAGAACTTCACCCTGGGCACGATGGAGCGGCTGGGGCTGGGCTACGAGACGCTCAAGAAGATTCATCCCACGCTGATCTACTGCACGGTCAAGGGATTCGGCACAACGGGACCCTGGGCGCCGACCAAGTCGTTCGACATGGTCGCGCAGGCGGCCGGCGGCGCGATGGCGATCACGGGGACCAAGGACACGCTGCCGCTCAAGCCGGGACCGACCGTGGGCGACACCGGCACCGGCGTGCAGGCGGCGATCGGGATGCTGGCCGCGCTCTGGCAGCGACAGCGCGACGGCGTGGGGCAGAAGGTCGAGCTGTCAATGCAGGAGGCGGTCACCAACTACACCCGCGTGCCGATGACGCGGCGCGAGGTCGCCGGCGACCCGGCGCCGCCCTACGGCGACGGGCAGACCGCGCCGACCGGGCTCTTCCCCTGCAAGCCGGGCGGACGCTCAGATTGGGTCTGGATCGTCGTCGCCAGCGGACGAATGCGCGAGGCGCTGATGAACACCATCGGTCGACCCGACCTGACTCCCTCCAACGGCGCCGGCGGCATCACCCGCACCGACGGCGAGGACGTCCGCCAGGCGATCGAATCGTGGACCCGCGAGCGGACCAAGTTCGAGGTCATGGAAACAATGCGCGCCGCCGGCGTCCCCTCCGGTCCGGTGCTCGATTCGGGTGAGATCTTCACCAACGAGCACCTCAAGGAGCGCGGGATGTTGATCGACATCGAGCATCCGACGCGCGGCCCGATGACGCTGCTCGGCTGCCCGATCAGGCTGAGCGAAAGCCCAGCCGTGCATCGTCGAGCTCCGCTGCTGGGCGAGCACACCGCGGAGGTGCTGGCCGAGGAGCTGGGGCTTGCGCCCTCGGAGGTTGAGGCGCTTGCGCAGTCGGGGATTGTGTCCACCGCCTGAACAGCCGCGCCGTGGCGATCAGCGCACGGCGACGTCCCAGCGGTCGGCGCAGTTGGCGACGACGAGGTCGATGTCGTCGGCGAGGATGAGGTTTTCCTTCGCCAAGGCCTCTGCATCGGATCTGACTCGGCCGAGGTAGGACTCCCTGTCGCCGTAGCGGGCGAGGATTTCGTCGCGGTCGAACCACTGGGTGAGGCCGACAAAGTGGCTGGTCAGGTCCTCGCCGCCGGTGTCGGGATGGCGCGGATTCCAGCCGGTGTGGATGCCGAGCGGCTGGGTCAGGTCGGGGAGACGCAAACCGGCGACTTCGTTGCCGCGCTCGTCTATTGCCGAGACGTAGCCCTGGTACTCCTCGCCCTCCTCGGGGGGCAGCGTGGACCAGTCCACCGTGCGGACCCGGGAGAGCCGATCGGCGTCGGGTGTCGTGACCCGGTCGGCGACCTGGTCCAGCACGTCGTCGCGGGTGGCGGCGGTGCCGTTGGCCAGGCTGGGCACGCTGGATGGCGGCGCATCCGACTCTCCGGCCGCCCAGCGGTCGAGGTTGACCAGGGCGGCCCGCATCAGCGGCGTCTGGTCGACGGCGTTGTGGCGGTACATGCTGCGATCGCCGGTCAGGAAGAAGCTGTCCATCGGCTCGGCCTGGCCCGCGCCGTGCTGAGTGCAGGCGAGCAGGTAGTGGCGCGAGTTCGGGTGCTGCGGGATGTCCTCGCCGGAGACCGGGTCGATGTCGATCAGCGAGGCGTCTCCGCGCCAGTACTCCCAGCTCGTGTTGGTCTTGACGATCTTCGGCGTCACGCCCTGCTCGTCCGAGCGCTGGAGCAGACCGTCGGTTGCGCCGCTGATGGCGTCGTCGCGGATCACGTCGGCATGCGGGAACTCGTGGATCGGGCCAGCGAGGAAGAGTTGCGAGGGCTGACCGAAGCGGCGATTGAACTCGCCGCGGATGCCGCCGGCGACGTGGATGTGCATGCCGTCGAACGCCCTCTGAGAGAGGTCGTCGGGATTGCGATTGAGTCCGAGGTAGAGCAGGTGGCGGAGGAAGCGGCCGCTCTGCGAGATGCCGAAGCCGTGCACGCGCTCGTAGGAGCGCTGCCAGTTGCGCAGGAACAGGGCGGCGTCGCGGAAGGCGAGCAGCCCCGAGCCGACGACCGGCGAGCGGTCGGTGGGATAGACGACCTCATAGATCTTGCCGGGCGTGAAGCCGTCCTGGAGCCAGACGTCCATCGTCGACGGCTCCACACCGTTCTCGGTCGCTCTGGCGAAGCGCCAACGGTCACGGGGGATTTCGCGGGGCTCGTCATCCTCAAAGTCGAGGACGTAGAGGCGAGCCTGGCCCTGGTCTGCCTCCGAGACCGGGTAGCCGGGCTGATTGAGGTGCTCGATCGGCATCGAGGCCACCGCCTCGCTGGGTCGCAGATCGGTGATCGCTTCGCCCGAGATCGAGTTGCCATCGAGTCCGAGCGCCTCCGGCGCCTCGAAGTCGAGCAGCGTCTCCATGTCGGGCGTGTTCCACTGCCAGGCGACCGAGGCGACGCTGAAGCCCTGGCTGAAGAGGAAGCCGTCGCCGGGGTGCAGCGGGTCGGTGAGCGTGAACTCCGGCGGCGTCCGATTGAGCGCGCCGGGCAGCAGGCTGCGTCCGCGATTGGGCACGTCGATCACCAGCGCGCCGTTGCCCGCCGCCGGATCAATCGGCCGCATCAGCACGAGGTCGCCGCTGAAGCGCACACAGCCGTCGGTACCGCGATTGGCGCACTCGAGGTCGGTAATCCGCCGGTGGTCCTCCAGCATCGGGTTGACCGCATAGCGCAGCCGAGCCCGGATCAGCTCGAACGCCCCGTGCGCGCCGAACTCCCGCCCGTCGGCGTACGGTCCCTGGTGAGTGATGTCGATTCGTTCAACGGACATGGCGGTTCTGCTTTCGGGTCCGGCGCGATTGGCGCCGGTTGACATCGTGCAGGATACGTCGGAGGAGCTTGCCTCTGGCCCCTGCGTACGCAGGGGCAAGCTGCTATACGACTTTCCCACCGCTAGCGCGGGGGAAGAGGTAATGGCGCTCCAGGAAAAAAGAACAGGGGCCGAACCGCGCGAGTCGGGCATTAGAGGGGATCGTCCTCCTCGGCTGAGGACGCCTCCTCGTCTTCGTCGGCGTCCTCGTTGTCTCTCAGATAGCAGGCGTAGGGGTGCTCATCGGGGAGCCGCGGCTCTTGAGAGACCGGGGTGGACGGAAGGTCGGGTTCGTCGCCGCGGTTGCGGACTATATCGCGGTGCTTGGGGTTGGCGGGCGAGAGGAGGTTGGCCAAGCGTCCGGCGGCGTTGACTCGGACGTAGGCGGGGTGGCTGTCGGAGGCGAGTTCGGTGAGAACGTCGATGGCGGCCTTGAAGCTGGGGTCGATGGGCATGGCTGGATCCTTTGCGGTTGGGACGTTTGGGATCGATCATATGCGGACGTATGTGCGACTGGAGAAATGAGCGGTGCGTTGGGGTTGACTGGGACGACTACGGGGCGTGCGGGAGCATTCCCTAGAGTGACGCGCTTGAATGTTGCAACGCCCACGGATCTCTGCCTGGGGCAGTCGAAAGTGCTCGCTACTCCTGAAACTCGCGCATCAACTGCCGCAGGTCGGCTATCTCTGGTCGCGCTGCTCGAATCTCCCGACACTCAGGTACGCCCCAGCAGTCGGCCGGCGCTTTGTCGATGATGTCCATCAGAAGCAACATGCACCCCTCGGCGAAGAATGCGTCGTCTTGGACCTGCTGACTCGGACCCGTGCTCTCAAGAACCTTGTTCAGCATCTTCTCGCAGTCACCCCACATCCCTGTGTACTCGCTGAGCCACAAGTAGGCATCAGGGTGAAGCTCATCCGACAGGTCGGACGGTGCTGTCTCTACTAACTCTTCGTCTCCGCCAGTGAGCGTGCAGACGCCCGCAGTCACCGCCGCGATCACGACAATTGCAATCAAGCCGAACAGAGCGTCTCGGTTCTCCTTGGGCTTTCTGCTGTCGGTATTGTCGGGAGGCTTGCCTGCATCCGGTCTCTGACTCGGCCCGAGGTCTCCTAGCGTCGGGCGTGCTCGCGTCTCTCGGATGCGTCGGCGAAGCTCTTCTGCACTTTCGTATGGAGGCAAGTCAGTCGCCTCTCAGCACTCGGCGCTTCTGGTCTTCGAACTCTTCATCGGTCAGCATCCCACGCTCACGCAGATCTGCAAGCCGCTCTAGCTGCCCGATGACATCGACGCTTTGGCTCGCAGTTGGAAGGGTCAGTTCGGTCGGAGGCACCAACTCGCTGCCTTGCTCCCACTCGTCCGCGAGCGGGGTTCTAGCGTCAAGCTTCCTCGCCTCAATCGCGTACTCAACCTGTTGGACAAACACGTTGACCGTTTGCTTTGAGACCTGCTCGATCTTGTGCTCGTTGGCTCCAACTTGAATTCTGATGTTCCCGAACAGGAGGCCAACGTCACCAGCAATGACGCTCACTTTGTCCAGATCGATTGCAACTGCTTGGATGCCGCGGAACACTCCCTTCTTGAGTATCAACAGCCGGCGATCGGTGAGAGTGATCAGGCTGGCCCCCAGGTTCCAGGACACATTCTCTGCACCGGAGTACAAACCACTGGCCATCCAGAGCAAGAGTTCATCACCCATCAACACACTTCGCAAGTGCTTTCGCTCGCCGGCAGCCACAATCCGTTTGTCTCCACACTGGATAGCAAGTTCCTTGTATTGAGCTTCGAACTCCGTATCAGACAGTGCGCAAACGTGAATCGGGTCCATGGCCGGATACTCCCCCGTCTTGCAGCCAAAGTCAGTCGCGGAGCGGGGGGAGAGGGGGAAGTGGGGCGACGGCGCCTGGAGGCGAGCGGGTCCCTGTGTGAAGCAGGGACTGGGAACTGGGTTCAGCTCAGGCCCCATAGCTTCTGGGCGTTGCCGCCGACGATCTTTTGGGCGTCTTCGATGGAGTCGGTGGCGTCGAAGACGTCCCAGAGGGATTGCTGGGTGTAGCCGACGGCGCTCTCGGGGTGCGGGTAGTCGCTGCCCCACATGACGTTGTCGACGCCGATCAGGTCGAGCTGGCGCAGGCCCGAGGGGTCCTCGATGAAGGTGGCGTAGCAGTTCTCAAACCAGTAATGGCTGGGCGGCTTGGCCAGCTTCGGAGTCATCTCCGACTCGAACGAGGCGTAGACCTTGTCGCAGTCGAACAGCGCGCTGGGCACCCAGGCGATGCCGCCTTCGGTGAAAACGACCTTGAGGCCGGGGTTGCGCTCGAAGATGCCGGCGAAGGTGAGCAGCGCGAAGAGTCGGCGGAAGGGCTGGAAGGCGACCACGATGGTCGTGGCCAGACCGCCCTGGCCGCGGGCGTCGAAGGTCTCGCCGACGTGGAAGCTGAGCGGCAGGCCGGACTCGCCGATTGCCCGCCACATCGGTTCGAGCGCGCGGGCGTTGTAGTAGACCTTCGAGTGCGGCGGCGGCAGCGAGGGCATCAGCACGCCCTTGAAGCCGAGCGCGGCAATCTTCTGCAGCTCGTCCTCGGTGCGCTCCGGGTCCCAGTAGTTGAGCAGGGCGAGTCCGTGCAGGCGCTCGGGCTGCTCGGCGCAGAAGTCGGCCAGCATCTCGTTGTAGGCGTCCATGCAGGCCTGGATGTAGTCGAAGTCCTGATTGCGGATTACACCGAGCATGCGCTGGGGGAAGAGGATTTCCTGTTCGACGCCTTCCCGCGTGATCTCCCCGACGCGGACAGCGGCGTCCCACATCCCGGCGCGGCCCTCGATCATCTCACTGGGCATCGCCTTGTTGTCGGTCGACTCGCCGTCGATCTCCATGTGGAAGCCGCGCTCGTTGAAGACGCCGCGCGGGGCGCGGTCGCGGTAGTGGGCTGGCATACGGTCGACGAACTCGCCGGTCTCCAGCCAGTGGCTGTCGGCGGAGATCACGGTGGTGCCGGCCGGCAGCGGGCGCGTGGTCTCGGGCAGTTCCCGCTGGTTGGGCCAGGGGAGCGGGCTGGTGCTGATGCTGGACAGGGTGGTGGTCATGGCGTGGTCTCTCGGACTTCGGCGGTCGTTGGCAGGCAGGATAGTGCTTGCGGGATGGGGGAGCCCCCCTCTGCCTTCGGCATCTCCCCGCGCTCGCGCGGGGGGAGAGGGGAAGTGAGCTGCACTCCCTCCACCTCCGCGGGGGGAGAGGGGATCGGGAGTAATCTGCGCGGTATGGCGATCGAAGCGACGACGATTGGGCGGGGGCGGCGGCGACGCGGAAGGCTGGGGCGGCTGTACTACGGCTGGTGGGTACTGTTCGGGATGGTCGTGGCGATGATCGTCGCCGAGGGCGTCACGTTTGGCTCGTTCGGCGCCTACGTGGTTCCGCTCGAGGAGGCGTTCGGCTGGTCGCGGGCGCAGGTCTCGCTGGGATTCTCCGTCACCGTCGGCGTGGTCGGGGCCTCGGCGCCGCTGATCGGACGCTTGATCGATGTGGTCGGACCTCGCCGGCTGATGCTGATCGGCGCGCCGCTCTGCTGTGTCTCGTTCGTGCTGCTCGCGTTCATGACCGAACTCTGGCAGTGGTACGCGTACATGGGCCTCAGCGCGATCTCGCTGGGCTGCATCGCCTACATCCCGGCCCAGGCGCTGGCCGTGCGCTGGTTCGACGATCACCGTGCCGTCGCAACCAGCCTGATCGGCGCATCGGTCTGGATGGGACAGCTCGTTATGCTGCCTCTGGTCCAGTTGCTGATCTCCCGGCTGGGTTGGGAAGACGCGTTCATCTACTCGGGCATCATGATCGTGGGCGCTTACGCGGTGGCGTTCCTGCTGGTGCGCGATCAACCGCCGCCTGGCGGCGAGCGGGCTCACGCGCATCCTGCGGCGGTCGAGGCGGACGCGGCGCTGAGCACGCCTCCCGAGGTGTCGCTGGCAGGTCTGACCGCGCGCGAGGCGGTGCGGACGAAACTGTTCTGGCTGCTCGTGTTCGGTTTGATGGCGATCTTCTTCGTCGTCTTCGGCTGGCTGTCGCAGGCGCACCCGTACTACCAGTCCGTCGGTTACTCGGACTCGACCGCGGCGTTGATCGTGTCGATCACCGCGGGCGGCGCGGTGATCTGGCTGTTGGCGGCCGGTTCACAGCTTGAGCGGATCCGCCGACCGGAACGGATCGCGGCGGTGGGTTCGTTGTTTGTCGCCGGGTCGATGATCACGCTGTATCTGATCGGCGGCAGCGACGGCGGCACGGCGCTGCACGTGGTGCTCTATGTGCTGGGCTTCGCGACGGTGCCGCCGCTCGAGGCGCTGATGATCTCTCGCGCGTTCGGATTGTCCAACTTCGCCACGATTCTCGGCACCGGGTTCATGTTCGAGACGATTGCGATCTTCTTCTCGCCGATCGTCGCCGGCAGCATCTTCGACAACACGGGCAGCTACGACGACGCACTGCTGCTGTACGGCATCTGCGCCCTGGCGTCGGTCGTGATCTTCATCGCGGCGTCGCGCGTGCAGCAGCCGATGCAAGCCCGCCTGCCGAGCCTGAGTGCTGCGGAGTGAGGCCGCGATCACGAAGGGCGGCCCTCATGGCCGCCCATCCATGTTTCGCTTGAGTAGGGATGGTCGGGGAGAGAGGATTTGAACCTCCGACCTCTTCGTCCCGAACGAAGCGCGCTGCCAGGCTGCGCCACTCCCCGACCGACTCAGCCTACTACGGAACCGCGCGTGAATGACGCAACTGACGTGGGCTTCGCCGTGTTAGCGGCGGTCGTCGCGCCCGTCGTAGATGGGTTCGTTCAGGTAGACGTCGCCGTTGCGGATCTTGAGGTTGAAGAGGCACTTGGGGTCGGTGCAGACCCATGCCTTGAAGTGCACCGCCGCGCCCTGACCGCCGAAGTCCGAGAGCGGGACAAGAACCCCCCCCTCGCACTGTGCGCATCGTGGAAACCCGCCCGGCGCCACGCCGAGATCACCGTTCGCCATCGCCCCGCATCTCCCTGAGGCCCTGCCCTCGCACCGGCATCGTCAGCACAGTTCCGCACAGCGACCCACATTGTCCAATGCGTATGTTAGCGCCTGAGTCGGGAGCTGCGTCGGGTTTAGTCAGCGTGTTCAGGCTCGGCGGCCTGCCAGGCCTCGCGATTCAGCAGGTAGTACTCGTAGGCGTCGGCCAGAGCCAGCCACGAAGCCTCGATCACATCGGGCGATGCGCCGACAGTCGTCCAGATCTGGTGACCGTCGGTCGACTCGATCAGCACACGGGTCTTTGCTTCGGTACCGGCGTCGGTGTCAATGATTCGCACCTTGTAGTCGAGCAGCGAGACCGCGGCGAGCTGGGGGAAAGCAAGCTCCAGGCCCTTGCGGGCAGCCATGTCGAGTGCGTTGACTGGACCGTTGCCGTCTGCGGTGGTGTGAAAGAGTTCGGCATCCACGCGGATCTTGGTCGTTGCCTCGGCCATCATCAGGGATTCGTCGCTGTTGCTGGATGCTCCTGCGGCGCCGGGACGGCGCCGCTCAATGACGAGGAAGTCCTCCAGTTCGAACGGCGCCCGATAGTTCGGCCGCGAGCGCAGCGCCAGCAGCTCGAACGAGGCGTCGGCGGTCTCGTACTGGTAGCCGCGAGATTCCATCTGCTTGACCAGGTTGAGCAACGCGGTGTTCTCTTCGGGAGTCAGCGGCAGATCGTGCCCGCGCTCATTGAGCTTGTACTGGATATTGCGTCGCCCCGAGAGTTCGGAGACCAGCACCCGGCGGCCGTTGCCGACCAGCTCCGGTTCGATGTGCTGGTAGGTCATTGGGTCCTTGACCACGGCGGCGACGTGATAGCCGGCTTTGTGCGCGAATGCCGAACCGCCGACGAAGGGCGAGAGTCCATTGAAGGGCAGGTTGGCCAGCTCGGCCACGAATCGTGAGGCGCTCGTGATTTCTTCGAGCTGGTAGTCCTCAACCACCTGCATGCCCATCTTGAGCTGCAGATTGGGAATGATCGAGGAGAGGTTGGCGTTGCCGCAGCGTTCGCCGTAGCCGTTGAGGCAGCCCTGGATCTGCTCAACCCCGGCGCGCACGGCGGCGAGCGAGTTGGCCACCGCCAGGTCGCAGTCGTTGTGCGTGTGAATCCCCAGCTTCGCACCGGGGACGGTCTCCTGCACGGCGCGAATGGCGCGGACCAGTTCGTCGGTCATCGCGCCGCCGTTGGTGTCGCAGAGGATCAGGTACTGCGCCCCGGCGCGGAAGGCGGTATTGAGCACGCTGAGCGTGTAGTCGGGGTCTTCCTTGAAGCCGTCGAAGAAGTGCTCGGCGTCGAAGTGGACTTCGCGGCCGATCGAGGCCATGTACTCGACCGACTCGCGCACCATCGCCAGGTTCTCCTCGCGCGACGTGCTGAGCACCGACTCGACCTGCGAGGCGATCGCCTTGCCGACGAACGTGACCACGGGGGTCTCCGCGTCGCGCAAGGCGACGATGTTGAAGTCCTCGCTCACGTTCGATCCGGGTTTGCGAGTTCCACCGAATGCGACCAGCCTGGCCCGCTCCAGCGGCTGCGCTTTCATCTCTTCGAAGAACGCCTTGTCCTTCTCGTTCGAGCCCGGAAATCCGCCCTCGACGTAGTGCATCCCCAGCGAGTCGAGCCGACGCGCCACGGCAATCTTGTCGCGCAGCGAAAAGGCAATGCCCTCCATCTGCGATCCGTCGCGCAGGAGCGTGTCGTACAGGGCGATGGGAGAGTCGTCGAATGCAGGCATGGACTGAGCCTACAACCGATCCATGCGAGAGACAGCGGACTGGCAGTCGAATCAGTGTCGGAACAATCGCTGACCGGTCATAGCCATGGCGATGCCGTACTCGTTGCAGGCAGCGATGACATCTTTGTCGGCGATCGAGCCGCCGGGCTGGAGAATGTGGGTCACCGCCGAGGCCTGGGCGCGGTCGATGTTGTCGCGGAAGGGCATGAACGCGTCGTGACTGAGCACGGTGCGAAACCCGTTGGTCCACCCGCGCCGCTCTTCCTCGCTCAGAGGCCCTGTCCAGTTCGTGACTTGTGACTGCAGCCGATTCTGCTCGGGCTGCGACAGTTCCTGCCAGGCGATGAACTGCTCGCGGGCGGCAAACCGATCGGGCCGCTTGAGGTTCGAGTCGAACTCCAGCCCCAGCACGCGATCATGCTGCTGCAGCATCCAGCGATCCGCCTTGCCGCAGGCCAGGCGGGTGCAATGAATCCGCGATTGCTGACCAGCGCCCAGGCCGATTACCTGGCCGTCGGCCGCAAGGCAGACGGAGTTCGATTGGGTATAACGCAGGGTGATCGTCGCGACCAACAGATCGCGCCTCGCCTCGTCGTGAAATGCCTTCAATCTGGTCACGGGATTGTTGAAGCAGGACTGATCGAACGGCTTCCGATCGGTTGGCTGTTCCAGGCGCAGGCCGAAATGGTCGCGGGACTCCTCCGTTGGTGACTCCAGATCCGGGTCGGCCTGCAGGATCAGGTACCGGCCGCCCTTCTTCTGCCGCAGGATTTCGAGCGCTTCGGGTTCGTAACCGGGCGCGATGATCCCGTCGGAGACCTCCCGCCTGAGGAAGCGGGCGAGCGATTCGTCGACAGGATCGGAGACGGCTGCGAAGTCGCCGTAGGCGCTGACCAGGTCGCCGCCTCGCGAGCGAACGTAGGCCGCCGCGACCGGCGAGAGCTCCAGGTTCTCGACTTCGTAGGAGCGGGCCAGGCGCGCGGAGAGCGGCAGACCGATCGCGGCGCCCGCCGGCGACACGTGCTTGTACGAGGCTGCGGCCGGTTCGTCCAGCGTCTCGCGCAACTCGCGCACCAGGTTCCAGCCGCTCATCGCGTCGAGCAGGTTGATGTAACCGGGCTGACCATTGAGCACCTCGAACGGCCACTCCCCGATCGCCGACGCTGAGGCAGGCTGTTGATGCGGATTGATTCCGTAGCGCAGGGGGATGGAGTCGGCCATGGCGCTCAGGCAATCAGATCCTCAAGCGCGGCGTTGATCTCGGTGAATCTGAAGCGATAGCCGAGATCGAGGGTGCGCGTCGGCAGGATGCGCTGCGAAGCGAGTAAGACGCTTGCGCCTTCGCCCAGCATCAGCTTGAGCGCGAGCGGCGGCACGGGAATCAGGGCCGGGCGGCCCAGCACGCGACCCAACACGCGGGAGAACTCACCGTTGCGGACCGGATTCGGCGCGGTCAGGTTGAGCGCGCCCTCGACGTTGGTCTGCTCCAGCGCGTGAATGATCCCGCCGACGACATCGTCGATGTGCACCCAGCTCCACCAGGCGCGGCCCAGACCGATTGGTCCGCCGAGGCCGAGCTTGAAGGGAAAGAGCAGGCGCGGCAGAGCGCCTCCCTCGTTGGCCAGAGTGATGCCGATGCGGGCAGTCACCGTGCGGACGCCGGCGCCCTGGGCTTCCGCTTCCCAGTCGACGCAGAGATGGGCGAGGAAGTCATCGCCGGCCGGCGCAGACTCGGTTGATTCCCGTTCCACGCGGTTTCCGTAGTAACCGATCGCCGAGGCGCTGACCAGGACGCCGGGCTTCTCGCCCGACTCCTGGATCGCCTGCACCACCTGTCGCGTCGTCTCGACACGGCTGGAGCGCAGGGCTGCCTTGCGTTCGCTCGACCAGCGCTGATCGACGATCCCTTCGCCGGCCAGGTGGACCACTCCGGCCGCGCCGGCCACGGCATCGGTGAGGCCGTCCCAGCCGGTCCAGGTCACTCCCGAGAGTGCGGTATGGGCGCGCGGATTGCGCGACACCGCTGTGATGTTGACGCCGCGGCGGCGCAACTCGGCGATCAACGCTCCGCCGACCAGTCCGCTCGCGCCGGTGATGACTACGTGCATACGCACGCTCCCGTTCGACTATCCGCCCATGTTCGGCCGCACAGGGTCGAGTCCGTGCATCCCGCGGATCAGGTTGATCTCACCTCGGTGACCATTGAGATGCGTGCAAAGATGCAGCGTGATCGACTCACCCAACGTCTCTGTGCGGTCGCCGAGCTTGACCTCGCGCGACAGATCGTCGTCACTGAGCGAGTCGAGGAAGGCGTGGGTCGACTCGTTGACGGCGTCCTGGTAGGCCCAGAACTGGTCGAGGTCGCCGATTGCCACGGACGAAGCTTCCTCGGTCGACTGGCCGGTACCGAAACCGCGCTCCGGCAGTCCGGTCTTCTCCGCCCAGCCGCCGGAGCGCCAGATCTCGTCCTTGCCCTGCCAGGCGCCCTGGACGAGCAGGTCCTCGACCCGCGCCGCGTGCCACAGTACCCAGGCAACGGAGTGCGATTCACCGTCCGGCACGAAGTGGAGCTGCTCCCCGGTCTGGCCGGTCCGCGCATCGCGGAAGCCACCGTGAATGAAGCTGAGCATGTCCTTGATGTATCCAACCGCCGATTGGCTCATGCCGTCGGTCCTTTCTGATCGTCGTCCGGTTCCGATTCGTCCCCAGTATCGCCGTTCGTGTCCGGCTCCGCCTCGTCGATCGAGCGTTCAGCATCGGCCAGCAGTTGGTCCAGTTGCTCGAGTATCTGCGGATTCAGCGGCTCGCTCTCGGCATCCATCTCCGACGCCGTGGCGTCCAGGACATCGGCCTCGTTCGGGTCGTCCATGGACGTGGGATCCGACTCGAAACCGAACGCGCGCGACAACTCCTGCGCCACGCGGGGATCGAGACCGCTCGCTTCGGAGAGACGCTGTGCCATCTCGCGGAGCTGGTCCTCGCTCACGCCCATGGAAGTGAGCGTTTCCCGCACTAGCCGCTGGACCTCGGCGTGATCTTGACGAATCAGCGCGTCGGCGATCTCGAGCTGCGTCTCGATTGCGCGGAATCCCATCCGTCGCATCGACTCGTCGCGTTGCAGCAACGTCGACATCAGCTTGGTGAACAGCGTGGTGGTGCGAGCGATCCGCATGCGGTCGTCGGGGTGTTCGGGGAACTCACCGGTCACCGTGACTTCGAAGCCGGTCTCGCGGTCGCGCGCGACGTACTGATCTGCCATGAGTCGATCCTACGCCAGAACTAGCGCGCGGCGTCGCCGACGGCGGTAAGCAGGAAGTCGGAGACCGCCTCGATGAATCCCGGCGTGTTCTGCGAGTGCACGTTGTGGCCGCAGTTGGCTACCTCGACCAGCCGCGCGTTGGGCAACTCCGCGACGAAGCGCTGCGCGGCGTCGGCCTGGAGGATGTTGCTCGACTCGCCGCGCACGAGCAGCGTCGGCCCGGCGAACTCGTGGAAGCCGTCCGCGACATCGCGTCGAGCCGCGGCCGGTCGGCGGAAGCCGGGGTCGTGCAGGATGCGGTCCGACTTGGCCACGTACTTGCCGTCCGAGCGATGCACCAGGTTGTAGCGCGCCGTGCGCTCCATGTGCTCGCGCGAGCGGAAGGGATCGTAGGCCGCGACCCGGTCGATGAACTCGTCGAGATGGTCGAACTCGACATTGCGCACGACGAAGTTGCGAATCTGCTCGGCGCCGCGCTGCGAGACCTCCGGTCCCACATCGACCAGCACGACCGCGCGCGGCAGCGACGGCTCGCGCGAGGTCAGCCGCATCGTCACCATGCCGCCCATCGAGTGGCCCATCACGATCGGAGAGTCGAGGCCGTCCTCGTGGATCAGGTGCAGCGCGTCGGATGCCATCTGGTCGGGGCCGTAGTCGGCGTCGCGGGCCCACTCAGAGTCACCGTGTCCGCGCTGATCCGGGGCGACGATGTGGAAACGGTCCGCCAGGTGCAGCGCGACCAGGTCCCAGCTATGCGCCGACTGGTTGCCGCCGTGCAGCATCACAATCGTCGGATTGGCCGGGTCTCCCCATTCGAGCACGTGCAGGCGCAGGTGATTGATCACCGCGTTGCGCGAGACGTAGCGGATGTCGTCGACGTGACTGATCCCGAGATCGGCGGCCGACTCGCAGAGCGAGGCGAACTCGTCGGTCTGCGTCATGTCGACGGCGTCGGCGGTGGGCGCGAACGTGTTGAGGTAGGCCACAGGCAGGAGTTCTCGGGTTGCACTGGCGGTACGGAGGCAGTCTATCGCGGAGGATGGCTAACCTAGCCGTGAACCCGAGCAAGACGGACAAGACAGCGAAAGACTGGCGATCATGACATTCGCGCACCCCGAGTACCTGGTCTCGACGGACTGGCTGGCGGAACACCTCGATGATCCCGATGTCCGCGTCTTCGAGTCGACCGTGTTCCTGCGTCCGCGCGACGAAGGCGGCTACCGTGTCGAGTCGGGACGCGCCGAGTACGAATCGGGCCACATCCCCGGCGCAGGCTTCCTCGATCTACAGGCCGACTTCTCCGACAACGATCAGCGGCTGCGCTTCATGATGCTCTCGGCCGAGGCCTTCGCCGAGGCTGCCGGTCGGCATGGCATCTCGGAGACCTCGAAGCTGGTCCTCTACGACCGGCTTGGCTCAATGTGGGCCGCTCGCCTGTGGTGGATGTTCCAGTCGATGGGCTGCACCAACGCCGCCGTGCTCGACGGCGGCTGGCGACGCTGGAGAGACGAGGGGCGACCGGCGTCGACTGAGCCGGCATACTACGCGCCGACCGCGTTCACGCCCGCGGCCGACCTCGACCGCTTCGCCGATCTGGCCGAAGTCAACGCCTTCGTCGAGTCGGGCGGGAGCTGCCTGATCAACGCGCTGGGCCGCGACCAGCACTCGGGCGCGGACGAGGGGCGCACTTACGGCCGTGCGGGACACATCCCCGGCTCGACCAACGTCCCGGCGATGGAACTGATCGATCCCGACACCGGCCTCTACCGGCCCGCCCACGAACTCGCCGGCATGTTCGCCGAGGTCGCGCCGGACAAGTCGCAGCGCGTCGTCACCTACTGCGGCGGCGGCATCGCCGCCTCGAACGACGCCTTCGTCCTCAGCCTGCTTGGCTACGACAACATCGCCGTGTACGACGCTTCGATGTCGGAGTACGCCGCCGACGTGTCGCTGCCGCTGGTTGTGGACTAGGCCAGGTCGAAGCGGTCGAGGTTCATGACCTTGTCCCAGGCGGCAACGAAGTCGTGGACGAACCTGGCTTCGCCGTCGCTGGCGCCATAGACCTCGGCAAGGGCGCGCAGCTCGGAGTGTGAACCGAAAATCAGGTCGACCCGAGTCGCCGTCCGCCCGGACTGTCTGTCCCGGAACAGTTCGTCCGAGCCGTTGGCCGGCTGCCATTCGTTGTTCACATCGAGCAGGTTGACGAAGAAGTCGTTGCTCAGCGTGCCCGGCCGGTCGGTGAGGACGCCGTGCGGCGACTGACCCGTGTTGGCGTCGAGAACACGCATCCCGCCGACCAGCGCCGTCATCTCGGGCGCAGTCAGCATGAGCATCTCGGCCCGCTCGATCAGCAGTTCCTCGGTCCGGCCGCGTCGCCAGGTCTGGATGCCGGAGTTCAGGTAGTTACGGAATCCGTCGGCCTTCGGTTCCAGCACGGCAAAGGACTCGGCGTCGGTCATATTTTCACTGGCGTCGGTGCGACCGGGCGTGAACGGTACGGCCACGTTGTAGCCAGCGGCGACGGCCGCGGCCTCCACGGCGGCGCAGCCGCCCAACACGATCAGATCGGCCAGCGAGACCCGCACGCCGTCGCTGCGCGAAGCGTTGAACGACTCCCGGACGCCCTCCAGCGTTTCCAGCGCTCGGCTGAGTTGGGCCGGATCGTTGACGGCCCAGTCGCGCTGCGGCGCGAGCCGGAGGCGCGCGCCGTTTGCGCCGCCGCGCTTGTCGGTGCCGCGGAAGGACGAGGCCGAGGCCCAGGCGGTCGCGATCAACTGGGAGCGCGACAAGCCGGAGTTGAGCAAGTCCGCCTTGAGCGAGGCAATCTCCGCCTGGCCGATCAAGTCGTGGTCAACCTCCGGTACGGGGTCTTGCCAGATCAGCGCTTCGGTTGGAACCAGCGGTCCGTGGTATCGCGCGCGCGGGCCCATGTCGCGGTGGATCAGCTTGAACCAGGCGCGAGCGAAGGCGTCCTCAAGCTCCGCCGGATTCTCCAGGAAGCGCTGGGTGATCTCGGCGTAGGCCGGGTCCTCGCGCAGGGCGAGATCGGTGGTCAGCATCATCGGCGCGTGGCGCACGTCGGGATCGTGCGCGTCGGGCACGGTCGCGACGGCTGCCGCGTTGGTCGGCTGGAACTGGTGCTTGCCGGCCGGACTCGTGGTCAGCTCCCACTCGTGCTGGTAGAGGTTCTCAAGGAACTTGTTGTCCCACTGCGTCGGTGTGTCGGTCCAGGCGCCTTCGATGCCGCTGGTGATCGTGTCGGCCGCCATGCCGGAGCCGTGCGAACTGTCCCAGCCGATGCCCTGCCGCTCGATCTGCGCCCCTTCCGGGTCTGCGCCGACGTGCGACTCCATCGCCGCCCCGTGCGCCTTGCCGAACGTGTGGCCGCCGACGATCAGCGCAACCGTTTCCTCGTCGTTCATCGCCATGCGCAGGAACGTGCGGCGGATGTACTCGGCCGCTCGACTCGGAGTCGGATCGCCGCCGGGACCCTCGGGGTTGACGTAGATCAGGCCCATGTGGTCCGCGCCGAACTGCTCGTCGAGTTCGCCGCCGGCGTCATGCCGCTGGTCGCCCAGCCATTCCTCTTCCTCGCCCCAGTCGGTCTCGTCGGCTTCCCACGTGTCGGGCCTGCCGAAGCCGAAGCCGAACGTCTTGAAGCCCATCGACTCGAGCGCGCAGTTGCCCGTGAAAATCAGCAGGTCCGCCCAGGAGAGCGCGCTGCCGTACTTCTGCTTGACCGGCCAGAGCAGACGCCGGGCCTTGTCGAGGTTGGCGTTGTCGGGCCAACTGCTGAGCGGCGCAAAGCGCTGCTGTCCCGCGCCGCCGCCGCCGCGTCCGTCAGAAATCCGATACGTCCCGGCCGCGTGCCAGGTCATGCGGATGAATAGCGGGCCGTAGTGCCCGTAGTCGGCCGGCCACCAGTCATGCGAGGTGGTCATCACCGCTTCGATGTCGCGCTTGAGCTCGTCCACGTCGAGGTCTTTGAGCGCCTCGGCGTAGCTAAAGTCTGGGTCCATCGGGTCGGATGCGGCGGTGTTCCGCCGCAGCGGCTTGAGGCTGACCGTGTCCGGCCACCAGTGCTGATTCGTGGTCAAGTCTGAGGTCCCTTCACGGGCGCGTCAGTGCGCCTCGCCGAGCCCGGTACGACCGATCGGTCAACTGAGTCTTGCGGCAAGCTCGGCAGTTCATCTCTTGCCATTCAGCCTGCGTAGCCTATCACCGCCCGGTGCCGCCGAAACACGACAGGCCGCTGCCTGAAATCGCTCTTCCATATAGCTAGCCTCCACTCACCGCGACAGGCAACGCTTGCGGAAGAGGGACTCATATGAACACCGAGCAGCTTGGTCTGGCAGAGATCGCATCGCTACACAACTTGCGCGCCTATGCGGCGGAGCTGATCGGCACGATGCTCTTCGTCCTGATTGGCACGGGAGCGGTAATCGCCACCGGCGGCGGCGACTTGGTCGCTATTGCCCTGGCTCATGGCGTTGGCATCGCGGTCATGGTCTACGCGACCGCCAACTATTCAGGCGGTCATCTGAATCCGGCGGTCACCCTGGCGATGATCGTCACGCGGCGAATCAAACCCGTCGTCGGCGTTGCGTACATCGTCGCGCAGATGGTCGGCGCCTGCCTGGCGACGGCCCTGTTGTACGCGATCCTCTTCAATGAGGTGGGTGAACTGACCAACTTCGGCGCGCACGGGATCAACGAGCTTGCACTTGGTAATGGTGGCGGGTTCTTGCTTGAGTTGTTACTGACTGCCGCGCTTGTGGCCGTGATCTTCGCCACGGCAGTATCAAGGCGTGGATTCGGCGCATCTGCCCCGCTCGCGATCGGGCTGACGGTGGTCATCATTCATCTGATCGCAGTGCCATTGACGGGTGCGTCAGTCAATCCGGCGCGGACGTTTGGACCAGCGTTGATCTCGAACGCGTTCGACAGCTTCTGGGTCTACGTGATTGGACCGGCGGCCGGAGCGGTCGTCGCTGCAGTCTTGTACCACCACGTGTTCTTGCCCAGCGACGATCCCGAAGAGGCTTCCGCGGATCTGGAGGAATCCGAGCAGCAGACGGCTGATGGAGTCGAGTAGCGCGACCGCTCGCGCGCACCGCGCCGCCTCGCAGCGCTCGATGAACGCCACGGTCTCCTCGATGAAGCGTTGCGACTCCGTGATCAGCGGGGCGTGACCGGAATCTTCGTACGTCACAAGTGTCGCGTCGGGAATCTCGCGCGCCATGAACTCGGCGGCGGCGTGCGGGCAGATCGGATCGTGACGGCCCGGGAACAGCGCGACCGGGATGTCGATGTTCGGCAGTGTCGCTTCCAGGTCGCAGGTCGCCCGTGACTGCTGCGAGCCCTCCCAGCAGGCCTCGGTCGAAGAGCGAAACTCTTGCCCCCAGACCTCACGCGGCGGCGCGCTCTGATCCGGCGGCGTCAGCGGCTGCCCGCCAAAGTTGGGCGAGGGCGGCCCGGCGACGAGGATGGCCTGTCCTACCCGCTCCGTCCCATGCCGATGTAAGTAGGCCAGCGTCGTGCGCACGCCCAGCGACCAGCCGATCATCGTGATCTCGCGGTAGCCGCGCTGCACGATGAACGCCGCCTGGTCGTCGGCGAACTGCTCGATGCTGTAGGCCAATGGATCTTGCGGACACTCCGAGGGCGCGCGTCCGCGATGATTGAGTGCGGCGCAGCGAGAGCGGTCGGAGAGCGCATCGATCAGATCGGCCCAGAGCGATGCATTGCCCTGCGTCCCGTGGACGAAGACGATCGTCGGCGCGTCGGGATCATTGGGGCCCTGCTCGTGGTAGAAGAGTTGCAGTCCGTTGATCTGGGTGAAGGGCATCGGGGCGGCGTTTCGTTACGATTCCTGTGGTTCAGTTGGGAGCATGCTATGACCTCGATCTGGGAGTTGGACACGCCCGCCCTGCTGGTGGATCTCGACGCGCTGGAACACAACGCCTTGCTGATGGCGCAGCGCTGCGCCAAGGCCGGCATCGACTGGCGGCCGCACGTCAAGGCTTGCAAGGCGCCAGCGATGGCGCGCCGATTGATCGAGGCGGGCGCGGTCGGCGTCACCTGCGCCAAGGCCTCGGAGGCGCTGGTCATGGCGCGGGGCGGGGTGACCAACATCCTGATCGCGAACGAAGTCGTGGGGGACCAGAAAGTCGCGCGACTGGTCGATGTGGCGAAACTGGCGACCCTCTGCGTCGCGGTAGATGACGCTGCGAACGTCCGGGAAATCTCAGCCGCCGCCGACGCCGCCGGCGTAACCATCGACCTGTTAGTCGACGTCGACGTCAACCTCCACCGCTGCGGCGTCACGCCTGAAGAAGCGCCCGCGCTGTGCGCCCTGATCTCGGATCTCCCGGCCGTGCGCCTGCGCGGGCTGATGGGCTACGAGGGCCACGTGATGGGACTGCCGGAGAATGAGAAGGAGCGGGAGACGGCCGCCTCCGCTGCGATCCTGGCGCGCGCCAATGAGCTCTGCAAGCAGGACGGACACGAGATCGGCGTGCGCTCCGGTGGCGGCAGCGGCAACTATCGGTTCGTGCTCAAGCAGGCAGCGTTGACGGAGCTGCAGGCCGGAGGAGCGGCGCTGATGGACCTGACCTACGTGCAAATGGGTGTCGAAGGGCACCGACAGGCGCTCAGCCTGGTCTGCCAGGTGGTGTCCGCGGTGAACTCCGATCGGGCGGCTGGCGATGCGGGCTGGAAGGCCACGGGCCGCCACACCGGACTTCCAGATGTCGCCAATCCCGACGGTTGGCGCTGCGTCGGCCTCAGCGCCGAGCACACGCATTTCGCCAGAGACGGCGGCGAGCAGTTGCGAATCGGCGACCGAGTGGAGATGATTCCCCACTACTCCGACAGCACGGTGCTCCTGCATCGAACGCTCTACGCGCACCGGTCAGGAGAAGTCGAAGAGGCGTGGGAGATCAGCGGGTCGGGAGCGCTGCAATAGGGCGCAGACGCTCCCGCTTGCGATACCCTTCAATCGCCGAGCGGGAGGAGCGTGACCGATGTTGCTGACGCCGTATCGCGTACTGGATCTGACCGACCAACGCGGCATGTTGGCGGGACAGATCCTGGCCGACCTCGGCGCGGATGTGATCTGCGTCGAGCCGCCCGGCGGCTCGTCTGCGCGCGCCGTGGGACCATTCGCCGGCGACGATCCCGGCCCCGATCGTTCGCTCTACTGGTGGGCCTACGCCCGCAACAAGCGCGGCATCACTTGCAATCTCGATCACTCCGAGGGACAGCACCTGATCCGTCAACTCGCCGCGACCGCCGACTTCGTGCTCGAGTCCGACACGCCCGGCGTCATGGACGCCCGCGGACTCGGATACGCCGCCCTCTCGGCGGAGCACGAGAATCTGATCTACACGTCAATCTCGGCGTTCGGCCAGACCGGTCCCAAAGTTACCTACGAAGCCACCGACCTGATCCTGATGGCGGCGGGCGGGCCGTTGATCCTCTCCGGCGGAGCCGGAGAGGCGCCGGTCCGGGTGTCTGTGCCCCAGGCGTGGTTCCACGCCTCGGGCGAGGCCGCGAGCGCGGCGCTGATCGCCCTGTATGCGCGCCGAACCATCGGCCGCGGACAGCACGTCGACATCTCCGCCCAGCAGTCCGTTGCCGCCGCCTCGATGTCTGCCAACTTGGCGGCATCGATCGGCGCCGTCGAAACGGCGCGCGTCGCCGGCGGCATGGCCGTCGGACCTTTCACCGGCAAGCTGATCTGGGAGGCCGCCGACGGCTTCATCTCGCTCACGTTCCTGTTCGGCGCCGGTATCGGCCCGTTCTCACGCCGACTGTTCGAGTGGATGTACGACGAGGGCGAGTGCGCCGTCGAGGACCGCGACCTCGACTGGATTGGTCTGGGGGCGGAGTTCATTTCCGGCCAGCGGCCGCTGTCCGAGTGGGATCGGTTGCTGAGCGTCGTCGGCGACTTCATTCGCAAGCGCTCACGGGACGAGTTGTTCACCGAAGCGCAGGCGCGGTCGCTGCTGATTGTTCCCGTCACTACCGTTGACGAGCTCGCTGACTCGGAGCAGTTCGAGGCCCGCGACTTCTGGCGCGAGCACGACATGCCGGCCTGGCCCGAGCCCGTTCGTTTTCCGGGACCGTTCGTGCAACTCTCGGCCAACCAGCTCGAGTACCGTCGTCGCGCGCCGAACATCGGCGAGCACAACGCCGAGGTCTACGCCGAACTCGGTCTCGACGCCGAGGACCTGGCTCACCTGCAGGAACGAGGGGTGATCTGATGACAACCGCAGAGACCTCGGTGCTCCCCAGCGTGCCCGGCGTCCCCAGCGAAGGCGCCCTCGCCGGCGTCAAGGTGCTCGATCTGATGTGGGTCGTGGCCGGTCCCACGGCGACGCGCGCCATGGCCGACTTCGGCGCCACCGTCATCCGGGTCGAGTCCGCAAATCGGATCGAGACGGCGCGGGGCATCGGACCGTTTCACAACAACGAACAGGGACCCGATCACTCCGGGCTGTTCGGCAACATGAACATCAACAAGCTCGGACTCTCGCTCAACCTGGCCACCGCCGAGGCGCGCGACGTCCTGCTCGACCTGATCAAGTGGTGCGACGTGTTGTCGGAGTCCTTCTCGCCCCGCGCGATGCGAGCCTGGGGCATGGACTACGAGTCGCTGCGGGAGATCAAGCCCGACCTGATCATGCTCTCCACCTGCCTGTTCGGACAGGCAGGGCCGCTCTCTCGCGTCGCGGGATTCGGCACTATGGGTTCGGCGATCGGCGGCTACATCGCGCTTGCCGGAAATCCAGGGGAAGCGCCCATCGGCCCGTACTCGGCGTACACCGACTATCTCTCGCCTCGCTTCTCGCTGCCCACGATCATGGCCGCACTCGATCACCGCGACCGGACCGGCGAGGGCCTCTACATCGACCAGGCGCAGGCCGAATCCTCGCTGCACTTCATGAGCGCCGCGCTGCTCGACTACACGATCAATGGTCGCGTGCCGCAGCTCGTCGGCAACGCCGATCCCGATATGGCTCCGCACGGCTGCTACCGCGCCAGCGGCGACGACGACTGGGTCGCTATCGCCGTCCGCAACGACGCAGACTGGGCCAACCTCTGTTCTGCCATGGGCATGGGCGAACTGACCTGCGACGATCGCTTCGCCGACCTCAGCGCCCGCAAGGCCAACGAAGACGAGCTCAACGAAATCGTCGGCGGATGGACCGCCGACCGCGGCGCGCTCGAGGTCGAATACATGCTGCAGGCCTTCGGGGTGCCGGCTCACGCGGTCTCGAACAGCGCTGCCTCGGCGGATGATCCGCAGATGCTGCATCGCGGTCACTTCATCCGCATGGAGCACCCGGTGCACGGAGAGACCGCGTTCGAGGCGGCCAAGGGCCAGATGTCGGAGACGCCGCCCAGCTACCGCTCCGCCGCGCCCTCGATCGGTCGCGACAACGACCTGGTCCTGCGCGAGATCCTCGGCTACGACGACGAGCGGATCGCCCAGCTCGCCATCGCCGACGCGCTCACGTAGGCCGCTCCCGAGCCACACCCCTGACGACGCTGTCGATCAAGCTCTACCCTCCCATCGGTGCGCAACGTGGGTTGCGACTAGTGCGGGAGGCTTCTGATGGCTGGACGATTGGACGGCAAGGTTGCAGTGATTACCGGCGCGGGCTCTGGCATGGGCCGGGCCACCGCGGAGCTCTTCGCGGAGGAGGGCGCGCGTGTGCTGGTCATGGACCGCTGGGCGGAGCGCGCGGAGGACGCCGCCGCCGGCATTGGTGAGGCGGCGGTCGCGTTCACCGGCGACGTCTCCCAGGGTGAGGACGTGCAGGCGATGTACGCCGCCGCAGTGGATGCATTCGGCGGCATCAACATCATCTACAACAACGCCGGCATCGGCGCTCGCGAGGACAACGTCCGCGACTGCCCCGAGTCCGTTTTCGACGAGGTCATCGCGATCAACCTGCGCGGCGTGTGGCTGGGTATGAAGTACGGCATCCCGCACCTCGAACGGGCCGGCGGCGGGTCGATCATCTCGACCGCCTCGATCGCGGGGATCACGGGACTGTCGGGCATCGGCGCGTACTGCGCGTCGAAGGGCGGCGTGATCGCGCTGACCCGCGCGGCCGCCGGCGAGTGGGCGTCCAAGGGCATCCGCATCAACTGCATCTGCCCCGGCGCGATCGCTACGCGGATCGGCGACGACTCGGGCGGCGCGCAGGATCCCGCCAACCTCGAGCGCCGCCGCGAAGGCGGCGCCCGCGCTCATCCCGTCGGCCGCGGCGGCGAGGGCATCGACATCGCCAACATGGCGCTCTACCTCGCCTCCGACGAATCGACGCTGGTCACCGGACAGGCGATGGTTGTCGACGGCGGCTGGACAGCCATAGACCAACGCTACCTCGAGCTCACGGGTCGGGAGTTCTGACATGGGAAACCGACTCTCGGGAAATGTCGAGGTGAGCAACGGTGAGGATGTCCTGGCCGTGCGTTAGGCCGCCGGCGGCTGGACCGGCCCCGATCTCCGTGACTACTTCATGCGAGGCAACGACTGGTCTCAGCGGTAGTCTCCCGACGCCGACCAGCGCATGACTCGATCGGGACGCAGCCGCAGCAGGGGACGCTCCTCCAGGTCCATCGACTCGTACTGCGGATACTTGGCCCGCAACGCCTTGATGACCCTCGCCGCCTCGTCCTTGTCCCACTTCGACGGCCAGAGCACGTCCGCCGGACCGCGCAGCAGCACCCACCAGAGCCGGCTCCAGTCGTCGTCGTATCGGTCAGCAAGTAGCGCGAACCGAGGATTTTCCTCGATGTTCGTCAATCGGCGCAGGCGTAGCGTCGTCTTCGGCTTCTCGTCAATTGCGATATAGACGGCCTCGCCGACGACCTGGAACACGACCGGCTGCAGATGCGGATCGGCATCAGCCGACGCGGTCGAGAGATATCCGTGGCGCGCCGCTTCAAGCTGCGCACGAACGTCGTTGAGGGTCGCCATCGGATTCCTATACTCGCGGCACACCCCAGAGCCGAACGGAGGATCGCATGCCGGATCGACGCAAGCTGAGTGACTCAGAGATTAGCGGCCGACTGTCCGAGATCGCCGGGTGGTCCTACGAGAACGGCTCGTTGACCCGCAGCTTCGGCTTCGACAACTTCGTGTCCGCGTTCGGCTTCATGTCCTCGGTCGCGCTGCTGGCCGAGAAACTCGACCACCACCCCAACTGGTCCAACGTCTACAACACGGTCGAGATCGCGCTCAACACGCACGACGCCGGCGGTGTCACCGACTTCGACTTCGTACTCGCCGGCCAGATCAACGAGGTTGCCGGCTAGTCAGGCAGCCACTCCAGCAACTGCGACCTTGTCGCGTTGGCGCCGCTGATCACGATCACGAACCGCTTGCCTGCAAGACGCTCACGCTCCTGCTCGGCCGCTGCGACGCCCACGGCGCCCGCCGGTTCGGCCATCACGTGCTGCAAGTCCCAGAGCAGACGAATGGCGTTGACGATCTGTGCGTCATCAACCAGGATGAAGTCGTTCAGTCTTCCGCGTAGCAAATCCAGTGCCAACGCAAATGGGGATCCGGTGGCGACGCCTTCGGCGAGACTCCGGTTGGGCCGATCCTCCAGCCGACCCGAGCGCCAGGCGTGATGAGCGGCGGGTGACTGCGCCGACTGCGCCGCCCAGATCTCGGCATGGTGTCTGAGGCCATCGCGAACCGTGACCCACCCGCACGAGCCGCTGCCACCGCCCAGCGGCAGCAACACCAGGTCGGTGTCCGGCTGCTGATCTTCCAGCACTTCCAACGCAGCGGTTCCCACGCCGGCGATCAAGCGCGGCTCGATCGGTTCGACATAACGGGCGCCGCGCTCGGCCGCAAACTCCTCTGCCAGCCGGCGCGCATCATCAAACCGCTCTCCGACAAGCTCCACGTTGCCGCCCAGACGACGAGTCGCCGCGACCTTGTCGGGATTCGCGTTGGCCGGCATGAAGATCGTCGCTTCGACCCCGATTGAAGTCGCGCCGAAGGCGATCGATTGCGCGTGGTTGCCGGTCGATGACGTGACCAGACCGCGCTGTCGCTCGTCCTCAGCAAGCTGCGAGGCGAGGTAGACTCCGCCGCGCACTTTGAACGCCGAGGTCGGCGTCACGCACTCCAGCTTCAGCGAGACATCGGCGTCCCAGCGGTCCGAGAGGGCAGGACTGTGCACGAGCGGAGTCGGCAGCGAGAGAGTTTGTCCGATGATCTCACGCGCCAGGCGGACCTCATCCAGCGTCGGCCCCGTCGCGTTGCCGCTCACGAGCGGTACTTCGCGATCTGCTCTGCCTGCTTCGTGGCGATCGTCTCAGCCGAACGGAAGAAGATGTCGGGCGGATCCCAGCCGTTCAGTCCGGCGTAGGTGTCTATTTGCGAGCGGTGGTGGATGTCGTGCTCCATCATCATCAGCAGCACGCGCCAACCGGTCAGCGTCGCGCCGGGCGTGTCGATCATCTCGATCTGGCGGGTGAGACCCTCCTGGCCGACTTCGCTCACGAGTCTGCTGAACTCTTCGAAGCTGTCGTCCAGCGCCAGCCCCCAGAGTTCGGCGCGGGACACGTCGGGCGGCTCCGGCGAGATCCAGCCCTCGCGACGGTAGGCGCTGGCGAAATACAGGCGCGAGCCGCACATGTGGCCGATCAGCTTGTTGATCGACCAGGCCATCTCACCTTCGCCACCAACTGGCGTCCAGCCGTCAGCCTCCGGCGGCAGCGCGTCCACGTCCCGGACCGCCCGACGATTGACCGAGCGGAAGAAGCGCAGAAAGACGTCGATATCGGTGAACATGTAGTCCTCCCCGGCGCTCAGAGTCCGAGCGCCTGTTGTGATTCCTGATCGAGCAGCGTCGGATCGTCGTTCTTGACCGAGTTGACCCGGGTCGACACCGCATCGCCGACAAATGCGTCGTCGGGCGGCAAATCAAGCAGCGTCAGCACAGATTCCTTTTCGAGGTTGCCCGGATCGAGCCAGGCTTCCTGCCGATCCGGCGGCAGCACGACCGGCATCCGCGAATGGATGCTCGCCAGCGCTTCCGTCGCCTCCTTCGTCAGGATCGTGAACGTCATCGCCGGACGGTCGGGCTCGGGATGCCAGATGTCGTAGATGCCGGCGAACAGGAACGGCTCGCGGTCGGCGCGGTGAATCCAGTGCGGCTGCCGCTGATCCCTGGGACCGCTCCACTCGTACCAGCCGTCGGCCGGCACGAGGCATCGTTGGCGCTGGAACGGCCGCGCGTAGGCGCGCGACTCGGCCACCGATTCGGAGCGCGCATTGATCTGCCGCGCCGCGCGCTTGGCGTCCTTGGCCCAGGAGTTGACGAGTCCCCAGCGCGCCGGCTGAGCGGCGAACGCCTCACCGTCGGCCAGGATGACTGGATGCAGCTGCGTCGGCGCGATGTTGAATCGAGGTTGGAAGTCGCAGCCGCCGAACAACTGCACATTGAGCCGCTGCACGGCCTCGATGAACTCCAGCGAATCAACCGTCAGCGTGAATCGTCCGCACATGGAGTCAGTGTACGCGGGCCTGAGCTTCTTCTCTCCCCCCGCGACGGGCGGTTGCCGGGTGCATTTTGTACTCTCCCCCCGCGCAGCGGGGGGGGGATGCCGAAGGCAGAGGGGGGCTCCCACTCGTTGGCGTGCTGCGGTGCCCCCCTCTGTCCCTACGGGACATCTCCCCCCGCAGAGCGGGGGGAGAGGGGATCAGGTACGTCGTGACTTAGCATTGGATGAGCTGCTACGCCGATGTGACAAGTGCAAGGATTTCACCATGTCTGACACCAACAGCGACTCCACCGTGATCTTCGAGAAGCGCGACGACGGCGTCGGCTTGATCACGCTCAATCGACCAGAGCGGATGAACGCCTTCGGCGACGATCTGCTGCAGCGTCTGTCGGAGGCACTGGTCGAGTGCGAGGACGACCCCGAGATCCGCTGTGTCGCGCTGACCGGCGCGGGGCGCGGCTTCTCCGCCGGCGCCGACATCAACAACATGGGCCGGCGCGGGGACGCGCCGCCGCCAGGACCGGGCGTGGTCAACCGACGCAGCCACCGCAGCCAGATGGAGACATCGGGCATGCTGCGGGAGATGGGCACGCCCACCGTGTCACTGGTCAACGGCCCCGCCGCCGGCGGCGGACTCGGACTCTGTCTGGCCACCGACTTCCGCATCGCCTCGGACCGTGCGCGGTTTGTCACGGCGTTCCGTAACATCGGCGTCTCCGGCGACTACGGCGTGGCCTGGTTCCTGACCCACATGGTCGGCAACACCCGCGCGCGGGAACTGCTCATGCTCGACCGTCGGCTCAACGCCGGCGAGGCGGAGGCGCTGGGCATCGTCAACAGGGTCGTGCCGCACGATGAGCTGATGTCCGAAGGCCTGGCGTTCTGCCGCGAGCTGGCGCAGGGGCCGACCGCCGTGCTCTCGATGATGAAGTGGACGCTCAACTACGCCGCCACATCAAGTCTGAGCGACTCCCTCTACCAGGAGGGCTCACACGTGATGCTCTCGTTTACCGGCGAGGACAACAAGGAAGCGGCTCGCGCCTTCCTCGAGAAGCGCCCGCCGAATTTCATCGGCCGCTAGTCCGCGAGCGCCCTCACCCTAGCCCTCTCCCAGAGGGAGAGGGCACCGGAAGGGGATCGGAAGCTCCCTCTCCCTCTGGGAGAGGGCTGGGGTAAGGGTCCCCGCAGATAAACCGAACCCCCGGACGCGAAGTCCGGGGGTCGGCCAGGAAGCGGGGCCGGGCGAGCGAGAAACCCGTGCCCCTGAGTGCGCCGGGCGGTCGCTCCCGGCGTGACTCTCGTTTCGGCGGCCAATGGCGGACCGACGGAGCCGTGCTCAAGACACGGGTTCTTGTCTGCGCACCCACCTGCAAATCGCAAGCCGATGCGCAATCTCCCTCGGTCGCCTACGGGGTTAGCTGACGGGTTCGGCGCAAGGGAGCGCGCCGTGCGACTCATCGACTCTGCGAGCGGACGATTCGCATTCACCCCAAGTTGGTGGGTCCCCCGCTCCCCGCTCGGCAATCACGCCGTCCGGGGATTCGGCCCCAATATTCAGTTGTACGTCCCAGCCTATCGAGTCCCCGGACCAATTGCCACCCGCGTAACAGCGAGTTAACCGAACTTGCGCTCCCTGTTTGACCTCTCCCCCCGCCGTCAGGCGGAGAGGGCCCGGTGAATTCTCCTCTCCCCCCGCCGCCAGACGGGGGGAGATGCCGAAGGCAGAGGGGGGCGCCGCCTGCTCAACTCAAGGCTTGCAACCCATGGCCAGCAGATCCTTGCGCAGGTCGTTGATCCGATCGTAGATCTGCCGCAACTCCGGATTCGGCCTGCCCAGCGGCCCTTCTCCGGGCTGCGGCGGAAGCTTGCCCGGCATGTCGTCGGCCAGCTTGTTCAGGCGTGCGCGCTCGGCGCGCATCTCTTCACAGCGTGCGTCGTCTGCCATGGTTTGGCCTCCTATTGGGTTCGTTCCCGGTGCGCCCGATCGAGCGCTTCAGCCTCGACTCGCGGCAACGCCACTCGCGAGCTCAGCGCCAGGCCCAGCGCAGACGCCTCGCGGACGACGCGAAAGAGCGACAGTTCGTCCGGCGTCTCAATCGTTAGCGACAACCTATTGTCGACCTGTAGCACCTGCAACACCTGTCCGCCGGTGCGCTGGACCAGTCCGTCCAACTCGTCCAGCACCTGCTTCAGAGGCAGCGCGGCGTTCCAGTCGGCGTCGCAGAGATAGAGCGGCATGAGTCGTATCGTACCCTCACCCCGACCCTCTCCCGGAGGGAGAGGGAGTCATGGAACGAGAGGCCGCGATGGAACGCATCGGATTTATCGGCTTGGGGATCATGGGCGTACCCATGGTGGCAAATCTGATCGAGGCCGGCTATGCGCCGACCGTCTGGAACCGTTCCCGGCCCGGCATCGATGCCTGCGTCGAGCTTGGCGCGACGGCTGCCGACTCGCCCCGGGCCGCAGCCGAGGCTTCGGACATCCTGATTACGATCGTCACCGACTCTCCCGATGTCGAAGACGTGCTGGTCGGCCGCGACGACGCGGCGATCCACGGGCTCGTCGAGGGATCGGTCGTGATCGATATGTCGACGATCTCTCCGGCCGTCACCCGCGAGCTCGCCGCCCGATTGTCGGAGCGCGGTGTGGCGATGCTCGACGCGCCGGTCTCCGGCGGCGACAGCGGCGCCAAGGCGGGCACGCTCTCGATCATGGTCGGCGGAGACGCCGACGCGCTGGAACGATGCTCGCCCGTGCTGGAGGCGATGGGTTCAACGATTACCCACTGTGGCCCGACCGGGGCCGGGCAGACGGTCAAGCTTTGCAATCAAGTGGCGATCGCCGGCGCGCTACTGGGAGTCTGCGAGGCGCTCTCGCTGGCCGACAAGTCAGGCGTCGACCAGGAACGGATGCTGGCCGCGATCTCGGCCGGCGCCGCCGGCAGCTGGCAGCTCTCCAACCTGGGTCCGAAGATTGCCGTGGGCGATTACGCGCCGGGATTCATGGTGCGGCTGATGCAAAAGGACCTGCGGCTCGCGCTCGAGGCCGGCGGCGACGTCATGCAGCCAATGCCCAATACGTCGTTCGTCCACCAGCTCTACCATCAGCTCCAGGCGTCGGGACTTGGCGACGAAGGAACGCAAGCGCTGGCCCGAGTGGTCTCAGGGCTGGGCGACAGCATCTTCGAGTAGGCGACTAGTGCGAGTGCATCTCGCCAATCGTCTCGTCGGCGTGCGCGAGGCGTTCGGCGACGTGCTGCAACATGGCCCAGAGCACGGTCGCGGTCGCATTTTCGGCGAACGCGGCGCGCAGGATCTGCAGGCACTCCGTGCTTTCCTTGGCCACCACCGTGGCCGAACGAGGGCGACCGAGCAGCAGCGCCATTTCGCCGAAGAAGTCTCCCTCGCCGAACGAAGCCAGCAGCGTCTGGTCGTCCGAATCGTAGGCCTGATACACGTCCACGGACCCACTGCGAATGATGTGCAGCGAGGTCCCCAGGTCGCCTTCGCGATCGATCACCTGCCCCGCCACGTAGTTCTGGATCTGAACCCAACCGGCGATCTCGTGCAACTCATCGCGGTCGACGCGAGAGAACAACGAAGTGTTGGACAGCATGTCTTCAATCGAAACCGGCATATGAGCCTCCCCAGCCCTGTGAGCTGACCTCCGAGGGTTGAACGCAGCGCGTGCGCGTCCTGCCATGCAAGATAGCGCCTGGCGCGCGAATCGCGCCTCGGATCGGTGGCAAAGCGAGCGGTCAGCTTGCTTCGGTGTATCGCAAGTCGCGTACCTGACGACTCGCCGACTACGCCAAGTCGTCGCGGAAGTCGGGATGAGCGATCCGTCGCAGTGCCTCGGCGCGTTGACCGAGTGTGCGGCCGGCCAGTTCGGCCATGCCGAACTCGGTAATGATCCGGTCGGCCAGCGTACGTGGCGTAGTCACGACAGACTCGGAGTCGAGTCGACGAACGATCCGCGACACCCTGCCGCGCGCAGCGGTGGACGGCATCGCCACCACCGAGACGCCGCCGTTCAGCATCGCACCGGCAGCGAAGTCGGGCTGGCCGCCCGGTCCCGAGATCTGCCGTGCGCCCAACGACTCGGCGTTTATCGTCCCGTCCAGCGCCACTTGCACGGCCGAGTTGATTCCGACGAAGTTGGTCTGCCGAGCCAACACGTCTAGCGAGTGGGTGTACCCGGCGGGCGCCATGCAAACAGCGGGATTGCGGTCCAGCCAGCGGAAGAACTCGGCGCTGCCGGCGGCCTCGGTCGTGATGATCAACTCGGGCGCGGTCGCCTTGCGCGCGCCATTGAGCGCACCCGACTCGACCAGCCCCATCACGCCGTCCGAGATCAGCCCGGAGTGAATGCCCAAATCACGCCGATCGTCCAGCAACCCCATGATCGCTTCGGGTACTCCGCCGATTCCGAATTGCAGCGTCGCGCCGTCCGTGACCAGCTCCGCAACTGCTCCCGCGATCTCGCGCTCCAGCGCGCCCGGCTCGGACCGCCGCAGCTCCAGCACCGGACTCTCCAGCGAGACAAGCCAGTCAATCTCCTCGCGCCGCAGCTCCGCCGCGCCGAAGCTGTAGGGCAGATTCGGATTGACCTGCGCAATCACCAGCGGCGCCGTCCGCACGACATCGACGATCCCGCCGACCGAGGTGCCCAGCGAATACAGACCCTCCGGGCCCGGCTCCGAGACCTGGATCAGGATCGTGTCTGCCGGCAGCGGTCCTTCCTGGCGAAACAGGCCGGGGACCTGCGCATAAGTCGCCGGAATGTGCTCCAGCGCGCCCGCCGCCTCGACCTCGCGCAACGATCCGCTGGTCTGGTAGGTCGAGAAGCGGAACGGCTGATGCGGATGATCGAGCGGGGCCACGTGCTCGAACAGACTGCCCGTGGCGATCTCAATCTCCGTCCAACCGTCGCGCATCTCGTCGAGCGCATCCAGCAATCCGACCGGCGTCGCCGACATCGGCGGCACGACGACGCGAGCGCCGTCGGGAATCTGTCTCAGCGCCCGTTCGGCCGAGCCGTCACGTGTCTGCCGCGGCGCGGCTCGCGGCGGGAGGTAGTCGTCGAAGTCCATGGCGAGCCGTATCGGGCTGCCCCCCTTCTGCCTTCGGCATCTCCCTCCGCTCGCGCGGGGGGACAGGGAGACCAAACGCGCCGCCCGATCATCGGACGGCGCGTTTGATTTCCTCCGGATTCGGAGCTATGGCTGCGAGATGTCGAGCACGCCTCGGGCGACCTCGCCGGCCTGCATGGCGGCGAAGGCCTCGTTGATCTGGCCCAGCTCGAAGCGCTTCGAGACGAGGCCGGACAGGTCGAGCTTGCCCTGGCGGTAGAGGTCGAGCAGCTTGGGCATGTGCTCGCGGAAGCGCGTCGAGCCGTACATGCAGCCGATCGCCTTTTTCTCCTGCAGGAACTCGGGACCGGGCAAGGCGACCTCGGAGCCGAGCGGCATCATACCGACGATGCAGGCGGTGCCGCCGACGCGGACCATGTCCCAGGCCTGCCGCGCCGCGTGCACGTTGCCGATCGCCTCAAAGGCAATCTCGACGCCCATGCCCTGCGTCAGCTCCTGGACTGCTTCGACCGCGTCAACTTCCGAGGCGTTGATCCGGTCGGTCGCCCCGAACTGCTCGGCGAAGTCGAGCTTGTTATCGAGGATGTCAACCGCGATGATCCGGCTCGCGCCGGCGATCTTGCAGCCCTGGATCACGTTCAGTCCGACGCCGCCGCAGCCGATCACGGCCACTACGGAGCCGCCCGGCACCTTGGCCGTGTAAAGCGCCGCGCCGACGCCGGTCATCACGCCGCAGCCGACCAGCGCCGCCTCGGCCGGCGGGATGTCCTCGGGAATCTTCAACACGCCCGACTGGGTGGTCAGCATGTACTCGCCGAACGAGCCGACCGATGCCATCTGCACGACCGGGCGGCCGTCCCAGTTCAGACGGTCGCGCGCGAGCGCCGCGCCAGCCGGGTCGGGGCAGAGATTGGGCTCCCCGCGCAGACACCAGTAGCAGTCGCCGCAGTATGGGCGGAACGACATAATCACGTTGTCGCCCGGCTGGACGTAGGTGACATCGTCGCCGACAGTCTCGACCACACCTGCCGCCTCGTGACCCAGCACCGCCGGCAAACCGCCGAAGGCCGCCGCCCACTTGCCGTCGACGAAGTGCAGGTCGCTGTGGCAAACGCCGGAGGTAGTCGTGCGAACCAGGACCTCGCCCGGTTGCGGATCGCGCACGTTGATGTCGTGCACCTCAAGCACTGAACGGTCGCCGTCCTTCTCCTGATTGGCAGGATCGAATATCGCAGCCTTCATGTTGGGTCCTTCCCAGGGATCGCAATGCACGCGCCACGCTATCCCGCGCGGCTCGCACACATGGTAGGCGAGCGCCTGAGAGCGAACAACAGCGCACAGCCGGCGTCGGGGATGCGCAGCTTCCTAGCCCGGCGGTAACAACCCGAACAGCCGACGTTTCTTCGACGGTGGCTTGCGACGTTCCTGCACCTGTTGCGCCGCCAGTTGGATCAGCTCAAACATTTCGCGCGGCGACCAGCGATCCTGTTCCAGCCAGTCGGCCAGCTTGGCGTCGGCCGCCGCAACGTTGCCCTCGATCCGGCGCTCGTGGAAGCGTTCCAGCCGACGCACGATCCGGCACGCGGTCAGCGAGACTTTGACCACCGCCGCCAGGCACAGGAACGCCACCAGCGCCGCGCCGATCCCGGCCAGGATCAACACCGCATCGCGAAGTTCCGCCAGGTCGTCGAAGACCGCAAGCTCGACCATCAGCTACCCTGCGTCTCGGAGGTCGGACATGCCTAAACGCGGACCCGCCGAGAGCCTCATCCTGTTCCAACTGCTGCTCGGAGCCGGGTTTCTCGGCATGGTCGTCTGGACCATCCTCGCCTGGGCCGGCGCGTTCTAAGCGCCGCTTCGACACCTCTACGCGAAGTATCGACCCTGGATGTTGCGCGCAATGACCATGCGCTGGATCTGGTTTGCGCCCTCGAAGATCTGGAAGATCTTGGCGTCCCGCATCCACTTCTCCAGCGGCAACTCGCGCATGAAGCCGACGCCGCCGCAGACCTGCACCGCGTCGGTCGTGATCTTCATCGCCATGTCTGACGCGAACGTCTTCGCCTTGCTCGCCTCCTCCAGGTCAAACGGCTGATTCGACGCGGCCATCTCGCCCGCTCGCCAGGTCAGCAGGCGGGCGGCGTCGATCGCGATGTCCATGTCGGCCAGCATGAAGCCGACGCCCTGGTGCTCGATCAAGGGACGGCTCATCGTCTTGCGCTCGCGCGCGTAATCGGCTGCGTACTCGAACGCGGCTCGGGCGAGACCGACGGCGAACGCGCCGATCCAGGGCCGCGTCGCCGCGAGCGTGCCCAGCGCGCCGCGACCGCCGGAGCGGTAGTCGGGGTCCGGGTCGCCCAGTCGGTTTTCCAGCGGGATGCGCACATCGTCGAAGGCCAGGTCGGCCGTATGCGAGGCGCGGATGCCCATCTTGTCCCACTTCTTGATCTGACTGAAGCCCTCGGCGTCCTTGGGCACCACGAACGCCGACACGTCGCGCCAGCCCTCGGAGTCGGACTCGCGCGCGAAGACGACGGTGAGGTCGGCGATGCCGCCGCCGGTGATGAAGCGCTTGGTGCCGTTGAGCACGTACTCGTCGCCGTCGCGAGTCGCCCGGGTCTTGATCATCCCCGCGTCAGATCCGGCGTCCGGCTCGGTCAGCGCGAGCGCGCCCAGGCGCAGCTTGCCGTCCTCCGACGTGCACTCGGGAATCCAGCGCTCGTTCTGCTCGGGCGTGCCAATCACCGAGATCGCCGTCGCCGCCAGTCCCGAGACCTGCGTGCCCAGCGCGATCCCGGCGCAGCCCCAGCTCAACTCCTCGGCCGTGATCATCGCGGTGATCCCCGGCACCGCGGAGTGCCCGCCAAGTGGCACGCCGGTCAATCCGATCTCGGCCGCCTTCGATGCCACATCCCAGGCGTACTCATCGCGCTCGTCGTACTCCATCGCGACGGGACGCACTTCTCTGGCGGCAAAGTCATGCGCCGTCTGCTGCACCATGCGGTCGGCTTCGGAAAGCTGGAAGGAAGTCATCGTCGGGTTCGCCTTGCCTGAATCTGTCGGACCGGATGAGTTGATCTTACGGCTGGTTGCGGTGCGCGCTGTTGCAGGGGTGGCAGCCGATTGAGCAACCGCGCCGTGGCGTGCGCGATCTCGTCCACCGCCTGCTCGAACGCCTCTTCGTTCTTGGCCGAGGGACGCGGCATCCCGCTCACCTTGCGCACATACTGACGCGCCGCCTCCCGCACCTCCACCGCCCCGGCCGGACCCTCAGGCAGCCGAAGCCGCTTGATCGATCTGCACATGGCGTCCCCCCTTCAGTCCCTACGGGACAGCTTCCCCCCAAGGGGGAAGCGAGATTGCGCAGTGGTTCTCACACCGGTGGACTTAGAACCCGGTGAACTTCGGTTCCCGGCGCTCGACGAATGACTGCACGCCCTCGATTCGGTCGAATGAGTTCTGCACCAGCGGCAGCACGCCGCCGGATAGTTCGAGCGCCGACTCGTAATCGAGGTTGGCGGTGCGGTAGGCCATCAGCTTGCCCACCTTCTGACCGATCGGCGGGCCGTTCTCGACCTCCTGGGCGAACTCGCGCAAGCGCTCCTGGAAGTCCTCGGGCTCGACCAGATAGTTGCTGACGCCCGCCTCGTGACCCTCCTCGGCGCTCATGAAGCGTCCGGTGAACATCAGCTCCATCGCCTTGCGCCAACCGATGATCTTGGGAATCGCCCAGAACCCGCCCAGATCCGCGTACAACCCACGCTTTACGTACGCGACCTGGTAGCGGGCGTTTTTCGAGGCGACCAGCAGATCGGCGAGACATGCCATGTCGAATCCGGCGCCGACGCAGGCGCCGTTGACGCCGGCTATCACGGGGATGTCCAGCCGCCGCAGTTCGGCGAACGTCTTGGTCTCGTAGCGGAAGTTGAGCCGCTGGCCCTCGTTGTCGGGATGACCCTCCGGCGCCGGCGAGCCGACGAGCGGGTCGGGATTGTCGTCCCAGAAGTCGATTCCCCGCGCTCCGCCGCCGTGATCCATCCCGGCGCAGAATCCGCGCCCCTTGCCCGTGATCACCAGCACCCGCGCCGTGCGGTCCATGCGGATCCTGGTCAGCGCGTCGAGCATCTCCGCGAGCATCGGAAACGTCAGCGCGTTCAGCTTCTCGGGACGGTTGAACTCCATCCAGATCGTGCCGTCCATTTCTCCGGTGCGCTCCACGGTGATGAACTCGTATGCCATCTCGCTGCTCCTGAACTTGGTCTACTGAACCGGACTACTGGAAGTGCGGCATCACGTCGTTGGTGAAGCGCAGGAAGGAGTCATGCGAGAAGGGCGAGGCGATCAGGTAATCGAGGTCGATCGTCTCACGCAACTCCTCAATCTGGTCGATCACTTTCGACGCGCTGCCATGAATCACGACCTGGTTGGCGTAGCGGTCAATGCGGTCGTCCACGGACAACTGCCGCGTCGGGTTCGAGTTGCCGCTGACCTTGTCGTTGGCGTAGGAACCGATCGTCCATTGTGCGCCGTTGACTGCGATCTGTTCGGCTTCCTCGTCGGTCTCGGCCACTGCGATCAGGCGCGCCATCGGTATCACGCGGTCTTCGGTCTGGTGACCGTACTTGTCCAGCCCCTTGAAGTAGTTGCGCCGCTTGTCGCCCAGCTCCTCGTGTGTGGCGTGCGGGTCCATCAGGATCGAGTAGCCCTGCCGGGCCGCCCAGTCGATCGCGTCGGGGCCGCCGGCGGCGACCCAGAACGGCGGCGTCGGTTGCTGGTGGGGCTTGGGCAGCACCTCGATCTCGTCGAAGTCGAAGTAGTCGCCGTGCCAGGTGATCCGCTCTTGCCGCCAGGCCTCCAGTACCACCTGCACCGACTCGCGGAAGCGCGGGTACGACTCCTCGAATTCGACTCCGAAGACGCGAAACTCCGTGCGGTCAAAGCCGCGTCCCGCGCCCCAGTTGACGCGTCCCCCAGAGAGGATGTCGAGCAGCGCCACTTCCTCGGCGATCCGCAACGGATGGTAGAACGAGGCCAGCGTGACCGCCGTGCCAATGCGGATGTGCTTGGTCCGTCCCGCGACATGCATGCCCATCAGGTGGACGGAGGGGCAGACCGAGTACGTGGAGAAGTGGTGCTCGGCCAGCCAGACGCAGTCGTAGCCCGACTCGTCCATGATGTCGATCCGGTTCAGCGCCCGCTCGTACACCGTCGGCAGCGGCACCCGCCGCCCCGGCCAGCTAAAGAACTGGAGCACGCCAAACTGCATCAGATCACGCCCGGCCGCCATGCGCACAGACTAGCGGTAGGCCCGATAGCTTCAGGAGTCCCGCTTGCGCCGCACGGTCACGCCTGAGAGCGTCTCCAACACCACCCGATTGCCCAGCAGCGCCGTAACGTCCGACTGGTCGTAGGCCGGCGCGACTTCGACCACGTCCATGCCCAGCAGGTTCGATTCCATCCCGATCCGCCGCACCGCGTCGAGCAACTGCCGCGAAGTCAGGCCGCCCGACTCCGGCGTGCCAGTACCGGGCGCCATGCCCGGATCGACCACGTCCACGTCGACCGAGAGGAACACGCCGTCGCAGTCCTCGGCCGCTCGCTCCAACGCCTCCGTCAGACACGCGTCGAGCCCGCGCTCGACGACCTCGGTCATCTCATACCAGCGCATCCGCTGGTCGGCCATCCATTCCAGGATCGGCGGGTCGGGCCAGTAACCGCGCAGACCGATCTGCAGGAACCGGTCCCCGCGGACCGCGCCGCTCATGATCAGCCGCCGCATCGGCGTCCCGTGACCCCAGAGGCCGCCCTCCGAGTCGCCCGTGTCGGCATGGGCGTCAAAGTGGATCAACGCCACCCGACCAAAGCCGTGGTGCTTGGCGACTCCTTGCGCGGTCGCGTAGGTGATCGTGTGATCGCCGCCCAGCACGACCGGGATCGCGCCCGCCTCGGCCACTTGCCGGCAGGTCTCCATCAGCCGCTCCAGGCCACCCTCGCTGTCGAGCTGCGGCATGTTGACGTCGCCGACATCGACCACTCCCAGTTCACCCAGTGGATCCACCCGCAGCGCCAGGTGCGGCCGATAGCCGCTGTGCGGCAGGTAGTCGGTGCCGCGAATGGCCTGCGGACCGAATCGCGCGCCGGGCCGATAGCTCGTTCCCGCGTCGAACGGCGCGCCCACGATCACCGCTTGCGCGCCGGCCAGCGAGTCGGGATCGCGCAGGCTCGCGCTCGGCACGCCCAGATAGGTATGTCCCGGGCCGTAGCGGTTCGGCGGCCGGGTCCTGCCGTGCGCCTCCGCGTAGGAGTTGGGAAGTTCGCGTTCGTCGGACATCGGCTCTGCCCTCCGCTCTAACCCGGGGCGGTACCTAGAATGGTATCCAGCGTGTCCCAGAAGGCGACCTCAACGGCGGAAGGGCAGGGCCGGCGGTGGTGATGGAGACGGCGTCGCAGGAACAGCTCGAAGCACTGCGAGCGGCACTCGCCGACCTACCACGACGGCGGTCACAGGCGTTGCCCGCGCTGCACGAGGTTGACCACGTCTACGGCTACCTCGACACCGCCGCACTGGAGGAGGTCGCCCGCTGGATCCACATGCCCCGCGCCGAGCTGTTCGCCGTCGCGACCAGCTACACCGAGTTCCGCTGGACGCCACTCGCGTCCGACGCCGTCCGGGTCTGCCGCGGGCTCTCCTGCCGCATCGCCGCCGGCGACGCCGCGCCCGACGGCGAGGACCACGAGTGCATGTTTCTCTGCGCCGCTGCCGATCGCGAACCCATCACCGCGCGCGGAGACGGCCGTCTCGAAGGCTCGCTCGACGATTCGGTCTTCGACGCTGCGCGCATGCTGGTCCCCGGCGGGCAGTCGCGAGTCACTGTCCGCCGCAGCACCGATCCGCCGGATTGGCGCGGCTGGCAGACGGCGACACGGCTCAGTCCCTCCGACGCACTCGGTCTCGTCGAGCGCGCCGGGCTGCTCGGACGCGGGGGCGCCTACTTCCCCGTCCATCTCAAGTGGGGAGGCGCGGTCGACGCGTCCGCGCGCAACGGGCAGCCGTACCTCGTCGCCAACGGCGAGGAGGGCGAACCCGGCACCTTCAAGGACCGCTGGCTGATGGAATCGGACCCCCAGCGCATCCTCGAAGGCATTCGCATCGCCTGCTACGTCCTCGGCGCAGCCCACGCCTACTGGTACATCAACGGCATGGCAGACCGCTCCGCCGCCGCGGCTCAATCCGCAATAGCGGACGCGCAGACTGCCGGTCTGCTCGATGGCCTGACCGTCGAGATCCGCCGCGGCGCGGGAGGCTACGTCTGCGGCGAGGAATCGGTCATCCTCGAATCAATCGAGGGCCGCCGCGCCGTGCCCCGGCTCAAGCCGCCCTACCCGACCGAGCGCGGGCTCTGGGGACGCCCCACCGCGATCAACAGCGTCGAAACGCTGGCCAATCTGCCCGACATCTTCGAGTACGGACCTGACTGGTTCCGCGAGGTCGGCGGCGAGTCCACTCCAGGCACCAAGTTGATCCAGCTCAGCGGCGCGTTCCGCAACCGCGGCGTGATCGAAATGCCGCTCGGGACACCGGTGTCCGAGATCATCGAGCTCGCCGAACCGTCCGAGGCACTCGCCGGCGTCACTATGGGCGGACCCTCGGGCGGTTTCCTCGCGCCAGAGCACTTCGACACCCCGATCGCGCCGGGCGCAATGGACGGCCACGGCGCGCTGCTCGGCGCGGGAGGGATCATCGGCATCCCGCAGTCCTTCGGCATTGAGCGCGCCCTCCAGGTCTGGGCCGAATACAACGCCAACGAGTCCTGCGGCAAGTGCACGCCCTGCCGCGAAGGCTCGGGTCGCATGGCCGAGGCGCTGGCCAACGGCAACTGGACCGATGTCGACGCCCTAATCCCTCTGATCACCGCCGGTTCCCTCTGCGGTCTCGGCCAGATGGCCGCCAACCCTATCACCTCCGCCCGCCACCAGTTCGGCGGCTCAGTCGTCTGACTCCCCTCTCCCCCCGCCGCCAGGCGGGGGGAGATGCCAAAGGCAGAGGGGGGCTCCGTGAAGCTAGTCGTCCGTCGACGTGAATCCGCCCCGAGCGATCAACAACGGCGCCGTAGGCACATCCGACGTGATCTCCAGCGCGTACAGCTCCGCGATCTGCTCGTCGTCATAGCCCAGTTCGGTCAGCACTTCGTGGTTGTGCTCGGCGAAGCGCGGCGCGGCGCGTCGGATCGACGGTTCCGTGCGGCCGAAGCGCCAGGGCCAACTCGGATAGGGATAGACGCCGATCACCGAGTGGTTGACCCACCGGTAGAAGCCGCGCTCGTGGATGTGCGGGTCGTGCAGCACCTGCCAGTTGGCCAGGATCGGCGCAGCCGACACGCCCGCGCGCTGCAGCTCCCAGGCCGCTTCGTACTGCTCGCGCTCGTTCGACCACGCCTCGATCGCCTGATCCAGTTCGTCCTGCCGCGCCGTTCTGCCCTCGAGGGTCGCCAGCCCGGAATCAGCCAGCAGATCGTCGCGTCTCAGCGCTCTACATAACGACCGCCACTCCTCGTCGCTCTGCACCGACACCGCGATCCACGTGTCCTCGCCCATCGCCCGGTACGCGCCCTGCGGCGCGAAGCGCGCGTCACCATTGCCGTTCGGGCGCATGATCCGGCCGGTGGTTTGGTAGTGCATCAGCGACTCGAAGAAGTACGCCGCGCCCGCTTCGTTCAGGGCGACGTCGATGTACTGTCCTTCGCCGGTTTCGTCGCGATGCTCCAGCGCCGCCAGGATCGCCACGGTCGCGTGATTGCCCGAGACCGGGTCCGCATAGAACAGCGGCGTCCGCCGTACCTGGTCCGCGTCGTAGCCGGTCACCGAGGCCAGCCCCGACGACGCCTCAATGTTGGATCCGTAGGCCGACCAGTCGCGCCAGGGACCGGTCGCGCCGAACCCCGACATCGAGACGTAGACGATCCGCTCGTTCACTGCGCGCACCGTCTCGTAGTCCAGTCCCAGGTTGGGCATCACGCGAGCCGAGTTGTTCTCGACGAACACGTCCGCCTCGCGCATCAGCTCCATGAAGATCTGCTTGCCCTCGTCCGCCGAGAGGTCCACGATCAGATCGCGCTTGTTGCGATTGAGCAGATTGAAGTACATCGCCCGGTCGTAGGGATACCGCTGTGGGTCTTGCGTTGGCCCGGGCATGAACAGCGCCCGCGTCGCCGGACGCGCCGCCCACTCAAGTTTGACCACGTCCGCGCCCAGATCGCCCAGGTGCCGACCTACGATCGGCCCCGCCCAGTTGCTGGTCAGCTCCACCACCCGCATCCCCGCCAGCGGGAGATCGGTCGTCGCCATCGCCGGCGGCGGACTCGGCGCAGGCGTCTCGGAGAACTCCTCGGCCAGCGACTCCGTGTGCGCGCCCGGCGCGGGTGCGGGACCGCCGCGCTCGGCCGGAGTCCTCGACATCAAGTAGGCCGGACCTGGGAATCGCAGGTCGCCCCACTCGGCGTCCTCGCCCTGCTCCCACCAGTCCCGCGTCGCAAGCTGGATGTTCTCGTCCAGACCCTTCGCGTCCAGCACCGGGGTGCACGCGATCCGCAGCTCCTGCGCCAGCGTCGCCACCTCGACCGAGTCGTGATCCTGCGCCCACTCCTCGACATCCGCGTAGAGCTGCGCGAGCTGGCCGCGCCACTCGTCGAGGTTCGTGATCTCGACCGACTCCATCCGTTCGGGCTGGCCGATCAGCAGGAAGATGTTCGGATTCGGCACCGCGCGCATGAACAGCGCCCAGCCGTCCTGGGTCCTGGTGAAGTCGTGGGGCACCCGATTGAGCGGCAGCCCGCTCGCGATCCAGGACGAGATCAGCCACGCGTGGGCCGACAGGTTTGCCTCCAGCGCCGAGATTTCGACCGTCTGCCCGTGTCCCGAGCGCCGCCGCTCGCGGATCGCCGTCATCGCCGCGATCGCCGCGTGTACGCCGGCGTGCAGCTCCGATTGCCCGCCCGGCAGCATTAGCGGCCAGCCGTCGGGGTCTCCCGTGAAGAACATGTAGCCGCCCATCGCCCAGGTGGCGATGTCCGATCCACGCCAGCCCGCGTACGGCCCGTCCGATCCCCAGGGCGACATCTCGACCCGCACCACGCGCTCCGGCAGCGTGGTCGGCAACTCCGATCGCCAGTGCGAGTCCTGGTCGAGGATCACGATGTCCGCCGCCCGCGACAGCCCGCTCAGCAACAGGCGGGCCGACTCCGCGTCCACCGGCGCCGCCGACTCCTTGCCCGCGCTCAGATGCGCCCACGGTCCGCCCCATGCCCGTCCCTCCGCTGCCCACGTGCGCAGCGCCGATCCCTCCGTCGGCTCAACCACGATCACGCGAGCCCCCAGGTCGGCCAATAGCTTGGAACAGTACGCGCCGCCCAACCCAGTACTCAGGTCAACGACCAGCATTCCGTCCAGTGATCGGGAGCTCATATCGGCAGTCCTCTCAGACCAGCGGCCAGGGATACGATCTGCGACTCGTCGGCGGCTCCGGCAGTCGGCCCTGCTCCAGCACCAGCGCGGCCCGCAGACGCAGCACCTCGATTTCGCCCTCGCTCAGCAGCCCGCTCAACGCATCTGCCGCGTCGCCGCCCGATTCGAGCCTCGGAATCAAACCCTCCACATCTTCCAACAACCGGGCATCAATCGGCTCGCCCGCGTAGTCCCAGATCACGGTGCGCAGCTTTTCTTCCTCATGGAACGAGAGGCCGTTGTCGATCCCCCACAGCTGGTCGCCCTCGCCTTTGAGCACGTGTCCGCCCTTGCGATCCGCGTTGTTCGACAGCCAGTCGAACAGGGCGAAGCGCCGCATCACGTCGGCGTGTTCCTCCCGCAGCTCGAAGAACGTGCAACTGTAATCCGTCGGGATGTACGCCTGCAGCGAGCCAATCCCGTACTCCATGCCTTGCTCGCGTTCGACCGTGGGCGGAATCAACTCCCAACCCAGCGCCGCCGACAGCCGATAGGCCGCCACCTCGCGTCGGTACAGGTTCGGCGGAAAGTCCCACAGCGGATTCTCCCCCTTGCCCGGCTTGTAGACGGCATAGCCGAGCGTCGGCGCATCGTCGTGCTGCAACTCCAGGAGAAAGACGAAGTTCGACGCATACGGAATTCGAGCCCCGTCCGTCACCGCCGCCGACGCCAACCACCCGGGCACGCGCGCATCCAGCGGATCCCACGAAACCTCCGGAAAGCGCTCCATGGCGGCAATCGTAAGCGATCACTCTGAAATCTCTCCCCCCGCCGTCAGGCGGGGGGAGATGTCACGTAGTGACAGAGGGGGGCTCCCGCTCGCAGCATCTGTGCGTGCCCCCCTCTGCCTTCGGCATCTCCCCCCGCGGAGCGGGGGGAGAGGGAAGAGGAGGAGTCCTACTCCACCACAGTCAACTCATCCCCAACCTGCACCTCACCACCGACGACCACGTTCGCCTCGACGCCGAAGTTCAGGTGCCCGTACTCGGCATTCAGCACTTTCATCAGGTCCAGATCCCGCCCCTCGCCCGTCGGTGACGCATTGACCGCGTTGCAGCGCTGGATCGGCGCGGTCACGTCGATCTCCACCGACTCGCCAATCTTGACCCGCTTGCCGACCCACTCGAACTCGTCCCACTCTCCGACGCCCTCGACCGAGAAGTTGAGTCGGAAGCGCCGCATATCGACATCGACGCCCGCCTTGTCCGACAGGTCGGCCAGCGAGTCCAGCCCGCCCAGCGAGATCTGCGTCGGCCCTCGATCGGTGAAGCGCGAGGCGCCGTCGCCCAGCAGTCTCAGCGGCTCTCGCTCGGGACGACCGCGCAAGGGATTCTCAGGCAGTCCCAGCACCACGTCGGTCATCCACTCCGACATCTCCGCCCGCGACGCCGGATCGTCCACATCCGCTTTCCGTGTCTGCTCCATGACCGTGACCGTCAGCTCCCGGGTCTCCGGATCCCAGCCCGACTCGATCCAGGGCAGATAGGGCGTGTTCAGCATCGTCACCGACTGCCGCTTCGAGACCCAGCCGATCGACCCCATCATCTCCGCATTGCCAAAGGCAAAGATGAACGCACGGTCGCCGACCACGGACTCCCCCGGCCGAAGCTCCAGCGCCGGCATCGAGTGAGTCGTCATCCCTTTCACCGGATACGTGTAACAGGCCGCGATCCTCATGACTGACTCCTCGCCTGCGACGCCGCGAACTCCTGGCACGCCCGAGCGCGCTTCGCCTCGTCGACCGCTTCGCGGAGCTGACGGGCAAGCACCGGCTGGTCTGCGCCGAGGTCGTCAAGCACCGACTCCGACCGCTCGATTACGCGATCCGAGGTATCCATCTGCGCCGGATACAGCGCGCCGAAGAAACGCGAAGCGTACTCCTTGTCCTTGTCTGCGAATACGTCCTCAATGTCGTCGAAGAAGCGATCGACGTACGGAGCCAGCAGCTCGGCCTGCGGTTTCCACCAGAACCCGTGCATCGACGCCGTCAGCATCTGCAAGGAGGCGTCCGTGTCCTCCTGGTAGCGTGACCAGGCCTCGGCTTTGACCTCGGCGTCGGCCCGCGAGGTGCGAATCCGCTCCGCCGCGCGACGGCCGCGGTCGGAACCGTCGCGCTCCAACTCGGCATCAAGCCGCTCATAGCCGCCCTCGACCCCGTACGCCGTCGCCTTAGTCACCAGCGACCAGCGCATGTCCTGATCGAGCTCGAAGCCGTCGATCCCGGTGCCGACGTCAACCAGCGCCAGCGACTCGGCAATGTGCTCGACGTTTTGCGCCGCGCCGATCATCACCCGCGACCACATGATCCGGAAGTCCGGCTCCGATGTCGCGAAGAGCTGGTCGCGAGCGAACCCGTACAGCCCCGCCGCGCTTTCCAGGCGCATGTCATCCGACAGGTACGAGCCCACGGCGTGCAGGGCGTTGTACGCCACCGTCTGCGCGATTTCTAGCGTCCCCTCCGAGCCCAGTTTGTCGGTCGCCAGAGCCGCGTAGTCGGCCGCCGAGAACTGCTGATCGCGCACCATGTCCCACAACGTGTGCCAGAGCAAGAGGCGCTGGAATCCGTCGGGGAAGCGGTCCAGCTCCGCGCGCACAAACTCAAGTGACCGATCGTCCAGCGCGATCTTGGCGAAGGCGTGATCGTCGTGATTGGGGAAGACCGCCGCCGGCGCGGGCATGCCCGACAGCTCCTCGATCACCGTCGACGCGCCGTCGATATCGACCGGCTGCGCGTCGCGCAGCTGCGGCCCGGCGTCCGAGCGGTCATAGACCGCGATCTCAGTACGGTGCGGACGCAGCGTCGGATGCTCGGCCGGCGCGGTCTGCTCGATCGTGAACGAGTTGACCGCGCCCTCGGCGACGTCCCACTGCGGCGCAATGGTGTTGACCCCGGCCGACTCCAGCCAGAGCTCCGACCAGCGCCCCAATTCGCGTCCCGAGCCGCGCTCCAGCGCCGCCAGGAACTCGGTCAGCGTCGTGTTGCCCCAGGCGTGGGTGCGGAAGTAGTCGCGCATCCCGTCGCGGAAGCCGTCCGCGCCGATGAACGCGACGAGCTGCTTCAGCACCGCCGCGCCCTTGCCGTACGTGATTCCGTCGAAGTTCAGGAAGGTCGCGTCCGTGTCCGGCACCTCGCCCGCAATCGGATGCGTGGTCGGCAACTGATCCTGCTCGTAGGCCCATGCCTTCATCCGAGCATGGAACGCCGACCAGGCGCTCTCCGACCAGCGGGTCGCATGCTCCATCGCCAGGTAAGCCATGTAGGTCGCGAACGACTCGTTCAGCCACAGGTCGTTCCACCAGCGCATCGTGACCAGGTCGCCGAACCACATGTGCGCCATCTCGTGCAGCACCACCTCGGCCCGGTTCAGCCGCTGAATCTCGGTCGGCGGGTCGCGGAAGATCATCCGCTCCGAGAACGTGATGCAGCCCACGTTCTCCATCGCGCCCATGTTGAACTCGGGCACGAAGACCTGGTCGTACTTGTCGAACGGATAGCGGAAGTCGAAGAACTCCGAGAAGAACGTCAGTCCGTCCCGTGTCACCTGGAAGAACTCGTCCGGGTCGAAGTAGGGAGCAATCGACTCCCGGCAGAGCACGCCCAGCGACGTCTCACCCGCCGCGTCCGACCATGTGTCCTCATACCGCTTGTACGGACCCGCGATGAACGCGAACAGGTACGTCGAAATCCGCGGCGTCTCCGTAAACACGTGCGTGGTCCGGCCCTCGCCCAAGTCCGACGACGAGACCACCGGATAGTTCGCCGCCACTTCCCACTCCGACGGCGCGGTCACGGTCAGGTCCAGCGACGCCTTGATGTCGGGCTGGTCGAAGCAGGGCAGCAGGCGGTGCGCGTCGTAGGGCTCGAAGTGGGTGTAGAGATACTCCTCGCCGTCTTCCGGATCGACGAACTGGTGCAACCCTGCCCCGATGTGGTCGTACTCATTGGTGTAGGAGATCTCGACCACGTTCTCGGCGGAGAGGTCCGAGCCGTCCAGGTACAACCGATTGCGCTCGTGTTTGACATCGACCTCCGACCCGTTCACCGAGAGCGACGCAATCGACTTCGAAGTGCAATCGAGGAACGTGCCCGCCGGTGGGTCAACCAGATTGAAGCGGACGGTCAACTGCCCGTCGTAGGTCGGCGATCCCTTGCTCAGGCTCAACGAGAGCGTGTACGCCACATCCGATACCCGCCCTGCACGCTCCTGCGCTTCAACCTCGGTCAGTACGTTCAGCGTGTCCGTCGAACCGTTCGCCATCGGTCTCCCCTGTTCCTTACTCCCCCGCTCAATCCATGCGGGAATGTCGGATCGCTCCGCTCTCCCCCCGCGCAGCGGGGGGAGATGCCGAAGGCAGAGGGGGGCTCCCCTGCACGCCCTCACATCCGCGAGGGTACCAGCGAGCCTGCCGTACCATGCCGCTGGAAACGCAGAACCGAGGTAGAGAGGCCGCCACCATGTCCAATGGCTACACCGAGTCCACGATCGAGGTCGCCGGCCTCCCGATCGAGGTCCGACGCGGCGGCGACGGCCCCAGCGTCCTCGTCATCCACCACGAAACCGGCAATCCCGGCTGGCTCGAGTTCCACGACGCCCTCTCCGCCCAACGCGACGTGATCCTGCCCACGCTGCCGGGCTGGGACGGCACCGAGCGTGGCGACTGGATGCGCAGCGTCCGCGACATAGCCGCTGTCTGCTCCCTGCTGCTCGATGAGCTCGGCGTCGGCGATGCGACCGTCGTCGGTCTCGGCTTCGGCGGCTACATCGCTGCCGAAATGGCCACCGCCAATCAGTCGCGCCTCAGCGGACTGGTCCTCGTCAACGCCATGGGCATCCAGCCCGAGGACGGTGAAATCCGCGACCAGTTCCTCGAGGCCCACGCCGACTACGTCAAGTCCTGCTTCGCAGACCCCGCCAACTTCACTGCCCTCTACGGCGAGGAAGTCTCGACCGAACAGCTCGTCGCCTGGGACGCCAATCGCGAGATGACCGCGCGCACCGCCTGGAAGCCCTTCCTCTACAGCCAGACACTCCCGCATCTGCTGCCCAACGTGAAGACGCCGACCAGAATCGTGCGTGGGACTGGTGACACCGTCGTCCCCGCCACCGCCGCCAACCAGTATGTCGCCCTCCTCGGAGACGCCGAGTTGATCGAGATCGCCGGAGGCCACAACCTCGAATCCGACGCCCCAGAAGCACTGGCCGAGGCGATCGTGGCCAGCTAGCCTCATGAAGCGGCGGATGTGCCGTTATCGTTGGTGGGATGCGCCTCACCGCTCGTCACATCGTCGTTATAGTTGGGCTCCTCTTAGCGCTCGCCGCAGCCACGTTCGAAAATGCCGTGCCGTTCTCGCAGGCGCGGGCTCAAGAGGTACATGGCGCGGAAGTTCGTCTTGCCGCCCGAGACTCCGGCTCAGGAGCCGTCTCCGTTGGCCTGCAATATCGAGTCAGCGGCAAGTGGCAGTTCCTTGCGCCGACTCGCAATGTCCTGCCCGCTACCGCCGGCTCTGACCGCTGGCTTGTCTCCTCCGGCTTGGAAATCGACGTAGCCCAGGCTAGAGCCGAGATCGGGATTCAGAATCGGCGCTGGACCACGACTTCCGGACCTGAACAGTTCGCTATCACTCTCGGCGACCGCCGTTATCTCGCTCGCTGCGGCATCCTGACCTTGTCGCTTCTTAGCGACGGCCTTGAGCTGCAGACAGGTACGAGGAACTGCGAAGATATCATCACGGTTACCCCGCCTGAGTTGACCGATCCGACAGGTGTCGGCAAACAGGTAGTACGAATCGCCGCGCGGCGTCTGTCATCGGGAAGCATCGAACTGGGCCTGCAGCGACTGGTTGACGGTCAATGGGAGGTGTTGCGTCAACCTGTTCGGCCCGTGCTGTTCGTCCGTTCCAGCTCGACCTGGCGATTCACTTCCGCCATAAACCTGCCGCGACTAGCCGGGGACGTTTCGGGCGAGTTGAGGCGTGGCGTGTCGATTACGACGCGGAACGGCGAGTTTGATCTCGAAGTTGACGGGCGCGCCTATCGCACGCATTGCGGCGTGCTGGTGCTCGACATCCTGGCCGAGCACATCCTCGTAGACACGCGGGATGACCAATGTCAGCGGAGCGTTCCGCTGCTCACGATTTGTCCGACATCCAACTGCGATGTCCAACAGAACGCCGCTTACGCGTGGGAGTCGCGACAGATTGGTTCAAGCCTCGACAGTGTCGAGCTGACGCTGTCGCAGGCGCGTGGAGTGGTCAACGCCCTGTTCGACGACTACTTCCCTCCGTTTGATCCTCCGCGTGTGAGCTTTAGCGACGAACAAGAACATGGCCACGGATCCAGGAGTGAGATCGTGCTTGGCATTCGTACGCGGAATCTGGGCGCGGCGGTCCACGAGCTTGCGCATGCGCTGGTTGATCGCTCCAACGTCAGGGATGCCGGGCACGGCGGCGCCTTCATTGCGATGCTGCTTGACGTATGGGAGCGATACTTCCCAATCGTCGATGTCGAGGCAGCCCGCGACGACGCCCGCCGCTCGGGTCTGGAGATCGCGTCAACGCCACCGGCCCGCGCCCTCCGCAACGAGGCCGCAGACACCCTCAGCGCCCTTCTGTGCACCCATCGCTTGCTCTCGATCGAGTTGTGCTTCGCGTCTCTCGGCGTGATGCCTTCAGCGACAGAGGAGTCATTAGCCGGTCGCTACGTAGGTTTCGGAGGCGCAGTCGCCGAGGGGTTCTGGTGGAGTGCGCACAAGGATGACGGTGGGCAATTTCGGACACACTTGTCATTGGATTCGAAGGATGCACCGTATGGACAGTCAGTCGCGCGACTGAGCATCGAATGCAATGTCGACAATGTGCTGGAGGTAGATGTCTGGTGGCGCGGCGTACGGCAGCTCCCAGCTTCGTTCACTTACCGCTTCGGCGATGGTGGTGCCACTACTGCGTCATGGCGGCAACTGACCGGAACCTGGGGCAACGACTCATGGGCCATACACCAGGCGCCGGATGCGACCGCGTTCCTGCACCAACTCAGTTGGCAGGCACGGTTTGGCCAGCCACTGGTCGTTCAGTATGAGCAGTCCGGCGTAGACCACCAGGCGACATTCGACCTCACTAGGATCTTTGACACACCTGCGCAACGCAATCTGGCGCGGTGCGGCACGGAGGCGGTCGCCGCCAACAACGACGGGCTTGTGATCGACTTCGGTAGCGCCGGAGACGACTTCTGGTGGGGCGTGGACGAGGACGACAACCCGCCGACCACCTGGGTCGTGAAGCAGACAAACATCATCGACTCTGAGCGCAAGGCGCGGCTACAGATCAAGTGCGAGGATGGCGACCTCAAGTTTGATCTGCACTGGGAGGTGGACCGCGATCTGCACCAGACTGTCAGGTACATCGCTGGAGGAAGAGACAGCGTTGATGAGGAGTGGCGGATCGGCACTTCAACGTGGGGCGCTGACGAGTACAAGTGGGCGGGCAGCAATGATGCTGAGTCGCTCATAACCTCTTTGGCTTGGCAGGCGCAGTCCGAACGATGGTTCGCTGCCAGAGTCTGGGAGCGTCACAACACTACACGCAGCTATGCGGCCACCTGGAACCTCGACGGCCTCTTCGACACGCCCGTCCAACCCAATCTCGCCCGCTGCTCCCGCTAGACTGCGCCACGACACCGCAGCGAACGGAGCCTGCCATGCACCTGATGTACTTCACCGAACAGCCGATGTCGGCCTATGACGAACACGCCGCCGAGGAGGGCGTCACCGCGCTGCTCTTCTCCAACTCCAACTTCGACCCCGTCGCCGGCTCGCAGCTCTACAACGACCGGCTGACCGAGTACAAGCTGGCCGAGGAGGTCGGAGTCGACGGGATCATGCTCAACGAGCACCACAACGCGCCCTTCTGCATGCAGGCCAAGTGCAACATCTGGGCCTCGGTCCTCGCCGGCGCCACCGAGCGGGTCAAGATCGTCCTGCTCGGCAACCCGCTGCCGCTGGCCGACAACCCCATCCGACTGGCCGAAGAACTGGCCATGATCGACATGATCTCCGGCGGCCGCCTCGTCTCGGGATTCGTCCGCGGCGGCGGCACCGAGCAACTCGCCACCGGCGTTAATCCGGCCTACAACCGCGAGCGCTTCGAGGAAGCGCATGACCTGATCGTTGAAGCCTGGACCCGGCCGGGACCGTTCCGCTGGGAGGGACGCCACTACCAGCACCGCGTGGTCAATCCCTGGGCCCTGCCGATGCAGCAGCCCCACCCGCGCATCTGGATCCCCGGCGTGCTCTCGCGCGAGACCGTGGTCTGGGCGGCCAAGCACCGCTACCCCTACATCGCGCTCAACACGACGATCGAAGCGACCAAGCGCATCTGGCAGACCTACGACGAAGCGGCGCACGAGGTCGGCTATGACCCGGGCCCCGAGAACCGCGGCTACCTGCTCCGCGTCCACGTCGCCGACACGACCGAGAAGGCGATGCAGAACGCCTCGCAGTTCATGTGGATGCAGGGCGAGTTCACCGGACTCGCGCACCCGGTCTGGTCGAACCCCGCCGGCTACGCTTCGCCGCGTAACCGCGAGGCGCTGGTCGAAGTGATGAACGGCCGCCGCCCGCCGCCGCGCGCGCAGTCGTTCGACAACCAGATTGAGAACATGCAGATCATCGCCGGCACGCCGGACGAATGCATCCGCAAGCTGCGCACCATCCTCGAGGAGACCCGACCCGGCATCCTCGCCCTCTGGGGCAACGACGGCCGCGTCACCCACGAGGACTCGATGCGCTGTATCGAACTGCTTGGCACCGAGGTGATGCCCGCCCTGCGCGACATGGGAGCCGAGCTCGACCTCGACGGCCCCTTCGACTCCAACCCGCCGGTCAGCATCAACTACGACGAAGCCGCCAAAGCCCGCGCCGCGTCCGCCGCCGCGGCCTCCGGCGACTAACAACGATCCCTCTCCCCACGCGCCGCGAGAAGAGCTGGCCGAACCATCTTCCCCTCTCCCCCCGCGAAGCGGGGGGAGATGCCGAAGGCAGAGGGGGCTCCCCGCTTCCCGCAAATCGAGACGAAAGACTCCTAGAAATGGCAACGCTCGACATCCTCCTTCCCGGCTACTCGTTCGGCACCGACTCCGGCACGCCCGCCTTTTGCGCTGTGATCCTGGTCGAGTCCGACGGACGTCGCATCCTCGTCGACACGGCGCACGTCGGACGCCGTGTGCAGCTTCAGGAGCAGCTGGCCAAGCGAGGACTGTCGGTATCGGATATCGACCTGATCCTGATGACCCACGCCCACTGGGATCACGTGCAGAACTTCGACGCCTTCCCCGACGTGCCCATGGCGATCCATCCGCACGAGCGCAAGTACGCCTCCGAGCCGCACGTCAACGACTGGGCCACGCCGCAGTGGACCGGCGCCGCCATCGAGACGCACCCAATGACCGAGGTCGACGAGGGCGACGAGCTGGCCAAGGGCGTCAGGGTCATCCACCTGCCCGGTCATTCCCCCGGCAGCATCGGACTGCTGGTCGAGACCGAGGCCGGTATCTGCGGCATCACCGGCGACGCCATGCACACCGCCGCCGTGGGCAAGGCCGGACGCAGCCCGCTCGTCTTCTACAGCGAATCCCAGGCCAACGAGTCCATCGCCCGTGTGATGAGCGCCTCCGACATCCTCTATCCCGGCCACGACCGACCGTTCCGCATGGTCGACGGCGATCCCGAGTACGTCGAGGAGTACAAGCTCACGCTCAGCGGCGTGCAGCCCAATATGGAGGGCCTGACTTTCGCCGACCCGCCGACCGAGCTCGTCACCTGGGTCATGCCGGGCATCGAGGATCAGCCCACTTATGAGTAAGTGCGACTAGCACTGATCAAGGGCCGCCGTGTCGCCTACGAACGCTCAGGCGATCCCGCCGGCCAACCCGTCCTGATCATCCACGGCGCCTGGGGCGGCCCTTCCTCAACCCTGTGGAACGGCTCGCGCATACGCTGGTCGGCGCCCACCGACGGCCTCAAGCTGATCTGGTACGACCGCCGCTGCGCCGGCCTCTCGCAGTACGACACCGAGCCCTTCACCCTCGAAAATCTCGCCAACGACGCCGTCGACCTGCTGGACTATCTCGACATCGATCAAGCCGCCGTCATCGCCACGTCGGCAGGCGGCCCTGTTGGCATGCGCCTGGCCCTCGATCATCCCGAGCGAGTGGAGTCGCTAGTCCTGCTCAACACCGGCGCTTCGCAGATGTCGCTTACACCCACCGGAATCGATCCCGACGACCCGTTCGTCGCCGATCGGCTATCCACCGTCGCGAAGCGTCTCGCGCTCCTCGACCTGCTGAGTTCGAAGGGCATTCATGCCGTGATCGCCGAGTCCGAAGACGAGTGGCGAATACCGCCGCAGCCGCCCGAACCGGACCCGTCGCTCTCGACGTATCGCGAGAACCGGCACCGGCTCCTGCAGGGCATCGGCAACGCGGAACTGGCCCGCCTGGCGCGAGGCGCGTTGCTCAACATGCAAGCCCAGCGAGACATCGATCTCAGCGGCGACATCAGCCGGATCAGGTGTCCCGTGCTCATCGTCCACGGCGATGCCGACACGACGGTACCGTTGGCGTTCGGCCAAGCGCTGGCAACTGCAATGCCGAATGCTGAGTTCGCGACGCTCGTGGGAGATGGCCACGGGCTGATTGTGAAACCCAAGGCTCAGCGGATAGCCACGAGCTGGCTTCGGCAGTACGCCTAATCCAGCTCCGACAACACCTCATCCGTGTGCTCGCCGAGCAGCGGCGGGCGGCGCGTGATGCCCCAGCTTCCCTTCGTCAACTGGTAGGGCGCGCCCGGATAGATCACTTCCCGGCCCAGCTCTGGATGCTCCACCTTGACCTGCATGCCCCGATCGACGAAGTGCGGGTCCTCCAGTGCTTCTTCGGGACTGTGGATCACGCCGACCTGGAAGCCGAAATTCTGCGCCTTGGTGAAGAACTCGTAGGCGGTCAGCTTCGAGGCGAGCAGATCAAACGCCGCGCGACCGGCCCCGAAGATCGCCAGCAACTCCTCGTTGTCGCCCCGGAACACGTCTGCCAGCGAAAAGCTCTCCAGCTCCGCGCCGACCAGGAGCAGCGCCGCCTCGGGCAGTTGGTCCAGCAGACCCTCGTCCTCCAACCACCGGTAGCAGAGGCCGAACTCGGCCGGTCGACGCGGCGGAATGCCGGTGTTCACGTAGCGGCCGTCGGCGCACTTGATCTGCGAAGGCATCGACGGCGCGACGCCCGCGTGACGCCCGGTCTGGCGCTGCACCGTCGAGTGCGAGACCAGCCAGGAGTACGAGCCTGCCTCGGTGGTCACGTTGACCGATCCATTGATGTTGACGTTGATGTGCTGCCCGACGCCGGTGGCGTCGCGGTGCAGCAGCGCAGTCAGGATTGACATGAAGGCGTAGTTGGAGCCCGTGTGGTACGCCTGTTGACCGCCGCCGCGCACCGGCGGCAACGAGTGGTCGTCATAGCCGTTCATCCAGGCGAATCCGCCATTGGCGGCCAGGGTCAGATCGGTCTGTGGTTCATCGTCCCGCGACGATCCGAAGCCGAAGTTCGTGATCGTGCACCAGATCAAGCCGGGATTGTCCGACATGATCTGCTGATAGTCAACGCCCAGGCGGCCGACCGGATCGTATGTGTTCGTGTCGAGAATCACGTCAGCCGTGCCGACCAGTTTGAGGAATGTCTCGGCATTGGAGCGATCGTCGAAGTCCATCACGATGCTGCGCTTGGAGGTGTTGTAGTACCAGAAGAACAGTGATCGCTCGTGGTGCGGTTCGTCGTCGACGAACGGTTCGTACTGTCGCGACGGGTCCCCCTCGGGCGGTTCGATCTTGATCACGTCCGCGCCCATGTCGGCCATCAGCTTCATGCACCATGCGCCGCGTTCATCGCCGATCTCCAGCACGCGCAGGTCGTCGAGCGCCATCATGCCGTGACTCGGATTGGTCGTCATCAGAGCACGCCCTCTTCGTACAGCCCCGCGATCTCGGACTCACTCAACCCCAGCAACTCGCCGTAGACGTAGTCGTTGTCTTCGCCCAGCACCGGCGCGCCGCGTGTCATAGACCAGTTGGTCTTGGTGAACTTGGCGGGGATGCCGTCGACTCGGACACGACCCATCTCGGTCTGCCGAATCGTCGGCCAGAGCTGCGACTCGGCCGAGTTCACATCCTGGTCGATGCGTTGTTCCGGCGTCTGCACCGCGTTGGCCGGCACGCCTGCCTCGCGCAGCAGCTCAGCCGATTGAAACGGATCCCGACTCAGGCACCACTCGCCGATCCGCGCGTCCAGTTCGACCTGGGCCGCCATTCGGCCCGCGAGCCGGCCGTAGTCGTCGTTCGCCGCCCAGTCGCAGCCGTCGGCGAGGAGCACGTCGCGCATGGCGTGCCAGTCCTTGTCGTTGCGGCAGGCGATCGCGATCCAGGCCTCGTCGAACGATCCGGGGATCGGCTTGGCCGCGTAGATGTTGTGCGGCGCCATCGCCGGATGCAGCGAGTGGTTCGCGTCGGGATATCCTTCGCGCCGCAGTGGACGCGCGTTGACCGTGTAGTCGAGCAGCACCGGACCGTTCAGCGTCAGCGCCGCCTCCGTCGCTGCGACATCGACGTACTGACCCTCGCCGGTGCGGTTGCGGTGGTGGATCGCCAGCATGATCGCCATCGCCATGAAGTAGGCGCCGGTGTGGTCCATGTAGGAGTAGCCCCAGCCCGCCGGGGGCTGGTCGGGAATCGCCGAGGACATGGTCAGGCCGCTGGTCGCCTGGACGATCGGACCCCAGGTCTTGAACTTCTCGTAGGGCCCCGAGTGCCCGAAGCCGCAGTTGGAGACATAAATGATGTCTTCCCTCAGCTCCTTCAGCCTGTCGTAGTCGTAGCCCCAGGAGCGCAGCACACCGGAGGAGAAGTTCTCGGTTACGCAGTCCGAGATGCCGACCAGCCGCTCGAACAGCTCGCGGCCCTTCTCCGTCTTGATGTTCAGCGTGATCCCCAGCTTGCCCACGTTGTGATTGTTGAACGGTCCGCCCAACTCGGGACCCCGCCGATCGTCGACATAGGGCGGCATCCCGCGCAGGATGTCCCAGCGGCCGTGATTGGTCGGATCCTCGATCCGGATCACCTCCGCGCCGAACGCGGCCATGAATTTGGTCGCGCCCGCGCCGGCCAACTGGCCGGTGAAGTCGCAGATGCGCAGATGTGAGAGCGCCTGGCTCTTGACATGATGGGGCATCGTCCTACTCCTCCAGCGGAAGTCTAACTGGCGGGTATCCTCAGACCCCACAGGGAGAAACCATCATGGCCAAAGTCGCATTCATCACCGGCGCCAGCCGAGGCATCGGCAAACAGCTCGCCCAGGACTTCGCGATCGCCGGCTACGACATCGCCGCCGTCGCCCGCTCGACCGCCGACACGCCGACCAAGCTGCCCGGCACGGTCAACGAGACCGCTCAACTCGTCGAAGAAGCAGGACAGCAGTGCCTGCCAATCGGCGCCAACCTGGCCAAGGTCGAGGACCTTGATGCGGCTGTGGCCCAGACCTATGACCGCTTCGGACGGATCGACGTGCTGATCAACAATGCGGCAATCGCGCCGCCCGGACTGGCGCTCGAGTCCGGACGCCACCTCTGGGGACTCGCGGTCGAGATCAACGTCAACGCGCCCTTCTACCTGACCCATGCCGTCGCGCCGAAGATGGCGGAGGGAGACGGCGGCGCGGTGATTAACATCGGCTCAGGCGCCGCCGTCAGCCCCGACTTCGGCCGTGCCAGCTACACCACCACCAAGCGCGCTCTGGAGGCGATGTCTGAGTCGCTGGCCAGTGATCTCAAGGGCACCGGCGTGTCCGTCAACTGCCTCAGGCTCGAACTCTCCGTCTGGAGCGAGGGCTACGCCTTCACGCTCGGCGAGCGGGCCAAGGAGATGGACTTCGAGGACCCGATCATCATGTCCGACGCCTGCCTCTGGATAGTCGCCCAGGGCCCCGACTGGACCGGTCGCATCGTCACCATCGCCGATCTGCGCAAGTACGGCGCCGTCCGTCCCCGAACCCGCAAAGAGTTCGACGAGTAGCTTCGAGGCCGCTCGGAAACCCGCGCCGTACCGCAGCATCAGCGCTCGCGCGCCGAACTCCGCTCAACCATCGGCTTTGCCACCCGAGTCATCCCGCGCCTCGGCCGATCGTTCGCGTCTCCATGACGTATTGGTGGGCGTAACGCTACCGAACTGCGAACTTTCTCATTGGAGGTTGATCTGTAGGTGCAGACAGCGCGCGAGCCGTCCTACCGCGGCAACATCCAGCCGTACGTTGGATCAGCCGACGGTGCCGACGCCCGCGTGCCCTCCGTGCTTCCCCAGAATCTGCCTTACGGCTCCAGGCTCCGTGGACTCATCAACCAGCCACCTCCCAAAGCCGCCATGTTGATTGACCGCCTTCGCCCACTGCTCTAAGGCATGCCGTTTGGTCCGGCTCTGCTGGCCTGGTTGCCCCTTAACCTCCAGGACCAACATGTCGCCCGACTTGAGACGCACGAGATAATCCGGGAAGTACTTCCTCACCACTCCCCTGTACACGTAGAGCACCTCGAATCCAAGGTGGTCGTTCTTGACCCAGGCATCGACGTGGGGACTCTGGTCCAGCTCGAAAGCCTCAGTGGCTTCCCACGTCCCGTCGTAGACGCATAGGTTGATGTGGCTGCGCTCAGCAGGGTGGCATGGCTTGCTCGTGTACCAGGTCGGCATGTCGCTGGTCGTGCGGATTGGTTGCGCCTGGTCGAAGACAGGCTCCAGTTTCTCGGAGTTCTCAACCTGCACAGCATCGAAGACATGCTGGACGACCTTCGTCATGTTCAGGGTGATCACGAGCCGGCGGGCGGTTCCATCCTGATAGAAGAGCGGAGGTGTGATGCGCAGCCTGTCTGACACCACAAACTGCTCAACGAGTTTCACGAGCTGAGCAATGAGCGACTCCCTGCTTCCCGACCACGGGGCCTTCATCTGATCGAAGACGCGCTTCGCTGTCTCGAACACGATCCTCTGCGTGCGGTATTCGCGAGCAAGCGCTTCGAGATCGATGCTCTGGACTCTGGAGAGATCCGGCTTGCCATCTACGATCGGCGCGAGTTCGGCTATCTGCAAGGTCTCAGCGGCATTGAGCTCCAAGGGCTCCAAGCGTTCAAGGCTCAGTGTCAATCGAGGGCGATAGACATGCTCAATGCGAATGATGTTGGGCCAAGAGATGGCGAAGGCCGCCTTTTGCGCCACCGGCTCGATCAGCGACTTAGGAGCAGGCGGCTTGGGCGTTACTCGCTCATCCGACTCGTGGGGTAGGAATGTGAACGGGACTCCGAAGATGTTCACGTACTCGGGTTCGAACATGCCAGTCTCGTCGTTTACGTCGTACGACGTGCGTCGGAGGCCGCGCCCGACGACTTGCTCGCACAGCAGCTGACTGCTGAACGCTCGCAGCCCCATGATGTGGGTCACGGTCTTGGCGTCCCAACCCTCTGAGAGCATTCCGACCGAAATGACGTTTTGAATCCGCTCCCCTGGCTGCCCGGGGCGTCCGACAGTGTCGACCTGCCTTCTGAGGTGCTCGGCTCTCTGTCCTGCGGTCATGTTGCGGCCAGTCCCCAGTGCATTAGCGCCGTGGGTGGCATCTTCTACCTCAAACCGAGTGATCGATTCATCGGCCAGCTCGGCCCTTTGAAGTACGCGAGAGTCGATGTGCAACGTGCGATCTGAATCGCAAAGCTCGCCAACCGGGATCATGTGGCTGTCGAAGGCGTGCTTCACTCGGGCTGCCGTCTCTGTGCGGTTGGCCACGGTGATCATCACTGGCGGCGTGTTGAGGCCGGCGCTTCGCCACTCGCGGGCCGCCTCCCTCCAGTCATATCCCAGCAGGTGGTAGCCGTTGATCACTAGATCGGGGAGCGGCTCGTCCTCTTTCGCTCTGCGGTTGAGATCGTCCCGCACCTCTGGGTCGTTGTAGATGTGGTAGAGGCGCGACCTGTAAGTCTTGGTGTCGGGAAGTGCATCGTCTCGAACAACCACACGTGGGGTCTTGACCAGCCCAGATTCAATTGCGTCATTCAGACCGAAATCGCTCACGATCCAGTCGAACAGCGCCTCTTCAGAGCTCTTCTTGCCTGAAGGAGTGAAGGGAGTGGCCGAGAAGTCGTAGCAGTCGAGGATGCCGCGCGCGCGATGAATCCGGTCCAGGCCGCCTACCCACTTGGTGGCCTCGTCAACGTCGGTCTTCGGCACTCCCTTGACCTTTGACTCGGTAGGCACGCGCCAAGCATGGTGTGCCTCATCGTTGATAACAAGGAGGTTGCGGGCTCTGGCCATCTCGCCAAGCACGCTGCGGACGTATGCTTCGTCACTCTTGGCGCCGCGCTTGTCAACACTCCGCTTCCGCCGGATCTGCTCTTCGGTCTCCCAATCGAGGGCATGCCAGTTACGGACGATTACCCGTCCTTGGCGAAGCTGTTCGAGCAGCGCTGGCGGAACGACGCGGAAGGCCTCGTAGTAGTTCTCCGAGTGAGACGGTTCCAGAACAGCCAGACGGCTGCGGACCGTGAGGCCAGGAGCAACGATCAGCACATTCCTGGCAAAGCGTGTATCGGTCGGGAACGCTACCTTGTTCAATATCTGCCAAGCGCAGATCATGGCCATCACCACGGTCTTGCCGGTGCCCGTGGCCATCTTCGCGCACAGGCGCCGGAAATCGCCGCCGTCGTCAGGAATCTCGATGCCGACACGATCGCTGGGAAGGGACTCGGTTAGCCAAATCAGCGTCTCAGTGGCCTCCAGCTGACAGAAGAAGAACCTTCGCTGCTCGAATTCCTCACGGTCCGTCCAGTAGGCGAGAAGTCGTTTCGTGATCGCGGTGACACCGGGATATCCGGCCTCGCGCCACGCCTTCACACGTGGCCGAATCTGGTTGACCAGCGGAATCTCGACAAACGCACCTGGATCATCGAACGCTCTGGAATCTCCCGACGCGATCAAGTAGCCCGCCGGCCTGCGGCCGGCCCGGCGGGAGAACGTGCGCCTCTCCCGGTTGTAGCTCCAATGCTCCCGAGGTTCCTCGTAGGGCCTGTTGATGATGAGTTGGTCGATTGACGACTGTTCCATCGCGGCCTAGCTCCGCTTCATCAGGACGGTAAAGCCCTCCTGCTCGAAGTTGTGGTCACTGGTCAGGACATCCGTGATGCCTTCCTCTTCCATGACCCTCATTGAAACGCAGTCCTGGAGGCTGTATCCCTTGTCCAATCGGCGCTCGTAGAGGTCAAGACCGTCCAGCAGAGATTGGCGCGACTGGGGAACGACCGTGATCGCTCCACTGGTCAGCGCCTCGCGAACAGTCAGCGCGGCCCGGCGGCGCACCGCCTCGCCTGATTTGGACAGGGCGGTCAGGAACTCGGCCAGAACCTCATCCGTCGTGACCATCGAAACATTGCCAAGCTGTGCGCGCGCAGTTTCGGCGGCTTGCCTCCATTGGTCGTTCTGCCTTGTCCGTGCGATGAAGTACGCAGTGTCTACGAATACGGCGGTCATCGCTTGTCCGCGTCGTAGACGTAGTGGTCCATGTTCTCAATGAAGTCATCGGGGAGGTCATCCCACACCGATTGCGGCACATCGCCGAAATGATCGTCGATGATCTCCTCAAGCGACCGCCCCTTCTCGTTGGAGACGCTCGTCTCACCTCGGACAACGTCCAACCCGACCACCTTGAGGCTCTCGATGCCCCGGTCGTCCACGATCTTGACCGCGACCCGCCGGTGCTCTCCGGGTTCGAAGGCCAGCGACCTAGTCCCCCGGTATGCCTCAATGAGCTCCTGGTCGATTTCAGCCTTGAGGTTCCGCGCGAGGCGCGCCCAGCCGTCGTTCGAGCCAGCCATTGGAAAGAAGACCTGGCGCGGGTACAGGCTACGTCCGTCGTAGTCCGTGTCGAGCATCCACATGGCGATCTTTTCCGCGCCGCCTGACTCCACGTTCCCCGTCTTGGTGTTGTAGTAGTCGAAACCGTGAACGTTGACGCGATACTTGCCTGCCTCGTCCCCGTCGGAGATCGCCTCGACTAGCACGTCCGGTTGACCGATGAGCCAGAAGCTCTCGTTGCTGGCACGCTTGCGTTTCAGGTCTTCCGTCAGCAAGTCGGCGTTCATCTGCGCCTTGAGCAACGTCACACCCGGCCAGTTGGTCTCATCAATGTCTTTGGCCGCCTCCGGGTCAAACTGGAATGCAGCGAAGACAAGGACCCGCGGTGTGGGTAGCAGCGTCTGCGCCTCCTCAAGAGCCTGGTTGACCTGGCGCTGCTCCAGGGGCGCGTGATCCGGCCCGAAGGAGACCACTACTCTCTGCGCCTCATAGGCTGCGCCTGTTTCCCTAAAGGCGCTTTCGCCATCGTCGTTGGGACGGCTCTCTCCGTCTGCATGCAACCAACGACAGGCGGGAAGGGGCTCCAGACGAGCGAAGTGGATGAACTGTCCCGCCTTGCCCCGAATACCAGTCTTTAGGAGTTCATCCCTCCAGTCTGTCTGTCGTAGCGTCTCGCCGGCGCGAGCGACCGAGGCATCAGCGGGCGCTGGTTCAGGCTCGGCCGCCTCGTCAACCGGCTTGACTGCGGGCGCCGGCACAGCTTCCACGCTGAAAGGGCCGCTAACTCGTCTCTTGTCCGTGTCCTTGAGTGGCTGGTCGTAGAGGGTCAAAATCTCCGCGTGACGTGAGATGGCAGATTCTACTTCAGCCTGTGTCATGCCTTTCCGAATATCGGGATTATTGGCGACTGATTTCAGAGTCACTCGCGGCACCGACTTGTGTCTGAATCCGCTGCCGATCCCTTCGTTCGGATGCGCCAACTGGAAGTAGTCGTACGTGCCGGTCATCAGCCTGTGTTTCGCGAGAAAAATCGAGACGCGGGAGGTGTCACAGGCAATCCAGCGCCGACCCCAATGCTCGGCGACGTAGGCAGTAGTTCCAGATCCACATGTCGGGTCGAATACAAGGTCTCCGGGATCAGTTGTCATTAGAATACACCGAGCAACAACACTCTCGTTTGTCTCGACGACGTATCTTTTGCGCTGCGCCGGCGCCGTGTCATGCCAAGGATGCGTGAGTTTACGATAGGGGAAGTCGTCGTGATAGCTCACGAATCTTGGGGAGTCTCCTTCGACATACAGCCGCTTCGACGATGCCAACACATGCATTTTCTCCTCAGAGGTTATCCAGCATTGGCCAGGCGATGGACGATACTCACGACCCTCAAACTCAAATGGGTAGACGTTGGCTCGGCTAAAGGACGGAGCCCACTGAGAGACAGTCCCGAATAGCCTGCAGTCCGATGGAATCAGGCTGAGGTCGTTTCTTTCTTCTGGCGTCAGGCGCCTGAACTCACCGTTTTCCTGGAGCACACCAGTCCACCGCCCTCGCGTGTCCGGCTCAGTCTCGACATATAGCTGGTTGTACTTCACTTTGCTTTTGTCTTTGGCGTACCACACCAGGTAGTCACCCATGCTCTCAAGCGTTTTACCTCCGAGCGGCATGAGCTTCTTACGAAACGAAATCTGTGCGATGAAGTTGTCCCTGTCGAATATCTCGTCCATTACGTTGCGAACAAGGTGAACTTTCTCTTCATTGATCTGCACGAAGACGCTGCCAGAGTCGGTGAGCATTTCACGGCCCAGGAGTAGCCTATCCCGCAGATAAGCCAGGTAAGAGTGTATGTCGAGTTCCCACGTGTCTCGATAGGCTTTGATCGTCTCGGGTTCCTGGCTAAGGTCCTCATCTTTGTCGTCACCAACCGTCCGCCGGTTGACGAACGGCTGGAAGTTGGACCCGTAGCTGATCGCGTACGGCGGGTCGATGTAAATCATCTGCGCTCTACCCGCCATGCCCTCCTTTTCCAGCAGGCTATTCATGACCAGGAGGCTGTCGCCCGCCACTAGGCGGTTTGTCCAGTTGTGTCGGTGCTGGTAGAACTCAATAGCACTGCGGATGGGCGGGTTCTCTTCTTGCGTCTCAAACAGTCGGGGCTGCAGCTCTGGCCCGTTCCCGTTGCGTCGGCGCGTTGCCTCCACGATGGTCCGAGGATCGATGCGCTCGTGTACATGGAGCGAGACTGTGGGCACTTCGAAGGAAGTGTGCTCCGCCTTGCCCGCCCACTCGAGCTGCGGATCCAGGTGAGGGTCGTACGCGTAGGTCGTTCGGCCGCCGTCCTTGTCGGTCTCCGGCGTAACGAGGCCAACTGGCGGATTGTTCAACCTGTCCTTGTCCCGGTGGTCATAGGACTCGATTGGACGCTTGCCTCGGCGTGATCCCCTCCGAGCGGGCATGTCAACACTCCAGTCCTCTGAGCGAGGATTCCGTCAGGCCATCTTACCCCGTGCCCACGGTCCCTTCCAATCGGCGCCAAGTGGTCGGACTGGCTCGGGTCGGCTGCTTGCCGCCAACCAGCTGGATTCACTTGGAGAACGTGCCCTGGTGGCAAATGCCCTTCACCACCGCTCTCAGCAGCGAGCAACCGGGTAGATGTGCAAGGCATCCCTAGGCTGTGCCATGGGTCCGATACCGAGGTCGGCCTAACTCAGAGGGCTGAACGCCGCACGGACTTGCCTCTGGCCCTCGTCGGCCGACTCGTACTGCCCTACTCCAGTATCAGCCGATTGAAGTGCTCCTGTAGTTGCTGCCCGGTGGTGAAGGTCTGCACGTTCTCGTCTGTGAGCAGCTGTGCGATGGTCTCAATCGCGATCGTCATCGCCAGGTCTTGATCGTCCTCGGTTACCTCGAATCTCCCGTCGTGAACCAGCTTCGAACGCAGCCCGTAAAGTCTCCTGACATCCCTTGAGATCTTCTGGCGGGAAACAGCGTCCCGGCCTAATGTGCGGGCCACCAGCAGCGAGAGACGAAAGCTGAGCTCGCGATCGCTCCCGGACAGCAGCAGGGACTCGAGCGCGACGACAGAGAACAGGAACTTGTCCTCGAAGCTCTCCGACTCTGCCGCTCTGCCGGCCCATCGCACCGCTCTGATCAGCGAGTTCTCCACTTCGTTCGGTGCGTGCTGAGCCAGGAGCTCATCGATGCGCCGGATCACGTCGGCGCCGGGTCCAGCGACCTCTCGCAGCTTGTCGAACGAGTATGTCCAGGGATGGCGGGCCGCCGAATCAGTTGTGTAGGAGCCGTCCTTGGCGATCGAGACTTGCGCCCCAGAGCCTCCGGCGGTCCTGCCGGGAGCCATACGCAGGTGGCCGCGGTTGTATGGAATCAACTCCCCGACGAAGTTCAGGCAGTCCAGCGTCTGCTGAACGTCACGTTCCGCGAGCGAGCGTGCCGCGCCTGCGTCCCTGGCCTCCACGCATTGGATCGCGATCACGCGGCCGAGCAGTTGGGCGGACTCGCGTTCGTCGAGGTTCTCGAGTTTCTCGGAGACCTGGACCTGGTGCTTCGTCCGAACGATGTCCCTCAGCAAGTCGATGTGAAGCGGGCCGACAACGCAGAACGTCGTCCGCCCGAATCCGGCAGGCAGGCTGTGAATCTCTGGGCCGGTGATTTCAATCCAACACTCATAGCTCTGCGGCTCAGCCTCGAGAAACGAACGCAGGTCGGCGATCGCGGCGTCGAGTCGGCCTTCGTGTTCAGCTTCTTCTGGAGCGGTCGTGTCGACGACCGCGAAGATCGCGTCCTTGAGGGCGGAGTCCAGCGCCTTCTCCGAGAGGTCATCGAGTGGCGTGAGTTTTCGCTGGGCATCTCTCAGAAGTCGCCGGAACCGGATCGCTTCATCGTGGGAGAGGCGCAAGTATCTCTCTCGACGTATCCAGAGCACCGGCAAGTCCGCAGACATGGCATCGCTTCCGCGGACGATTCCAGACAGGAACTCCTCCAGGTACTCCCGAATGAATGTCAGGTCTCGCGAGCCCTTCTTGCGCTTCGGCATCCTTGCTCCTTCGTCTCTTTCCGCATCGTCGCCTGGTTCCGGGGCAACCGGGTACGTTTCGCTCCACCTGACTCTGGCCGGCAGTCCTGGAACCTAGTGAGCCAATCGCCGACACGCCTGCCAGAGCGACTTGCCGCTTGTCAGGGCAACGACACATCCGTTGGTGGTTGACGCCCTCTTGGATCAGAAGATGCCCCGGAGGATCCTTACAATCCTCGAGATTTCGCGCCTGCTGCTGTCCGTTCTGGTGGGTCGTGGTCCCCGCACTCATCATCAGCGACCTGCAGGTCCGAACACAAGCCGCTGTCTCTCGCCCGCCGACGCCGAGTCCTGCCGCTCAGTGAAGTGCTCGACACCATCATCGATGATCTCGTCAATGCGAGGGTCAGCATCCGTGTACAGATACCCCCCCCGTGGCGCCCAGATGTGCCAATCCGCTCTTGCCAGCGGGCGCTCATTGCGCCCATCCAGGCCACTTTGCTGGTCAACGACCAAAAGACGATGTCGGTTGCGCTCCAACCGCATCAAGTCCGGCCGCCTTGCCCTCAGCAGCCTTCGCGTAGAAGATGAAGAATGCTGTCATATGGCAGGGAGGAATCTGTCGTGCGGACTGTTTGGAAGATTGGACACACCCACCTTGAAGCTGACGCGGTCGAGATTCCGGACGTCCTGCACGGGGCGATCGGGGCCCACGAACCGCTTGCTCGACTTCCCCTGAGTCCTCGGAGGAGTGGCGGAGGCGTGAGGCGCACTCCCATAAGGAAGCCAAGTGTCGATATCAGAATGGATGTGCCAGTAGAGTTCTGCCAAGAACACTTGACCACCAGCAAGCCAGTGTATCTCTGGATCACTCACTTCGATGAACGAAATGAAATCTACGGCACCTCCTGCAACCAGTATCTCATTGCAAGAGCGAGTCCGAAGGACTACAAGGCTGACACCACGCACATGACGGTACATCTGTCACCTGTTTACCGTGGAACCTTCACGAACACTCAGGATCTTCTGGACGCGCAGAGGACACGACCAGACGGAGACTTTGTCAACGAGAACTGTGGCTGCAGAGGTGTGAAGGAGGGGTTCCGGGATTGGATAGAGCGAGTGTTTCGCAAGTCCCCTTACACGTACTCGCTCTCCCAGGTTCCTGCACGGCAATCAGAGGTTGGTGCAGATACTCAAGTCCGTGCGCCTGGATTCTACGTCTCCAGGATAAGCCGTTCCGGACGGATTGACTGGCAGTGCATCTGTGGGGCCTGGACACAAATTGAGCCGATGGACCTAGGCAAGCTGGATGTCAACCCCCTTGTCTTCGCAGATGCACGTTCGGCGCACGATCATGTTCGCAGGCTCCGAAACGGTGTACCTCAAAACTGGGAGCTAGTCGTAGCGTTTTTCTCACTGGTCAGCGCGACAGCGCTTGTGTTTGGTGAGATCATCTGGCCGCTCATCAACTCCCACTTGCACTGAGCGGGTCGCGCGCGCCGCGATCAGCTCGATTGTCTCGGCTTCCTGCAGATCGTCCTCGCCGACGAGGTCGGTCGCCGCGACCACCGGCCGCTGGAACTGCGTATGCGCCAGGGAGAGGGAGGTCGACCAGGCCTGAAGCCTGGAAGACTTCGACTGGGCCGCCCAGGCCACGCCCGACCGGCGGCTGCTCAACGCCGCCTGCTCGGTGCAGTTGGTCGACCGCCGCGAGTGCGTGCTGCTCGTCGGTCCGGACGGGGTGGGCAAGATGTTCCTCGCCCCGGCCGACCGCTGCTTCGGCGAGAGGGCCCAGTCCCGCGTCGACCGGTCCGTCGACAAGACATTCCGCGGCTTCCTCGCACCCGACCTGTTGATCCTTGACGACCTCGGTCTGCACCGGCTCGACCATCAGCAGTCGATCGGCCTCAACGAACTGGTCATCGCTCGCAACCGCAGCGCGAGCTTCGCTATCACGTCACCCCCCCCCGTCGAGGAGTGGCTCTGCCTAGTCGACGTCCCGATCCTCGGCAACAGCACCCTCGACCGGCTCGCCAACGCCAGCCTCCAGCTCGTCATCGACGGCGAGAGCTACCGACAGCGACTCTCGCCGCACCGAGCCCTGCTCGAACAGAAGGAGGTGGTTGACGCCCCAACCGCACATTGATATCCAACCATCTACCGGCCGCTCACCTGGTCAAATAACTTTGGCGATGAGTGGTCAAGACATCCTGGCTATCGACAGCTGCTCGCTTAGCTGCTGACCGAATCGCTGCTCGTCGACAATCAACTGGCCTAGGTCAAGAGGGATCAAATCACCCGTCTCACGAGTGTGGCATGCGAGGCCCAGCGCACGCCTCGAGAATGCCTGGCTCGCATTGACCCCGACCAGAGTACCAACGGTTGCCTGCTCACGAGCGAGCAAACACTCGGCGTCCATCGCTAACGGCCGTGAACGTAGACCGCACTTTTTGCCATTTCCGTTCATCATCGTCTCGAGAGACGCAGCGCGTACTTGGAACGACCGCGATGACTCTTGGAGGAGAGGGAGTGAGCACCCTTTAGTCGGCGCCACCCAGTTCCAGCCACTCAACAGTCTGTTGGCGCACTTCGTCCGTGCCTTCACCATCGGTGTCGTCGACCGGCAACAGTGAGCCTTCTAGCTCATTCCGCAGGATCTTCAACCGCTCTGACACGACAGGGTCACCTATCGGAAGCTCTCTGATCTTGTCGCCAACTCCAGGCTGCATGGCAAGCCACAGATATCCGACAAGCACGTATCCTCCGCCGCCAAAGAGATTAGCTGATGCTCCCCCGCCCCCGTCTCTCCGTTCGTCGGACCAAGTGCCCCAGGTTTGCGAGAAGCCCGAGGGATGATCAGTCAACGACACAGTTCCAGCTAGTTTTTCGGTGACCGATGCGAGGCCTTGGCCACCAGCCGACTGACTCCGGATGCTATCGAGAACCCCAGCTGAGCCCTGCTCAATCGCGCGACCGATCAGCGCCAGGATGCACAGCAGCGCCACTTCCTGGACCGAAGGCTGGCCGCCGACTCGATTCGAGAACTCGCGAAACTCGAGGTCACCTAGTTGCTGGTGCGGAACGGCGTAACGGATCAGATCGGCTACCCACCTGGAGGCCTCTGAACTGGCGCTTTTGCTGAGCAGGAGTCCGCCATAGCGATGCATCGCGTCCAGCAGAGTGATTGAGATTGTCCGTACCGTATGCGGATTCAGAGGATGGCTAGTGTGGTAGCGCACCTGCCTCGCTGAGTAGAGCATGAGAGACGTAGCCCTTCGGGCAACCTGCACGGCGCCTTCCCGAGTCGCCTCTGAATCTGCCAGCGTGTACTCCCGAGTGAGACTCGCTAATGCTGCGTGCAAGGCATCATCGTTGCCCCAGGCAGCCGCGTAACGGACCCAGGTCTGTCGCAGATAGTGGAGGCGTTGAGAATGGTCCGCGAGGCGCTCGCGAAGACACAGCCGGTCCAATCGCTCTAAGCCGAACACAAGCTCATTGCCAATCGGCCACGGCATCGGAAACGCTGAAGCACTCGACTGTTCCACCTCGCTCAAGTCGATCCGACCGTCCGCGATGCCAGCCTTCAACGCCTCTTCAATCGTCTCCAGGCTGTCCGCGAAGTCGGTGAAACGCGCACTTCGGATTGCCATTTCCGCGTCGTCGATGACTCGACCAACTGCGCGGCCTGCCCGGTGCGACAGCTCCACCTCTGCAGTTCCGTCAAGAGTTTCACCGTCAACGAACGCGCGACCTAAACGAGCATAGGCCCGAGCTGCAGACTCTACGGCGTCGACCGTTACGTCTCTCTTGTAGGACCGGTACCGGTTGGGACGAAGAACATGCAGCCCCCACAGGGCGAATCCGATAATCACGAACACGCCTGCGGCCATCGAGCCGCCGGCGAAGAGAATCAAATTTGGTGTCGCGCACTGACCGCACGTCCGAGCAAGGAAGTACGCGACGCCGGTTCCAAGTGTCAAGGCCGCAGTGAGGGTGAAGACGGGTCGGACAAACGCCTTCGTCAGGAACCATTCGTAGAGCGGGTCGTCTAACTCCTCGCGTCGCTGCACGCTCCCGACGACGAACGCGACCACCGCAAGTGATATCGCCATCATCGCCGCCTGAGCCTGCAGCACCGTCTCGACAATGCTCGTGGCGGTAGTGAGGCTCTTTGGCAGCACATCCAGATCGCCGAGCACCATTGCTAATGTCAACCCGCCCCCAACCAAGCAAACCGCTATGACGAGTGAGATAAGAGTTCCCGTCCAAAACGCCATCGGCACGACTCTGCGCGGCTGATCGTTCAACTCGGATTGCTTAGATTTCGCTTTATCGATTGTCACCCGTCCAGAGTAAGGCGAGTTCCAGTCAACTCAACCGAAGGCAGATCGGATCCGAGTTTGCGTGGTCGGTTGGATAGAGGACGTGGTGTTCTTCTGCTCGTAGCGAGATCAGGCACTCTCTGAGCAATCGCTGTTACGTCCAGAGAGCGCCCGACTCGAAACTCACGAGGCGAGGCCAACAATGCGGATCAAGTGCCGAGTCTCGGTCTGAGTTGAACGGACCGATTGGGTGCATCGGTCCTGTAGGCGGCGGGGCTAAGCGGGCTAGTCCTCTGGCGCCTCGACGATCGTCAGCCAGGCGCCCCGCGTCGTCTCGGCGCAGAGCCGGCCGTCCTCCAGCGTGGTGTCGAGGACTTGCCAATGCTGGTCGAGGCGCCCTCGGACGGCGATCCTGGTTTGGTCGGCGTCTCGGGAGGGGGCGGGGATGCACACCTCGATCGCTTCGGCCAGGGTGTGCGGGGGGCGGGGGCGTAAGGCGTCGCCGAGCGGTTCGATCGTGTTGACGCTGGTCGAGGCGCGGTGGCAGATGTGCCAGAGCTTGATCCGCAGGGGCGGTCTACGGATGCGCGACATGTGGTTGTTCATCCTCGGCGGCCAAGAAGTGGGCGCCGCATGGCGCGCGCTGGACAAGCGCGGGTTGCTCTCCGAGGCCGAAGACCTGCGAGGTGACGAGCAAGCCCTGCGAGGCCCGCAGCCGCGCTTCCGCGATCGAGGCGTGGATGCCGGTCAAGTCGAGCGAGCCCGAGGCGTCGGCAGATCGTTCGAGCGGAGCTCCGACATCCTATTGGCGAAGCCCTGCGTTGAGCCGTCCCCTTCGCCGTTCCACAGGACCGCACCGCCGGCGAAGTTCGGCGGGTCGGCGGCGGCGCCAAGCCCTGCTACGTGTCCTGTTGCGGCGTGGTCGCGCCCGAGGCTCGCTAGGCCGCGATTGCTGAGGCGGCGCTCCAGCATCCAGCAACTGCCCTTGGCGAACTGGTCCCAGCGAGAGCCCATGCTGAAGTCTTATCCACGCCGAACCGCGAGCGATTCCTTGAAGCTGAGATTGTGGCTATCATTTGGTAGTCCAATCCTCTCTCCAGTCACCGGAATCATGTCGATACTGAGGCTGGCCGTAACGCAAACGCCCGCTGCCCGGTCGAAGGCGACCTGAGGCCGATCCTCGGATGCCTATGAGGTCTTCTACTTGAGCCGAACCGGTGCGGCCGGTCGTGCAATCGATCCAAGCCATGCGCGGTGCGCGCTCGCGGTCACTCTGCGACTCGATAGTCGAATATGACTTGCAGGTCGTCGAGCTTCGTAGTTTGCGCTACTTGTTCGTCATTGACTATGCGAGTGATTGCTTCATGTGCAAACACAGAGGCTTGAACCTTGTCATCTTCAGTTACCTCAAAGCGGCCATCATGCACGACCTTGGATCTCAGATCGTACAGTCGCGCGATGTCCTTCGCCAACTGGTATCGGCTGTCCTGGTCCTTGCCCAGTACCCGTGCCACGAGACGTGAGAGGCGAAAAGAGAGTTCCCCTGATCCGCGGGGAAGGAGGAGCGACTCCAAGGCAATGAGGGAGTAAAGAAGGGTGTACTCCGGGGTTTCAGCGGCAGCAGAGCGGCCGCCCCACCGGACTGCTCTGAGCAGCAGATCTTCAACTTTGGTGCGGCGTTTCACGGATAGGAGGGCCTCAACTCGCTCAAGTGCCTTCGCTGCGGGCGGGGTCAAGTCAGCGTGTCTGGCGAACGAGTAGGTCCAGGGCGGCTTGGTCTTCGGTTCGGTTAAGAATGATCCCTCGCTAGCCAACGTGAGGCTGGTAACCGTGCCTGAAGGTGGGCCATTTCTGGCCACGGACAACGTGCCTCTGTTATAGGGCATCATTTCGGCGAAGAAGTTCAGGCATTCGATGGTCTCGAGCACCGCTCGTTCGGCGAGCATCGAGCCTGCGTCCTGGTCGCGGGCGGGCACTCGGTGGATCGCCACGATCGCCCCCAGAAACTCCGGGGCAAGATGACGGTTGATGTGGTCCAGCTTGCCTTGTACGTCCGCTGTGTGCTTGGTATGAACGATGTTCTTCAGTCGATCGATGTCCGTATCGTCAATCACGCGGAAATCAGTCGAGGCGAAGGTCGCAGGGAGGCTCTTGGGATCTGCGCCGGCGATCGGAACCCAGCACTCAAACTCTTCCGGTTCAGCCTGCAAACGGTCACGAAACTCCACCATCGCCTCGTCAATCCGGCCCTTGAGTTGTTCTGCGTCGGGCGCGCTGTCCCCGACGACCGTGAAGATCGCATCCTTGAGTGCCGAATCCAGGGCCTTTTCCGACATGTCTTTGTTGGGGGCGACGCTCTCCATCGAGTGCTTGAGGAGCCGCTGGTACTCGAGCGTCTCCTGCTGGGACAGATGAAGCGAGTGGTCTTTTCGGCCCCAGAAGGTCGCGTAGACTCCCTGGTCGCTCTCCCGCCCTCGATTGACGTTGGCCGCGAACTCCTCGAGGTAGGTGCGAAGGAACGGCAGGTCGAGTTGACTTGCTCGGCGCTCTGGCACTTCCGGCTCCTGCCGACATCGGGGGCCCGATCGTAGCACTCGACGGCGCGAGTTTGAGAGAAGGAGCATTCAGAAGACTTCATCCACCGGGGCAGGGCGAGGGCATTGAGGCGACGTCTGGTATCGGGTTTCGGACGCAAGCTTGAAGTGATACATGACGCGGTGGACATGCCTACGATCCGTGGTAGAGGAGCAACTTCGCTGCGGTCCTGCTGGGGCTAGTCGCCAAACTCGCTTCCGCCTCAAGTTCGACAGTCCGAACTCGCCAGCGATCCTCAATTGCCTCAAGAATAGGATCCATCGGATTCCCGATCTGCCAATGGGGATCCGCCAGCCGGCGGAGACACCTGGAAGAAAGAGACGCCGAGTTCACGTGAAGGTTTCATCGAGTCATACGCACCAGCGAGCTCGTTGCCCCTCGCACCAGATGAACGCTGGCTCGGCGGCGAAGCTGTCGACCCGACTTACCTGTGCTCACCGATTTCGGTCGGCTGAAGGCCGCCACGGGCGGGCTACGCCTGAAAGCGGTCGTCTATGGGATCACCTGACCCCGCGTGCGTCGCGCCGCACGGGGGTCAGCTCGTCGGTCGCGAGTGAAGTCGCAGGACGGGTCGGCCCCGAATCGGGAGCATCCCCAGAAGGGACCGTAGGGACCGTGACGCTCGACGAGCACCCCTGAGTAGCACCTGGGGCAGTGCTCGGGCGCAGCGTGACAGCCGGCGTTGGTGCAGCGAACTCCGAAGTCATCTCCAACCAAGATGTGTCCCGCGCCGCAGGCACAGCGCGAAGCGAAGTAGTCGCAATGCGGTGCCAGGCTGCAGCGCAGCGACTGGCCGCGCCGCGCCTGGATCAGCCGGCCGCCCTCGCAGCGCGGGCAGCGCACCATCTCCCTAGGGCTCACGGCGACGTCGCCGACGAGCCGCAAGTCAGTCCCCGAGTGTTCGAGCAGTTCGGTGACGAAGGGCGAGGGGCGCAGCGGGTCGGCGATCAGGTAGACCCCGTGGCGGGCCCGGGTCAAGGCGACGTAGAAGAGGCGGCGCTCCTCGGCGAACTCGTGCGCCTCCATCGGCGGCGCAACCAGGTCGAGCAGCGGGTCGTCCTCGAACTGCGAGGGAAAGCCGCGGCGTTCGTCCTTGAGATCGAGCACGACCACGTAGTCCGCCTCGCGGCCCTTGGCCGAGTGGACCGTGCTCTGCTGCAGCGTGCGGTCCCTGACCTGAACGCTGGGCAGACTCTGCCGGTAGCGGCTGAGGACCAAGACCGTTGCCTCGCGGCTCACATCCAGGCGATCGAGGTCAGCCGCGGCCTGGGCAACACCGAAGCTCGCCTCGCTCGTCCAGATCAGCGCGATGCCGTGGTCCGGGGTTCGCGCGGCCGGCTGCAGCGGGCGGGTCGTCTGGGCGGGATTGCGCTGGACGAAGCCGCTCGACGGAGCCAGGATGCCATCTGCGAAGCGGAAGGTCCGGCTCAGCGTCCGTTCCTCGACCGGTCCCAGCCAGCGCTCACAGTCACGCACGAGACCGACATCGCTGCCGGCGAACCGGTAGATCGACTGCCAGTCGTCCCCGACCAGGAAGTAGGCCGTCCCCGCCCGCCTCAGTGCGGCCAGCAGCTTCATCCGCCCGCGCGAGATGTCCTGGAACTCGTCCACCAGCACGAAGTCGTAGGGCGAGTCCCACCGGCCCGCGCGGATCGCCCGCGCTGCTAGGTTGATCAGGTCGTCGAAGCCGTACTCGTCGGCCAGCGCCGTCCGATAGGCGGCGTGGACCTCGCGGAACAGGTCGAGAAACGTCTGCGCCCGCTCCGGATCCGTGACTTCTGAGGCGCGCCGTCTGAGTTCCTCCTCCGAGAAGTCGCCGGACGTCACGTGTTGGAGGAAGGAGGCGACCAGGCGGCTCAGCTGCGAACGGCGCATCAGGCGCCTGAGCCGTTCGACCAGTTCCTCGACCGGACGTGGCTCGAGCACGACCCCCGATGCCTCGAGCCGCTCCCGCAAGGCGCGCTCCCAGACGCCGGCCCGGTGCTGCCAGCTGTATGTCTCCAGTAGCCGCGTGCCGTGCTGGGCGTGAATCGCTCGCTTCCATTCGACTCCGCGCCGGTACTCCTCGCGTTCAACCTCTCGCCAGCGCGGCGGCGGTTCGCCCTGCCGGTCGACGCCGAAGTGTTCGATGTAGAGATCGTGCTCGGGCAGATAGAAGTCGGGCTTGTACTGCCGCTGCGCGGTCGTCGCCGTCGGCACTGGATAGGCGGCCTCGTAGTAGTAGGGAACGCCGTGCAGCGCCAGGAAGTTGGCGATCTTGAGCTCCTCGAAGCTCTTGACCTGCTCGCCCTGAAGCGCGCGCAGCTCAACCCGGCGCAGATACTCGAAGTAGTCCCCGGACCGCTCGAAGTCGTGCGCGGCGCGGTACTCGCCCAGGTTGTAGAGGATGAACTGGTGCAGCGCCTCGCCGCGCTCGGCGTCGCGCAAGAGCAACTCAAGGGTGTCGTCTACCAGCCGGCGCAACTGGAGTTCATCCTCGGCCAGGGGTGAGATGGAGGGGGCCAGATCGCTCTGGGCGACGATGTACCGGGCGAAGGCGTGGAAAGTGGCGACATCGACGCCGGCCTGACTGGCCTCAAGACGCTCGCGCAGCTCTGTGGCGGCCTTGCGGTTGTAGGCCAGCACCAGAATGCGCTCCGGCGCGACCGCGCGATCCGCGATCAGGTGCGCGACCTTGCCCGTGATCACCGCCGTCTTGCCCGTGCCCGCTCCGGCCAGCACGAGCGTCACATCCTCGTCCGTCGCCACCGCCTCGGCCTGCTCTGCGATCGGCCGGAATCCGCTCACGCCACTTATCGCCTCGACAGCGCGCTTGGACTCGCGCGCAACATATCTGTCGTTCGCCCTCCGCCGGGCCCGCTCGAATCCGTCCTCCGCGCTCACGTCCTGGAGAAGGGACAACGCCTTCAGGCTCTCCCGCGACAACTGCCGCAAGGTCAGTTGGCCAGAGGCTGGAAACACCTGGCCAGCCAGATCATCCAGTTGCTCGCGCACCGCTTGCGCCTCAGAGGCGCGCACGTAGGCGGCGCCCGCGAACCATTCATCGAGCTGCGCGGCTATCGTCTGGCCCTGTGTGTCCAGAGCCCGCGCCAGCGCGTGAGCCCGCTGCTCGACCGTCGCCGCGACCAGGGCGGCCTCGTCGGGCGACAGTCCCCCGACCACGAACCGGCGTCCGCCGCTGGTCTGGAGCCAGATGCGGGCGCCGAGACCACCACGATGCCAGCCGACGGCGTTGACCGCGGCGATTGGAACCCGCTCACTTCCGCCCGTCGCTGAGCGCACCAAGTCGACGAAGACCTCGCCCACACGGATCGAGCGGTAGCGCCAGAGGTTCGAGAGCCGGCCCCAGACGCCCGAGGCCGAAGCGCTGACAACGGCGTAACTGCTTCGTTGCGAATCTGGAGCCATAGCTGCACACTCTAGCCGTCAGATCACACCTCAGTCCCGGCAGCTCACCCCCCAGCGGCGGTTTTCATGCCTCTATGGCTCCGGCAACCACTGACCCAAAGTTGCTAAGCGCGACAGTCGCTGATATGTCCGGCTGCCTGTCCGCGCTGGCGTAACCTGCGCTGAGGCACCCATGCTGCAAGAGCTAGCCCGCAATCTCCTGGGGCCGCAAACGCGTCAGGCTCTCGTGCCTCAACCGAAGGGAGCATTGCCCATGGCCGATCAGTTCACCCAACAACTGCACACAGAACTGACCGCGATCCAGGCCGAGATAGAGCAACTCGAGGCCAAGCGCCGCCTGGTCGAGGAGCTGCTGGATCTAGAGAAGGACACCGGCGCTACTGCAACGGCGACTCCGACCCGGCGGGCTGCCCAGCGACCGGCGGACACGTCCAAGCCCCGCCGCCTGCCGCGCGGGTTGATCAGCCGAACGGTGCGCGAGTTCCTCGCCCAGCAATCCGAACCCGCCCACGCGACCGCGATCCTAGCCCACCTCGCGAGGAGCGGCGCCGCGCCTCAGGGCGCCAAGCCGATCGCCAACCTGCAGTCCAACCTGCAACGGATGAAAGAGGCGGGCGAGATCGAGAATGCGGGCCGCAACCGCTGGAGGCTGCGAGAGGCCGAGGGCAGCGAGGCGCCTGCCGCTCCGGCAGCACCCGGCGCCACGCCTGCCGTCGTCACTTCGGCCACGCTCCTCGGCCGACCTCAGGCGAGCGGGTAATCCGGGCGAGCATGCGGGAGCCGACGCTTCGCTCATCGCGGGGATGGGGCGGGTGGATACGACGGATCCGATCGCGGCCGCACTTGCGCAGGCCCGACCGGAACTCGTCAATGGCGGGCGAACGGCGAACGCGCTGGCCCGTGAAGCCCGGCGCGCACTGGAGCGTTGGGGCCACGGCGAACACGAACTCGTGCTGGAGCGAGTCAGCGCGTTCGGCGATCCGCTGCGGTTGCGCTGCCTGTTCTGGTGCGAGAGCTGCCACGTCCCCCAGCAGGTGATACTGCCCGGACCGTGAGTCCGATAGAGGAGGGCGTGGCGGCAGACGCAGCTGAGCGGAGAGGCGACGGGTCAGTCCACCTCGATCACGATCCGGCAGTGGTCGCTGGAACCCCAGTCCTCGACGGAGTTCAGGGCGCGCACGCTGACCGATTCGTGGAATCCTCGCGAGGCGAAAACGTAGTCGAGCTGATGCTCCGCGGTCGCCGGGTCGCGTTGGCTGGAGTGATAGGTGGGCACGTTGCGAGGATCGTGGGGCGGCTCGGGAGGCGGGGCTGCCGGCCGACCATTGGGATACCGCGGCCCCATGAGTTCCATGCCCAGCGCCTCCATCCGGGCAAAGACCGTGCGCTCGCGTTCGGCGAACGACTCGGGCCGGTCGGGCGGCAGCTTGTAGGCCATGTTCAGGTCGCCGGCGGCGATGATCCGGTGGCTGGATGGATCGGTGTCGCCGATGAAGGCGGAGAGGTCGGAGATGATTCGGTGGGCAGACCCGTCGGGCGCCCCGACCCGCCACTTACTGCGCGTGGACGGGTGCGGGCGCATCCAGCGCGCGTACATCGAGACGGCGATGAACGGCTGAGTATCCGAGTCCAGGGGAACCACTCGCGCGGCCGCAATCGTGCCGATCCCGCTGACCGCGATCTCGTTTGCGCGAACCTCGCTGATCGGACTGACCTGCTGGAACCACTCCACCCGGACCCGGTCCGAGAGCAGCGCGACCATCGGCCAGCGGTCGAGCAGACGCGGGTAGCGACCCTCGAACCAGCGCGAGTTCCAGCGGTGCGAGTCGTAGTGCGACTCAGGGCCGAGCCAGACCCGGTCGCCAAGGTCCGGCGGAACGCGACCAGCCTCCTGAAGCAGCGCGACATCAACGTCTCCCATGGAAACAAGGTCGCGCCAGGGCTGATGCCGCTTAGCGATGTTCCAACTGACCAGCGTGATCATTTCGCTCAGGATGCCCTCCCTCGGCGAGTCTACCCACCCAGTGCGTTCGGCCTGTGGTGAAGGAACGGCGACTCGGAACATGTTTCGACGCCCGCTGCCGACATGAGGGCAGGGGCAATCTCGTCGTCCAACGATCGGGGCATAAGGCTCCGCGCTGGGATCACCAACGCGTCATCGCACCGTCGCCAGTCAGGACGCACCTCGACGGACGTCGAGCTAACAGACCCGCGGCTCGGTCCGGCTTGTCCCCAGAGTGACTTCCTCCGTCGACGATTTCCAGACTGAGAAGCCCGTTGACGCAAGCGGTCACCTACGTCAGAGCGAGTAACCTCCATTCGCAGGCTGCTGCTGACTCAGCCTCCCACAGACTCGTTGGTGAGCTGACACCGATTTGCTCATCGATTGCCGAACCCAGCCTGCGGAAAGTAGCACTCTGCCGATGTCCTTGAGCCAGTCGAGCGCCCCCAGGAACCGCCCGAGAGTCGCGGCGATCGGACTGGATGAGTCCGAGCTGGCCGAGATCCGCCCGTTCTGCGGTGACCTCAGGCCGGCCCAATCCGTAGATGACTATCTGAATCACCAGCGCTTTAGCTGGTCCGAAACGGACATCGTGGTCGCCAGCGGCCTGGAGTGGGATGAGATTGACCCTGGCGTTCATCTCTTGACGATCGGACCGATGTCAATTGGGGTCATGCAGTGGAGTGGCGATCGGCCCGGCCCTCAGTGGCAAGAATACGTGAGGGTTGACACGCAGAATCGGGAACGGGAGGTGGCGGTCGCGTTTGCAGGCCGGGGGATGTACCGCGGACCGGCCGAGCAGGTCGCCAAACAGCTGGGCGAGGCCCCAGAACCGCCGCCGACCGTCACCGTGACCGACGCCGGCGAGTTGCTTCAACAGCCTAACGTTGAGACCTCGCGGAAGCACCCGGTGGCGTTGCGGCTGCAATGGGCGGACCGCGTCTGGGGCGGCGAGGGGGGTCCAACAGTCGACGTCGTGGCGCTGCATTTGCCCAGCGGAGCGTCCCTCTCACCCTGGTTCAGGGCGTTCTTGACCGACATCAGCGAGTTCGACCCGAAGCGAGTGCCTGAGCCTCCCTCTCTGCTCAGTGATTCGTACTATTGGTACACGCCCGAGGAAGACGCCATCGCCGGCGCCATCTCCGAGATCGAGCGCGAGCGCGAGCGCCTGGAGCGTGAGAGGCAGCGTCTCGTAGAGGACCTCGCACGAGTGGGAAGCCAGGCCGAGGCGACCGTCCGCCGCACGATTCGGGAGGACGGCGATCAGCTGGTCGACGCGGTCGGCGAGATGCTGGAGGAGATGGGCTTCGCCGTCGAGCGGATGGACGAGGCGAAGCAGACGCACGAAGCGAAGCACGAAGACCTGCGCCTGACGCTCGCCGCCCAACCAGAGTGGGAGGCCATTGTCGAGGTCAAAGGCTACACCAAGGGCATTAGAGCTAACGATGCCCGACAGGTTGGAATGCACAGGGAGCGCTACATCTTGGAGACTGGGCGAAAGCCCGGCTTAACGCTTTGGCTGGTCAACCCGTGGCGCGAGATGGAGCCATCAGACCGCCCCAGTCCCGACAAGCAGATTGACGAGAACGCCAAGATGGTCGGTGCAGTCTGCATGCTCACGACGGATCTCTACCTGCTGTGGAAGTCGCTCAAGACAGGCGACAGTTCCCCGGACGAGATCGTGCGGCGGTTGGTCGAGGCCGAGGCTGGCCTGTTGCGGCCGTCCTCGGAACCCTGAAGCCCCGCAGCCATGCCACCAGCGTCGCCTCTTCGACCAGCCATCTTCACGAACGCCCTCCTGTCTTCCAGACCAAGATCGAGACGTGTGTATATCGTGGTTGCCACGCAGCGATTCGGCGGTCGCCGCGGTATGCTCGGACTTCGGGAGGGAGCCGGCGATCGACGCGGGCCTCGAGCCCCGGCGCGGAAGCGCACCGGTCCCGTGAGGGCCTTGAGCCCCGCTCCCTCCCCAAACTCACCTATCCGTCAGCGCTCGCTCGTTCGTCCCCAGCGTCCCAGCGTCAACGCCCGAAGCAGCCAGTGCAGACACCAGGTCAGCGGCAGCTGCCAGCGCAGCCGCCTGAGCGCCCGTCGCCGCCAGTCGACTTCCTCATCGCGTCGCCGCTCCCCCCAGGGTGCGTCAGCCGGGGGAGTGGTCAGCCCGAACACCCCAATCAGCCGAAGCTCCAACTCCAACCGCCGCCGCTCCGCCCGCAGCCAGTCCAGGGTGTAACGCGCCTGCTTGCGGTCCGCCCAGGCCTCGCGCCACTCGAGGACCTCCTCGGCCGCCGCCCCGTAGATCTGCTCCTCGCCCGGTTCCGCCTCCTCCGTGATCAGCTCCGGGAAGACGCGGCGTGGCGCTGTCACAGACCGCTGTTGCTCCACCGCGTGCCTGGCATCCACATCGTCCACATCGACCCCACCACCTCCGTCATCAGGCAACCGTGAGACGCGGCCCTCAGCCACCTCCACTCGCTCTCGGAGCGACGCCAGTTCGACCCGCAACTCGTCCACTGCCCGCCGCCAGTCCTCCTCGGTTTCCTGTAGCCGGGCATCCTCCCCACCCTCCGGTTCATCCGGTGCCGCCCCGTCAGGCACAGGAGAACTCGCCTGCTCCTCCCGCTCAGTCTGTTCGCGGAGGTGCCTCTCCAGCGCCTGGCGCATCCGCCTGCTGACGTGCCGCTCTTCGAGACACTTGGCCGCCGTGCGGTAGTTGACGCCCAGC
>VXQT01000032.1 GCA_009838915.1 Chloroflexota bacterium
GATGTGTCGGGCGGGGCGGAGGCTCGGCGGTTGTCGGAGGAGTTGGACGCGGCGTCGGGGTATCGGCGGCATGCGGAGGCGCCGATCGGGCATTACGGCGTGCTGTTCTCGGCGCTCAACGACTATCCGAAGCCGATCGTGGCGGCGGTCAACGGGGCGGCGGCGGGCGCGGGCATGTCGTTGGCGCTGGCCTGCGACATCCGCCTGGCGTCGTCCAACGCGCGCTTCATCTCGGCCTTCGTGCACCGCGCCATCGTGCCCGACACGGGCAGCACCTACTACCTCCCGCAGATGCTCGGCAAGGGCCGCGCCCTCGAGCTGATGTACACGGGCGACCCGCTGGGCGCGTCGGACGCCGAGCGCTACGGCCTGGTCAATCGGGTGTTGGACCCGGAGACGCTGGTGGATGAGTCAATCGCGCTGGCGGAGAAGATCGCGCGGGGCCCGTCGTTGGCAATTGAGTTGACGAAGCGGTTGGTGAACAACCAGGCGCCGAGTTTCGACATGCAGGTGGAGCGCGAGGCGTGGGGTCTGGGCATTACGGGGGCGTCGGAGGATCGGCAGGAGGGGATCGACAGCTTCCTGGAGAAGCGTCCGGCGGAGTTTCGGGGGCGGTAATCCTCTCCCCCCGCGCCAGCGGGGGGAGATGTCACGTAGTGACAGAGGGGGGCACGCCCGACGTCGCGCGCACGGATGCCCCCCTCTGCCTTACGGCATCTCCCCCCGCCTAACGGCGGGGGGAGAAGGGAACACAATCCTCTCCCCCCGCGCCAGCGGGGGGAGATGTCCCGTAGGGACAGAGGGGGGCACGCCCGTCAGCGCCAATAGGATGGGGCGAGCGCGGAGTAGCTGCCCCGCGCTATGGCGCCCGTCACGGGACTAGGCCACTATCCCCGACACGACGGTCGCCTGCCCTGTTGTCAGCGTATGCGATCCTCAATAGCAGCGGAGTGCCCCCCTCTGCCTTACGGCATCTCCCCCCGCCTAACGGCGGGGGGAGAGGGGATCAGGAAAGGACCAACCCCAATGCCCACCATCACCGACCTCACGATCGAAGTCTTCAACTGGGAGACGCCCAACTGGCGGGTTGGCTCGGGGATGCGGTTTGGCGGCGCGAACCAGCTTTCCGTGGTCAGCGTGGAGACGGACGCCGGGGTGACCGGCAATGCGTTCCTGTCGCGGCCTCAGCATCACGCGCAGGCGCTGATTGATGTGCTCAAGCCCCGCGTGATTGGCAAGAATGCGCAGGACATCGGGCGCATCTGGGCGGATTGCTACAAGCAGAACCGGGCGGTGTCGCTGGCGGCGATCGGGGCGGTCGATATCGCGCTGTGGGACATCAACGGCAAGCTGGCGGGTCAGCCGATTCATCGGCTGCTGGGCACGTGCAAGGACGAGGTGCCGATTTACTCGTCGACGGCCTGGTGGGAGACGCCGCAGGAGTACGTTGAGGAGGCGCTCAAGTTCCAGGCCGACGGCTGGATCGCGCACAAGATTCATCCGCACGGCGAGCCGAAGGCGGACATCGAGATCTGCCGCGCCGTGCGCGAGGGCGTCGGCCCGGAGATGATCCTGATGCTCGACTCGATGTGGTCCTACGGCTACGAGGACGCGGTGCGGGTGGGTCGGGCGATCGAGGAGCTGGACTACTACTGGTACGAGGATCCGCTGGCCGAGGAGGACCTCTACAGCTACGTCAAGCTGCACCAGAAGCTGGACATCCCGATCATGTCGACCGAATACGCGCCGGGTCGGTACTACGGGATGACGCAGTGGATCACGCAGTACGCCACCGACATCCTGCGCGGCGACGTCGCGGTGACGGGCGGGATCACGCCGCTGGTGCGTCTCTGTCACCTGGCCGAGGGCTTCGGCATGAAGTGCGAGATTCACCACGGCGGCAACAGTCTCAACAACGTCGCCAACCTGCACGTCACGATGGCCGTGCCCAACTGCGAGTTCTTCGAGTACTTCCCCTCGACGGGCGGCTTCCTCTACGGCCTGGTCGAGGACATCGACATGTCGGGAGGCCGGGTCTCAGCGCCGACCGAGCCGGGTCTGGGCTACGAGATCGACTGGGAGCTGGTGAGGAACCAGCACATCGCGACGTTGGGGTGATTCCCCTCTCCTCCCGCGACAGCGGGGGGAGATGTCGCGTAGCGACAGAGGGGGGCACGCCCGACGTACCGCGCACGGATGCCCCCCTCTGCCTTCGGCATCTCCCCCCGCCTGACGGCGGGGGGAGAGGGGAAGCGTTGTCTCTCCCCCCGCGCTAGCGGGGGGAGATGTCGCGTAGCGACAGAAGGGGGGCACGCCCGCCCTAGTCGTAGACAATCACGCCGCGGCCGTCCTCGCCGCGCTCGAGGGCGTGGAAGGCTTCGTTGATCTCGTCGAGCGGGTAGCGGCGCTGGACGATGTGGTCGATCTCGATGCGGCCGGTGACGTACATGTCGACCAGCTTCTGGAACGTCCGATGCGGCGAGGATGAGCCGTAGTACGAGCCGACCATCGTCTTCTGCTTGCGCACCATGTCGACAAGGTCGAAGGAGCCGACCGCCTCGGTCGGCGCGATGCCGACGATCACGCCGGTTCCGCCCTTGCCCAGCGAGTCAAAGACCTGGTTGGCGGTGACGTCGGAGCCGAAGGTGTCGAAGGCGAAGTCGACGCCGCCGTCGGTCAGCTCGCGGATCGCCGCGCCGACGTTGACGTTGCGCGCGTTGACGGTGTCGGTCGCGCCGAAGCGTCGGGCGAACTCGAGCTTGTGCTCGTGGATATCGACGGCGATGATCCGCGAGGCGTTGAGCATCCTCGCGCCCTGGATCGCGTTGAGTCCGACGCCGCCCGCGCCGATCACGGCCATCGTCATCCCGGCCTCGGCGGTCGGCTGGTTGATCACCGCGCCGACGCCGGTCGTCACCGAGCAGCCGATCAGCGCCGCGACTTCCATCGGCACCTGGTCGGGAATCGGGAAGCAGGCCTGCTGCGCGGTCACGACGTGCTCGCCGAAGACGCCCAGCTTGCCCATCTGGAAGACCTCGCGGCCGGCCTCGTCGTGCAGTCGGACGGTGCCGTCCAGCAGCCGCGAGCCGGTCGCCTGGTGCAGGTCGCAGAGCTGCGGCGATCCCTTGCGGCAGGTCGGGCACTGTCCGCAGGGCGTGACGAAGGAGAGGATGCAGCGGTCGCCCGGTTTGAACTCGGTCACGCCCGGCCCGACCGCCTCGATCGTCCCCGCTCCCTCGTGTCCCAGCACCGAGGGCAGGGGGAACGCCGCCGTGCCCTCCATGATGTGGTGGTCGGAGGCGCAGATCCCCGCCGCGCCCATGCGCACTCGCACTTCGCCGTGCTGCGGTTCGTCCTGGACCAGGTCCTGTATCTGCAACGGAGTGTTCGGAGCTTCAAGTACGGCAGCGCGCATCGCGGTCCCTCCCAGGGTTCGTGGTTTGGCCAGCAGGGTACCGCAGCCCGACTACCGCTCCCACTTCCCTTCTCCCCCCGCTTACGCGGGGGGAGATGCCGAAGGCAGAGGGGGGCACCGAGCGCGCGACGTCGGGCGTGCCCCCCTCTGTCGCTCCGCGACATCTCCCCCCGCTCACGCGGGGGGAGAGAGACTACGCGACCGATATCGGGTGCGGCAGCGGCTGATTGAACAGGTAACCCTTTTCGTTGAACGGCACTGAATCGGGCTGGGTGTTGCCCTCGATATCCGTCGCCCGAGTCGTGATCGTGTGCTCCCCCGGCGTCGCCGACCACTCGAGTTCGAACCGCACCCAGGAGTAGTCCCGCTGCCGACCGAGCCGCGCGTCGCGCCATGAGCGCCCGCCGTCGTCGCTCCACTGCACCTGCGCGATCGGCCCATGCGGGGAGTGCGCGAAGCCGTGCAAGCGATGCTCACCGCGACTCAGCCTCGCCGGCCAGGGCAATGCCAGCGCGCTCTTGATCGTCTGCAACGTGACGACTCTTCCCTCGGCCTCACCCTCCGGTTCGTAGTCCTCTCCGAGCATCACGTACGACGTGGTGTTGTTCCGCGTCCACAGCGGCTCCTCCGAGACCACGATCCGGTTCAACCACTTGACTTGCGAGGCGCCCACCCAGCCGGGCACGATCGCCCGCAGCGGATACCCGTGATCGGGCGGCAGCGGCGCGCCGTTCATCGCGTAGGCGAGCAGGGTGTCGGGATGCAGTGCCTGGTCGATCGGCAGGTAGCGGCGGAATCCACGCTCCGGCGAACCCACGTCGAGCCCGATCAGCAGAACTCCCGCCGTTGACGCGGGAATGCCGGCAAGCGCAAGGACATCGGCCAACGCCACTCCTTGCCACTCGGCGTTGCTCACCGCCCCGCGGCCCCACTGCGTCCCCTCCGCGGGTCGTCCCTGAATCAGGTCGAACATGGCCCGCTGATTGCCCGCGCACTCTACGTAGGACACGAGAGTGCGGGTGGGGAGCGCGAACAGATCATCGAGCCTGAGCTCGGTCGGATGGTCAATCGCGCCTTCAATGCTCAGTGACCAGTCCTCGGCGGCAACATCGACGCTGCGCGAGTTGTTGCGCACGAAGAACAGCTCCCTCGGCGTCAACCACTCGTCCAGCAGCTCCGGTCGCGCTTCAAGTCCTGCACGCCCGTGATCAACGAACGGAGACGTGTCCTTGAACACGAGCGGCGCCACTGCTCCGCGGGCGTGTTGCTGAGCGACCGGCCAGTCAGGTACGTCATCTCGGCAGGCCGCCAGGACGGCCGCCGCCCCGCCCGCGACCAGCAACGACAGGAATCGCCGACGACTCATGCCGCTCGCGCTGGCCACACGCCACAACGGATCGTCGCTCCCAGCTGTCCCCTGGCGTCCCACGTCATTCACCTCGAACCATGCGCGATTGCAGGCAGCATATGGAGCCTCCTTCGTTAGCCTGTGTCGCGAACACAGATAGAGGGATTCAGCATGAAGCGCGCCGACTTCGAAGCCATCACCCGAGCCGCCGGGGTCGAGCCGACCACCTCCGACGTGCGCTTCGTCGGCGGCGGCGATCCGATCTATCCCTCGCCGCTGCGCCTGGCGGCCGGCACGGCCTCGATCCTGGGCAACATCGCCGGCGTCGTCGACGACATCCGCTGCCAACAGCTCGGCTCTCGCCAGACGGCGGAAATCAACCTGGGGCAGGCCGCGGTCGGCATCTCTTCGATGTGGGTGCTGAAAGTCAACGGTCAAAACGCGCTGGAGTCGATGCCCGACTCCATGGCGCCCGGACAGGGCATCTACCCGACCCGCGACGGTCGGCTGCTCTATCTGATGAGCGGGTTCCCGCACATCGCCGAGCGGACCCTGGAAGTCCTCGGCTGCACGTACGGCAACACGGCTGAGTTTGTCGCATCGCACGACGCGGACGAGATGGAAGCTCGACTGTCCGAAGCGCAGCTTCCCGGCGTCGTCGTCAGGACGCCTGAGGAGTGGAACGCGCACCCGCAGGGCAAGCTGCTTGCCGACTCGCCGGCGGTGTTCATCGAGCGGATCGGCGATGCGCCGCCGAAACCAATCCCCGGCGGGGAACTGCCGCTCAACGGCGTCCGGGTGATCGATAACACGAAGGTGCTGGCCGGACCAACCATCTCACGCACGCTCGCGGCGCTCGGCGCGGACGTGCTGCACATCGGCGCGCCCGATGTCGCCGACCTGCAGGCGGCGCAGGCCGACACCGGGCACGGCAAACGCCGCGCGCACGTCGATTTCGACACCGAGGACGGGCGCGAAACCCTCTGGAATCTGCTTGAAGACGCGGACATCTTCAGCCAGTCATACCGCGCCAGGTCGCTGGCTCGCCGCGGTCTCAGTCCGGATGCCCTGGCTGAGCGCCGACCGGGGATCATCTACATCTCCGAGAACGCCTATGGACAGTTCGGTCCCTGGCAGGAGCGGCGAGGCTTCGACGGCAACGTGCAGGCAGCATCGGGCATTCACCATGTCCAGCAGCAGGACCCGTCCAGCATGATGGGCGTCGGCCCGGCCATCGCGCTCAACGACTACGGCACCGGCTATTGGGGCGCCTACGGAGCGCTAGAGGCCCTCCGCCGCCGCGCCATCGAGGGAGGTAGCTGGCACGTCAGGGTCGCCCTGGGCCAGACCGCCGCCTGGTTCCTCAGGCTGGGAACGCCCTACGGGATCGAAGACGCCGATCCCGACGAGGGCTGGCGCCTCGCCGACAGGTACAGCGAAGACGTCGATTCCGACTACGGAACGCTGACGAGGCTCAGCTTCCCAATCCGGTTCAGCGAGATCACTCCGAAGTGGGGTCGGACGGTGAAGCCAGGGTCGCATAAGGCGGCGTGGATCTAGGATCCCTTGTTGGCTCAGCCACAACGGAGAGCAAGCCGAGGAGAGGAGTGCCCGAGAATCAGGCTCGTCGGCTAGACTGGATCGAACGCCTGAGCGATATTCCTCCCGATTGGATGCGCACTGTGAACGGCGAGATTCTTCAAGAACTAGAACGACGCGGCGTGTCGCGCCTGTGCCACTTCACGCTGATCTCAAATCTGCCGTCGATCTTTGGCCTCGGCGGAGTTCATTCCGTCTTCCAAGCCAGGCAACAGAACCTCGTGCTTACCCGAATGGACCAGGGTCGCTGGGACCGTCAGCTCGGTCATGTCTCACTCTCGATTGAGTATCCGAACGCCTTCCTCATGCGCAGGTACGGACACGTGCCTGTCCCTAATCGTCCAGACGAGAGGTGGAAGCCCCTTGCCGTCCTGGACATCGATCCGCGTGCAATCAACTGGAGGACCGCTCTCTTCTCGCCAGTCAATGCCGCCACTGCAGGCGGCGATTACCTTGGCTCACACATCCACCATCTCCAATCACTGTTTGCTCCAATGGTTCCCAATCCCAACTGTCCAACTCGAAGCCAACGACATCCCCTCTCTTGCCCCACCGACATGCAAGCCGAGGTGATGATCTACGGTGGCGTGCCTCTCGCAGCAATCCGACGCGTCTTCGTGGAGCGAACCCGTGACGAACGCGACGCTCAGAACATGCGCTTGCCTGTCCCTGTAGCTCGCTGGCCCGCGATCTTTCACCCCGACCACCTAAGTGGCTCCATTCGCAGAGGGGAACCACCGGCAGCTCCATGAAGGCGCCGCCGCTCGCTACACTGCCATTGAGAGACGTGGAGGATGTAATGGCCCAGCGACCCATCTTCATGCCTGAGTTTCGCGACGGGACCATACGAGAAGAGTTGGTCGCCTTCGAATGGTTCCCGGGCTTTAGCGTGCAACAGAAACAGCGATCCATCCGCAGCCTTCACAGCGCCGCAGCCGAGCAGTTCGGCTGGACCCCTAACTTCATTCTTGAGTTATCAACTAAGTCTCATCAGCGACTGGGTGCAAGTCTCAGCGCGTTCAATCTCACTTTGCCACGTCCCAACTGGTACTTTGAACAATACCCGGACAGCCCACAGTACCTTTCACTTGAGTCCATCTATCAGGGCTCCAAGGTGTTTGCTGAGGGCCAAGGCCCGCATCTCGAGCTCTATCAGTACTCTCCTCGCGACGCCAAGAGGTTTATGACCGATCATGGTCTTCGTACAGAACCTCCAGTAGCATTTCGTTACGGAGCGGAAGAGTGGAGCGCGCTGCAGGGAAAGACGTCATTCTACGATTACCTCTATCTGAAAGCGCTGCAGTATGCCGAGAATGAAGGAGCTGTTGACTTGAGCCGGCTAGGAGATGCAAAGGCGTTTACCGACATCGAATTCAATCCTCAACGGTCGCTCAACTGCCAAGCGCGATCGTGTGCGCTCTACGTCGTGCTCGGACAACGACGACTGCTCAACGACGCTGTAGCCGACCTCGAGTCGTTCATCGAGATAGAGAATGATCTCGAGCGTCTCGCCCTTCAGCCAACTCAGTTACAGCTTGCCATCTAAGGCCTTACCGCATCGCCACTTCGGGGTCCGTCGGACGCGGAATCTCGTACCAGGCTCGATCGCAGAACTCCAGGTCCTCCTCGGTCAGCTCGATATCCGCGTGTTTCAACGAATCCACGATCTGCTCCGCCCTCGACGTACCGACAATCGCCGACGTGATCCCCTCCTGGGCCAGGACCCAGGCGATGGCGGCGTGGGTGATTGAGACCTCGCGCTCGGCGAAGTAGCGCTGCAGGCTGGCGACCTGCTCGAATTGGATCTCGTCCCAGTAGCGGTTGCGATAGCGCGGACCGGCGTTGCCGAGCGTGAAGCGGGTATTCTCCTGCAGGTCGGACGTGTTGCGGTACTTGCCGGTCAGGAAGCCGCCGGCGAGCGGATTGTAGGCGATGATCCCGACGCCCTGGTCGCGGCAGAGCGGCAGCAGGTCGGCCTCGATGTCGCGCCAGAGGATGTTGTAGCGCGGCTGATCGCAGTCGAACCGCGCGATGCCCGCCTTGTCCGACGCGCCCAGCGCCAGCGCCAGTTGCCAGGCGCGGTAGTTCGACGCGCCCACGTAGCGCACCTTGCCCCAGCGCACGAGGTCGTCCAGCGCCTGCATCGTCTCCTCGATCGGCGTGCGTGGATCGGGGCTGTGCAACTGGTACAGATCGATGTAGTCGGTGCCCAGCCGCCGCAGCGACTCGTCGACCGCCGAGAGAATGTGCTGCCGCGACGCCCCGCGCTGATTCGGCGACGGACCCATTGCGCCCACGCATTTGGTTGCCAGCACGACCTGGTCGCGTGGCCGTCCGGCCAACCAGCGCCCGACGATTGACTCGGTCGTACCGACTTCGTCGGTGCCGATCGGATAGACATCGGCCGTGTCGATGAAGTTCACCCCGCCGTCAAACGCGGCGTCCATGATCTTGAACGCGTCCTCGGCTTCAGTCTGGAAGCCGAACGTCATTGTTCCCAGGCAGATCTCCGAGACTCGCAGACCAGTCCGTCCCATCGCTCGAAACTTCATACGTTTCCTCCTCTACTGTTCGTCGCCCTTAGCGGAACTGCGCGATCACTTCGTCATCGAGACGTTGGAAGTACTCCGGATCGTTGTCGCCTCGACGGCCAAACATGACTTCGTCGATGCCGAAGTCGATGAACTCTCCGATTCGCTGAACGATCTTGTCCGCGTTGCCGTTCAATGTTCCGGGACCGATCCGTTCCTCCCACTCTTTCGCCGCTGCCTCGTCGTCTGTCAACAGGCAGGGCATGAGCGCGGTGATGCTGATCTCGGAAGGATCCCTGCCCACGTCTTCGCAGTGCGCGTGAAGAATGTCAACTTTCTCCTTCAGCAGCTCCACCGACATTCCGCGTCCGGCCCAGCCGTCGAGGTTCATGATGTCGCCGTAGAGCGCCAGCGTTCTTAACGTTCGCTTCGGACCGGTTCCGCCGACCAGGATCGGAATCGGATTATGGTAACTTCCCGGCGACAACGGGGCGTCATCGAGGGAATAGTACTGTCCCGCAAAAGAGACGTTTGCGCCGTCGCTATGGATCACGCTGCGCAACATCTTGCAAGCTTCTTCGAAGCGATCCTGGCGCTCCTTCATTGGCGGGAAGTCCCAGCCGTACGCCTGGTGCTCGCGGCGAAACCACGAGGCGCCGATGCCGAGCGTGAAGCGTCCGTGCGAAATGTGGTCGACCGAACCCGCGATCTTCGCCACGAGACCCGGATTGCGGTACGTGTTACCCAGCACCAGGTGTCCGATCCGCAGCGTCTCGGTAGCCGCGGCGACCGCCGCCGCCAACGAGAGTGCCTCGAATGCTTCGCGCCCCTCGACCTCCTTGCCCCGATTCGGCGGCACGAAGTGGTCGGCGAACCAGATCGAGTCGTAGCGGCCCGCGTCCATCGTCTGCGCAACGGCGCGAATCTCGTCCCACGACGTCAGGTACGCAGACACTTGTGCTCCGAACTGCACCTCTGCCATTTGGCCTCCTCGCTGCTGCGGCTCACGTTGCGAACGCCAGTCTACGGCGGAGTTTGCGGAGCGCCGCCGATGGTACGCTGACCGCTGGCGCTCACCCGCCGCGCCTCTGCTCAAACCTGGAATGGACGCCGTCATGCGCGTACTCGTGATGCCCGGACTCACACTGCCCGAAGTCTCCGAGGCGCAGCTCGACGCCATCCGCGCTGCCGCGGGGGATGAAGCAGACGTGGTCGTCGCCAACAACCGCGAAGACGCCATGGAGATGATCGCCGACGCCGAGGTGTTGCTCGGCTACCTCACGCCCGACCTGTTCGCCGAGGCCAAGCAGCTCAAGTGGGTCCACGCGACGGCATCGGGCGTCGACGGCTACCTGTTCGACGAGTTCAAGAACGCCGACATTCCCTTGACCGGTGAGAAGGGCCTCGTGGGTCCGCACCTCGCCGACCACGCATTCGCCCTGCTGCTGGCGCTGGCGCGCTCGCTCAAACCGGCGCTGACACTCAAGGGCGAGGCCTGGGGCTCGCGCGTGCCGATGCGACGGGCCGCCTTCGAGCTCTCCGGCCTAACCATGGGGATTGTCGGATTCGGCGGCACCGGACGCGCGATCTCCGAGCGCGCCAACGGCTTCGGCATGAGCGTACGCGCCGTCGACGCCGTCGCCGTGCGCGGCACGCCGATCGTGCCCGTCGTCGGCCACATGAACCAGCTCGACACCTTGCTCGAGAAGTCGGATGTCGTCGCCGTCTGCACTCCCCTGACCGAGGAGACGCACCACCTGTTCAACGCAGAGACGTTCGCCAAGATGAAACCCGGCGCGGTGATCGTCAACGTCACCCGTGGCGAGATCATCGAACTGGACGCGTTGATCGAAGCGGTCGAGTCCGGCCACCTGCGCGGCGCGGCGCTGGATGTGGTCGAAGGCGAACCGCTGCCCGCCGACCATCCGGTCTTCGAGATCGAAAACATCGTCATGACCCCCCACACCGCGGGCGCATCGCAACTCCGCGCCGGCCGCAATCTCGAGCGATTCTGCGAGAACCTGCGCCGCTATCGAGGCAACCGAGAACTCGTCGGCCAGGTCGACAAGCAGGCCGGATTCTAGCCCTCAACCATCCCTCTCCCCCCGCTCTGCGGGGGGAGATGCCGAAGGCAGAGGGGGGCGCCCGTGGAGTACCTCGCCGAACTCGAAGCCGCACAGGAAGCCGCCCGCCGAGGCGGCGACATCCTCCAGCGCTACCGCGAATCCGGCGCGCGATACGGCTGGAAGCACGGCGATCCCCTGCAAGGTCGCGCCTACGAAATCGTCTCGGAAGCCGACGTCGAGGTCGACCACGCACTGCGTGACACGCTGCAAGGCGCGTTCCCTGACGACGCCTGGCTCTCGGAAGAGGCCCACGACGACCGCGAGCGGCTGCTGCACCGCCGAGTCTGGATTGTCGATCCGCTGGACGGCACGCGCGAGTTTCTCCAGGGCGTGCCCGAGTACGCCGTCTCGATCGCGCTGGCGTTCAACGGTCAGCCGGTGCTCGGCGTCGTCTTCAACCCCGACGCGGACGAGATGTTCGCAGCGACCATGGACTCGGAAGACGAGCGCTTCGAACTCGACGAAGCGACATCGCTCGCGGATAGCTTCATGCTGGTCGGACGCGGCGAGTGGCACTACCGCGAACTGCCGCCCGTGCCTGACGGCACCCGCGTGATGCCGGTCGGCTCCATCGCCTACCGCATGGCCCTGCTCGCCAGCGGGCAGGGCTGCCTCGTCTTCACACCGGGACGCCGCAGCGAGTGGGACCTCGCCGCGGGCGCGGCTCTCCTGACAGCGGCCGGCGCGACCGTGACCGACATCGACGGCAGGCCGTTGCAGTTCAACCAGGCCGAGCCCTCGGTGAAGGGGCTAATCGCCGCGCGACCCGAAATCCATAAGGACGCCCGCGAACTGTGGGAGCGTTCGGGTTGGCGCATCCACTGACCCAGGCGATCCATGTACGCGTCTCGTACTCTGCCCGTGCGACTCGTGCGGAGTGTCGGCCTGAAAGGTGGTGCGAAGTGGCTAATCTCGATAATCGGACTGCGGTCGTGACCGGCGGCGGACGCGGCATTGGCCGCGCCATCGCGCTCGAGCTGGCCCGCCACGGAGCCGATGTGGTCGTCTCATCGCGGACGATGGAACAACTTGCGTCGGTGGTCGCGGAGATTGAGGCGCTGGGCCAATCCGGGTTGGCCGTAGTCGCCGACGCCCTGGACCGAGAGCAGGCGAAGGACCCGGTGCGGCGCGGCGTCGAACGCTTCGGCGCCTGCGACATCCTGATCAACAATGTCGGCGGCGGGGCGCCGCTGCGTGGCTCGCAGGACGCGTTCACCCACGACGACGATGTCTTCGAGGCGAACCTGGCGCTCAACCTGACCTCTGCCTACTGGACGACGCGCGAGGCGCTGCCGCATATGCGCGATGCCGGCTACGGGCGAGTCATCAACATCGGCTCGGGCTACGCCAAGCGCTCCGGCGGCGCGCTGGCCTACACCGCAGCCAAGCACGGACTGGTGGGCTTCACGCGTGCGCTGGCCCACGACACGGCAGCGCACGGCATCACCGTCAACTGCCTGTGCCCGGGATGGACCAATACTGCGCTGGTCGACTGGGAGGCGATGGGACGCGCCGCCGGCATCTCGGCCGAAGCAGCCCACGCCATGCGCGCCGCAGAGAACCTCCAGGATCGCGTGCTGGAACCGGAAGAGTTGGGGCCCATGGCCGCCCTGCTGGCCGCGCCAGAGTCGGCCGGCATCACGGGCCAGGTGATCAGTGTCGACGGCGGCTACAAGGTGTGATGCAGATCTCCCTCTCCCCCCGCCCATACGCGGGGGGAGACCAGACGATTCCCTAGCCGGACGCGTACAACTCCAGCTCGCCGCGCAGCAACTCATCGCCGACCAGCTTGAGGATCTTCTCGAGCTGGTCGAAATCCCACTCGCCGACGAATGAGATGGCCGAGCCCTCGGCGCCGGCGCGGCCGGTGCGGCCGACTCGGTGGACGTAGTCCTCGGGCGTCTGCGGCAGGTCGAAGTTGACGACGTGCTGCACATCGGGAATGTCGAGACCACGAGCGGCGACGTCAGTGGCGATCAGGAACTGCAGATCACCCGCGCGGAACTGGCCCATGACGCGATCGCGCTTGCGCTGATCGCGGTCGCCGTGGATCGCGTCGGCGTTGAGGCCGCGGTCCTGCAGCCGCCTGACCAGACGGTCGACCGTCACCTTCATGTTGCAAAACACCAGCGTGCGGCCTGAGAGCTCGGGTAGCAGCTCTTCCACCGCGCGGATCTTGTCGCGGTCGGCGACCTCGTAGTAGCGCTGGTAGATGCCCTCCGCCGTCGCCGTCTCGGGCGCGATGTGGATGTGTTCGGGATCGCGCATGAACTGGTGGATCAACGACTTGATCGGTGTAGGCACGGTTGCCGAGAAGAGCGCGGTCTGGCGATCGTCGGGGCAGCGGCGCAGGATGCGGCGCATGTCGGGATAGAACCCGATGTCCAGCATCCGGTCGGCCTCGTCCAGCACGGCCATGCGCACGTGGTTGAGCCGCAGGCTGCGCCGTTCGAGATGATCGATCACGCGACCCGGCGTGCCGACCACGATTTGCGGACGCCGCTCGAGGTTGGCGAAGTCGTCCGACAGCCGCCGGCCGCCCATCAGGACGGTCGCCTCGAGGCCGCCGGCGCGGGCGAAGAAGTCGAGCACGGAACCGACCTGCTGCGCCAGCTCCCGCGTCGGCGTGAGGATGATCGCCTGGCATTCGCCCAGGTCCGGGTCGCAGGCTTGCACGGCCGGCAGGCCGAAGGCGACCGTCTTGCCGGTCCCGGTTTGCGCCTGCCCGACCACGTCGTGGCCGTCCAGCATGAGCGGAATCGACTGCGCCTGGATCGGCGTCGGTTCCTCAAACTTGAGCGCGGTCAACGCCGACAACATGCGTTCCGACAGGCCGAGATCGCCGAACGCGCTCGGCCAGTCGTCGGATGAAATTCGCTCGAGTTCGTCCAACGCCGGCAGCTTGTAGCCGCCGGAGAGCAGCGCCTTCTGCGTCGCGCTCTGCGGAGCGGACGGCGCGCCATTGTCGGAGCGCCGCCGATTGTTCCGGCGGCGCCCTGAGCGAGCACGTGATCGATCGCCGCTCGCCGGCGCGGGGGATGGCGCCGGAGCCTGAGTCGAGGTCTGCGAGCGGGCCGAGCGCGGCTTGCGCTTGCGCCGACGTCGTCGCGGACGTCCGTCAACCGGCGCAGCGCCGTTGGAGGAGTTTCCAGGTGAGGAAGGAGAGGGAGGGGGTGGTTGGGTGTCCTGCGAGTTCGCAGGTTCAGGGGATTTGCTCAACAGCCGCCGAAGGATACTCAAACGTTCCGCCGCACTATGCGCATCTCGATGCGCAATTCGAGGCGCGTCTTGCGCCAGTCAACTTGTCTATGCCATTCAGCCTATCAGCAGGTCAGTCGGACTCGCGCGGAGTGAGGGCGACCAACGGTATCCGGCGCGACGTTTTCTCCTGGTAGCCCGCGTAGGGCGAGTACATTGAAATCAAGCGCTCCCAGATCGCCTCGCGCTCTTCGCCCTCGAGCTCCGAGGCCACGACATCCTCCGCCCCGCGCGCCGCGGACCAGATGCGGCAATTCGGTTCGGCCAGCAGGTTCTTCCACCACTGCGGATGCTCGGAGTACCCGCCGTAGGACGCCACCACGATCACGCGAGGTCCGTAATCAAGATACAGCAGCAAGACCGCCCGCTCTTGACCCGACGTACGTCCCATCGTCCAGAGGCGCAGGGTCGGCGGCCCCTGCAGCCGCCCGCGCATCATCGTAAAGATCGGACTCTGCAGCCGCGTCAGCGCCTTGATCAGTCGAGGTCCCATACGTCGATGCTAGCCGAATCAACGACCCCGTCGTATCAACGGCAGATAGCGATCGAGCAGCTCGCTCGGCGAGCGGGAGTCGCCACGGACCGTGTGAGCGGCGACGACGCCGTCGGGCCGGACGATGACCGCCTCGGACTCGGCGTAGGGCGTGTTTGTGGCGTGGAGCATTTGCTCGATGCGGATCGGGAAGCCGCGGGCGCGGTAGTCGTCGACGGACGATCGCCAGGCCGCCCCTTCCGCCTCGACGGCGCCGCAGATCATGACGACGTAGTCGGTACCGAACCAGTCGAGCGTTGAGAGCGTGCGCTGCGGGTCGAGCCAGGCGTGTGGGGCGCGGCGGCCGCCTCGGACAACGGGAATGAAATCGCGGTGTTCGTTCTCGACCGTCGGCGGCGGCTCTGTTTCCGCCTGGCACAGCGCCGAGCGGTACTCGTAAGCCATGATCATGCCCTCGTAGCTGCCGTACTGATGACAGTTGCGCTCCGCCTCGGCCATGTCGCCGTCGCTCATGTAGGTGCGCACGATGTTTGCCGCCAACTGTCCATTTTCGATGCTGAGCGCGACCCGGTGTTCGGCGACCGGCCGGTGCTCCTCCTCGTAGGTGTCGAGCAGCGAGTCGGGCGCGTGCCCCTGCAGCACGTAGGCCAGCTTCCAGATCAGGTTGTGCGCGCCCGAGAATCCCGCGTTGCTGCCCATGCCGCCGGTGGGGATGAAGGCGTGCGCCGCGTCGCCGGCGAGGAAGATGCGCCCATTCGAGAAGTGCTTCGAGAGGCCGGCGATGAAGCGCCAGGGTCTGATGCTCTGGATCTCGAGGTCGAGCTCGGAGGCATCCACGCCGACCGCCTCGACGATGTACTCGCGCGCCGTCTCGACGGGCAGGTCGCCGCGCTCAGGGTCCCAGTTGGGCAGCTGCACCCGCCAACGCAGCGCGCCGTCCATCGGCTGGTACACGCCCATGCCGTACCGGGTCAGCATGAACAACAGACCACCTACCCGGTTGCCGACCCAGCGCGAGAGATCGGCCTCGAAGAGGATATCCTGCATGTAGACGTCGAACGTCTGGCCGCCGAGCGGACAGCTGATCAGCTCGCGCGTGGCGCTGTTCACGCCGTCGGCGGCGACGACGTACCGGGCACGGACTTGTTCGACCTGATCGGTGTCGCGATCGCGCAGATTGGCGCTGCAGCCGTCAGCGTCCTGTTCCAGGTCCTCGGCGTTGGTGTAGAAGCGCACCTCCGCCGCTGGTTGCTCGCGCGCCGCCTTCCACAGCGTTTCCTCGATCAGATCCTGCGCGCCCATGACCGGCATGCTGGGGCTGTAGTCGACCGGCGCCATCTGGAACGACTCGGTCGGCACCTGGGCGATCTGCGGGCCGGTGAGGCTGTGAATCCAGCGGTTCTGACGCGTCCAGAGGTCGCCGATGCCGGTTGCCTCGACCTCTCGCTGGACGCCGAAGCGGCGCAGCAGCTCCATCGTCCTGCGGTCGTAGAGCCGCGCCCGCGGATGGTCGCTTGTGTGCGGCCGCCGGTCGACCAGCACGTGCTCAATCCCGAGGCTCGAGAGCAGCAACGAGCAGGTCAATCCGATCAGGCTGCCGCCGATCACCAGCACCTGCGTCTCGCGGATCTCAGTCATCAACAACCTCCGCTCTGAGCGGAATCGTATCGAAGTATCAGGTCAGCGAGCAGGGCGAGTTTCCCGCCTGCGCGGGAATGACGGTGCATTGGCCGCGAAACATCGCCGAAATGTTTGCGCAATCGAAACGACACATGCGCGCAACGCTTGTGAAACCAATCACGCCCCTCCTGTTCATAGGTTGCTGAGCAGACCGGAACTCGGGAAGGGAGGCTTCTATGACCGTAGCCCGCACGTTAGCCGGTAGTGTCAGGACCCCGTCGATCTCATTCGGCGCGGTCCGCAAACCTGGACTGGGGTTGTTCCTCGGCATCCTCACCGGCCTCTTGGCCACCTTCGGCATTGCCTACGGGCAAAGCGTTGAAGAGAACGCGGCCGCGCTGGCCGACATCATCCTCGCCGTCGACACGATCTGGTTCGTGATCGCCGGCATCCTCGTGTTCTTCATGCAGGCCGGCTTCGGATTGCTCGAAGCCGGGTTCGTGCGTGTCAAGAACACGACCAACATCCTGATGAAGAACGTGCTCGACGCCTCGCTCGGCGCGGTCGTCTGGTGGGCGGTCGGCTTCGGCTTCGCCTTCGGCGGCTCGCAGGGCGGCTTCATCGGCGGCGACTCGTTCTTCCCCGCGCTCGGCGGACTGACCGAGACCGATGGCGTCTCCGAGGCGGCCGTCTTCTTCTTCCAGTGGGCGTTCGCGGCTACCGCCGCGACAATCGTCTCCGGCGCGCTGGCCGAGCGGACCAAGTTCTCCGCCTACCTCTTCTACACGGTGTTCGTGACCGGGATCATTTACCCGATCGTGATCCACTGGGGCTGGGGCGGCGGCTGGCTCGGCGACCGCGGCTTCATGGACTACGCAGGCTCCACCCTCGTCCACTCGGTCGGCGCGTGGGCCGGACTGATGGGCGCCATCCTCGTCGGACCGCGAATCGGCAAGTACGTCGGCTCCGAGGTCCGCGCGATTCCCGGACACAACATGACCCTGGCCACGCTGGGCATGTTCATCCTCTGGTTCGGCTGGTACGGCTTCAACCCCGGCTCGACCCTTGGCCTCTCCGGCGGACTCGCCACCGAGGCCGCCTGGATCGCGATCAACACCACCCTCTCAGCCGGCGCCGGCGCGATCGTCGCCGTCGCCGTGGCCAAGGTGCGATACGGCAAGGCAGACCTTGGCTTGACGCTCAACGGCGCGCTCGCCGGCCTGGTCTCGATCACGGCAGGCTGCGGCTTCGTCGAGCCCTGGGCGGCCCTGTTGATCGGCGCCATCGGCGGCGGCGTGGTCGTCTTCGCGGTCGAGTTCTTCGACCGGCTCAAGATCGACGATCCGGTCGGCGCCATCTCCGTCCACGGCGCCTGCGGCGTCTGGGGCACGATGGCGGTCGGTCTGTTCGCCACCGCCGGCGCGGCCGAGGCCTGGGGCGCACCCGGCCACGGTCTGTTCATGGGCGGCGGCTTCCGCGCCCTGCTCGAGCAACTGATCGGTGTCCTCGCCATCTTCGGCTGGACCACGGTGACCGCCGGCGTGCTGTTCTTCGTGATCAAGCACACCATCGGACTCCGAGTCCCGGAGAACGAGGAACTCGCCGGACTTGACGTGCAGGAGCACGGCATCGGCGCCTACCCCGAGTTCCCCACAGTCGCGCCCGGCGTGGCGGTCGAGGTCTCGGCGGGCGAAGAGCTGCCCGCAGCCAGTCCCGCCGGTGGCGGAGGCGACTAAGCCGAACTCGGTGTGCCCCCCTCTGTCCCTACGGGACATCTCCCCCCGCTCGCGCGGGGGGAGAGGGGAATCGGCACAATGGAGAGAACCAGTTGAGGAAGGAACACGATCATGAAAATGGTGATCGCCATCATCCGCCCGGAGCGACTCTCGGTGGTTCGCACGGCGCTGGAGGAAATCGGGATTGTCTCGATGACCATCTCGGAAGTTCGCGGACGGGGCGCGCAGAAGGGCGTCGTCCAGGAGTATCGCGGACAGCAGGTGCAGGTCGACTACCTGCCCAAGATCAAGATCGAGATCGTGATCAACACGACTCCCTTGGACGACGTGATTGACGCGATTGTCGAGAACGCGGCCAGCGGCCAGATCGGCGACGGCAAGATCTTCGTGCTCGACGTCGAGGACGCCGTCCGTGTGCGCACCCGTGAACGGGGACCGGCCGCCGTCTAGGAGCCTGCCGCTGCTCAGCAAGTGGGCAGGCGGTAGACCGACGGCCGATCCCCCTCCGCGGGGACCGGTTGGGGCGGGGATTGCTCGCAAGAGCGGTCCCCGCTTCACGCGTTTCAGGCGGAGCCCCCTCCGTCACTCTGTGACACCTCCCCCAGAGGGGGAGGTACATCGCGGTCTACCCTGACCTCCCTATGTCCCTCACGATTGAGCTGCTTCCGGACCCTGCCGCCAACGACCTGCGGCTGACCCAGCTCGCCGCCGACCGCTCGACTCCACTCGAGCGGCTCAACGTCCTCTACGGCTCCGGCCTGCAGCGGCTCGTTGCTCAGCGCATGTTGACCGAGGCCGCCGGCGGCGGTCTCGCCGCCGTCTACGGCTTCACGCCCGTGGACCTGGCCGAAGCCGCCGCGCGTCTGGGCCGTCCGCCCGAGCGTCTCGCCTGGCCGCCGGGAGCCGACCTCGTGGCGCTCCGGCGCATGCTCGACTCACTCGATCTCGATCGCTTTGACGCGCACGCGCCTGGTCTCGCCCCGGCGCTGCTGCGCACGCTCACTGACCTGCGCGAGGCGGCGCTCTCGCCGGACGATTTGCCGGATGGCGACATCCGAACCGTCTTCGGCGCGTGGCGAGACATTGTGGCGACCGTCGAGGATCGCAGCTCGCGCTACGAAGACGCGATCAGCCAGACGACTCCCGATGCCGCCTACCGTGAGGCGCTCGGCGGCGCGCCGCTCATCGTCTCGGGCATCTACGACCTCACCCGCGTCCAGCGCCTGCTGCTCGCCCGCATATCGGAAGCGGTCGAAGTCCACATGCTGTTAGTCGCGCCGGACGACGATCCCCGCTCGCCGCCGCTCAGGACGCTGGACGCGTTGCGCCGCGAGACCGCAGCCCGGGTGATCCGCTCCCCGATCCCAACGTCGTCCCGAGCGCCCGAGCGCTACTTCAGCAGCGGCGATCCGACCGCCGAAGCCGACGAGATCGCCTCGCGCATCCTCGGACTCGGACGCGATGGGATCGCGTTCCACCGGGTCGCGATCCTGCACCAACAGGGCGCGCCCGGCGACGAGCGGCTCGCAGCTTCGCTGGCCCGCGCCGACATTCCGGTTTGGCGTGTCGGCGGACGGCAGATCGCCGCGACGCCGCCTGGACACGCCTCGCTGGTGCTCTGCCGGCTGTTGTTGGCGCCGACAAGCGTCGAGCGTTCCGCTCTAATCGACTGGCTGTCGCACCGCTCGCTGCGTGATCGTCCGCTGGACATCACCCGACGGCCGGGCGTGTGGGACCGCATCGCCGTCGAGGCCGGACTCAGTCACGGCCTGCACACAATGCGGAACAGTCTGGAAGACCACTTTGAAGTCTCGCGCGATGAAGGCGGTCGCGATCTCCTCCAGATCATCACCGACCTGGGCGAGCGCAGCCGCGCGCTCGAAGCCGCCGAGTCCTGGGGCCATGCGGCTGACATCCTGATTGACGCCCTGCACGACTACATCGAGGAGCGTCCCGACCTCGTGGTGTTGCTTGATGCCGTCCGTTCGACGATCAACCAGCTCGCGGGCAACGACGCCTTCGGCGCCGCCTGGACGATGCAAGACGGTTTCACGGCCATCGGGCGGGCGCTCGAGTCGCAGGTGGTCCGCGATCCCCGGCGATTGGTCGGCGGCGTCAACATCGGGGCTGCGACTGGTCCCGTGCGCGGCATCCGTTACGACGCGATCTTCGCGGCCGGCGTCGCCGAGCGCGTGCTTCCCGCCGCCGGCCGCCAGGATCCGCTGCTGGGCGACGACCAGCGCGCCGCAATCAATGCCCGCATCCCCGCTGCGCTCGCCCTGCAACGCGAGCGAGGCGACAGCGATCGGCACGCCTGGGCGCTGATGCGCCGCGCCGCCGTGCGGCAGTTCACGCCGAGCTGGAGCCGACGCAGCAGCGCAGTCGGCGGGCCGGCCAGGGCCTCGGCGCTGATCCTCGAGGCCGCCTCCGACTCGTTGCCCGCGGAGCTGCGCTACTCCGAGCAGGCATTGAGCGACGCCGGCCGCATCGAGCGCATCGCCTCTCCCGGAGTTGCCGACGCCGAACACCGCGCCGCCCCGGCCGACGCGGTCGACAGTTCCGCCTTCAACCTCGCCCTGCTCCAGCTTCCCTATACCGATACCCGCGCGCTGCTCCCCGAACTCTGGCCGCAGGCCGACGCGTCGTTGCACGCCCGTGCGCGGCGCAGCGCTCGGGACTTCACCGAGTTCGACGGACGACTCGATCCCGAACTCATCGAGGAATGGCGGCCGCTCGAGCAGTCATGGACACCGGCGGCGCTGGAGACCTTTGTCACTTGCCCGTACCGCTTCTACCTGCGTTACGTGATCGGCGCACGGGGCGAACCTGCGCCGCAGCGAGTCGACCGCCGGGCACGATGGGTGTTCGATCGATTGGTCCATCGCATCCTCTCGAGCTGGGTGCGCGAGTACGAGCACTTCAAGACCGACCGCACCTGGTTCGAGTACGCCGATAGTGCCAGCTATCTCAACGCCGTTGCCCGCCGCATCCTCGACTCCGACGCAGGCGCAGCCGCGCTCGGCCCGCCGGCCGGTGCGGCGGCGGCCCGCAATGAGGTCATGCGAATCCTGGAGCGTGCCCGACGACGCGAGGCGGCCAACGCTCGCGATGGCTGGCGGCCGCTTGCAGTCCATGTCTCCTACGACGGCGCGCAGGTCCGCGTGCAGGGCGGCCGCGCACTGAGGTTCCGCGGCATGATCGACCGCATTGATATCCACGTCGGAGGCAGGCATCGCGCGCTCAGCCTGTTCACGGAGCCCGATCCGCCCGACGTGCGCGGCTTCGTCAACGGCTCGTCCTTTCTCTCGGTCGCTCACCTTTGCGCGCTCAACCAACGGGGAGTCGCGATACGAGACGCCGAAGTGGAACACCGAGCGATCGACGCCGACGGCGCTGTCTCCTCGCAGGTGCTTGCCGGTGAGTCGCTCGCGACGCGCGGTGGAAGCGCGGCGCCAAGCGACGGCGAGCGACTGCGCCGCACGCTTGCGGTCGTCGCCGATCAGCTCGAGGCCGCAAACTTCATCCCCAATCCCGGCGCGCCGCCGCAGAATCGGCCCAATTGCGCCCGCTGTACGTTCGAGTCCACCTGCACACCCGACCTGGGCCGGCGCTACCAGTTCAAGGCCCGGCACGACCCTGAGCGCGTCCGCGACCTGGAATCCCTGAGGCGGCTGCGCATATGACGAACCCGGAGTTGCCCGCCGATCAAGAGGTCCGCGAGCGGATTATCAACGAGCTGGACACCTCGTTCTTCCTCGAAGCCGGGGCAGGCTCGGGCAAGACCTCCGTCATCGTTTCAAGGGTCGTCAACCTCGTGCGCAGCGGGGTCGCTCCGTCCGAGATCGTCGCCATCACCTTCACCGAGAAGGCTGCCGGAGAGCTGCGCGACCGTATCCGCGCCGAGCTGGCCGCGGTTGGGGAACTGGCCGCCCTGCGCGATCTCGACCTCGCCCCGTTCCAGACGATTCACGCCTTCGCCGCAGCCATCCTTCGCGAGTGCGCGCTCGAGGCCGGACTCGATCCCGACGTTCGCGTTCTCGACCAACTCCAGGAAGACCTCCGCTTTGCCCAGGCGTGGCGCTCCTGGTTGTGGAGCAGCGACGCTCCGCGGGATGACTTGCAACGCGCACTCGACCTGGGACTCTCACTCGACGACCTTCAACTGGCCGCGCAGCAGCTCTCGCGGAATCGAGACCTGGACGGAGGCGAACTTGCGCTCGCCTCCGACGAAGAGGCGCCGGAGGACCAGCGCGCCCGAGACTCGGCCCTCGCTGAACTCACTGCCGCCGTTCGCGGGTTCATCTCCGCCGATGCCGCGCAACGCCGACGCGACGGCGCGCTCTCCTACGACGACCTGTTGCTCGATGCTCGGGATCTGCTGGTTCGGTCGACCGAAGCGCGGGATGAACTGCGCCGCCGCTATCGGACCATCCTGGTCGACGAGTTCCAGGACACCGACCCGCTCCAGGCGCAGATCGCGCTGCTGCTCGCCGCCGATCCCGACACCGAGGACTGGACCACCGCAGTGCCGGGTCCCGGTCGACTTGTGCTCGCCGGCGACCCGAAGCAGTCGATCTACCGCTTCCGCCGCGCCGACATCGACGTTTATGAGCAGGTCCGCGAGATCTTCGAGTCCTCACCGCAGACCTGCGCCATCGCCGGGCTCTCGGTCAGCTTCCGCTCCAGGCCCAGGTTGTGCGCGTGGCAGAATCGGATCCTGCCCGCCGTCCTCAAGCCGGACGCCGACTTCCCTCGCGCCCAGGCGCGATGGTCCGCCTCCACGCCCCACCGAAGCGATCGCGGTATCGGCGTCGCGGTCATCCCCGGCAACCGTCAGTTCGACCGTGCCCCCGACGCTCGCGCCGCCGAGTCGGGGATGATTGCCAGCCTGATCACGCACATGCACGGCGCGGCTTCGGGCCTCGGTCAGCTTCCGTCTGAGGACACTGAACGCGCGCCCCAATTCCGCGACATCGCCATCCTGTTCCGCACCCGTGCCGGAGCGGACATCTACACCGCCGCGCTCGACGGGGCCGGCATCCCCTACCACTTCGACAGCGGACAGGGCTTCTACCAGAGACCGGAGATCCGCGCCGTCGCCCACCTGCTGCAGGCGCTCGACGATCCGCAGGACGAGGTCGCCGCCATCGCCGTGCTCAAATCGCCCCTGATCGCGGCGTCCGACCAGGAGTTGTTCGACTTGCGAGGAGCGCTCGGCGCGGCGCCGCTGCTGCTGCAACCAGCTGCGTTGCCCGAAGATTATGAGGGCCGCCTGCGGGCGCCGATCAGACAACTGGCCGCGTTGCGCGAGGAGTTGCCGCGCTTCCCCTTGCCCGAGCTCGTCGATCACGTCATCCGAAGCTCCGACCTGCTCGTTGCGCAGGCCGTCGGCGTCGACCCGCCGCAGATGCGGCAGCGCCAGGCCAACTTGCGGATGCTCGTCCAGCGTGCGGCGCACTTCGCCGACAACCACGACGACGCGATGCGTCCCTTCGTCCGCTGGCTCAGCCAGCGAGGCGTGCGCAATCTGCCCGAGTCCGAGTCGCCGACCACCGAAGCGGACGACGATGCGGTACGCATCCTCACCATCCACCAGGCCAAGGGTCTTGAATTCCCCATCGTCATCCTGCCCAAGTTGCAGGACTGGACCGGCGCGGGCGTGGACTTCATCGTCGATCGCGCCAACGAGCGGGTCGAGTTCAAGCTCGGCGACGATCGCTCGCCGTTCCGCAGCGCCGGCTATCTCGCCGCCTTGCGCCGAGACCGCGCCTACGCCGATGCCGAAGCGCGGCGCATGCTCTACGTGGCTGCGACCCGCGCCCGCGACTGGCTCATCCTGTCATCGTTCCCTGCCGACAGCCTCGCCGGACGCGACTCGTTCCACACGTTCCTCGAAGATGCCGCGCCGCACTGGCTAAGTCGCGACGCCGACTCCGATGTAATCGTCGTCTCGCCGCGCGCACTCGACGCGCCGTCTCCCCCGTCGGTCGAGCGTTCGCTGCCGCCGCACGACTCACTGCTCGAAGAATGGACGCAGCGCCGCGAAGATGCGTTCACCGGCGGCCGAAGGCGGATCGAGACCACGACGCCATCGAGCATCGGCGATCATGCGTCCCCGGAGCACGAAGACATCAAATCTGAGCGTGCAGAGCAGGATCGGGATCAAACCTCAGTTGACCCGCTCGAATTCGGCAGCGCGGTCCACGACGCGCTGGAAGCCGCCGATTTCGACGACCCGGCCATCACCCGCGAGCGGACAATCCGTATCTGCCGGTCGCGTCGCGCTCCCGAGGAACAGGTGCTCGCGCATGTTGAGCGAGCGATGGAATCACCGCTGCTTCAGCGAGCGCGCGCGGCGCAAGTCGTACGCCGCGAACTGCCCTTGGCAGCGATCGCACAGGACGATGAGCAGACCACGATCACCGAGGGCATCGCCGACCTCGTCTTCAGCGACGCCGGCCGCTGGGTGCTCGTCGACTACAAGTCCGACGCGCAGCTGCCGCCGGATCGACTTGCGGCCTATCGTGCGCAAGTGCGGCGCTATGCCACAATGCTCGAGGCCGCTGGCATCGTCATTGACGAGGCGTATCTCCTCCTGACCGCGACGGGCGAAGCCGTACCGGTCCCGGTAGCGCCCGACGCTGACTCCGGCGACGCACTGCCGATATCGTCTGAGCCGACCGCCGATTGACTTCCGCCCCACCAGAGGAGCCGCCCATGGCCGACAATCCGCCCACGCCCCAGCAGATTCGCGAGGACCTCTCCCTGCGCAGACAGAAGGTCGTCTCGGAGATGGGCTCGCCCGAGCGCATCGAGCGCCAACACGCCCGCGGCCGCCTGACGATCCGCGAGCGGCTCGACCGGCTCTTCGATCCGGGCAGCTTCCGCGAGATCGGCACCTTCGCCGTCTCCGAGGTACCCGACGTGCGCGACCGCACCCCCGGCGACGGCAAGATTGGCGGCTGGGGCACGATCGACGGCCGCGCCGCCACCGCCTGCGGCGACGACGTGACGGTGCTGCACGGGTCGTCATCCGTCGTCGGCGGACGGCGAATGAAGCGCATCTATGAGCAGTCGCTCCAGCAAGGCGTGCCCTTCGTCTACTTCGGCGAGACCGGCGGCGCGCGCCTGCCGGATTCGCTGGGTTCCGAGGGCTTTAGCAAGATCGCCGCGTCGGTCGAGATGGGCCGCCGACGCCGACGCATTCCACTCGCGACCGCAATCGTCGGCGAGTCCTTCGGCGGCTCCAGCTTCCACAGCGCGTACTCCGACTTCACCGTTCAGGTGCGCGGCGCGGCGCTCAACGTCTCCTCGCCGCGGGTGATTGAGATCGCCACCGGCGAGCGCATCTCACTCCAGGACCTCGGCGGCGTCGATATCCACCTCGACATCACCGGCCAGATCGACCGTGCAGCCGAGGACGAGGACGACGCCATTGCGCAGATCAAGCGCTTCCTCTCCTACTTGCCCTCCAACTGCCGAGAACTGCCGCCCGTCCTTGACGGCTACGACCATGCCGAGCCGGATCCGGGATTGGCCGACCTCGTACCTACGCGCCGACAGCGCGCCTATGACATGCACCGCGTGATCGCGCGGATTGTCGACAATGGCGAAGTGCTGGACCTGAAGCCGCGCTTCGGACGTTCGTTGATCACGACGCTGGCTCGCATCGGCGGTCAGTCGGTGGGCATCCTCGCCTCCAATCCGATGTTCAACGCCGGCGCGCTTGATCCCAACACCTGCGACAAGGGCACACAGTTTCTGTGCATGTGCGAGGCGTTCAACATCCCCACGATCTGGTTGCAAGACGTTCCGGGCTTCATCGTCGGCTCGCAGCCCGAGCACGCGCGCCTGCTGCACAAGGCGATCATGTTCCTCGAAGCGCTCTCCCTGCTCACGGTGCCGCGCTTCACGATCGTCATGCGCAAGGCCTTCGGGTTGGCCTACTTCTCGCTCAACGGCGGCAACGACAACAACATGCTCTCAACCGCCTGGCCGGGCGCGGAGATCTCGTTCATGGACCCCGGCGTCGGCGTCAACGTTGTCCACGCGCGCGACATCGCCGAGGCCGCCGACTCCAATGCCGAACGCCAACGGCTAGTCGACGAGTGGACGCTCGGCCACGAACCCTGGGGCGCGGCGGGCATCATGAATCTGGACGAGATCATTGACCCCGCCGACACACGCCGCTGGCTGCTCGAAGCCGTCCAGCGCTTCCCCGTCACTCCGCCCCGACGAGGCGAGACCAAAGAGCTCGCCAGTTGGCCAACCTGCGTCTGACTCTTCTCGGGACGAGCGCTTAGGTAGCCCGGCGCTCCCGCATCCGACGCGACATCGCCTCCGAGGGCTTGGCTTGCTTGTGGCCGGTCTCCAGCTTGTTGCGCACTTCGCGCAGGATTCGCGGCGCAAGCCGATCCTCGTGCAGCAAGATGAACTCGATCACCGCATCCGGGTCGCGGATGCCCAGCTCCCTCAGCGCCCAACTCAACGCCTTGACGTGCAAGTCGGCCCGATCGTCCACGAACAACTCACAGATCGCCAGCGTCCGCGCGGCGTCGCCTTTGCCCAGGTGACGCTCGTTCAAGGCGATCGTCGATACCAGTCCCGTCCGACGCCACCAGAAGTCCGACGATGTCGCCCACTTCATGACCCGTGCATCGGTGATCTGGCCCCGCTGCCAGGCAGGGCCGCTGAGCTTGCGCGCAAAGTGATCGACCGACGCCCAGCCGTCCATCGTCCGACCCAGGCGCTCGAGCTCCCGCCAGTTAAGCAGTGCGAACGCCCCCTGGTGCATCCAGGCCAGGTCGAACGCGACCATCCGCGACTCGTATGCCGATCCGTGCTCGACTCTGCGCACTCGGCCGCTGCCGCCGTGCTCCACCAGGAAGTTGCACAGCTCGAGGACATCCTCGCCCCGAGCAGACTTCAACTCCTTCGCCTCCCGCCGCGCGATCTTGCGCAACTCCGGAGTCATCAGCACCTTGGGTGAATCGAGGATCTCGCGCAGCAGCGCTTCGCTTCGTTCAGACTCCTGCATCGGCCGCGCTCCTTCCCGCGACTCGGCCGAAGACGCTGCCCGCCATCAGACCCGAACCGCCGGCGTAGTTGTTGTAGAACAACCCGCCGACCAGCTCCCCCGCCGCGTACAGCCCCGGCATCGGCCGATCCTCGGTATCCAGCACCTGTCCACTGCGCGGCTCAATCTTCAAACCACCGAACGTGAACGTGATCCCGCAGGTCACCGCATAGCCCAGGTACGGCGGCGAATCGAAGGGCAGCGCCCAGTTCGACTTCGGCGGCCGGACGCTGTCGTCGGTGCTCACACCGTCGAGCGTTGACGGGTTGAAATCCTCGATCCGATCCCACCGGATCGCGGCGTTGTATTCGTCGACCGTTTCGGTCAGGAGTTGCGGATCGATGCCCAGCGCCTCGGCGAGTTCCGGAACGCTGTCCGCCGTCGCCATCGTCGCCTGGCGCACGCGGTACTCGTCGCGCAGCAGGCCGACCGTACGCTGATCAAAGAGTTGGAACGCCACCCGTTGCGGCTGTTCCAGGATCTCGCGCCCGTACTTCGCATACGTGTAGTTGCGAATGTCTGCGCCCTCGTCGACGAAGCGCCGGCCGTCGATATTGACGATCAATCCATAGGGATACGAGTGCTTCTGGTAGAGGTCGGCAACAATCCGGTTACCCGTCGGCGGCGCGTTGAGATCCCAGGCCACTGCGTGCGCGCCCGACCAATTGCCGAACGGCTGCGCGCCCACCTCAATCGCTGCCTGGATCGCGTCGCCAGTGTTGAACCTCGAGCCGCGAACCTTGGCCATATCCCAGCCGGGACCCAGATAGCGAGTCCGCATCTCGATGTTCGCCTCGAAGCCGCCCGCCGCGAGCACCACCGCGTCCGCTTCCAGTTGCTCCACCGAGTCCTCGGTCCACAACTCCACACCGCGAATTCGCCTGCCCTCCGTGAGCAGGCCCACCACTTTGCTGTCGTAGCGCACCGTGCAGCCTGTGCGCTTCGCCGCTTCGAACTCCTGGTCCGAAAGGCCTTTGCCCGCGCCCACGGCCTCAACCGTCAGACCGCCGTAGAAGACCAGTTTGCCGCCGACCTCGTTCGCCTGCCGACCGGTCATCAGCGTGAACTTGACGCCCCGGCCGTGCAGCCACTCCATCGTCGGCGCGGCCTCGCGCACCAGAGTCGAGGCCATACCATCGTCGATCAGTCCGTCGGTTACCCGCGCCAGGTCGTCGCGGAACATCGCCGTCGTGTAGGAGCCAACGTCCACCCGCTCAATCTCCGCCTCGCTCAGGTCCGGAATGATGCGCAGGATGTCGGACATCCCCTCGTACGGGAAGCGGAACCCGCCGCCGGTGAAGTAGGTGTTGCCGCCGCGCTCGCCCTCGGGCGCCTTCTCCAGCACGGTCACCTCCGCGCCGTGCTCCCGTGCGGACAGGGCAGCGCAGAGCGCCGCATTCCCCGCACCCACCACGATCACATGCGTCACGTCAGCTCCTTACCTGCGTCTCTGTGTCTCCGACTGCTAGCGGCGGCTGTCCTTCGGCTCCGTTGCGTCCGTCGCGCGGCCCAATGGCCGTCTTCTGACCCCGGAACAGCGGCACCATCCCCGAGATCTCGTCCTCGATCGCGACCCGCACGACCCTGACGCCTTCCACAGCCTTACCAGCCGCTCGTTCGGCCACCCCGCGGACGCCGCGTTGACCGCCGAACAGCGAGAACAGGATCGCAGGCGACGCCGCCAACGCGGCTACGACCAGCGCCGCGCGGAAGCCTTGCATGACGGCCTCTCCGCTCTCCGCTGCGACTCCGTGGTCCAGTGCAAAGCTCGCGGCAACCGACGTCATGATCGCCACGCCCACCGACGTGCCGAACGCGTTACCGAACGTGCGCGCCGTCGTCTGCGAGGCCGAGGCAGTGCCCAACCGCTCTGGAGGCACCGCCGACATGATCACCGACGTGTTGGGTGAGCTGAACGTCGAGGTGCCGATCCCCAGCAGCAGCATCCGCATGGCGAAGTCAACCGGCGAGGTGTCCGCGGTCGTGCGCGAGAGCAGGAAGAGCGCCAGGCAGACAATCACCATCCCGGCAGTGGTCAATGGGCGAGAGCCGAAGCGGTCGGATAAGCGGCCCGAAATCGGCGACCAGAGCAGCATCATCAGTGACAGCGGCATCATCATCATCGCCGTCTCAGTCGGGGAGAACCCGCGCCCTGCCTGCAGCACGATCGGCCCCAGAATGAACGTGAAACTCAGCCCGAAGAACTGCAGGATCGCGGCCAGGATGCCAAATGAGAATCCGCGTCCCTTGAACAGACCCAGGTCGACCACCGGCGAGGGTGAGCGCCGCTCGACGATGATGAACCAGACCATGAAGACGAGTCCGGCGGCAATGACGACGGTGACGAGCGTCGACGTGATGCCGAGGTCCCGGGCCCGGTTGATGCCGAAGGTCAGACAAGCCAGCATCCCGAACAGCAGGATCGCGCCGGGCACGTCCAGGCCCTTGGGACGCTGCTCGCTGGGCGCGTCGACCAACAGCCGCCAGGCGAGGACGGCGGCGATCAGGCCGAACGGCACGCGCGTCCAGAAGATCGCCCGCCAGTCCAATAGGTCGATCAGCACTCCGCCAAGGATCGGTCCGGCCGCCGCGCCCGCGCCCACGGTCGAGACAATCAGTCCCAGCCCGGTACCGCGCTTCGAGGGCGGGAACGCCGCCGTGATGATCGCCGCGCCGTTGGCCATCGTCATTGCGGCGCCGATCGCCTGCAGCACCCGCGAGCCGACCAGCTCCTCCAGCGAGCCGGCGATCGAAGACAGGAGCGTCGCCACGGTGAAGAGAACGTAGCCCCAGGCGTAGAGCCTTTTGCGGCCGTAGAGGTCGCCCATCCGGCCCATCGTCAACGAGAGCCCGGTGCTGACCACGATGAACGCGAGCGCCACCCAGATCACGTCGTCCAGTGGCCGATCAAACTCGGTCGTCAGCGTGTCCAGGGCGATGTTGGTGATCGTGTTGTCCATGACACCGAGAAAGGTGCCCACGCAGACCACAATCGCCGCCACCCAGTGATAGGGAATCGGCCCCAACGACGGACCCGTCACCAGAGGCCGGTCGTCACTTGCTCCACGATCGCTCGCCCGGCGCTGACGCTCCCCCCGTTGGGGGGAGCTGCCGAAGGCTGAGGGGGGCTCCCCGTTCCTCTGCGCCATCGCCGCCTCTTCACCGACCCGCTGGAAGCCGTTCCGCGCGCGCCGCTCGGTCAGTTTAGATGGTCGATTCGGATGGACGAACTAACTTGGCCAACGCCGTAGACTCAGCGCATGACCACCGCCGACACATACACCATCGCCGACGAACTCTCCGCCATCGACTACTGCTACGAGCAGGGCTGGACCGACGGACTGCCCGTTGTGCCGCCGGCCCGCGAGCGGGTTGAGCGCTTCCTCATGGCCGCAGGCCGACCGCCTGAGGAGGTCGTCGCCCGGCACCCGGCCACGGGACGCGCGTGCAACGTGCAGTCGGCCGCGATCAACGCCGTCATGGCCGGCTGCCTGCCGCAATACTTCCCCACCGTGCTGGCCGCGCTCGAGGCGATGAACGAGGACGCCTACAACTTCCACGGATCGACCGCCAGCACCGGCGGCTCGACTCCCGTCGTGGTCGTCTCCGGTGACATCCGCGACGAGATCGACATGAACGCGAGCGTCAACGTCTTCGGACCCGGTAACCGCGCCAACGCGACCATCGGCCGCGCAGTCCGGCTGATCATCATGAACGTCTTCCAGATGATCCCCGGCGTCTCCGACCGCTCGACCACCGGCTGGCCGGGCAAGTACGCCTGCTGCATCGCCGAGAACATCCTCAACAGCCCCTGGGAGCCGCTGCATGAGTCGCTGGGCTTCCCGCCGGAGGTCTCGACCGCGACCGTCTTCGCCGCCTCCGGCTTCTACAACATCGAGAATCACTACACCTCGAACCCCGAAGCGCTGCTCGACACCTTCGCCGACGCCATGGCCTCGCTGGGCGCGCTGACCGACGGACAGTCGTTGGTGGTGATGTCGCCGGAACACGCCGAGATCGCCGCGTCCGGCGGCATGTCGCGCCAGGATGTCCAGGCCTATCTCTTCGAGCACGCCGACCGCGATCGCGACACGATGGAGCGGATCGGCAAGTGGCCGGAAGGACAGCCGCTGGACGGTCTGGCCGAGCGCCCCTTCGACATGTCCGAGAACCGCTTCCACCGAGGCCGCAGCGCCGATGACATCCTCTTGGTTGTTGCCGGCGGCGAAGCGGGCGGGCACTCCGCCTTCCTGCCCTCCTGGAGCCGGGGCCGCAACTCGATCTACCAGACCAAGGCAATCGGCGTCTGCCTCGACTGCTAGCCGCCGTTCAATACCTCCCCCTCTGGGGGAGGTGTCACGAAGTGACGGAGGGGGCATCCACCATGCCGCTGGAACTGCTCGACCCGACCGGTGAACCCGCGCCGACCGGATTCCGCGCCGCGCCGCGACTGACCGCGCTCGACAGTCTGCGCATCGGCCTGTTCTCCAACGGCAAGGTCAACGCCGACCGCCTGCTGCGCTATACCGCCGAGGTCTTCGAGCGCGAGGCCGGCTGCCGAGTCGCTGTCGACACGGGCAAACCTAACGCCAGCCGCATCGCCGAGCCGCAGGTGTTGGAACGGATCGCCAACGACGTCGACTTCCTGATCACAGCGGTCGGCGATTGAGGATCCTGTTCAACGTGCAGTGTGCACGACGGGATCAGTTTTGAGCAGACCGGCAAGCCCGGCCTCGTGCTCTGCACCCATCCGTTCGATCCCACCGGCCGAATGATCGCCAGAACCCTCGGCATGCCCGACTTCCAATACGCCCTCGTCGATCACCCCATCGGAAGCGCCGCCACCGAGGAACTGCAAGCCCGGGCCCTCGACGCCTACGAGCAGGGTCGGCGAATCCTCTTGGGCGCGTAGATTGAATCTTTCCTACTCGGGGATGTCCGCATTCATTCCGGTCCCACCAACTCCCGACCGATAAGGATCCGGCGAATCTCCGATGTGCCCGCGCCGATCTCCAACAGCTTGGCGTCGCGGACGTAGCGGGCGACGCGGCTCTCGTTCATGTAGCCATAGCCACCGTGGATTTGCACCGCCTTGTCTGCGACCCGGCTGGACATCTCCGCCGAGTAGAGGATGGCGGCGGCCGCCTCTTTGTTGCTGCGCAAGCCCCGCGCGGCCGACTCCTCCACGACATGCGCCGTCCGATAGACCAGCCAGCGCGCCGCTTCCAGCTCGGTGTACATGTCCGCGAGCATCGCCTGGATGAGCTGGAAGTCGCCGATCCGCTGACCGAACTGCCTGCGGTTGCGGGCGTACTCGACGGCCTCGTCCAACGCCGCCTGGGCGATGCCCAGCGGCTCGCCGGCGAGGAAGGCCCGCTCCACCGCCAGCCCCTGCATCATCACCCCGGCGCCCGCGCCCTCGCCGCGCAGCACGTTGGAAGCGGGCACGACGCAGTCTTCGAGGATTAACTCAGCGGTTGGCGAGCCGCGATGGCCGACCTTATCCAGCACCTGCCCCACGCTGAATCCTTCGAAGTCCGACTCGACGATGAATGCCGTCACGCCACGCGACCCGGCGTCGGGATCCGTCTTGGCGTAGAGCACCAGCGTGTCGGCGACCGACCCATTCGTGATGAACATCTTCGAGCCGTTGAGCCGGTAGACGTCGCCGTCGCGCACTGCCGTGGTGCGGATGCCCATCGCGTCCGACCCGGCCTCCGGCTCGGTCAGCGCCAGCGCCCCAATCTGCGTGCCGTCGCAGAGGCCGGGAAGGTACTGTCGCTTCTGCGCTTCCGAGCCGTTGGCGGCGAGGTTGTTCGCGCACAGGTTCGCGTGCGCTCCGTATGACAACGCCACCGACGCGCTGGCCCGGGCAATCTCCTCCGTCGCGATCACGCCGGCCAGCAGACCGGCATTGGAACCGCCGTACTGTTCGTCAATCGTGACGCCGAGCAGTCCCAGTTCGCCCAGCATCGGCCACAAGTGCATGGGAAACTGATCGTGACGATCGATGTCATCAGCGATTGGATCAATCTCGGCGCGCACGAAGTCTCGTACGGTTTGTTGTACTAAACGTTGCGCCTCGTTAAGTTCAATCATGTTTATATGTCCCTGAGTCGCGAATCGCCTGCCCGATTCGTCCTGAGCATACATCCGCACCGCTGATAGAATCGGCGCATGATCAGCGCTTCCGACCGCACTTCTCGATTCCAGGAGTCCCTGGTCGCTGCCCAAGGCGAGATCGCCTATCTCGACTCATGGGACGAACTCTGGGACTTCGCCGCATCACTCGGCGACGACACGCCGGTAGTTTCACCCGCCGCTCATGGGTTCCTGCGGCGCGGCGACCTACCCGACGCCGAAGACCCGCTGCGCTCGATCGCCGACCGCTCAGTCGGCATCACGGTCGCGGCGCTCGGCGTTGCCGAGACCGGCTCGCTGTTGCTTGTCGAACGAGCGCCGGTAGACCGCGCCGTGTCTCTTCTCACCCGCCACCTGGTGATCGCCGTCGGTCAGGACGACATCGTCGATGAACTCGCCGAGGGATTCCGCTGGCTCGCCGATCAGCCGCGAGCCGCCGCCTACGCGACCTTCGTCACCGGGCCGTCGCGCACTGCGGACATCGAGCGATCGCTAACCATCGGCGTGCAGGGACCGAGTCGGCTGACGGCGGCGGTGCTGACATGATCGCCGAGTTCACGGAGCGCTATCGACGCGCCGTCAACGATCCCGATCTGCGCCCGCGCCTGCTCGCCTTTCAGCGCTCCTGGCGCGAGAGCCGAGACGCCCAGGTCGCCTTGCTCGAGCAACGAACCGAGCGCTCGTTCGACGAGCTGCGCCGCGACTTCGCCGAGGTCAAGGATGCCACACTCGATCGGATCGACGACTACATCGCCGAGTTCCGCGCCAACGCCGAAGCGGCGGGCGCAACGGTCGTCGAACTGACCACGGCCGAAGAGGCGGTCGAGTATATCGCGGGCGTTTGTAAGGCGCGCGGCATCGACCTGGTGGTCAAGAGCAAGTCGATGGTCTCGGAAGAGATCGAGCTGAACGATGAACTCGCCGAGCGCGGGATCACGGCAATCGAGACCGACCTCGGCGAGTGGCTGCTACAACTCGCCGAGCAGCGGCCGTCGCACCTGGTCATGCCTGCGATTCACCAGAAGCGGCAATACGTGGCCGAGATTCTCGGCGAAGAACTGGGCCGCGAATTCGATCCGGATGACATCCCGGCCATGGTCGCCAGCGCCCGCGAGGGCCTGCGCCGTCACTACCTCGCCGCCGGCACGGGGCTGACCGGCGCGAATGCGCTCGTCGCCGAGACCGGCAGCATCATGGTCGTCACCAACGAGGGCAATATGCGACTCGCCACGTCGTTGCCCGACGTGCACTTCGTCACCGCCGGGATCGAGAAGCTGATCCCCACCTGGGCTGACGCCGAGCGTCAGCTCCAACTGCTGCCGCGTTCGGCTACGGCACAGACGCTGAGCACCTACACAACCTGCATCACCGGCGCCCAACCGGGCAAGGAGATGCACATCATCCTGCTCGACAACGGCCGCCGCGAGATGCGACTCGACGACACGATCGGAGCGGCGCTGCGCTGCATCCGCTGCGGCGCGTGCGCCAACGTCTGCCCGCCCTACCAGGTCGTCGGCGGGCACACCTTCGGCCACATCTACACGGGCGCGATCGGCCTCGTGAATACCGCCTTCCATCACGACGTCGAGGCCGCCGCCGGTCCACAGGGGCTGTGCGTCTCCTGCGGCGCGTGCGAGACGGTCTGTCCCGTCGCCATCCCGCTGCCCAGGCAGATCCTCCAGATCCGCAGACGGACCACGGAATCGGGCCACGCGCCGCGCTGGGAACGCTGGCTGCTGCGAGCCTGGTCGGCGCCGCAACTCTTCCGCGCCGCAATGAAGCTGGGCGCGGTTGCCTCGACTCTTGCCCGCGCCGTGGGATTGGTGCGTCGCGACCACATTCGTCTGCCCTTGCCCCGCCGCCTGAACTGGCGGTCCATTCCCGCCATTCCCAGCCAGACCGGCAGCGACCTGATTGACAACCGGCAGCCGCAGCCGACCCTCGAGTCAACGCCCGCTTCCGGCACCACGGTCGACTTGTTCGCGCAGTGCCTCGCCAATCGTCTGATGCCCGACACGGTCGACGCCTCCGCTCGGCTGATCGAAGCGGGCGGCGCGAACGTCAACGTCCCGCCCAACCAACACTGCTGCGGCCTGCCCGCCTTCGACGCCGGCGACTGGGAGACTGCCCGTCGGATGGCCCGCGCCGCCATCGATGCGCTCAGCCGCGCGGACCACCGGATCGTCACGCCCGCGACCAGTTGCGTGATCTCGATGCGTGACCACTGGCCGCAACTCTTCCGCGACGAACCCCAAACTCTGTCTCGCGCCAACGCGGTCGCGGATCGCGTCCACGACCTTGCCGCCTGGCTGGACGGCCCCGGCCGGCTGCCCGACGGCTGCCTGGAGCAGGAGGAATCGGGCTCGTGGACGGCGCACCGATTCTGCCAATCGTCCAATCGCGGCGAACCAGGGGCGCGCATCGACCTGCTCGTGGAGCGGCTGACGGGCGAGACTTCATTGCCGTTGGAGGAAGCGGAGGTCTGTTGCGGATTCGGCGGGCTCACCTCGATCGCCGCGCCCGAGGTCGGCGAGGGCATCATCGAGCGCAAGCTCGAGTGCATCATGGCGAGCGGTTGCGAAACGCTGCTGACCAACAATCCCGGCTGCGCCCTGCATCTGCGAGCCGGCGCAGTGGCCCGCGGAGCATCGCACAACACGCAGCACTACGCCGACTTCCTCGCCTCCCGCCTGCCCGACGATCCGCCAAGCTGAGGTCAGCCATGCCTACCGTGATCGATGTCCACGTCCACCTCTGCCGCACCGCACAACAGGAGGCGATCGTCTTCCCGCGCCCGGGCCTCCCGCTCGAGTGGCGCTGGGCCAACGGCGATGCCTGCGGCGAGTACATGACCCGTAACGATGTCGAAGCCATAGTCGGGCTCAACTACATGGTCGTGCCAGAGATGTTCGAGCAGCAACGCGCCCGCCGACCCGAGGCATCGGATGGGGAGATCCACGAGATGCTGCGCCAACGCGTACGCGACTTCAACACCTGGACCTTGGAACGGCAGGCCGAGGATCCGCGCCTTCGCACCTTCCTCTGCTGCGACATCGGCACCTGGGGCGAGACCGAGCCATTGATGGAAGAACTGGAGCGCGGTGTCGCGATGGGCGCGCGAGGCGTCAAGATGCACCCTGGCCTGGGCCGCTACTTCCCCTCCGACGAGCGGATGATGCCGCTCTACGCACGGCTGGAAGAGCTGGGCCTGCCGATCCTCAGCGACACGGGGGCGCTGCGCGGCGGACCCGGCGACGACGTCTACGGCATGCCCGACCACTTCATTCCCGTCTTCGAGCGATTCCCCCGCCTACAGTTCATCATGGCCCACATGCCCGGCGCCTACTGGGATCAGCGCATCCGCATCGCCGACCGCTTCCCCCAGGTCATCTTCGACACCGCCGGGGGCTTCGACGACGGTCACTTCACCTGCCGCGACGGCCGACGCGCCTGCGCGCTGGAAGACGCCGCCCGCCTGATCCGGCGCCTGGGCGTCGAGCGAGTCCTGTTCGGTTCAGACGCTCCCGGCGCGGACCAGCAACCCCAGGTCCTGCAACTCCTGCGCTCCGGCCTCACCGACCGGGAGCTGGACCAGGTCCTCGCCGAGAACGCGCGACCCGTGCTGGGTCTGAACTGACCGTGCCGCCTGCTATGACAGATGCGCCTGCAGGAAGTCAATCTCAGCCGCCTGATACGCGTTGTCGCCGTCACTCAGCGCCAACAGATGCCATCCTCGTTCGACCGTGAACAGTTCAGCCCCGGGGATTGTGTTCGCCGCGTGCTCCGCGTGGGCGAACGGGACGTCGCCGTCGTGTGTGCCGTGCACCACTAGCGTCGGGCATTGGACCTGGTCGAGAGGAAGCCGGTCGGCGGACTCGAACTGTTCCATGTCGTTCTCGAACCCGGCCCGTAGCCTTCCGAACGGGGGACCGTCAAACAGTTGGTGCAAGATATCCATTTTCTCCGGGTCGGCAATCACGTTGGCGGTGATCCGCATGACATCCGCCGAGTCCAGGGTGCTTTCCATCTTGACCATCTGTCCGACCGCGAGGCGAGGTGTGCGCCGCAAGAGCTTCCCCTGGGCCCAGAACGCCAATGAACTCATCGCCAACGCCACGGTCAGCCGTGACACTTGCGGCCGATACGCGCTCGAGATCGCCACTTCCAGGATCAATCCCTTGACGCGCTGCGGGTGCCGAGCGGCAAACTCAATGCTGCTCGGTCCGCCACCGGAGATCCCGTAAGCGGCGACCTGATCAATCTCGAGCTCATCGAGTAGCGCGGCCGCCGCATCAGCCTGATCGGCAAACGTGCGACCCGTCTCGAGCGGCGTGCGCAGATATCCCGGCCGCGACGGCGTGATCGTCCCGAACCCCGCCGCCCTCAGCGGTTCGCCGAAGTAGCTCGCGTGATGCCCCTGCGGCGTGCCGTGGAAGATCAGCACGTACGGCGCGTCGCCGTGTCGGGCGAACTCGACAGGACCGCGCGGCGTCTCGATCACTTCGGAGGCCGCGTTCAGCGCAGCAAGCCTGTTCGCTCCAGGAGCCTTCAATCCGAACGGCATGAATAGCAATCCTATCGCCGAGTGCTTCCGCGTCGCCCCGACACCGGATTTCAGTGCGAGCCGTTGCCGCCGATCGTAGATCGCTGCGGCCGGACTCTCGCGACCAGCGCAGGATCGTTGGCCCAGCCACCGCCGAACCTGCCATTGCCATTCGCACCGTTCGATGCGCCGACCGAGACCGGCGAACCGTCATGCCTCGGAGGCCCGAGCGCGCCTTCGGGTACCTCAGGCAGGTCGTGCTCTCCGGTTCGCAGACGCTTCTCCCGCAATGTGATCACGGCGAAGAACGCCACGACTCCGACACCGGCGGACAGCCAGAAGTTGCTCGTGATTGCAATGGCCAGCGCCTCCGGCAGCGCTTCAAGTACCTGCAGGAAGCCCGCTTCGCCGATCTGCGCCAACAGTCCGCTGCTCGCCTCCTCGCTCAGTAGCTGCGTCGGATCGGCGTGCGCCGCCAGATCTGTCGGCAGCCGCGCCGCGAGCTCGCTCGTCAGCCGACCGGTCACCAGCGCCCCGACCAGCGTCACGCCAATGATCGCGCCCATCTCCTCGAAGAACTGGGTCGCCCCCGAGACGGTACCCAACATGCTCTGCGGCAGCGCGTTCTGGGCCGCCGTCATCAGCGCGGGATAGAGAATCCCCAGTCCGGCGCCGAACAGGACCAGTCGCCAGATCACGTCGACCGCATCGGTCTCGGTGCTGAGCTGGGTCATCAGCCAACCGCTGATCACAATGATCACGGTCGCCACGATCGACATCGCCTTGTAGCGACCGGTCCGCGAGACGACTTGCCCGCCAACCGTCGCGGCGATCACCAACGAGATGATCTGGGTGCTGAGCAACAACCCCGACTCGGTCGGCGAGTAGCCCAGCACACCCTGCATGAAGTAGGCGAGGAAGAACGAGACGCCGAACAAGCCGCCGCCGATCACGGCCATCACCAGCGCCGCGACGCGGAAGGTGTGATTGCGGAACAACGTGCCGGGCAGGATCGGCTCCCTGGCCGACCGTTCGGCGCCAATGAACGCCAGCACGCCCAACGCGGAGACGCCGAACAGCACCAGCGTCTTGATGTCCAACCAGGGCGTCCCGGTCGAGACCAGGCCCAGCGCGAGCATTGCCGGCATCAGGGCCAGCAGCATCGCCCCTATCCCCAGCCAGTCGATCACTACCTTGCGCGGCGGCGGACGCAGCCAGGGCATGATGAACGCGATCGAAGCGAAGGCCAGCGCGGCCAGCGGCAGGATCGACCAGAACACCCAGCGCCAGTTGAGTGCGTCGACAATCAGACCGCCCAGCAGCGGCCCAACCAATCCGCCGACGCCGAAGACGGCGGCGAAGATGCCCATGTACTTGGCCCGCTCTGCCGGGGGAAAGAGATCTCCGGAGATCGCGAACGTGTTGCCCATCAGCACGCCGCCGCCGATGCCCTGCAATGCGCGGAAACCGATCAACATCTCCATCGAGGTGGCGAACCCGGCCAGCGCCGTCGCGCCGGCGAAGATCACCAGTCCCCCGAGCAGGAACGGCTTGCGCCCGTACACATCGGACATCCGACCGGCGATCGCCACGGCTGGCACCGAGGTCGCCATGAAGGCCGATTCCATAAACGCGATCAGGTCAATCCGGCCCAGATCGGCGGCCAGTACCGGCGTCGCCGTCGCCACGATCGAGTGCTGCACCGCCGACAGGAACATGACCACGACTGCGCTGCCCAGGATCACCATCTTGGTCCGGTGCGGCAGAGCAAATCCGACGGTCGCGGCGGTCGGCGTGGTAGGGGCGGCGTGAGCCATCAGGAGTCCATTGGCAGGTTCCCGGCGGAACCTCAGACAGGCTCGAACATACCAGTAAACTTCGAGAGTCCGAAGCATCTCCGCCGCACAACTAGCGGCTTCGTGCGAAGTTACACGCCTTCAAACGAGACGCGCTGATCGAGGGACGCCGACGCACGGCCTTAGACTCGCCGCATGAGCAACCAACCGGACCGCAGCGACCTGCGCAACCTCCAGGACAAGACGGCTATCGTCGGCGTCGGTACGACCGAGTTCGGCGCCATCTACCGCGACCTCGATCCTGAGCGCTCGGCATACGAACTCGGGCTGATCGCCTTCCGCGAGGCGCTCAAGGACGCCGGACTCAAGCGCACCGACGTAGACGGCGTGATCGTCTCGCGCCTACCGCACTATGGGCGGATGTGCGAGATGATTGGACTGCGACACCCGCGCTTCGTCAATGTGCTGCCCGGCGAGGGGCGACAGTCGGGCATCGCCCTGCAGTACGCGGCGCTCGCCGTCGCCAACGGGATGGCCGATGTGGTCGCCTGCATCTACGGCAATAACGGTCGCTCGGCCGGCGCGAAGTACGGCGGCGAGAGCCGCGGCATCTCGACCCAGGCGATGTTCGAGGCGCCCTACGGGATGACCTCGCCCGGCGCGGTCACTTCAATGATGTTTCGACGCCACCAGTACCGCTACGGCACTACGACCGAGCCGCTGGGACATCTCGCGATCTCCAACCGAGCCAACGCCGCGCTGAATCCCAATGCCGTGATGCAGCGTCCAATCACAATGGACGACTACCAATCCGCGCGCTTCATCGCCGAGCCGCTATGCCTGCTTGACTACTGCCTGATCAATGACGGCGGCGTCTGTTTCATCGTCACCTCGGCCGAACGCGCCCGCGACCTGAATCACACGCCGGTGCTGATTCACGCGACGTCTCAGGCGTCAGACATCACCCCCGTCTACGTGGCCGACGACTTCTGGCACGAGCCGATGTCGCAGATCGCGGACGACCTGTTCGCTATCTCGGAGGCGCAGCGCGAGGATCTCGCCTTTGCGCAGCTCTACGACAACTTCACGCCGACGATGTTGTTCACGCTTGAAGGCATGGGATTCTGCGAACCGGGCGAAGGCGGCGACTGGATCACTTCCGAGCGGATCGGTCTGCGCGGCGAGTTGCCACTCAACACAGGCGGCGGACACACCAGCGAGTCCTACATGCAGGGCTGGGCACTGCACGTCGAAGCGGTGCGCCAGCTCCGCCAGGAGTGCGGCGAGCGCCAGGTCGACGACGCCCAATACGGCCTCTACGCCTGCGCCGCGCCGCTTGCCACCGGACACATTCTGCGCCGCGGTGACTAGGGGGGACAACCGATGACTACCGAATCACCGACTCCGGAGCTGAGTTACGAGAAGCCGCTGCCGCCGGTCCTTGAGTTGACCAAGCCGTTCTGGGACGGCTGCCGCGAGGGGATTCTGCAGATTCAGTTCTGCAACATCTGTGATCTACCCTGGTTCCCGCCGGCTGAGGCCTGCCCGCGTTGTCTGCAGGACGACTGGGAGTGGCGTCCGATCTCCGGGCACGGCACGGTCTGGTCCTGGATCCGGATGTGGCAGAGGTACTTCCCCGGCTGGTCGCCCGAGGAATATCCCTACACCGTCGCCCTGATCAAGCTCGAAGAAGGCCCCTACATGTATTCGACCCTGGTCGATATAGAGGACCAGGACGTCAGTTGCGACCTCGCGGTCGAGGTCGACTTCCGCAAGGTCAACGACGAGATCACGCTGCCTGTGTTTCGCCCGAGGAGCGCGTAGCTAGGACCGAGTCGCCAACTCTCTCAGCACCTCACCCTGATGCTCCGCGAGCGCCGGGGCGGGACGAGTCGGGGTGGCAACTGGAGTTCCCTCGAAGTCCCAGGGTGGGGCGACCTGGCGCATGACGGATCCGTCCGACTGTTCCAGGTCGATGATGGTGCCAACTGCTCCCACCTGTGGATCCTGACTCAGCCGCTCGTAATCGTGCATGGGGAAGGCCCAGCCGCCGTGGCGCTCCACGATCTCCATGACCTGCTCGGCGTCGAAGCCGGCGAATCCCCGTTCCCAGAGCGGCGTCAGTTCGGCGGCGTAGCGACCGGCGCCCCCGGCGCCATCGGTGCGGAGCTTGTCATAGTCGGGATGTTCGCGCGCCCAGCCCATGTCCAGTTCGTCGATCAACGACTCAAACGCATCGCCGCGGATTCTCGCCAGCGAGAAGTAGATGGGCAAATCTCTGCATTGATAACCGTGGTCGGGTGGCTTGACGTAGCTGTCGAGATGGAAACCCCACCACTCATCGGGGTTCGACAGCGCCACCCAGAGCGTCGAACGCATTGCGATCAGGCTGCCGAAGAGCGAGACCTCGACACGTTGGCCGCCGGTGGGACTTGACGGATCGCTATCGTCGCGGGCGTAGAGCGCGGCGCAGATCACCTGGATCGCGTTGTTGGCCGCGAAGACCGAGCCGATGTCGCTGCCGTGGCGCACCGGTGGCTCGCCCAGGTTGCCGAGCGACGATGTTGCCTCGCTCGCCATCTGCGTACCGATTTCCGATGCCGGTCTGTCGGCCCAGGGTCCCTGCGGTCCGAAGCCGGAGATGGCGCAGTAGACGAGGCCGGGAGCATTGAGCCGCTCCCAGCTCAGCTCCGCCGGCAGTCCAAACTTGTCCACCACCGCGACATCCGCCTGCGAGAGCAAATGACGGGCCGTCTCCACATCCTGGTCGGACGACCAGTCCAACACGATCCCGCGCTTGCTCCGATTGAGGGTGCGGAACACTGGCGAATCATCATCGAGTGCGGGCGCCCATCCACGCGACCGATCACCCTGCGGCGGCTCGATCTTGACGACATCGGCGCCGGCGTCTCCCAGCGACATCGCGGTGTACGGCCCGGCGACTCCCCCGGCGATTTCCACCACGCGATACCCGTCGAGCGGTCCCGGCACGTTAGTCGCCGATCACCGGCGCGGGCTCGTCGGCAGTCGTGCTTCGCGCGGCCAGCTCATCGAGGATCTCGCCCGTATGCTCACCGGGCAGACATGCGCCGAACCAGCGAGCAGGTGTGCGCGAGAGCTCCCAGGGCGCGCCGCCGGTCCAGACCTTGCCCCAGCCTGAAGTCTCGACTTCACGCAGATATTGATTCTCGATCGCCTGTGCATGGTGCTGCAGGGTCTCAAAGGAGATCGGATAGCCGCAGGGAACTCCGGCCGCGCTCAGCCTCAACATCCAGTAGTGCCTGGGCCGTTGGATGAATCCCGCCTGGAGCAGCGCCGCCAGTTCGACTCGCCGTGCCACGCGCTCACGGTTGGTGCGCCACCGCGGATCGGTGTCCAACTCGTCGATCCCCTCGACCTCCGCCTCCGATTCGCGCATCACGGCGGCGAAGCGCTGCCACTCGTCCTCACCGGTCACCGAGACGCCGATCCAATCGCCCCACTGACATTGAAACGCCTGATCGGGCGCCGTCGCGAACGCAGCCGATCCCTGCGGCTGGTGCAGTGCTCCGCTGCTGAGATACTCGGCGATCCGCCCGCTCTGCAGAGCCATGCCTGCGCGCAGCATGCCCACATGGATGCGCTGGCCCTTGCCGGTCCGCTTGCGCGCCAGCAACCCCATGAGCACGGCCTGCGCCGCGACATTGCCGGTGGTTGCGTCGATCTGCGCCATGTGCCGGTATACCTCGGGCCGCTCGCCCTCCGCACCGCTCACCGACCAGAATCCCGTGAAGTACTGCGCCTGGACATCGGCGCCCGGCTTGTCACGCATCGGCCCCACTTCGCCCCAGCCGGTGATCGCGGTGTAGATGATGTCGGGATTGACGGCCTTGACCTGTTCGTAGCCCACACCCATGCGCTCGGCCGCGCCGGGGCGCATGTTGATCAGGAAGACGTCGCACGTCTGGAGCAACTCATAGGCCGTCTGACGGTCCGTCGCCGACTTCAAGTCAAGGAAGAGCCCGCGCTTGTTTTGATTCCAGGTCATGTAGCCGATCGACGTGCCACTGATCGTCGGTGGCACGCCCGCGCCCAGGGTGCGCGGATCGACCGAGGGCTGCTCGATGTGAATCACGTCAGCGCCCAGCGCGCCAAGCTGCGTCGATGCCCACGGACCCACCATCCACAGCGTCAAGTCAAAGACACGTACTCCGTCAAGCGGTCCGGGCATTGCAGCCTCCGTCCACGATCGCCGTCAGTGACCATGATAGGTCCGCCGTTCAACCCCCGCCGCGCTGAGCCTTGAGCATGAACCGCTCCAGGAGCGAGTCCAGATCCTCCTCCGACTTGGCCGTGAAGACGAAGAAGTGCTCATCGATCTTGGTCGGCAGCCTCGGGTGTATCGGCGCCTGTTCCGTTCGCCAGAGCACGGTCCACCCGTCGCCCGACATTGCCGCGTTGGGCCGGACCACCCCGTCCGGATCAGTCGCGCCCGGCTGCGGCAGATCGATGTCCGCCGCGCCCAGTTGTTCCAGATACTGGCGAAGCAACCAGATCGGCACGCCGCGGAGCGTCATCTCTCTGACCGCTTGAGCCACCTCGGTCTCCTTGGAGTCCTTCGAAGTCGCGTGATAACTGCGTTACCGTACTGCGAACCTCGTGTATCGTTACGCGATACGAGTGAATCCGTCGGCGGGGCGGATGCTCGATGAGGAGGACACGATGAGCGAGCGTTCCTACTGGCAACGCATGAGCCGCAAGCGAATGAGCCGCCGCGGCATTCTCCGGGCTTCGGCCCGCGCCGGCGTCGGCGCGGCCGGACTGGCCCTGGTCGGCTGTGGGGACGATGACGACGATCAGGCCGTGACCCAGGTCCAGTCGCAACAGCAACAGGACCAACCTCAGGCCCAACAGCAGGCCATGCAGCAGCAACAACAGCAGGCCATGCAGCAGGACCAGGCCGATCAGGCAGCCCAGCAACAGGCAGCTCAGCAGCAGGCCCAGGAGCAGACGGCTCAGGAGCAGGCCGAGCAACAGGCCGCTCAGCAACAGGCCATGGTCTCCGACAAGAAGTACGGCGGCTACCTGATCGAGCAGTCAGCCAATGTGTACGAGACCTACGACGCGCAGCGCACGGTCGCCTCGCCTGTGCTCCAGGTCCTTGCTCGGGTGCAGTCCAAGATCCTGCGCTTCGCCCATCCGGACACGGGCGTCCTCGAGGGCGACCTGGCCGAGGCCTGGGAACTGCCCGACTCGACCACCGTCGTCTTGCACCTGCGTGACGGCGTGAACTGGCACTCGGACGGCCCCGGCGCCAACCACCCGGCCGCAGCTCCGGGCCGCGCGCTGACCACCCAGGACATCGTCTGGAACATCGATCGCCAGCGCAACAAGCTGCTGGAGAGCGGCGAAGAGGCCGGCAACTTCGGCCGATCCGCCTACTGGGGCGGCGTCTCCTCGATCGACCAGGCCGACAACAGCGTCACCCTCAACCTGGTCGAGCCGGACGCAACCTTCGTCCAGGGCTTCGCCAACGAGTTCAACCTGATCAACCAGCCCGAACTCGTCGGCGGCACCGAAGACCAGTACACCGAAGTCGACGCCTCCAAGGTGATCGGCACCGGACCCAATATCCTCACCCGCTGGGACCCGGGCGAGGGTATCTCGGCCGTCAGGAACCCTGAATTCTACGGCCTGCCCAACAAGCCCTACCTCGACGGTTGGGTCTGGGTGCAAACCTTCCAGGACCCCAACGCCTATCGGATCGCGTTCGAGCAGAAGCAGGTCGACTCGATGACCGACCCTGACCCGAACACGATCCTCGCCATCCACGACGACCTGATCGACGAGACCTACCTCACCTTCCAGGGCGTCGCCAACACGGTGGCAATCTTCACGCCGTCGAACAAGGCGCCGTGGAACGACTTGCGCCTGACCCGAGCCATCGACCTGGCGACCAACCGCCGTCAGCTCATCCAGCAGCTCCACAACGGCCTGGGCAAGGTCTCCGGTCCGGTCTCCTGGATGCAGGAGGCATGGGCAATCCCGCAGGAAGAGCTGGAAACGATCCCCGGTTACCGTGTCGACAAGGACGCCGACATCGAAGAGGCGCGTGCGCTTTGGGACGCCGCCGGTGGACCGGACCTCGGACAGATCGACTGGGTCACCTCCGAACTCTGGGCATCCCGCGCCGCATGGTCGGCGACGCCGGGCATCATCGCCGAGATGTTCAACCAGGCCTTCGGCACCGACCAGTTCAACGGCATCACCAAGCCCTACCTGGAGATCATCCCGTCCTGGATCGCCAAGGACTTCGACCCGTTCTTCAGCTGGATCCCGAACATCGAGATCCCCGACGCGCGGGCCGACATGATCGGCGCCTTCACCACCGGCGCCGGCTCCAACTACTGGGACGTCTCCGACCCCTACATCGACGAGACGTTGATCGCCGCCAAGCAGGAACTCGACTACGAGACCGCCTACCAGATGGTCCGCGACGTGCAGGCCTACGTGATGGAGCGCGGTCAGTTCGGTCGCAGCATCTGCTACAACTACATCTACCCCTGGATCGGGTACAACTACAACAAGATCGAGAAGAAGACCGACGAGGAAGGCTGGAACTTCCTTGCCGTCAGTCTCCAGGCGATGGAGCACTACCTCGATCTCGACGACCCGTCTGCGTCCGACCGCCAGGCGCCGTCGCCGGTTCCGCTCTGATCCGACAACGTTCTTCGGCCACAACCAGGAACGAATTCACGGCATCCCCGCTGTTCTCGCGCAGAACAGCGGGGATGTCCGTTACCCTCAGTGAACGCTCAGCGAATCTATTCCCCGCGGATGGCAGCGTCCCGAACGATGCCCATCAGCCGATTGCAGGACGAACGCGATGCAGGGCTACATCATCCGCAGGATTATCGGCGCCGTGTTCGTCGTCTTCCTGGTCGGCACGTTCTCCTTCTTCGCAATTCGCGTGCTCCCGGGAGACTTCGCTACCGCGTCGCTGGGATTGGACGCCGGAAGCGCTTCTGCGGAGAACATCGCCCAGCGCAAGGCCGACCTGGGCCTCGATCTGCCGATCGGCGAGCAGTACGCCAACTGGCTCTGGGATACGGTTCGGCTTGATCTCGGCACGTCGTTCCTGACCCAGAACTCCGTCTGGTACGAGATCGGACGCTCGCTGCCCTATTCGATTGAGCTGGGCGTACTGATCATGATCGTCGGCTTCACCGTCGCGATCCCGGTCGGCCTGATTTCCGCCATCTTCCAGGACAAGGCGCTCGACTACAGCTTGCGCGGACTCGCCATCCTGGCGCTCGCCGCGCCCGTCTTCTGGACGGCGGCCATCGCCTCGCTCGTCGTGCTGCAATGGGACCTCTTTCTGATCGACGTGATCGGGCAACCGCATCTCTGGGAAGACCCCGGCAGAGCAATCACCTGGTACCTGATCCCGATGTTCGCCGGAGGCTTCGCCGGTACGGCCACGACAATGCGGCTGCTGCGCTCGCAGATGCTCGAAGTTCTGCGCCAGGATTATGTCCGCACCGCGCGCTCCAAGGGACTGACCGAGTCGGCCGTGATCATCCGCCACGCCCTGCGCAACGCATTGCTGCCCGTGCTCACCGTGATGGGCGTCACGATCGCGACGATCATCGGCTCGCAGGTCATCCTCGAGAACATGTTCAACATCCCCGGCATCGGCAACAAGGTGCTGACCTCGCTGTTCGCCCGCGACAACCCCGTCTTCCAGTCGGTGGTGCTGATCATCGCCGTCTTCACCGTGCTCACCAACCTCGTCGTCGACATCATGTACGGCATCATCGACCCGCGCATTCGGCTCTCGTAGCATGATTTTCGTAAGAGGACGCAGATGAGCCAGATCGCCGATCCCACCGTCGTCCCGCTGCGTGATCCCACGATCCTCGAGCGACTGCGCAACGCCACGGTCAGCCTCGGCCGCTTCCTGCGCGGCAAGCCGCTGGGCGGCTCCGGGTTGATCGTGGTCGTCATCTTCATCCTCGTGGCGCTGCTCGCCCCCGTCATCCAGCGCCACGACCCGGACCAGATTTTCGAAGGTCCCAATCCCGACTACAAGGCCAACCCGACCGTGATCGAACTGGCCCGCAACCCCGACATCGGCTCGCCGGTGGTCGTCGAGCAATTCATCGAACCCTCGGGCGGACACTGGTTCGGTACCGACAAGTTCGGCCGCGACATCTGGTCGCAGGTCATTCACGGCGCTCGATTGAGTCTGATCGTCGGGTTGGGCGCATCGGTGATCGCCGTGGTCGGCGGACTGATCATCGGCATGATCTCGGCTTACTACGCCGGCATCGTCGACCTGTTGATTCAACGGCTGGTTGACATGCTTCAGGCGATCCCGTTCCTGGTCCTGGTGCTGGTCTTTACCCAGATCACGGAGCGCTCTGTTCTCAATGTGGTCCTATGGCTCGGCGTCGCCGGCCTGGCGATTACGACCAGGCTGATCCGCTCGGCCGTGCTCGGCGTGCGCGAGAGCGAGTTCGTGCTGGCCGCCCGGGTCGTCGGCGCGAGCGACCTGCGGATCATGATCCGCCACGTGCTGCCCAACTGCGTCGCCGTGCTGATCATCGCGTTCAGCATCGGCATCGGCGCCTACATCCTTGCCGAGGCATCCATCTCCTTCCTCGGCGCGGGGCCGCAGGGCATCCCGAGCTGGGGCCAGATGGTCCAGGCCGGACGCGGTTCGCTCGACCTGCATCCCTGGCAGACCGTCTTCGCCGGCGGCGCGATCATGTTGATCGTGCTCGGCTTCAACCTGCTTGGCGACGCGCTCAGGGACGTGCTTGATCCACGCCTGCGCGGCGCTTGACGCCGTTCGCCAGCGCCTCCGCCAGACGCCTGAACATCACCATGTGGATCGGCCAGAGCGCGTACCAGTAGACCAGTCCCCATACGCCGGCTGGATGAAAGTGCGCCTGTAACTGCGCGATCGAGCCGTCGCCGTCCGGCCGCACCGAGAGCTCCAGCACCGCCGACCCCGGCAGCTTCATCTCCGCGACCAGCGTCAGGCTCCGGTCCGGCTCCACCGCCGCGACCCGCCAGAAGTCGAGCGGGTCGTCAACCCGCAGCTCAGTCGGATGCCGCCGCCCCCGCCGCATCCCGACTCCGCCCAGCAGCCGATCGATTGCGCCGCGCAGCCGCCACAGCCAGGTCGCGTAGTACCAACCGCGCGCGCCGCCAATCGATGAGATGTCGTCCCAAACCTGGTCCGCCGATCGAGCCGTGCTCACCTCGACGCGCACCGACTTGTCGAACCACGACACATCATGCCGCTGTCGGCGGTAACGGAAGCCGCCCTCGGTCCAGCGGATCGTCAGCGCCGCCGAACGCTCCTCCTCCAGCGCCTGAGCCACCGCTTCGCGGTAACTGGTCCCGTCAATCGGAGTCAGCTCGCGCAACTCGTCGGGACGCTCGGAGACCAGGTCATGCTTCAGTCCGTCGATCAGCGGACGCGCAATGCTGGCCGGAACCGCCGTCACCAGGTCGAGCCAGTACGACGAGAGCCTCGGACTCAGCACCGGCAGCGGCACGATCCGCACCTCGCGGCCCACGACCGCGCCAAACTGCCGAAGCAGGTCGCCGTAGCTCAGCGTCTCGGGACCGACCGCATCGTAAGTGTGCGACTCCCCGTCGTCCTCAAACGCCAACAGACCGACCAAGTAGGCCAACAGATCGTCAAGCGCGATCGGTTGGCTGCGCGACCGCACCCAGCGCGGCGCAAGCATGACCGGCAGGTGATAGACCAGGTCGCGGATCACCTCGAACGCCGCCGAGCCCGGCCCCACGACGATCCCGGCGCGCAACTCGGTCACCGGTACCGGACCGCCGCGCAGAATCTCGCCGGTTTCCAATCGCGACGCCAGGTGCGGCGACGCCCCGACCGGAGGCTGCAAGCCTCCCAGGTAGATGATCCGCCGCACGCCCACATCCGCAGCCGCATCGCGGAAGTTCGCCGCCGCGCGCCGGTCCAGCTCGGAGAACTCCTTGCCCGCCGCCATCGAGTGCACCAGGTAGTAAGCGATGTCCACGCCGTCGAGCGCCTCCTTCAGCGAGTCGAGCTCAAGGGCGTCGGCGCGTACGCACTCCACGCCGTCCCAGCCGCGGGCCCGCAGCGCATCCACTCGACGGGCCGCCGCACGCACGTCATGGCCTGCCGCGGCGAGACGAGGCGCCAGATGTCCGCCCACATACCCGCTCGCGCCGAGGATCAGGACTCGCGTCATACATCAACGCTACGCCGAGGCAACGGCGCACTGCACTCGCGCCGGATCAGCGGCGCGACATCGCCTCCAGCACTCGAAACTCCGTGTAATCCTCGGGCAGCCCCTCGTCAACTGCGGCCTGGCGCATCGCCTCGAGCGCGTCGTTCCAACCCTCCGTCCAACCAACCGCAAACTGCTCGCCGTATGGCGTGTCCGCGCCTTCCCCGGCGATGACAATCCGCTCTCCCAATCGCTCCACTTCACCATGAGGCAGCCCATCGGCGTAGCCCTGATTCTCGACGGCGACGTACGCCTTTGCGTACGCCGCCTCCTCCGCCCTCCGCAAATCGTCGGAAGTGCGCAGGTTGAACGGGTCCAGCGTCGCGCCGATTAGCGCCGCCAGGAGCACGCCCATCACCGTCGCGACCATCGTGTGCCGACCGATCGGGTCGCGGCCGCGACGCCACCACGAGCGCTCCTGCTCGTCCGTACCCCAAGTCTGCAAGGACGTTCTGCGCTGAGTCATTGACGCAGCGCCTCCCACGCCTCAAACGCCGATTCCACTTCCAGCTTGTTGCGCTTCGCGGTATGCAGCGCCAGATCAATCGCCGCATTCCAGGAGAACTCGTACGAACGTCGCAGGGCGTCCGCGGGATCGCCCGAGGCGAGCAACTCGGGCAGCGCCAACTGTGCTCGTCCGGCGCCGTCCAGCCGACCGCGCTCGAACGCCGCCTCGTAGCCGTCGATCCGGCCCTCCCGCTCGCCCCGCACCTCCGCCTTGGCGATCTCCTCGGGCGTGACCTGATCCAGGACCGAGATCATCCAGCCGATCGCCGCCGTCACGGCCATCGCCGCGAGCAACGAGATCAGCACTTGTCGCGGCAGGTCGTAGCGAAGCAGGCGCATTCCGTGAGCGTACACGCGAACCCGCATCTGCAGCCCCTGTGAACACAGGGGCCCGTTCCGCGCGTGACTCACGAGATCAACGTCGATCAATCCCCAAGAGCAGATCGCGTTCCCGCTGCAACTCATCCGCCGGCGCCTCGGACTCGGTGGCTCGCAGCATGGCGTCGAGCGCCGCGTTCCAGCCGTCGGTCCAGCCCTCACGAATTCCCCGCACCCAGGCAGCGTCGCCGTCCTTGTGCTCCAGTCCGAGCAGGATCAGGTGGCGCTGCCGACCCAGTTCGACGCCGCGCCGCTGCCCTTCCTCGTAGGCGGCTTCATACGCCGCATTGAACGCCGCCATCTCCTTATCCGGCAGATCAAACTCCGTCGTCACACCGAGTGGATCGAATGCCACGCCCACCACCGCGACTAGCGCAATCGCCACGACGAACGCCAGGATCGAGTGCATGCCCGTGAAGTCGGCGCCGCGCTGCCACCATGCGCCCGCCGCGGGGTCGCTACTGCGGTAGTTGCTCAAACCATGCCGCCGGGTACGTCTCGGTTGTCTGCTCATCGGCGCAGTGACTCCCAGTACGTCATCCGCCTGAGCTGAATCACCGGCGTATGCGACGCTTCCTCAATCGCCCGATCGATCGCCTCGTTCCAGGCCAGATCGAAGGCAAACTCGCGGCCCTCATCGAACGTCCCAGTCGACACGAGGCTGTCGACATCACCGCGCGCCGCGAAGAACCCGTCTTCCTCGCCATCGCGCAACCCCTCCGCAAACCCGCGCGCCCGACCCTCGACCTGCCCGGTCTCCTCAATACTCTCCACCTGCGACGGCGGAATCCGCCAGAAGAACGTGATGATCAGTCCACAGGCAATCGCAACCGCGAGTCCCAGCACAAACGCCTTCGCGCTCTGCCTGGGGATGTCGTACTGCCAGAGCGACTTAACGAAAGACACGAATGACACTCTTACTGAACACAATCGTTGATCCGACGGATCTCACTGCTGCGGAACACGGCGCGGCTCCGTGTCCAACGCTGTGAGCTCACGCGAGTCGGGGCTCAGGCCTGCCTCGAGCGATGCCGCGAACATCGCATCCAGCGCATCGTTCCAACCCTCTGCCCATCCTTGGCGAACGCCCTCTGCCCACGCTGAGTCGCCTGACGGCCCAGACGCGAACACAAGCAGTGCAAGTTCATACGTCATGCGTTGTTCCAAAGCGGACTCGTAAGATTCGTCATATGCGGCGTCGTAGGCGTTGCTCAACGCCTCATACCTAATCTCTTCTACGTCGCCTCGCGTGGTCTGCATCTGCTGTGGCACAACCTCCAACAGCACCCAGCCGATCAATGCCGCAGTTGCCGCGCCAATCAAGAACCACGCCAGCATCCGCCTTGACGACTCGTCGGGAGGTCGCCACATTGCGAGCCTTACGAGATCTCGTGAGCTGCCAGTCGGTGGAGTGAGCGGTGTTCCCAGACTCATCTTCGCAGCTCAATCCACTGGGTGTGCTCTTCCTCGTGGAGCCGCTGTCTCGGCACTCGCCGGCTGAGCGTCTCGATCGCGTCATTCCAGGCGTAGCGATACGTGGGTTGGTAACCGAGATCAAAGCTCTCGCTCGCGGTCAAACGGGGGAGCTCTTCGGAAGCTCGACGCTGAGCCTCATCAATGGCGTTCTCTTTTGCTTCCTGCTGAGCCAGATACACCCCTCGCGTTGCTCCGGCGGTCTCGACTTGATTGCGATAGGACTCAGGAATGCCACTCGGCCACGGTGTTGCTACAACCGCCAGGACGGCCACCACGATCGCGACCAGCGTAAATCCCGCCAAGAAGGCGACCAGACTCAGCGGCCAGGCACGGATCTTGAGCAACTTGAACGTCCGCTTCAATGGTGCTCGGACCCCCCTGCGACCGGGGGAAAGATGTCCAGTTCGCTGTCGGGGTTTACCCGGCTTTGCAGGCCCTCGACGTGGCGGATGTCTCGGCCGTCGACCATGATCGCGACGAAGCGGCGCACCGTGCCGTCATCGTCGAAGAGCTGCGCGCGGAGTCCGTCGTAGTCGTCGGCGAGGCGCTCCAGGACGGCGCCAATCGTGTCCGGCGGGTCGGACAACTCGACGCTGCGGCCGCCGACAATGGGCCGCAGCGTCGCGTAGAAGCGGATCTGCATGGGCGTCCTGTGGGCCCTCACCCCAGCCCTCTCCCAGGGGGAGAGGGAGTTTAGAAGGAGAGCCCTTCGCTCAACGGATGACGAGTTCCCAACCCCTCTCCCTGAGGGAGAGGGTTAGGGTGAGGGCCCTCGCGGCTTTGATTCCTACGCAATGATCTCCAGCTCGCGCAGCTTGGCCTCGCCGACAACGCCGTCGTCCCAGCCTCGGGCGTCGTAGTACTGCTCCTTCATCTGGTCGAGCTCGCAGACGTGGCCTTCCGCCGGGCCGCTGCCCGGTTCGGTCAGGAAGCGCTCGGGCAGCGAGTCGTCGCTGCCGTCGAAGCCGGCCAGGTTGTTGTAGTAGCGCTCGAGGTTGTAGATGCGCTCGCCGGCGACCATCACGTCCTCTTCGGACATCGGCAGGCCGACGACAGTCTCGTAGAGCGCCGCGTACTCAGGCGCGCCCACCGCGAAGGCGGAGAACTTGCACAGGTCGAGCGAGTCGGAGAAGGCGTGCAGGTCCTGGAAGATCTTGAGCAGCGGACCCTTGCCGTCCCACTCCAGCGGGTCGGTCTGCACGGGAATGCCCAGCAGCTCCGAGGCCGGCGTGTAGCCGCGCAGGTGGCAGGCGCCGCGATTCGAGGTGGCGTAGCCCAGGCCCTCGCCCTTGATCCCGCGCGGGTCGTAGGCCGGCACCGCCTGGCCCTTGACCGTCATCGAGATCTCCGGGTGGCCCCAGGCCGCCGCCGCCTTGGCCGTTCCCTGAGCCAGCGTCTGACCGATCGAGGACGAACCCATCGCCATCTCCTCGGCCACGCGGACCATGCCCGCGCCGTCGCCCCAGTCGAGCGGCGTGTCGACGTAGCCGCGCTCCGATGCCTCCATGTACATCGAGATCACGTTGCCGATCTCGATCGCGTCCATGCCGTAGTCGTTGCACTGGTCGATCACCTTGGCGATCACCGCCGGGTCGTCGTTGCCGCAGTTTGCGCCCAGCGACCAGGCCGGCTCATACTCGAACGACTCCATCTTCAGGCCCGCGTGCGGACCCTCGGTGATCTCGACTTCTTTCTTGCAGGCCACCGGACAGGCGTGACAGGTCGGCTCGGCGGTCAGGAAGTCATCGCGCATCGTCTCGCCTGAGACCGCGTTGGCCGCCTCCGGCGTGGTCTGCGTCGCCTGCGAATTCTTCGTGCCCAATCCGCCGACCGCGTTGACCGCGTTCATCAGCACGTTGGTCCCGAACGCCGAGAGCGCGCCCGAGCCCTCCTTGAGCGAACCGTCGTCGTTGACCGACGACGGCGCCGTCACCGGCGACTCCATGATCAGCTTGAGGTGCGCGCCCTGCGCCTCGCGGAAGGCCTGACGCTTCTCGCCCTGCTCCGGTCGCCAGCGTCCCTCGCGCGTGCCGCGCACGACCACGCACTTCAGATTCTTCATCCCGGCAACCGCGCCGGTGCCGCCACGACCGGCCGCGCGGTCGTCCTCGTTGAGGAAAGAAGCAAACAGCACGCCGTTCTCGCCAGCCTGCCCAATCGACATCACCGAGACATCGGTCTTGTTACCGCTGTCAGAGCCGAAGTGGGCCACCGTGTCGTGGATGCCCTTGCCCCAGATCTCGGAGGCGTCGCGAATGGCAACCTCGCCGTTCTCAACTTCCAGATAGACCGGCGAGTTCGCCTTGCCCGTGATCAGAACCGCGTCGAAACCGGCCCAGCGCAGCCGCGCCGCCGACCAGCCGCCCATGTGCGAGTCGGTCACCGTGCCCGTCAGCGGGGACTTGGTCACGAAGGCCAGGCGTCCCGACATCGTCACCTCGGTGCCGGTCAGCGGTCCGTTGACCAGCGCCAGCATGTTGTCGGGAGAACTGGGATCGACATCCGCGCCGTTGTCGAGCAGGTACTTGACCCCCAGCCCGCGAGCGCCGATGTACTTGCGTGCGTCGTCCTCATTGATACCTTCGTAGGAGACCGAGCGGTCAGTCAGATTGACCCGAGCCACCCGATTCGCAAAACCGCCAAGTGCCATGATCGTTCCCTTCACCATCGCTCTGGTTTGCGCGTCAAAGATAGCGGATTGCCGCAGCGTTCCCGAGCCGGCGTCTCTTGCAAATCCGAGTGCCTACGGCCGCATCCCGTAACGCACCCGAACGCCCAGTTGACTCGGCAGCTGCGTCTCGTAGGCGATCTTCAGCCACTCAGCCAACATTGGTCGCGTGTCTCGAGGATCGATGATGTCCTCGACCGCGAACGCCTCGGCCGCAGAGAACGGGTCGCGCAGCGCAATCAGCCGCTCTTCGATCGCCGCGCGATGCGCGACCGGATCTTCCGCTGCCTCGATTTCGCGTCGATAGGCGGCTGCGACCCCGCCCTCGATCGGCAGCGAACCCCACTCGCCCGACGGCCAGGCGATGCGGAAACAGAAGCGGCTGAAATCCTGATGCGCGCCGCCAGCGACTCCGTAGAGCCGCCGCACGACCACCGTCGCCCAGGGCACCCGCGAATCGTTGATCGCCGCCGCCGCCTTCACTCCGGCGCGCAGCGTGCCCGCCGACTCGCCCGGCCGACCGATCAGGAATCCCGGCTGGTCGGCCAGGTTCACAATCGGCAGGTGGAAGACATCGCACATGTCGACGAATTTCTCGAACTTGCGCGCCTCCTTGGCGCCCATCGCGCCGCCGTAGTGCATCGGATCGTTGGCCAGCACGCCGATCGGCATCCCGCCGATCCGCACGAGTCCCGTCACCTGCGCCCGACCGAAGTAGCGCCCGATCTCGAAGAACGATCCTCGGTCAACGACCAACTCAATCATGCGGCGCACGTTGTAGCCGCGATTGCGATGCTTCGGGATGATCGAGGCGAGCCGCTCCTCCCGCCGGTCGAGTGGATCGTCATACTTCATCACCGGCGGAAGCTGATGCACGTTGGTCGGGAGGTAGGAGAGGAACCTGCGAATCTGGCGCATGGCGTCCGCCTCGTCCTCGGCGTCGTTGTCGACCACGCCGCTGCTGCGCGCGTGGACCTCGTAGCCGCCCAATTCCTCCTTGGTCAGCTTCTCGCCCATCGACCGTTCGACCAGCGGCGGACCGCCGGCGAACACTTGCGACGAGCCGCGCACCATCACCGAGAAGTGCGAGGCCGGAACCTCCGCCGCCGGCAGACCCGCGACCGAACCCAGCGCCGCCGAGACCACCGGCGACTGCGACATCAACGTGCCCCAGCGCTCAGGCCAGAACAGCTCCGGCAGGTAGGTCCGACCCATCTCGGCGGTCGCGCGGATGTCGCCGCCGAACCCGTCGATCAGGCGGATCATCGGGATCTTCATTTCGATCGCCAGCGACTCGATATGCCCCGACTTGTCGCCGCCGCTGTGAATCCGAATCTTGCCGCCGTTCCCCGACTCGGCCTCGGAGCCGCTGCGCGGCCGCGAGGTGAAGTCGCCGCCCGACACCGCGACCGGACGTCCATCGATCTGTCCGGTGCCGATCACGGTCGCCGCCGGATGAAACCCAACCAGTTCGCCGTCGTCGTCGTAGTAGCCGGCGCCCGCCAGGATGCCGCGCTCGCGGAACGAATCCTGGTCGAGCAGCAGGTCGATTCGCTCACGAACCGTGAGATTGCCCCGCTCATGCTGCTGCTGTACGCGGTCCGCGCCGCCCATCTGCTTCGCCAACTCACGTCGGCGCTCAATCTGATCAATCTCCGCTTGCCAGATTGACTCTGAGGACTCAGCCCTGGCTTTGGTCTGGTCTGCCATGATCTTCTCCCAGTACTCACTGAAGTATCGCCCAGGTCGGACGCAACGCGAATCGGCGCTATCTTCAGTGCAACCTGATACGGCAATCCCGGAGGCCGGAAATGCCCACATCCGCCATCTCAATCGAACCCCTGACGCCCAGCATTGGCGCGACCGTGCACGGCGTCGATCTGACCCAGCCGCTCGACGAAGAGACCTTCCAGTTCATCCACGACGCCTGGATGGAACACCTGGTGCTCTTCTTCCGCGATCAGCCGATGACTCCGGACCAACACCTGACCTTCGGGCGCATGTTCGGCGACCTGCACATTCATCCCGCCGCGCCGTACGAGCACGGCAACCCCGAACTCATGCGCATCTACACCGACAAAGACTCGTTCCGCAACAACGGCGAGCGCTGGCACTCGGATGTCTCTGCGGACGAAGAACCGCCGATGGCGTCCATCCTGCACATCCACAGCATCCCCTCACAGGGCGGCGACACCTGCTGGTCCAACATGTACGCCGCCTGGGACGGGCTCTCGCCGCAGATGCAGGCGCTGCTCGAGCCGCTCACCGCGCTACACGCCGCCGACTACTCCGGACAGTACGGAGACCACAAGCCGCAGCGCGAGTCGCCGCGCGCCGTCCACCCGATCGCGCGCACCCATCCGGTCACGGGACGTAAGGCGCTGTTCGTCAACTCCAGCTTTACCAGGCGGATTAACGAACTGCCGATCGAGGAGAGCGACGCGCTACTCGGATTCCTCTTCGAGCACGTCAAAAACGTCAACTTCCACTGCCGATTCAAGTGGGAGGCCAACTCGGTCGCCCTCTGGGACAACCGCTGCACCCAGCACATGGCGATCTGGGACTACTACCCGGAGTCTCGAGGCGGCATTCGCGTCACCGTCAAGGGCGACAAGCCTTTCTGACCGCTTCGAACAGCTGGGGATCGGAAGCTCCCTCTCCCCCCGCGCCAGCGGGGGGAGATGTCCCGTAGGGACATAGGGGGGCACGCCCGAAGTCGTGCGCGCGGAGCCCCCTTCTGTCTTCGGCATCTCCCCCCGCCTGACGGCGAGGGGAGAGGGGAGTCGTCAGCCGATCGCCAGTCCGGCCAGATCACGCGCCGTGTCCCTTGAGACGTCGGGGCAGGTCATGGGGAAGACCTCGGTGCCGTGGATCGTGCCCATCACCTGGCGGCAGCGGGCGGGCACGCCCGACTCGAGCAAGAGGCGGTAGAAGGCGATGCCCTCGTCCCTGAGCGGGTCGCACTCATTGACTGAGATCACCGTGGTCGGCAGACCGATCACGTCCTCCGCCGACGCGAACAGCGGCCAGGCGAGCGGGTCCTCGGCCTCGAACGCCTCGATCCCGTAACCCATCGCACCCGTGTTGTTGTGCAGGTCGAGCAGGATGCCGTTGTTCTCAATCGTCGAGGGCAGGTCGTCTCGCGGCCAGCTTCCGGCGATGTAGGGGCAGAGCGCGTACAAACCCTTGACCAGGCCAATGTCGCCCTCGCGCAAGAGCTTCATTCCCGTCGCTAGGGTCAGATTCCCGCCGCCGCTCTCGCCGGCGATGATGATTCGCGAGCGGTCAATTCCCAGCCGCTCGGCGTTCTCCGACAGCCAGCGCAGACCCGAGGCGCAGTCGTTGAGGCCGGCCGGGTAGGGCGCGACCTCGGGCGCCGACGACGGCGTCACGGCGTTGCGGAAGTCGACCATCGCCACGGCGACGCCGTTCTGCGCGATGATCCGTCCCCAAGCCTTGTAGTTGCCGTCGTAGCACGACATTGACGCCATGCCGCCGCCGTGGATGTAGTAGACCCCCGGCAGTGGTCCGTCCGACGTTCCGTTCCCGTTGGGCACAATCATCTGCACGTTGATCGTGTTGCCGTCGGGCGCGGAGACGAAGGTTTCGGTCGTGATCGTCAGACCGTCGGAGGGGGCGATTTCCTCCGTGTCGCTCATGCCCAGGAACGCTGCCAGACCCTCGCGCATGGCGACCGCTTCGTCCGAGCTTGCCTGCGCCAGGATCTCCTCGCGGCTGGCCGCGTCGGGCTGGCCGGGGATGTCCAGCTCGCCGAACATCGCCTTGATTCGCGGGTCGATCCGTGGGTCTTCCGAGAGCTTGCTCATCATCGCCGCCTTCCAGCCGGTCCTATGTCTGGGCACAAGCTACTACTCGGATAGGCCCTGTCCCTGACTTGCTCAGGGACCCGCTCGGCTTACGCCCTAGCCTGAGCGGAACCGCACAATAGAAAGGACGCGCGACGCATGAGCAACATCGCCATCTGGGTCAAGGTGAAGGTCAAGCGGGAAGGGCTGGACAAGTTCCTGCACGCGATCGAGGTCGACGCGCTCGGCTCGGAGGGAGACGAACCGGGCTGCCTGCGTTTCAACGTCTTGCAGGACGCCGCGGACGAACTGACCTACTACTTCTACGAGGTCTACGAGGACGAAGCCGCGCTGGACGCCCATCGCCAGGCCCCGCACTACGCCGTCTGGTCCGCCGCCCGCGACACCCTCGACGGAGACATCGAGATCACAAGAACCGCCACGGTCTTTCCGTCCGATCAGGGCTACTGGTCGAAGGGCTGAGCGGGGTCAGGGGCGGGGGGAGGGCTTGAGCTGGAGCGGCAGGCCGGCGGCGATGAAGGTGACTTCGTCGGCGTTGGCGGCGATCTGTTGATTGACCCTGCCGAGCTGATCGGCAAAAGCGCGGCCCAGGGGAGTTGACGGCACGATGCCGAGGCCGACCTCGTTGCTGACCACGATCCAGGATGAGTCGCCGTCCTGATAGCAGTCGAGCAGGCGGGAGGTCTCGTCGAGGACGTTGAGGTCGGATTGGGCCAGCATCAGGTTGGTGACCCAGAGCGTAAGACAGTCGAGCAACACAACCTCGTAGCGGTCGGCGACGGGAGCGAGTTCACCGACGATGTCCAGCGGTGTTTCCAGCGTGTCCCACTCGGCCGGCCGATCCTTGCGATGCTTCTGAATCCGCGCCGACATGTCATCGTCCAACGCCTCGGCCGTGGCCACAAACAGCACTCGACCTGCTCTAGCTCGCTCATGCGCCAGGCGTTGGGCGTATGTGCTCTTGCCGGCGCGCCGACCGCCGAGGATCAGGGTCAGTCGCTTGCTCACGGCTTACTCCTCCTCGGTCGGGTCGAGGTCGTCCAGGTGTCCCGTGTCGTTCCACAACTCGAGGACGCCGGTCTCGGGATAGGTGCCTACGATTGAGAGCGCGGCGACATCCAGCCGCACGCGCCAGAAGTGCTCGGGCGGCAGATCAAGCAGGCAGACCAGCAGCGCCCGCAGGCTGCCGCCGTGTCCGACGACCAGCACTGCCTCGTCCGGCGCGTGACGCTGCGCGGTCTCTGCATGGAAGCGGCGCACGCGCTCGAGCACGTCGAAGGTGTTCTCGCCGCCCGGTCCGGCAAAGTCCTCGCTGCGGCCGGACAGTCGGCGCGAGAGCCGATCGGCGTCGCGGGCCTCGACCTCGGCGATGGTCAGGCCTTCCCACTCGCCGTAGGAGAACTCGCGCAGCTCCGGAGTCGCCAGGACCTGCGGGTCGGACCCATCGACCAGCAGGCGCGCGCTCTGCATCGTGCGCGAGAGATCGCTGGCGTAGACGGCTGCGAAACTGGTCCCGTTCAGCCGCCTGCCCAGTGCGGCGATCTGACGCCGGCCTCGCGCGTTGAGCGGGATGTCGCTCTGCCCCTGGATGCGCCGAGCGCGGTTCCAGTCCGTCTCCCCGTGCCGGACCAGGTACCAGGTCAGGGACTGGACTTGCTCAACAGGTTGGCGACTGGCTTCATTGGTCATGACTCCATGCCTACCAGATGGGCGCGCTAAAGAGATCGGGCAGGGCGGGTGCGAGCGCAATGCCGAGGAGCAGCGCGAGCACTTCGCTCAGCTCGTTGACCGCGCCGTAGGCGTCTCCGGTCATGCCGCCGAGCTTGCCCACGAGCCAGCGTCCCAGGCCCAGCGCCGCGACCGAGACCGCGCCGAGCAGGACGAGTCCGCCGGGTCCGAGGAAGACAACCGACGCCGAAACCGCCGTGAGCAACCCCATGGCAACGTGCCACGGTGGACCGTCCTGCTGCAGCGAGGCGCCTACGCCCTGGGCTCGCGCGTAGCGGAAGGCGACCATGGTCAGCAGCATGCCGAATCGTGAGAGGACGGGAAACGCCAGCAGGAGGCCGATGCGCGCGTCGTCGGGCGTGCTCGCGAGCAGGCTCCACTTCACCGCGATCAGCGCCGCGCCGCCGATCACGGCGAAGGCGCCAACGTGCGTGTCGCGCAGGATGCGCAGTCGATCCTCGGCCGTGTATCCACCGAAGAGGCCGTCGCAGCAGTCGAGGAATCCCTCGGCGTGAAGCGCACGGGTCAGGATCAGCAGCGCGCAGAGCAACAGCGCCCCGATGACGATCGGCGGCAGTCCCTCGCGAGCGGCGGCGTCGAGTCCGACCAGGGCCGCGCCCAGGGCGAGTCCGACGAAAGGAAACCAGGCGCGCGCCGCGCTGCCCGGCGGCTCGCCGGCCGGCGTGACCGGCAGGATCGTGAGGAAGCCGAACGCGTGCCGCAGGCTGTTCACTCGCGAGGCTCGTTCGTCGCGTCCGAGACTCCCGCCTCTCCGAACGTGGCCATCTCGTTGAGGCAAGCGGCCGCCGCATCCACGATGCCCATGGCCAGCAGTGCGCCCGATCCCTCGCCGAGCCGCATGTCGAGATCAAGCAGCGGCTTCAGCCGTAACTGTTCCAGGGCGATGCCGTGTCCGCGCTCCGCCGAGCGATGGCCGGCAATCAGATAGTCGCGGCTCATGGGCACAATCGACTGTGCGACGAGCGCAGCCGCAGCCGTGATGAATCCGTCCAGCACGACGGGCGTACGCCGCGAGGCCGCGCCCAGCACGACCCCGGCCAGGACGCCAATCTCGAATCCGCCGAGTGTGCGCAGCACGTCCACACCGTCCGTCGGATCAGGCCGGTTAACGGCAATCGCCTGTTTGACCACGGCAACTTTCCTGGCAAGCTGTTCATCGCTGCGCGACGCGCCTCGCCCAGTGACGTTCTCTGCCGGACGTCCGCAGAGCACCGAGACTACTGCTGCGGCTGAGGTCGTGTTGGCGATGCCCATGTCTCCGACGCCGATGATGTCGTCGTAGGCCGCCGCGGCGCGCGCGATCCTGGCGCCCGCGTCGAGCGCCGTTTCAGCCTGCTCCAGCGTCATCGCCGGGCCTTCAGCGATGTTCTGCGTTCCGAATCCCAGCCGCAGCGAGACCAGCTCGTCCGAGGGACCGACCGGCACGGCGACTCCGGCGTCGACGATGGTCAGATCGACGCCGGCTCGCTGCGCCAGCGTGTTCACGGCCGCGCCACCCTGGAGGTAGTTCTGCACCATCTGCGCAGTGACTTCTTGCGGATAGCTGCTCACGCCGCTCGCTGCGACGCCGTGATCGGCGGCAGCCAGGATCAGCTTCTTGCGATAGGCGCGCGGATGCTCGTCGCCTTGCATGCCGGCTAGCAGGATTGACAGCTCCTCCAACCTTCCCAGGCTGCCCGGCGGCTTCGTCAACTGCCGCTGGCGCTGCTCCGCCGCCGTCATGGCTTCGCGGTCGAGCGGTTCGATGATCCGGAGGATGTCGTCGAGCATGATCATCTCAAGAGACCCGCGCTCCCTAGAACTCGATGCCCGGCTGGGCCTTGATCCCCTGATCTTCGAACGGATGCTTGATCAGTGTCATCTCGGTAACCAGATCGGCGTAGTCGATCAGTTCCTGCGGCGCGTAACGGCCGGTGATGATCACGTGCATCGCCTCGGGACGCTGCTTGAGCGTCTCGATCACATCGCTCACGGCGACCCACTCGTAGTGCATCGCATAAGTGAACTCGTCGAGCACGATCAGGTCTTCCTCGCCCGCCAGGATCGCCTGCTTGCAGCGCTCCCACTGGGCGACGGCGAGGGCCGTCGTCTCGTCCATGTCCTTGGACAGCCAGGTGAAGCCGTCGCCCAACGACTCGATCGGCAGGCCGATCCGCTCGGCCGCGCGATGCTCGCCGAAGCGGGCGGTCGAGTGCTTGATGAACTGGAACATGCGCACGTTGAAGTCGCGGCCCCAGGCGCGGAAGAGCACGCCGAGCGCAGCCGTCGTCTTGCCCTTGCCGTCGCCTGTGTTGACGATCACCAGTCCGCGACGCACACGCGGACCTCGAGGCGCGGGCCGTTCCGGCGCCTGACCGGGATTCCTAGCTGATGACACCGGCGGCCTCGCTCTCGTCGCGGCGCGGAATGCCGGCTTCCCGCGCGGACGCAGTCTCGCCGACGCCGAGATCCGCGTCGGGCTCCTCGTCCACTGCGGCGATCAGGCTGACCATCAGCGCACCCGTCGCGGGGTCGCGATGAATCTCGGAGCGAACGCCGAAGGCGTCTTCAATCGTCCCGGGCGTCAGCACCTCTGCCGCAATGCCCTCGGCCAGGACCCGACCCTCGGCCAGCACGACGAGCCGATCGCAGAAGCGGGCGGCGAGATTGAGATCGTGGATCGCGGCCACTGCCGTCAGTCCATCGTCAACGAGCCGGCGCACCAGCGACATGATCTTGAGCTGATGCAGAATGTCGAGGTTAGAGGTCGGCTCGTCCAGCAGTAGAACTCTCGGCTCCTGCGCCAGCGCGCGGGCGATGAAGACGCGCTGGCGCTCGCCGCCCGAGAGCGTGTCCAGCGTCCGTTCGGCAAAGCGATCGGTCTCGGTCAACCGCATCGCCTCGCCTGCGATCCGGTCGTCGTCTTCGCCCTCGACTTGCAGCCGTCCGAGGTGCGGATAGCGGCCCATCAGCACCAGCTCGAACGTCGTGAATCCCTGTGTGTAGGGCGCGATCTGCGGGACCAGCGCCAACGTTGACGCGATCCGCTTCGCGCCCAGAGTGCGCAGATCCTCGCCTTCAAGACTGATCGCCCCTTGCTCAATCTTGAGCACACTGGAGATGGCGCGCAACAGCGTCGACTTGCCCGCGCCGTTTGGACCGATCAGTCCCACGAACTGTCCGCGTCTGGCCTGCAGATCGACACGGTCGAGCAGCCGCTTGGCCTCGACGCTGAACGAGACCGCTTGCGCATCGATCGCGGACGGCGACGCGCCGTTGGGCGTACTCACAGACCGTTCTCCCTTCGGCGGCGCGTCGGTCACAGCGAATAGACCTGTCGCTTATTGCGGATCAGCAAGAAGATGAAGAACGGCGCGCCGACGAACGCGGTCAGTACGCCCAGGCGGAACTCCGCCGGCGCGATGATCGTGCGCGCCACCGTGTCGACGGCGAGGACGAACACCGCGCCGCCCAGGGCGCTCATGGGAATCAAGACCCGATTGTCCGGGCCCAGCAGCAGACGCATGATGTGCGGAATGACCAAGCCGACGAATGCGATTACGCCGCTGACGGCCACCGCAGCGCCGGTCGCCAGCGCGGCCGTGACCAGCAACAGCACCCGCATCCGACCGACCCGCACGCCCATCGAGCGCGCCTCGTCGTCACCCAGCATCAGCAAGTTCAGGTCGCGAGACAGCAGCAGCAGCAGGAACGCGCTGCCGAGAATCAGCGGCGACGCGATCCTGGCGTGGTCCCAGGACCGCGAGTCGAGTCCGCCCGCGAGCCAGAACAGCACTTCGCGCAGCGCCTCGTTGTCAGGCAGGAACAGAATGATCGCCGAAACCACGGCGCCGAGAAACGCGTTGATCGCGACGCCGGCCAGCAGCAATGTCGCCATCGAGAATCGGCCGCCGATCGCTGCGATCGCGTAGACGAGGAACGCGGCCGCGATCGCGCCGACGAAGGCGAACACCGGCAGCGCCATCAGGAACAGCGCCGCCGCCCCCGTTGAGATCGCCACCACCGCCCCCAGCGCGCCGCCGGCCGAGACGCCGATGATCCCCGGATCGGCCATCGGATTGCGGAACAGCCCCTGCATCGTCGCGCCAGCCACGCCCAGGGCGATACCCACCGACGCTCCCACCACCAGCCGCGGCAGGCGGATCTGTTCAATGACCAGTTGCTCGGTGCGCCCGAAGTCGGGCACGTCGATCCCAAGTGGCGAGAACAGGATCCAGGCGACATGCGTGAGCGGAATCTCGACCGGACCAAGGCCGAGCGAGACCAGCCCGACGACAATCACCAGCGCGAGCAGCGCCACAGTACCGACAGCAAGCCGAGTGCCAACGCCCATCCGGCGGTAACCGCGGAGCGTCGGTCGGCGAGACATCCAGGAGGGAGGCGACATTCCGGCAACGGCCAACGAGAAACCTCCAGCGTCTCCGCTAGAGGTTGTGGGTTCGACCTGACCGGCGCTTCCGCATTCGGAGCCCGGAGATCGAGGGACCTCTCTACTGCGGAGAGTTGTCACCTCATCGTCCAGGCAGGTCTCCTGGCTTGCGGAGGGAGGCTGCGCGGCGCTCTTCCCATCGACGCTCGGTCGACAGTGGACGCCGTTTCCCTTTCCGGCTCTTTCGAGCCCCGCTCACAGTGGCGCTACCGCGGCGGATTCTCACCGCCTTCCCTATTCTCCCGGGACGGGCACCTGGACGATTACTGCTGAGCGAAGGCTACCACAGGCTGGCGCCGACGCCCGCTCCAGGCCGTCAGTCGATGCCCAGCACGCCATAGTGACCATCGAGGATCAGACGGACCGAGACGTACACGCCCACCATCGGAATCAGGATCCAGACCGCGTTGGGGCCGAGCAGGTATATGTAGAAGTCTCGTGCCGTGAGCAACCGTCGCTTCTGTCCGACGAAGAAACTGACCAGGTAGAGCGAGGACGCATAGACCCACTGCCAGAAGAGCATCGCCCCGACGATGCCGGCAGCCATCGCCGGTATCACCCCCCCGGTGTAGGCCGCGTACAGCATCAACGTCGGCGCGATCGTCACGAACCCGTTGCCGATATCGATGTTGAATCCGTATGTGTTCCGATCCGCGTAGGCCGAGTCGAACATCGAGTAGGTCGCCCAGACTTCGGCCCAGACCGTGGGCGAGAACGCGCGCCGCAATGGCACCCGGCCAGTCAGGAACACGAGGGCGGGCGTGCGGCCGCCGTCACGCTGCCACTCACTCCAGTGCTCCGCGCGTCGCTCGATCTGGTCGCGGCGGAGGTACAGGCAAATCTCCCAGTAGCAGATCAGCAGATTGATTGAGAAGAACAGGCTGAACAGGAAGTGGAAGGCGTCCAGTCCGTCATGCAACGCGTAGCGGACGGCGATCCCGGGCAGCGCCAGGAGCACGATTGCGAGCACGCCGAGCAAACCCGCGGGCGCGCTCCATCTTCCCGGTTGCTCGCTGGCTTCGGTCAATCTGCCCGACCTCCCTCAGGCCGAAACTCAACCCCGCGCTCGCTGCCAAGCAGGTGTGCAGGATAGCGCTGCGCCATTGGCGCTCGACGAACATCTGCGTCGTCTTGAAGCTCCCAAACGCACGCCCTATTGTCTGGTACATATTCCACGGCGACGACCGAGCGCCCTCTCCGGGAGCCGAATGGCCTCAGACGCACTAGCCAGCCCAACCGACACTGCCGAACCTCCGGTGCTGCTGACCGGAGCCGCCGGACATGTCGGCGCCAATCTCGTGCGCCGCTTGCTTGACGACGGCGTCCGAGTTCGAGTGCTGCTCAGGCCGGAGGACAACAACGAGTCCGTGGAGGGACTGGACGTCGAGCGCGCCTATGGCGACATTCGTGACCTGGAAGCCACCAGGCAGGCGATCGCCGGTTGTCACCGCGTCTATCACACCGCCGCGCTCGTCTCGACCATCGACGGCGACGACGCCCATCGCCGCGACGTGTTCGAATCGAACGTGATCGGCACCCGCAACGTGCTCCAGGCCGCACGGGAAATGGAAGCTGGACGCGTCGTGGTTACCGGCTCGTTCAGCGCTGTCGGATACGACCTGGACGACTCCTCTATTCCGACGAGAGAAACGATGCCGTTCTATCCGATGGAACGCACGATGCCCTACGAGCGCAGCAAGGCGATGGTCGAAACCGAATGCTGGCATGCAGCGGCGGGCGGACAGGACGTGCTAATCGCCACGTCGTGCGCGGTTGTCGGCGGCAACGATTTCTTTCCGTCCAGAATGGGGAGAACGCTGTGCGACTTCGCCAATCGCAAGCTCCATGCCTATGTCGACGGCGGGTTCGAGTTCGTCGCGGCGCATGACATCGCAGAGGGCCACGTGCTCTGCATGGAGCGCGGAAGGTCAGGGCAGAAGTACATCTTCAGCTCCGAGTATCAGACGATTTCCGACATGCTGGATCACTTCCAGGCGGTCACAGGTGTCAAGCGTCCGCGTCGACAGATACCGCTCGGACTGATGCTCCCGTTCGCCGAGCTGTCGAGCCGCATGCTCAGCCGCTTCTGGCCGAGTTATCCGCAGCGCTTCACCCCCGGCGCGATCCGTCTGTTGCAGCAATGTCGACACGCCGACACGAGCAAGGCGAAAGAGGAACTCGGGTTCCAGCCGACCACGATTCGCAGCGCAGTCCAGGATGCCTACGCGTTTCACTATCGGCGCGAGGCGATCACCAATCCGAACGCCATGCGCCCGGAAGCGCTGACTGCGGGAAGCGAATAGCTATGCCGTCTCGCATGGGTCCGGTTGCTTCCGCCGAAACGGATAAGCTCGCAGTATGAGCATCGAGACGCAGCCCCGCACGGACGGTCCACCGACGGCGGAAGACGCCGCCAATCTGCGCCAGCAAGCACGGGCGGTGGGGATGAACCCCGACTATTGGTACGCCGTCGAGGAAGTGCGCAACGTCAAGCCGGGCTCGGTGACAGAAGTCGTCTTCTGGAAACAGTCGATCGCCCTCTTCCGCTCCGAGGACGGGTCGTTTCACGCGATGGAGAATCGCTGCCTGCATCGCCAGGTCAAACTCTCGCTCGGCGAAGTTGAGGGCTGCAGGCTCGTCTGCGGCTACCACGGCTGGGGATACGACGAGGAAGGGCACGTTGTCGACATTCCGGACCTGTTCGGACGCACCAAGGTCCCGAGGCTCTCGGTGCGTTCGTATCCCGTACAGGTTCGTTACGGGTTGGTCTGGATCTTTCCCGGCGATCCGGCGCTGGCCGAGGAACGGCGGATTCCCGAGATTCCCGAACTCGAGGGCCCCGGACGCTGGGCTTGCGTGCCACTCAGGTTCGATCTCACCGCCCATCACTCGATCATCATCGACAACGTCAGCGACTTTTCCCACGCCTACCTGCACCGACAGTATCGACCGTTCGACGGCGCCACGCTGACCCGCCATGAGACGATCGGCGACAACGTGCACCTCGCCTACGAGACGCGCGTGGGCCGCGGACGCATCTCCGGCAAGTTCGTCGATCACGGCCGCCTCAACACCAATCACATGGAACTCTGTTACGAGTATCCCTATCAGCGCTCCAACACCGACGACGAGATCAAGCACTGGCTCTTCGTGCTGCCGATCGACGAACGCACCACGCGGACGTTCTTCCTCTTCTACTTCCAGTCGCTCAAAATTCCGCTGTTACCGGTCCGCATTCCCCGCTGGGCAATGACCACAGTGTTGCGCCTGGCGAACCGGATGCTGATCGGGCCGCTGCTCTCACAGGACCGCTGGGCGGTGGAGGCGGAGCAGGCCGGCTATGAGCACAACTGGGACGCTCCGCCGATCGAGGTCAACCCGGTCGTGCGCTCATTCCAACAGGTGACGGTGCGCAAGTGGCGCGAACACCTGGAGCGCGAGGCGGCCGTGAACGCGAACGATGCCTGACATCCCCTCGGCCTGGACGTCGGTGTCCGGCCAGCATGTGCTCGAAGCTGCGGCGCTCTTCGCTGGGTTCGTCGCCATCTTGCTGTTGGGCTCGAAGGTGCTGCCGGGACGCAAGCAGGATGGACGGCCGGACCCCGAAGGCGTCACACGCACCTACCATCTCAACGGTCTCACGCTGTTCCTGGTCGTCATGCTGGTTGCGGTGCTGGGCGAAGTGTTCAATCTGTTCTCGCTCTCGATCTTGCACAGCCACTTCGCCGAGCTGTTCATCGTCGCCAACGTTTTCGCCTGTGCGATGTCGCTGGGACTGTACTGGCAAGCGTCGCGCACCGAAGAGCAGTCACCCGGATTGCTGCGAGGCATCTTCTTCGGCCGACAGCTCAATCCGACCTGGTTCGGAGTCGATCTGAAACTGTTCAGCTATCGACCGTCCTTGATCGGCCTGGCCCTGTTCAACGTCTCATTCGCTGTCGTTCAGTGGGACGCGAACGGCGGGCTCTCGTTACAGATGATTCTCTACCAGGCCTTCACCCTGCTGTACGTATTCAACTACTTCCAGTTTGAGTATGGAATGATCTACACGTGGGACATTGTCGCCGAGCGGTTCGGCTGGATGCTGGCCTGGGGCGATTATGTGCTGGTGCCGTTCTTTTACTGTCTCGGCGGCTGGTGGGTGCTTGAGGCAACGGGCTCATTGCACAGCGTCGCGGCGGCGGCGATCTGCGTACTGTTCGTTGTGGGATTCACGATGTTTCGCGGCGCAAACGAACAGAAGCATCGATTCAAGCAGGACGCCGAGGCATCGATCTGGGGACGGCCGGCCGAATCGCTCGAAGGACGCCTATTGGTATCCGGGTTCTGGGGCCTAGGCCGACATCTGAACTACACCGGTGAGATCTGCGTGTACTTTGCCTGGGCCCTGACCACCAGCTTCGCCTCGTGGATACCGTTCGCCTTGCCCGTGTGGCTGACAGCGCTTCTCTGGCATCGATCGCGGCGCGATGACCGACGCTGCCGCCTCAAGTACGGCGAGTTGTGGCAGCGCTACACGCAGCGGGTGCCCCACGCCTTGATTCCGCGCGTCTACTAGACTCGATGCCTGAGGATCTTCCGAGGACTGCGATGGTTCAACTGCGCGATGCTCCCACGGCGACACCGGAAGCCCGACCGATCCCGGTGCTCGGTGGCGGCGCGCCCCTGCTTGGCCACCTCTGGGAGTTCCAGCGAGATCCCGTAGCGATGCTCGAGCGTGGACGCCGCGAGTTGGGCGATCTGTACCAGTTCAGCCTCGGACCGCGAAAGTTCGCGCTCTTTTCCGGACCCGACGCGCACGACGCCTTCTTCAGCGCGCCCGAAGATCAACTGAATGCCAAGGCGGTCTACCAGTTCACGGTCCCTATCTTCGGCCGCGGCGTCGCCTACGACGTGGCGCCGCAGATTATGGACGAACAGCTGGGATTCCTGTATCCGGCGCTGCGCGAAGCCGCGATGCAGCAGTTCGCCCGGATCATGTTCGAGGAGACCTCGCTGCTCGCCGACTCGATGGGCGACTCGGGCGTGATCGACCTGCCCGAGACGATGAATCGGCTCACGGTCAACATCGCCAGCCGCAGCCTGATCGGACAGGAAGTCCGCGACCAGGTCGACGCCGGTTTCGCCGACGCGTATCACGATCTGCAGAAGGGCATCAACACGCTGGGGTTCTTTCTGCCTCGGTTGCCCACGCCGGCGCACCGCAGCCGCGACCGCGCGCGCCGGCGGGTGGCCGACCTCTTCGGCCGGATTATGAGCGCGCGGCGACGCGCGGAGCATCGTCCCGACGATTTCATGCAGTCGCTCATGGAGGCCGCCTACAGCGACGGCCGTTCCCTGAGCGACGATGAGATCACCGGCATTCTGCTGACGGTCCTGTTCGCCGGCCAGCACACAAGCGCCGTGCTCGCTACCTGGACGGGCCTGGAGCTGCTTAGGGCGTCCTCCTACTCGGACCGGGTCAGGGACGAGACGCGCGACATCTACGGCGGTTCGGGCGAAATGAACCTTGAAGGCCTGAAGCAGCAGGTGACCACGGAACATGCCGTGCGCGAGTGCGAGCGACTGCATCCCCCGTTGATCATCCTGATCCGCAAGGTGCTCAGGACGATGCGCTACGGCGATTACACAGTGCCGGCTGGCGCAATGGCCATGGTCTCGCCGGCGGTCTCCCATCGGCTGCCGCACCTGTTCGATGAGCCCGACCGCTTCAATCCCGACCGCTTCGCTCCGCCGGCCCGCGAGGACAAGCAGCATCCCTACGCCTTGATCGGATTCGGCGGAGGCAAGCACCGCTGCATGGGTAAGCACTTCGCCGAGATGCAGGTCAAAGCGATCTGGACCGTGCTGCTGGATCGCTTCGAGTTCAGTCTCGACACCGAGTTTCCCTCGCCCAACTACGGCAGTTGGGTGACGGGTCCGGTCACCCCCTGCCGGCTCCGCTATCGGCGCCGCTCGCAGGGAAGCGTGTTCCGGTGACGGATGGCGATATCGGCCGTTATGACGTAGCGATCGTCGGCGCCGGGCCGGTCGGCAGCGTCTGCGCGATTGCTCACGCGCGCAAGGGCTACCGGGTCGCGCTGTTCGAGGCCAATCCGGCGGCGTCCAAGCGGCTGGCCGGCGAGTGGCTGCATCCTCCCGCCGTGCGGGTCCTGAGTGAACTCGGCATCTCCGTCGAGGGCGAGGTGCCAAGCACCTCGGGCGAAGGCTTCGCCGTGTTTCCCGAGGACGGCCGGGAGCCGATCGTCCTCCCATATGCCGACGGATCGCGCAGCCTGGTCTGCGAACACGCTGCCCTTGTCTCGCACCTGCGCCAGGTCGCCGGCAACGAGCCGGGCGTCGATCTGCGAGTCCACGCTCGCGTGCGCAGCGTCGAGGACGGGCGGATCACGTTCATGCAGGATGGCGTGGAACACACCGCTCTCGCTGAGCGCATCGTCGGTGCGGACGGGCGGTCGTCCGTCGTCCGACGATCCCTGGGGCTGAGCACGCAAACAAGAACCTGTTCGCGGATGATCGGGCTGACGCTCAAGGAGGTGGACTTGCCCCTGGAGGGCTACGGCCACGTCCTCAGCGGCGCGCCCGGTCCAATGCTGATCTACCGGCTGAACGAAGACAGTATCCGTGCGGTCATCGATATCCCACTTGACCTCTCGCCCCACGAGTGGAAGCGCCTGCTCTCCGACTCGTACGCACGTTGGGTTCCGGAGCCGCTGCGCCCCGCATTCCTCGATGCATGTACGGACGAGCGATTTGACGCCGCCGCCAATGTCGTCAGCCCGCGACTCACGTACGGAACCTCCCGCCGCGTGCTGATCGGCGACGCGGCGGGACACTACCACCCGCTGACCGCGACCGGGATGACACTGGGCTTCGGCGACGCGTTCGAACTGGCGGAGGGCGAGGAGTTCAGCGACTTCCGAAACCACCGATTCGAAGCCACGCGTGTGCCCGAGCTTCTGGCAATGGGCATCTACGAGGCCTTTGCCGATCAGCGGGTCGAAGGGACCGCCCTGCGCCAGGCAATGTACAGCCGATGGCGAGCCAGTTCCGGTGTGCGGGGCCGCACCATGCGGCTGCTCGGTTGTGAAGACACGAGGATTCGCAGCTTGAGTCGCGAGTTCTCGACGACGGTGCTCTGGGCGCTCCGGGCGAGACTGCCAAAGTCGTTCAGTCCCAACGCCTGGCGCGAGTATCGCGATGTCGCTCGGGGATTGAGCAATCGCCTGGCCTGGCTGCTGCGGGCCGCATGGCACCTCTACAGCGTCAGACGCGCAGGCGGGACCGGAACCGAACGCCCCACCGAGGCGCTCGCCCGCGCCTTCTTGACCTCAATGCCTTCAGGATCGCCGGCCCCGGATCGCACCGAGCAGCCTGGCGAGATCGAAGTAGACGCGCCCGATGCGAGCTTGGCCGTCCAGCGCGCCGTCGAGCGGCTGCTCAACCTCCAGACGGAGGACGGCGGCTGGGAAGGCGAGATGGTCTGGTGCCCGATGATCACGGCCCAATGGGTGCTGCTCCAGCACATCCTTGGTCGCCCGATCGACCCCGACCGTCGGCGCCGCCTGCTGCGCTACTTCGAGCAGTCGCGACTGGCCGATGGCCAATGGGGTCTGCACGATCACTCCGCTCCGCACCTGTTCGTCACAACCCTGGTCTATGTCGCCGTCCGGGTGTTGGGCATCGAGCGGGACGATCCGTTGATTGCACCGGCGCTCCGCTTCATCCAGGCGGAAGGCGCGCTGGGCATCCCGAGCTGGGGCAAGTTCTGGCTGGCGCTGCTCAATCTCTACGACTGGGACGGACTCCACCCGGTACTGCCCGAGCTGTGGAGCTTGCCCCGCCGACTGCCGCTGCATCCCTCCAAGTGGTACTGCCACACGCGACTGATCTACATGGCCATGGCCGCGATCTTTGCACGTCGATTCCAGGCGGCCGTGACGCCGTTGATCGGTTCCCTGCGCGAGGAGCTGTACCCCCAGGGCTACGAGACCGTCGACTTTCCTGCCGCCCGCAGCCGACTGCGCACGGCCGACCTGTTCGCCGCGCCGACGGTCTGGCTGCGAACTCTGTATCGCGGCGCGCAGCTTGTCCAGCGATTCCACCTCCCCCGCCTGCGCGAGCGGTCGGTCGACGCAATGGTTGAACAGATCAAATGGGAGTTGAACACCACCGACCACACCAGCATCTCGCCGGTCAGCGGACTGCTCAACATCCTCGCGCTGTGGTTGCACGATCCCGAGGATCCCGATGCGCAATGCGCCCTGGAGCAGGCCGAGCTCTGGTTCTGGGAAGACGAACAGCGCGGCGCGCGCCTGACCGGCGCAAAGAGCGCCTCATGGGACAGCGGATTCGCGCTCCAGGCGCTCGCGACCGCAACCCACATCGAGGGCGTCCCCGACGCGCTTGAACGCGGACGCGAGTACCTGGGCCGCCAACAGATTGTCGCCAGTTTCCCCGGCTACCGCGAGGCCTATCGCAACGATCCGCAAGGCGGCTGGTGTTTCGCCGAGCGATGGCATGGCTGGCCCGTATCCGACTGCACGGCCGAAGCCGTGCTCGGCATCGTCGCCGCCGATCGCGCGTCGGGCGCAGATCCGGCCGGCACGGACGCGCTGCGCGACGGGGTGCGCTTCATGCTGCGCGCGCAGAATCGCGACGGCGGCTTCGGCAGCTACGAGGCGCAGCGCTCACGCTTCGATCTCGAACGCATCAATCCCGCCGAGATGTTCGGCGAGTCGATGACCGAACACTCGTACGTCGAGTGCGCCGCCTCGTGCATGGCGGCGATCGCCGCGTGGCGCAGGGCGGCGACTGCCGCCGGCCGCGAGCACGCGCCGAACGCCGTCGACGCGGATGCCGAGCGCGCCCTCGAGCGCGCCGACGCCTGGTTGCGCCGCACTCAAGGTGACGACGGCTCGTGGCGCGGCGTCTGGGGCGTGCAGTACATCTACGGCACCTTCTTCGGCATCCGAGGCCTGCTCGCCGGTGGTGCACCACCTGGAGATCCGGCGCTGCGATCCGCCTGCCGCTGGCTGCTGGATCGGCAGCGTGACGACGGCGGCTGGGGGGAGCACCACAGCGGCTGCCTGAGCGGACAGTACGTCCCGCACGACGAGAGCCAGGTGATCCAGACCGCCTGGGCGCTAATCGCATTGCTCGAAGCGGGCGACGAACACTGGAGCGCCATCGCGCGAGGCGCGCGCTTCCTGGTCGATAGTCAATGCGAGGACGGCGGCTGGGCGCGCCAGGACATGGCCGGCGTCTTCTTCCGCACCGCCCTGCTCGACTACGTCCTCTACCGCCAGTACTTCCCGCTGCACGCGCTCGGACTCTACGAAGCCCGGCGAACTGCCCGCCACGTTGGATTGAACGACGGATAGAGTGGCCCTCGCCCTCGAGAACGATCAGCGGCCGACAATGGCGCGCAGCGCGAAGCGCGCGTTGGACGGCCGCTCCGCGATCCGGCGCATCAAGTACGGATACCAGCGCGCGCCGTAGGGAATGCTCATCCGCAGCCGCTCGCCGCGGGAGCGCATCGCCGCGCCCAGCTCGGGACGCACCCCGTACAGCATCTGGAATTCCCAGTAGCCGATAGTCGACTGGTCGTTGGCCAGTCTGCGAGCCGCGGCATGCAGCACCGGATCGTGGGTTGCCACGCCGACATCGGCCCCCGCTTGCCAGAGCTGCTCCAAGATCCCCGTGTAGGCCCGACGAATCGGGCCCGCGCCGCTGTGCGCGATACGGCTCGACTCGCTGTAGGCGCCCTTGGTCAGACGCACCCGCGCGATGCCCTCGTCGATCAGCGCCTGTGCATCATCCGGCGTGCGCCGCAGGTAGCTCTGCAGCGCGACGCCGGTCAGCTCCGACTCCGCCGCCGCCGTCCGATACAGCCTCAGCGTCGCGTCGACGGTGTGCGACACCTCCATGTCGAGCTCGACCCGCACGCCGTTCTGCGATGCCGTCTCGACGATCGTCAACAACCCGCGCTCGGCCGTTTCGTAGGAGATGCCCAGGCCGAGCAGGGTCGGCTTGACCCCCATCCGCGCGTTGAGCTCCGCCGTGTCGCCGATCGCCATCGCCAGCGCGCAGTACTCGGAGACCGCCTGCTCGGCATCGGCCGGATCGGTGACCTCTTCGCCGAGGAACGAGAACTTCGCGTTCGCTCCGAGCAGCTCGCCGTCGTCCTGCGACAACCGCTGCGCCACGCCCAGCGCATCGTGACGCGTGTCGCCGGCCACGAAGCGGCGCACCAAAAAGCGCTCGACGCCGCCCGCACGGGCGGCGCGCTCGGCCCAGTCCTGCTTCGAGAGCCAGATCAGTCCCGCCCGAAGCATGCGCGCCTCCGATCTCGGACGCGCAGCCTACCAGCCACCGTCCCAACCCCTCTGGACTTAGAAGCCTGCTCGGTCCATTGGGCCTGCCTCAGAGGCTCAACGGGAACGGTCAACTCGAAGGTTCTTGCTTTTGGGAAGTCTGGTGGGCGTAACGCTACCGAACTGCGAACCTTCGTTTGGGAGGTTGGACTGTAAAGGCGGGAGGACACCCCCTGTTCTGACCCTCGGCGTGGTTGGGGCCAGCTGCTCGTGGTTCATCAGGAGTAAGTCCAAAAGCTGGTGTCTCATCGGTCTACTCGTCGCAACTGAATGAACCGGCTGCCCTCGACGCCATCCAACGCCGAGACGAAGGTGGCGTTTCCGCCGGGAATCTCCCAATAGGTCCCATCCGGCATCTCAAACACGGCCCCGTTGAAGGCGCCGTCGCCGAGTTCTTCCTCTGACGCCACCGCGGACAAGTCGAGCATGCTCTCAACCAGGACGTGTTTGCGCGGCGTGACGCTCGCGAACGCCCTCTTGCGAACGTCACTCTGACGCGCGATCTGTTCAGCACTTCTCGCGATCTTCTCGAGGTCGCGTCGCACGTCGCGCATTTCTTCATGGAGGGGGTGCAGCTTAGCGAAGTGCGGGTCGCGTCCTTCACTGTCGAGCATCCTCACCGCAGAAGCGAACGCGGCACCCTCCATGTCGCGCGCCCTGTCGCCGAGCTTGAGAAGAGGCCACACCAACAGCTCAACCACTATCGAACCCAGAAGATCGAGTGCCCAACCGGATAACCGGTATGCGCCGAGCGCGATCGCCGCCAACACCACACCGCCCGCTGCCTCTCCTTCCGGCGCCAGCTTGCTCAGTCCGAATGCCATCGCGCCAATGGCAACTAGCCATATCGCGGCGAAGACGTGTAGGCGCCACTTCGTAGCCAACCCACGTATTGTCTCTGTCAGTCCGTCCGTCAGTCGCATGGCTGCATCCTAGTTCGAACCGGAGCAACAACGTATCAGGGAGGGCGTTCTCTACGACGTGCGCGAACCGGAGCGACGATACAGGGAAGATGCCGGTGGCTTCTCTCCCGCGCAGGGTCTCGCGCGTCCTCTCAGTGGTTCTTCAGTGCCGCTCGAGGAACTCGAAGCACAGATCGCGAGGCGGTGCACCGAGGGCATCGGTCGCCTGATCCGCGGCCTGGATCGGTCTAGCTAGGACTCTGCTAGCGAGTTGCCATGGCTTGTCAGCGCTGCTGCGGGAGAGTTGGTAGCGATGCACACAAAGTGTGGCGATTCTCGTGGACTGAGAAACTCACCCCCTCACAAAGATGCGAGGCTGCCGACCAGCGACAGGACGCTACGTCTCCGTCGCCGAAACGAATGAGATGAGTTCCCCCAGAGAGTGCGCCCAAAACAAGGTGAGTCCCCGATCCTGCGCTTCGACGAGATGCCTGATACCGAACACACCGCTCAACACGGCGACGGGCACCACGTTGTTCCGACCGAGGTCGTCGATCCAGACTCTCGCCTTGACGGCCGCGTCGTTCGTGAGGCGTTTGATTGAGTTGAGTTCCGAGTTGCTGACCTTGCACTCGATCGGCATGATGCGACCGTCCCACATCCGTACGACGATATCCGCCTTCCTCGATGCTCCGACGACGCACTCTCCGGTGAAGCGTCCTACGTCCGGGGCCGCGAATACAGTCGGTATGGGGCGAGGCGGCTCTTCGACGAAGCCCGCATCGGCGAGCCAGGACTTGACCAGCGCCTCCTGCCGCTGCGGAGCATGGGTTTGCCTGCCCGTGCGCACCCGCTGCGAGGCGATCAGCGCGGCGGTGGCGACCACCGCGATCCGGCGCTCCTCCGCACTTGGCTGCCGATGCTCTGCAACCCAGGCGAAGCGTTCACGGTCGAGACCGCGCAGGATGGTCTCGACGGCCCGGAGCGCGGATCCCGGGTCGGCTCTGATGCTCGCCGGTGTGAGCCGCGCATCAGCCAGCACGCGTAGATCGTCAGCGGACACCGGTGGCCCCGCCAGGTAGCGAGCGGTGTAGAGGAGATCCTCATCTGCGAGCACGGCCGACGCTTCCATCGCCAGCGCCGCCAGATCGTCAGTACTGCTCAACAACCGCTCGATCGCCGTCTGATAGTGAGCGAAGTTCTCGAGGTACGCGCCCAACGACTCGCCGATGCGCTCGTCCCGGAACCGCTCGATCGCCAGTTGCCGATCGGCCTCGAGCCGCTGCTCATCCCATCGCGGTGGGTGAGCCGGCATTCAGTCCTCCAGCAGGCGCTCGACGGACGGCACCGGAATGCGTTCCATCTCCCGCGGCTCGAACTTGACGAGGCCGCCTGCGTACGTTCGGCCCATCTCCGGGCGCACCGCGGTGCGCAGCGCCTCAGCAAGCCGATCCAAGGCGCGGCCTTGAAGCGGTTCGCGTGGATAGATTCCGTGCGCGATGTTGATGTGGCGCGCGCCTGCGACGTTGCGAACGAATGCCGGCGGTCGCCGAGCCATGTATGTGGCGAGCAGCGGGGCGGGTTCCCGCAGCCCGACGGACCACCAGGCACGCCGGTTCCTGGCGACGTAGCCGTCCGGGACGCCGGCAGCCCGTGCGGAATCGAGGAACGCTTCTACACCGGGCCGCTCCTCGGCATCAAGTTCATCAAGATCGGCGGGTAGGTCGATGACGCGGCGAAGCTCAGCCGTGGACTCCAGCCTGTTGTCAGCGTCTATCAGCTCGCGTGCGCGGGTCACGGACGGCAACAGGTATCGTTCGGGCACGGGCGTGTCAGCATCTGCCGGCACCACCCAGGTCGCATTCGAGCCGGTCACTTGCCCACGATGTACCCGGCAGATCTCGCCGAGTTCGACGTAGCCGTCCGGCATTGCGGATGCACTGCGCAAGAGCGGAATCCATCGCCTTGCCTGCTCAAGCCGGTCGCGGGCCACGGTCTGCCCGCCCTGTAGGGGCGCAAGGCTTGCCACTTCGCCGACCTCTCGCATCTGCATCGAACCGGGGCGTTTCCCAACCTCAAAGCATGTGACCACCGCTGTCGTGACGGCACCATCAAACGGGGTTTCTGTCGCTTGGAGGATGTGTACTGAGTGGCCGCCAAGCCCGTCAAGCAGAAGCGAGCGAACCATCTCGCCATAGTTCACGTCGAGCCACTCGGAACTTGTGACGAAGCAACCGACATCGCCCTGCTGCCCGTGGAGCGCCGTGGCAAGGAAGAAATGGGCGTGAAGCCCGGCCAGTCCGGAGAACGGTGTCCCTACTCTTCCGCTGGCATCTCGCCCCCATGCCTTCACCTCGCTCGCGAGTTCATGGTGCCGCACGTACGGCGGATTGCCGATGAAGGCGGTGCAACCGTCGTGTCCGGGCAGCGAGAGTCGCAGGTAGTCAGCATTGAGGACCCTCACCTGCGGGATGCCCCCTAACGCGGCGAGCCCCCCGCGCGTCAAGAGGGTCGCCAACGGGTCGCTGTCCACCGCGATGATCTCTGCGCCGCTCCGTCGGGCAACCTCGAATGTGAAGCGCCCGCTTCCACAGCCAGCGTCGACGACCCTCGTCACGGATCGGTCAAGCACCCAGTCCACCATCGGTCGCGTGATCGACATCGGTGTGAGGATCTGGCCGAGTGCCCGGCGCTGAAGTCGTAATCTCGCCGCGACCAGCCGATCTCCTAGGGGGTCGCCTCCGGCACAGACCGCGTCGGCGGTCTCTCTGACCTCATCGCGAGATGGACTTGGCCCGATTGCTGCCGAACCAGCGAGGCGCTGCTCGTCGATCGTCAGCGAACCACCTACAGCCAGTCCGCCGAGAGCAATCGCCAGCCTGGCTAATCCCAGTTCAGCGTCGGTCCACTCTCGACTTGAGGCTGGCACGGGGTCCCACTCAATCGTTCACTCGACTGGGAGTATTGTACGTCGCTTGCGCGAGACTGTAGGGCAACGGAGCGGCCTGAGGTGGTTACGACCAGGGTATCCCGATCAACCATCCGCTGAGGAGTAGGGCTGACTCGGCGTTCAGGCGCGCCGGTGGCACGCGCGCATTTGCTTCTGGTCGTACGCGAGATTCCGCGGATTCTAGTGCTTGCTGGTTCCGGCAGACATCGCATGCTTGCGTCGGCCTCTCTGTCGATAGGACCCTCCGCAGCTTCCTCGCGACAAACCTGCTGAACCGCGACTTCTCAGGCTTGCAACGACTCGACCAGCAGTAGTCGGTCACGCTCTGCGGACTAGTCATCGCACGCCATCGCGCGGCCAGCGTCGTGATCACTTCCAGCAGCGACGTTGGGGAGTGGCTCGGCCTGTTCAACGATCCGATCCTCGGCAGAAGCGCCCTGACTGGCTCGCCAACGCCAGCTACCAGATCGTCATCGACGGCGAGAGCTACCGCCAACGGCTCTCGCCCCACCGAGCACTGCTCGAAGAAAAGGAGGTGGTTGACGCCCCAACCGCACACTTATACCTAACCATCTACCGGCCGCTCAGCTGGTCAAATGACTGTGGCGATGAGTGGTCAAAAGACCCTGGCTATCGACAGGTTGGCCAACTCGCTGTTGGTCGGCGTGGTGTTGACACGGTCCTATGTTTGTGATTGTGGATCGCAGGCCGCCTTGGCCAAACACTCCTCAAGGTCCTGTGCACTGGTCAGTTCTTCGAGGTCCCGATTCATAAGGAGTTTCAGTAAGACAAACAGCATCATCCCGGCGACTCGGTCCCGTTCGCTAGCGGGAACCTCAATCCGACCGTCATGCACGATCCGAGCGCGAAGCTCGTAGGCGTCTTTGATCTCCTTCGCTGCCCCGGAGCGCGCGCGCTCAGCATCCGACGCAACCCAGGCAAAACGCGTCGCCAAACGACGTATCACCTTCTCTTTGCCGCGCGGGACCAGGACGCACTCGAGGGCGGTAAAGGCAAACGTAATGGCGTCCTCGGCGGTATGTGCTGTCAACGCTCGGCCGCCCCATCTCGCGCCTTGAAGCAGGAGTTCCTCTACTTCCGTCCTGCCATCTGACTTCAGCAGCTGGTGGATTCTATCGAGAGCTGGCCCTTGACTGTCGTGCACCATCTCAATCGAGAAGAAATCAGGGCTCGGAGCGTGGCTGTAGGAGCTGTCTTTGCCATCAGAGTCCAAAATGATCCGATCGAAGAAGCTCGCCCCGCTTCGCTCAGTCAGAACGTAAACCGGGGAACTGTAGGAGGGGACATGGGCGTGAAACAAGTTCAGGCACTCAACGGTCGCGCGGACCTCACGCTCGCCGAGCATCTCCGCTGCTCTATCGTCACGCGCACGAATCGCGAGTGAACCGATGATGGCGTCGTGATCACTGCTTGGTCCGTTAGGGTCGTGCAGACTCGACTCGCCAGAGTCGTCGCCTGTGGCAGCGTTCTGCACCTCGACGATCCGGGCATGAGCTTGGCTCATGCGCTCGAATCGCACTCGACCGAACGTGAACGGAAGTGTGTCGACGTCAAGCCCGCGCACTTGAATCCCGACGACGAAGTCCCGTGCGGGTCGATTCACGAATGCCTCTAGCTCTTCGGCCGCATTGCGAACTCTGTCCCTCCGTCTCCGCTCTCGAGTGTGAGACAAGTCAGCGACCCGAAACACTGCGGTCCGCAGCGCCCGATCCAGTGCGGCTAGGGAGAGGTCTTCTTCGTCAGCGATCTGCTGGCGGAGGCGGTTCAACAGTTTCCGATACTGAGCCTTCTCTTCAAGGGTTGGAAACAGGACACCTTCAAGCCGTATCCAGGGCAGGCCGCTGCCACTGGAGTCGTTGGACGGCCTGGTACTGGGACTGAACCCTCTCAGAAATTCTCTGACATAGGAAATCACGGGCGGCACCTCAGGGTCGTTTGTCACGGCGGTCTGCTCCTCTGCACCCGTCGAGGCGGATGGGGTCTGGCAATCGATTGTCCTCCACCACGTGCCCCACGGCTCGTTGACTCGCCCGCATCAGTTTCCACATTGTGACACCCAGAGACATTATGGGGGCAACTTGTCGATAGCCAGGGTCTTTTGACCACTCATCGCCACAGTCATTTGACCAGGTGAGCGGCCGGTGTGGTTCCTACAGGGAGAGAGGGGCGGCGTCTACGATGACCCGATCGCGTCGGCGCTCCGCACTTTCGCAGTCGTCCGTTTGGCGTCCTGTGCGCATCGATATCGGATCGATCGTCGAGCGAGCGTCGAAGCCGGCACGACTTGTCCGGAGCGCCGCCTCGCTCGAGCGAGGCGGAAGACATGACCAGCGCACCAAGAATGCGCGGCAGAGGCGGTAAAGGGGACAAGGGCGGCAAGAGCGGCGGCGGTCGCCCAGCCAACGCGCCGAGCACGACCGGCAAGCCGTCCGGCGGTGGTCGGGGAAACAACCCACCCAGGCGCTAACCACTCGACCCGCTGACTCCGTCCGGGAGCCCTCCTGGGGCGTGGGCCCAGTCAGGGCTCCGCGGCGCGTATTCGCTCTTTGGCCGTACCCCCAGCAACGCGCACTCCCCGGAGTCCGTCCGTGATCGACGACGACCGGATCGACCTGATCCGTACACACCTGCGAGCACACGCCTGGCGGCAGGGCCACGGACGCACAGCCGAGCGTTTTGGCGTCTCGCGCCAGACGCTGTGGCGATTCCTGGAGCGCGATCAGGTTGGTCGCGCGCGGCCCCGCACTGTGCTGGACTCGGCCGACGGCAGCGTCGAGGCGCTCGAGGCGGCGACTCGAACGCTGATCGACGAGCCGCCATCGCGCAGCCGAACCCCGCCAATACGTTCGCTCAGCGACAAACTCCACGACGCGCTGCTCCTGCTCTGCGAAGCGCCGCTCACAACCGCCCGCGAACTGGCCCGTCTCAGGCGCGTGCCGGTCTCCACGCTGCGCGGCCAACTGGTCAAGCTGACCGAGCGCGGGCTGGTCAACTACCGACCGCACCGGCTCGATGTGCTGGGACCTCGCCCCCATCGCCGCTACTTCCCCACCGACGCCGCCATCCAAGGGGTAGGCATGGACCGCGATGGACCGCTGCCGCTCTACCCTGCCTTGAAGCAGTGGTTCAAGCTCCTGGCCGAATTGCTCGACTCGGTGGCAGTGCTCAACCACACCGCTGCGCAGGTCACCGCGGTCGATCCAGAGCTACAGGCGGTCCGCGTAGACAACTACCGCCAGGGTCCCTACGACATGCTGACCACGCTCTCCGGCGGGCGCTCCGTCGGGTTGCTGCGGCAAGGGCCGATGCTCTCAGCGGCCAAGCTGCGATTCCGCTTGCGCACGATCGAGCCGCTCGATGGTCGCCTTTGTCCCTAGCTCACGCTGGTGCTGGTCGACTCCGAACAGGACTCCCGCGGCGCCGTCAGGGCGCTGGCCGACCCCAACCTGCACGAGACCACATTGGTCGCCTGCGCGGCCGAGCCGATCGTGCTGCTCGACGACAGCGGCACCGGCAAGTCGCACCTGCTGATCGGACTCGGCCTCGCCGCCTGCCAACGCGGCCTACGCGTCCGCTACACGACCGCCGCCGCCCTGCTCAACGAACTCGCCGAGGCCGCCGACGAGCGCCAGCTCTCGCGCTTCGTCGCCCGCTATGGCCGGCTCGACCTGCTCTGCCTGGACGAGCTCAACTACGTCCACCTCGACCCGCGCTGCTCCGAACTGCTCTTCCAGATCCTGACGGAGCGGGAAGAGCGCGCCTCCGTCGCCGTCGCCTCCAACGCTCCGTTCTCCGAGTGGGGCCAGACCCTCGACCATCCGTGGCCTGCCGCCGCCGACTGCTTCACCTTCCGCGCCCACATCTTCGAGACCGGCTCCGACTCCCTTAGCGCGCGACCGGAAGTGAATCACAGCCCTGTTCCCGACCGCAAAGTGTGGCCAGCTACGATGCCCAAACCAAGATCAAATCAGATCACCGTTCTCACCCGAGCGCTTCTAACTCGCCCTCTCCTCCCACACGCACTCAGACACGCTGATAGATGCCGCCTCCGCCTGTTTGCGGTCTCCGACGCCACCGAGAGCGAAGCGATGGTACCTACCGCGAGGCCCAACTGGCCGATAGGCTTGGCGCAGATGGTGGAAGGATCTGGCAGCAGTGCGTAGCACCTCCAAGTCGCGCTTTGTTCCACTCCGGATTAGGCACCACGAGGACGCGGCGGAACCGATCGAACTGCTTGAGAACGTGGCTCCGCACTTGTTCGGACCCCTTGCCCAGTGGTGCCACCGTTCGGTCTTGCAAAATAGTTGGTGGGAGCCTCAAACACAGGACCAAACCATTGCAGCGATGTGTCTTGACCTCCACATCCAACGTTCGGAGTTTTCCTTCGGCAATGAAATCGAGAGTCTCTGTAGACCGGATCCCGATCTCTTGCTGGATATCGTCGACTGGATTCTGCATCCGGAGAACCGCAGCGCAAGGAGCGCAAGGGGTGCGACCGCCGGCTTCGCGAAGGCGTGTATCGAACTTGAAGAGGTTCTGTATCGGGGCGGAAGCGCTTGGCAGGTCGCCGATCCGCCGCATCTTTTGCTGAGGCGAGTGCCCGAGGAGCTTCTCCTCGAGTATCAGCGGGCGACGAGCCACAACGACCCCGTCGGTGAGCACCTCCGTGACGCCTGGAACGCTGCCTGGCGCCACGGTGACCCAAACGTCGTGGTCGCCTACGACGGGGCCGTCAAAGCGATTGAAGGGGCGCTGATACCTATTGTCATACCTGACGATCCGGCGGCCACACTCGGCAAAGTGCTCGCCGCTCTGCGCAGCAAGCCGACGAAGTGGGACACTCGATTTCGAGGTGAAGGCACAGTCAGTGCGTTGACTGCACTGTTACACGCACTGTGGAAGACACATGCCCGGCACGCTCAAGTGTCGCCGAACAGTCTGGACCAAGCCCAAGACGCCGTGACTGTTGCGGTCGCGATTGTCGCGCTGGCGCAGCGAGGCTTCATTGCTCCAACTGTCACTCCTCAGCCACCTGGTGCCCTGAGTCAGGAGCAGGGCAGAGATGTCCGGTAGCAGGGAGGTTACGGCTCGAGCCACACGCGCTTCAACTGATCGGGAGCGAGCTGCAAGCTCTTGGCGTAGTAGGTGTCGAGCAGGTTGAAGACGCCCGTGCGGCGGACGCGCACACCGTAGGGGTTGACCAGCAAGATGCGCCAGACCTCCTCCTGTTCCTTGCGCCGAATCCGCTCCAGCAGATCAGCCCGCTCGAGCGGATCGAGCGCCCTCCGCTGCGCAACCGCCCACTCGTCAGTCTCCGCGTCGTTGATCCCGGCGCGGTTGAAGCGTCCGGCCGAGTGCAGGCTGGCGTAGGCCAGATCGTCGGCGTCGGCGTCGTAGATTTCCACATCTGCCGGATCCTGGAAGACCAGGTCGACCCCGGGATCGGGCTCGGGAATGAACCACAGGCTGCCCTGCGAGTCGGTGAACTGGGTCCAGATGCGCTCCAGCCGGCGTACGTCCACGGCGCCGAAGAGGTATTGCTCCCACTGCTGGGCGACGAACTCGGCGATCCGCTGCGCGCCGGGATCGTAGGGGTTGCCGGCGGGATTCAGCGCCGGCGCCATGTCGACGCCGAGCGTCAGCGGATTCTCCTCGTTGTAGCCGGCCGCTGACAGCAACGCGAGCGCCTGATTCGGCTCGTACTGCTGGGCCTGCCCCAGTTCGTCCGCCTCCCAGGGCCATTGGCGCAGTTCGCCGGACGATTCTGCGCTGTCGCGGAAGAAGGTCCAATTCTGGGCGGCGTCGAGCGCGGCGAAGCCGCCATAGACGAGCGCCGCCAGATTGCCGCGATGCAGCGCCATCGAGAGCGCCCGCCGCACCCGTGCGTCGGCGAACGGTCCCTCTGTCAGCGATCGGAACGTGAACTGCGGACCTCCGGACGGAGTCGGCGGGGTGACCTGCAGCTGGGCGTCGGGCTGGGCATCCAGCGCACGTCGGGCGTCGGCGGGGCCGTCCAACGCGATCGCCTGCGCCGCCCCGCTCTCCCAGGCCGCCCACCTGGCGCCGCCGGGCGGCGGATTGCCGAGCTGGTCGCGGACGCCGTAGTCCTCGCCCCGCACTTCATCCAGGTAGGGCAACGCCAGACCGCCGGCATCGCGGCGGGCGTAGGCCGGGTTGCGCGTCACGACCCAGCTGGAGCGCCCGTCGGAGCGGTTCAAGTCGAACGGCCCCGTGCCAATGGACCGTTGCGACAGGTCGATGTTCTGCGAGCCGCTCACGATCTCGGCCGGCAAGACGACGTGCCAGGGCGAGGTCATCTGATTCAGGAGCGGGGCGCTCGGCTCGCGCAAACGGAAGTTCACACCGCGGTCGCCTTCGCCGATGTAGGCCTCGATGCGCTCGACCGCCTCGTAGATCGGTGCCTGCCTCGTTCCCGGCTCCATGAGCGCGGCGTAGGACGAGGCCACGTCGACGGCGTCGAGCGGCCGACCGTCGGTCGGCGATTCCTCCGGCCAGGAGACACCCGGTCTCAGCGAGAATGAAAGCGTCGTCGAATCCAACCACTCCCAGCCTGCGGCCAGGTCGCCCTGGATCAGCGTCCGATGTGCATCGGAGCGGTCGGAGACGTCGAGTTCGACCAGACGGCTGTAGACCAGCGGCAGCAGATGTCCCGTCTGCGCCGCCTCAAGCTCGGGTTCCCAGGCCGCGAACGGATCCCAGCTATCCACTGCCGCACCCTCAATGGTCAGCGTTCCGCCGATCGCCGGAGCGCGGGGAGGCTCGTGCAGCGCGGCCAGCTCGCGCCAGTGGTACCGCTCCCGCCACTCGAGCGGGTTGACGAGATCCTCCCGCGCAGGAACCGCTGATGATTGCTGAGCGGCGGCGTCACGTTGCGATTGACGAGCCCCAGGCTGTTGCGGGCCCGTTGGTTCCGCGGACTGAGTCTGTTCACCATCCTCTTGTGTCAAGACCAGGCGGCCCTGACCCTGACTCGCCTCGTCCTGTCGGGCGTCACTGGATTGTTGACTCGCGGATTGGGCGCTTGGCGTCGGAGGAGAACCGGCCTCTTCATCCTCGCCGCAGCCGACCAACGCCATGCCTGCCACCCCCACGCCAGCGGCATACGCCGACCGCAGCACGCGTCGCCGCGTGAGTCGAGCGTCAAGCCGCGGGCGTATATTCTCGCGCACGTCGATTCGTCCGATCAGGGCTCAGCGTGCAGCCGGCACAGGTACAACTCGACGGTCATGGACAGACGATGTAGACGACGCAGTACCAGCCCCAGTTCGTGAGTGTGCACTCAACGACCGTCTGGCAGGGACCGCCGCTCTCCGGTGACGCACCGCCAAACAGACCCGTCGGATCGATACCAACAGTCGTCAACGCCATCGGCGCGTGAACGATCGTTGACGACGCACAAACGTCTGCTGCTGCCACTGCGGCCCGCGGCTCCCCGCCCAACTCCAGCTCCCAGTTCGAGGTCCCGTTAGCGGATGTCGTCGCGGCTTCGATCGAACCTCCGATGACGGTCATCACGGCGAACGCACCGATCAGGACGGCCATGCCGAGCATCAACTTGCGGGTGAGCGTCATCAAGAGTCCTTGTATCTTTCCGTTTGGCCTTGGGAGAGTTGACTCCCAAGGAACTGGGGGTGTGGTAGGCCGGTGAGTCCTTGGTCAAGGAGGCCGTGAGAAAGCTTGGGTCGCCGCACCTCCGCTTCAAGCAGAGCCCGAACAGTTGCCGGGGCCGTTGAGCCCGCATCTGGCAAGGACGGGCCAGTCCGTGACGAGAGGTGGCTATGAACCAAGCACTGGTGTTTGTGGGTGTCGACGTCTCGAAGGCGAGCGTTGACGTGGCGCTGCGCCCGAGCGAGGAGCGCTGGCGCCTGGCGCGCGACGAAGAGGGAATGCGCGACCTGGTCGCCAGGCTGCAAGCGCTCAGTCCAACGCTGATCGTGGCCGAGGCGTCCGGCGGTCTAGAGTTGCCTCTGGTCGCCGCTCTGGCGGCCGAGGCGCTGCCAGTCGTCGCGGTCAACCCGCGTCAGGTGCGCGACTTCGCTCGGGCGACCGGGAAGTTGGCCAAGACCGACGCGCTGGACGCCGCGGTGCTGGCGCACTTCGCCGATGCCGTGCGACCGACCCTGCGCCCGCTGCGGGACGCGGAGACTCAGGCGCTCACCGACCTGGTGGCGCGTCGCCATCAGCTGATCGCGATGCTGGTCGCCGAGAAGAACCGCCGCGGATCCGCCAGAGCTGCGGTGCTGCCCCGGCTCGAGGTGCACATCTCCTGGCTGGAGGATGAGCTGCGCGGCTTGGACGACGAACTCAGGCGGGCGCTGCAGAGCAGCCCGCACTGGCGTGAGCGCGACGAACTGCTGCGCAGCGTGCCTGGCGTCGGCGAGCAGCTCTCGCTCACCCTGCTGGCCAATCTCCCGGAGCTGGGCAGCCTGGACCGGAGGCAGATCGCGGCCCTGGTCGGCGTGGCGCCGTTCAACCGGGACAGCGGCACGCTGCGCGGCCGGCGCACGATCTGGGGCGGCCGCGCTCGCGTGCGCAGCGCGCTCTACATGAGCGCCCTGGTCGCGACCCGGTTCAATCCCGTCATCCGGGACTTCTACCAGCACCTGCTGGCGGCGGGCAAGCCGAAGAAGCTGGCGCTCACGGCCTGCATGCGCAAGCTGCTCGTGATCCTCAACGCGATCGTCAAGCATCACTCGCCCTGGCGAGACCTGTCCGGTCAAGTAGCATCTCCCTCCTCTTGACATCCAAGACAGTTGCTTTCTGTATCGCTGGTGTAGGAGAGACTATGCCAGTGTCTCCATCCGTTCAAGCCGGACCACCAAGCCTTCCGGGACTGGAACAGAAAGTCCCAGGGACTGATGACTCGTCCGTCTACGAAGATTACTGGTCGATCGGTGCACCCCTCACCGGCCGTGTTCATGCCTTGTGTGATTCTCGCTTCCCGTGATCATCCCCTCTCTCATCGTTCGATTGACCTGTCGGGGGTCGGCAACATCAGCCACAGTGCGGTCGTCCTCCCCCAGATAGATGATTGAATCAACGACGCCACGAATATCCCCCAGACGATTACCTCCTTCGTGCCGCTGGGTATCGCCGACCCCAAAGTTCACGCAACCAGGCTTTCGCTCTAGCATCGTTCAACCATCCGGCAATCCCAGCGCCAAGTCGCTCCGACATTCGTAGGCCTAGTGTCGTCCCTCCTGCTCGCGACCGCGCCATCGCTCAGGCCAGACCACATCCGCCGGAGCGGGGTCAGCCGAGAGACGCCGACCAGGCGCTGCGCCAGTTCGACCCGTTGTCGCTCCATTCGCAGCCGGCCTATAGGGTTCACCGCGCCGACCTGCACGCCGACCTGGCGATGGTCGAGCGCGACGTGAGGGTCCCGGCGACGGTGGGTGCCGGCGGCAAGCTGAACCACCTCGGCCGGGCCCGCAACAAGCTGTGGCTCGAACTCACCGCCGCCTACAACCTCACCCGCCTGACCGACCTCGAGGCGGCCGCTGCGTAGCCGAGCCGCCCGAGACCGGCCTCTGACGCCGCAGCCCACCTTCTCCTCTACCGGACTCAGACGCGGGCGTGGCAAAGCCAGGGTCCAGCCGTCGATCAACGTCAGAGCCGAGGCCTGCTATCCGCAGCTCAGCAGCCCGCTAGGTCGGCAGCCATAGTCAGTTCAGGCAACGACCTCAACGAAGTTATGTGAACCACCGGCGACTTTTGCAGGGGCGCTTTGAGAGGCCTAGTGTCGGAGATGGACAGAGGAGGTTCACATCGAAGGGAGGGACAACATGACGTCCCGATTCGACCGCCTCATCCGCAAGCACGACACGCAGCAGAAACGGCGCATCATTCCTGGACTGACGCTGGCGGCCGCCACGATTGTGGCGGTCGGTTTGTTTCTGGCGACCATCATCAACACTCAGGCGGCGAGTCCGGCAGAGGAGGCCAGTCTCGCGCAGGCTTGCGAGGGACTGAGTTCTGGGACGCTTTCCATCACTCAGAGCCGCGTTAGCGGAGTGACCGGCTCGGGTGACAACGGCTGCCAGGTAAGCGTCACCGCTACTCCGCCATCTGAAGGGGTCAGCGGTTGCCAGGTGAGCTTCACCCCGGTCAGGTCAGGATTGGATCTCTCCGTGGAGATCGTGGCGATCGGCACCTGCGCTGGTGTCGAGCTGGAATCGTCAATCGAAGTCGGTCCCACTGGTTCGACAGGAGCGGGCGATGCCGGCGCCACCATGTCACAGTCGCATAAGGCTGTGCGGTCCCAGGTCACCGCATGGCACTACGGATCAGGCGCGGTTCCTGGAATCAAGCTGTTCTGGCACTACGCGAAAGTGGCCTGGTCATATGACCTCAACCGCATCTACAACCCATCACTGACGACCGGCTACTGGGAAGGTGGCTGCGGCTGGGAACTAGTTAGCGAGTCTCGACGCACCTCGAGTACTCCAACCCGATACTTCGGCGAGCACTACACCAACTGGTACGCCGACTGCGGGCCATTGCCCGACGCAAGGGCCGCGTCCAGGGCCAGCGTCACAGCTAAGCCGGGTGGCGCCTATGACTGCTATGGCCGTGCGACCTTCCGAGGTGGGATAGCTGGATTCCGCTACACCCACAATTGCCTCGTCCACTGAGGCTGTGCAAGTAGCCCGCGTCTCCCCGGCGCGGGTTGCTTCCATCAATCGAGTCAACGTGAATGGCAGGGATAAGGATGGGTGCCGTGCGGGAACTCATGGGGACGATGCTGCTCAACGTTGGCCTGCTGGCGATGCTGGCTTCCTACTTGACGGCCTATGGCCTAGGCCTCAAATCAGGATTGATCGCAGCAGTTGCAGCGCCCATGCTCGCGATTGGATTCGTGCTGGAGCACAGCCGAGAACGGATGATGGTGTTTGCCGTGGGAGTGGTGATGGGGTGCGGTTGGCTGTTGTGGATTGCATTCTGGTAGGCGGAGACTCTGACCGTGTCCCGCCTGTCGCTCGCACGCTGTTTCTTCGGCGCTGGGGTAGTAACACTGCTCGCCAGCGTATCGGTGTTGCCGGGAATCGGCGCACCGGCGTGTCTGGGGCGGGGAGCGGGGGAGGGCCCGGCCGGAGCTGCAATCCGAGGCGATGAAGGCCCTTTCCCCGACGGGACGCTGTTCAGGTCCTGTAGATGGGGCGGAGTCCAATCCTGTTCCTGCGTGCGCCGTCGCTCCCGCCAGGGCGCGTCGGCTGGGGTGGCAGTAACGTGTCACCACGAGTTTGTTCATGCCGGCGAGTGGTTCGGTTGGGAATAGCCATCCTGCCATGGATTGGATAGCCGATGGATCAGTACGAGGTGGCCCTATCTTTCGCAGGCGCGCAGCGAGATTATGTGGAACAGGTCGCGCGGATCTTGCAAGCCAGGGGAGTCGCCGTCTTCTATGACGAATTCGAGAAAGTCGCTCTCTGGGGCACGGACGGCACAGAGATTCTGCACGAAATCTACAGCGAACGCGCATCGTACGTCGTCATGTTCGTCTCCAAAGACTACGTTGCCGGGGACTGGCCGCAGCATGAGAAGCGCGCTGCCCTCAGTCGAGCCATACGAGAGCGACGCGAGTTCATCCTGCCGGTGCGTTTCGACGACAGCGTTGTGCCCGGCATGCCCAGCACGACAATCTACCAAAGCGCTGTCAAGGCAGGCCCGGCCGAGATTGCGGAGATGGTTTGCGACAAGCTCGGCGTCAAGCCGTACGCACGCAAAGCGGACGCCGTGCCGCCCCCGAGAATGACCTCGCAGACGGGCGAAGCCGCATTCGACTACAGCAGCCACAACGGTCGCTATGTGATCGGACGCGGGCCATGGGAGTTCGAGACGGCGTGGAGCAAGGCGAGCGGCACCAGCATCCACCTGTACAACGATCCGTCCTCGATCAACGGTGTCGCGCTCGCCAAGGGTCGACAGTCAATCGGCGAAGTGACCAACGCCGCGGCGCTGGACTACACGTCCCGGTCGAGGACGACACCGAGCGGCGGTGTCGCAGTTCTGCGCAATACGAATGGCTTCTACGCCGCCCTGCAGGTCCTCGACATCAAGGATGACACGCTGGCGGACGACTACGATGAACTCCGATTCCGATATGCCATCCAGGTTGATGGCTCGGATGATTTCGGTGCCTTTGCGGAGTCAGAACCACGCGACTAGCCACTCCGCCAACCCTGCCGAGAGCGGGTCCCTCCGCCGCCTAGAAGAGGTTGGCGTCGGATGGAGCTCGGGGGCGAGAACGCTCGGCGAATCGCCCCGGGCCCTTCATTGCTCATATCACTGGCTGGGATCAAACCTCGGTCCTGCCCGATGGATGAGTGCGTCGGAAACGACAGTTGAGCACTATCCGGGGAGCGATAGCGATCGTCCGCGGCTGCTCCGATCGACACTTGCCCTCTATGGGCGCGCTCGTCGCGGCGCAGCGTTGGCGGACCTCCGTTCGCGGGTGAAATCGCAGGACGGGTCGGCAGAGAAGCGGGAGCATCCCCAGAAGGCACCATAGGGACCGTGCCGCTTGACGAGCACGCCCCAATGACAGCGGGGACAGTGCTCGGGCGACGCGCCGCAGCCAGCATTGGTGCAGCGCACCCGGAGGTCCTGCCCGACCAGGATGTGCCCCGCACCGCAGGAACAGCGCGGGGCGCGGTAGTCGCAATGCGGCCCGAGGCTGCAGCGCAGAGACCGGCCGCGCCGCGCCCGGATCAGCCGGCCGCCCTCGCAGCGCGGGCAGTGGAGTATCTGCCTGGGCTGCGCTGCGGCTCCGCCGACGAGCCGGATGTCCGACTCTGCATGTTCGAGCAACTCGGTGACAAACGGCGAGGGGCGCAGCGGGTCAGCGCGACGTAGAAGAGGCGGCGTTCTTCAGCGAACTCGAACGGTTCCGCCGGCGGGGCGACCAGGTCGAGCAGCGAGTCGTCCTCGATCTGCGAGGGGAACCCGCGCCGCTCGCCCGTGAGGTCGAGCACAACGACGTAGTCCGCCTCGCGGCCCTTCGCGGCGTGGACCGTGCTCTGCGGAAGCGTTCGGCCGTTCAACCAAACGCTGGACAGGCGCTGCCGGTAGCGGCTGAGCACGAGGACTGAGGCCTGGCGGTTCACGCTCAGGCGATCGAGGTCAGCCGTGGCCCGGTTGAGTCCGATGTTCGCCTCGCTCGTCCAGATCAGCGCCAAGCCGTGGTCCGGTGACCGCTGGGCCGGGAGCAACCGGCGCCTGGTCTGGGCGGGATTGCGCTGGACGAAGCCGCTCGATGGGGCGAGGATGCCTTCGGCGAAGCGGAAGGTCCGGCTCAGCGTGCGTTCTTCCACCGGTCCCAGCCAGCGCTCGCAGTCGCGCAACAGCTCGACATCGCTGCCGGCGAAGCGGTAGATCGACTGCCAGTCGTCTCCGACCAGGAAGTAGGCGGTTCGCGGCCGCTTCAGTGCGGCCAAGAGGTTCATCCGGCCGCGCGAGATGTCCTGGAACTCGTCGACCAGGACGTAGTCGTAGGGCGAGTCCCAGCCGCCCTCGCCGATGGCCTGCGCCGCCCGGTTGATCAGGTCGTCAAAGTCGCACTCGCCACCCAGCGCCGTGCGGTAGGCGGCGTAGACCGCCCGGAACAGGTCGAGGAAGGCGTGCGCCCGTTCCGGATCGGCCGCCTCCGAGGCGCGCCGCCTGAGTTCTGTCTCCTCGTGATCGCCGGAGGTCACGTGGCGGAGGAAGGCGGCGAGCAGGCGGCTCAGCTGCGAACTGCGCATCAGCCGCCTGAGCCGTTCGACCAGTTCCTGCGCCGGGCGCGGCTGCAGCGCGACCTCCAAGGCCTCGAGCTGCTCCTGCAGGTCGTGCTGCCAGCTGCCGGTCTGGTGTTGCCAGCTGTAGGTCTCCAGCAGCAGCGTGCCGTGCTGGGCGTGAATCGCCCGCTTCCATTCAATCCCCCGTCGGTACTCTTCGCGTTCTGCTTCAGGCCAATGGCGAGGAGGCTCACCGCGCTGATCGACGCCGAAGTGCTCGATGTAGAGGTCGTGTTTGGGCAGGTGAAAGTCGGGATGGTACTGACGCTGCGCCGTCGTCGCCGTGGCGACCGGATAGGCCGCCTCATAGCGATACGGCACGCCGTGCAGGGCGAGGAAGTTGGCAATTTTGAGCTCCTCCAGGCTCTTGACCCGCTCGCCCACGAGCGTGCGCAGCTCGACTCTGTGCAGGTACTCGAAGTAGTCCGAGGGCCGCTCGAAGTCGTGCGCGGCGCGGTACTCGCCCAGGTGGTAGAGGATGAACTGGCGCAGCGCCGAGCCCTGCTCGGGGTCGCGCAGCAGCGACTCGAGGGCCTGATCGATCAACCGGCGCAACTGAAGGTCGTCCTCGGCCAGCGGCGAGATCGAGGGCGCCAGCTGGCGTTGGGCGACGACGCGCCGGGCGAATGCGTGGAAGGTGGCGACGTCGACGCCGGCGTGAGCCGCGTCGAGGCGCTCGCGCAACTCGGCGGCGGCCTGGCGGTTGAAGGCCAGCACCAGGATCCGCTCCGGCGCGACCCCGCGATTCGCGATCAGGTGCGCGACCTTGCCCGTGATCACCGCCGTCTTGCCCGTGCCCGCGCCGGCCAGGACCAGGGTCACGTCTTCGTCCGTCGCCACTGCTTCCGCCTGCTCCGGGTTCGGCCGAAATCCGCTCACCCGCGCCATCGCCTCAGCGGCGCGCTGCGATTCCCGCCAGACGTATCTGGCGTTGGTCCTCCGGCGGGCCTGCTCGAACCCATCCTCCACTGTCAGTTCCTGTAATCGGGAGAACGCCTCCCGGCTCTCGGGCGACAGATACCGCCGGGTGAGTTCGCCGGACGTCGGGAACGTCTCGCCCGTCAGCCGATCCAGCTACTGCTGAACCGCTTGCGCCTGGGAGGCGCGCAGGTAGTCGGCGCCCGCGAACCACTGATCGAGCTGCGCAGCCATAGCCCGGCCTTGTGTCTCCAGGGCGCGGGCCAGAGCCTGAGCCCGCTGCTCGACCGTGGCCGCGACCAGAGCGGCGTCTACGGACGACAGCCCGCCGACCACGAACCGGCGGCCGCCGCCGGTCGTGAGCCAACAGCGGGCGCCGAGCCTCCCGTGCTGCCAGCCAACGGCGTCGATCGCCGCGATCGGAACACGCTCGCGGCCGCCCGTGGCTGCGCGGACCAGATCGACGAAGACCTCGCCCACGTCGATCGAGCGGTAGCGCCAGAGGTTCGAAAGCCGACCCCAGACGCTCGAGGCCGACGCACCGACGACCGCGGACCCGCGCTGTCCCTGTTCAGGAGCCATGGCTGCAAACTCTAGCCTGAGATCGCCAGACCGGCTCGTGGTCCGAGCAGCCAGTGGCCGCCAACATGGCCCAAGGACTCTGACAACCACTGTCCAAGGTCTTGTCTCATGACAGTCGCCGCGGAGCCCAGCTGTGTGCCCGCGCTGGCATAGTCTGCGTAGAGGCGCCCAGGCTGCGAACATCGGCTCGCGAAGTCCTGCGCTGCCGAACGAGTCTCAGGCGCCGCGCCGCGACCGAAGGGAGCATCGCCCGTGTCTGCTCAGTTTGCCGAACAGCTGCACGCCGAACTGGCCGTCATCCAGGCCGAGCTGGAGCGGCTTGAGGCCAGACGCCGCCTGGTTGAGGAACTGCTGGAGTTGGAATCGAATGCCGCCGCCTCACCAACGCCGGCGCCAACCCGCACGGCCGCCCCGCGACGGGCTGGAACGGCCAAGCGCCGCCGCCTGCCGCGCGGGTTGATCAGCCGGACGGTGCGCGAGTTCCTCGCCCAGCAAGCCGAACCCGCCCACGCGACCGCGATCCTGGCCGAGCTCGAGCGGCGCGACGCCGCGCCGCAGGGCGCGAAGCCGATCGCCAACCTGCAGTCCAACCTGCAGCGCATGCAGGAGGCCGGCGAGATCGTGAATGTGGGGCGCAATCGCTGGCGGCTGCGCGAGGTGCATTCATCGCTTAGAAACTGATCCAGTCATTGTTGTAGAGCAGCGATTTTGTCAGTCCAACTGAGCAGCGATTCTGTCAGTCTGGTCGCGCTGTTCCGATAGGGATGAAGCAGCGCGGGTTCGACGTCCAGGCACCCCGTTGGCACGGACGTAGTTGCTCACCGTGACGCGCGAGATCCCGAGGAGGCGAGCGGTCGCCCGCATCGACAGGCCTTGCAGCTGGGCCTGCTGGATCGCCTTCCAGCGGGTGAGTTGAAGGGGCGTGATAGAGAGGAAGGCCACAATGCGAGAGTCGAAGGAAGTCAAGGTGCCCCCGACAGGCAAGTCCCCAGAACAGTTTGTCAAGGCGCTGTTCTCGCCAAAGAAGAAGCCGAAGGACGGGTAGGAATTGGTTATGTGAGACGGTGGACGCTTCGGCAGGGTCGATTCCAGAGTCGTAGAGTCGGACGTGGACAGAGGAGGTTCGCAACTCGAGAAGAGGGACGACATGCAGTCCCGATTCGACCACCTCATCCACAAGCACGATGGTCAACGAAGTAGACGCTTCATCCCCGGAGCGTTCATGGCGGCCGCCACAGCAGTGGCGGTCGTTGTGTTTCTGCTGACCTCCAGCACCATCCAGGCACACGAGCCGAGTGTCGGCGATCCCCGAGGGGGTGCCATCTGCGAGGGGTTGGCTGAGGGTGTACTAGACGTAGGCACTCTGCGCAGCGAGAACGCCACCTACACCGACAGCGACTGCCAGTTCTACCTCACGGTGACGCCTCCGACCACTCAAGGTGAGGTTCCGACAGACTGCCAGGTCAACTACACACCGGCGATGACCGGAGACGGCCTGGAGGTCGCCTACGAGTTCGTCGGCGCCTGCGACGGGGTTGAGGTTTCGTCCGAGGTCACCTTTGCTGAGGACCAAGGGATTGCTCTGGCATCTTCGTCGTCGACCAGCAAGTGGGCCATCTCGAGGCTAATCGGACACGACGTTGCCCACATCCCGATGTTCTGGCACTACTCGCGGGTCGACTGGAGCTACGCGAACGGCACGATCTCCACAGCCCGGCAGACCGTCGACCGCTTCACCAACCAGTGGTGGCACCGGCACATGGCCGTCAAGGGCACCAATATGAACTCCATCAACACGATCTACGACGCCTGGGACGAGGTCGATTGGCACTCTGACGGCTTCCCGACGACGCTCAACCGAGATGTCTACGCGGAGTCGAAGGTGACGACGAGGGTCAGGGGGACGGGATCGTACACCTGTTACTTCAGGTTCAAGTGGGTCTCCGGCGCCGGTTGGTACCCCAACCTGCACAAGCACACCTACTGTCAGACCGGTAGTTAGGACCATAGGCGGGCGCGGTCCTTCGCGGCCGCGCTCCCCCAACTTCATGCGAAATCAACTCTCGACGGCGGCGATGGTCATTGGCGGCCTGGTCGGAGTCTCGGCGATCGCTTGGTATCTCGCGCTCGGCGATGTCGGCACTACCTATCTGGCGCTCGCTGGCGGACTGGTTCTGGTCACGGCCGGCGTGTTCCTCAGACTGTCGTGGCGTCGGCTGCTCATCGCCTTGGTGTTCGTCCTGCTGATGGGATGGCCCATAGTGTTCGGCGATTTCCTGTGGGGGCGGCAATAGATGTGTGAGGCGCGCCGCGGGTGTGAGAACCGGCCCCCGCGAAAAGGCCATCACCCCGCGTGGTCAGGCACAATGCAGCAACCCAAGATGATGCGACGGCGTTGGCCTAGCTAGCGCACCTCCCCCGACCCGAAGGCCGGGCGCAGGCTGCTCGGCTTTCGTCATGCCGTCCCATCGATCCCGGTTTCAATCCTCGCCCAACTGCATTGATCGCTCTAAAACTCGTCCAGTGATCGCTCTAAAGCTCGGCCACTTGGAGGCCAAGCCCCAACCCGTGATCGGCGTGAGCCGACGCCGGTTGGGAGAGAGGGATGCTCGGAGTGATGGATATCTACGCGCTCCGGCGCAAGGTGCTGATCGAGGGCCAGAGTCAACGCCGCGTGGCCCGCGAGATGGGGCTGGCGCGGGACACGGTGCGACGCTACCTGGAGACGCCGATGCCCGAGCGTCAGCAGCGGCGCCGCTCGAGCCCGGTGCTGGAACGAGTCCGGCCGCGGCTGGAGCACTTGCTGGAGGAGTGGTCGCAGCGGACCACGGCGAAGCAGCGGATCACCGGGCGGCGACTGCACCGGCAGCTGCGCGAGGAGGGCTACGAGGTCGGCCTGACCTTGGTCCTGGCAGAGTTGCGCGAGCGGCGTCGGGTGTGGCTACTCCTGTTCCGGCTGATGCACTCGGGCCGCGACTACGTCCGGCTCTATGAGCGCCAGGACCAACTCGCCTTCCTGGACGGGCACGTGCGCGCCTTCGCCCACTTCGGCGGCGTGCCCCGGCGGATGGTCTATGACAACCTCTCGGCGGCAGTGCGGCGGGTGCAGTTCCCGCGCCGCCAGCTGACCGAGCGCTTCGCCGCGCTGGCCAGTCACTACGCCTTCGAAGCCAGCTTCGCCCGTCCCGGCGAGGGGCACGACAAGGGCGGCGTCGAAGGCCGCGGCCGGGGCCCGCGCTGGCAGGTGCTCACACCGCTGCCGCGCGGCGACTCGCTGGAGCGGATCTCGGACGAGATGCAAGCGGAGGTCGACCGGCTCGCGCCGGAGCGGGTCTGGGAGCGCTTCGCCACAGAAGGGCCGCTACTGCGCCCGCTGCCGGCGGTCGCGTTCGAGCCGCGGCGGATGCAGCCGGTCTCGGTCAACCGCAGCGCCATGGTCCGCCTCGAGGGAGCCTGGTACTCGGTCCCAGAGCGCTGGGCCGGGCTCAGGGTGAACGCCTGGGTCGGTGTCTCGGAGGTCGCCTTCCAGCGCGGTGCAGAGCAGGTTGACCATCCTCGCCTGCGGTTCGGCGGTCGGCGGGTGCGCTACCGCCACTACCTCGGCGAGCTCTCGCGCAAGCCGCAGGCCCTGCGCCAGGTGGCGCCGGAGCTGGTCGACGAACTCGGCGGGCCCTATGACCGGCTCTGGGACTTGCTGGAGGACGAACGCGGCGGTCACGAGGCGGCCCGCGCCCTGGCGCGGCTGTTGCAGGCGGCCGCCGAACATGGCGAGGAGCGGGTGCGGGCGGCGCTGGAGGCCGGTCTCGCCGAGGGCGGCTTCGACGAGTTGGCGGTCCGCCGCTCACTGGCCGCGTCCCAGGCGCCGGACGAGGTGACCGTGCCGGAACGGCTGCGCGGCTACCGCGTCGAGCAGGCTTCGCTGGCCGACTTCGATCGACTGCTGGAACGAGGTGCGTCGTGAGCGACGCCGCGCGGCGAGCCGTGCTCGAGGCCCACTGCCGAGAACTGCGGTTGCCCACCGTCCGTCGCCAGTACCCCGAGCTGGTCCGCCAGGCCGCACACGACGGCTGGGACTACGAGGCCTTCCTGCTGCAGCTGCTCGAAGCAGAGGTCCTGGTCCGCCGCGACGGCGCCGTCGCCCGGCTGCTGCGCCAGGCCCGCTTCCCCGACCACAAGACCCTGGAGCAGCTCGACTGGGACGTGCTGCGCGGGATCGAGCGGCCGCAGCTCGCCCAGCTCGCCACCTGCGACTACATCGAGCGCGGCGAGGATGTCGTGATCGCCGGACCGATCGGGACCGGCAAGACCCACCTCGCGATCGCGCTCGGGGTCGAGGCCGTCCAGCGCCGCCAGCGGGTCGCCTTCATCCGCGCCGCTGACCTCGTCCGCGAACTGGTCGAGGCGCGCGATGAACTCACGCTGACCCGCCTGCATCAGCGCTACCTGCGTGTCGCCCTGCTGGTCGTCGACGAACTCGGCTTCGTGCCCTTCGACCGGGCCGGCGGCGAACTGCTCTTCAACCTGCTCGCCGACCGCTACGAGCGGCGCTCGACGATCGTCACCACCAACCTCGCCTTCTCCGAGTGGGTCCAGGTCTTCGGCGACGAGAAGCTGACCACCGCGCTGCTCGACCGGCTCGGTCACCACGCCCACATCCTCACGACCAAAGGCCAGTCCTACCGGACTCGGCACGCGCGAACACCAACCGCGTCGCCGCCGCAGCAGGCGGGAGGTGAGGCCTAGCAACCACCGTCGGGAGAGACCACGACCACCCCCAGGTGGCCTAGTCTTAGACCGATCAACTGGTCTAGATCAAGAGCGATCAAAACACTCGACTGCTCGGGATCTCGCGCACGACCGTGAGCAACTACGTCCATGCCAACGGGGTGCCTGGACGCCGAACCCGCGCTGCTTCACCATTACCGGAACGGCACGGCACTGACAGAATCGCTGCTCAGTTGGACTGACAAAGTCGCTGCTCTACAACAATCGACCGTCGCACGACGCTGCACCCGGGCTACCGCCGAAGTCAGCGTCGGCGCAAGCTGGTCGAGGAAGTCTTCGGCTGGATCAAGACCGTCGGCGCCGGCGGCAAGCCGCGCTACCCGCTACCCGGGCCGGGCCCGCAACAAGTTGTGGCTCGAACTGACCACCGCCGCCTACAACCTCACCCGCCTCGCCAACCTCGAGGCGGCCGCCACGTAGCCGAATCGCCCGCGACCGGTGGCAGACGCCCGAACCAAAGCTCCGCAGCCCGTCCTCTCCGTTACCGGACCCAGTCGCAGACGTGGCAGCGACAGCATCCACCGGTCGATGACCGCCCGTTCCGGCTCCAGCCATCCAAAGTTCAGCAGCTTGCTAAGGCTTGCCCAGTGATTGTTCACAGATCCCGTTCGTGGGCGGATGCCAACGGTCAATGCACCCGGGTCCCAGGCTAAGGTTGGGCCAAAGCAACTGAGAGTGAACGTGGATCGCGAGGTAACGAGAGGGCCTAATGTGCAACCCCGTCCGCGCTGCCTAGCTGTGCCACCGCGACAGATGTGAAACGTCGCTCGCGGCCTTCCCTGGTGTCGACGGGCGACCCAGTCAGGGTGTACTCACTTGGAGTCGAACGGCCCGAGGAACCGCTCGCCGTCGAAGTGAATCATGTGTGTAGGAGTCTCCGCTACCCACACTTCGGTTTCCCAGGAAATGACCTCAATGTAGCGCGCCAAGGTGCGGCGGTCCGGAAAGGCCGTCACGTAGACGAGTCCAGCTGTTGAGTGGGCGAACAGCGATGCCAGCTCCTCACGTCGCTTGGCATCCATCGGGCCGTGACTGGTTACAGCCTCAATCAGAACGAGCCAGTTGGATGCACGATCGAGCACGACGAGGTCTGGCATCTTACCGTGCTCGTCCACAACAACCCCAACATCCCTGAGGGCGGCACGCTCCCAGACGGCGAACTTCGCCGCCGTGTCGCCCATGTAGAGGAGGTGACCATTGACAACGAACCGGGGGCAAAATTCCTCAACGACAGCCTTGACTAGCGGATTCTGACCTCCGGGTGCCAGCGTGACTCGGCGTCGGTCCGGGAGGGACACTGGAATGAGATCCATCTCGCGTTCGCGCGCCCAGCGATCGCGGAGGCTGGGAGCAACTTCTAGGTAGTAGGCGAGGCTATCCTCCCACTGTGGCGAACCGTAGTGGCGGAGCAGATCCACGAGTTCGGAGCTGGCTTGATAGACCGTCTGACCACTGTTGGTCGGGCGACGAGGGTCATCAGGATTCCGCCGTGCGATGCCCGCAGCGACAAACTGGTGCACCGTCTGACGCCTTACTGTCTCCCGCGTGTTCGGCGCGTACTGCTTGCCGTAGTGATCCCTCATGAAGTCCATCATCGGCGTAATGCCCATCAAGGGCGCTTCGATTTCGGCCCACTCCTTGGCTGGAGTCAGACCCAAGAGGGCGAGCAAAGTCAAGGCCGATCGTTCGTTGGTTTGTGGCCTCGGAAGTCGAAGCTGTCGAAGGACGTTCTGAGCGTCAAGTACGTATTGGTGCGCCATCACGGAGTCCACCTTCTCGTTCACGGTGCGGAGGCTGGGGACGTAACGAGCAACCATCTGGTCAAGTGCCCGCTGCTCAAGTGCATGGTCCCCCACAGACTCGCCTAGGCGCCGGAGTTCATCGGTACTCGGGTAACGGAGCCGGCGCAAATCCGTGGCGTTGACCTGGGTGTGTCCCGACCATTGTCTGAAGAACAGGTCCGTCATCGTGGAGTTGAGGAAAGCAGCCAGGCCCTTCGCAACAACCGGATCAATCGGACCACCGTCGTGATGAATCACGTTCAGATGGTTCTCGAAACCTATAAGGTCACCCGGTACCGCCTCCGGAGCTGAGACAGTCGCCACAACTCTGCGCCGTTCCTCCTTCGCCGAAAAGCGCTTCACGAGGACATAGGTCCCGTTCGGTAGCAGGAGGTTCACCGTTTGTCCGTTCATGTCGATTGCATCCGGCTTCGTGCCGTTTCCCAGTGGCCACTTGACGCCGCCCTGGCTGGAGAAGTGGCCGGGGAAGATCAATGGAGCAGTGCCTGGAGCGGGAGTCTCCCGGAGGTGCTCGCGCGCCCGGAACTGAACCACCCGTCCGGTCGACACTGACACTCCGATGTCCGCCAACGAGGACTGCAGGCGATGCATCCGTCGGGTAACGCTCGCACCTATTTCATCTGTGCTGAGATGGATGAACAGCTGGGGATCGTCCCCACTCACGACTTCCTCGTAACCCGCCTCCCTTAACGTCATCATCTCATCGTCCGCGCCAGCGCTAGAGGTGATTGTGACCGACTTGGACGGAGACCTCTTTACAGCATGAATCACGACGTTCTCCTGGAGGACCTCGGAGTCCGAGAATGCATCATCGCGGGCGTCATAAACGTGAATCCGCCGGAACGACATCTGGCTCAGGAAGTCGCGGCGGAATGCCAGAAAGTAGGGACCGTTCGCGAAACTTCTGGGAGTGATCGCTACAAGCTGTCCGCCAGGCCCCAATAGGCGTGCACCTAACGCGAGGAACGCGGTGTAGAGATTGGTCACCTCAACCCCGGTAGCCTTCAGGCGGTGACGCTCTGGCGAGTCAGTGTTGACTTTTCGGTACGGGGGGTTCATCACGACGTAGTTGAAGGGCTGCGCCAGAAGAGAGCCTTGAACCGATGCAGCTCGTTCGAAGGCCCACTGCGTGAAGTCACCCTTGACGAGGTCGGTCCGTACCCCTGCCATTTCGAGGTCGTCGAGTGTCTCGCGCAGAGGGGATGTGTAGTGATCGTCAATCTCGACGGCTGTGACCGAGAGTGGTTCCGCTGCCTCGCGCAGCCAGCGATCGGCAAAGGCCGCACTAAGGGACCCGATGCCAGCACCGGGGTCGAGAAGGTTGCCCGGGCCGGGCACCAAGTCGAAAAGCGAGGCAAGGAAGCTCGCCACGGGCGGGGGCGTCAAGAACTGTCCAAGTGTCGCGCGCCTGCCAGGATCAACCTGTTGGGCGGCTAGCAGCCGGTGCTTCTCCGCCGACCACAGAAGCCGTGATCCCCACGGAGCGGGCGGAGGTCTTTGGTCGAAGTCAGTCGAAGGAGTTGCGGTTTCGATTGACTGCTCGGACCGGAGCTTGAGGTCGGTGGCCTGTCTCACTACCCCTCCGTATCCAGCAGATGTCCTCGCTCCGGGCTAGTCATCCGGCGATGCTGGCGACGGCAGTCGAGAAGCAAGGGTGTTGCTACCTCGCGCCGCAACTCTGCACCCTGCCGCTCGGTCAGGTGTCTGGCGCTAGCTTTGAGGACTTTGATCCCGCTCGGTCGGCAAGGGACTAACCTTCTAGCGGCTTGGGTGCTCGATCTCCTGATCACTCTAGCCTGCCAGCGCGCAACATCGAAACTCGGGAGCTTCTTCTGACGTGACGAACGTCCGCAAGCGGCGCGTCGAGCGAAACCACGCCTGAAGGTTGGCAGGGGGACTCAGCGCACGGGGAGAGGAGTCACGGGGCCCAAATGAGGTCGACTCCACGCCTAGTCTGCGGCAATGAGCTGCGGTCTGAGGATGTAACCCGAAGCCATTGAGAGTTGAGTGCCGTCTCGAGCGAAAATCCTGATTGGCTCGGCCAGAGCATTATCGCCGACATATGAGCAGCAGTGGGCCGTCCTCGGTCCCGTATAGCGCCAGTTGCCTCTCTTCCCATGTGAACCGTGCAGGTGCTGTTGCCCACAAAAGGCGCATGGCTCCGTGACTACGGAAGTGGCCCGGAACAGGCCCGACGCTCTCAAGATAGCAACGGGGCGTCCACTTACCTCCTCCCACTCGTATTCCACGCTGGAGAACTGGGCCGCCCATTCGCGACACGAAGTGGGAATTATGCGTCGTTTCGCCCCGCGATGAGCCTGAATCGCCCTCACCTCGCCATTGCGAATATGGGCCTCAAGAGTCTCTCTGGACATGCTCAACAGTTCAGCTGCTTGCCCAATCATCGGAAAAGAGCATTTGTCGCTCGGCTGGCTGACAGGAGGGAGCAGGCGGGCGTCGTCTGTGTTCTCCTTCAAAGGTGGAGGCATCGGAGTTTACTCTCTGACCTGTCGAGGCTTCGCTCGCCAGGGTGTTCGGCTCCCATTGGTTCGTGTGAAAGGGAAGGTATTCCTGCCGTTCAAGCCTGTCCAGACGGTCTAACACTTTATCCACTCGGTGCTTTCTCGATGTTGAAGAAGAGCGCTTTCGACAGTCCGACTGACCTCTCCTTCTTCTCGACATCCTCGAAAACTGCTCTGTGATGCGGTGGTCGACCAGAGCCTCAGTGTCGATAGCCAGGGTCTTTTGACCACTCGTCGCCACAGTCATTTGACCAGCTGGACGGCCTGTAGGTGGTTGGACATTAGGACACGGTTGACGACCCGACTGCACACTGACATCTAACCATCTGCCGGTCTCCGACGTGGCCCAATGACTCTGGCCACGACTGGTCCAAACACCCCGGCGAACGACACCGTAATCTCGCAGCCCGGTGTGTCGGCAGCCGCATGGCGCCCTTGATGGCGACGCAGTGCTTCAGCCATCGACTGTCACCGAACGATACGGTCACAGACAAACACCCATCACCAACCAACGAATGCAGAGCCAGCGTCTGTCAGTCCGGCGGCTCACAAATCCAGTACGAGGAACGGTGAACGAATTCCCAGCGGTCCTCTTCTCGCTCTCCGCCAGAGAGCGCGTGCATGACCGAGACACTGGCGTGTACCTGGCGGCCGCTCGCCAATTCGACGAGACTGTCTCGATCCTTCGTCTCCGCATAGGCGACGAAGGTAACTCTGGAGCCTGAGATGTGATAGTCGTCGACCTGATCGAAACCGTGCTCCTCAGCTTCGAGCCGATCGATGGCCCGCTGGGAGGGTAGTTCTCCTTCGTGCTCAGCTGCGAGTCGAGCGCTGTAGCCGCTGGCGTCAGGCGTCGAGGTTTCCATTTCACCGCATACTTCGCCGCCGTGTATAGCCTTGAGCTCCGCGTAGAGTCGCGAGTCGATCTCGTCGAGCGACATGTGCGAAATGGCCAACGCTGGCCGTTCACTGGATCGCGTCAGCCAGACTGTCGCTGCCGCAACGACGATGATCACCAGAATGCCGACCCGAAGCCAGGTGGCTCCAGTCAGCAGAGTGAGAGTGTTTGTGGACACGTTCCTGCCCTTTCGTTGAGTGGGCGATGTCGAACAGAGCCGCTACGGGTACATCGCGTCGGCATCGTCGCGGTCATGCCGCTCGGTGCTTTTCGCCCAGGAAGCGTTCGACTCGGTGAACTTTGAGCACATCGTCCAACGATGCCGATTTGTGGATTGACATGTGGAAGTGTCCGGCAGCTCCGATGTGTAGACCGGATCGTGGGTGAGACCTCCCGAGTGCCCGAGTTCGTGGGTCATGATGCCTTGAACGCGACCGCTATCCCAGGTCTTGGCCGCATTCATCATGATCTCCGAATTGGTGATCCGAGTTCCGACGAAACGCTTGCACTCCTTGCCCCAGGCATCACCAGACGCGACTGGTGGAGTACACCTACGCCCTGCCCATGGATCCTCGTCGTTGCCCCAGTAGATGCCGTTGTCTGCCGGGCTCGCAGTGATGCTTGGATTCCAGCGTGTATTGTCCGCCCACTCATTGTCCGCTTGAAGCACAGCGTTCCTGTAGCCGTTGGGAACGCTGGACCAATCCCCTTTCCGCTCGAAGTAGACGGTGCCTGAATCCCAGGATCTGGTGCTCTGCGCGGCGTCGGTCGAGGGATGCGGCAAGAGCAACCCCAGTATCAACAGAACGGTCGCGAACGCGATGCTACGGGAAATCCAATCGCAGCAATCAAGTCGACGCAACCCGATCCGAATCCACGGGCGGTCTCGATGCTCGATCATCGGAGCCTCCAATCCAATCGAACTCAGGGCTCAACCGTCGAATCGAGAGCATCATATGCCGAGAACGGTCTGACCAGATACGACCAGCGTGTTGTGATCTTTGCACTTCGTTGCCATGCATCGGTGCGTGGAAGCTTCGAGCTACTGCGATGCTTCGGGAACAGAGCGGTCGGCACACGCGTGGTTCGTGTCGCCCGCTACTTCTGATCGCCAGCCGACCAACACCGACTCGGTGTCGGTGGCTGAGGCCGCAAGTCCGGGCCCTGATTCAGTGGCAACTGCCGGCGCAGCCGCCTGAGCGCCTACCGGCGCCACTCCAGTTCTCGCTCGCACCAAGGCCCAGGCCTGGGCGCGTCGGTTGTAGGCGGGATAGCCCGACCGAGCCGATCAGCCGCAGCCCTAGCTCCAGCGGCCGCCGCTCCATGCGAACTAGTCGACGATGTAGTGCACCAACTTGCGCTCCCTCCATGCCTCGTGCCACTTGATGACCGGTGCTGCCGCCGTGCCGTGCAACTGGTCCTCGCCCTTCTCCACATCCTCGGTGATCAGCTCGGGGAAGGCGCGGCGGGACGCTGGCACGGGCCGCCGTTGCTCGACCTGGTCTCCGGCATCCACATCCCTCACATCGTCGTGCGGGGGGGGGGGGGGGGGGGGGGGGGGGGGGGGGGGGGGGGGGGGGGGGGGGGG
>VXQT01000006.1 GCA_009838915.1 Chloroflexota bacterium
AGGGCGGTCGCACGGTGGGCGCCGGCGCGGTCACCTCGATCCTGGAATAGCGCCGCAACAGGACAGCCCCAGGGCAGAGAGACGACAATATGGCTCGGCAGAAGATTCGCATCCGGCTCAAGGCGTACGACCATCGCGTCCTGGATGAGTCGGCCGCCCACATCCTGGACACGGCGGAGAAGACTGGGGCCGGCGTAGCCGGACCGATCCCGCTGCCGACCGAGATTCGCAAGTACACGGTGATTCGTTCGCCCTTCGTTCACAAGGACGGGCGCGAACAGTTCGAGATTCGCACGCACAAGCGGATCATCGACATCATCGAACCCACCGGCAGGACCGTCGATTCGCTGATGCGGCTGCAACTGTCGTCCGGCGTCGACGTTGAGATCAAGCTCTAACCATGGCGATACCGGGCCTCCTAGGCAAGAAGTTGGGCATGGTCCAGGTGATCGGCGAGGACGGGGCGGTCGTCGGCTGCACCGTGCTCGAGGTCGGGCCGTGTCCGGTGACGCAGATCATGACGGAATCGCGCGACGGCTACTCGGGCGTACAGGTGGGGTTCGGCGAGTCGCCGCCCTGGCGGATCAACAACGCCGAGCGCGGCCACACAGGCGCCAACGGACCGCTCAAGCACCTGGCCGTGTTCCACGCCGGCGCGGAGGAAGTGGGCGAGCTTGAAGTGGGCACGGTGGTCAGCGCGAGCGAAGTCTTCTCGGTGGGCGACCGGGTGGACGTCCAGGGGGTATCGAAGGGCAAGGGTTTTGCCGGCGTGGTCAAGCGGCACGGGTTCCGCGGCGGTCCACGGACGCACGGTCAGAGCGACCGTCACCGAGCTCCGGGCTCGGTGGGCGCCGGGACGACGCCGGGCCGCGTGCTGAAAGGCACGAGGATGGCCGGGCGGATGGGCGGCAAGACGACGACCTCGATGAATCTGGAAGTCGTGAATGTAAATGCGGATCGGCACCTGGTCTATATCAAGGGATCAGTGCCGGGCGCGACAAATGGTCTGGTTCGGATTCGGCAGACGAAGCGGCGAGGCGGCAAGCGATGAGACTCCCCGTGATCGACGGACAGGGCAACGCAGCCGGCGAGATCGAGGCGGACGACTCGGTGTTCGGCATCGAGCCGAACCTGGCGGTGGTGCATCAGGCGGTCACTGCACAGCGGGCCAACGCGCGGCAAGGGAACAGTTCGACACTGAATCGGTCGGGCATCCGCCAGGCGTCGAAGAAGACGGGGCGGCAAAAGGGAGGCGGACGTGCGCGCATGGGCACGCCGTCGTCGCCGACGCGGATTGGCGGCGCAGTGGCTCACGGGCCGCATCCTCGTTCCTACCGCCAGCGGCTGCCGAAGCGCATGCGACGGCTGGCGATTCGCTCACTGCTCTCGCAGCGTGCGTCGGAGGGTGGCGTGATTGTCGCCGCGTCCGATGTGGAGTTTGATGCGAAGACGTCGGCGATGTCGAGTCTATGTCGGGCGCTGGGCGTCGAGCGGACGGCGCTGGTGGTCTCGGACGGTGTTGATGAGGCGTTGGTTCGGGGAACCCAGAATCTGCCCAACATCCAGGCGATGCCGGCCCAGACGCTGAACAGCTACCTGATTCTGACGCACGATCAGTTGATCATGACCGAGGCTGCCGTGCGCCGCTGCGAGGCGATGTGGGCGGTGGGTTCGGATGGCGCAGACGAGGAGGCGGGCGATGCCTAAGGACATTCATCCGTTCTCGGTGCTGCGCGAGCCGATCATCACCGAGAAATCGACCGAATTGGCTGAACAGGGCAAGTACGTGTTCGAGGTCGATCCGCGCGCGAACAAGCTGCAGATCCGTGAGGCGATCGAGATCGCGTTTTCGGTGCAGGTGACGAAAGTGAATGTGATCAACGTGCGCGGGGCGACGCGGCGAATCGGTCGCGGCCGACCGGGCCGAGAGCGCGACTGGAAGAAGGCGATCGTCACGCTAGCCGACGGCTACGAGATTCGCCTGTTCGAGGGGGTCTGACGTGCCGCTCAAGAATTTCAAGCCAACCTCACCCGGTCGCCGCAACTCCTCTGGCCATACGTTTGAGGAGATTACGAAGAAGAGGCCGGAGAAGAGCCTGCTCGCTCCGTTGAAGAAGAAGTCGGGCCGCAACAACAAGGGTCGCGTGACCGTACGCCATCGAGGCGGAGGCCACAAGCGGCGCTACCGGATCATCGACTGGAAGCGGCGGGACCGGATCGGCATTGAGGGCCGGGTCGCGGCGATCGAGTATGACCCGAACCGCACGGCGCGGATCGCGCTGGTCTTCTACACAGACGGGGTGAAGCGCTACATCGTGGCCCCGAACGGTCTGCACGTGGACGACCGGGTGATGTCGGGCCCCGATGCGCCGATTCGGGTAGGGAACGCGCTGCCGATGTCGGCGATTCCCAACGGCACGCAAGTGCATAATGTCGAACTGAACGAAGGTCGCGGCGCGCAGATGGTGCGCTCGGCCGGCGCGTCAGCGCAGATCATGGCCAAGGAAGGCGACTACGCGCTGCTGCGTCTGCCCTCGGGGGAGATGCGGCGCGTGCGCTCGGCCTGTTACGCGACGATCGGCCAGGTCGGCAACGTGGAACACTCCAACATCAAGCTCGGCAAGGCGGGACGCAACCGACACCGCGGGCGGCGGCCGCAGGTCCGCGGGTCGGTGATGAACCCGGTCGACCACCCACACGGCGGCGGCGAGGGCAAGGCGCCGATTGGCCTGCCCGGACCAAAGTCGCCCTGGGGCTGGTACACGCTGGGCCGCCGCACGCGCGGCAAGAAGCAGTCCGATAAGTACATCGTTCGCCGCCGCGGCCGACGGCGCTAAGGAAGACAGAGGTCTATTGCGATGTCCCGATCGACGAAAAAGGGTCCATACGTGGACCGCAAACTGATGCAGAAGGTGCAGCGGGTTCGTGCGGCCGGCGCGCGCACGGTGATCCAGACCTGGGCGCGGCCGTCGACGATTGTGCCGGAGATGGTCGGGCTGACGATCGCGGTGCACGATGGCCGTCGCCATGTGCCGGTCTTCGTAACCGAAAACATGGTTGGGCACAAATTGGGCGAGTTCGCGCCGACGCGGACGTTCCGCGGGCACATCGGTCGCTCCGACCGTGGGACGCGGGTGCGCTGATGCAGGTACAGGCCAGCGCCAAGTTCGTACGTACGTCGCCGCGCAAGGTACGGCTGGTGATGCAAGGATTGCGCGGCATGGCGGTCGACGAAGCGCGGTTGCAGCTTCGTTTTACGCCCAAGCCAATCGCGCGGGACGTGGCCAAAGTGCTGGACTCGGCGGTCGCGAACGCGGAGAACAACTACGGGCTTGACGCTCGGGACCTGCACATTCACTCAATCGAGGCCGGGGACGGCCGCACGCTGCGCCGCTTCCGGGCCAAGGCTCGCGGGCGGGTTGGCAGGATTCTGAAGCGAACCGCGCACATCACCGTCGTCGTGTCCGACGGCAACGACCAGTAGGGACGCAGAGGACGGACCAGGCCATGGGACAGAAAGTACATCCCACCAGTTTTCGTATCGGCACCATCTACGAGTGGCGCTCGCAGTGGTACTCGGACAAGCAGTACGCGGAGTTGCTGGCTGAGGATCGGAAGATCCGCGACTTTATCGACGAGCGGCTGAACGAGGCGATGATCTCGCGGGTCGACATCGAGCGGAACGCGAACCAACTCGGCGTCAAGCTGCATACGGCAAAGCCGGGCATCGTGATCGGTCGGGGCGGACAGAACGTGGAAGAGCTGCGCAAGGATCTGGAGCGACTGATTGCTCGCCCGATTCGGTTGCGTGTTGACGTCTCGGAGATTCGCGTCCCGGAGATGGACGCGCAGCTTGTTGCGCGCAACGTGGCGGAGCAGATGGAGCGTCGGATCGCGTTCCGCCGGGCGATCAAGCAAGCCGTGCAGCGGACGATGCAGCGCGGCGCACAGGGAGCGAAGATCATCATCTCCGGCCGACTGGGCGGCGCCGAAATGTCGCGCCGGGCGCAGGAGATGTCGGGTCGGGTGCCGCTGCACACGCTTCGGGCGGACATTGACTACGGGTTCGCTGAAGCGAACACGGTGTTCGGCAAGATTGGCGTCAAGGTGTGGATCTACAAGGGCGAGATTTTGCCGTTCGGCGCGGAACCGGAGAGCACAGGCGGGCCGGCCCAGGCGATTGAACCGCCGCTCGCCGGTGGACGGGGAGGCCGCTGATGCTACAGCCGAGGCGAGTCAAGTGGCGCAAGCATCATCGCGGTCGACGCCGGGGCATGGCGCAGTCGGGCAACTCGGTCGCGTTTGGCGAGATTGGCTTGCAGTCACTGGAGGCGGCCTGGATCGACGGTCGTCAAATCGAGGCGGCGCGTCGGGCGATTACACACTACGTCCGCCGCGGCGGCAAGGTCTGGATCCGGGTGTTCCCGGACAAGTCCGTGACTCAGAAGCCGGCCGAGACGCGGATGGGCAAAGGTAAGGGCGCTCCCGAGAAGTGGGTGGCCGTGGTCAAGCCCGGTCGCGTGTTGTTTGAGCTGGCCGGGGTCCCGGAAGCGGACGCGCGCGAGGCGCTGCGCCGTGCGAGCCACAAGCTGCCGGTGCGCACGCGCGTGGTCGTGCGAGAGGCGGAGGTGGTGTAACGATGCCGAATCCACTGGCCGACGAAGCCCGCGCGATGACGGACGCCGAGCTGGGCGAAGCGATTAACGAGAGCTACCGCGAAGTCTTCAACCTGCAGTTCCAGAAGGGAACGCGGCAACTGCAGAATCCGATGGCGATGCGCCAGGCGAAGCGGCAGGTGGCGCGGCTGCGCACGATCCTGCGGGAACGGCAACTGGCCGAAGCGCGCGGTGAACCGATCGAGCCCCTGGCTCGGGTGGTTGACACCGAGGCGGACGAACCGGAACCCGAGATTGAGCACGAGACCGAGAACCAGGCGGAGCCGGACGACGGTTCGCCGAGCGAGGAAGCGTAACCGATGGCTCGCAAACGACGTATCGGATTTGCCGTCGCCGATGCGCGGCACAAGACCGTGTCGGTTCACGTGGAACGCACCGTGCGGCATCCGCTGTACAAGAAAGTGATGCGTCGGCGCAAGCGCTACCTCGCGCATGACGAACTGAACGACTGCAAGATCGGTGATCGCGTGGTGATCGAGGAGTGCCGCCCACTGTCGAAGCGCAAGTCGTGGCGCGTGGTCGAGATCCTTGAGCGCCGCGAGGTGGCTGAGATTCAGCCTCAAGAGATTGGCGCGCCGTCGCTGGAGGAGGCTGCTTCGCCTGACGCCGGGGACGCCGACTCGGGGAGTGAGGAATCGGAGTGATCCAGCAGGAGTCATCCCTGCGCGTGGCGGACAACTCGGGCGCCCGGGTGATCAAGTGCATCCGCGTGTTGGGCGGGACGAAGCGACGCTACGCATCGGTCGGCGACACGATCGTCGCGACCGTCAAGCAGGCGGATCCGAATCGCGAAGTCCGCGCTGGCCAGGTGGTTCGCGCGGTGATCGTGCGAGTAGCGAAGCAGTACCGGCGGGTCGACGGTTCCTACATCCGCTTCGACGACAATGCGGCGGTCATCCTGGGCGCCGACGGTCAGAACCCGACCGGGACCCGCATCCTGGGACCGGTCGCGCGCGAGCTCCGAGAGCGTGACTTCATGCGGATCGTCTCGCTGGCGCCGGAGGTGGTCTAGATGCGTCGAGTGCAACGAGACGACTTGGTCGAGGTACGCAGCGGCAAGGACCGCGGGCGGCGCGGCCAGGTTCGGCAGGTGCTGCCGAAGAACCAGCGCGTGATCGTGACCGGATTGAACATGGTCAAGCGGCACATGCAGGCGACTCAACTTGGCGCGCCGGCCGGAATCATCGAGCGCGAGGCGCCACTGCACGAGTCGAAGGTGGCTGTGGTCTGCCCGATCTGCGATCTGCCGACCCGAGTCGGATTCCGAGAGCGCGCGGACGGAGCGAAGACGCGCGTCTGCCGCAAGTGCGACGGAGATATCGACTGATGACGACACAGGCAACCGAGAACGGCGTCGAAAGCCCGCGTCTGAAGCAGCGCTTCGAGACGGAGATCGCTCCGCGCCTGTTTGATGAGTTCCGCTATGGGAACGTGATGCAGGTGCCGCGGGTGGTCAAGGTGGTGGTCAACGCCGGCGTGGGCGAGGCACTGGGGCCGGGCGGTGCGGCGATCCTGGAGAATTGCGTTGCCGACATCACCACGATCACGGGGCAGAAGCCGGTGATTAACAAGGCGAAAAAGTCGATCGCGAACTTCAAACTTCGGGCCGGCAACAACGTCGGCGTCTCCTGCACGCTGCGCGGCGCGCGGATGTGGGAGTTTCTTGACCGCACGATCAACGCGGCGCTGCCGCGTATTCGGGACTTCCAGGGAGTCTCGCGAACGGCGTTCGACGGACGCGGCAACTATTCGCTGGGGATTCGGGAACAGATCGTGTTTCCCGAGATCGATTACGGCAACGTCGACAAGGTGCGCTCGTTGCAGGTGAACATCATCACCACGGCGCGAACCGACGCGGAGGGTCGGCGGCTGTTGGAGCTGCTCGGCTTTCCGTTCGAGCGGACGCAGTGAGGGCGGACATGCAAGTGAGAACGTCCGGCACAGACAGGACCGCCAGGAGCTGTGCTAGCAGGCAGGATTCGTAATGCCAGTGACTGATCCCGTCGCCGACATGCTGACGCGCATTCGCAACGCGATCCACGCGGGGCATCCGCGCGTGGAGATTCCGGCGTCGAAGATGAAGATCTCGATCGCCAATGTGCTCGAAGAGGAAGGCTTCATACGTTCGTATGAGGTTCGCGAGCGCGTCGGTCGCGCCGGGCGCGATCTCGATGTCGAGTTGCTCTATGACGAAGAGGGCACTTCGGTCGTGACGGGTCTGAAGCGGGTATCGCGGCCGGGGTTGCGCGTGTATGTGCAGAAGCGCGAGATTCCGCGCCCGTACGGCGGGCTGGGGGTGGCGATTTTGACCACGCCTCGGGGTGTCATGACCGGGGCGCAGGCACGCCGCGAGAACGTGGGTGGAGAAGTGCTGTGCTTCGTCTGGTGATCCGTCGAGCAACCGGAACGGGAGCGGGACAATGAGTCGAGTCGGTCGTTTGCCCGTGGCGGTCCCGTCGGGCGTGAGCGTGGAGATCGAACCGGGTCACGTGTCGGTCAAGGGACCGCGGGGCGAGTTGCAGCAGGACCTGCACCGCGACCTGCACGTCGCGCTGGACGATGGCGAAATCGTCGTGACGCGTCCGAGCGATCGGCGTGAACACCGTTCCCAGCACGGACTGGCACGATCGCTGATCCAGAACATGGTGACCGGGGTGTCGGAGGGTTGGACGAAGACGCTGGAGATCCAGGGCACGGGCTACCGGGCCGAGATGGACGGCAAGACACTTGTGCTGCGGGTGGGTTTTTCGCACCTGGTGTACAAGGAACCGCCGGACGGGATCGAGTTTGCCGTGGAAGGCCAACTCGTGCACGTGCGCGGTGCGAACAAACAGGTCGTCGGCCAACAGGCGGCGGAGATTCGCGCCGTGCGTCCGCCCGAGCCGTACAAGGGCAAAGGCATCCGCTACCAGGGCGAATGGGTCCGCCGCAAGCAAGGTAAGAGCGCGATCGGCTAGGCGCATTGGCGTACGGTCCCGATAGCGCGTGTTGAGGTGGAGCGAGAGAGATGACGATACGCAGCAAGCGGCTCACGAATCATGCCGCGCGCAAGCGGCGCCATCTGCGCGTGCGCAAGCGCGTGCACGGCACCGCGCAACGTCCGCGATTGTGCGTGTTTCGTTCGGCCCGGCACATCTACGGACAGATCATTGACGATGACCTCGGTGTGACGCTGGCCAGCGCCTCCGACCTGGGCAACGGATCGGCCGAGGCGACGGAGGACGACGGATCGGGCAAGCGAGCGAACGCCCGCGCGGTGGGTCGCCAACTCGCACAGGCGGCGCAGGAGGCCGGCATCTCTGCCGTGGTCTTCGATCGCGCCGGATATCAGTATCACGGACGCGTCCGCGCGCTGGCCGAGGCCGCGCGCGAGGCGGGACTCGTCTTCTAGCCGCCGGTCGAAGGCGAGAATCAGGAGCAGGACATGGTGCAACAGCGAGATGGCGGTCGCGGTCGAGGTCGTCGACGTGATCGCGACGAGCCGCAGGACGACACGATTGAGAAGGTGGTGTCCGTCTCGCGTGTGGCCAAAGTGGTCAAGGGCGGTCGGCGGTTTTCGTTCACGTCAGTGGTCGTGGTTGGCGACGGCGCCGGGCGCGTGGGCATCGGGATCGGTCGAGCCAACGAGGTTCCGGATGCGATTCGCAAAGGTTCGACGATCGCGCGGCGCGAGATGGTCAGCGTGCCGATTCGCAACGGCACGATCCCGCACCCAATCACGGCGCGATTCTGCGCCTCGCAGGTATTGCTGAAGCCGGCGGCGCCGGGAACCGGCGTGATCGCCGGCGGCGGGGTGCGGGCCGTGCTGGAGGCGGCGGGGCTGCGCAATGTGCTGTCGAAGTCGCTCGGTTCGAACAATGTGGTCAACGTGGTGCAGGCAACGCTGAGGGCGCTGGAGCAGTTGCGCGATCCGGTCCAGGTGCGCCGCGAGCGGCTGCGGCTGGCCGGTCGTGTGCCTGCCGAGGTCGAGGCGCCTGCCGAGCCAGCGCCCGAGGCTGAGCTCGCCGCGGCCGGAACCAGCGAGTAACGGCGCATGTCACAACTGAGGATCACGTACACCAAGTCGGCGATCGGCTATCGGGCTGACCAGGGCCATACGATTCGATCGCTGGGCCTGCGACGGCTTGGTCAGAGCACAATCAAGAATGACACTCCTGACGTGCGCGGGATGATCCAGAAGGTCTCGCATCTCGTCACGGTGACGGAAGTCGAGGACGCCTGATGGTGCTGCGGTTGAACGATCTGCGCCCGGCGCCGGGATCGAAGAAGAAGCGCAAGCGTGTCGGCCGGGGCAACGCCTCGGGGAAAGGCACCTATTCGGGCCGCGGCCTCAAGGGGCAGCTCTCGCGATCCGGTCGCGACTACAACTCTGTGTTCGAGGGCGGGGCGATGTCGATGATGCGCACGCTGCCGCGGCGCAAGGGCTTCAAGGCGCCCTTCAGGGTGGAGGCGCATCCGATCAACGTCGTCGAGCTCGATCGGCGCTTCGGGGATGGTGATACGGTCGATAGCGAATCGCTGGTCGCGGCCGGTCTGTTGCGGCGCGCGTCGCAACGGTTCAAGGTGCTGGCGGGCGGTGAGATTTCGACGGCGCTGCAGGTTCGCGTGGAGCGGATTTCACCGGCAGCGGAGGCGAAGATCGTTGCCGCCGGCGGCAGCGTTGAGGTGATCAATGCAGAGAGCCCAGACAGCGGCGGGGCCGACGAGGCCTAAGCTGCTGCAGGCCCTGGTCGACGCCTGGCGTCAGCCGGACGTTCGCCAGAAAGTCGCGTTCACCCTGGCCATGCTGGTCGTGTTCCGGCTGGTCGCGCACGTCCCGATTCCCGACATCAACAAGACCCAGCTCGAGAACGCGCTGGACAACAACCCGGTGTTGGGTTTCCTCAACCTGTTTTCGGGCGGAGGACTGGACAACCTGTCGATCGTTGCGCTGGGCGTCTATCCCTACATCACGGCGTCGATTGTGATGAACCTGATGCAGCCGGTCGTACCGCGCCTGCAAGCGCTGGCGCAGGAGGGCGAGTCGGGCCGCAACCGGATTCAGCTGTACACCTACTGGCTGGCTGTGCCGATGTCGCTGGTGCAGGGCTATGGGCAGTTGCTGCTGCTCGAGAACGCGCGCGCAATCACGGGCATCGGATTCGGGGCCGAGGAGTGGTTGCCCACGATCTCCGCCCTGATGACGATGACGGCCGGCACGATGTTCCTGATCTGGCTGGGCGAACTGATCACCGAGAAGGGCGTCGGCAACGGCATCTCGCTGATCATCTTCGCCGGAATCGTGGCCAGCTTCCCGACGCTGTTCAACTCGGTGCGGCTGTCCGACATTGGATGGTCGGGCATCGCCGTGGTGATCGCGATTGCAATTGCGCTGGTCGCGCTGATCGTGTTCTTCCAGGAGGCCCAGCGTCGGATCCCCGTTCAATATGCCCGTTCGGTCTTCCGTGGAGGGAGGATGTACCGCCAGAGCGGTCAGTCCTACATTCCCTTGCGCGTGAACTCGGCCGGAATGATCCCGCTGATCTTCGCGTTTTCGATCATCATTTTCCCGTCCGTCCTGGCCGGTTGGGTGACAGGCGCCGCAGGCGAAGAAGCGCAGACCCAGGTCGCCGTCGAACTACCGTTCACGCGCGATGACGTCGAACAGCCGCTGGCCACGCTGCTGCCGGACCTCGATGACTCGGGCGAGTTCACGGTCAACGAGGGCATCATCGAGTGGGACAAGGAAGAGGACACGTTCCAGTCGCTGTTGGATCGGATCAATTCGAACTCCGACGCGAACGTCCTGACGCAGGTGGAGACGACCACGATCCAGACGACGCAGGAGACGCTGCACGCATGGCGGATCGACGCTAACGAGATCTCAGAGGATCCGATCCGTCTCTCCGACCGCGAGGGCAACTTCATTGCGGTTTCGGAGATCAAGACCCACGAGGATCCGCCGGACAATCCGTTGACTCCCGATATCGCCGAGGGCCAGACGCTGGGCGAGCGTCCCGGTTGGATTATCCGGGTCGCCGACTGGGTGCAGTTGAACCTCTCGCCGGGACGACCGGCGTACTGGGCGTTGTCGTTCGTGCTGGTCGTGGGTTTCACGTTCTTCTACACCTTCGTCACATTCCAACAGCAAAACCTGGCCGAGAACTTGCAGAAGCAGGGCGGCTTCATTCCCGGCATCAGGCCGGGGCGTCCCACGCAGGACTACATCAACCGGGTGCTGGCGCGGATCACCTGGGCGGGAGCGTTGTTCTTGGGCTTTGTCGCGGTGGTGCCATTCCTGGCGACGGAGTTCATTCCCGATTCCACGGCGCTGACGATCTCGTCGACGGGTCTGTTGATTGTCGTCGGGGTGGCGCTGGACACAATGCGGCAGATTGAAGCGCAGCTGTTGATGCGCAACTACGAAGGGTTCATTCGCTGACCATGTCAGACACCAAGGGCCGGACCATGTACGTCATCCTGCTGGGGCCGCCGGGCGCGGGCAAGGGCACGCAGGCGGTGCAGACCGCCGAGCGAACCGGCTTGCTTCACCTGTCGACGGGCGACATGTTCCGCGAGAATCTGCGCAACGGTACCGAACTGGGAAATCTGGCCAAGACCTACATGGACGCCGGCGAGCTGGTCCCAGACGACGTCACGATCGGCATGCTGTTGGAGCGGATCGGCCGCGACGATGCGCGCGCCGGCTGCCTGTTCGACGGCTTTCCGCGTACAGTCGAGCAGGCCAGAGCGCTGGACGAGGCGCTGACGGCACAGGGGCAGGAGATCGCGGTCACAGTACTGATCGACGTCTCGAACGAGGAGATTACGCGGCGCCTGGGCGGACGCGTGAGTTGCGCTACGTGCGGCAGCGTGTTTCACCAGGTCTTCAACCCTCCGGACGCGTCCAAGCCCTGTTGCGACGTGATCAAGTTGATCCAGCGCGACGACGACAAGCCGGAGGCGATTGCGAACCGGCTCCAGGTCTATGCCGACCAGACCGAGCCGCTGGTGGCCTACTACACGGCCGCGGACAAGCTGTCGACAGTGAACGGCGAGCAGTCGCCCGAAGCCGTGGGCCAAGACTTGCTCTCGGCGCTCGAGGCGGTCAGCAACTAGCCGGCAGCAATGCAGGCACTGGAATCGGAACAGAGTGAGATGGCGAACGGGCAACGACCGCGGCAGGTAGTCCTCAAGACAGAGGACGAGATTGAGCAGATGCGTACAGCGGGCCAGATGGTCGGTGAGACGCTGAACGAGCTGTTTGAGATGGTCAAACCGGGCCGCAAGCTATCGGAGTTGGACCAGTATGTGCTGGACAAGTTCGGGCGGTTGGACATCGTCCCGACGTTCCTGGGCTACCAGGGCTTCCCGCACACGATTTGCGCGTCGGTGAACGAGGAGATCGTGCACGGCTTCGCGACCGACCGCGTGCTGGAAGACGGCGACATTCTCTCGATAGACCTGGGAGCGACGATTGACGGTTGGGTGGGCGACTCGGCGCGGACAGAGGGCGTGGGGACGATCTCGCCCGAGGCGCAACGGTTGCTCGAAGTGACATCGGAATCGTTGGCCGCGGGCATATCGGTTGCTCGCGTTGGCGTGCGTAAAGGCGATATCGGAGCAGCGATTCAGGAAGTGATAGAATCAGCAGGTTACGGAGTAGTCCGAGGGTACGTAGGGCATGGCGTGGGACGTGAGATGCACGAACCGCCGAGCATGCCCAACTATGGTCGGCATGGCTCCGGAATGACCATGCGCCGAGGAATGGTCGTCGCACTGGAACCGATGGCCACCACAGGCGACCCGGCGACGGCCGTGCTGGAGGATGGCTGGACGGTGGTCACGGCGGACGGCAGTCTGTCGGCTCACTTTGAGCACACGGTCGCGCTTCGTGCGGATGAACCGGCGGAAATCCTGACCCAGGCCTGAGCAGGCAAGGAACAAGCAACGGGGGTTCGGTGGCGAGAAATCGGAACACGAGATCGGGACGGCGAGACCGGCGCGCGGCGTCGCCCTCGCCGCCGCCGAAGCAGGACAAGATCGAAGTCGAAGGCGTCGTCAAGGAACTGTTGCCGAACGCGACGTTCCGGGTCGAGCTTCCCAACGGTCACGAAGTGCTGGCGCACCTGGCGGGCAAGATGCGACAGCATCACATCCGGGTTCTGCGCGGGGATCGGGTGTTGGTTGAGCTGTCGGAGTACGACTTGACCCGCGGCCGGGTCGTGTATCGATTCAAGAGCTAACGACAAGAACTGACGAACCGCGGATTGCGGCGAGAGGACTGGACGGATGGCGAGAATCTCGGGCGTGGACGTCCCCGACAACAAGAAGGCGCCGTACGCGCTTCGCTACATCTACGGCATCGGCGCGACGCGGGCCAAGGAGATCGTGGACAAGGCGAACATCGACCCGGACGCCCGAATCCGAGAGCTCTCCGACGCCGATCTGGCGCGAGTACGCGAGATCGTCGACCGCGACTACCTGGTCGAAGGTGATCTACGCCGCGTCGTTCGCGGGAACGTCCAGCGACTGATCGACATCAACTGCTATCGCGGCCAGCGCCACCGGCGGAATCTGCCGATGCACGGTCAGCGCACGCGAACCAACGCGCGCACGCGGCGCGGGGCCAAGAAGACGGTCGCTGGCCGTCGCCGCGCGGTCAAGCGCTAGCGAGATGCGGTGAGGCGCTCGCCGCAACAAGCGCAGCGCTGACGAGAAGGGAATGGGATGAGCACTCAACGACGAGAACGGGCGCGTCGACGGCGCGAGCGCAAGAATGTGCCGCACGGCCGCGCGTACATCCAGTCGACCTACAACAACACGATCATCACGATGACCGACCTGGCAGGGAACCCGATTGCCTGGGCCTCGGCAGGCAGCACATCGGCGACGCGCGGCTCGCGCAAGGGCACGCCGTTCGCGGCGCAGCTTGCAGCGGAAGACGCGGCGCAGAAGGCGATGAGTCACGGGATGCGCCAGGTGGATGTGTACGTCAAAGGACCGGGCCAGGGACGCGAGTCGGCGGTCCGCGCACTGCAGGCTCAGGGTTTGACTCTCTTGTCGATCCGCGACGTGACGCCGATTCCCCACAACGGATGCCGGCCGCGCAAGCGGCGTCGGGTCTAACCGCAAACTACGACCGGGCGCCACGCTCAACGCGAAGGGCTTCAGAAAGAGATACGCGCATGGCTCGATACACCGGACCGGTCTGCCGCATTTGCCGTCGGGCGGGCGAGAAGTTGATGCTGAAGGGCGAACGCTGCGTTGGCCCGAAGTGCGCGATCGAGCGCCGCAATCAGCCGCCCGGCCAGCGTTCGCCTCGGCGACGCAAGATTTCGGACTACGGCGAGCAGGTGAAGGAGAAGCAGAAGGTTCGCAAGACCTACGGCGTGCTCGAGCGGCAGTTCCGGCGCATGTTCGCCGAGGCGAACCGGCGCCCCGGCGCGACCGGTGAGAACCTGCTGCAGATGCTCGAACTGCGCTACGACAACGTGGTCTACCGGCTGGGCATCGCCGAGTCGCGTGCCCAGGCCCGCCAGCTCGTGCGGCACGGTCACATCACGTTGAACGGCAAGAAGGCCGATGTTCCGTCGATTGAAACCCGGATTGGCGACAAGATCGGCTGGACCGATCGTGGCCGCAACAGCAAGTTCTACGAGATGGCTCGGACCTGGCAGGGTTCTCGTGAGGTACCCGGCTGGCTGCGCATCGACCCGATTCAACTGGAAGGCGAGCTGACGGCCGTACCAGCCCGAGAAGACCTGGATATGCGAGTCGACGAGAACGCGATCGTCGAGTACTACTCGCGCTAACCCCGGCGCGCAGCACCCCACAGTCCCAGGGAGGGACGCAACAACGTGATCCTGGCTACCGAAACTCCCCAGCTCTCGATTGAGGAAGAACGCGGCGACTACGTTCGGATCGCGGTCGAGCCGCTCACTCGAGGGTTCGCGCACACTGAGGGCAATGCGCTCAGGCGGGTGCTGCTCAGCGGCATTCGCGGCGCGGCGATCACATCCGTTCGGATCGATCAAGTGCAACACGAATTCTCGACGATTCCGGAGATGAAAGAAGACACGACAGAGTTCCTGCTCAACCTGAGGGAGATCCGGATTCACGCGATCGCCGACCGTCCCGCCGAGATGCATCTCAACGTCAGCGGCGCGACACAGGTGACGGCCGGTGACATCGAGGTGCCGGGTGACTACAAGATCGTCAATCCGGATCTTTACCTGGCCACGCTCGACAGCGAAGACGGCAAGCTCGACGTGGTCATGGATGTGGAGACCGGGTTTGGTTTCCGTCCCTCGGAACAGAACAAGAATGGGGAACACCTGCTGGGTCTAATTCCCTTGGACGCGGTGTTCACCCCGGTGCGCAAGGTGTCGTACGAAGTGCTTCCCGCCTCGGGCGGACGCGGCAGCGAGTACGAACAGTTGCTGATCGAAGTCTGGACCGACGGCACCATCTCGGGAGTCGACGCGGTGCAGTCCGCGGCGAGATCGTTGAGGACCGAGTTGGAACTCTTCGAGACAATGGGCCAGCCGATCACGACGCGCCAGCTTCCGGCTCACGCGCGGGTTGGTCTGACGGCTGAGCAGTACGACATGCCAATCGAAGAACTGCAACTGTCGGTCCGGGCGCACAACTGCCTGAAGCGCAGCGGGCTGATGCTGGTGGGTCAGATCCTGGAAAAGAGCGACGACGAACTGTTGACGCTTCGCAACTTTGGCGAGAAATCGTACATCGAGCTGATCGACAAGCTGCTGGAAATGCAGCTGATCGACGAGGATGACGCTCGTGTCCGACGCGCGCGAGACGGCGTCTTTGCGCCGACCAGCGAGGAGGCGCTGACCAAGCTGCCTCCGCCGCAGGACGACACATCGACTGCGCCGACGCTGAGTTCGGCGGAGGCCGAAGAGGCTGAGCAGGTTGGCCAGAGTGAAGAGGATCCCGAGATTACCGGTTCGCTGGGCGCGGCGCTGCTGGAAGCGCTGCGCGAGGCCGGCAGCGGAGTCGACGAGCAATAGATAGGGACGGTGTCCGACCGTGCGCTACGCGACGCGGGCCGAGAGCGCGGCAGGTCGGGCAGGAATGAGGGAGTGAACGGATGCGGCATCGAAAGAGCGGGCGCGCGCTGAGTCGCAGCCGATCACATCGCACGGCGTTGGTTCGCAACCAGGTGACCGACCTGCTGCGCCACGAAGCGATCGTCACAACCGAGGCGAAGGCCAAATCGATACGTCCGGTCGCCGAGCGCATGATCACGCTCGGCAAGCGAGGCGACCTGCACTCGCGCCGACAGGCAGGCGCGGTCCTCACCGACCGCAAGGTGTTACGCACGCTGTTCGACGAGATTGCGCCTCGGTTCGCGGAACGCAACGGGGGCTACACGCGGATCATCAAACTGGGACCTCGGCGCGGCGATGGCGCGCAGATGGCGCACATTGAACTGGTCGAGCGAGCTGCGCCGGTCGTCCTTGAGGACGAAGAAACGGGCGCGGAAGAGTAGTCACGGAACTGTTCAGTGAGTCAGCGTTGGGCGCTGTTGCTGCAGTACGAGGGCACGGAGTTCGCAGGTTCGCAATGGCAACCGAATCGGCCAACCATTCAAGGCGCGCTGCAAGACGCGTTGAAGTCGCTGACAGGCGTCCCAACGCAGGTCTCGCTCGCCGGACGCACCGACGCGGGCGTACACGCGACCGGACAGGTCGGGTCGTGGGTCTCGGAGTGGGACGAGACGGCGATGCCGGCGCGGCGTTGGGTTCGCGGCCTGAACCACTTCCTGCCGGACTCGATTGCCGTGCAAGCAGTGGCGGCGGCGCCGGACGAGTTCGATCCGCGCCGGGACGCGGTGTCACGCACGTACACATATCGAGTCCGACTAGCGCGCCAGCGGCAGCCGCTGTGGAGTCGGCGGGCCTGGGTTCTTTCGCCGCCGTTCGACACTCAGCCCGCGCGCGAGGTAGTGCAGGCGCTTGTGGGCGAGCACGACTTCGCGTCATTCACGCCGCCGAACACGGAGCGTTCCACGGTCCGCTATCTGAGCGATGCGTCGCTGGAGAGGCGCGGCGAATCAGTATCGTTTCGGTTCTGCGCCGACGCGTTTCTGCAGCACCAGGTGAGGCGGATGGTCGGTGCGGTCTGCGAGGTCGCGCGGGGGCGAATGCCAGTAGAGCAGTTTCTGCGCGAGTTCGAGCGTACCGAGCCGGGATCGATGGGTCCGACTGCGCCGGCCTGCGGGCTTGTGCTAACCAGAGTCGACTATCGGCAACCGCTGTTCTCCTGTCTCGAAGGAGCAGCGCGTGAGATTGATGAATCAGCCTGAGCAGGGCAACGCGAGGAAGGGTGCAGGATGACGACCACGGTACTGGGGCCGCACCAGGTAGAGCGGCAATGGCACGTGATCGACGCGGCCGACCGGCCGCTGGGCCGAGTGGCGACGCAGGTTGCGACGCTGCTGCGGGGCAAGCACAAGCCGGTGTTTCATCCGTCGCAGGATGTCGGCGACTATGTGATCGTCGTCAACGCGGGTAAGGTGGCGGTGACCGGCAAGAAGCTTGAGCAGAAGATCTACTACCGCCACTCGGGCTACCTGGGCGGACTGAAGGAGACATCGCTCAAGGAGATGCTGGCCAAACGGCCGGAGCGGGTGATTGAGCACGCGGTGCGCGGGATGCTGCCGAAGAACTCGCTTGGCCGCACGCAGTATCGACACCTTCGGGTCTACGCGGGGGCCGATCACCCCCATGCCGGCCAGATGGCCGAACAAGGAGCGGAGTAATCGATGACGACTGCGGCGGGCAACTACTACTACGGACTGGGACGCCGCAAGACGGCGATTGCGCGGGTTCGGCTGTACCCGGGCAACGGCCAGATCACGGTCAATGGCAAGCCGGCCGAGGAGCTGTTCCAGCGCCCGGAACAGCGGCGTCTGATCGAAGAGCCGCTGCGTCACACAGGGATGCAGAACAGCTTCTCGGCGATGGTCCGCTGTACGGGCGGCGGAACAAACGGTTGGGCAGGCGCGATTCGCCTGGGCATTGCCAGGGCGCTGCTGGCCAGCGACGAGACGCTGCGGCGTCCGCTCCGGCAAGCGGGAATGCTGACCCGCGATCCGCGGGCCAAGGAGCGGAAGAAGCCGGGATTGAAGCGGGCCCGCAAGGCGCCGCAGTACACGAAGCGCTAGAGCCAGTTCTATCTGGCAGGTGAGTTAGTCGAGTCCTGCGGCGACGCGGAGGGTGTCGGCGTGGTGCGACTGTTCCCAGGGCAGATCGAGTTCGGGGCGGCCGAAGTGACCGTATGAGGCGGTCTGCTGATAGATCGGCCGCTTGAGGTCGAGGTGGTGGATGATGGCGGCCGGTCGCAGGTCGAAGTGCTCGCCGACGAGCTTGGTGAGTTCCAGGTCTGAGAGGCGTCCGGTGCCGAACGTTTGCAGCGCCAGGCTGGTCGGCTCGGCCTTGCCGATGGCGTAGCTGAGTTGAATCTCGGCTCGGGCGGCGAGATCGGCGGCGACGATGCTGCGGGCTACATGCCGCGCGGCATAGGCGGCGCTGCGGTCGACCTTGGAGGGGTCCTTGCCTGAGAACGCGCCGCCGCCGTGACGGGCCATGCCGCCGTAGGTGTCGACAATGATCTTGCGGCCGGTCAGACCGGCGTCCGCGAGCGGGCCTCCGAACACGAAGTGACCGGAAGGATTGACGTAGATGCTTGTTCGGTCGTCGATGAGATCCGCGGGAGTCACAGGGTCGATCACATGGGTGCGCACAGCAGCCGCGATCTCGTCCTGGCTGACGTCTTCGCTGTGCTGAGTACTGACGACGATAGCGTCGATGCGACTGGGACGTCCGTGCGCATACTCAACGGTGACCTGGGATTTGCCGTCGGGCCGCATCCAGTCTGCGAGGCCCTCGGCTCTGGTCTTGCTCAACTGCCGGGTCAATCGGTGGGCCAGCTCGATCGGCAGCGGCATCAGGCTTTCGGTTTCGTCGCAGGCGAAGCCGAACATCATGCCCTGGTCGCCGGCGCCCTGGCGCGCGAAGGGGTCGTCGCTGCCTCTTGACGCCTCACCTGCGATTCCACCCACTCCGCCTGCGATGTCTGGGGACTGCCGATTGATCGAGATCAGGACTTTGCAGGTGTCGGCGTCGATGCCCCAGGCCTTGTCGGTGTAACCGATGCGCCGCAGAGTTGAGCGCACAATCTGCTCGATGTCGATAGAGGCGTTGGTCGTGATCTCACCGAACACGACGACCAGGTCCGAGGAGACGGCGGTCTCGCAAGCGACGTGGGACTCCGGGTCAGCTGCGAGGCAGGCGTCGAGGACGGCATCGGAGATCTGGTCACAGACCTTGTCCGGATGGCCTTCGGTGACCGACTCGGAGGTCCACAGGCCGCTGATGCTCTGGTGGTCGTTGCCGGGAGGCCGAGAGGTGGTCATGTGCCCTCGTCCCAGGAGCTGAGATAGCGGCGCTGTTCATCGGTCAGCGCGTCGAGTTCAACGCCCATGCTGGCCAGTTTGAGCCGTGCCACGCTCTGGTCAATCTCGCTAGGCACATCGTGGACGCCGGGCTCGAGGGCCGGGTCGGCACGGAGCAGATGCTCGACCGCCAGCGCCTGATTGGCGAACGACATGTCCATGACGCTGGCGGGATGGCCCTCGGCTGCTGAGAGGTTGACCAGTCGGCCGTCGGCGAGGACTAGCAGCTCGCGGCCGTCCGAGGTCGTGTGGGCCGTGACATAGGGTTTCAACTCGCGCTGCTGTTCGGTGATCTCCGAGAGCGCGTCGAGATTAATCTCGTGATTGAAGTGACCGGCGTTGGCGAGGATTGCGCCCGACTTCATGCTTGAGAAGTGCGGCGCATCGATCACGTGGATGTCGCCGGTCGTGGTGATGAAGACGTCGCCCTCGGCTGCGGCGTCGGCCATAGGCAGCACGCGGAAGCCGTCCATGACCGCTTCCAGGGCGCGGAGCGGATCGACCTCGGTGACGATGACATGGGCGCCGAGACCGTCGGCGCGGGAAGCCACGCCGCGTCCGCACCAGCCGTAGCCGGCGACGACGATGGTCTTGCCGGCGAGCAGCAAGTTTGTGGCGCGGATGATGCCGTCCAGGGCGCTCTGGCCCGTGCCGTAGCGGTTGTCGAAGAAGTGCTTGGTGGCCGCGTCGTTGACGGCCATGACGGGATAGGCGAGCGCGCCGTCCGCGGCCATCGCCCGTAGTCGTATCACGCCGGTGGTGGTCTCTTCACATCCGCCCAGGACGTCCCCGAGAGCGTCGCGGCGGTCGCTGTGCAGGGTGGAGACGAGGTCTGCGCCGTCGTCAATCGTGATCTGCGGATTCGCGTCGATCGTGCGGTGAATGTGGTCGTAGTAGGTCTCGTTGGATTCGCCCTTGACGGCGAAGACGCTGATGCCGACGCGTTCAACCAGGGCGGCGGCGACGTCGTCCTGGGTGGAGAGCGGATTGCTGGCGCAGAGGGTCAGGTCGGCTCCGCCGGCCTGAAGCGCGAGGGCGAGATTGGCGGTCTCGGAGGTGATGTGCAGGCAGCCGGCGATGCGCAGTCCGGCGAAGGGACGCTCGCGAGCGAATCGCTCGCGGATTTGGGCGATGACGGGCATTTCTCGGGCGGCCCAGTCGATGCGTTGCGCGCCGTACTCGGCCAGCCGAGGATCTGCAATATCGCTCGCGGTGTTGCTCACGTGCGGACGACCTCCCGTTCTCCGTCTCGTCCGCGGCGACGCGCGGCCCATCGACGGACGGCGGTCATCAGCGTACTGGTATGCCTGGTGGCGGACGCCTCGATGATCTGACCAACCGGGCGAAACCCGAGTCGGTCGTAGGCTCGCACGGCGTGAATGTTGTCGGGGTTGACAGAGAGCACGACCTCGTCGACCTGCTCAAGCAGGGCGGAGGTGACGGCCGATGTCACAGTGGTCGCGTGTCCGCGTCCTCGGTAGCGGGGATGGGTAAAGACGTTGCCGAGAATGGCGATGCCGTGGGTGCGGCCGATCGCGTGGGTGCCCGCGACGGCAACCAATCGCTCTTCATCGGTCACGCCCCAGTAACAGCCCTCTGCGATGTGTTCACGCCGGTAGTGGGTCGGGTCGCCTTCGGCGTTGTAGAGCCGGTTGAGCAGGTCGACGTGCGCGGCGAGCATGGGCTGGGCTGGACGATGTACGGGCCGGAAGCTATCACGGGTGACGAGCATGCGAAGCATGTGATTAACTTGCCGGAACGTGTAGACGTGCTCGAACGTCTGGCGATGATGTAGCCCGCCGATGGCGAACGTAGTTGGATATCCGGGGTGCAGTCGAAGAATCGCATCGGTGCCGTCGGCCGGGCCGCTGAGCGTGGTTGCGAATCCGAGGCCGCCGTGGGAATGACAGACCACTGCCTCGCCGGCGCCGGTCGGGCAGGTGAAGAACTCGGCCGCAGGCCAGGCGTCGTCATCGAGCTGGGCGAGGGCATATGCGGCGTTGTATCGATCGACTTGCAGCACACGGGCGAGATGACCGCGATCCTCGGACCGACGGATCTCGAGGTACTCAACCGCATCGCTTAGTCGAAGTGACAGCGCCATAGGGAAACGTTAACTTGTCTCCCCGATCGGCGTCGATCCATCCAGTTCACTGACCGTGATCGCGCCTGCGCGGGCCGAGACGAGGCTTGGTGACGCTCGGAGCAGACCCTCGGTGCCGAAACGTTCGATGGCGAACGACGCGACGGCGCAACCCCAGACCGCCGCCTCGATCAGGTCGGTACCTTGAGCCAGGCTGCTGAGCAGTCCGCCGGCGAAAGAATCGCCGGCGCCAGTCGGGTCGATTGTGTCCACGTCGGGCACTGCGCCGATCTGAGTGCGGCGGTCGTTCTGAAAGACCTCAACGCCCTGGGACGCTTTCTTGAGGACGAAGGTGCGCGGGCCCAGGCTGCGGATGTCGGTCCAGGCGGCCTCGGCCAGCGCCGGGTCGTCCAGGCTGCCCGGCCACTGGATCAGGTGTGCGGCTTCGAGGGTGTTGATTGAGACCAGGTCGGCATGGCGGAGCTGGGCGCGAAACTCGTCGCGGCGTTCGGCGACTTCTCGCTCAATCGTGTCGATGGCAACGAGTTCGGGCTCGATGAGTTGCGCCATCGCGTGCCGGTTCTGGTCGGGATTGCCCGCAGTAAGGAGCGCAATGCGTGCGCGTCGGTGCAGCGGCGCGACAACCACCGGCACCGAGTCGTACACCCCGGCGCGGGTGTACAGCGTTTCCCGGATGTCACCCGAGGCTGAGTATTGACAACCCCAGCGAAAGTTCGCTCCGTCGGCCTCAATGACGCTGTCAAAGCGGACCCCGCGATCACGTAAGGGCTGGAGCAGTCCGCGGTCTAGATCGTCGCCGATGACCGAGACCGGCGCGCAGGTGGTCAACAGCGATGCAGCCAGGCATGCGTAGACCGCCGAACCACCAAGTAGCTGGTCGATGTCTCCCGCCTGGCTGTGGATTTCGTCGAGCGCAATCGCGCCGACGACTGCGAGATCGATATCGCTTGGCTCGTCGATTGTGCGATCGGCCGCGATCACGGCAGGCGGCCTGCAATCAACAGTTCATAGCGAGCGCGAGTGGACTCGGGAATGCGACGAGGATCGGTCATGATCGCGCCGATCAGCGCGCCCTCGGCGGTTGAGGTCCAGGCGGCTGGTAGGTGCTCGGCGAGGTCGGCGATGATGCGTTGAGCATTCTGCACGTTATGGGCAACGACCTGAGCGACTGCGTCGGCGCTGACATCGGCCTCGGATTCGTGCCAGACGTCGTAGTCGGTGGCCGTCGCCAGCATGGCGTAGGCAATCTCCGCCTCTCGGGCGAGCTTGGCTTCGGGCAGCGCGGTCATGCCGATGATGGAGGCGCCCCAGGATCGGTACAGGTGCGACTCGGCGCGGGTACTGAAGAGGGGGCCCTCCATGGCGATGTATGCGCCGCCCGCATGGACGGTCTGCCCGACGCGCCCGGCGCTCTCGGTGAGCCGCGCGCTCAGGTCGGCGCAGAACGGGTCGGCAAAGCCGACATGCGCGACCATGCCGTCGCCAAAGAAGGTCGTAGGTCGGGAACCGCGGGTTCGGTCGATGATCTGGTCGGGGACGACCATGTGTCCTGGCACGATTTCCTGTCGCAGCGAGCCGACAGCGGAGACGGCGAGGATGCCCTGGACACCGAGCGACTTGAGGGCCCAGATGTTGGCGCGGACGGGAATCTCGTGGGGCATCAGGCGGTGGCCGACGCCGTGTCGAGGGAGGAATGCGACTCGCTTTCCGTGCAAGCTGCCGATCACGATCTCGTCGGACGGCGGGCCGAACGGGGTGTCGGTGGTCCAGTGTTGGACCTCGCTGAGTCCGGGCATCCAGTAGAAGCCTGAGCCGCCAATGACGGCGAGGTGGGCGGTCGGTTGATCGCTGGTCATGCAGGGCGCCTCGCAAGGACTAGTAGACGAGCATCGAGTCGACGGGGTGCGGTCGTAGTCGTTCGCGGCCGTTCAACGCTTCGAGTTCGATCAGGAATGCCACCTGGTCGACCGTTGCGCCGGACTGCAGGATCAGTTGGATCGCCGCCTCGGCGGTGCCGCCTGTCGCAAGCAGGTCATCGATCAGGGCGACTCGGTGTCCAGCGGCCAGCGCGTCGGCGTGCATCTCAATCGTGGCGGAGCCGTACTCGAGATCGTACGAACGCGCGATCTTATCGGCGGGCAACTTGCCGGCCTTGCGGATCGGCACGAAGGGCAGGCCCAGTCGCTGCGCCACCGGCGCTCCCAGAATGAAGCCGCGGGACTCGACGCCGACCACGGCGTCGGCGCCTTCGCAGGACTCGGCAAGCCAGTCGAGCACGCGTGCGAAGGCGTCGGGTTCGGCCAGCAACGGCGTGATGTCGCGAAACATGATGCCCGGTTCGGGAAAGTCGGGAACCGCACGAATGTACCGGGCGACGAGGTCGCTGGAGGTCGGGGAGTCGGTCATGGGGGCAGCGTACCAACAGACCACGGCAACGAGCGTCGGGTTGGTGTCCGGTTTCACTGGTAGGCTGAGATTGAGCGCCGAGGCGGGCGAGCGGAGGCCACGTTGGATGATCCCCTGCTCTGGTCGTCAACCGATCAGGAGCGCGCGCTGCGCGTCATTGCCCGCTGGTATGACCTCGACTTCGGCTCGATGACCGACGATGTAGAGATGATCCTCGAGCTCGCCTCAGGCCGTGAGCGGGTCCTGGAGCTTGGTGTCGGCAGCGGTCGTATTGCGGCCTTGTTGGCGCGCGCGGGCCATCGAGTGACGGGCGTCGATTCGTCCGAGGCGATGCTGGAATCCGGCGCTCAGCGGTTGCGGGAGTCGGGCGTCAACGTTGAGCGAGGCGACATGCGCTGCCTCGATCTGGATGAACGATTCGAGCTCGTGTTCTTCGGGCTGTCGACGTTTCAGCACATGTTGCGCCGCGAAGATCAGCTCGCCGCCCTGCGTTCGGCGCGAGCACACCTGGTTCAAGAGGGACGTTTAGTTATCGACTGGACCGCTCCGAGGCCGGACGACCTGGTGCCGACTCCGCGTGCGTTGCAGGTTGAGTGGATGCGCGAGTCGGACGACGGCCGTTGGGTGACCAAGCAGGCGATGCAGGAGTTGGCCCTCGTCCGCGAGTGCGGCAGCGCGCTCGACCGTTCGTCGCCGATTGCCTGGATCACCTATCAGTACGACTCGGTCGAGAATTCGGGGTCTCTGCATAGGTCGCTGGCCCGATTTCCGCTGCGGGTCAACCTGAGCACCGGCGAAATGGCTGGGCTGCTCGCTGAGGCGGGACTCCGGGCCGTTGAGTGGTTCGGTTCCTGGGATTTCGATGAGCCTGGTGATGGAGACCGGCTGATTGTCGTGGCCGTTGGGGCGGAGGAGGCGGCATGACACGGGCATTGACCGCAATCTCCGTGTTGCTGTTCCTCGCGTTGGCTGTGGTCGCATGCGCCGAAAATCCAAACGAGCACGTGCAGTCGAACGAGTTCTTCCGCCCTGCAGCCGACACCCGTAGCCAAGAGCAAGAGGGTGCAGCGTCCGACGCTGCGGCGCAACAATCGCAGGGCGAGGATCAGCTTTCGGAACAGGACGAGGCGGGCAATGCGGGAGAACAAGCGACTGAGCAGGGCGAAGCGTCGGAAGGGTCAGACGAGGAGCCGGTTCCACAGGATTCGCAACAGGCCGGTGGCGAACAACAGGAGGACGAGTCAGAGGAGGGGTCGGACGGCGTGCCGCTGCAGACGGCGGAGGACGTCATTCGTCGATACACCAATCCGACCTATGGCTATTCGATCGAGCTGATCTGCTCACCGTTCTGTGCGCCGACGTCTAACGGAATCGACCGAGTGTCGTTCGGATCGGAGACCGGTCGAGCGTTAATCGGTGTTGATGTGTTTCTCGACGAGCAGCTCGATTCCGAGCCGTTGGTTCGATCGCTGCTGGACCTGGAACGGGTTGAGTTCTCGTCGATCGACGCCACGACGACGATCACCGGGGAGAAAGCGGAGCGATTCAACTGGGAGGAAGACCGACGTGCGACCGGCGGCTTCCAGGTGCGCTGGCACGCGGTGCTGGTACGTGTGAACGGACTGGCGATCGTGCTGCGTGCCGGCGCGGTGCTGGAAGACTACGACGACGTGTCGGATGCGCTGGAGCGGGCGATCGACTCGTTCTTCCTGCCGCTGGAGATCGCCGCCCGCCCGGGCCGCTACGAGCGTTTCGACTTCGCACTCAACTACGACACGGGCGATTTCGCGCAGGAGTTCGGCCAGCCGACGGACAATCCGCCGAGCGATCAGGCCGGCATCTTCGTGCTGCAGTCGACAACGGCACTCAAGGCGGTGTTGTCCTGGCAGACGTTGGGTGAAGCGTTCTACGACGGCGACACCGCGATTACACAGTCGCTGCGGGACTCGCTGGGGATCGAAAACGTGAGCGGATTCGTCGACGCGGGGACGATTGATGGTCGTCCGGCGCGCAGCGGTGAGACCGAAACGCCGTTCGGTACTGGCGTGATGATGATTCGCTCCTACGCCTGGTATTGCAACGACAGCGGTCGAGAGTTTGTGCTGCACGTGCTCGATCCGGAGGAGCCGGAGGCGGTTGCGTTACCGTTGATCGCGGGATTCCGATGCAGCGTCGAAGACGATGCTGAGGAGGGTGTTCGCTAGGCGAGTCAGGTTCGTGTTGAGCGGACTGGTTGGCGCGCTCATGACCGGTTGATGGGGGCAACATGCAGCGAAGGGTTGACGACGGGCAAAGGCGGCGTCCGATCACGGTGGCCGTAGACGCGATGGGCGGGGATCACGCGCCGGCGGCGATTGTCAGGGGCGCGATGAGCGCGGCGCGAGATCTTGACGTCGACATCATCCTGGTGGGACGTGGACGCGAAATTCGCAGCTTGATGCCAGCGGCACAGCGCAACCTGCGCATCCAGGAAGCCTCGGAGGCGATCTCCATGGACGCGCCGCCGACGGCGGTACGGCGGATGCAGGATTCCTCGATCATGGTTGGTCTTCGCCTGCTCGCCGACGGCGAGGCGGATGCGTTTCTCTCGTTCGGCAACACCGGCGCGGTGATGGCCGGATCACTGTTCACTCTGGGCCGAATTCCGGGAGTCGCGCGCCCCGCACTGGGAGCACTGTTCCGCAACGGTCGCGGCACAACCTCGCTGCTGCTCGATGTGGGTGCAAACGTGGAGGCGCGGCCGCAGCACCTCTGCCAGTTCGCGACGATGGGACGGGCTTACGTGGAACGCGTGCTGCGGCATCGCAACCCCAGCGTGGGCCTGCTAAACGTGGGCGAGGAGGAGTTGAAGGGCACCGGACTGCACCAGGAGGCGTATCAGCGCCTGGCGCGCCAAGAGCCAAACTTCGTAGGCAACATCGAGGCGAACCGGATGGTCGCAGGCGCAGCCGACGTGATTGTCTCGGACGGGTTCACCGGCAATGTGGCGGTCAAACTGACTGAAGGCGTCGCGGAGCAGCTCTTTGGCGAGCTTCGCCGCAGCATTGAGGCGAATGTTCTGCACATGGCCGGCGCCTGGCTGATGCGCGGCGCGTTCCGCAGCCTGCGCTCGCACTGGGACTACGCCAAAGTCGGCTCGGCGCCGCTGTTCGGGATCGACGGCGCGGTGCTGGTCGGACATGGCCGGGCGAATGCCGAGGCGGTGACCAGCGGCATCCGCTCGGCGCGCAGCGTGGTGCAGTCCGGAGTGGTCCAGGCAATTGGCGATGCGGTCGCCGGGACTGCGCCCGTGGAGGACGACACCGAGTTGTCCGAACCGCAGCGATCCGATGGTGAGGTGAGCGACACTTGGCGCTACGAGCGGCGCTGATCATCGCACGAGTCGGCGCGCGGATACGATACATTTGACAGGTCAGAGACCGATTGACTGCAGACTGCTTGGAGGAGTCAGATGGCAAAGCCCCAGGAAGTGACGGACGCGAGCTTCCAGGTCGACGTGAAGGACAACGACCTGCCGGTGCTGGTCGACTTCTGGGCGCCATGGTGCGGACCCTGCCGCATGGTTGCGCCGATCGTCGACGAGCTCTCCGAGGAGTATGACGGCCGAGTCGCCTTCTACAAGTTGAACACCGACGAGAACCCGGGCATCGCGACCGAGTACGGGATCCGCAGCATCCCGACGCTGCTCGTGTTCAAGGGCGGTGAAGTGGCCGGACAGATCGTTGGCTTCCGCCCGAAGAGCGATCTTGCCAAGCGCCTGGACGAAGTGCTGACTTAATCAGCCAGTCCCCGTAGAGACCGGATTCGGGCCGACGGCGCTCACGCTGCCGGCCCGCTTCGCGTATCCTGCGCGAGTCATACGCGATACTCCAACCCCGAAATGAGGCATCCCAGATGAAAGTCGGCGTCCACTTCAACTTCCAGAACTACACGGATTGGGATCGGTTCGAGGCGCATGCCGTTTCGGAAGCGATGCCGATCAGCGATCAGCAGATATATGAGGAAGACCTGCACCTCGGCGGACTGGTGGAGCCGCTGGGCTTCGACTCCTACTGGTGCATCGATCACCATTTCTCGCCCTACATCATGACTTCGGGCGCGTTGCAAAACCTGACCTACTTCGCGGGTAAGACCGAGCGGATCGACTTTGGCACGATGGTGATCGTGCTGCCTTGGTACGACCCGGTCGCCATCACCGAGCAAATCACGGTGCTGGACAACATGCTCCAGGGCCGCAAGCTCACGCTGGGTCTGGGCCGTGGCGCGGCCAAGCGGGAGTTCGAAGCCTTCCGCTCGCCGATGGGCGAGTCGCGCGACCGCTTCATGGAGTCGCTTGAAGTGGTGCGCAAGGGTTTGACCCAGGAGTACTTCTCGCACGAGGGCGACTTCTACACGATTCCCGAGACGACGATCCGGCCGCGGCCGCGCAATCCGCAGCAGTTGCTGGACTCGATGCGGGTCGCCTGGATCTCGCCGGAGACGCTGGAGATCGCGGCCAACGCCGGGCTGGGGATGCTGTTCACCAACTCGAAGAAGTGGGAGGAGTACCAGGAAGACGTCAAGCGCTTCAACGAGATCCGGGTTGGCAATGGTTGGGAGCCTCGCCAGCCAACCGTCGTGGCGAACGTGGCCTGCTTCGACACCGAGGAAGAGGCTTGGGACGTCATGGTGCAGCACACCGGCGAGTTCCAGGAGAGCGTCGAGCGGCACTACCTGTTCAGCGAGTCGGCCCGCTTCGAGCAGACCAAGGGCTACAAGTACTACGCCGAGTTCGGCAAGACGAACGCGAAGACGACGCCCGAGCAGCGGGCCCGCTTCGCGGCGACCCCGCAGGCCTGGGGCACTCCCGACCAAGTGATCGAGAAGCTCAAGCACATCCAGCAGATGACAGCGGCGGAAGAGATGATCATGAACTTCCGCATCTCCGGTGGGATGCCGGCGGACACCGCCGAGCGCAGCATGCGACTGTTCGCCTCGGATGTGCTGCCCGCGATCCATGAGCTTGAAGGCACGATGCGAGAAGAGCTGTCCGGCCGGTCGGTCGCCGAGCCGGTCTCTGCGGACTAGATCGATGGACGCTGTCGAACTGCACGGCGACTGCGCACCGCGCTTCGGCGCGGTGCGCGATGCGTTTGCAGCGAACTGGTCCCAGCACGGCGAGGTTGGCGCCTCGCTCTGTGTGAACGTCGGCGGTGAGACCGTCGTCGATCTGTGGGGCGGATTCGCAGACGAAGCGCGTTCTCGACCTTGGGAGCGCGACACGATTGCCAACGTCTACTCCTCGACCAAGGGCGTCGCCGCGGTTGCCGCGGCGATGCTGGTGGATCGGGGTGAACTTGACGTGGAGCGACCGGTCGTCGATTACTGGCCCGAGTTCGGTCAGTCCGGCAAGTCGAAGATTCCGGTTCGCCACCTGTTGACACACGAGGCGGGCCTGGCCGGGTTGGACGAGAAGATGCCCGACGGCGCGGCGCTCGACTGGGACCTGATGGTCGGGGCATTTGAGCGCCAGGCGCCGATGTGGACTCCCGGCGAGGGGATGGGATATCACGCTATCTCGTACGGCTGGCTGGTCGGCGAAGTGATTCGGCGGATCGACGGACGCACATGTGGCGAATTCGTACGCGATGAGATCGCTCAACAGCTGGGGGTCGACTTCTACATCGGATTGCCGGAATCAGAGGATAGGCGCACGGCGGACCTGATCGCCGCGCCGGGCGCGCCCCCGATTGGCGAGAGCGCCGACGACAACCTTGCGGCGAAAGCGCTTGGTCTGGCCGCCCCGCGATTGGCAGGCGCGGTGAACTCGCGAGAGTGGCGGGCGGCGGAGTATCCGGCGGCCAACGGTCACGGCAACGGGCGCTCGTTGGCAACGATCTACGCCGCGCTCGCGCAGGGCGGCGGCGAACTGATGTCGGCGGCGACGATGGAAGCGTGCGGACCGACCGAGCGAGTCGGTCGCGAGGACCTGGTGCTGGGATTCCTGGTGCGGCGATCGTTGGGTTTTATCCTGAGCACGGCCGGGGGACGCTACGAGTGGGGCCCGAATCCACGAACCTTCGGACACTCCGGCGCGGGCGGATCGCTGGGCTTCGCCGACCCCGACGCTGGCATCGGCTTCGGCTACGTAATGAACCAGATGTCTGCCGGACTGGGCGCGGATCCACGATGGAAGCCGATGATCGACGCGGTCTACGCAAGCCTGTAGCGTCCGCGCGTTCAGGCGGCGAGCTGGCGTCCGCCCTGGTTCAGGTAGCTGCGCAACTCCCGCTCGACGCGGGTCCTTCGCGCCTCCGTCCAACCCAACTCGTCGGCAATGGCGAGCGCGGGCCGGCGCGTACCCGATGCGAATGGGCCGGATGCCTCGTGGAACGTGTTGATGTGGACTCGCGAGACGCCGGTCTCGAGGATGCGCTCGGCGAATGACTGCGGGTCCGCGAGCGGGAGCAACGGCGCGACGTTGAGCCTGGTGCGGAAGCCTGCCTCGTTGAGTTCGCGCAGCGCCGCGAATCGACGGTCGATGCTGGCGCACTGCGGTTCAAAGCGCTTGCGCACCTCGTCATCATCGGTGGTGATGCTCAGCGTGATGTTGATCCGCTCGAAGGTCTTGAACAGGTCGATGTCGCGGGTCACGAGCGGGCTGCGTGAGAGCACTGCCAGATTCGCGCCGCGGTCGGCGAGCAAGGGCAGGAGCGAGCGGGTGAGTTCGAGTTTGGCTTCGATCGGCTGATAGGGATCTGTGGCGCTGCTCATCAGGACGGTCTTGCCGCGCAGATCCTGGCGCGAGTTGCGCAGCTTGGCAATGGCGTTGGTCTTGACGCGGACCCACTGTCCCCAGCGCTCGCGCTGTTCCTCCTCCGGGACGAAGAAGGCGGCGTAGCAGTATGTGCAGGCAAACGTGCAGCCCTGGTAGGGATTGATGACGAAGTCCAGGTCGGCGAGCCGCCCGGTCGGCCGCGCGAGGATGGCGGAGGCGTCGGCGTAGATGACGTCGGCGTTGCCCTGGGTTGCGGGTCGGGTAGGAGCCGGATTGGGGTCGAAGAGGGAGAGTTGCAGCATGGAGTAAAGAGTACATATGTTCTATCAATCAGTCAAGATCAGACGGTCGGACCCCCCTCTGCCTTTGGCATCTCCCCCCGCTGCGCGGGGGGAGAGGGGAAGTGGGAACTCTGGGTCAGCGCGCGCCGCGGATGAGTTGGCCGGGGCGGGCGCCGGTTTCCTCGCCGTGGCGGGAGATCACCTCGCCGCTGACAATCGTGGCGACGTAGCCTCTCGACTTCTGGATCAGGCGCATCGCGTCGGTAGGGAGGTCGTGGACGGCCTCGGGTTGTTCGAGCTGCAGGGCGTCGTAGTCGATGACGTTGACGTCGCCCTTCTTGCCCACTTCGAGCGTGCCGCGGTCGCCGAGTCCGTACAGCTGCGCGGTGTCGTAGGTCATGCGCTTGACGACCCATTCGAGCGGCAGGGTCTCGCCACGGCTGCGGCCGCGTGACCAGTGAGTGAGCATGAACGTGGGCATGCCGGCGTCGCAGATCACGCCGCAGTGCGCGCCACCGTCGGAGAGCCCCATGGCGACGCGCGGGTGAAGCATCATCTCGCGCGTGGCGTCGAGGTTGTTGTGGGCGTAGTTGAACAGCGGCGCGAAGAGCACCTGCTCTCCGTCGCCCTGGCTGAGGAAGTCGTAGGCGAACTCGAGCGGCGTCTGACCGGCGGCCTCGGCGCGCGCCGCGACCGACTCCTCTGCTGTCGGCTCGTAGTTGGGCGGGTTGGACATCGGGTAGAGCTTGTGCCACATGATGAAGCCGAGCGCGGCGTCGGGCGCCTCGACCTCGGCGAGGATCTGCTCCTTGCGCTGCGGGTCGCGCATCGCTTCGGCGCGCACAGCCCAGTCGAGGTCGTCCAGCTCGCGGTAGCTGGGCGAGTGGATGAAGGGGTGGCGTCCGCGTAGCGTGAGCAGCAGCGAGATGCCGCGCGCGGCGACCTGCGGATATAGCTCCGCGCCGTCTTCGAGCGCTTCGAGCGAACGGTCGAGCGCGTCGCGCCAGGCCTCGGGGTCGTTGTCGAACTGGACCATGGCGAAGCTGACCGGGCGCTCGATCTCGGCCGAGAGCTTGCGCATCCACGCGATTTCGAGCTCGGGCGCGTTGGCGTCATCGCCGGTGACGCCGGCCGGGGCGACCTCGTAGACGCCGGCGCCGACTTCCTTAAGCGCGCGTCCGATGCCGAACAGCTCGTCCTCGGCGGCGAAGGTGCCGGGCACGGGCTCGCCGTCGATGGCGCGGTGGGCCAGGGTGCGCGATGTGCTGAAGCCGAGGGCGCCGGCTTCCAGCCCTTCCTTGACGATTGCCGCCATCTCCTGGATGTCCTCGGGGTTGGCGTCCTCGTTGCGCGCGCCGCGGTCGCCCATCACGTAGGCACGGACTGCGCCGTGCGGCACCTGGGTGCCGATGTCGATCGCCTTGGGCAGCGTGTCGAGGAAGTCGAGGTACTCGGGGAAGGACTCCCAGTTCCACTGGATGCCCTCGGCCAGGGCGGATCCGGGGATGTCCTCGACGCCCTCCATCAGGCCGATCAGCCAGTCGCGGCGGTTGGGCGCGGCGGGCGCGAAGCCAACGCCGCAGTTGCCGAAGACGACCGTGGTGACGCCGTGCCAGAAGGAGGGCGTGAGCAGCGGGTCCCACGTGATCTGGCCGTCGAAGTGGGTGTGGATGTCGACGAAGCCCGGCGTGACCAGCAGGCCGTCGGCGTCGATTTCCTCACGGCCGATGTCGTTGATTTCACCGACGGCGGCGACGACGCCGTCCGAGATGGCGACGTCGGCCTTGCGGGCGGGCGCGCCGGTGCCGTCGACGACGAGTCCGTTGCGGATGACGAGATCGAGCATGGGGAAGTCCTTCATATGGCCGATAGGTGTCGCGGTAGGCACAGTATGGCAGATCGGACTGAACCGACTATGCTTCTCGCGCTCCGTTGGACTGAGCGAAGCGGTCGAGCTTGAGTACTTCTGAGCGGGCGATCTCGTAGGCCGCTTCGGTGTTGGCGGCGAAGTGGGTGTCAGGCGCGTCGTTGAGTTCGATTAGGCCTCGAAGCATCCGTCCGACGTTGGGCGCCAGCGACGCCACGATCACAACGAGACGCCCGTTCTGTTGTCCCACACGAAGCAGCTCGGCAATCATTGTGGCGCCGGAGTCATCGATCACCCTGGTGCGCGAGGCGTCGAGGATGGCGATCCGGTGGCCTTCCAGATCGGGGCGCAGGGAGAGCTTGAGCTGTCTCGCCGATGCGGCGGTCACGCGTTCGGGTAGCACGATCAGACCGCAATGCGCGTCATATGGGTCTCGCCTGGAGATTTCGGAGCCGCGGAACAGCACCACGTCGAGGAGTGGAACGGAGATCAGCCCGGCGAGTTCATGCCGTTCATCTCGACGGGAGTTGAGCATCAGCGTGAGGATCGCGCCGACCAGCACGGCATCGACAAAGCTGACGAAGACCGTGCAGAGCATGGTCGCGACCATGCTGAAGGCGTATGAGTTTTCCATCCGCGGAATGCAGCGGAGGAAGCGCCAATCAACCATCTGCCACGCAGTGGCGATCATGATGAACGAGATGATCGCCAGTGGGATCTGCTGAATCACACCCTCAAGCACTGTGACGGCGGCGATCACGACGAGGAGCACAGCCACGCAGCCGACGGCGGTGCGTCCGCCGTTGTAGGTGTAGACGAAGCTGGCCGGCCCGATTCCACCGGGCAGACCTCCGAGCGACGACACGGCGACGGTACCGAGTCCCAGGCCGAAGGTGAACCGATTCGGATGATGGTCGGATCCGCTGACCAGGTCACACTTGATCGCCCCGGTCAGCGCCACGAGGGTGTTGAGCAGTGCCACGAGGATGGCGGGCTCAATGATCTCGACGAAGAGATCAGCCGTGAGCCCGGCAAACTGGAGTCCCGGGGGTTCGATCGTCAGCGACGGGACGGGCGGCGCGGCGCCGAACCAGATTGCTCCCAGCAAGGTTCCCAGAATGAGGATGATCAGTGCGCTCGGCAGCTTCGACGCGATCCTGCCGCGCCAGGCGAGGGCGATGGCGAGGCTGATCAGAGTGAGGGCGACAGCATCGCCGTTGCGGTTGCCGATTTGTCCGATCGCCTCGTCCACCACCGGAACCACGCCTGAAGTGGTCAGCTCGATCCCAATGGCATGCCCGAGTTGACTGACCAACAAGAGGATGCCGAGGCCAGAGAAGAATCCCGTCAGCACCTAGTGAGGCAGATAGGCGATGTAGCGACCCAGACCCAGAGCGGCGAAGACCATCTGGATGACGCCGGCCAGCACGCCGATCGCCACGGCCTCGATGGCCGAGTCGCTGTATTGGGCGAGAATCATTGAGACAGCGAGGGCCGGAGACGTGAGGATGCCTCGCCCGCCGCCGACGATGGCGGATGTCAGGGCAAGCCCGATCGAGCCGTACATGCCGGCGACCGGTCCGAGGCCGGAGAGGATGCCAAATCCCATGGCAAAGGGGATCGAGGTCACGCCGGCGAGCAGACCGCCGATCAAGTCCCCGCGCAGATCGTCAAGACCGTAACCCGGTGGTCGTAGGCGCAGCGAAGGCCTCAATGGCCGGCCCGTCGGCGACATAACTACCCGCACCAGCGAGCTGCTTTCCTTAGAACCCGTTGCACTGCGGTATCACCCTCGGCAGACAAGGGACGGAGGTTGTAAACCATGCTGTAATCGCGGCTGAGGCGGTGTGACTACGTCTAACCGATGTGGCGCTAACAGACCACTACCCGAGCCTGTCCTTCTTCAAGTGATAGGCAGGCAGCCGCAGGAGTTGGGCACGGAGGGGTCTAGGGACGCCTGAGTTCGGGGGCTACGGCCAGGAAGGGGAAGAGGGCGATGAAAGTGAGCAGGCTGGCGAGTCCCCAGCGGACGGGGTCGCGGCCCTTGATCCGGGCGAGCCAGGCGGCGAGGGCGGCGTAGCCGACCCAGAGCACCCCCCAGGTCCAGCCGACAGTCTCCGCGAAGTCGTCGGGTTCTTCTTCCTCAACGCGGACCTCGGCAGTCGTCTGATCCTCGTTGTTGTCGTCGACGTACATGACGAGCACGACGATGAATGGGATCCAGATTGCGTAGAGCAGGATCGCGACAGCAAGCCGGTCGCGGGGCCAGAGGAGGTTGCGGAGAGCTTGCATACGCCGAGCGTAGCCCCCCTCTGCCCCCCGCCTTCGCGGGGGCAGGCTTTCGGCATCTCCCCCCGCAGAGCGGGGGGAGAGGGGATCGCTTCGCTAACGCTGGTGGACGAGGGGCTCGCCGGGGATGGGGGAGCGGGCGTGGACGACGTAGTCGCTGCGGATCGAGCCGATGTAGAGGTCGCACATGTCGTCGCCGCCCCAACTGACGTTGGTGGGCGCCTGCATGATCTCGCCCTCGAGGTCCTCGATCATCGTGACGACCTCGAACTGCGGAGTGATCGCAACGACCTTGTTCGACATCGGCAGGGTGACCCAGAGGTTGCCCTCCTGGTCGAAGCCGCAGCCGTCGGTGAGGCCGAGTTCTCCGCGCTGTTCGGCGCTCAGCGGCCGCATGGCGGCGAGATCGGCGACCGACTTGCCGAGCTGCGGGCCGTAGACCTCCGGCTCGCCAAGCGAACCGTCGGCGTGGATCGGGTAGCGCAGGACGTGGCAGCCGGTGGTCGAGCAGACGTAGGCTTGTTCCTCGCGCGGGTCGAGCGTGATCCCGTTGGCGAACTCGATCTCGGTGGCGAGCATGGTCAGCGAACCGTCGGTCTCGATTCGGAAGAGGAAACCGTCGGGATCGCCGGAGAAGGCGTCGCCGCCCGAGCGCGAGGTCGAGTGCGTGACCCAGATCCGTCCCCGGGAGTCGACGTGCGGATAGTTGGAGGCGACCAACGGGATGCCGTCGATCTGGTCGGCGAGGATCTCGATCTCGCCGGTGTCGACATCGAGCCGCTGCACGGGTCCGGTACCACTATCGTCGGAACCCTGGCCGTCGAGTCCGCCGACGTTGGCGATGATGATCCGGCCCTCGGTGTCCATGTTGTTGCCGTTGGGCGCGCCGCCGGCGTTGCCGACTCGGTTGAGCGTGCCGTCGGGCAGCGCCTCGGCCGCCGCCGAGGCCTGGTCCGACATCCAGACGCGGCCGTCGCGGGAGACGACGACATCCTCGGGTCGCTGGACGCCGAGTCCGACTTTGCTGAGCTGGTCGTTGCGGATTGGAGTGAGGGGCATGGGTTGTTCCTCTCTACGAGATGACGTTGTCCCAGACGCTGAGTTCGGGGCCTCGCCAGTCGTGTTCGACGCGGATGTTGGGGCCGAGGACCAGGAGCGGCTTGCTCTGCGTGTCCCAGACCGGCGCTTGGGCGGCGTCTGAGTTGGGATTGCCGGTGCGGGCGAAGGCGAGCCAGGTGTCCATGGTCGCCTCGGCGAAGGCGTCGGCCTCGGGTCCCGAGCCGGCGAACTCGGGCGCAACGTCGTGCGTGCCGAAGACAAAGGGCAGCTCGAGCGCGTGGCAGGAGCCCAGCGCGCCGTTCATGCCGGGCGATTTCCAGTCGAACAGGTATGCGAAGGTGGGCGCGCGCGTGGTCTGGGCGTCAGCCAGGCGCAGGCCGGGGACGCGAAGCATCACGTCGCCGATCGCGGCGACGAAGATTTCGTTCGCCGAGTCGTCCTCGCCGCGTTCGCGCCGCGCGGCGCGGTAGCTGGCGTAGGCCGACTCGCCGTCGGGGTGGATCATGCCGAAGACCGCGATCGCCGCCTCGTCAGTCATCGGCTCGGCGGGACCGGCGGCGGCGAGGAGCTTCATCTCTTCATCAAGCGATCCGACCAGCGTCGGGATGCCGTCGGCCGAGCCCTGGCGGATGTGATCGATCGGCAGGACCGAGAGGAACTCGCCGTCGATCACGGGCTGGAACGGCATCTGCGGGGTCGCGGATGCGCCGGCGTCGGCCATGTCGGAGGCGGACTCGGCGCTGGCGATCGGATCGACCGCGACCGAGGCAGCGAGGATGTCGGCGGGGTCGGCAGCCATGAGCGCGTCGACGTCGTCGGGATCGACGCCGAGCGCCCGGCAGAACTTGAGCGCGGTGGCGTTGGTTTCCTCGACGCTGAGCGCGTTGTGTCCGGCGCCGCTCTGCGGGATCGCCTTCTGGAACAGACCGGCCGCCTCGGGCGAGGCCATCAGCGAGGCGACGCTCATGCCGCCGGCCGACTCGCCGAAGATGGTGACGTTGCCGGGGTCGCCGCCGAAGCCGGCGATGTTGTCCCGGACCCACTTCAATGCCGCCACCTGGTCGCGCATGCCGAAGTTGGTCTCGCCTAGCGCGGGCAGGTTGAGGAATCCGAGCGCGCCGAGCCGGTAGTTGATCGTGACGATCACGACATCGCCGCGCGCGGCGAGGTTGGCGCCGTCGTAGTAGTCCTCGCTGCCCGAGCCGATCGTGAACGCGCCGCCGTGGATCCAGACCATGACAGGCCGGGCGGCATCGTCAAGTCCGGGCGTCCAGACGTTGAGATAGAGACAGTCCTCGCTCTGTGGCTGCGGCGGATCGGAGACCGGCAGCAGCGCTTCCAGCATCTCGTTGGGCGCCTGCAGGGAGATCGGTCCGAACGTCTTGGCTTCGCGGACGCCGTCCCAGGGCTCGACCGGCTGCGGAGCCTTGAAGCGAAGGTCGCCGACCGGCGGGGCGGCGAACGGGATGCCTCGGAAGACGCAGAGGCCGTGCTCTTCGCTTCCTTCGACTCTGCCTGCGATGGTCTGTGCGATGGCGCTCATGATTGGTCTCCGTGATCGGGGTTGAAACGATGTGAGGCTACATCTTCTGGAGTCATGAATAGAGGAAGTCGTCGGCGGCGGGGCAACGGTCGAGCAGGACGCAGTCGCCGCACCTGGGTCGTTGCTTGTGGCAGATACGGCGGCCGTGTCGGATCAGGGTGACGTGGAAGTCGTAGTACATGTCGGGCGGGAGTTGGGCCTCGAGCATGTCGTGAGCGGGGACGGCAGCGACCTTGGATCCGATCAGTCCGAGGCGCTGGGCGACGCGGTGGACGTGCGTGTCGACGGGCAGGGCGGGCCGGCCGAGCGAGAAGAGCAGCACGCAGGCGGCGGTCTTTGGACCGACGCCCGGTAGCTCGGTGAGCCAGGTCTTGGCTTGGTCGATCGGCATCTCTTCCAGCCGCGAGGCGTCCCAGTCGGGACCAAGGCGTTCGCGCAACATGGTCAGTAGCGCCTGCATCCTCGGCGCCTTGGTTCTGGCCAGCCCGCCGGGTCGGATGGTCTCTTCCAGCTCCTCAACCGGCGCTTCGAGCACGGCGTCCCAGTCGGGGTAGCGCTTCAAGAGCTGCTGGAATGCGCGCCCCGAGTTGGTGTCGGAGGTGTTCTGCGAGAGCAGGGTGAGAACCAGCTCGGTGACCGGATCATTGGTCGCGCGCCAGGGCGTGAGCGGCGCCTCGCGGATCAGCCGCTTGATGATCGCGGTCGGTCGGAGCGGTTTGGGCGTACGTCGTCGGCGGGGCATTACGCGTGTCCGCTCAAGGTTCGAGTGATTGTTCCGGAGAAGGGCAGGGAAGACAGCTCCTCCGCGTACGTCGAGTCCCCGCGCATGACTCGGAAGAAGGCTCGCCAGAGGTAGTTGATGTGCTTGGAGGTCTTGAGCGCCAACCAGGGCCAGGTGGTGAGGCACCAGTAGTAAAGGCGGGAGATGGTGCGCGCGGCGTCGAGTTCGGGTTGGATGTGAAGGTTGATTGCGTCCGCGTAGATGGCTGCGGGATCGCCGCCGCTGAGCACCGCGTCGGCGGCGAGGTTGGCAGAGTGGACGGCGTAGGCGATGCCCTCGGCGGTGAACTCGTCGGCCAGACCGGCGGCGTCTCCGAGCAGCAGCGCGCGGCCGCTGGCGACCGGTTCCCCGACCGAGCGGCGGTATCGGATCGGGTGTCCTTGCACGTTGATGACTTCAACGTCGGCGAGTCCCAGGCGAGACAGATAGCGGTCTGTCTGCTTTCGGATCGCGCGGCCTCGCGCGGGCGCGGTGACGACGCCGACGGAAAGCTTGCCCTGCTTGGGGAAGACCCAGCCGTAGCCCCACGGTCGGTAGCCGACATCAACATTGGCGGCCCGATGCCAGCGCTCGAGCGCGGAGCGAGGCGCCGCGACCTCGACCTCGTAGGCGGCGCTCCTTGTCGGGGCGGAGTCGATGCCGAGCCACCGCGCGGTCGGGCCGGTTGCGCCGTCGGCGGCGAGCAGATGACGCGCCTGAACGGACCCGGTTGGCGTCTCAACCTCGAAGCGGTCGTCATGTTCGACAATCGACTGCACCGGCGCCGCGTCGCGGATGCTGGCGCCCGATCCAGCGGCGAGATCGACGAGGTACTGGTCGAAGCGGTCCCGCATGACCATCCAGGCCAATGGACGTTTCGACGATTTGCGGAACTGGGCTTGTCCGAAGCGCGAGATGTCGATGGTGTCGACGTTGCCCTCGCTGACCGGCGAGATGTCGAGGCCGCCGAGGAGATCGATGGTGCGCGCGGGCACGCCGCCGCCGCAGGCCTTGTAGCGAGGCAGGGGCTGTTTCTCCAGCAGCAGTGTCGATGCGCCGGCGTCGGCAAGCCGTCTGGCGGCGGTCGCGCCGGCCGGTCCGGCGCCGATGATCACGGCGTCCCACACCTCGGAGGTCATGGTGTCAGCGTAGTGGCGGCCTGCCCCCCTCTGCCTCCGGCATCTCCCCCCGCTCACGCGGGGGGAGAGTGGGATGGGGCGGCAGAGCCCTCATGCCAGCGGGGGTAGTAGCGATGAGCGATCTATACTTTGTGCGCTGTTGAGTGCATGAGCCTGAGGAGCCGAACGTGGACTATCAATTCACCGAATCCGACAACGCCTTCCGCACGGAGGTGGTGAACTTCATCGACGACAACTGGGTGCCGGCGTCGGCGTCGGACGACAACCCCGACGCAGGGTTTGAGGCCGAGCGCGCGTTCGAGAAGCGGGCGGCGTCCAAGGGTTGGCTGACGATGGCCTGGCCGGAGGAGTACGGCGGCCGCGGCGCGAGCCACATCCAGCAGATGATCTACCGTGAGGAAGCGGCCTATCGCGGCGCGCCCGGCTCGGGCGGGCAGGGCATCTCGATGGTCGGCCCCTGTCTGATGCTGCATGGCAGCGAGGAACAGCGCCGCGAGCACTTGCCGCGTATCGCCAACGCCGAGTCCTACTGGGCGCAGGGCTTCTCCGAGCCGGGCAACGGCTCGGACCTCGCCGGTCTGCAAACCCGCGCCGTGCGCGACGGCGACGACTTCGTGATCAACGGCCAGAAGATCTGGACCTCGGGCGCGCAGCACGCCGACTGGATTCACGTGCTGACGCGCACCGATCCCGAAGCGCCCAAGCACCGCGGCATCTCCTACTTCCTGCTCGACATGAACACGCCGGGTATCGAGGTGCGCCCGTTGATCAACATGCTCGACGAGCACAGCTTCAACGAGGTCTATTTCACCGATGTGCGCGTACCCGCTTCGAACATGATGGGCGAGTACAACCGCGGCTGGTACGTCGCGGCGACGCTGCTCGACTTCGAGCGCTCGGGCGTGGCCTGGTCGGCGACGTCGCGCAAGAGCGTCGAGCTGATGTCCGAGTACGCCGCCGAGCGTCCTGGCCGCCAGGGCGGGGGCAAGCTGATCGACGACCCGGGTGTGCGCAACGGACTCGCCAACCTGATGATCGAGTCGGAAATTGCGAAGCTGATCTCTTACCGCGTCGTCTGGATGCAGTCGCAGGAACTGGTCCCGAACCACGAGGCATCAATGTCGAAGATGTTCGGCTCGGAGCTGGGCCAGCGGGTGGCCCGCTTCGGCGTCAACATGATGGGCCTGCACTCGCAGCGGATCGACCCGGAGGACCCGGGCGCGCCGATTGCGGCGAGGATCGGACGGGCCTACATGTCGACCGTGCCGAGCACCATCGCAGCCGGTACGTCCGAGATTCAGCGCAACATCATCGCCACGCGAGGTTTGCAGCTTCCGCGTCAGTAGCGGGATCTCAGTCTGCCCGCGCGCCGTGGAGCAGGTCGTTGACGTGCTCGCGAACGTGGCCGACGGCGACGCCTTCGAGCACGTCAAGGAGCGTCCCTTCGACGCCGCCGGCTGAGCGGGTCGGCTGCTTGAGCAGCTCTTCGTCGGCGGCCCGGATCGCGTCGATCGTCTCGGCTCGGTTGCGGCGGAACTCGGTCAGCAGTTGCTCGACCGGCTGGTCGTCGCGGCGGGCGACCTGCTTGGCGTTGTAGGCGTCCATGTCGAAACCGGCGCCGCCTCCCTGGGGGACATCTGCTCCTGAAGCACGTTGCTCAGCTCGCTCAATCAGGCGCGGGTAGGTCCACTCGATCGCGGCGATGTGCGCCAGCAGTTGTCGCGCGTTCCAGCCTTGCTCGTAGACGCCGCGCTCGAACGCCTCTGCGGGAAGTTGCGCGACTGCCTCCTGGAACTCTTCGCTGTCCTGTTGCAGCGCGGCGATCAGGTCTTCGCGGCTTGAGCTCGTCATGAGGCCGGCCACTCCGCTCCGGTGATCTCGTTGGACAGATCCCAGAGGCGTTCGGCGGCCTCACGGTCGTTCGCGTGTGGTTGCTGCTGCGTCAGGGTGTGACGGTCGAAGTACTCGCCGGCGTCGGCGCGTCGAGCTGACTCAGTGACCAGCTCGACAACCGGCGCGGCTCCCTGCTCGGGACTGCGCAGCAATGGTCGCAGGAGCTTGAGTCCCACCCGAAATGCAGGCGGAAAGTTCTGCGCGAAGTTGGTCGCTACAACTCCCGGGTGGACTGAGAAGGTCGCCAGCCCGGCGTCGTGCGTGCGTCGGTGCAGTTCGTTGGTGAAGAGGATGTTGGCCAGCTTGGTGGCGCAGTACGGTCTGATTCCGCCCCAGTAGTGCTCGAAATTGAGGTCGTCCAGCGGCATCGCATCGATACGTTCGTAGACGCGCGAGCTGACGTTGACGACGCGCGCATCGTCCGACTCGAGCAACTTGGGCAGCAGCAGCGAGGTGAGCAGGACGGGTGAGAGGTGATTCGTCTGCATCATCGTCTCGTGACCGTCGCCGGTGAGTCGACGGTCGTTGAGAGTGAGGCCGGCGTTGTTGACGAGCACGTCGAGTCGATCGGTGCGCTCCAACAGTTCGTCAACGGCGCGTCGGACGGAGGCGAATGATGTGAGGTCCATCTCCAGCAGTTCGACGGCGATCGAGCCGCTGTCCTTCTGGATCTGAGAGACGGCGGCCTGACCTCGCTCGACCGAGCGGGCGGCCGCGAACACTTGCCAGCCGCGTCGGGCGAGCTCGGTCGCGGCCGCCTTGCCGATGCCGCTGTTGGATCCGGTGATCAGGACCACGGGTGGTGTTGATTGGTCGTTCATGGACTGTCTTTCTGAAACCAGGCTGCCGCTTCGTTGAATGTCTCGTCCAAATCGGTCTGCGGCAACTGCAGTTCCTCGATCGCCTTCTGGCAGTCGAAGTATTGCCGCTGGCGGGCGAGCCGGACTCCCGCAATAGTCGCCCGTGGCTGCTGTCTGGTCAAAGCGCTGAGCAGAAACTCATCGATCAGGGCAGCCGCGAAGGCGACAGTTGATGGGAGCGGAATCCGTGGAGGAGACGTGTCCCCCGACAGTGCTGCGCGTTCGATGATCTCTCGCAAGGCCAGATTGCCGTCCTGGTGACCGAGGATGTAGCGCTCCCCGACGCGGCCCATGTTCGCCGCGTTGACGTGACCGATCGCGACGTCCTGAACATGCACGACGTTGAGTCCTGCGCTTCGGATGTAGGCGGGCATGGCGCCGTTGGCGGCGTCGCGAATCAGCCGCCCGGTCGGCGTGGGCTTGAAGTCGAGCGGGCCAATGGGCGCCGTCGGCAAGACGCAGACTGCCGGCAGCGAATCGTCAGCGACCAGTTCGTGGACGAGTCGTTCGCTGAGAATCTTGGTCTCCTCGTAAGGTCCCGGCGCGCCCTTGACCTGCGCCCACTGACGCTCGTCGGCCGGTCGGGAGGGTTCGCTCGGCGGTCCGACGGCTGCGACGGAAGAGGTGTGGACCACTCGATCGACCTGTGCTCGCAGGGCGGCGTGCATCAGCTGCCTCGTGCCGTCGACGTTGACGCGATGGGCATCGCGTCTCGCCCGACGGCTGAGGTCGTAGCGGGCGGCGACGTTGAACAGGGTGTCGATGCCGGCCAGGGCGTGTTCGATGGACGACGTGTTGGTCAGGTCGCCGTGGACAATCTCAACGGGCAAGCCTGCGAGGCTGCGTTGGTCGCTGCCCTGACGCACCATTGCCCGGACTTCAGCGCCAGCGCCGAGCGCGGCGCGCACCACGTGGGCGCCGATGAAGCCGTTGGCGCCGGTGACCAGGGCGCGGTTCACAATTCGTCAATTGGGAGCGAGACCCGGTATGAGGACAGTTAGTGCGCGCTCGAGCTCTTGCAATGCAGCTCGGCGTTGCAGGCCTAGCTGAGCCAGTTCGCGAAGGAGGCGAGGCCGCCGTATTGCGCCCATGGCGATATCCATTGCGGTTGGCACGTCGCGCCGCCACTCGCCGAACTCGACTGGAATGTCGTCGTCCAGGGCATCCAGTACGACCCGCAATGCAATGAATGGCAGGTCCTTGGAGGCGCACACCTCTGCCCATTCGCTGTCTTCCATTTGCACTATCTGCGCTCCTGTGGCAGCGGCGGCCACTTTTTCGGGCCGGGTAAAGAGCACGTGCGGAGTCGTGATGCTAATCGCCGGACGCCAGTAGAAATCGGTTTGATTGAGAGTCCACTGAGCTTTCCGGTAGAGCGGGCCTTCGAGATCCCACTGTGCCTGATCAGACTGGCGCACGACCGGCGTGGGAAGAGTCAGCGCCGGGCGACGCATGTCGTTCGTTAAGCCTCCCGCCACGCCGACGCTGAGGACCGCCGTGATTTCGCTCGAATCCGTGGTGTCAAACAACTGCTCGGCGGCGTTACGGGCTCGGACGGGACCAATGCCGCTTGTGATTAGGCGGACCCGTTGCCTTCCGGCGATCGCTGCGCCGGCGCGCGCGGTCTGCGCCTCCCAGGGCAATGCTGTCGCGACGATCAACATGCCCAGAGTGTCGCATAGATCAGCGGTTCGGTCGCAGTCGTAAACTGGTCGCAACACCGGTTGCGCACCTGGATACTGGGAGCCTGCATGACTTACGAGACGCTTCTGTACGAGGTTGAAGACGGCATCTGCACGATCACCCTGAATCGACCCGAGTCGCTCAACGCACTCAACGGAACCATGTTGAACGAGCTACCGCTGGCGTGCGAGCAGGCTGCTGCCGACGACGAAGTCCGGGTCGTGATCCTGACCGGTGCGGGTCGCCTGTTCTGTGCAGGCGGCGACCTGAAGGACACGGGACGCGGGGATATCCGCAATCTCGAGCAGAGCATCTATTCGCTGACCAACCAGGAGCGCGCATCGGTGTTGCTTCACCAGATGCCGAAGCCGACGATCGCGGCGATCAACGGCGGCGCGGCTGGGGCCGGATGCTCGCTCACCCTGGCCTGCGACTTGCGCTACATGTCGACGACGGCCTATCTCTACACCGCCTTTCTCAAGGTCGGATTTTCCGGCGACTTCGGCGGTACCTGGACGCTGCCGCGCCTGGTCGGGATGGGCAAGGCCCGCGAAATGTACCTGCTGCCCGACCGTGTGCATGCGGAAGAAGCGCTCTCCCTGGGCCTGACCAACGGCGTCTATGACCCTGAAGAGCTAATGCCCAACGTCCTTCAGATCGCAGCGCAGCTCAGGGACTCCCATCCCGGCGCAATCGCGCAGATCAAGAACAACCTGAACGACGCATTCACGATCCCGCTCTCCGAGGCCGTCCGGCGCGAAGCCGACCGGATGCGCCGTGTCGGCGAGAGTGAAGACTCAATCGAAGCACGACGGGCGTTCGTCGAGAAGCGGCGCCCTGTGTTCAAGGGACGGTGAATCAACAGGTCCGCTGAGGCCGACAGTCCGAAAGAGGTGCCCCATGTTGCGAATGCGGCAGATCTGCCTCATTGCTGAAGATCTCGACATGATCGAGGCGCACCTGCGAGGCGTCTTCGGACTTGAGGTCTGTCACCGTGATCCGGGCGTCGGACGCTTCGGGCTTCACAATTTTCTCATGCCAGTCGGCAACTCGTTCCTCGAGGTCGTCTCGCCGATGACGCCCGGTACGGCAGGCGGTCGGTTCCTCAGGCGTCGCGGCGGCGACGGCGGTTACATGGTGATCATGCAGTGCGGCGACATCGCTGCGCGGCGAGCACATGTGGCCAACCTGGGAATCCGACTCATCACGGATTCGGCAAACGATCAGACCGACGGGATCCAGCTCCACCCGAAGGATGTGCCCGGAGCGATCGCCGAGTTGCGCTGGAACACGGGAGATGACCAGCTTGACGGCCCCTGGAATCCCGCCGGTGATCACTGGCTGCCGGCGAAGCGGGAGCACGTAGTCACCGCAATGACGGCGGCCGAGCTGCAAAGCGATGACCCGTTCGGTATGGCGGCGCGATGGTCTGAAGTGCTGGAGATCCCGCTCGGTTCGGACGGCGACGGCCATCCGACCATCGCGCTGGACGATGCGACGCTGCGCTTCGTCGAGGCGTCCGACGGCCGCGGCGACGGGCTGGGCGGGCTGGACGTGGCGACCGTCGACCGCGGACACGTCGTGACGACAGCGCGCCATCACGATCTTGAGGTGTCGGAGGACGAGTCGATGGTGATGCTCTGCGGCATCAGGTTCCGGCTGGTCTAGCGAATCGAGCCGACGAAGCTGCGCAGGCCGGCCTTGAGGTTAGTGGTGGCGTCGATCACGGCGGATGCTTCGTACCCGGAGTGGACCATGCAGTCGACGCACTTGGGGTTGCCCGAGGCGACGCCGTAGTTCTCCCACTCGGTCTCTTCGATTAGTTCCTGCCAGCTCTCCGCGTAGCCCTCATCCATCAGGTAGCAGGGCCGCTGCCAGCCGAACACGGTGTATGTCGGGTTGCCCCAGGGCGTGCAGTCGTACTCGATTTCTCCTTTGAGGAAATCGAGGAACAGCTCGGAATGGTTGAACTTCCAGTGTTTGGGAGGGTCGTTGAGGATGTCGCGGAAGAGCTCCTTCGTCTGGTTGCGGGCGAGGAAGTGCTCCTGGTCGGGCGCCTTTTCGTAGGGGTAGCCGGGGGAGATCATCAGGCCGTCGACGCCGATCTCCATCAGCCTGTCGAACATCGTGCGGATGCGGCCAGGCTGCGCGCCAAGGAAGAAGGTGCTGTTGGTGGTCACGCGGAACCCGCGCGCTTTGGCGGCTTCGATGGCGCGGATCGCGACATCCCAGACGCCGTCGCGGCAGACGGAATCGTCGTGGTCCTGTTCGAGTCCATCAACGTGGACCGAGAACGTTAAGTAGGGATTGGGATCGAACTCGGGCAACTTGCGTTCGAGCAGGATGGCGTTGGTGCAGAGGTAGACGAACTTCTTGCGATCGGTGAAGCCGTTGGCGATCTCGACAATGTCCTGGTGGATCAATGGCTCGCCGCCGGCGATGGCGACCACGGGCGCGCCGCACTCCTCAACGGCGTCCCAGCATTGCTGGGGCGTGAGGCGGCGGCGGAGGATATCGGTGGGATGCTGAATCTTGCCGCAGCCGGCGCACTCGAGGTTGCACTGCAGCAGCGGCTCGAGCATCAGGACCAGCGGATAGCGCTCAGTTCGTCGCAGTTGCTGTCCGACGACGTACTTGCCGACCTGGATCGTTTGCTTCAAGGGTGTGGCCATTGAGCGTCCACTCTGGCTTGCGAGGCTGTCGCATCGAACGGCGCCTTGAAGGCGCATGACGATTGGTGCGTACCCGGTGCAGTTTAGAGCAGCGTCAGGGCGTTTTGGTAGGCCTCGTGCGTGTTGAGGTTGAGCGTCACAATCGGATCGTCCACATTGACGAACATTGTGTGCTCCGCATGGCGTCGTCGTACCTCTCGCAGACCCTCGTGGCGTTCGGTGACGCTCTGCAGTTCGGGCAGCAACGACGCATCGAACAGCGGCGGATGACCGTTGCGCCCGTCGTGTCGCGGAACTGCGATACGCGCAGTCGGATTGGATTGCAGCGCCTCGGCCAGACGCGTGACTACCTCGGGCCTGGTCGGTTGATCGACGGAGCTGACGAGCACGGCGTCCACTGAAGAGGGCACGGCTCGCGCTCCGGCGCGAATCGATGAGGCGCGTCCGGTACTCCATTGTCGATTCGTGGCGATCTGCACGTCGGCGCGAACGGGAATCGCGCTGCGGACGCGTTGCTCGTGCGCGCCGAGCACGAGGACGACCGGGCGGCAGCCTGCGGCGAGCAAGGTCTCAACCTGGGCAGTGACCAGCGGGGTACCGCCCCAATCGAGCAGTTGCTTGGGTCTGCCCATGCGGGCGGATTCACCGGCGGCGAGGAGGATGGCGGCGATCATGGGGTTGCGCTTCGTCGAACCGGTCTCGGAGGCGGCGAAACAGTCGCCGGACCGCGTCTTCCACATTGTCCACTGCAAGTGTGTCCGTGAGGTCGCCCACGCCGTACGGTTGCGCCTCGCTGCGCGCGGTCTGGGCGGCAAGGTCGATCACTCGATCGGAGAGCTGCCGTCCGCGTACGGCGGATTCGATCTGACGGGCGCGGATCGGGTGGGTCGCGACGCCCGCCAGGACGACGGCGGCGTCGCCGTTGAGCGAGAGTCGGGCGGACGCGCTGAGGTCGGAATTGGCCTTCGCGGCGGCGCTGGCGGTGTGCGCGCCGCGGGGCATTCGAGGGATGTGTAGGTCGGTCGCCGCGGCGGCGCCTTCCCGGCCGTCGATATCGACGCCGCCGGCTTCGAGCAGCCGCGCGTCGAGGTGCACGCTGTCGCCGTCGGTCAGGGCGAGCTGGGCGTCGTGCACGATCAGGGCCGCGGCAAGTCCGTGATGGGCAGAGTCCTCGAGACAGATGCGAATGGTGGTCACCGAGTTGGAAAAAGAGAACCAGTCGTTGATCGCGTTGTCGCCATCGCTCTGGAGGTCGAGCACGGAGTAGTTGAGCGGGATGCGCTGCTCGTTCACGCGGACAAGCTGGCCGGAGACTGGGATCGGTAGTGGGCGAGCGCCTTCTTCAGCGCGGCGGCGGCGAGCACCGAACAGTGAATCTTGGCCTTGGGCAGCCCGCCGACGGCGTCGACGAAGTCCTGCCGCCTGAGCCGCGCCGCGTCCTCGATCGTCATCCCGGTAAGCACGACGGTAGCCATGCTGCTGGTGGCGATCGCTGCCGGGCAGCCGCGGGTCTGGAAGCGGGCCTCGGCGATCTCGTCCGCGTCGATGCGCAGCATGAGCTTCATGTGGTCGCCGCAGACCGGATTGCGGTCTTCGCCGACTGCGTTGGCGTCGTCGAGCGGCCCCGCGTTGCGGGGATGCTGGAAGTGGTCAATCACGATGTCGCTGTAGGCGCGCAGGTCGTCGTCGGGCATGTGATCAGTCTACCCAGCGTCCGAGCCGGCCAGAGCGATCAGTGTCCGGGCGATGACGCGCAGCGAGCGCGCGCGATCGGTCGGGTCGAACCACTCGCGGATGCTGTGCTGGTTGTCGGAGCGTCCGCCCCAGCTCATGGCAATGGCGGGGATGCCGGCGGCGATTGCGGCGTTAGCGTCGGTCGATGCGGCGATTAGTCGAGGCTGCAGACCTTCCGCTTCGAGTGCGGTTCGGGCGGCGCGCACCAGGTCGGAGTCGTCCGGCGTTGTGCCGGCGGGGCGATCTCCAATCCTGGTGACGATTGGGTCGAGTGCGCCCGCGGCCCGTCGTCGTAGCTCCTTGTCGTGGCCACGCTGGATGATCTCCAGCAGGTCGGCGTCGAGACGCTCAAGTTGGTCGGGCGACTCGCTGCGCAGGTCGACATCCATCTGGGCGAGCTCGGGGATGGCGTTGACTGTCTCGCCGCCTTGGACGACGCCTACGTTGTAGGTAGTGCGGGGACTGCGCGGCAGCCGGATGTCGGCGAGGCGGTCGGATGCGGCGGCGAGCGCGAAGGCCGGGTTGTAGCGGCCGAAGTGCGCCCAGCTGTGGCCGCCGCTGCTGCGGAAGCGGACGTTGTAGCGGCGGGAGCCGATACCGCGATGCACGATCGCCGAGGCGTCGGAGTGATCGATGGTGATGAACACGCGGGCCGAACGTCCGAGGCGGGAGTTGCAGAAGTGACGCGCGCCGCGCAGATCACCGCGCCCTTCCTCGCCCACCGTGGCCAGGTAGAGCATGTGCCGCTCCGCCTTGGACCCGCTTAGCACACGGGCGACTGCAAGTACTGCTGCAAGGCCGGCCGCTGCATCGGAAATGCCCGGCGCGTGGTACTCGCCTTCTGGAACGGCTTCACCGGCTCGATAAGGATTGGGTTGTCCGGGCCGGGCGACGGCTACGGGCTGATCGGCTCCGAACACAGTGTCGAGGTGCGCGCTGAGCACGATGGGGTTGTTGACGGGGTCGGGATGCTGGGCAATCAGATTGCCGACTTCGTCTTGCTGGACGGAGAGACCGATGGCGGCCAGGCGGCGCTGGACCTCGTCCGCGCGATCCTGCTCCATGGCGGTCGGTGCGGGGATCTCGCAGATCGCGATCTGCTCCTCCAGGATCGCGTCCGCCTGCTGGTCAAATCCGGCGAGCATTAGATGTCCAGTCCCAGGGCCTGGAAGATGCGCTGATAGTCGTCGAGGTTGTTCGGTTGGTAGAAGGGAATCGCAAGTCGGACGACGCCGTCGGCGTCGGCGACGAAGGCGGCCCGCTGGGCACGCTTGCTCGCCTCGTCGGTGACGCCGAATGCTCCCGCTGCCTCGAGGTCGGGATCGGAGAGCAGCGGAAAGGGCAGCAAGTGCTCGCGTTTGAACTGTTCCAACACATCGGGCGGGTCGCTTGAGATCGCCACGATCGAGGCGTCGAGTTCGAGGATCATCTCCTCGTCGTCGCGGAAGGCGCAGAGCTGTTGGGTACAGAGCGGCGTCTCGGCCTCGGTGTAGAACAGCACGAGCAACGGACCCGCGCCGAGATAGCTGCGCAGGTTGAGGCCGGTGTCGGGGAGCTGGTCGCCGGTTTCGATCATTGCGACGCCCAGCCCGGCAAGGGTGGAAGTTCCCCTCGCGTGAAGCCGAGCACGGCGATCCGCCCCAACCCGGCAGGATCGGTCAGCGTCTCAACAGCGCGGCGGGCGGCGAGATAGGCGGCCTTGTCTCCGTCGGCATCGGCGACCGCTGGCAGCGCCGCCGCGCCCAATTGGTGCAACCACACGGACTGGGTCAGCTCCGGCATTGGCTGCAGTCCAGCGGCCTGTGCGCTCTCGGTTACCTGGTCAATGTCGATGTGGCACGTAATGTCTTGTTCGCCGGGATGCGTGAGCGGATCGTCGCCCGCCACGTGTTTGCGGAAGGTCATCAGCGTTCCGTCCCGCCGCCACGGCGCGTAGAGTCGATCGCGTCGGTAGCCGTAGTCGAAGAGCAGCAGCAGGCCCCGTTCTGCGACCGTCCGACTGAGCGTGCTGACAATCTCGCCGCGTTCGGGAGCAACCTCGGCGACCAGCCCGTCGGCAGGCGCGACATCGCGCACGGTCTCGAGCAACCGCTCATTGTCGAGCGCTCGTGAGCAGAGCCGGAAGCCGGATTCGGGGGAGTACTCGACATAACGTTCTCGCCAGTGTCCGTCTTCGAATCCGAGCAGGTGAACTGGCACGGCGTCGAGCAGCTCATTGGCGAAGACGAACTGATGACCGGTCCCGAGGTGGGAGATCGCCGGCAAATGGGCAACGCCAGAGAAGTGGGCGAGCCGTCGGCGCTGTGAGTCGGCGGCCTGGTCGTCGGTTTCGACCAGGGTGTATTCGATCGCGTCGAGCAGCTCGGGATCCCTCGCGCCGATATGGCTGAGCATCGACTCGGCCAGCGCGCCTGTTCCTGGGCCAACTTCAGCCACAGACATCGCGCTGGGTCGGCCCAGCGAGTACCAGAGTTCGCCAAGCAAGTGTCCAAGCGCTGCGCCGAAGAGCGGATGCACTTCGGGACTGGTGAGGAAGTCGCCTTCGCGTCCGACGGTTGGTTGGCCGCGTCGGTAGTAACCGAGTTCGTGGTGATAGAGACAGACATCCATCCAGTCGCGGAAACTGATTGGCCCGTCACGGCGGATGCGCTTGGCGAGGCTGCGCGCGAGCGGGGTGTCGGGCGTCGCCCGAACGGCGCTCATCGGATCAAACGTGGCTGAGCCGCGCAGGGACAGCGGAGACATGTGTCGAGTATACGAACGACCGCCCCGGCGGATGCCGAGGCGGTCGTGGTTGGGTTGCGTTCCGCAGGCTGTGCGGGCGCGCTTGCCCGGGCTACTCGCCGGGGACTCCGAGCACCGTCACGCTGACGCGGCGGTCGCGCGATTCGTCGAGTTCGACCAGGAATATGGACTGGAACTCGCCGATGTGCAGATCGCCGCTGAGCACGGGAATAGTCTCGGAAGTGCCCAGCATCATGTGTTGGACATGCGAGTGGCCGTTCTCGGGCTCGTTCTCGTGCATGTTGACGGTGCGGATCTCGAAGTCGTTGTGCCGGTAGTAGATCTCCGGCGGACCCCACGCGATCAGGCGATCGCGCAGGTCATCGAGGAGCAGTGGTTCGTGCTCCTGCAGGATGATGGCAGCGGTCGTGTGCTGCGAGAACACCGAGACCTGCCCAAAGCCGACACCAGAGCGATGCACGATCTCGCGCACCTCTTCGGTGATGTCACGGAACGACGGACCATCTTCGGTGCGATACCGGAGTTCGTCATGGATGTGACGGAAGGCGTTGGCAGGCACTTCGCTGTTCGACACAGCCCCATTGACACTGCGCAGGGCTGTTGCGTTGGCCATTCCCCTTTGGTTTCCCAGGCTGCGAGATGATCGGATGAAGAATGAAGACCGGAGCGTCGGTTGCAGCATTCCCGACGACCGCCACGTCTGAATATAGCGGAAAACCGTTCGCCGCTGCTCACGGAGTCCACATCGGATAGCCGGCCTGCGGGCGTTTGTGACTTCGTGCGTCATCTCGCCTAAGCGATTGGGGACGCGCCAGGCGGCTGGATGTCAGTGGCTGCCTTCGGCGATTCGCACGCGGACGCGTTCAATGAACTCGGCGACGCGCTCTGAGTCCGGCGCGTCGGCGGCGTGTTCGTGGTACTGCTGCAGGTCGTCGAGCGCTTCGATGAACTGGCCGGTCTGGTAGCAGAGCAGGCCGCGATCACGGCGGTCCTCCAGCGACCAGGGCGAGAGGGCGAGCAGGAAGTCGGTGGCGGAGATCGCCGCCTGGTAGTCGCGCTTGCGGACAGCGGCGCCCTTGAGATTGGTCAGGATGCGCTGCAGCATCTGCCGCTTGGTGACCGCCGCGAGAAACGACTCCGGCTCGGGTCCGACGCCGCGGTGCATGGCGTTCAGTCGCTCGAAGAGCGCATCGCGATCGATCTCGCGGCCGCCGCGGAACGGGTCCAGGAAGTGTTCTCGGCCATCGTCCGGATCGTGATACTTGACGATGAAGTGGAACGGCGCGCCGACGCCCTGCAGTTCCAACCCCACGCGCCTGCCGACCTCGATCATCAGCACCGCCAGCGTAATCGGCATGCCACGGCCGTTCTCGAGCGTGGCATGCAGGCAGCAGTTGTCTGGCTCGTAGTAGGTGTCTGTGTCGCCGCGGAACCCACGCTCTTCGAAGAGAACCGCGCAGAGTCGCTCGATTCTCGACGAAACGGACGCGGCCGTGTCGGCTCGAGCTTCGCCGGCAAGCTGTTCCAGGCGGGTCAGCGCCTCGAGCTGGTCGAATGCCGGATCGACGATTCGACCGATCAACAGGCAACAGAGATCGAGCCGGATCGCCTGAGGATTGCCCCGGGCGAGCGCGCCGAATTGCCGAGCCAGGCGTAGTTCGTCAGGTTTTACTAAACGTTGCGTCAATTCGTCGGCCATGATTCGAGGCTAGCAGCCGACAACCGGGTCTTGAGCCGTATGATGGAGGAGAGTCGCACGGTTCAGAGCGAGAGGCGTGTTGGCTGAGATGCCGGACGAGACGACGGAATCCAGCAGTGACGAGCCGGAACAGCCGGCCCCACGAGCAGAGACAGACAGGCCGAAGCGGACGCGGAAGCAGCAACTGACGAGCGCCGGGCAGCCCATTGACCGCCGGCAGCGGCTGCGGATCCCGCCGCATCATGTGACCAAGCAGACGCCGCACGACCGGGTCCGCAACTGGGACGAGGTGTACTTCGGCTACACCGCCGGACCGGCGATGTTCGAGGCGCAGCGCTGCATCCAGTGTCCGGCTGCGCCGTGCACGGTGGCCTGTCCGATCGACAACGACATTCCCGGCGCGCTGGCCTACCTGGAGCTGGGCAAGCTGGCCGATGCCGCGGCGGTGTTCCGGCAGACATCGGAGATGCCCGAGCTGTGCGGCCGCTTGTGTCCGCAGGAGGCGCTGTGCGAGGGCGTCTGCGTGATCGCAAAGAATGCCAAACCAGTGGCGATTGGCAAGCTTGAGGCCTTCCTAGGCGACTGGGACCGCAAGCAACGAGGCGGCTTTCCTGTGCCCACTCCGTCGCAGGAGAGTGGACAGCGGGTGGCGGTGGTCGGCGCGGGCCCGGCGGGATTGGCCGTGGCCGAGCAGATGCGGGCAGCCGGTCATGGCGTGACGGTGTTCGACGCCTGGCCAGCCGCAGGCGGTGTGCTGCGCTACGGCATTCCCAACTTCAAGACGGCGAAGGACATCGTGGACGAGAAGGCCGAGGCGCTCTGCCAGGCTGGAGTCCGATTCCAGTTCGAGACGCGCGTCGGCGTTGACATCGGCTGGGCGGAGCTGTCGCAGTACGACGCGGTGTTCCTGGGACATGGGGCGAGCGTGGGCAAACGGCTGGGACTGGACGGAGAGCGGCTGCCCCGGGTCTACAGCGCCACCGAGTTCCTGGTCCGGGCGAATCTCGACGATGACATGCTGCCCGCGGCGCTGCGCTCGACGCCGGATGTGGGCCGCAGCGTGGTCGTGGTCGGCGGCGGGGATACGTCAATGGACTGCGTGCGCTCGGCGATCCGGCTGGGCGCCGAGCAGGTGACCTTGCTCTACCGCCGCACCGAGAACGAGATGCTGGGCCGCGAGGAGGAACGTCGCCACGCTCGCGAGGAGGGCGTGATCTTCGAGTACCTGACCACGCCGGTCGGGCTGATCGAGCAGGACGGCGCTGTCGTTGGCGTCGAGTGCGTACGCATGAGCCTGGGTGAAGCGGACGCGAGCGGGCGGCGTCGCCCCGCGCCGCTGCCCGGCTCGGAGTTTGTGATTGACTGCGACGCGTTTGTCGTCGCAGTGGGCTACGACGTGGGCCGGGACGTGTACGGCGACTCGGGCATCGACGTCAATGACTGGGGCGAAGTGATCGTTGACCAGTTCGGCCGCACCTCGCAGCCCGGGGTCTTCGCCGGCGGGGACAACGTGATCGGCGCCGATCTGGTGGTGACCGCCCTGGCGGGCGCGCACGAGGCGATCCCGACAATGCTTGACTACCTACAGGAACTACAGGCCGAACGCTCGATGGCGATGGCGGCCGGCTAACGGAGGCGTCCGCCTTTACTCGGCCGGGGAGCAGCCCGGTGCGCCGGGGATGTCGACCTCGGCCACGATTTCCTCGGCGGCGTTACGGCAGAGGACGACCTCGGCCTCTCGATCCTGGCGTGGGTTGCTGAGCTGGTGGATCGATCTCGGCGGGACGTAGAGGAAGTCGCCGCTCTCGCAGCGGTGGACGTGCTCGAGTTGCTCGCCGTAGGCCATCTCAACCGGACCCTGCAGGATGTAGATTGCGGTCTCGCAGTTGACGTGCCAGTGCGGCGTGGAATACATCCCCGGGGGAATCTTCTGCCGAGTCATGAAGACCTGGCTTGAACCAGAGAGATCGCCCGAGACGCCGAACTGAATCGACATGCCGGAGCGATGGTTGGACCAGTCGGCGTCGGCGCCGTTCGTCATGACGATGACTTCGTCAAGCGGTCCGTCGGCGTCATGCGGTTGCTCGGTCATTGAGACATGCTCCACCGGATGCGGGCTGGGTGCTCGAAAGATACGCAGTGACAATATCAGCAAGGTCCGCCGAACATCCGCCCGGTGAAGCGTGCGAGCGGGTCGCGAGTCGTTAGCTCGGTGGACCGATGCTGTGCGCCCAGTCGTCGACCAGCCAGCGGCCGCCGAGTTGGATCAGCTCGAAGCGCATCCAGTCGTCCTCGCTGAACTGGAAGTAGACGCGGCCTCGAGCCGAGTGCAGCACGTCTCCGAACGCAACGGATTGCAGGATCTCACCGCCGAGGTCGATCGATTGGATCTTCTGAACGTCGCGGCCTACGTCGTCGGCGTTGTCCCAGCCCCAGATCGTGAGGGCTTCGGGACCGGCCAGCGCGAGGATTGTGAGCGTGTCGCCGCCACGCAGCGCTTCGAGGAAGGTCAGCGCCGCGGCCGCAAGGTCGCCTGCGACCGCTTCGTTGACGGCGTTAGTCGGCAGTCCGGTTTCAACCGTCACCCGGTAGGCGCCGATCAGCTGGCGCTGGCCGACCTTGTTCGAGGCGGGCCAGACTTCGAGACGCCAGAGCCCTGCCTCGTCGGCGGTGAAGTAAATCTCGGAGTCCAGCCCGTGACCGCCATCGTCGTCGATCTGGAGCAGATCACCGCTCGGCTGGAAGAGCTGGGCGAATACATCAACGCCGGTGTCGCCGTCGACGAGGACGAACACCTGCTGGCCCTGTTCGACCTGGAACTCGAACACGTCGACATCGCCGGGCGCGTTGAGCCGACCGTCGGCGCTGGAGCCGACGGCGATGATGGCGTTGTCATCGTCCGCGCCGATAGTGATGGTCTGGGCCTGGATGATGAAGTCGCCCCGGCTGTTGGAGTCGAACGGTTGCACGCGGATGAACTGCAGTCCCTCGGTGGGCACCTGGGCGATCAGCAGGGAGTCGCGGTTGGTGGTCGAGAGATCGTCATTGACGGCGATTTCGACTCCCTCGGGGTCGAGCAAGGTGACGACCGGATCCATTCCGTCTTTGCCGTCCACGAAGATACGCAGCCATGCGCTGGCGGCGGCCTGGAAGCGGAAGGTGCGCTCCGTTTCGTCGGGCCCGATCGTCGAGGTGAAGAGCTCGCCGTCCAGCAGCGTGTCACGGTCGGGATCGCTCACCGGTTGTTCGGTCTGCGATTCCTGGCCCTGTTCGGGAGCATCCTGTTCGGCTGCCTCGCTCTGTTGCGGTTCTGCCTGCTCCTGCGCGGGGGCGGCCTGTTGGTCAGGCTGTGATTCGGACTGCTGCTCTGCGGCGTCGATCGGCTGCGCCTGCTGCTCTGTCTGAGTGGCGGCGGCCGCCTGGTCGGCCTGCTGGGTCTGCTCGGCTTGCTGGGTGTCGGTAGAGTCGGGGCTATCGTCGCCGCAGGCTGCGGCGAACGCGGAAAGGAGAGCAAGTCCGAGGGTGAAGGCGAGCAGGGTTCGAGGCCCACGCATAAGTCTGCGACGCATAATGTCTACCAATCCCGACCGCCTCACAATCACTATAGGAGCATACGGGGCGAGCGGATGAACGGTTGCTCAACCGATTGAACGCTGATTCATGCTGTGGATATACTCGACGCAGGTTGCACCGGGAGCGCAGAGGAGCCGGTAGTGGCATACGACATCGTAGAAACCTGCATCGGCTGTACTGCCTGCACGAATCGCTGTCCGACCAATGCGATCTGGGGCGAACGCAACGCGATCCACTACATCGATCCGGCGCTCTGCATCGATTGCGGCGCTTGCGGCGCGGTTTGCCCGGTCGAGTGCATTCTCGACGAGGATGGGGACATCTGCCGCAAGTTTGCGAAGAAGGAGTGGCCCAAGGCAGAGGTCGATGCGGACAAGTGCATTGGCTCGGGCTGCGAAATCTGCATCAACGTCTGCCCCTTCGACGCGCTGGAGCTGGACTTCACCGACGCCGCTTCCGACTTCTTCGGCCAGGCGGTCGTGATCGAGAAGAACTGCACGGGTTGCAGGTTGTGCGAGCAGTCCTGCGGCTGGGACGCCGTCCACATTTTCCCGCGTCGCCCGATGCTGAAGAAGCTCCACTACCCCGACGACAAGCCGACGCCGGGCCAGGAGAAGTTCCTCCGTACCCGGGCCTGATCGAACCGGCGCAATCCTCCCGATCCCCTCTCCCCCCGCGAGGCGCGAGGAGATGCCGAAGGCAGAGGGGGCGGCCGGTGGGTGCTCGCGAGCGTTTAGCGGTGGATGTCTTCGAGGAACGAACGGTCGATGGCGTTCTCAATGTCGATCGGATTCTCAAGCGCGCCGTAGTCGAACAGCACATCGGCCAGGGCCCGGAACTGCTGTTGGGTGAACCAGCCGACGCCGTTGGCGCGGGTCAGATCGCTGAGCGCGTTCTCGATCTCGGTGTCAAGGATGAAGCGTTCGTGAACCAGGTCGGGCGGCGGGTCTTCGGCGAGGAACTTCTCCGTGGACTCGATCGCGGCTGCGGGGTCGTTGACCGAGAATTCGAACGCGCGCACCGTGGCTCTGAGGAATCGGGCAAGCTTCTCGCGGTTGGTCTCGTCCTGGAGAAACTCCTCGGTCACCAGGTAGACGACACCGAGAGTGGGCACACCGTAGTCGGCGGCTTCGAAGACGGTGATCTCCTGGTTGAGGGAGCGCGTCAGGGTGTCCGGTTCGTTGGACAGGAAGACCGGGTAGACATCGACCTGCTGCTCGACCAGCACGACCGGATTGAATCCGACGTCCTTCATCGTCATGTCTTCGGTGGTCAGGTCGTGTGCGGCGAGCATGGCGTGAAACTCGGACTGGACGATGCCCTTGTAGCCCACGTTGCGGCCGGCGAAGTCGGCTGGCGACGTTATGCCCGAGGAGTTCAGCACCGCGTAGCCGAAGTCTCCGCGCTGGCCGAAGAGCATCACTGCCACGTAGGGCGCGCCTGAGTTCGCGCGGACCTCGAGCATCTCGGAGGCGGGCAGCGTCGTGATGTCGATTTCGCCGGCCAGGATCAGGCTCTTGTGACTGCCGGTGAATCCGGCGTGCTGGATGTCGACTTCAAGGCCTTCGTCGGCGAAGAAGCCCTGGTCCTCGGCGACGTAAACGGCGACGAAAGGGAGATTGGACTGGGGAACGAAGCCGCCCATGTATGTCATCTGCAGCGTGTCGCCCGATCCGGAGTCGGACGAGTCGCCGCAGGCGGCGGCGACCGCGCCGATCAGGCTTACGCAGACAAGCAGGAGGCATGCTGCGCGAATACCGCGGCGGCGGAAGATGTCGGAGAAGCGGGCCAATGTGGGCATGATCGGAGGCTCCCAGGCTGGACGGACGCCGGGCGAGTCTCAATGCCGGGCCGGCTAGCCGGAGCCGCTTCCACGGGGTTGCCGCGGCGATAGCGACCGTAGACAGCGTATGAATGTGACCAATGTCGGGCAAGTTGGCCGGAACGGAACGCTCAGGAATCAGTATCGATACGTTGCGGCTCGGAAATGACCGAGGACTTGTACCACCAGCCGTCGACGGCGTCGCGGCGGAATTCGGCGATCAGCCGATGCTCGTTGCGAACCTTGAGATCGGTGCCGAGGTCGACGTCGTCGCCCTCGAGTTCGAGGACCAGTCCATCGTTGGAGAATTTGATGACGACAGCGTCGGCTTGCCTCGCCTCCTGCTGCTGGGGCAGGCGGTGATCGGTGTTCTCGGAGTCATCCAGGGACGAGTCGGGCGTAGTCATGGCTGCTCCAGCAGTTGAGCTTACGTGAGCCTACGTGTGAGCTTACGAGGCGGTGACGGGTTGGTCGAGACGCCAGGAGAAGAGTCGTTCGGCGACGACCACCGCGGTGGACAGAGTGACGCCGATGATGGTCAGCATCAGCACCGAGGCAAACACCTGCTCGAGCCGCAGACTGTTCTGCTCAATCCAGATCACCGCGCCGAGCCCGCCCTGTCCGGAGAGAAAGAACTCGGCCACCACCGCGCCGATCAGCGACAGTGTGACCGAGATCTTGAGCGAGGCGAACAGGTAGGGCACGGCGGCCGGCCAGCGCAGATGCCGGAAGATCTCCCAGGTCGAGGCGTTGACCGAGCGGAAGAAATCGTGCATGCGCGGATCAACGTCGCGGAATCCCGCGATCGCGTTGATCAGCACGGGGAAGTAGGTGATCAGCGCGGCGATGGCGATCTTCGGGTTCCAGCCGTGACCTAGCCAGATGATGAACAGCGGAATCAGCGCGACAACCGGGGTGACCTTGACCATGATCGCGATTGGCAGGACAGCGCGTTCGAGCATCTGGGAGTGGGCTACGCCGGCGGCGAGCAGGGTGGCTGCCGCGGTGCCGATCGCCAGGCCGCCCAGCGACACGGCGAGAGTCTTGAGTCCTTCATTGAAGTAGCGCCCGAAATCGACGAAGAAGCTCTCAATCACCGTGGTCGGACGCGGCATCAGCCAGATCGAGACATCGCCGAGGCGCACCCAGAGTTCGACGGCCACGGCCAACAGCAGCAGCGCGACCAGCGGCGGCAGGATCCAGGTGAGCGTAGGGCGCAGGTCGGGACGGCTGAGTCGGCGACTGCGCGGCTCGGGGCCATCAAGGGTGTCCAGATCGGGGATCGGTTCGGAGATCATGGCAATCGTCAAGCGGCGTCGAGCGGCACGGCGGGAGTAGTGGGAGACCGGAGCGCTGCCCGCACAATGGCGGTGTCGTTGATGAAGCGGTCGGAGTGTTCGTGTTCAGGCCGCCGGGGTCGTGGGGTCGAAACCGGGATGTCGGCGACGATGCGACCGGGACGCGGAGACATGACGAGCACGCGGTCGGCGATGGCAACGGCTTCGGGCACGGAGTGTGTGACGAAGATGGCCGAGCGCGGCGGCTCGGTGGGATCGTGCGAGATGCCCCACAGGCGTTGCACTTCGTAGCGCATCTGCTCGCGGGTGATCTCGTCCAGCGCGGCGAACGGCTCGTCGAGCAGCAGCAGCGGCGGATCGATTGCCAGCGCGCGAGCCAGCGCCACGCGTTGTTGCATCCCGCCGGAGAGCTCGGCTGGGCGGTAGCGTTCGAATCCACGCAGGCCAACCATCTCGATCAGCTCGTCGATTTCCGTGGAGGAGTGCGTCTCGCGGGGGTTGAGTTGCAGGCCGAGGCGAATGTTGTCAGCGACGCTGCGCCAGGCGAGCAAGGCCGGCTCCTGGAAGACGAGGCCGAGCCGCTTGTGTTGCTGCGCCACCTTGGGCGGTTGACCAAACACGGCGACTTCGCCTCCGGACGGAGGAGTCAGCCCGGCGATGATGCGTAGCAGCGATGTCTTGCCGCAGCCCGAGGGTCCGACCAGCGCCGTCATTTCGCCGGCGCGGATGGTCAACGTAGTCGGATCGACGGCGTCGAGCCGCTTGCCCTCCTTGGTCTCATAAGTCAGCCGCACGTCGTTGAGTCGCACGGCCGGCTCGGCATCCGGCTCGATCGGGTGCTTGATCACGAGGTGAGCGCGGGAGGATTGGCTTGACACGGTCTGCGAAGAGTCTCAGGGGCTTGGGCGTTAGCCTTGATGTCGTGCGTGCGGCGCGAACCGCTTTCAGTTTAGGCGTAGATCAGGAGTGGGCATGGCGACGATTGGTTTCATCGGAGGCACGGGGCCGGAAGGCCTGGGTCTGGCAATGCGTCTGGCCATGGCCGGCGAGCGAGTGCTGATCGGCTCGCGCAGGATCGAACGGGCCGAGGACGCCGCCCAGACGATTCGCGATGCCGTCGCCGAAGCAGGCGCCTCGGCCGATGCGGGCGGCGGCGTCAACCGCGACGTCGTTGAGCAGTCCGATGTCGTGATCGTGGTGGTGCCGTTCGACGGGCACGAGGCGACGCTCAACGACCTGCGCGACGCGATCGGCGGCAAGCTGGTGATCGACGCGGCCGTGCCGTTGACGATGGAGAATCGAGTGCCGGGCATCTCCGACGTGCCCCAGGGTTCGGCCACCGAGCAGGCGCAGGCGTTGCTGCCCGACGCGAGGGTCGTCGGCGCGTTCCATAATCTCAGCGCGCGCAAGCTGCAGAAGCTCGCCGATCCGATGGAGGGCGACGTCCTGGTTACGGGCGACGATGACGACGCCAAGCAGCAGGTGGTCGAACTGATTGGGAAGATGCCCGATCTGAGACCGATCGACGCCGGGCCGCTGTCGATGTCGAAGTTCGTCGAGGACCTGACGGCGCTGATCATCGCCATGAACATGCGTTACAAGACGCAGGCGGCGGTGCGCATGGTGGGGATCGACTGATGGCCGCGCCGTCCGAGTACCGCGTCTTCGCCGTAGGCGGCATACCGGAGGTCGTTGAGGGCGACAATCTGGCCGAACTGATCGACGCCGCCCTGACGGCCCAGGAGACTCCGCTCGAGGCGGGCGACGTGCTGGTCGTGACCCAGAAGATCGTGTCCAAGGCCGAGGGTCGAGTTGTGCCGCTCGAAGGAGTCACAGCCGGGCTCTTCGCCCAGGACTGGGCCGACGACTGGGAGAAGGACGCCCGCGCTGTGGAGCTCGTGCTCCAGGAGTCCAAGCGAATCGTGCGTATGACCCGCGGCCTGATCCTCTCCGAGACGCGTCACGGCTGGGTCTGTGCCAACGCCGGCGTGGACCAGTCCAACGTCGGCGGCGGTGATGCTGTCGCGTTACTGCCGATCGACTCGTCGGCCTCAGCGCTGGCGATTCGACAGGGGCTGGTCCGCCGCGGTCAGGTTGACGTGCCGGTGATCGTCTCCGACACATTCGGCCGGCCCTGGCGCAACGGGCTGACCAATGTCGCGATCGGCGTCAGCGGGATGAATCCGATTCGTTCCTACGTCGGTGAGGTTGATGCCGAGGGCTATGACCTGAAGGTGACCGAGATGGCCATCGTGGACGAACTCGCCTCGGCGGCTGAACCGGTGATGAACAAGCTCGACGCCGTCCCGGTTGCAGTGGTTCGCGGCCTCGACATTCCAATCGAAGACTACGATCACTCCGCGCTGGTGCGACCGGCCGAGATGGATCTGTTCCGCTAGGACACACCCATGGCAGCCGCATTCAGCATTGAAGCCGACTTCGATTGCTCCCTGGACCGCCTTTGGGCATATGTGTCGCACGTGCCCAACCAGGATCACTGGGTCTTCGGCATGTCCGACTCCGAGGTGGTTGGCGGGGGTGAAATCGGCGTCGGCTCCGAAATCGTTGGCACCTCGACCGAGCAAGGCAAATCACTGCGGGTCACGATGACGGTCAGGGAATACGACCCGCCATCGCGAATCTCCTGGGACAACACCGACGGGCACACCCCCTTCCTGACGGAGGTCACCTGCTCCGGTGACGAGTCCAAGTCGCGGATGAGCTACCAGGTCACGCTCTATCCGACCGCGTTCCTGATGAAAGTCTTCATGGGCCCGCTGCGCCCGCTGGGAACCATCATCGCCAACAGGATGCTGCGACAGGAGATCGTCCATTTGCGCCGGGCCCTCGGACTGCAAGCCTGATGGTCAGCCTGAGCGCGGCCGCACAGATCACGATCGAGCGCGAGCCGGCCGATGTCTGGGCCTACGTGTCCGATGTCACCAATCAGGACCACTGGGTCGACGGCATGTCCAACTCTGAGATCGTCGGCCGCGAACCGATCGGTCGGGGAACGCAGATCCGAGGCGTCTACACCTACGGAGGCAATGACGGCCCGGTCGAGATGACCGTCATTGAGTTTCGAGATGGCCGGGAACTCGCCATCGAAGCGTCGGAAGGTCCTTTCCCCTTCACCGGCCGCTTGACCCTCGAGCGATCTGGTCCTTCAACGATTGTGACCAACTCGATGACTGCCGGCAGTGATCACGTCGTCACCTCGATCATGTTCGCTGTCCTCCGGCCGTTGATGAGGATGATGATGAGTCGTCAGATGCGCAAAGAACTCGGCCAGCTCAAGGCGATCCTCGAAGCTCGCGAGTGATCGCCAGTTCCGTCATTCCCGCGCCCACCACCGTCACTCCCGCGCCCACCACCGTCATTCGCGCGCCCACCACCGTCATTCCCGCGCAGGCGGGAATCCATCCAGAACCAGGTTCGAGCGCATGACGACCCTCGCCGGTGTCTCGGCCTCTCCACCCACACAATCGACTGAGGGGAAGGCCGACGCTTTGCTGTATGGATTCCCGCCTGCGCGGGAATGACGAGAGAAGTGCGGGCGGGACTGACGAGAGGAGAGTGGGCGGGAATGACGAGAGAAGTGTGGGCAGGGGTGACGACGGCTGTCCGCGCGTGTCAGGGTGCGCGTTCGTCGGTGAAGGCGACTTGGAAGTCCTCGAACAGTGCCGCCGCATCCGACGCGGCCTCCAGCGTTTGCTCGTGCGCCGACAGGAACGCGTCCCGGTTATTGTCCTGGAGCGCGGTGAACTGCGCGTTGTAGCCGCTGTGGAGGAAGGCGACCGCCCGCAGATAGCGCTGGTGCCAATCGTCGGCGTGCTTAGGCGGCTCCAGGTCGAAGAGGGCGTCGCGGAAGCGCTCGCTGGTCGGCAGTCCCTGGCGCAGGTTCTCGCGGTGCAGGCGGCAAACGTTTTCCTGCTCCGCGCATTGTGCAGCCGTCTCCCGATCGATCGCGGTCTGGACTTCGACGGTCGCCCGTGCGACGAGGTTGCAGAGCTGGTCGAAGTAACTACCGACCGGGTATTCACAGGACTCGTTGACCTGCAGCCCGATCGGCGCGGGATCGCCCTCAAAGATGTCCAGCTCGCGCAGCAGGAAGAGTGCGGCGATGAAGCCGATGATCATGCCAATGATGGGGAACAGCAGCGAGGACTTGCCTCGCGCGCTGCGGCGGGACGATGAGCCGCTAGAGGACATCGCTGAGGAAGTCCCGCACCGCTTCGCTGAACGCCTCGGGCTGGTCGCCAGCGACCGAGTGGCCCGCGTCCGGGATCGTGACCAGTCGCACGACTTCGACTCGGTCGGCAAACTCCTCTGCCTGTTCGCGCTTGAGCACCGGGCTGTTCTCGCCATGGAGCAGGAGCGTGGGCATCGTGAGGGCGTTCGCCGTCTCCCAGATACCGTCGCGTCCGTCGGCGACGCCGCGGAAGTCGGCCTCGCGGAAGCGTTCGTCGAACATCTTGGCCATCTTGCCCTCGGGCGTCTCCCGCAGCGATACCTCCAGCCGCTTGCGGATGCCCTCCTTGGAGCGGAACGGGTAGTACTGGTGCGTCATGTCGACCCACGCGTCGAGCGAGTCCATCTCGTACGGTCCCTGGACGAACTGGCGCACCTGTTGGACGCCGTCGACGCTGACGCCGGGACCCACGTCGATCAGAACCAGCGCCCGGAGCTGTTCGGGATGTCGGGCGGCGAAGGTCATCGCATTCATACCGCCCATCGAGTGTCCCAGCACCACTGGCCGCTCAAGGCCGAGTGCCTCGATGAACCCGCCGATGTCGGCGGCCATGTGATCGCGCGAGTAGTCGGACAGTTCGGCGGCCCGATCCGAGCGACCATGTCCGCGCTGGTCGAGCGCGTACCAGTGCAAGCGATCGGAGAGCGCCGGAGCGACTTCGTCGAAGGAGTGACAGTTGAGCGCGAATCCGTGGAGGGCCACGGCGCTGACCGCCGCGTCGCCGCCGTGATCGAGGTAGCACAAGTCAAGTCCATTCACGTTCGCGGTCAGGGCGGATGTCATGAGATGCCTCACTTGACGCTGCTGATTCACTGTGGAAGCGGCTGCTCGCTTTAGACTACGCGCGCCATGCGAGAACGCGAAACGCCGCTGCGCTATGCCGTTGATGAACGACCCCCGGTAGCCATCGCAGCCGGACTCGGGCTGCAAAACGCGCTGTTCGTGATCTCCGGCGCGATTTTCCTGCCCATTCTGATGCGCTCGCTTGGAATTGTGACCTTCGATCAGGCTGCATTCCTGGTCTCGGCAACGCTGCTCACTGCCGGGCTCTCCACTGCGGTGCAGGCGGTCCGGCTGGGCAGCGTTGGTTCGGGCTACATGCTGTTCATGGGCACCTCGGGAGCGTTTTTCGCGGCGACGATGGACGCAATCGAGCTGGCCGGGATCGGCTTCGTCGCCGCCCTGGCGCTGATTGCCGCTCCTACCGAGTGGCTGGTGGCCCGCTTCTTCCGCGTGCTGCGTACGATCTTCACGCCGACGGTGGGCGGCGTCGTGGTCATGTCGGTGGCGGTGCTGGTGGTACCCATCGCCCTCGACCAATGGCAGGGCTCGTTCGTCGAGGGTAAGGAGGGCTCGTCGGAGTTCTTGCTGATCGGCGCGGTGTCGGCGCTGGTGATGATGGCGATGATCGTCTGGGCGCCGGCACGCTTTCGGCTGTGGTCGCCGATTCTCGGTCTGGCGGCGGGTTCGTTGACCGCCCTGGCCACCGGCGACTGGCACTTCACCCAGACGAGCGAAGCCGCGATTGTGGGATTTCCGATAGGCGAGTGGGAGACGCCCACCTTCCCTCTGACGGGCGAGGCGTTCGCCGTGTTGGGCGCGTTCGTCATCGCGACCTTGGCGGGGACGTTCGAGACAGTGGGTGACGCGATCGCAGTGCAAAAGGTGTCCCAGAGGAGCTTCCGGCGGGTTGATTACGAGTCGGTGCGCGGGGCGCTCAACGCCGACGCGGTCGGCAACGCCCTGGCCGGGATCATGTGCACGACCCCGAACACAACTTACTCATCGCCCACTGGAATGATCCCGGTAATCGGCGTGGGTTCGCGCTGGGTGGCGCTGTATGGCGCTGGACTGATGATCGTGATCGCGTTCTTTCCAGTCGTGACCGGGTTCGTTCTGGACCTACCGCTGGCCGCCATCGGCGCGGTGACGTTTGTGACAATGCTGCTGCTGTTCGTGATGGGGCTTCGGCTTGCCGTGTCAGGAGGGATCAACGGTCGCACGACGCTGATCATCGGGGTCGCGTTCTGGGGCGGCTTCGCGGCTCAGAACGGCCTGTTTTTCGTGGACAAGATTCCCGACGCGCTGGAGCCGATCGCGGGCAACTCGATCTCGGCGTCTTCGGTGCTGGCCGTCGCGCTCACGGCCTTGTTCCGGCTGGCGCCGCGCAAACGTTTCCGTTGGCGCGGGCGCGCGGACGCGGAGGAGCTGCCTGCGGTCCTCAAGTTCGCGCAGGAGGCGGCCGAGTCTATGCGATTGCCCGTTCGGGCTGCCAACCAGCTCGAGTTGTGCCTTGAAGAGGTCTTCACGCACTTATCGACGCAGGGCGAACCGGATCGAATCCTGCGGATCGAACTGTCTCCCGATGACAGCATTGTTGACGTGATGGTCACCGACCGCTCGGAGTCGCGCGATGTGGAAATGCCAAACGTGCCGCCGGATCTGGTCCATGCGGAGAGCGAAGAGCTGCGCGATCTGGGGTTGGTGCTCCTGAACGAAATGGCCTCGCACGTGACTCACACGATGATCTCGGACTGGCAGTACATCAGCTTCGAGATTCCCAAGTCGTCGGAGCTCGCGCCCCCGCCGGCGACGGTCGACATCTGATCGGGCTTGAGCGGGCGGACATGAACTGGTTGGCGCTCCCGGACGAGGAATTGCTTGCGCAGTGTCGGTTCGAGCGGTTTCGTGTCTCCGGTACCGGCGGGCAGCACCGCAACAAGACCGACTCCGCCGTGCGCCTCACTCACGAGCCGACGGGTGTAGTGGGATTCGCCTCCGAGCGTCGGTCGCAGCATCAGAATCGCTCCGCCGCCCTGGCTCGCCTGCGCCGCGGCATCGCGCTTGAAGTCCGCGCGGAGGTGGCGCTGGAGATGTACCATCCACCGCCGGCGTTGCAGCGCGTGTTGCCGCGTTCCGTCGCTGCAGAAGTAGCGCGCAAGGAGCGTATCGGGCCGAAACACCGTGAGTTCTGGACCGGCGTGGGGCCGTTGCTCGACCTGTTCAACGCAGTCGAGGGTTCAACCGCCGACTGCGCCGCGCGGCTCGGTTGCTCGTCCAACCAGTTGACGAAGCTGTTCGCGTCGGAGCCGCACCTGTGGGCCGCCGCCAACTCCCTCCGCGAACGCCACGGACTCAGTCCGCTGCGTCGCGCTCGGGGTCGATGATCGCCTCGGCCTCGATTTCGACCATCATCTCGGGATCGACCAGGCCGCTGACTTCGACCATCGTGGAAGTAGGCGGCGCGCCGCCGAACGCGGCTTGCAGATGCTCGGCGGTCGCCTCGTACTGGCTGATGTCGGTGATGTAGGTGCGCACGCGAACCACGTCGGCCACTGATGCGCCCTGTTCCTCCAGGGCCGCGGTGATGATGGCCAGACAGCGCGCCGTCTGCGGTCCGACTCCGCCTGGTGTGACGCTGCCGTCCGGCTCGACGGCGGCCGTCCCGCTGACATGCACCAGGTTGCCGACGCGGATCGCGCGGCAGTAGGCGAACTGCGCCTCAAAGGCTGGATTGGAATGCACGCGCCGGCGTTCGGTCATGTCTCGGACTCCGATCCGTCAATCAGTGCCTGCGCAGCCGCGTGGCCACTCCGCACGGCCGACTCCATCGTCGCGGGCCAGCCGGTTGCCGTCCAGGCTCCGGCCAGCACCAGATTCATGATTGGCGTCCGCGGGCGGACCCGATGCGCGTTCATGCCCGGCTTGGGGCGGAAAGTCGCCTCCGCTTCCTTGATCACCCGGGCGGCGAGCAGCGCTGCTCCCTCGGTCCTGCGCAAGGACTTCCTCAGGGCTCGTTCGACGCGCTCGACGATCTGTTGCTGCGGCAGGTTGACAAGATCGTGCGCGCCGCTGAGCGAGACCGAGATCCAATGCGGCGGCGTCGGCCAGCCATGAATCTGCGAGCGATTGAAGACGAACTGGGCGTCGGGATCGAGCACGGCGGCGAAGTCGCGCTGCATCACGGCGCGGTCCCACTGCACATGCACGTTGACGATTGGGCTGACCTCGTGCTGTGCCAGCCGCCAGAAGGGTTCGCGCCTGCGCCAGCCGGCCGGAATCAACTTGAACGCCGGATCGGGTGGGAGCGCGAGCACGACCGAGTCGACCTCCAGTGTGCCGTCCTGTCCGTAGCGAACCGCTCTGACGCGATTCTCCCGCGTGACGAGGGCTCGGACCGAATGGCCGGTCTCAATCCTGGCGCCGCGCTCGCACAGCCGCTGCTGCGCCGCGTCGGCGACTTCGCCGAGCCCCCGGGTGAACAGTCCGATGTTGGCGTCGTCGCGATCCTGGCTGAATCCCTGCTGGAACACGAAGATCGCCTGGGCGGCGGACACGTCGTTGCTGCGATCGTTGCAGGTCGGCAGCACGATCAGGTCCCAGAACCGTTCGATGGCGCGCTCCGACTGCTGATGCGCGCGCAGCCAGTCGGCAAACGACTGCCTGTCGAGCGCCATGCGTTCGAACTCGGTCACCCTGCGGATTGCCTGCAGGGCGAGGCCGAGCCGAGCCTTCTCGGCGATGTTGAGATGCGCGAAGGCAAGCAGCGACGGCGCCAGGTGCAGCGGAGCCGGCAAGCGGCCGAGCCCCAGACGGGCGAGCGGTCCCGACGGGCGCCCTGACAACACGCTGACCCGCCGGCCTGACGAATCGGGATCGATCACCGCGACCTCAAGGTGCGGCTGATAGCGGACGATGTCGGCGCAGCCGACTCGCTCGATCAGGCCCTGGAAAGCGGTGCAACAGCGCATCGTGATGTGCTGCCCGTTGTCGAGCACGACATCGTGATTCGGATCGGTGAAGGAGTAAGCCTTGCCGCCCGGATAGGGCCGCCGCTCGAAGAGCACCACCTTGCGGCCCGCGTCGGCGAGATCCAGGGCGGCGGTCAGGCCGGCCAGGCCGGCGCCGATCACGGCGGTCGGGGCGTCGGAGTGGTGGTCGCTCGACACGCGATCAGCGTACGCGAGCAACGTTGGGTAACGAGCCCAGCAGCCAGAGCTCGAGCAATCGCAGTACGCGGCCCGCGCGGGAGGGTGAAACACGCTGGCTGAACACGTCGTAGTCGCGCGCGACGATCGCGTCGAGGATCATCCGATACACGCCTTGCAACCCATTGCAGCAGGCGCGGCTGCGTGGTCCGCTGAGCAAGGGGATGAGGCGGTCGCCCTCGTGATACAGCGCGTAGGCGCGCTGGGCGTAGTCGGCCATCAACTCCCGAAACGGCTCGGTGTAGGCGCCGTCGAGGATGTCCTGCTCGGAGACGCCGTGGCGCGCCAGGTCTTCCTGGGCGAGGTAGATGCGGCCTCGCTCGGCGTCTTCTTTGACATCACGCATGATGTTGGTGATCTGCAGGGCCTTGCCCATGGCGATCGCCGATTGGGTCGCGCGCTGCGTCTGCGTGCGGTCGTAGCCGAAGATGCAGATGCAGATCAGGCCGATCACGGATGCCGCGCGGTAGCAGTACTGCTCCAGCTCGGCATAGGTCTCATAGCGCGTGACTGTCAGGTCGTGCTCCATACCAAGCACGAGTTCGTCGAAGTGCTCGCGGGGAATGTCGAAGCGGCTGACGGCATCGCCGAGCCCGGTTGCAAGCCAGGCGGGCTCGGCTGTCCCGCCGTCGTAGATGGCGCTCAGCAGTCCCTGCGCTTGGGCGAGTGCGGCGGCGCGCTCCTCCTGCGTGCCGGCGTCATCGACCGCATCGTCGACGGTGCCGGCGTAGGCGTAAGCGGCATAGATCGCGCGCCGTTTGAGCGCGGGCAGCGCGGAGAACGCGATGTAGAAGTTGGTTGCCCGCCGGCGCGTGAAGGCCTGGCACTCCTGGTACGCCTCGCCGACCTGGGGATCGAGTCGTCGCAGCATGATGGCGTCAGGCTAGTTTGAGTTGAACGGCAGCGCGCGCGGCCAGCCAGGCTCGGGTCAGCTTGCCGACGCGCGGGCGCCGCGCCAGTGTGTCGTAGCTTCGCCGTTCGATGGCCTTGAGCACGGCACGGCCGCCGTCGGTGAAGAGCCGCAGGTCGATCGCGAGCTCCGCGGGCACCTCATCGATTAGCCGCTCTCCCTTGCGGAAGTAGGCTTCGGCACGGTCGACCTGGAAGCGCATCATCTCGCGGAAGGATTCCGGGCAGCGTCGGTCGCGAATGCCGTTGGCGATGTCGTCCTCCGAGAGGCCGAAGCCGCGCAGCTCCTCGAGCGGCAGATAGAGCCGGTCCTCGTCAAGATAGTCACGACGCACGTCCTGCCAGTGATTGGCGATCTGCAATGCGGTGCAGGTGGCGTCCGACAGTTCGACGCGATAGCGGCCTTCGTCCGTCTCCGTATCGATATTCCAGAGCTGCAAGACCATTTCGCCGACCGGGTTGGCGGAGAGATCGCAGTAGGCGAGCACGTCCTGGAATGTCTCGTAGCGATTCGTACGCTGGTCGAGCCGATTAGCCTCGATCAGTCGGCGGAAGGGATCGACGCGAAGCGGCTTGTCGGCGGCCACGTGCTGCAGCGCAAGGTTGATAGGATGCTGCGGCCGCGAGCCGTCGAAGCCGCGCTCCAGGTCGACCTGCCACTTGTCGAGCCGCACGAGCCGCTCGTCCGGAGCGGCGTCCGGGTCGTCGCCGATGTTGTCGGTGAAGCGGCAGAAGGCGTAGACGGCGAACATCGGCGCCCGCAGCTCGCGAGGCAAGAACCAGCTCACGACGGTGAAGTTCTCGCCGTGCCGACGTGTATAGCGTCGACACCACTCGAGGGCGTCTGAGGCGTCGCCGGCGAAGGCGGTCTCGGGGCTGGAAGTCGTCATCGGCGAGCGCGGTTAGTCGTTCTCGAGGTCAGCCGGGTCGAGGATGCGGAAACCGACGCCCAGCTTGACCTGGAACCAGCCAATCTCGCCATTCTGGATCGGCCCGCGGATTTCGCGCACCTCGAACCAGTCGAGGTTCTTGAGCGTCTTACCGGCGCGCTCAATCGCGTTACGGATGGCCTGATCGACTCCATCCGGCGAAGAGCCGACGAGTTCGATGATCTTGTAGGTATGGTCTCGATGTTCCGCCATGCTGTCCTCCGATTCCCAGGTGTCGCTTATCCGGCTCCAAGTTCAAGATCCACGATTTCGTAGCACGACCAGCAAAGTTGCTTGCCCTGCAAGGGGATCAAGGTCAGGACATACTCGCCGCACTCCTTGCATAGCTGTCGCTGAGCGGTGTCGAAGCGCATGACGATGAGGTCATGCAACTCGCCGTCGGCCGACGCGACATGGCGGGTGAGCACGGCATCCTCGACGAAGCCCAGTTGCTCGAAGATCTTCCGCGCGCCGAGCTGATCCGGCGTCATCTGCGCGATGATCTTGGCTACATCGTCTGCCAGCGCCGCCTCGAATGCCAACCCCAGCAGTACGTGCCCAAGCCCCAGCCGCCGCACGCTCACGTCGACCATCACACGGATCTCGGCGACGTGCCTGGTCCAGCGCAGGCGGCCGCGCTCAATCGACGCGTAACCGATAATGCTGCCGTGTTCCTCGGCAATCACAGTGCGGATGCGTCCAGCCTCGGTGTCGTGCAGCCAATCGCCGACGTCCGCGACGCTCGTGATGTCACGCTCTTCGTAGAGCAGGTCCTCGCTGGGCTGACGATTGCCGAACTCGAGCAGTCTGTTGCCGTCCGAACCATTCAGGTTGCGTAGATGAATCGTGCGGCCGTCGCGTTTGAGGTCAACCGGGAGCTGCTGCATCTCGATGTCGGCATGTTCTTGCCTCGTCGTCATGACTGCCCTCCTCACGCTGCCCATGCTGCTGCGCCGCTGACGTGCATGGTAGCCGTTCAGGATCGGGCAACGGACCAGGAGGTTAGCGCGGAGCGATGGCCGACCGGTAGCGACCCAGGGCCATGAGTGGGAAGTAGTGGCGATAGAGGTGGTAGTTGATCATGAAGTCGGACGGGAAGCCCGTTCCCGTGAACTCCGGTTCGTCCCAGGTGCCGTCTTCGCGCTGGCGATCAATCAGGTAGCGGACGCCTCGTTCGACCGACTCGTGCTCCGCTTCTCCGGCGGCGATCAGGGCCATCAGCGCCCACGCGGTCTGTGACGGCGTCGAGGGACCCGTCCCGCGCAGCGAGGGGTCGGCGTAGGTGTCGCACGACTCGCCCCAGCCGCCGTCGTCGAGCTGATGACGGAACAGCCACTCGACCGCGGTGCGCACGGCAGGCGCCGACATCGGCTCTCCCAGAGCGGCCAGTGCTGGCAAGGCCGCGCCAAGGCCGTAGATGTAGTTGACGCCCCAGCGTCCCCACCAGGAGCCGTCCGGTTCTTGCAGGTCGTAGAGGAAACGCAGACCGCGGCTGGCCGGCGGATACTGGCCGCTGTAGCCGAGTTGCCCGATGTACTCCAGCGCGTGGGCCGTCACGTCGGCGGTCGGCGGATCGAGCAGCTCGCCGAAGTCTGCGAACGGAATCTCGGCGAGGAACGTTTTGTCGTTGTCGACATCGAACGCTCCCCAGCCGCCGTTGGAGGACTGCATTGAGAGCATCCAGTGCAGGCCGCGATCGAGGGCGAGCTGGCGTTCAGTCTCGAGTCCGGGCAGGGGAATGCGCTCCAGCGCCATCATCACGACGGCGGTGTCGTCGACGTCGGGATAGACGTCGTTGTCGAACTCGAAGGCCCAGCCGCCGGGCGGGGTGTCGGGATTCTTGATCTGCCAGTCGCCGCCGGCCAAGACCTGTTCGCGCAGCATCCAACCGGCAGCGAGTTGCAGGGCGGGATGCTGCGGATCGAGCCCCGCGTCCAACAATCCGACGGCGGCGAGGCAGGTGTCCCAGACGGGCGACTGGCAGCTCTCGGTCCAGATCTGCTCTCCCTGGTTGTGCTCCTGCCTCCAGGTAAAGCGCTCGAAGCCGTCCAGCGCGCGCCTGAGTACGGGATGGTCGAGCGAGTAGCCCATCGCGCGCAATGCAAGGATCGCGTAGACCCAGGGCGGTTGGATGCCGCCCCAGCAGCCGTCCGCCTCCTGGCGGTCCAGCAGCCAGCGTTCCGAGAAGGCCAACGCGCGGTGTTCGAAGGGTCGGATGCGATTGCGGTCGAGAAATCGAAGCAGCGTGTCGACGACATAAAGCGCGCCTGTGGCCGAGAAAGGATTGCTCGGCGGCGGCACGGCGAATCGGCGTCGATCCGAGGAGCGAACCCAGAGTTCGGGCACGCCCGCGCCGGCCGGCAAGGCGGCGGTTGGGCGCAATGCCATGATCACGGTGATCCCGACGATCGTTGCCCGGGCCCAACTGGCGAACTCGTAGAGGTTGATCGGCAGCCAGGACGGCAGCAGGTTGATCCAGGGCGGCATCGCCGGCAGCCGATCCCAGTCGAACTCGCCGAACAGTGCGAGCCAGATCTTGGTGAACACGCGAGCCTCGATGATCCCGCCTTGCTCGAGGATCCACTCGCGGGCCCGGCTCATGTGCGGCGCGTCGGGGTCGTCACCGGCGAGTTTGAGCGCGAAGTAGGCCTCGACCGAGGTGGAGATGTCACCTGGTCCCTCGCGGTACTGCGCCCAGAAGCCCTCGGGCCGCTGCTGCGTGCGCAGATAGCGAGCGATGCCGTCCCACTCGGCGCGGTCACCGATGCCCAGGTGGTGAGTAAGCAGGAGGTACTCGGCAGTGATTGACGGGTTCGATTCCAGCTCGCCCCACCAGAAGCCGGCCTCGTCCTGCTGTTCGATCAGCCAGTTGCTCGCGCTTTGTATGGTTCGTGCGAGCGCTGTGTCGGCTACCGGGGTGGTTCGCCTGGCGGAGTTGGGCATGTGCGCGCGCTAGCGGTCGCGCTCAAGCGTAAAGAGCGCCAGCGCTTCGAGGTCGGCTACGGCCTGCGGCCTGGGGCGGCATGTGTCGAGCTCGCTGCGGAACGCCTCGTACTCTTCGCGTGCGGCGCGATTGGTGGCGGCGTCGGCGCCGACTTCGCCTAACAGGTGGTGCACCCAGTCGACCTGCGCCTCAGGCAGATCAGCGCCTTCGTCTTCAAGCTCGCGCCGGTAGATGTCGGTGAGTTCTCGCCGCGCCTCAGCCGGCGCATGGCTCAGCGCGTAGAGGATTGGGAACGACTTCTTGCGCCGACGGATGTCGGCGTCGGTCGGCTTGCCCAGCGCGTCGGGGTTGGCCCAGATGCCGAGCCAGTCGTCACGCATCTGAAAGCAGCGTCCCAGCCGCCGCCCCGCCCGATCGAGCGCGTCCGCCTGCTCGACGGACGCGCCCGCCAGCGTGGCGCCGATCGACAGCGAGACGCCCATCATCGCGCCGGTCTTGCGCTCGACCATCGCCAGGTACTCGTCGACCTCGACGTCAAGGCGTTGCTCGAAAGTCAGGTCCATGTACTGACCCTCGATCATCAGCATCGTCGCCTGGTTGAGCCGTCGAACTGCCTCAAGCACCGCCTCCGCCGAGGCGCCGCGAAGCAGCGCTCTGCGCAGCGCCGCGTCCGCCAGTTCGCGCATCAGGTCGCCGGTGTTGATCGCCTGCGCCACTCCCCAGATCGTCCACACCGTGGGACGGCCGCGGCGTTCGACATCGCCGTCCTGGACGTCGTCGTGAACTAACGAGAAGTTGTGTACCAGTTCGACTGCGGCAGCCCCGGCCGCGGCTCGCTCGAGCACGGATGGTTGGTCGCTGATTGCCTCCGCGCCAAGCATCGTCAACGCCGCCCGTGCGCCTTTGCCTGACGCGCTGGCCGGGCGCCCGGTTTCGTCGAGCCAGCCCAGCGCGTAGCGAGCCATGTCGTAGATCGGCAATGAGACCGCGGGGAGTGCCGCCCTCATCTCCGCTTGCACCGTCTCGTGGTAGCGGGTCAGCGCCGCCGGAGTCTCGGTCATGAGCCGCGCTCGCCCGCGATGCAGTCGCGGCATCGCCCGTGGATCGCCCAGTGATCGGGGTGCGCCTCGAACGCGAAGTCGCGCTGGAGCTGATCGGCGAAGTCGGCCAGCAGATCGTGGGCCAATTCCGTCATCCGACCACAGGAAGTACAGACCAGATGATGATGCGGCCGCTCGCTGCGCCAGGCATAGGTCCGTTCGCCGCCGCCGAGATCGGTCTGTGAAACGAGTCCCAGGTCGCGAAGTTGCGTCAGGGTTCGGTACACCGTCGAGGTATTCAGATCGGCGGCTTCGTCCTTGGCTCGCGCGTAGACATCTGTCGCCGTGATGTGCTGGTTGGCGTGGCGCAGCACCTTGAGTACAGCTAACCGTTGCCGCGTGACGCGTAGGTCGTTGCTGCGCAGTAGGAGTTCCGACTCGGTGGTGCAGGTCATGAAGCCGCCTCACCTGCCTCGTCGTCGAGAGACGGAGGGAAAAAGGCGATGCTGCCGGCGTCGACCCGGCGTGGTGCTTCGGAGCCGTCGCTGGGAACGAGATAGCAGCCGTTCTGGGGACCGAAGCCCCGCCGGCCCGATCCGCCGTTGCCCAGCGCGAGCCCGGCAAACGTGATCCAGCGTCCGCAAGGACTGACCACCTGGTGTGAATGGGCGAATTGGTCGTAGAAGTTGAGCATCGTGGCGAACTCGGCCGATGGCTGAAAGCGGGCCAATCTCATGCTGCCTGCGAACTCTCCGTTGCGGTCGAGATCGTATCGCGTCAGCCCGATCATCGTGCTCGAGGGTTGCGGCTCGAAGGCGAACAGCGCCCGGCCGTCGGGCGCCCAGAAGACGCCGTTCATAGTTCGATCGACAATCGATACCTGGCCGCCGGTCTCGGGATCGAGGATCGACAGCTTGCGGCCTTCGGCGTCGCCGGGACCGAGCGTGAGGACGGCCAGCCGTTCGTCGATGCGCGATGCGACGAACGATGCCGGGCCGCTTAGCTCCATTAGCTCGTCATGTTCGCCCGAGGCGCCGGCATCGCCTCGTTGCGCGCGGACCAGGATCGCGCCCCCGCCGGGTCGGGGCTTGGCGAAGTAGATAGAGGAGCCGTCGCTCGACCAGGCCGGAGAACGAAAGCTGGGGCGGGCACGCTGGATCTGTTGGGGACCTTCGGAACCGGCGGCGAGGTCGAAGAGCACAAGCTGGGCGGCGCGGTGCACGAGAATCGCGCGGCCGTCGGGCGCCCAGGAGAAGTACAGCGGCGCACCGTCGACCAGGCGCTGTGCCTGCCCGGGACGACTCGCCGCGACCAGGTTGACAGCCAGTCCGCTGCCGACGTTGCCGACGACGGCCAACGCCCGGCCCGACGGCGCCCAGTGGACGTAGTGGGCCAGTCCCGGTGCAATGACCTGGAGTCCGTCGCGGGGATTGCGAAACACGACCTCCGCCGGACCTTGCCCGCTGGGCACGGTCCAGAGTTCCAGCCGCGGGTCGTCCTGCCGTTGGGACGAAGCGGAGACGGTGATCCGGTCGCCGTTGGGCGACCATGACGGCCACATGAAGACCATGCCTTCGGCGCGCATCTCGAGCCGGGTTTCAACCTGTGCCTGCCAGTCCGCACCCTCGCCGTCGATCCGCGCAATCTTCAGTGACGCATCCTCCGAGATCATCGCGAGCGGGGTTGGGCTCATGGCGGTTACTGCGCGGCCGCGCGGGCGGCGGAGGACGGGTTGGAGTCGCGCGAGCGGATCGCCTCGACACCCGCCTGCTGCTCTTCATAGCGCGCGAGATCAAACAGCACGGATGAGGCCCGATTGAGATAACGCACGGTCTCTTCGTCGACGGGATGACCGTGACCGCGCAGCCGCACGACTTCGCGTTCCGCCCGGCGGATCGTCGTGCGGGCCAGGTCGAGCGCGGCCGAGCCGGGCGATCCGCCGGGCAGCACGAACTCCTGCGGCGGCGGCGCCAGCGACTCAAGCTCCGAGGCCCAGGCCTCGAGCTCTTCCACATCCTCGGCGCTCGTGGCGAAGTCGTCCGGCACCGGCTTATCCGGCGCAACCGCGAGTTCGGCCATGATCAGGTACAGGCGGCGCTGTATCCCGATCGCGATCTCCCGGGTACGGGGATCGGTCGACAAGGCGCGGCCCAGGCCCAGCGCCGCCGACGCCTCATCGATCGCGCCGTACGCCTCGGGCTGCGGGTGGTCCTTGGGGATACGGCCACCGCCCCACAGAGTCGTGGAGCCATCGTCTCCCGATCGCGTGTAATGAGGCATGCCGTGATTGTATCCGCGTGAACGCTGAATTCAGTCGGCTGCGGCGGGCTGCAGTTCAGTCCAGGCGCCGAGCAACTCCGGCGTCGTGCTGATGCCGAGGATGATGAAGCCTTGCTTGCGCGGACGCCGATCGTCGACATAGCCGAGAAATTCAAACAGCGGCTCACCCTCGCAGTCGACCAGGCGCCAGGAGCGGTCGGGCGCGTCGGGATCGAGCAGGGCCGAGCCGGCATCCTCCGGCAAAGCAATAACGCGTCCTTGGTCAACGCCGCAGCCGGCCGGCGCAAAGCCGGTCCACTCGGCTTCGTTGAGCGGCGTCACGGAGATCCAGTCGCCGGATCCCGGCGTTAACTGCGTCTGCAGTTCGCAGCGGTCGATCTGGCGGGACATAGCGGCCTCCAACTGACTGTGGGAAGAGTATCTACTCGTGCATCTGATCTGCGGCCGCGAGATTGCGGGCAACCTGGTCGAACGCCTCGAACGCATTCTGATCGAAGAGGACGAACCGAACCAAGCGCACGCTGCGGTCGCCGCCCGAGTGTTCATAGCAGACGGTCAGCATAATCTCGGCCGCCTGCGCGTAGTCGAATCCGCCGACGCCGGTGCCGAGCGCCGGAAAGGCGACCGATGAAAGGCTCAACTCCTCGGCCCGCCGAAGGGCGTTGTCGGTGGAGGCGCGGATCTTGTCTGCCGAGGTGTGTAGGTCCTGACCCATGGCGGCGGCATGAATCACATGCTTGCAGGCCAGCCGACCCGGCCCGGTCACAACTGCCTGTCCGACCTCGATCGGGCCCTGGCGAATCGCCTCGTCTTCAATCTCCCGCCCGCCGGCTCGGACAATCGCGCCCGCCGTCCCTGCGCCCATCCAGAGATGGTTGTTGGCGGCGTTGACGATCGCGTCGACATCCTGACTGGTGATGTCCCCCTGGATGATCTCGATCTGGGTATCGGTCATCTGCGACGCCTTACTCCGTCATTGCCATTCCCTTCTCCCCCCGCAGAGCGGGGGGAGATGCCGCAGGCAGAGGGGGGCTCCCTCCAGGTACCGCACACTTAGGCTACTCCTACTTGATCGCCAGGCCATTCGGCGGACTGCCGGTGCCGCCGGTCACGTTGAGCGGTGCGGCGGCGAAGAACGACTCGTAGACGCCATCGTCTGCGCAGTCCTTGGCCAGCGCGTCGAGCGTGAACATCTCGCCGATCGCCATGCCGAAGCGCCCAATGATCCAGTGGTGCAGGAAACCATCCGGGTCGGCGAAGTTCGGCGGTGGCCAGGCTTCAAGCGCCGGATTATCCGAGCAGACCGCCGCCGGGTGGTGGTCGAACAGGTAAGCTGCCATCTCCTCCGAGCAGCCCAGCCCCGGGAAGGCGAGGTTTGGCATCTGCGACAGCGCCTGCCGCGTCATGAAGTCGGTCTGTTCGTACCAGCCGATCCAGCCGATCCGAATCAGCAGCACGTCGCCGGCCTGCAGCTCGACGCCCTGCGCCGCGCGGCAAGCCTCAAGTTCGTCCGCCGTGATTGGGCGGTACTCGTCCATCGGCAGCGGCTGACCCTGCGACTCGAACCAACGGCCCACGTCGAGCAGCACTGCGCGTCCCGCGATGCCGCGACGCGCCCAGTGCTCGATGCCCAGCTTGGGCGCATCCCGATTCTCCAACAGCCACTCGTTGGTCACGCCGCCCCAGAAGCCGTGCTCGAAGTCGCCGACGTGCGTCAGCGCGTCCCATTGCGACGACTGCTGGGTGTAGAAGTTGTCCAGCACGTCATCGCCGTGGTGCCCGAAGCCGGCCCGCCGCATCACCGTGTGCCGCACCGCTCCGCGGTTGTATAGCGGCGGCGAGGGCTGCGACTGATCCCAGTTCATCGGGAACATCTTGCCCTTGCGGACCAGGGAAGCCGCCTGGACAATCTTGTCCGGAGTCTGCAGGTTGAACATCCCCACCTGGTCGTCATCGCCGAACAACCCCCAGGCCGTCTTGGCCGGATTTCCGGCCTTGTACGGGAGCTGGTCATAGGTCGGGAGCGTCTCAGGAATGTTGGCCATCTCAAATCCAGGTTCGTTGGAGCGAATTTCGGTGAAGTCTAGCCGTTCATTCCACTAACCCCGGATAGAGAATCTGCTTGATCTGGCCGCGGAAGTTGAACGTCCCTGAGGGCATGAACTGGGTGAGGAAGATGACGATCATCTCCTCCGCCGGGTCAATCCAGAAGATCGTGCTGGCGGCGCCGCCCCAGTAGTACTCGCCGATGGAGCCGACGTTCTGGGTGCGCGGGATGTCGACGATCATGGCGAAGCCGAGACCGAAGCCGACACCGTCGTTTGCGGTCTCGGAGAAGGTACCCAGCGCGCGCTGCGAGAGGTCTTCGCCGTTAGGCAGGTGATTCATCGTCATAAGCTCGATCGTCTTCGGACCCAGCAGCCGAGCCCCGTCCAGCTCGCCGCCGTTGAGCAGCATCTGGCAGAAGCGGTGATAATCCTGCGCGGTCGAGACCAGCCCGCCGCCATCTGAGAAGAAGGTCTGCGGCTCGGCGTAGTGGCTGGTCGCCGGGTCGTCGAACAGGCGCAACTGCCGGTCGGGGCCGCGCTCGTAGTTGGCCGCGAAGCGATCGATCTTCTCCGGCGGCACGTCGAATGCGGTATCGACCATGCCCAGCGGGTCGAAGATTTGCTCTTGCAGGTATTCGTCGAAGCGTTGACCCGAGATCGTCTGCACCAGGTAGCCGCAGACATCGGTGGAGACGCCATAGTTCCAGTTGTCGCCCGGCGAGAACTTGAGCGGCATCTCCGCCAGGCGGTCGATCATCGATTGCAGGTCGCGGCCCTTCATCGTCCCCGCCTGGTAGACGTCAGCGCGGTTGTAAGCCTGCTCCAGCGCGCCCTCCATGAAGCCATACGTCAAACCGCTCTGGTGCGAGAGCACGTCGCGCATCGACATCGGACGGGCCGGCGGGCAGGTGTCCGTGACTGGCCCGTCGGGTTGAGACATGGCCTGCAGGTCGCGCCATTGCGGGATGAAGCGGTGCACCGGATCGGTGAGTTGGAACATGCCCTGTTCGTGCAACTGCATCAGCGCGACTGAGGTGATCGGCTTGGTCATCGAGTAGAAGCGGAAAATCGTGCCGGTCGCCATCGGCTTGCCGCGCTCGCGGTCCATCTGACCCATCGCCGACAGGTGCGCGATCTCCCCGCGCCGCGAGATGAGGGTGAGGCATCCGGCGATCTTCTCTGGCTCGATGTAGCGGGAGAGCAAATGCCGGTCGAGCCTGGAGAGCGCGTCAATGCTGATGCCGGTGTTTCCTGCGGTCGCGGTCATGTGATCGCCTGTTCCTCTAGCTGGATGTCCCTGAGACTAATCGAGCGCGCCCTCTGAATGGCAGGCCACAGAGCGGAATCCGGGACGCCTGAGCCGGCGCATTCGCGGTTCGACAGGCGTACGTTTGAGGCAAGCCGGCTCGCTTTACAGGCACCGACTCAGTCGAGAGGAGATTGCGATGAGACAAGTACGTCGATTGCTGAATTGGCTCTGGACAACCCGCAACGGCCGCATCGTGCTGGCCGCCATGATTGCCGCAGCGATACCGCTGTTGCTCCTCGCCGGCTGGCTGATTCGTCCTCTGTTCTTCGACACCGTCGTGGATGAGGCGTTCCCTCTCGCCGCCGACGCCACGATTCCCGAGGTACTGACCGAGGACGAGGCCACGGTGATGATGTCGGCTGCCTCGAAGCTGGAGATCGAGGTCGAAGAGGCAATGCCCGAGTCGATGCAGGCGGCTGGAGTCGTCGAACTCAAGGCGGGCGGCTTCGTCGACGGCGACGCCTTCCACAAGGGTGAGGGCACGGCCACGATCTACCAACTCGAGGATGGCTCCCACGTCCTGCGCTTCGAGGACTTCCGTGTGACCAACGGGCCCGCATTGTTCGTGTTGGTCAGTCCGCATCCCGATCCCCAGGGCCGCGGCGACATCGCCGACGCCGGCTACGTCGAACTCGCCCGCCTCAAAGGCAATGTCGGCAACCAGAACTACGTCCTCCCTGCCGACCTCGACCCCGACGACATCAACTCCGTAATCATCTACTGCAAGCCCTTCCGAGTCGTCTTCAGCACCGCCGCCCTCACCCCCTAGTTCCATCTCCCCCCGCGCTAGCGGGGGGAGATGCCGCAGGCAGAGGGGGGCTCCGGCCGGACAGCGGCACTCTCGAGTACCGGGTAGGCTGCGCGACGAATAGGCACGAAAGCCGATTGGAGCGCCAAGATGGCAGCCATCATCGAGACCGAGGCGGGACGGATTCACGGAGCATCGGAAGGCGGCCTGAGCGTCTACCGCGGTATTCCCTTTGCCGCGCCGCCGGTGGGCGAGCTGCGCTTCCGCGTCGCGCGGCCGCATCCGGGCTGGGACGACGTACTGGACTGCGAGTCGTTCCGGCCGATGGCGCCCCAGATTCCCAACGAGGCCCTGGACGCGATGATCGGCGCGGCGCCGCAGGAGCAATCGGAGGACTGCCTCTTCCTCAATATCTGGACGCCGGGCACCGACGACGCCGCGCGCCCGGTCATGGTCTGGATTCACGGCGGCGCGTTCACGATCGGTTCGGGCAGCGAGGGACTCTACAACGGTGCGATGCTCGCCGAGCGCGGCGATGTCGTGGTGGTCACGATCAACTATCGCCTGGGCGCGCTCGGATTCCTGCACCTGCCATCGCTGGATGAGTCAAACTTCGGTATGCGCGACCAGGTGGCGGCGCTGCGCTGGGTTCGCGACCACATCGCCCGCTTCGGCGGCGACCCTGCCAACATCACGATCTTCGGCGAGTCGGCGGGCGGCATGTCGGTCGCCTCGCTGATGGGCTCGCCGGAGGCGACCGGGCTGTTCCACAAGGCGATTCCCCAATCCGGCGCCGGACATCACGGGATCGAGGACGTGCAGGCAGTTGAGCATGGGCGAATGTTCTGCGAGCTGCTGGGCATCGACGCGGGCGACGCCGCGGCGCTGCAAGCGGCGTCGGTCGAGGACATCATCGGGGCACAGGCCAAGCTCGAGGAGCAAATGCTGTACGTCGCGATGGAGGCCGGCAAGCAGCCGGAGATGCCCTTCCGGCCGATCATCGACGGCGAGTTTCTGACCGAGATGCCGATTGACGCCGTCCGCGCCGGCCAGTCGGCCGGAGTCGCGGCGCTGATCGGCTGCCTGGATGAGGAGAGCAAGCTGTTCGCGGCCATGGTGCCGACCGAGCCGCCGAACGAAGAGGACGCCATCGCGATCATGGATGGTCTGCACGGAGACGGGCGCCACCTCTACGACATCTACCGCGCCGCGCGTGAGGCACGGGGCGAGCCAATCACGCCGTACGAGATTCAGACCGCCGCTTCGGGCGATGAGCTGTTTCGCGTGCCGGCCCAACGCCTGCTTGATGCGCAATCGCAGCACAGCGAGCAGACCTGGAGTTGCCTGTTTGACTGGAAGTCGCCGATGATGGACGGCGCGCTGGGCTCTTGCCACGCGCTCGACATCCCCTTCGTCTTCGGCACACACACGATCGCGTCGGAGTTCGCCGGAGAGGGCGTCGCCGCCAACGCGTTGGCCGAGTTGACGATGGACACCTGGCTGGCCTTCGCGCGGACCGGCAACCCCGCCACCGAAAACCTGCCCTGGCCGGCCTGGGACGCGGAGACGCGGCAGACCGTCGTGCTCGGAGAGTCGGCGAGGGTCGAAGATGACTACCGAGGCGAAGAGGTCGCCGCCTGGGAAGGCGTGCTCTGAGGCGCCAGACCCTCACGCCCAAGCCCTGTTCTCCCACCGCGAAGCGGGGGGAGATGCCGAATGCAGAGGGGGGCTCCGCCTTACGCAATGATCCCTCTGGATCGGAAGTCTGCAATCTCCTCATCGCGGTAGCCTGCGCCGGCAACGATCTCGTCCGTGTCCCGACCCAGCGGCGGCGATGATCCCTGCGGCGCGGTTGGGGTGGCGCTCATCTTGAAGAGCGGACCGACCTGCCGCTGTGGCCCCGCGAGGTCATGGTTGAGGTCGACGACCATGCCGTTGGCGACGACCTGCGGTTCATCCGCAAGCTCCTCGGCGAAGTTGATCGGGCCGCTGGGCACGCCGCACTCGTCGAATCGCTTGAGCCAGTGCTCAGTGCTGTGAGAGCGGACTTGGGCCTCGATCTCGCGCACCCGGCGCGTGGCTTCAGCGAATTGCTCGGGGTCGGTCGGGTCCAGTTCGGGGTCGGCGAAGCCGAGGAAGTCGGTCTCTAGCGCCTCGCGCACCTTGGCCCAGAGCGAGGCCGAGAGCGCGCCAATGGCGACCGCGCCGTCTCGGGTTTCGTAGCAGCGGTAGTAGATGTTCAGCGCACCCTGGACGCCGCGGTCCTTGTAGGCCTCCTGGATCTGCGCGTAGGGCGCGCCTTCCTCGCGAAGCTGAGTGACCTGGTCCATCTTGGCTTGTGGTAGCTCGTCGGCGATGGGGAGCTGCATCACGCTGCTGCCCTGCATCGCGAGCGCCGTGTTCAGCAGCGTCGTCTCGACCATCTGTCCTTCGCCGGTGTTCTGACGGTGGAAGAGCGCCGCGCAGACGCCGAGCGCGATCACGATGCCGGTGCCGTAGTCGGCGACCGCCGCCGAGACGGGGACCGGAGCCGTGCCGTTGTCGTCCAACTTGCCGTCTGAGGCCATCAGTCCGGAGACGGCCTGGGCAATGATGTCGTAGCCGGGCCGCTGCGCCCACGGACCCTGGCGGCCGAACGCCGTGTTGTCCACGTAAATCAGGTCGGGCCGGAGCGCCCGCAGCGTGTCGTAGTCAATGCCCAGACGTGTGGCGACATCCGGACGGTAGTTGATCACGACCACGTCGATCTCGGGAATCAACCGGTGGATGATCGCCTGCGCTTCCGGCTCGCGCAGCGCCAGGACCAGCGAGCGCTTGCCTCGGTTGAGCGACTGGAACCACTTCGACTCGTCGGGCATGAACTGTGAGAATTGGCGCCAGGCCTCGCCCTCGGGCGGTTCGACCTTGATCACGTCGGCGCCCATATCGGCCAGGTTCTGGCAGCCGAACGGCCCAGCGATGATCTGGGAGAACTCCAGCACGCGGATGCCGCTCAGTGGACCGCGATGCGGCAAGCCATCGTGGGTGGTGGTCATGGTCGTTTACCCTTCAAGCGCGTGCGCACGAGCGAACGCTGAAGCGCGCGATTGCAATGCAGGCAGTATCCGCCATGACTCGTTTACGCGTGACCCTGTTGGCGATGTTCACGGCGCTCACAGCGCTGTGGGGCGTCGCGTGCAACGACGAGATCCCATCGGAGGCAGATGGACCCGTGACGTCCGCGCCGCCTTCGGGCACCTTGTTCCTCGAATCCGCCGAGGCCGCCGGCTTGACCTACATCCAGTTCGAGGCGCAGGAGCCCGGCAACTGTCTGTTCGACAACATCTCGCGACCAACTGAGGAAGAGCGTCACCGAACGCTGTGCGACGCGGAGCGGATGACCGGCGGCGCAGCGGCAGGCGACTTTGACGGCGACGGCGCTATCGACCTGATTGTGACCCGCATGGACGGTCACGACCTGCTCTTCCGCAATCGGGGCGACGGACAGTTTGAGGAGGTCTCGGAGTCGAGCGGTTTGAGCCGCTGGGAGCTGGCCACCAATGGCGCAGCCTGGGGCGACATTGACAACGACGGCGACCTGGACCTATTCGTGACCACGGTCGGTGACACGCGGCACTACCTGTTCGTCAACGAGGGCGGCGTGTTCGCGGAAGAGGGTATCGAACGCGGCGCCGCCGTTGACACGGGTGACCGGCGCATCGGATTCTCCGCGACATTCGGCGACTACGACCTGGACGGCTACCTCGATCTCCATGTGACCGAGTGGCGGCCGTCTCAGCTTGTCGGTGAGGCCGTCGCGGGCGTGCGCCTCCTGCGCAATCTCGGCGCGGAGCGGCCCGGTCACTTCGAGGATGTGACGGAGACGGCGGGCGTAGGCATGGATCAGGTCGTATCGCAGACCCAGAGTGAGTTGACCGAAGGGACATTCGCGTTCGGTTCAACCTTCGTCGACCTCGACAACGACGGTTGGCCTGAGCTTGCAGTAGCGTCCGACTTCGGTACGAGCCGCTTGTTCTGGAACAACGGCGACGGCACGTTCAGCGACGGCACGCTCGACGCGCGGGTCGGCACTGCTCAGAACGCGATGGGCACGACGTTCGGCGACTACGACGCCGACGGCGACCTGGACTGGTTCGTGACCTCGGTCTTCTCGTTCCGCACCGGCAGTCCCGGGTCGGGCGAGCAAGGTCTGCGCGACGGCAACCGGTTGTTCCGCAACGATGGTGACCGACGATTCACCGATGCGACGGATCGGGCCGGCGTGCGCAACGGATCATGGGGTTGGGGCGCGGCGTTCTTCGACGCCGACAACGACGGCGACCTCGATCTGACGATGACCAACGGGATGGAGATGATGCCAGGCTTCGACGCCGACGCCACCCGTTACTGGGAGAACGACGGCTCCGGCCGCTTCCGCAACCGCAATACGGACGTCGGACTCGATGACATCGAGGACGGTAAGGGGCTGCTCGTCTTCGATGCGGACAACGACGGCGACCTCGATGTGTTCGTCGTCAACAATGCCTCTGGGCCGCTGTTCTATCGCAACCAGTCAGCGGGCGCAGGGAGTTGGTTACGGGTGTCGCTCGCGGGTGTAACCAGCAACCGGCAGGGATTGGGAGCAAGGGTGTCGGTGTTTGCCGACGGCTTGCCGGAGCAGATTCGCGAGGCGGGCGTGTCGACGCACTTCCTGGGTCAGAGCGAGGACGCGATGCACTTCGGCCTGGCCGAGTCGGAGTCGGCGGACCTGGTGATCCGCTGGCCCGCAAGCGGGCTGGTGACGACGCTCAACGACGTGCCGGCCGATTCCTGGATCCGGGTCGTGGAAGGCGAGTCGGGCTACGAAGTGTTGAACCCGTAGCCAGCTGCATTCGTGCGCCCTGAGGGAAGTGTCATGAGGGCGGCAGCGCAGGCGTGTGCGCCTCCGCTACGGTAAGGCAAGTACTGGATGGGAGGCCGGCTGGGGCTTGGATGCACGTGATGTCCGCCGATTGTCTGTCGGCGGCGCTGAAAGCCTTGCGGACGGGCCGTTGTGAACGCATAGTCCGCCTAGATCGATCTCCCCATGCTTGGAAGTCATAACGAACACGTATACGACGTCGTGGTGGTCGGCGCGGGCGCGGCCGGGGTTGGCGTGGCGGTCACGCTCATGCATGCCGGCATCGAGAACTTCGTGGTGCTTGATCGGCGCGGCGTCGGCTCGTCGTTCGCGTCGTGGCCGGCGGAGACCCGCCTCATCACACCCTCATTTGCGACCAACTCGATCGGCATGCTCGATTTGAATTCGATCGCAATCGGCACGTCGCCTGCCTACAGCCTGGAGGTCGAGCATCCGACCGGCCAGGACTACGCGCGATACTTGCGCGGCGTCGCACGCTATTTTGAGGTGCCGGTCAACGACGAGGCCGATGTAGTGCGAGTCGAGTCGACTGACGGCGGATTTCGAATCCACACGGTCGACGAACTGTTGTCGGCCAGGCATGTCATCTGGGCTGCCGGCGAGTTCCAGTATCCGCAGCTGGGCGGATTTGAAGGCAGTCGGCTGTGTCGCCACACCGCGACCGTGCCCAGCTACGACGCGCTCGACGGCGACGACTTCATCATTGTCGGCGGTTACGAGAGCGGTATCGACGCGGCCTATCACCTGGCCTATCGCGACAAGCGTGTGCGGGTGTTTGACATGGCCTGCCCATGGGAGGAGGAGAGCTCGGACCCGAGTATTGCGCTCGCCCCATTCACGCACGAACGCATGCACGAGCAACCGTTCGTTGGGCAGGTCGAGCTGCATCCACACACGGCCGTCGAGTCGGTCACATGCGTCGAGGGACGCTATGAGGTGGCGACTGAGGACGGGCTTCGCTACTACAGCGACACGCAGCCGTTGCTGGCTGGTGGATTTGAGGGCAGCCATCACTTGATCGCGGAGCTGTTTGAACAGCGAGATGACGGTTCGTTGCTGCTCAATGACGACGATGGTTCGACCATCACGCCAGGCATGTTCCTCTGCGGCCCCGCCGTACGTCACAACGATCACATCTTCTGCTTCATCTTCAAGTTCCGGCAACGATTCGCCGTGGTCGCCAAGGCGATCGCCACCTCGCTCGGATTGCCGGCGGAAGAGCTGGAGGAGTACCGCCAGTGGGGGATGTATCTCGACGATCTCTCCTGCTGCGGTCAACAGTGCGCATGCTGATCGTGAGTCGCCGTCACACTGGCGCACGCCAAAGCCGGCTGGCCCGGGCGCTGAGTTTCACATGGTTGGGCCAAACCGTGGCCAGTCTCTGCTGGATGGGCAGCATGCTGGTCTACGGGATCGAAACTGGCGGCGATTGGTTGCAGTTGTGTGCCGCGTCCGCCTGGCTGCTGGCGAACCTGGCGGCGCTTGCGCGAGGGAACGACGACTGACGGCACTACGCCTCGGCGTTGAGCTCCCCGACCAGGTGCATGAAGCGTTCGAGGTTGGCGATGCGGTCGTTGACCGTGTCGCCGGCGATCCCGGCGCGGATCGTGTCGACGCCGGCGTCGCGGTAGACGCGGAGCCGTTCGAGCACGTCGGCGTCGTTGCCGATCATGTTGACCTTGAGTGCAAGCTCGACCGGCACGCGCTCGCGGGCGAGGTCGCGCTCGCCGGAGATCCAGAGGCGCTGAACCTCCTTGGCCGCGTCGGCCCAGCCCTGGCGGCAGAAGGCATCGTTGTAGAAGTTGGTCTTGGCCGAGCCCATCGCGCCGAGCGTGAAGGCGATCCCGCGCGCGTGTCGCGCGGCGGCTTCCTCCACGTCGTCGGTGAATTCGATCCCGGCGGCGGCTTCAAGGTCGATCTCGTCGAGGCTGCGTCCGGCCGACTCGGCGCCGGCGCGAATGTCGTCGAAGAAGACGTCAGCGGTCTCGGGGATGAACGAGGTGCCCAGCCAGCCGTCGGCGACCTCGCCGCACATGCGCAGGCTGTTGGGTCCGAGTGAGGCGAAGTAGACGGCGGGCGGTTCGGTGGGCGGCGCGCCGGAGCGGATCGCCTTGCCCTCGCCGCCGGGCAGTGGCAGCGTGTAGTGACGTCCGTTGTAGACGAGGCGCTCACCGCTGCAGACCATGCGCACGATGTCGGCAGTCTCCGCGAGGCGCGAGACGGCGCCGGCGAAGGGCACGCCGTGCCAGCCCTCGACTACCTGCGGGCCTGAGGTGCCGAGTCCAAGCAGGAAGCGGCCGCCCGACATCGACTGCAGCGTCATTGCAGTCATGCCGACCAAGGCCGGGCTGCGCGTACCGCCCTGGATGATGCCGGTGCCGAGCTTGATCGTCTCGGTCTTGCCTGCCAGATAGGCGAGCGGCGTGATCCCGTCGTGGCCCCAGGCCTCGGCCGACCAGAAAGAGTAGACGCCCAGCCTCTCGGCCTCCTGGGCGTATCGCACGGCAGAATCCCAGTCGTGAATCCCGTCGCGGTGCATGCCGATGGCGACTCTCAACTCTCACTTCCTTTCAGAAGCCCCCTCTGCCTTCGGCATCTCCCCCCAGAGGGGGGAGAGGGGGTTAGGAGGGGTAGCCCTCGGTCTCCTTGATCTCATTGACCTGGTTGACGTGGTCGAGGTCGTGGACCCGTTGGAACATGAACCAGGCGCGGCCGTGGAGTTCGCCGAAGAAGGGATGCGGCCGTGTGGGTTCAAACGCGGGCGGCTCGGGCAGACCCTCGATCACATTGCCGAACTCTCGGGAGTCGATCAGCAGGTCGCGGACCAACTGCGGGAAGGGCCGATCGGCGGGGCGCTGGGCTGGATCGATCGCGCCAATCTCCTGCGGCGTGAGCGTGGGGTCCTTGCCCTGCGAGAGCTGGGCGACGAGGTCTGCGCAACGCTTCGAGCCGTCCAGCACGTGCTGGGCGACCTCTTCGATGCTCCAGTCGTTGGGGCCGGGCTTCCAGGCGGCCTGTTCGGGCGTGACCCGGTTCAGCGTGTTGAGGAAGTCGATGCGGGCGTCGACGACGCGGGGCCAGAGCTCGACCCAGGTGTACTTTTCGCCCTGCGCGAGGAGGTAACTCGAAACCCGCTGGACTTCGTCGTTGTCAATTGGTCGTTGGGGCATGGTCGTGAGCTTTCGGCGGGCGCCCCCCTCTGTCCCTGCGGGACATCTCCTCCCGCGCGACTGGGGGAGAGGGATCCGGGGAGCGTTCAGCGTCCTTGGAACTCAGGGTCGCGCTTCTCCATGAAGGCGCGGACGCCTTCCTTGAAGTCGTCGGACTGGAAAAGAGGGAGGAGCTGGAGGTAGATGTGGTCCACAGCGGCCTCGAAGGGTTCGTCCATGCCGAGCCGCATCATGCGCTTGGTCGCTTGGATCGAGAGCGGGGCGTTGGCGGCGATCTCGTCGGCCAGCTCGAGCGTGCGGGTCATCAAGTCGTCGTGGGGCACGACTTCGTTGACCAGGCCGACGTCGAGCGATTCCTGCGCGTCGAGCACGCGGCCGCGGAAGGCGACCTCGGCGGCTCGGGCCCAGCCGAGCAGCCGTGGCAGGATCCAGGTGCCGCCCGACTCGGGCAGCACGCCGCGGCGGGCGAAGACGGCGCCCATCTTGGCGCGGTCGGAGGCGATGCGGATGTCTGCTAGCAGCGCCATGTCCATGCCGTAGCCTGCGGCCGCACCGTTGAGCGCGCAGATGACGGGCTTGTCCATCTTCTGCAGCACGACCGGGGGCGCGTCGCGCAGGTCGAAGAGGTTGTAACCGGGCCCACCTTCACCGGACGACATGCGCTGCTGCTGGTCGACGAGGTCGAGGCCGGAGCAGAAGCCGCGGCCCGTGCCGGTCAGGACGATGACGCGGATGTCGGGCTCGCGCTGGCAGGCGATCAGCTGGGCGGAGAGCGCTTCGAGCATCTCTCCGGAGATGGCGTTGAGGCGTTCGGGTCGATTGAGGGTGATAATCGCGACGTGCCCGCGCTCTTCGTAGAGCAGCGTCTCGGTCACGGGCGGTGCGAGCGTGGTCATGGGGCCTCCTGTCGTTGTGTCGTCCTGAGTGTATAGGCGAGGGCGGAGTCCCCATCTGTCACTCCGTGACATCTCCCCCCGCCGGACGCGGGGGAGATTGGAGCGGGTTCCTGCGTGAAGCAGGAACTGTGTGACTCTATGTCGCGGCGGCGACTGGTTCCGGTTGGGCCGTCGTGGCCGTGGCGAAGGTGTAGTCGTCGTCCTGGTAGTCGACCTGGATAGTGTCGCCTTCTGCGAAGTCTCCGGCGATGAGGAGCTTGCTGAGGGGGTTCTCGATCCGGCGCTGGAAGACGCGGCGCAGCGGGCGCGCACCGAAGGCGGGATCGTAGCCGTCGCTGGCGAGCTGGCGGCGGGCGGCGTCGGTCAACTCGAAGCTGCGACCTATGTCGGACAGTCGGCCGCGCTCTTCCTTGGCGATCAGGTCGACGATCTCCAGCAGTTCCACCTCGCTGAGCGGATCGAAGCAGACGATCTCGTCGACGCGGTTGAGGAACTCGGGGCGGAAGAAGTCCTTGAGCGCCCGTTCGCAGTCGCGCGCGCGTTCGTCGTGCGAACCGGCGAAGCCCATCCGCGTGTCCACCCTCGCACTGGTGCCGAGGTTGCTGGTCATGATCACGACCGTGTTGCGGAAGTCGACGGTGCGACCCTGGCCGTCGGTGATGCGGCCGTCGTCGAGGACCTGGAGGAGGAGGTTGAAGACGTCGGGGTGGGCCTTCTCGATCTCGTCGAGCAGGACGACGCGGAACGGCCGGCGGCGGACCAGTTCGGTCAAACCGCCGCCGTCGTCGTAGCCGACGTAGCCCGGAGGCGCGCCGACGATCCGACTGACGGTGTGGCGTTCCTGGTACTCGGACATGTCGAGCCGGACGAGGGCGTCCTCGCTGTCGAAGAGGTACTCGGCCAAGGACTTGGCCAGCTCGGTCTTGCCGACTCCGGTCGGCCCGACAAAGATGAACGAACCAATCGGACGGGTGGGATCCTTGAGTCCGGCGCGGGCGCGGCGGATGGCGTCGGAGACCACGCTGACGGCGTTTGCCTGGCCGATCACCCGTCCGTGCAGTTCCTCCTCGATGTGCAGGAGGCGGGCCTCGTCGTCCTCCAACATGCGGCTGACGGGGATGCCGGTGATCTCGCCGATGAGTTCGGCGATGTCGCGCTCGTTGACGGTGTCGCGGCGTGCGTGTTCGGCGTCCCAGTCGTCGCGGCTGGTGCGGACCTCGTCCTGGATGGCGAGCAGTTCCTGCTTGATCCGCGCGGCGGTCTCGTAGTCCTCGCGCTGGGCGGCCGCCTCCTGCTCCTGCTTGAGATCGTCGACCCGGCGTCGGAGCTCGACCACGCGGGTGGGCGGCGACTGGTTGTCGATCACGAGTCGGGAGGCGGCTTCGTCGATCAGGTCGATGGCCTTGTCTGGCAGGCGGCGTTCGGTCAAGTAGCGGTGCGAGAGCCGGACGGCGGACTCAATGGCGTCCTCGCCGATGGTGACGCCGTGGTGGGCCTCGTAGCGAGGCTTCAGGGCAGTGAGGATCTCGATCGTGTCCTCGGTCGAGGGTTCATCGAGGTATACGGGCGCAAAGCGGCGTTCGAGCGCGGCGTCCTTCTCAATGTGCTTGCGGTACTCGTCGAGTGTGGTCGCGCCGACGACGCGCAGTTCGCCCCGAGAAAGAGGCGGCTTGAGCATGTTGGCGGCGTCGATTGCGCCCTCGGCCGCGCCCGCGCCGACGACCGTGTGCAGTTCGTCGATGAAGAGGATGACCTGGCCCTGGGACTCACGGACCTCGTCGATGACGGACTTGAGCCGCTCTTCGAACTCGCCGCGGAACTTGGCGCCGGCGAGGAGGACGCCCATGTCGAGCGACATCAGGCGCTTGCCGCGCAGGTTGTCGGGCACATCGTCGGCGGCCATGCGCTGGGCGAGCGCCTCGGCGATGGCGGTCTTGCCGACGCCGGCCTCGCCGATGATCACGGGGTTGTTCTTGGTCCGCCGGTTGAGGATTTGCAGCACGCGGCGGAGCTCGACGTCGCGTCCAATGACGGGGTCGAGCTTGCCCTCGGCGGCGAGGCGGGTGATGTCGGTGGCGTAGCGGTTGAGCGAGTCGTAGTGGGACTCGGCGTCGGGCTGGTCGACGCGTCGAGAGCCGCGGATCTGCTGGAGGGCGCCGTAGAGTCGCTCGGCGGTGATGCCATGCGCGCGGATGATCTGCGCAGCGGGGCCGCCGGAGTCGCCGGTCAGGGCGATCAGCAGGTGCTCGACGCCGACGTATTCGTCGTTGAGACGCTCGGCTTCGACGTTGGCGCGCTCGAGCAGTTGCACGACTCTGGGGGTGACGGTGAGTTGGACGACGTCGTAACTGAGCTTGGGCGCGGCGTCGATAGCGGTGTCGGCATCGGCGCGCAGGCGGGCGCGGTCGACGTTGAGAGCGCTGAGCAGGTCGTTGGCGAGTCCGTCCTGGACCGTGGCGATGCTGGCCAACAGGTGCTCGACGTCCCACTGGGCGTGGCGCTTCTCGCGCACGAGTTGTTGCGAGGCTTCGAGCAGTTGCTGGGCCTGGTTGGTGAATCGATCCCGTCGCATCATCGTCGTCGTTCCTGTCGGTCGTACTGCGGCCATCGGACGGCCGGCAGCTGTTGGTCACGTTGTCGTTGGACCTCGTCTTTGAGTTGCTGGTTCTCGCGTTCCAGTTCACCGATCCGGTTGCGCAGGCGCAAGATGATGTCGGCGCCGGCGAGATTGACGCCGAGCTCGTCGATCAGGCGGCGGATCAGTTGCAGGCGCGCAATGTCTTCTTCGCTATACAACCGTTGGCGTCCCGAGGATCGGGCAGGCTTGAGCAGACCCTCGCGCTCGTAGGTGCGCAGGGTCTGTTGATGGACTCCGACCATCTGCGCCGCAATCCGAATGGTGTAGACGGGGGTGTCGCTCATTGGTCGTCACCTTCAAGCTGTCGGAGCCGGCGGAAGAGTTCGGTTTGTTCGGGGCTGAGCGGTTCGGGTATGCGCAGCCGGACTTCGGCGAGGATGTCGCCGCGTCCGTCGCCGCGGAAGCGGGGCATGCCCTGTCCGGCGAGTCGAAAGACGCGGCCGTTCTGGGTGCCCGCGGGGATGCGCAGGGCGAGTCGACCGCTGCCGCTGAGCGAGCGGACCGCGACCTCGCCGCCTAGCGCAGCCGTGGTGACCGGGACATCGACGGGCACGAGCAGGTTGTCGCCTCGGCGTTCGAAGACTGGGTCGTCATCGACCTGGACGTTCAGGAAGAGGTCGCCGCTCTGGCCGACGCCCGTCTCCTCGCCTTTGCCGGTGAACTTGATCCGCTGTCCGTCGCTGACGCCGGGCGGGATCGTCAGTTCGAGTCGTGAGCCGCCGGCGCCGCGCTGCAGCGTGCGGGTCGTGCCGTGGAAGGCCTCGCGCAGGGAGAAGTTAACGCTGTGCTCGATGTCGCGTCCGCGAGCGGGTCGGGGGGGCGCGCCGGCGCGTTGGCCGCCGAAGAAGCTGCCGAAGATGTCTCCCAGATCACCGATGTCGCCCATATCGCCGAACTCGACGCGCACGTTGGGGTCGCCGCCGAAGGAGCGGTTACCGAAGCCTCCCAAGCCGAATCCGCCGCCGTTCTGACGCTGCATCTCTTCGAGTTGCTCGGCGTGCTCCCACTGGTCGCCCCATCTGTCGTAGGCGGCGCGCCTGGCGGGATCGGAGAGCACGTCGTTGGCGGCGTTGACTTGCTTGAAGCGTTCCTCGGCCTGCCTGTCGCCGCCAGTCACGTCGGGGTGATACTGGCGCGCGAGTCGCCGGTAGGCGGAGCTGATGTCGCGTTCGGAGGCGTCACGGTTGACGCCGAGGACCTGATAGAAATCCTGAGCCATTCGGCAATCTCCCTGCGTACCACCCATCATACCATTGTTGACTCACGCCGTTGATAAATAGTTGCCTGTCTAACACTCAAATATATTGACATGCCTAATCTGGCTGCATAACGTGGGGCTACAGCCGCCGGATGGAATTGCCGGCGGAAGAAAGGAAATCAGCAATGACTCACCTCCTGACCCGAGATTCGTCCGTTCCCTTCACCCGGAGCCGGGGTATGAACGCAGGGAGCATGCCGGTCAACGTCTACGAGACCGAGACGGGAATCGCCATCGATGCGACGCTGCCCGGCTTCGACAAAGACGACATTGAAGTGACGGTCGATGCGGGACGGTTGCGGATCCGGGCCGAGCACAACGTGGAGACGTGCGAGGATTCGGGGCACGACCACGCCGATCGCCGCTACCGCTACCGCGAAGTGTTCCGCCGCACGGCTGAACGCAGCTTCGAGATCGGTGACCGCTTCGACGCCGGCGCGATTCAGGCTGAGCTGGACAAGGGCGTGCTGCATCTGGAGCTGCCGCGCTCGGAAGCTGAGCGGGCGCAGAAGATCGAGATCACCGGCAACTAGGCGACCGAGCAGCCCCCCTCTGTCACTCCGTGACATCTCCCCCCGCGGAGCGGGGGGAGAGAACAAGGACAGGGGAATCTCCTCCTTCGAACTGGGGGAGAGAAGCACGGCAGGCGGCTCCACCACTGCGGTGGAGCCGTCGTGGTTTAACCTGCTCTCATGGTGCAACGGATGCTGGCCCTGGTGCCTGATGAGCAGGCTCGCGCACAGATCGACCTGGTGCGGGCGCTGTACGACCGCGAACAGGTTGATGCGACGCCCCCGCACATCCCGCTGACAGAGGAATTCGACGATCACTACGGCCTGGGCGACCTGGAGCAGATGCTGGAGGTGATCCTAGGTCTGTTCCATCCGTTCATGCTGGAGCTGGGCGCGCCGCAATCGTGGTACGACGACGGCGAACATCTGCTGCAGATGGTGGCCGAACAGGGCGCAGAGGACGCACAACGGATTTCGTCGATCGTCTATCGCGATCTGTATCCGGAACAGGCGCCGGACGCGCTGATCCGGTCCCGTTCACCGCTGGAGCGGACCGCTTTGACGGTGGGCCGCTTTCGGCGAGAGGCAGAAGCGGTCAGCGCGGCGGAAGCGCTGGCGGCGCAGCGTTACTTTCTTGTGGTAACCCACGTGGGCGTCTTTGACGCCGTGGAACAGTCGGAGGGAGCGGCGGCCTGGTCCTTACGGCGTTCACTGCCGCTCGGTTCGATGATGGCCGACTTCTAACGTTCCAGCCGGATGCTCTCAGTCCGAGTCCGCGTTGGAGTACTCTGAGCGTGTCTCCAGGTCAGCCGCGGAGGTGCGCGATGGCAGTCGTGACAGTTTCGAGCCAGTACGGCGCGGGCGCGCGCGATGTCTCGCGCCGTTTGAGCCGCACGCTGGGGCTGGAGTACATCGATCAAACGGTGCTAGTGGACGCGTCGCGGCAACTGGGCCGCACCGTGTCGGAGGTGGCGGAGAAAGACGAACGGACGGATTCGCTGCGGGCCCGACTGGGGCATTTCCTGCAGCGGGCGCTGGAGCGCTCGGCGGCCGGCGGTGCGATCGATCCCATGCTGGGCTCAGGCAACCTGGAGCTAATGCTGTCGCAGAGCTACCAGGAGTTGTCGGACTCGGGCTCGGGCGTAGTGGACGACCGCGCGATCCTGGCGACGACCTCACAGATCATCGAGTCCATCGCCCAGCGCGGCAATGTGGTGATCATTGGTCGGGGCAGCCAGATGATCCTCAAGGACATGCCTGACGCGACGCATGTGCAGTTGGTAGCGGATCCGGCGGTGGCGCTGGCCCGCGTGCAGGAGTGGGAAGGGGTGGACGAAGCGACGGCGGCGCGCAGCATCGAGGAGTTCAACAAGGGACGGGCGGCGTTTCACGAGAAGTTCTGGAAGGTGGACGTCTGGTCACCGTTGCTTTACGACTTGGTGATCAATACGACGCAACTGTCCTATGTGCAGGCGGCGGAACTGGTGGCAGCGGTGATGGAGAAGAAGGCGGGAGCGGCGGTCTAGCGCGCCGCGGAGTACCGGACCAGTCAGGCGACGAGGTCGCGGAGGACATCCTCGGCGGCGATCAGGCGTGGGGCCATGCCGAACTGACCGTGGATCTGGAGGCCTTCGGCGTCCGGGCGCTCGCGCGGCCCGATGGCCTCGTGGTAGCTGGCCATGACCGGATGATCGTCGCCGACGGCGTCGTTCAGGAGTTCCTCCGCGGCGTCGCGCCAGCGCATGAAGTCGTCGGTGGTGGGGCCGATCGAGCGGATATAGCGCGAGCGCTCGAGCAAGGTCTCGATCTGTTGGTTGAGGTCCATGCGGGAGAGTGTATCGCAGGACGGCTAGCGCAACGGCCAATGTTCGGCATGGCGGCCGGCGCGATCGTTCCAGTCGAAGCTGAGGCCGTCCGGCCAGCGCCCGGCGACGGTCGGGGTGGCAGCGGCTTCAAGCGTTGCCGGCGTGGGCGCGCTCATCAGGACGCCGTCCTCCCGAGGATTGGCGTAGAAGTTGCGGCGCACGGCGTCCTCCGTGAAGCCTCGGCTCTGGTACAGGTTGCGGGCAGGCCTGTTGGAGATGCGGACTTCGAGCTGGATCTCGTCGCAGTCGAGGCGCTGAGCGAGTCGGAAGACGCAATTGAGCAGGATGGCTCCGAGTCCCTGGCCCTGTGCGTCGGGATCGACGGCGAAGGTGCAGAGTTGGAGTTGATCGACCACGTGCCAGGTTCCGAAGTAACCCAGGAGGTGGTCCTGTTCGTCGCTGAGGACATAGAAGATGCTGATCGGCGAGTCGGTCAGTTCGCCGACAAAGTAGCGGCGGCTCCAGCCCGATTCGCCGAAGGCGCGCCGGTCAAGGTCGGAGACGGCGTCGACGTCATCCAGGGTCATCGGCCGGAGTTGGAGCGAGTGGGACATGGGACTGCGCCGGCGTTGAAGGGTCCTGGAATACGTCCGAATGAACCGGATCGGGCTCAACGGGTGTCGCGTATGCGGCGCACCACTATACTGCGGATGAACTATGGATGAGTCTGAGCGGCGTACCGACGCCGTGGTGGCGCCTGACAGCCGCCCGCTCGGGAGCCGAAATTGACCGCACTGACTGCCGATGTCCAACCTCGTCGGGGCCTCCGGGTTCCGGTCTCGATCGTGGTCATCGGTCGCGTGCTGCGCTTTGCGCTGCCCTACTGGAAGGGATTGTCGGTCACTGCGATCGCGATCCTGGCGACGGCGGCGTTCGCCATCGCGACGCCGTGGCTGCTGCGCTGGGCGATCGACACCGCCATATCGACGGAGATCATTGACGGCGACACGGTGATCGCGATCACCGGCTGGCTCGTTGCAGTGGCCGGCCTGGCGCTGGTCGGCGCGGCGGTGCTGCGCGGGACCTCAATGTTTGTCCAGCGTTACCTCGCCGAGTGGGTCGGGCAGACGGTCGCCTACGACCTGCGCAATGCGATCTACCAGCGGCTGCAGACGCTCTCGTTCCGCTACCACGACGGCGCTGAGACGGGCCAGATCATGGTTCGCGCGACGCAGGATGTCGAAGTGGTGCGGATGTTCATCAACTTTGGCGGCGTGCAGCTCTCGTTCACGGTGGTGATGGGGGTCGGCACTCTGGTGATCATGCTGTTGATCAACTGGCCGCTGGCCTTGATGGTCTGGGGCATCATGATCCTGATCGCCGCGCGGTCGGCGTTTGTGGCCCGGCGGCTGCGGCCGATCTGGAACGATGTGCAGGAGTCGCAGGCGCAACTGGGCACCGTGCTGCAGGAAGCGCTTTCGGGGATTCGCGTGGTCAAGGCGTTCGGCCGTGCGGAGTTCGAGGGGCAGAAGTTCGGCAAGGCGGCGGGATGGCTGCAGCAGCGCTCGTACGACGCTTCGATGGTGCAGGCGGTGAACATGCCGCTGATGACCATGCTCGGTGCGGCCGCGATCGTGCTCACGATCTGGTACGGCGGGCGCGAGGTGGTCAACGGCAACTTCACGGTCGGTGAGCTGACCATGTTCCTGATGTTCCTGACCATCCTGCAGATGCCGATCCGCGGCCTCGGCTGGATGGTGATGATGGTGCCTCGCGCGGCGACGGCCGGAGTGCGCATCTTCGAGATTCTCGACCAGGAGTCGGAAGTGCGGGACAATCCGGATGCGGTAGCGCCGTCTGAACCGCAGGGGCACATCAAGTTCAATCACGTGAGCTTCTCCTACGATCCCCGTTCCCCGGTGCTGCGCGACATCGAGCTTGAAGCGAAGCCGGGCGAGTTGATTGCATTGCTGGGCCTGACCGGCAGCGGCAAGTCGACCGTGGTCAACCTGATCCCGCGCTTTTACGACGTGAGCGCCGGCAGCGTGCGGTTCGACGAACAGGATGTCCGCGACTGGCCGCTGGAGGACCTGCGGAGGCAGGTGGCGATCGTGCAGCAAGAGGTATTCCTGTTCGCGGCGACGCTGAAGGAGAACATCGCCTACGGTCGTCCCGACGCGACGGATGAGGAGATCGAGGCGGCGGCGAAGCTGGCGCGAATTCACCATTTCATCAATCGCCTGCCGGAGCAGTACGACACCTGGGTGGGCGAGCGCGGCGCGAATTTCTCCGGCGGACAGAAGCAGCGGATCGCGATCGCGCGGGCCCTGCTGATGGATCCAAGAGTGTTGATCTTCGACGACTCGACTTCGTCGGTGGACGCGGCGACCGAGTTTGAGATTCAACAGGCGATGGCGGCGCTGATGCGCGGTCGGACGACGTTTGTGATCGCGCATCGCCTTCGCTCGCTGCGCGATGCCGACCAGATCCTGGTGTTGGACCAGGGAGAGATCGTCCAGCGCGGCAAGCACGACGAGCTGCTGGCGCAGGGCGGACTGTACCGCGAAATCTACGAGTTGGAGCTGCGCGACCAGGAGTCGGCCAAAGCCGAGGCGGGCGAGCCGGTGGAAGCGGTCGCGGCAGCGGGCGGGAGCGGCTAGATGGGCATGATGGGCGGCGGCATGGCCGGCGGTTGGAGTTCCAACCTGGGCGGCGGCGGCAGCGGTCCGCGCAGCGCCTGGGCGAGTTCCGCCTCGATGGCCGACGGCTGGGACAAGGAGTACGGCGCCCTCTACAACCCGCAGCTCGTGCGCCGCTTCGGGCGCTACATCGGCCCGCACAAGAAGCGCCTGGGCGCGGCAATCGTGGCCAACGCGTTCTTTGCAGTTGCGTTCAACATCCAGGTGCTGGTCGTTTACCAGGCGTTGCAGGGCGCGCTGGAGAACGGGATTCTCTCTGAGTTGGATCGGATCGCGATCGCCTTCGGTGTAATCGTGCTGGTCTCGTGGGCGGCCGAATTCCTGCGTCAATGGCTGATGGCCAATGTGGGACATCCAATCCTGAGACGGATGCGGCAGGAGGTGTTCGATCACTTGATGCGCTTGGAGCACCGCTTCTATGACCGCGGCGAGGTCGGCGCGATCATGTCACGGGTGACGTCGGACGTGCAGGTGCTGCAGGAAATGCTGACCTCGGGCGTGCTGACGGTGATCGGCGACATCTTCGGGCTGGCGATCATCATGGCGGTGATGCTGTTCATTGACTGGCAGCTGGCGCTCGTCTCATTCGCGGTGCTGCCGATCCTGATCCTCTCAATGGCCTGGTGGAGCAAGCGGGCCCGGATGGCATTCCTTGAGACGCGGGTCGCGATTGCGGCAGTCAACTCGACGCTGAACGAGGACCTCAACGGGGTCCGCGTCGTGCAGAGCCTGAACCGCGAATCGGAGAACGCCAAGCGCTTCGACCGGATCAACAACTGGAACCTGCGCGCAACGCGACGCGCGGGTCTACTCTCGGCGGCAATTATGCCGCTGGTCGAAATCCTGATCGCGTTGGCGACGGCGCTGATCATCGTGGTCGCGGCGGTGCGGTTGAGCGGCGGGAACCTGGACGAGGCAGCCGGCGTCGCGGCGATCATCGCATTCGCCATCGGCATCCAGCGCTTCTTCGACCCGGTCCGCGACCTGGTCTTGCAGTACACGATGTTCCAGCGCGCCATGGCCGGCGCGGAGCGCGTGTTCGAGGTGCTGGACACGGACCCCGAGATCGAGGACGCCGAAGACGCGCGGGAGCTGCCCGACATCGCCGGGCACGTACACTTCGACAATGTCTCGCTGGAGTACGTCGAGGGTGTGCGGGTGCTGTTCGATCTCGATCTGGAGGTGCAGCCGGGTGAGACGGTCGCGCTGGTCGGCGAGACCGGCGCAGGCAAAACCTCGATCACGTCGCTGATCACGCGCAACTACGAGGTCACCGAAGGCGCGGTGCGGATTGACGGGCACGACGTGCGCGAGGTCACGCGGGCGTCGCTGGTGCAGCGCGTGGGCGTGGTCCTGCAAGACCCGTTCCTATTCTCGGGCACGGTGCTGGACAACATCATGTACGGCAATCTTGGCGCGACGCGCGAGCAGGCGATCGAGGCGGCAAGGGTGGTCGGCGCGGACGAGTGGATCGAGCGTCTGCCGCAGAGTTATGACACACCATTGGCGGAGCGGGCGCAAAACCTCTCCATCGGCCAGCGGCAGCTCGTGGCGTTCGCGCGGGCGATCCTCAGCGATCCGCGCATCCTGATTCTCGATGAGGCGACGGCGAACGTGGACTCTCAGACGGAGGCGCTGATCCAGCAGGCGATCGCGCGGGTGCTGCGCGGCCGGACGGCGTTCGTGATCGCGCACCGGCTCTCGACGATTCGCTCGGTCGACCGGATCATCGTGTTGGAGTACGGGCGGATCATGGAACAGGGCTCGCACGAGGAGCTGCTCCAGGTCGACGGCTACTACGCCAAGCTCTACCGGATGATGTACGCGGCGCAGGAGTCGGTGGAGTTCGACGAGGACGCGGCCTTGGCCGTGCTCGACCGAATGCGCGAGCGGACCAGCGCGAACGGCCGCAACGGCACGAACGGCACCGGACCGCGGGCGGAAGAGACCGAGCCGGCGCTGGCAACTGGTTGATGTAGCCGAGGTCTCGATGTGATCTCTCAAGGTGATGTCTCCTAGCCTTAGCCAGCACCCTCGCCAAGTAACCTGCAACAGACCCCAACGCATCTCAGTGGGGACCATTACTGGAGAAGAGGCATCGTGAGCAGCGCGACTTCCTCGTCAGGCCGGAGAAGACGCAGCCTCAGGCTATCCATCCTGGCGCTTCGATACCTGTTGGGACTTGAAGGTCTCTTGATCGTTACGATTCCTGTCGGTGCGCTTATCAGCTTGGCCCTTGTTGTTTCTGATGCGATTAGCAATCCCATCAGCGGGCATGATGCCGTAGTGTCATTCATCCCCATAGCCTTGGGATATGGGTTTGTTTCACTGGTAGCTGGCGTCATCATTATGGAGTTCCAGAGCGCTAAGCCTGGTAGGCAATGGACATTGGATTTGCATTCACAAGAGGACAGACCATTTGTCTATCTCGCGATCGCCGGATTGACGATTGCCCTGCTGAGTTCGATCTATCTGGCAGAACTCTTGGGTGCCTTTGGCTAAGTGGCGAATCAATCCGTGTAATCCATCAGCAGCGGTGTCGTTCGACACTCCACGCTGATTCAAACACGTGCTGTGAGCCGAAGCATAGTTTCCTAGAGGCTTTGCACCCTTGCAGCTGAGCTAAAGCTGTGCCTTGCCTGTAGGTCATGGTGTCGACAAGTGAGCCGACTTGCGTAGAGACGTGTTCTGCCTCACACGCTAGATCGGAGTGTCCGAATCTAGGCAGAGTCACCGTGGTCTGTCGCTAAACAGGATGCACTTGGCTACAAACGATCCGTTGTGGATCGAAGTGGTGATCTCGTATCCGCATCTTACTCCGCTCTTACCTGACCATGCTGAAGGCGCTGCAGACGCGCCAGGCATGCACGAAAGGAGCGGAGTGGTGAGAGGCATAGGTGCGAGAGTTGGAGTAGTGGGCCTGATTGTGGTTGCGCTGGTCGCCTGGATTGGCGTCACGAATGCACAGGAGTGCACTTCAGGCACTGATGCTCAAGGGCGTCCAATCTGTCACAATCAACAGCCTCCGGAGAGTGATGATGACAGCGGCGCCGAGGAGCATGATTGGTATGCTGAAGACGTTGCCAAGGCCATCACGCTATACACGACGCACCCAGGGGCTGGTTCGCCCGGACCCTCGTTTCCAACTGGCAATCCGAACAGTCCGAGCACATTCGGCGCAAACCCTAACGCTGACTTGCAGGATGCCGTGGAGACCGTGATCACGGCAGTCACTCCTGATTCTGGAGTCGACGAGCTAGCTGATCAGGGTCGTGAAGAGATTGCGCAGAGGGTAGACAATGGCTTGCGCGTCGTTGGGGAGTTCGTGGAAGAAGTGGTTGAAGACGTTGTGGAGGCGGTAGTGGATGTCTTCACTCCTGACCCGGATCCTGAACCACGGACACCAAGCTACACCGATTGTATGGTCCACGCCGAGCTGTGTCAGGCAGAGCAGCAGGAAGCTGTCGATGAGTTCCACCGGGGTGCGAACAACCGGCGGAGATAGAGCGGGGCTCCGGCACCGCCGGGCTTGTGCCCGTCGCATGGGACGCCTAGCTGGGCGCTCCATGCGGCGGACAGTCGCCCGTCTCCAGTGGTCCTCGGAGCGCTTCGACAGTGTCACTTGCTATCTCAGCAGCCCCGACAATGAGACAAAGCAAGACAGTCAGGACGAGGAGGACTGGTACGACAACTTCAAGGAGTATGCCGATTAGATCAGTGGCTGCTAGAAGCATCTCCTTTGCTCCCTTACTCATGGACATTGTTGGCATCCTTATCTGGAGGTCGAGGCATCGGTGACGGCCTGTGGCGCGGAGCGTGTCCGACCTTTGAGGCACGCCACCATCGATGGCGCGACGCTGAGATGTGGCGTGAGATTCACGTCGGTCGCACGTGACATCACCGATCACTAAGTACTGATAGTGCAGTATCTTCGGGCACTTCTGGTGCGCGATGTGGAGACAAGCGCTCCTATGTGGGATCGGAGGGGTTGCCGGTGTCGCGGACACATAGAGAATTCGTCTAGCAATTCGATACGTATGAAAGGAATCGTTGATGCCACCGCTCACCGAGAGCATGCATGTTCGCCTCTCTGTGGCCGAGAAGGCCGCGGCCAAGAAGATGGCTGATGCTGCGGGCCGAACCGGCAGCAACTGGATAAGGAGTCTCATACTGGCCGAGTTCTCGCGACAGCGGAGGCAACTTGCTCAAGGCGTCCCCCCCCGTAGAGAAGGAGCGAACGTCACGCTAGTGGCAAGGAGGTGGAGGGCAGCTCCCCGCTGGAAGCAGGGAGAGGGGAAGCGCAGATCGCGCTATTTGGAATCGGTCTCGAAGAGGGTTCCCTGGTCGCTGGTGGCGCTTTGAGGCGTCAGGCCCAGGTGGGTCCAGGCGGCGGGCATGGCGACTCGGCCTCGGGGGGTTCGGGCGAGGAAGCCGAGCTGGATCAGATAGGGCTCGTAGACGTCCATGACGGTGTCGGCGTCCTCGGCGATGGCGGCGGCGAGCGTGTCGAGGCCGACCGGGCCGCCGTTGAATCCCTCGATCAGGGCGCGGAGCAGGTTGCGGTCGTGCTCGTCGAGACCGAGTTCGTCGACGCGCAGACCGCGCAGGGCTTCGTCCGCGACCTTCCTGGTGATCACGCCGTCGGCGCGGACTTCGGCGAAGTCGCGCACGCGGCGTAGCAGGCGGTTGGCGACTCGCGGCGTGCCGCGGGCACGCTCGGCCAGCGCGCGCGCGCCGGCGGGTTGCAGTTCGACGTCCAGGGCGGCGGCGGAGCGGACGATGACCTGTTCGAGTTCATCGGTGCTGTAGAAATCGAGCCGCTGGACCATGCCGAAGCGGTCGCGCAGCGGCGGCGAGATCATCGCGTAGCGGGTGGTCGCGCCGACCAGCGTGAAAGGCTTGACCGAGAGCTGCACGCTGCGCGCGGCGGGTCCGCTGCCAATCATCATAAAGAGCTGGAAGTCCTCCATCGCCGAGTAGAGCACTTCTTCGGCCGAGCGCGGGACGCGGTGGATCTCGTCGATGAAGAGCACGTCGTGGGTCTGCATTGTGGTGAGGATGGCGGCGATGTCGCCGGCGCGCTGGATCGCAGGCCCGCTGGTTGGACGGAGGTTGACGCCGAGTTCTCGGGCGACGATTCGCGCCAGGGTGGTCTTTCCGAGTCCGGGTGGGCCGTAGAGCAGCAGGTGGTCGAGCGCTTCGTCGCGTTGACGGGCGGCGTCGACGGCGATGCGAATCGACTCGTGGACCGTTGCCTGGCCGACGAAGTCCTCCAGCCGCGAGGGGCGCAGCGCGCGATCCTGGATATCGGGCTCGGACTCCGCACCGTCGATTAGCCGGCCGACGGCCGCGCCCTCGGCGCCGGTTGCGTCCAAGTCTTCGCCGGGTGTGGTCATGTCATGCGCCGCAGGAAGGCGTTGCGACTGGCGACGGCCAGCGGGTGCAGGGGTCGGCCGCTGTTGAGCTGAGCCGACAACCGCCGCTCGAGGAAGAGCGCGGCGGCGGCGTACAGATCCTGCTCGGCTGCGGCCGCGACGGCGGCGAGTCCGGGATCGCGTTGGACCTTCTTTGGGTCAATCTTGTCGGCGAGGAAGACGGCAAGCGCCTCGGGGGAGTAATCGGGGTGCGCGGTCGTGTGATAGGCGATGGCGTCGAGGATGACGTCGTGATCGACATTGAGCGTCTTCCGCGAGTAGGCGGTCGCCAGCGGCCCGTGGAGGATGATCGGCGCGTCTTCCTCGTCGCGGGTGATGGGCACGCGGTAGTGGCGCGACAGTGCGAGCAGCTCGGCATCGCTGCAGTGTCGGAAGAGGTCATGTCCGACGGCGGCGGCCGCGCACACATCGCGGTCGAGCTCGTGGACCGCGGCGAGCCGCAGGGCTCCGCGCTCAACCCGTTTCACGTGGCGTTGCAGCTTCGTCGGGCGCTCGGTCATCTCGACCGCAAATCGCTCGCGGATCGCCTGCGGATCGTTTAGCTGCTGCGTCATGCGCGTTCTCGACGACGTTGGTCTTCTGCCGGGCGCTCAAGTTCCACGCCGACGAAGTCGGAGACGGCACGTGCGAGATCAAGCGCTTCCTGATGCGTCGGAAAGCGTCCGATGCGCATGGTGCTGCCGTCTGCAAAGGCGAGATGCGCGCTGTGCGATCCGCCGAACTGGAGCATTAGTGGTCGAGCCCGCTTCTCTGACATTGTGATCGACTCGACGTCATAGAGGTCAAAGTCCCAGTCTCGATTGACCACCCAGAGGATTGACTGGTGAACGCGTGCGATGTCGTCAGAAAGGTTGAAGTCAATCTCAAGCACATCGCCGCCGACGACGCCTAGGATGGCCCAGAGAATTCCGCCGCCGAAGTACCCGGCAGCGAGTCCGATTACGGCTGCGCCGAGCCAGTCGTCGCCGCCAAACGTTGCCATGGCGATCAGTGCGCAGATGATCGCCGGGATCGCGCCGTACGCCCAGTTCGGCAATGGTGACCAGAAGGTCCGCAGACGCAACGTATCCTGATCGGGGTACGAGAGACGGACAATGGAGGAACGAGTGGTTGGCTGGGTTGGCTCGTGCGCCTCTGCAGATCGGCGTCGTCGTCTACGTGCCATGTTGAGAGGCTATCCGATGAGTCGGATGCTCGCCGTTGGGCTGGCGCTGGCTGCGTGGCTGGTGACACTCGCACCGGCGCTGGCTGACTCGCACAGCCGCTACTCCGCGCCGCTCTGGACGTGGATTGCGGCGATCATCGTGGCCATCGGACTCAGCCTGGCGGGCTTGCTGGTGGGCTGGTGGTTCCTGCGCAAGAAGTCTCGAATGGAGTCGCCCGACTAATCGGACGCTTGTGCCTGAACCTGGCGATCCCTTCTCCCCGCGCCCCGCGGGGGGAGATGCCGAAGGCAGAGGGGGGCAGCGCTAGATGCCGAGCAGTTCGGCGACCTTCTCGCGGTGGTGGTCGGCGTCGCCCCACATCAGCTCGGCCATCTTCTGGCGGCGGAAGTAGAGCTGGATGATGTACTCCTTGGTGAAGCCGATGCCGCCGTGGATCTGTTGGCCGTGGGCGACGACGCGGCGGGTCGCGTCGGAGCACCAGGCCTTGGCCATGGCGACCTGCAGGTCGGCGTCGTCCTCGCCCTCGGTGACGGCCCAGGCGGCGCGGTACATGATGAAGCGCGAGCCGTCGACGTCCGTGATCATGTCGGCGGCCTTGTGCTGGATCGCCTGGAAGGAACCGATCGGGCGACCGAACTGGATGCGCTCCTTGGCGTAGTCGACCGAGATTTCGAAGTCGCGCTGGGCCAGACCGACCA
>VXQT01000037.1 GCA_009838915.1 Chloroflexota bacterium
TGACCCCGTTGCCCACGCATTGCTCGCCCATCGATTGTTGCCCCTCATCGTGATGCCCCAGCGGATCAGATCGGCCGCCCCCCGCCACCCCCCCCCCCCCCCCCCGGGGGGGGGGGGAGATGCCAAAGGCAGAGGGGGTCCGCCTACGCAGCAAACTCCGGAGCCCCCCTCTGTCGCTACGCGACATCTCCCCCCGCTTTGCGGGGGGAGAGGAAATGTCGCTACCCGAAGATCGGGTCGTACCGGCGAGGGGCGGCCCACTCCAGCGACAGGTAGACGCAGAGGACTCCCAGGGCGAGCACCGAGAGCTCGGGCAGCGGGCGGAGGAGCTTGATTTTCGTGGCCGTCTGGATGAAGCCCGACCAGTTGGGGAAGCTCCAGAGGATTCCGGCGGCGATGGCGCCGACGATCATGCCGCCCAGGTGTCCGCCGATGCTGACGCGGGGGATGAGCAGCGAGAAGATGATGTTGATCACGAGGAAGGCGAGGATGCCGGAGTCCTGCCAGCGGCGGCCCGAGGCTCGCTCGGCGATTACGACCGCGCCGGCCAGGCCGAAGACCGCGCCCGACGCGCCGGCGGTGTAGGCGTTGGGCTCGACCATCAGCGCGCCCAGCGCGCCGCCGGTCAGCGAGACGCCGTAGAGCAGCAGCATCCGCCAGCCGCCGATCGCCGGCTCCAGCATCCGACCCAGCAGCACGAGGATGAAGACGTTCATCGCCATGTGCAGCAGGCCGTAGTGGAGGAAGGCCGAGGTGACCAGCCGCCACCACTCGCCGTCGTAGACGAACGCGCCGTGCAGGGCGAAGTCGCGGTGAATCTCGGTGATCCCGCCGCCCCAGAGCGAGAGCGACCCGGTGTAGAGCGAGACGACGACCCAGACGACCGCGTTGAGGATCGCGAGCGCGTTGGTCACCCGATGCGGCGACGCCGTCGACCACTCGCGCGTCCGCTTGCGGCCCTCGGCCACGCACTCGGGGCACTGAAACCCGACCGGCGCCTGGACCATGCAGCCGGTGCAGATCGGTCGGTTGCAGCGCTGGCAGAGCACGCCCGCCCAGGTGTCGGTATGCCGATAGCAGGTCGCCTCGCGGGAGCTCATGGGGTCAGTGTATGAGGGGGTGGCAATCCTCCGTGGTCGGAGTTTCAGGTTTTCAGCGCACTTTTTCTTTCGGGGAGAAAAAAACACGATGCTCAGCGCATGGCTGGAGATCGTGGTGGCGCGCGTTCAGCTTTTCTCAGGTTTGTTCAGCCATTCTCCTGGTGCAGGCCCGCTGCCTTCGCAGGGGGAGTTTCGTCGCGTATTGCCAAGAGTACACGAACTGATGTGCGATGTCTGGCGATTGGCGGGGTGGGCGTACGATGCAGGCATGCCGACGCCGGAACTCCGCAACGAGTTCGCTCAGTACATCCTCAACCGACACAACCAGGCCGGCGTGGCCGAGGCCGACATTCGTGCGGCCGTCCGCGACTTCCTAATCGAAACCGGGCTTGCCGAGCGCGAAGAGATCGACATGGAACAGTCGCCGCTCGGACTGGACAGTCTATTAGTCCTCATCCTCGTCGAGGCTGATCCAGAACCACAGGCCGAACGTGCCGGTATCGGTGGCGACCACCCCGCCGGCACCGTGGCTCGTCAGTTGTCGACGCCCGGCGTCCAGCCTGATTGACATGCCGAACGACTCAATCCGCAGGACTTCAATGTCGCCAATCCGCAGTTCGGAGTAGGCGCGTCCAATCATTGAGGCAATCTGATCGAAGTTGGCGTCACTGGGGCCTAGAGCACCGCTATCGACCATCACCAGATAGTCGGTCTCTCCATCGTCCGGGAGTGTCACCTCTGGTTCCGACAACTTGAGTAGGTCACTGAACAGGTCGAGATCGAGCCAGTCGCGCTCAGCCAGAAGCGCCTCAAGCGTCGTGCTGCCGAATCCGTGTTCGTCTGGCATTGAGGACCGCCAGGCCGGCTCTCCGTCCACGTCAGCCTCACTGACCTGGAAGCCGTCGCGATTCCAGAGCAGGCGAGTGCCCGTTGTCCAGACGTGCCCGCCGTCCCCGTCGGGCTCCCGCTCCATCAAGGTGCGCTCCATCGCCTCCGCCGACCGCGATTCCCTCAGCCGCGTTCTGTGTTCCCCGTCAGAGGCGTCAGACTCAAGTTGAATCTCGAGTGTCCAGGATTGGCCCTTGCGCTCGGCCTTCCAGCGCTTGGCCAGGTCGAGCAGCCGCTCGGGGGCGGCGGCGCGGTCTCTGAACTGCTGCAGCAGCTCTCCAAACTCGCCACCTTCCAGCAGCGGCTCCGGCGGGGGCAGTTCGATCGGCTCGTTCCAGCTCGTCAGCGCGATGCGGCGTGAGGTCCAGTTGCGGCGGCTTTCACGACCCCGGGAAGCCACGTAGTACTCGCTGACCAGCGGCGCGCCGCTTTCTCGGCTGATCACGATCCGCAACACACGCGACAACGCTTCGTCGTAGGAGTCGGGAATGTCCCCTTCGAAAGGCAGCAGCGACTCAATCGTGCTCGCGCAGGTGACGACCCACACGTCCTCGCCCTCGTGCCGATCCTCAGCGATTTCGCCGCTGTCAGCCAGTACGCAGTTCAGTTCATCGCCGTCGCCGCCGTAGGAAGCGAGTTCGCTTGGCTCGACACCGAACCACTGCTGAATCGCCCCGTCGTCGTAGTCGAGCGGATAGTGCCAGCGGGAGCCACCCCAGCCATCTAGCCCGGTCAACGTGCTGTAGACCCGCCCCTCGTAGAGGTAGTCCTGCATCACCACTCCATGGTCCGACTCCGCCAGCGGCAAACCAGTCTCGAGCTCGAACCACGGCGAATAGTCGCCCACGCTGAGCGCAACCAGCGGGTCGAGCCGAATCGTCGAGCTCACCGCCAGCTCGATGCAGCGTCCCTCCCAGTCGGCGACCAGCCTGGCTTCCAGCGTTAGCGTTTCCAGGCGCGAGAACCAGCCCTTCATCGCCTCTTGCGCCGGGGCGAGCAGAACCAGCCGCTCCTCCCAGTCCTCGGCGAGTTCGGACTCCGCGCCTTCGTCATCGGACGCCGTCACTGCTTCGTCCTCTGGCTCTCTTTCGGCTGCCACGTGACTTCCGTCGCAGCTCCGCGTCTCCAACACCGTCGGCTGCTCCACGCCATCGCCGCAGCCATACAGGGCCAGCACAAACAGAGCGACGACCGTGTACAGCAACGTCCGCATGAATCCTCGGATCGGGGTCCCCGTGAGAGATCTGTAGTGATGATACGACCGGAGATGAAATCACAAGGTAGTCACACCAACGAACTACCAGGTCAACACCTGACACGGCGCCGAGCCTTACGCGAACGCCAACTTCGAGGTCACGCAGGTCACCGCGGTTCACCGCTTAGACGCCTTCGGCCGATGAGGGCAGTCAGACGGTGGCGACTTCGATCAGCGACACCGAGGGTGGGTTGTAGGAGAGGGCGAGGTCGAAGTGGCTGAGGATGTCTCGGCCGAGGAGGGAGGGCAGCTGCCAGTTGCCGTGATCTCCCGGTTGTGCGGGCGATGGTTTAGTGATCGCCACATTCAACAAGACTGGGAAGTCAATTTCGTCCGTGTCGCGCAACCATAACTCCATCGGGCTGACCAACGCAGAGCCGTCACTGCCGCCATAGCCTCGCACCTTGATCGCGCCAGGGCCGCGATCGAAATCCACGTCGAGATAGCTGCGGCCTAACAGAGCCAGCGCATCGCGCGGGCCCAGCGCGGTCGTGTCAGCGCCGGTGTCGACCAACATGGCTATGGCGGGATCCAACCGTCCGAGGCCGAAGCGAACCAAGACGAACGGCGTCAACGAGTGGGGCGACCCATCCCCTGCCACGGCCTCGATGAAGTGACCCGTGACTCTGCGCGTCACAGAATCCAGATTCCCGACCGTGGAGGATGCCCGATCCAGACCGTAGCCCGGTCATCTTCGTCCAATGCGTCACGTCGGTCGATGCACTCCAGCGGGTCTTCAAACGCCTCAACTGTTTGTTCGCCATAGATGAGGAGCCAGTGACGCGGGTGTCGGTCGAACAGCTCCCATTGGTTGTCAAGGAAAAAGCTGTGGTTGCGCTCGCGTGCCTCGTAGTCAGCCTGTTCGGCTGCCGTGGGCGTTCGCGACGGTCCCAGTTCAACTTTCCGCGCCGGGTGGATGGTCGTCATCTCGTCTTCGTCTCCTGTTGCGCATCGTATCAGGGTGCCGGGCGCGTCGGGACGTGATCCATGACCCTCTACACTGACTTCGATACCCGCGACTGCCTCCGACGCAAGGAGATTTCGATGAAGTTTCACTGGTTCAACCTGATGCCCTGGCCTCACCTGCCGGAGGATTTCCGCGAGACCAACCGCTCCGTCTGGGTCGATGTCGATTCGCGGCTCTACGACCCGGTCGAGGGGCACCGGGTGTACAACGAGTACCTCGACCAGCTCGAGTACGCGGCCTCGCTGGGCTACGACGGGATTGGCGTCAACGAGCATCACCAGAACGCCTACGGGATGATGCCCTCGCCGCAGATCATGGCCGCCTCGCTGGCTCGGCGGACCAAGGACGTGACGCTGCTGCTGCTGGGTCAGTCGATCGCGCTGTACAACCCGCCGACCCGCGTGGCGGAGGAGATGGCGATGCTCGACGTGATGTCGGGCGGCCGCCTGGTGGCCGGATTCCCGGTCGGCACGTCGATGGACGACAATTTCTGCTTCGGCTCCAACCCGGCCACGCTGCGCGACAAGTACCGCGAGAATCACGACCTGATCCGCCGCGCCTGGGAGGACCCGGAGGTCTTCTCCTGGAACGGCGAGTACAACAAGATTCGCTACGTCAACCTCTGGCCGCGCCCGATTCAGCAGCCGCCGCCCATCTGGATTCCCGGCGGCGGCTCGGTTGAGACCTGGGATTTCTGCGCCGAGATGGGCTACAACTACTCGTACCTGTCGTTCAACGGCTACGTCCGCGGCGAGGCGCTGATGCAGGGCTTCTGGAACCGGCTGGGCGAGCTGGGCGTCGACTTCAATCCGTTCCAGGGCGCGTTCGCGCAGCAGATCGTGGTCGCCGAGACTGACGATCAGGCCGAGCAGATGTACACCGAGCACATGCAGTACTTCTTCGACAAGTGCCTGCATGTCTATCCCGGCTTCGCCGACGCGCCTGGCTACCGCACCGAGAACACAATCCGCGCCGGTCTGCGGGCCGGCGGCGCGCAGGGTCTGGGCGTGGCCCACACGCTGTCCTGGGACGACTGGGTGCGCGAGGGCTACATCGTGGCCGGCTCGCCGGATTCGGTCACGGAACAGATCGAGGCGCTGGCGACGAAGCTGCAGGTCGGCCACCTGGTCTGCCTGCTGCACGTCGGCGACATGCCCGACGACAAGTGCCGCGCCTCGACCAAGCTCTTCGCCGAGCAGGTGATGCCGCGCGTCAAGCACATCTGGGACGACTACGAGGACCACTGGTCGCCGAAGCCGGTCGGCGCGCAGCATGTTGCGTCGCCGGCGCCGGTGCTGGCGGGGTCGAACTAGCTTCCTCGCTGCCCCTTTGGGGGAAGCTGTCGCGTAGCGCCTTCCCCGCTTCACCCCCTGGGGGAAGCTGTCGCGTAGCGACTGAAGGGGGTCTCCGTGCGCGGAGTGCCCCCCTCTGCCTTTGGCATCTCCCCCCGCTTCGCGGGGGGAGAGAGGATCGCGGCGGCGCTATTCTCAGTGCGTAGGACCTTTCGGACTCAATGAACGGACGGCGTGACTATGTCCTGGCGACCCAAGCGCATGAAATTCGGGCTCTTCCTGGCCCCCTTCCACCATGTCGGCGAGCACCCGACGCTGGCGTTGCAGCGCGACGTGGAGTTGATCGAGCATCTGGACGACCTCGGCTATGACGAGGCGTGGATCGGCGAGCATCACTCGTTCGCACGCGAGATCATCTCGAATCCGATGATCTTCATTGCCGCGCTGGCAGAGCGGACCAAGCACATCAAGCTGGGCACGGGCGTGGTTTCGCTGCCGTATCACAACCCGTTGATGATCGCCGACGACCTGCTGCAGCTCGACCACATGACTCGCGGTCGGGTGATGCTGGGCGTCGGTCCCGGCGCGCTGACCTCGGACGCGGTGCAGATGGGCATCGAGCCGACCACGCAGCGGCAACGGATGGCGGAGGCGTTCGAGGCGATCGTGAAGCTGGCCCGCAGCGACGAGCCGGTGACGATGGAGACCGACTGGTTCTCATTGACCGAGGCTCGGCTGCAGATGGCCTGGTACTCGGACCCGCATCCGGAACTGGCCGTGGCCGTAATCGTGACGCCATCGGGACCGCAGCTCGCGGGATCACACGGGGCGAGCCTGCTCTCGGTCGCGGGCGCAGACTCCGACCGGATGCAGAACGTCTGGGAGTGGTACGAGGAAGCGGCGGCAGAGAACGGCCACGAGGTCTCGCGCAAGACCTGGCGCGTGGTCACCGCGATCCACATCGCCGAATCGCGCGCGCAGGCGATCGATGACGTGCGCGCCGGATTCCTCAAGCGCGCCTATGTCGGCGATGTGCGCGATCCGGGTCGGCGCGGCGGGATCGCGCTGCAGATGGCCGACACGATCGAAGAGGCAATCGACAAGAACATGGTGATCGTCGGATCGCCCGAGGACGCGATCGATCAGATCGAAGCGCTGCACGAGCGCTCCGGCGGGATCGGCGGGTTGCTGGGCATGCATCACGAGTGGGCCTCGACCGAAGCGACCAAACGCAGCTTCGAGTTGCTCATGCGCTACGTCGCGCCGAGGTACCAGGGTCAGCTCGATCGCCTGGTCGCCTCGCGAGACTTTGTCGAGGACCGGCAGTTGGACATCTTCGGCGCCGGTGCCAAGGCGATGGCCAAGGCCTTCCAGGACGCCGGCAAGGAGCTTCCGCCGGAGTTCCAACAGGTGGCCGACAACGGCGCGTCGAGTAATGGCGCCGAAGCCCCCTCGGAGGCCGACGCCGAGGCCGAACCGGTCGCGGACTAGGCACTACTCCTTCCCTTGGTTCCCTGTCCCCCCGCTCCGCGGGGGGAGATGCCGAAGGCAGAGGGGGGCTCCGCGCGAGTGGAACGAACGAGCCCTGGTTTCCTCACCGAGGGGGCTAGGGTGAGAGCATGCAAACCGTCGTCGCCCTGGCCGGTGAAGTTCACGACTCGCCGCTCGTGCGCAGCGCCCTCAACAGAGCGGGGCTGATCGTCGCCGCCGACAGCGGCGCGAATCGGCTGCGACAGCTGGGCGTCTTGCCGCACGTCGTGATCGGCGACCTTGACTCCCTGCAGGGCGACGAACTCTTCCACCTCAAATCGGTCGGCGTCGAGTTCGAGCCGCATCCCGCCCCCGAACAACGCACCGACGGCGATGTCGCAATTGAGCATGCGCTCAGGCGAGGCGCGACGAGCATCATCATCGTCGGTCTGTTCGGCGGCCCCCGCTACGACCACGCGGTCGCCAACCTCTACTTGCTCACGCATCCGAGTCTGCAGCAGATTCCCACCTGGTCCGTTGACGGCTGGACGGCGCTGACCGTGCTCAACGGCGACGGCGTCGCGCAGACCCACTTCCATGGTCACATCGGAGATTATGTCAGCATCACTGCCGTCAGCGAGCAAGTCACGGGAATCACCACGGTCGGCTTGAAGTGGCCGCTCTCCGACGCCACGTTCACCCGGGGCCTGAACGAGGGCACGTCGAACGAGCTGATCCACGAGCGGGCGATGATTCAGATCGGCGAAGGCACGGCATTCGCGTCGCATCACTTCCGAACCGAGCGATTGCCCTAGCCGATCAACACAACCTCATCCCCCACGTTGACCGTGCCGCCCTCGACTACGTTGCAGTAGCTGCCCAAGTGCTGCTTGGTGTGTTCGATCAGCGTCCGACCGACGGCGCGGCTGGCTCCGAACTCCCGCTGCGCGTGCGCCGGCATCGAGCAACGCACCGCTGTCGACATCAGCTCGATGGTCACTCCACCCATGCGTAGTTGCTTGCCGGTCCAGTCGACCTCCAGCAAGCCATGCGCGTCGCCCGTGTCGATCAACACGTTAGGTCGGAATCGACGCACGTCGACATCCTCGCCTCCGCCCAGCGTGGCCAGCTCATTCAGCGACGCCGTGGTCATGATGTGAATCGGGAAGCAGTCGAAGTACGTGCCCGGCGGCGACGAGTACTGCTGCAGCACGTCCATCTCGATCGCGCCGAAGTCGGGCATCGGATCGCCCTCTTCCATGCCCATCACTTCGTGGAAGCCGGGCGCAGGTTCGGCGTTCGGATCGGGCGGACGGCGGCGGTAGTGGTCGAGATCGTCGGCCGGACGCACCGAGGTGAGCACTACACCGCGCCCCAGCACTTCGGAGAGACGCCGATGCACGTCCTCGTCGGCGCTGGTCAGCGATTCGTTGTCCGGCAGCGTCAGTTCGACCACAGGCGAGCGTCGATCGAGGTTCGGCTCCTCCAGGTAGCGCGCCGCGAACTGCAGCAAGCGCGGCATCTGCTTGGCTGACCGCGTATCTCCTGCCTCGCGCACTGCCCAACCTCGGTCGCCAGCGACGCCGTTGTCGTCAATCTGCACCTGCGACACCTGCTCGCCGGCCATGGACTTGACCGGGAATCTCCAGAGCTGGCCAACTCGGCCCACTGTCTGCGTGGTCATGTTGTGCATCTCCTCATTTGTATCTCGCGACTTCTGTATCTCGCGGCACTCCAATGCAGGCTACCCAGTATTCCATACGTGAGTGCTCAAGTAATGTTTACCAAGATTGTCGTAATAGTGTGGATTGAAGCAAGAGGAAGTCATGACCACGGCGGATGCCCCACTCTGTCACTCCGTGACATCTCCCCCCGTGAACGGAGGGAGAGCTACGGAGCTGGACACGCTGGCCTGGCTGGAGGCGGAAGCCATCCATATCATCCGCGAGGTCGCGGCCGAGTGCGAGCGGCCCTGCCTGCTGTTCTCCGGCGGCAAGGACTCGATCGTCATGCTGCGGCTGGCCGAGAAGGCCTTCTGGCCCGCACGCATCCCCTTTCCGGTCATGCACGTCGACACCGGACACAACTTTCCCGAGGCGATCGAGTTCCGCGACCGCCGCGCCGCCGAACTCGGCGTCGAACTGATCGTGGCTTCGGTCCAGGAATCGATTGATCGGGGCCGCGTGGTCGAGGAGATCGGACCGCGAGCTTCCCGCAACCGGCTGCAGACCGTCACCTTGCTTGACGCAATCGCCGAGCACGACTTTGACGCCCTCTTCGGCGGCGCGCGGCGGGATGAAGAGAAGGCGCGCGCCAAGGAGCGCATCTTCTCGTTCCGCGACGCCTTCGGTCAGTGGGATCCCTCCAACCAGCGGCCCGAACTCTGGAACCTCTACAACGGACGCCTGAGCCGCGGCGAGCACATCCGCGCTTTCCCGCTGTCCAACTGGACTGAGCTCGACATCTGGCAGTACATCAAGCGCGAGCAGCTTGAAATCCCCTCGATTTACTTCGCCCACGACCGCGAGATGTTCGAGCGCGATGGCATGCTCTTTCCCACGTCCGAGTTCGTCCCCAGACTGCCCGACGAGGACCCGTTCGAGGCGCGGGTCCGCTTCCGCACCGTCGGCGACATGACCTGCACCGCCGGCGTCCTGTCCGAGGCCGAAACACTGGAGCAGGTCGTCTCCGAAATCGCGGCGACGCGGATCACGGAGCGCGGCGAAACCCGCGCCGACGACCGCTTCTCCGAGGCCGCCATGGAGGATCGCAAGCGGGAGGGCTACTTCTGATGACCACCGCAACGCACGATGCCGATGTGGACATCCTCGGCCCGGACCATCGTTCGCTGCTGCGGCTCGCCACCGCCGGCTCGGTCGACGACGGCAAGTCGACCTTGATTGGCCGCTTGCTCTACGACTCCAAGCAGACGTTCATCGACCAGATGGAGGCGATCGAGCGCACCTCGCGCACGCGCGGCGAGGACGACGTCAACCTGGCTTACCTGACCGACGGGTTGCGCTCCGAGCGCGAACAGGGCATCACGATCGACGTCGCCTATCGCTACTTCGCTACGCCCAGGCGCAAGTTCATCCTCGCCGACACGCCGGGTCACGTGCAGTACACGCGCAACATGGTCACCGGCGCGTCCACCGCTGACGCCGCGCTCTTGCTCGTCGACGCGCGCAAGGGCGTCGTCGAGCAGACCCGCCGCCACGCGTACCTCTCCAGCCTGCTCGGCATTCGCCACTTCGTGCTCTGCGTCAACAAGATGGACCTGGTCGACTGGGATCGTGCCGTCTTCGAGCGGATTGCTGAGGAACTGACGGCGTTCGCCTCGCGCATGGACATTGACGATGTCCGCGCCATTCCGATCTCGGCCAAGCTCGGCGACTGGGTAGTCGAGCCGTCGTCGCGGATGCCCTGGTACGACGGTCCTCCGCTGCTGGAGCTGCTGGAGATGCTCGAAGCCTCCGACCCCCCCCAACATCACGCCGCGCGATTCCCCGTCCAGTACGTGATTAGACCGCTGCGCGACGAGTTTCACGACTATCGCGGCTACGCCGGCACGATGGCGTCGGGCGTGTTGCGCGTCGGCGACCGTGTGGCCGTCATGCCCTCAGGTGCGGAAACGACCGTCGCCGCAATCGAACGCTACGAGGATCAGCTCCACGAGGCGACGCCGCCGATGGCGGTCACTGTCCGGCTGGCCGACGACCTCGACGTGCGACGCGGTTCGATGATTGTCTCCGCCCAACATCCGCCTGTTGCCGCGTCCACGGTCGACGCCCACATCTGTTGGATGAGCGAACGCGCGCCGCTGCGCGAACGCGACCGGCTCGTGGTCAAGCACGCCACGCAGACGACGCGCGCGCTGGTTGACGAGGTCGGCGCACGACTCGATGTGAACAGCCTTGAATACGACCTCACTGCATCGCAGCTCTCGCTCAACGAGATTGGGCGTGTCCGTCTGCGGCTCATGGCGCCTTTGTCAGTCGACCCATACGCTGAGTCCCGGGAAACCGGCGCCTTCATCTTGATCGACGAGGCGACCTCAGCCACCGTCGGAGCTGGGATGATCACCTCCGGCGAGTAGCGCGTCACAGGTCACTCGGGAGGAATGATGAGCCGAGCACCGCTGCTGGGCTGGTTCGCGCTGACCCTGCTCGCCGCCGCCGTCGTCGCCACTGCCTGCGGCTCTGACCCTGGTTTCAGCGAGGACGAGCTGATTCTCGCCACGACCACCTCGCTCAACGACTCCGGGCTGCTCGACCAGCTCGTTCCGATCTTCGAAGACGAGGCGGAGGTCAGCGTCAAGATCATCGCGGTTGGCACGGGAGCCGCCCTGCGCATGGGCGCCGACGGCAACGCCGACGTCCTGCTCACCCACGCGCCCGACGCCGAGCGGGTCCTGGTCGAGGCCGGAGACGTGACCGGACGAGCCCTCGTCGCCTACAACGACTTCGTTATTGTCGGTCCGCCCGACGATCCTGCCAGCGTCGGTGGTACATCCGACGTTTCCACCGCGCTCGCGAGAATCGCCGCCTCCGGCGCAACGTTCGCCTCGAGAGGCGACGACAGCGGAACCCACAAGAAGGAGCTATCGCTGTGGTCCGAAACGGGAGTCTCGCCCTTGGTTGAGGCGGACGACTGGTACATCGAAGTCGGACAGGGCATGTCCGCCACGCTCACGGTCGCCAACCAGCGCGCGGCGTACGCGCTGACCGACCGAGGCACCTACCTGTCGCTGTCGGCGGACATTCCGGACCTGCTGACCCTGGTCGAAGGCGATCCGCTGTTGCTCAACTTCTACAGCGTGATGTTGGTCAACGGCGACAAAGGGCGGATCAATACCGTGGCGTCGCAGCAATTCGCGGACTTCCTGATTCGAGACGACATCCAGGCGATGATTGGCGAGTACCTGCGCGAGGTATACGGTCAGCCGCTATTCATCCCTGCCGCGCACGAGACCGAACAGGCCATCGCCGCCCGCGGTGGGACCGACTGAGCGAGCTGCACGGGTGACCGCAGTTAAGATCGCCGCATGGACTTGATCTGGGACGGCATCCGCGAAGCGGCGCGGCTCTGGTGGTCGGGCGACGGCGAGATCATTGAGATCACTCTTCGCACGCTGGCCATCTCGGCTGCCGCGACCGCGCTGGCGTTGGCGATTGGTATTCCGCTCGGCGCGGTACTCGCGCTGCGGCGATTCCTCGGGCGCGGATTGATCGTCGCCGCCGTCAACACCGGCATGGGTATGCCGCCGGTCGTCGTCGGGTTGCTTGTCGCCCTGATCCTCTGGCGCACGGGACCGCTGGGCGACCTCAACCTGATCTACACGCCGACCGCCATGGTTGTCGCGCAGTTCCTGCTCAGCCTGCCCCTGGTGGTCGGCTTCTCGCTCGCCTCGATCCAGTCGGTCAATCCCAGGTTGATCGGCCAGATGTGGGCGATGGGCGCCAACCGCTGGCAAGTACTCTGGCTGCTGATCCGCGAGACGCGGCTGGGATTGCTCGCCGCCGTCATGGCCGGCTTCGGCGCGGCCATTTCCGAGGTCGGCGCATCGATGCAGGTCGGCGGCAACCTCGCCGGCGAGACGCGCGTCCTGACTACGGCGACCGTGCTGGAAACCGGACGCGGCAACTTCGAGGTCGCGATCGCGCTGTCGCTCGTGCTGGTCGTGCTTGCCTTCATCGTCAACCTTGTGCTGACCGCCGTGCAGCAACGACGGTTCGTCACATGACGGACCGCGTCGAGGCTCACATCGAGATCCGCGACCTGGTCGTTCAGCGCGGCGGCGTCAGCGTGCTCGAGATTGAGTCACTCGACATTCCCCGCGGCCTGGTCACGGTGATGATCGGACCCAACGGGTCGGGCAAGTCGACGCTGTTGGGCGCGCTGCAACTTGTGCTGCATCCGGCCCGCGGCACGCTGACGCTCGACGGCGAAGCGATGGATGCAGACCCGGTGAAGACGAGACGTCGAATGTCGGCCGCATTCCAGGAGCCGCTGCTGCTGAGCATGTCGGTGCAGGCCAACGTCGAGCTTCCGCTGCGTCTGCGCGGAGTGGATCGGCGGCGGCGGCGAGAACTCGCGGAGCACTGGTTGGAGCGCTTCGGCATTGCCGCACTGGCCCGGCGTCACGCCAGGCAGCTCTCGGGCGGCGAGGCGCAGCGGGTCAGCCTGGCCCGCGCGTTCGCCTCTCAACCGGAAGTGCTGCTGCTCGATGAGCCGTTCTCCGGCGTCGACGCGCCGACCCGCGAGGGGTTGATCGGGGACTTCGCCGAAATCGTCTCGGAGGCACGGCCGACCACTGTGCTGGTGACGCACGATCGCGACGAGGCGTTGCGCCTCGGCGACCATGCCGCGCTGTTAATCGGCGGCGGCCTACGGCAGTCCGGTCCACCGTCAGAGGTCTTCGACCGACCTGTGGACCGGGCAGTGGCGGAGTTCGTGGGGACGGAGAACATCTGGGAGGGCCGTCGCTCGGAGTCGGGCGTCTACCAGGCTGGCGGCGTGCGGCTGGCCTCGACCGCGAAGGCGGTTGCGCTGGGTGCGCCGGCGCTGCTCTGCGTGCGGCCCGAGCGGATCGTCCTCACCCGCGAAGACGACGGATCGGCCAACCAGATCCGCGCGACGGTGCGGGCGGTGAGGCCGCGCGGCCCCGTGATTCGCAGCGAGCTGGCGAGCGCGCGGCTCCGCTTGATCGCGGACACTCCCCTGACGGGCTGGGACGAGCTGAGCCTGTCGGTCGGCGATGAAGTGATTACACGAATCTCGCCGGCCGACGTGCATGTGATCGAGGACACGGACTAGACGCGCCGGAAACGGCCAAGCACGCCCCCGGACGAGGACGCGTCTTCCACGCCGAAGATGCCGGCCAGTTCGGCTCGGCTCGGCTCAGTGGCGACATGGTCACCGTCGACCAGGATCGTGGGCACCGAGCGACTGCCGCGATTGAGCGCCATGACGATCTCGGCCGCCTCGGGATGCTCGTCGAGGTCGATGGTGCGATACGGAATCTCGAACTCGTCGAGGAATCTGATCGCACGCCGGCAGTCGCCGCACCAGGCGTTGACGTAGAGCAGGACGTCGCGGTCGCCCTCGCCGATGTTGTCGCTCGCCGCAATTGGTCCGGCGGCCGGATCGATCTCGCATGCGTCGCCGATCTGTACGTCGAGTTCCGGCGTCCGATCAGTCATGTGGTCCCCCAGTCGGCTTTGCGTTCAGGATATCTGCGGCGGCACCTTGTGCAGCTTGAGGAAGTTGGTGGGTTCGCCCCGACCAAGCGGAATCCCACCGGTGACAACCACGGAGTCGCCTTCCGACAGGCCTAGCTCCGTGATCGCGGCGTGTTCGACATCTTCGAGCATGCGCTCGACCGTCGAGGGGGGATCGCAGTAGCGGGGGTCCACGCCCCAGCTCAGGGCCATGCGCTGCAGGATCGGCTCCGAGGGCGCCAGCACGACTGTGGGTACCGGCAGGCGTACCTGCGACAGCAGGCGCCCTGAGCGGCCGGAGACGGTAAACACGATCACGGCCTTGGCCTGCGGGTGCTGCTCGACGGCCGTGGCGACCGCCTGGCTGATCGTCCGCGCCGTGTCGCTGCTCAACTCGACCGATCGCGCGGCCCGCTGCGGGTCGCTCTGCTCGGCGGTGCGGATGATGCTGTCCATCATGGCGACGACGTCGACCGGGTGCCGGCCCACGGCCGTCTCGCCCGAGAGCATCAGCGCGTCGGCCCCGTCCCAGACCGCGTTGGCGACATCGGAAGCCTCCGCTCGAGTCGGCCGCTGGCGGGTCGTCATCGACTCCAGCATCTGCGTGGCGATGATCACGGGGATCATCGCGCGTCCGGCTGCGGTGATGATCCGGCGCTGGGCGATGGGCACCTCGGCCGGCCCGACTTCGACGCCCAGATCGCCGCGGGCGACCATCGCGCCGTCCGAGGCGGCGATCACGGCAGAGAGGTCTTCGATGGCGGAGACCGTCTCGATCTTGGCGATCAGAGGGATTTCGCCCCCGGCGGCATGGACAGCGCTCTCCGCCTCGGCGAGGTCGAAGGCGCTGCGGACGAAGGACAGGGCGAGGAAGTCGAATCCGTGCTCAACGGCGAAGTGGACGTGGGAGCGGTCCTGGTCGGTCAGGGCCGGGAGTTGCTTGCCGCCGCCTCGGGCGTGCAGGCCGGCGCGAGGCGTCAGCAGGCCGCCGCCGCGCACGGTTGTTTCAATCCTTGGTCCTTTGATCGCCTCGACGCGCAGATCGAGTTCGCCGTCGCGCAAGTAGATGCGATCGCCGATGTCGACCTCGTCGGTCAGCGCGGCGTAGGAGCAGCTCAGCGTCAGCTGCTCGCGGTCGAGCGGCTGGCTGACTTCGTCCATGCCGGTGACGATGTCGACAGGCTCACCGCGCGCGATCTCGGTGGGCTCGGCCAGCGAGCCGATGCGGATCTTTGGGCCTTGCAGGTCGCCCATGATCGCAATCGGTTTACCCGTCTCACGCTGCGCCCGCCTGACTGACTCAACCGCCGTCAACCACGAGGCTTCGTCGCCGTGCGAGAAGTTGATTCGCGCGACGTCGAGACCGGCGCGTACGAGTTCGAGCACTATGTCGGGAGCGTTGGATGCCGGTCCCAGCGTGGCGACGATCTTGGCGCGGCGTTGTGTGGTCATGGTTGAAGCGTATTCTGCCGAGCGCAGGGAGCCCCCCTCTGTCACTACGTGACATCTCCCCCCGCTTCGCGGGGGGAGATGGGGAGGAGGTCTAGCGTGGGGCGGGAACTGGGACAGGGG
>VXQT01000008.1 GCA_009838915.1 Chloroflexota bacterium
TTGAACAGGCGGTGGATGAGTCGAGGCGGATGCTGGCCGAGCGGCGCGAGCTGCTCGACTCGGCCGAGCTGGTCGCCGCCTTCGCCGTGGAGATGGGCGAGTTCCTCGCGACCAGCGAGCTGACCGAGACCCGCGCTTTCCTCCGCACGTTCATCCAGGGCATCGAGGTTCGGCCCGGCCGGGCCCTAATCCGCTACACGATCCCCATGCCCGAGGACAGCCCGATCGGGTGCTCAGACCGGGCTGAGGTGGGGCTGGAGAGCGGAGTTCGCAAATCGGTACGTGTTGGTGGGCCATCCTGGACTCGAACCAGGGACCTCAGTCTTATCAGGACTGCGCTCTAACCTGCTGAGCTAATGGCCCGGGATGGCTATCGGCGGGTGCGCGCCCGCGGGAAGGCGGGCGGCGGCCTTAACCGTTGAAGAGCGGAAGCCAATGCATTTGAGGAGCCGGACACGCCGTTGACCTCGCGGCCGCCACCCGGGTTAGGGGTCTTGGCCTTGAGGCGCCCCCGAGTAGATCGGGGACTGGCGGATCGACCTGGGAGCTCGGCCGGCGATGGGATCGCCGGTCGGCATACCCCGCACGAAGTGCGGGGAGTTCTCCCTAGAAAGGAGGTGATCCAGCCGCAGCTTCCGCTACGGCTACCTTGTTACGACTTCGTCCCAGTCGCGAGTCCCACTTTCGGCGGCTGCGTCCCGAAGGTTCGCGCACCGACTTCAAGTGTTACTCACTCCCATGACGTGACGGGCGGTGTGTACAAGGCCCGAGAACGTATTCACCGCAGTATGGCTGACCTGCGGTTACTAGCAACTCCGGCTTCAAGCAGGCGAGTTTCAGCCTGCTATCCGAACTGGGACCGGTTTTGAGGGATTCGCTCCATCTCGCGATGTGGCTGCCCGTTGTACCGGCCATTGTAGCGTGTGTGTCGCCCTGGGCGTAAGGGCCACGCTGACTTGACATCGTCCCCACCTTCCTCTGCGTTGTACGCAGCGGTCTCGCTAGAGAAATACAACTAACGACGAGGGTTGCGCTCGTTGCGGGACTTAACCCAACACCTCACGGCACGAGCTGACGACAGCCATGCAGCATCTGTGACGGCTCCCCGAAGGGTCCCCCGGCCTTTCGGCCAGGGTACCACCGACATGTCAAGCCCTGGTAAGGTTCTTCGCTTTGCATCGAATTAAACCACACGCTCCGCTGCTTGTGCGGGCCCCCGTCAATTCCTTTGAGTTTTAGCCTTGCGGCCGTACTCCCCAGGCGGGATGCTTATTGCGTTAGCTGCGTCACAGAGGGGGTCGATACCCCCCACGACTAGCATCCATCGTTTACGGCGTGGACTACCCGGGTATCTAATCCGGTTCGCTACCCACGCTTTCGTACCTCAGCGTCAGGATGCGCCTGGCAAGCCGCTTGCGCCACTGGTGTTCCTCCCGGTATCTACGCATTCCACCACTACTCCGGGAATTCCGCTTGCCTCTACGCCCCTCGAGCGCCGCAGTTTCCACCGGCCGCTCCCGGTTGAGCCGGGAGATTTCACGGCAGACTAACGGCGCCGCCTACGTACCCTTTACGCCCAGTAAATCCGGATAACGCTCGCCACCTACGTCTTACCGCGGCTGCTGGCACGTAGTTAGCCGTGGCTTATTCGCCGGGTACCGTCAAAGTTCTTCCCCGACAAAAGGGATTTACAACCCGAAGGCCTTCATCACCCACGCGGCGTTGCTGCGTCAGGCTTTCGCCCATTGCGCAAGATTCCTTGCTGCTGCCTCCCGTAGGAGTCTGGGCCGTGTCTCAGTCCCAGTCTGGCTGATCATCCTCTCAGACCAGCTACCGATCGTTGCCTTGGTGAGCCGTTACCTCACCAACCAGCTAATCGGACGCAGGCTCCTCCCAAGGCGCCGGAACATTTCCCCATCGGTCCGAACCGATGGGCGTATGGGGCATTAGCCCGCGTTTCCGTGGGTTGTTCCCCTCCTCGGGACAGATCACCTACGCGTTACTCAGCCGTTTGCCACTCAGTCACCCCCGCCGAAGCGAGGGGCTTCGTTCGACTTGCATGCATAAGGCACGCCGCCAGCGTTTATCCTGAGCCAGGATCAAACTCTCCATTGGATCAGCCGGTCTCAGCCGGCTGCAAAGGTAGAGATTGTTCGGACATCGTCATCGGACGCTCTTCCGCACAGGGCGTAAGCGCGACCGCTCCGAGTCCGGACTTGGGGGGGCTCCCCAAGCACACTGGACTTCCGCTCTTCAATTGTCAAGGCCTGCCGTCCGCCTGGCGCCACGGCCTCTTGGCCGATATGCGCCCTGCTTTTGCGCAGACCCACATCGTAAACCGATGCGAAACGCGATGTCAACTTCACGTCTCCGCCGGTGGACAACCCGGATCGAGGGCGATTGTGCCCCTCGCCACAGAGAGTCGCCCACCCTCGGGCAGCTCGACCACGCCGTGCCCGTGTTGGATTACTTGCAGCGCGGCCCCGGTGCGCTCGGCGCTGAGCGTCACGCCCCGCTCTCGGCAAAAGGCCCGGATCACACGTACCTGGAGCTGCCCCGGGAGCGAGAGGAAGCTGCGCCGCGCTATCGTTCCATGTTCGTCGCACAACTGGCTGAGCGCCTGTCCACCCACCATCTCCAGCAGGTCGCGGTCGGCCGCGACTGAGCCCGCGAGCCCGGCCAGGCGTTCGGCGACGTTGGGATTGAACTCGCGCATTAGCGGCAACAAGGACATGCGAACGCGATTACGGGTGTGGTCCTGATCGAGATTGGATGGGTCTTCGACCGGAGTCCAGGCATAGGTCCGGCAGACGGCTTCGGTCTCGGCACGCGTCACATCGAGCATCGGACGGACAAGTCGCAACCCGTCGGCCATGTCTCGCAGCGGGGCCATGCCGCTCAGTCCGTCGAGACCCGAGCCTCGCAGGATGTGCATGAGCACCGTTTCGGCCTGGTCGTCGAGCGTGTGCGCGACGGCGACGGCGGACGCGCCGCGCTCCTGCGCGACACGAGCGAGCGCGTCGTAGCGCACGCGTCGAGCCGCAGCTTCAAGTCCGTCCTGCGACCGCTCCGCCTCGGCTCTGGCGTCGACCTCGCTGATGTCGAGTGGCACCTCGACAGCCGTCGCCAGCTTGCGAGCCGCCTCGCGAAAGCGGGCGCGGACCAACGAGGATTGGATCGCGTGATCGACGTGCGCGGCCCGAATCCGCCATCCGTGCCGCGACTGCGTGTCGGCAAGCAGACACAACAGCGCCGAGGAGTCGGCGCCGCCCGAGACCGCGACGACCAGCGGTTGGCCGAATCCCTGCCCCAGGTGGTCGACGACAACCCTTGAGACGGTGCGTCCGACTTCACGAGTGCGGCGATCTGTTGGCAAGGTCACGGCGGCGTCTCGCGCGTCCGGTGTTCCGGTTCCCCTTCACACGGGAACCTACACCCTCACGGTACGACAGCGGCCCAGTGAGTCCTGGAACGTCACTCGGCACCTGGCGGGAGCAGGTTTGCCCACCAGGGGGAGCGGTTCACTTCGAGCTGCCCGCGACCGGGCGCATGCACAGCGAAGGCCTCTTCGCCGGGCCGCACCATGCCAAGGTCTTCGCGAGCAATCCGTTCGATGTAGGCGTCGGAGTCCAGCCAGGCGATCAGTGCCGCGAGTTGATCCGCGTCCTGGCGAAGATGAACAATCTCGGCCCGAGTCTCAAGGATTCGATCGTCGAGGCTATTGGCCTGAACCAATCCAGCGACTCCGCTGTACACAACGAAGCCGACCAGCAGCAGGGAGGCTACGAATGCGGCTCTACGTATCGCCCAACGAAAGGGGCCGGGACGCGCAGCCTGCAGCGGATAGACGTTGTCGGTTGTCAGGACATGTTCAACCGGAGTTTCCGCCGGGATGCCGTCCTGTTTGTTCATATCGTGCGACTCGCGCCGCCGCCGTTGGCACTCTACACCTCGCAGAAGCGGAGTTGGCTAGACATGGCGCAAGTGATGCCGATCATTGAGACGTTCAACGGCTGGCATGCCATCAACGATCCGGAACGCGGTGATGCCGCAGAGGCCGGTGTCGATCCGCCGCCACGCGCGAGGCGGCATGTCGAGGGCGTGAGTGACGAGCATCTTGACGACGAAGTTGTGAGTGACGATCACCGCAGCGCCGTCGGCTGAGTCATTGACGAGTTCGTCGAACGCGGGCCGTGCGCGAGTGAGCACGTCCAGCAGCGATTCGCCACCAGGCATAGGCACTCGGACAGAGTCGTCGCCTCGCCAGTCACGCAAGAACTTGCCGAACCGCTCGCGCACGATCGGCCACTCGACCCCTTCCAGTTCCCCGACATCCAGTTCGATCAGTCCCTCAGACGACTCGGCCTCTAGATTGTGGGAACGGGCGATCCCGTCCGCCAGCAGTCGGGCCCGGGACAGAGGGCTGGTCAGCACCCGCGTGACCGGTTCGTCGGTCAGCGCCTGGACTGTGGCCTCGAGCTGCCGCAATCCCAGTTCGGTCGGCGGCGAATCAGCGCGGCCGAGACCGACGCCCGAGCGGTTTGCTTCCGATTCCACGTGACGAACCAGCAGAATCCGGTTCATGCCGGCACCGGCTCGGACGAGAGCTCGATGGCGGTGCGATGTATGCGCGTCGGTTCGGCCGTCGTGCCCAGCGCCCGCACAACCTGTTCGGGGCGTCCGGCGCCCTGCTCGTCGTTGCGCAGCCGCATTGTCAGCGTCGCGACTCCGTCCTGCGTTCCAGCCACGTCGAGATCAAACACCATCTTGCGCAGGTCGTATGACTTGGTTTCTTTGCCCCGCCGGTGGCTCCAGGGAATCTCGTCTTGGGCCAGCAATGCGTCTATCGTCGTTCGCCACTTGTCCATCGGGCGCGGGTCGGGCACCTCAACGACGTACTCGGCCGCCTTGAGCATCGACTGCAGCGAGGACTGTTTGAGCGGCGACTCACGAATCTCATGGATGCTGAGACCCGGAGTCAATTCGTCCGACAGGCGACGCAACGTCGAGGTCAGATCCACGCGTTCGGTCAGCAGCACGTCGAGCAGTTCCGCCCCGGAGGTGACGCCGACGGCGAGCGGCGCTGCCAGCGCGATCTTTGGACGCGGAGAGAAGCCGTGCGACGTCGCGAGCGGCAGGCCGGCCCGCTTGCAGACTCGCTCCCAGACGCGCATCAGATCGAGGTGGGAGACATACTTCAATGGACCGGCTGCGCCGAAGCGAATCTGCAGTCGCTGCACCGGGTCGGGCGTAGGCTCGGGCCGCTTCATGAATCGGCCAGCCAGGCCGCGGCGGCGCTGTGCGGATCCGCGCGGCGGCTTGCAACCGCCTCGCTGAGGTCGGCGAGTCGTTGCTCGCCAGTCTTGGTGCGCATGCGATTAAGCACGTTGGCGCGGGCGAGGGATGTGATCTGCTGCCGTGCCCGTGCCAGCTCTGCCGCTTTCAGCTTGCCCGAAGACTGCAGCTCCTCGAAGTGCGAATCGCAGGCCTCGGTCAGCTTGTCGATGCCTTCCCCTTTAGTGCCAACGATCCGTACTACGGGGGGATCCCAGCCGCGGTCGGGATTGAGCGAGAGCAGCGCCTTGAGCGCCGAAACCATCCGGTCGGCGCCGGGTAGGTCCGACTTGTTGACCGCCAGCACATCGGCGATCTCCATGATCCCGGCTTTCAGCGTCTGCACCTCGTCGCCCATGTTGGGCGTGTTGACCAGGATCGTGGTCTGCGCCGCGCCGGCGATATCGACCTCGTCCTGGCCTGCGCCGACGGTCTCGATCAGGATCACGTCCTTGCCGTAGGCGTCAAGGATGTGGACCACGTCCTGCGTCGCCGCCGACAGACCGCCCAACGCCCCGCGCGAGGCGAGCGAACGGATGAAGACGCCTTCGTCCGAATAGAGCTCGGTCATCCGGACGCGATCGCCGAGGATCGCGCCCATCGTGTAGGGCGACGACGGGTCGATGGCGACAATGCCGACGGTCTGTCCGCGGGCCCGGAACGATTTGGCCAGTTCATTTGTGACCGTGCTTTTGCCCGCGCCGGGCGAGCCGGTCAAGCCGATCGTGCGGGCGCGTCCGCTGCGCGGATAGAGCGCGCGCAGCATCTCGCGGCCCCGTTCGTCGCCGCTTTCGACCCAGCTCAGCACCCGCGCGAGCGCGCGCCGGTCGCCGGCAAGAAGCCGCGACTCCAGTTCGGCAAGTCGACCGCTCAACGAGGCCTGCGGCGCATCGGCCGTATCGGTGGTCACGAGCGGTCGAGCGCGGGTACCTGGGCGCGGACGAACTCCGCGATGTCGCCGGTGTGCGCGCCGGGACCGAAGATCGCCGAAAAGCCGGACTCCTTGAGCGAATCCGCATCCTCGTCGGGAATGATGCCGCCGCCGAGGAACAGCGTGTTGTCCGGCGTGATGCCGCGCTCGCGGCAGGCGTCAACGACGCGCGGGAACAGTTCCAGGTGCGCGCCGGAGAGCACCGACAGCGCCACCACGTGCACGTCCTCCTGCAGCGCCGCCTCGGCGATCATGTCGGGAGTCTGGCGGATGCCGGTGTAGATCACTTCCATCCCCGCATCGCGCAGTGCGCGGGCGACGATTTTCGCCCCCCGATCATGCCCGTCCAACCCCGGTTTCGCCACCAGGACACGGATCTGGTCGATCATGGTCGCTGTGTCGCTCATGGTTTCATCCTCCGATCGGAGTCATGGACCAGCCTGCGAAGTTAGCGTCCAGCCTACGCCTCCGACAGGCGGAGGCGGGCGCCGTGAGTGTGTTTGGGCGATATGAACCCGCCGGCCGACGCATCGGTGACCGTCCAGCCCAGATCGCGCAGGTGATCGACGGTTGCTGCCGTGTCGCGCACGGTGAGGGCGAGCATGAACATGCCCTCACCCGACGTCTCGAGCTTGCGCGGCAGCGGTCCGCCGCTGCCTTCCAGCGGGCGCACCAGCTCCACGTCGGTCGCGCCGAGCTTGAGGAACTGGGCCTCAAGGCCGAGGGCTTCTGACTCGATGTGGCGTCCAACGCTGAAGCCGAATCGCTCGGTCCATTCGCCGACAACGGGTGCAATGTCATGGACTGCAATGGTCATGTGGTGCAATGCATGGGGAAACGGGCCATCGGCTGGGCCGCGGTGGACGGGGGCGTCGTCGGGCGGTTGGGCGAGCTCGATCAGCACGCCATGATTGGAACGCGGGTGGATAAAGCCAATCATGCCGGCCAGGCCTTCGCGCGGCTCGGTGTCGATCATGGTCATACCGTTGGCCTCAGCGGTTCTCAGTTCGTTCGCGACGTCGTTCGTGCCGAGGCAGAGGTGATGAAACCCCTCGCCATTGGTCTCCAGGAACCTGGCGATACCGGTGCCCTCACGGATTGGCTGGAGCAACTCGATCTCGGAGTTGTCCAGCGGAAAGACGATGCCCCGCACCCCCTGGTCCTCGACGACGCGATCCACAGCTTTGGTGAGACCAAACGTGTCGCGCCAGAGTTCGGCCGCCTTGTCCGCGTCGCGGACGACCATCCCGATGTGGTGCACGTGGCTTAGGGTCATATCGTTCCCCTCTTACTCCTGGTCGTTGAGTCAATCGTCGGTGCGCGTCGCGCCGAATCGCGCTTCCAGTTCTCTCCGGTGTTCGCGGTCATGTTCCAGCGCCACGCCCAGCAGGATGCGCGCCGGATTGCCCTGCGCATTGAGATCCTCGTCGGGAATGCGTTCGACCAGGGTCGCCGTGCGGGAGCGTAGGTCGGCCAGCGCCCGCACGAGCGCAGTGAGCTGCCTGTCACCGAGCGAATCGACTGCGGCTGCATTGGTCGAGTCGATCCGCCCGTTGGGAAAGTCGAGCAGCGAGGGGAACGCGCCGCCGAGATGTTCCTCGATTGCGGCGCGTTCCTCGGCTTCCCAGAAGAGCCGATGTGCAGCTATGCCCTGAGGCGACCAGGCGTCGTCGTGGAGCGGTTCGTTGGCGGCGTCGGGCGGCACGGCGTCGAGCGCGCGCAGCAGCAGTTCCCGTTCAGCCTGCCACCAGTAACGCAGCCGCTGAGCATCCGACCACTCATGGTCCGGTTGGCTCGCCGATTGGCGTCTCACGGCTCTTCGTCCAAACGGCACGGCGCGTTCCCAGCCTGTTCTTAAACGACGATGCGCTCCTGGTACTCGCCCCAGACCGAGCGCAGCGCGTCAGAGATCTCGCCCAGCGTCGCCGATCGTTTGACCGCATCGAGCATCAGCGGGACCAGGTTCTCATCCGTGGAGGCAGCTTGCTGAATCGCGTCCAGCGATGCCGATACCGCGCTCGCATCTCGAGAATCTCGCAGACGTTCAAGCTTCTCGATCTGGCGTTCACGCACGCTCGGGTCGACGCGGACGATCTCGACATCGCTCTCTTCATCGGTCTCGAAGCGGTTGACGCCGACGATCACTCGTCCGCTTGTACCCGCCGTGCGGTCCCCTTCGCGAGCGGCTTCCGACTCGGTCTCAACCTCGCGCTGGAACTGCGAGGAGGCTTCCAGGATTTCGGCTTGCTGGTAGCCCTGCTCGATCGCCGAGACGGCGCCGCCGAGCGCGTCGATCTGGTCGATGTAGTTGCGCGCTTCTGCTTCCAGCGCGTCGGTCGTTTGCTCGACGTAGTAGGAGCCGCCGAGCGGATCGATCACGTCGGCCACGCCCGACTCATAGCCGATCACCTGTTGCGTGCGCAGCGCGATCTCGACCGCGTGCTCGGAGGGCAGCCCCAGCGCTTCGTCCAGCGAGTTGGTGTGCAGCGATTGCGTCCCGCCGAGCACGGCGGCGAGCGCCTGCAGTGTGGTGCGGATCACGTTGTTGTCGGGTTGCTGCGCGGTCAGCGTGACGCCGCCGGTCTGGGTGTGGAACCGCAGCATCTGGGCGCGCTGACTCTCCGAGCCGAAGCGTTCCTTCGCGATGCTCGCCCAGAGCCGACGGGCGGCACGGAACTTGCCGATCTCTTCGAGAAAGTTGCTGTGACAGGCGAAGAAAAACGAGAGTCGCGGACCGAAGCTGTCGAACGCCATTCCCTTGTCCAGCGCCGCCTCCACGTACGCAATCGCGTTGGCCAGCGTGAAGCCGATCTCTTGCGCCGCAGTGCAGCCGGCCTCGCGCATGTGGTAGCCGGAGATCGAAATCGTGTTCCAGCGCGGCACCTCGCGCGTGCAGTAATCGAAGGAGTCGGTGATCAGACGCATCGACGGCTGCGGCGGATAGATGTACGTCCCGCGCGCGACGTACTCCTTGAGGATGTCATTTTGGACCGTCCCGCCAATCTTGTCGCGGCCGACACCCTGCTCCTCCGCGACGGCGGCGTAGAGCGAGAGCAGGATGTTCGCTGTCGCGTTGATTGTCATCGAGGTAGTCACGCGATCCAGCGGGATCTGATCGAACAGTGTGCGCATGTCCTCGATCGAGTCGATCGCCACGCCGACCTTGCCGACTTCGCCCTCGGCCATCGCCGCGTCCGAGTCGTAGCCAATCTGTGTGGGCAGGTCGAAGGCCACGGAGAGGCCGGTTTGACCCTGATCGAGCAAGAATCGGTAGCGGTGGTTGGAGGCTTCGGCGTCTTCCTGGCCGGCGTATTGCCGCATGGTCCAGAGCCGGCCGCGGTACATGGTCGGTTGGATGCCGCGGGTGTATGGATACTCGCCCGGCAGCGGGTCGTCGTCGCCGTTGACATAGATCGGGGCCAGCGGTTCGCCTGAGGAGCGATGGAACGCCTCGCGACGCTCGGGGAAGCGGTCGGTCGCCTTGGCATACGGGCCATCCAACCAATCCTGGAGTTTCGAGGACACAGCAACGCTCCCTCCGTTGGACGCGGATACTCAGAGGCTACGTAGACCCCGTCAGCAGGTCAACGTGGGCCACCCTGCGGATTGCGAGGTTCCGCTGGGTCGGGAGGCGTTGGTGTATGAGAAAAGGGGGGCTGCCGCGGGAAGCTCGGCGATGTTGGTCCGTTGGGACGTTGCCTGGCCCTTGTGGAAAGAACCTAGATCGAGAAGCGCCTCGTAAGGCTCTCGATGCGGCCATCGAGAGCGTCGCGCCAGGCGTCAGGGGTGACTTCGACGTAGCCGCTGTCGCCGCCGTAGGCGCTGCTGATCACGATATCGGCAGACTGATCCCGCAGCCGCGTCAGGCTCTCAATCAAATCGGAGGCGTCACCCTCGATCTCGGGATAGACGCCGGTCGCCCAGGTCTCGGAGTTAGGCACAATCGTGTCGCCCGTGAAGAGATAGGACTGGCCGTGCGGCGACTCGTAGCGCAGGCAGATGCTGCCCGGCGTATGCCCGGGTGTGTGCAGCACATCGATCCCCTCGAGCAACGGATCTGCACAGTCCGCGCCAACGAACAGGTCGGCAGCGGCCGTGTCGCGGATCGCGTGGTCATCGGCTTCGTGGTAGCCGAGTCGCGAGTCGAATCGATCGCGGATCTGTTCCAACGCCGGACCGATCTCGTCGCGGTGACTGAGCACCTGCATGTCGACGCCGCCCAGTTGCTCGATCGCATCGAGGTCGTCTTGCTGGTCCTCGCCGATGCTGTAGATCAGCAGATTCCCCTGCGGTCTGGTGAGCAAGTAGGCATGCGAGGAGACGCCGTCGAAGAGCGTACGTTTCGAGGTCTGCCAGAGGTCGGGCGCGAGCTGCTTCATGTCTTGAGCCATTCACTTCGGAAGCGTGTGCGGGACTGTTCTGGACGTGAGCATACGCCGTCTGACACCTGCGCTCTTGCCATCCCTGCCTGCGATTGGTAAGCCCATGGCATGCAGCTTGAGATTGGCCCCTGGCAGCTCAGAAGCTTCCGACCCGACGACGCCGAGTCGTTGGCCCGCAACGCCAACAACCGCAACGTGTCGCGCAATCTTCGCGACCACTTCCCGTATCCCTATGAATTGTCTGACGCCCGCGACTGGATCGAACTTGCCACGGGCCAGGACCCCGAGACCAACTTCGCGATTGCTGTAGCGGGCGAGGCAGTCGGCGGCATCGGCGTCACCCTGCAGTCGGACGTATATCGGCGAACGGCCGAGATTGGGTACTGGCTGGGTGAGCCGCACTGGGGACAGGGCATTGCCACGGCCGCATTGCGGGCAGTGACAGATTGGGCGTTCACCGAGTTCGACCTGGTGCGGCTCTACGGTGAAGTCTTCGAGTGGAACCCCGCCTCCGGGCGGGTTCTGGAGAAGGCCGGCTACGAACTCGAGGCCAGACTCCGCAAGAGCATCGTCAAAGAGGGTCAAATCATCGACGCGTTGCTCTTTGCAAAGACGCGGGAGTGATCGCAGGGACTGGCTGGTGGGCGATGGAGGGCTCGAACCTCCGACCTCCCGGGTGTAAACCGGACGCTCTGGCCGCCTGAGCTAATCGCCCGTCGTTGCGAGTGATGCCAGCCTGTCGCCGCCCGCTACTGAGTATCTATCACACCCGACAGATTCTCGGCTGCGCTGTCGAATGTCGCGCGGAAGGTCTCGAACAGGCTGACCGCGATCTCGAGTTCGGATTCGTTGCCGTTCTCAACTGCGCCCCGCACCAGGGGGCCGGCGGCGTTGGCGATCTGAGCCAGCGCGTCGCCTACCTTGCCGTGCAGATCTTCCCATTGCGCGGGCGAGCTGAGCTCTGCGAACTGTTCGTTCAGATCGGACCAGATCATGACTTGCGCCAGCATGTTGCGCTGCCAACCCGGATCGTCGAACACGGCAGGATCGTTGCGCCAGCGTTGGATTTCCGCCTCTGCGGTCGCGAAGTTCGCCTTGGCCGAGTTGACGATTCTGCGCACTGCATCGCCGTACTCGGCCGGCATCGCCTCCTCGACGGCTCCCAACTCTTCGCCGATCAGCGCGCCGACCAGTTCGCGCAGCGTCTCGAGATTTACGATTCCGACGCGCAACTCCTTGATGATCCCGTCTGCGCCGATGAAGAACGTCGTCGGCCGCCCGACCAGCGGATACGGACCGTCGGTCATCGACTTGGTCGGGTCGAGCAGCACCAGATAGCTGACTCCTGTGACCTCGTAGGCGAATTCGCGCGCCGTCTCCAGGCTCTCACCGTCGTTGATGCCAATGAACGTGACCCGGCCGGACGCCTCCTGGCTGACCAGTTCAAACTCGGGCATCTCCTCGATGCATGGTTCGCACCAACTGGCCCAGAAGTTGAGCACGATCGGCCCGTCGATCTCGGACAACCGGTGCGGCTCGCCTTCCAGGTCGAGCAGGCGGAAGTCGGGCGCGAGCGCACCTTTGTCCGAGGCGTCGCCGTCGCGCTCGAGGTAGCCGAGGTCTGTGGCGTCTTCGAGTTGCTGGATGCGCGCGTCGAGTTCGTCCGAGTCGCCTTCGGAATCGCGCTGTTCTCGCAGATCTTCGAGTTCGGCGAGCTGCGTGGCAAACGCCTCACCCGCCCCCTCGGCCGCGTCGCCGCCGCGACCGCCAATGAAGATCGGCGCGACGATCGCAGCCGCAACCGCCGCGACGATCAAGCCTCGATTGACGGCATCGCGAACGGAGTGGGGACGGCGCAGGAAGCTGAACAGGATCCAGGACTGTTGCCGTTGTCTGAGTCGTCCAAGCAAGCTGTCTGACACCACATCCCCTCCCGATTCGGTCAGTTGTCCTGCACCAGCGGCCCATCGATGGCCCGTACCCCTTGTCCGCTCGCGGCGGCGCTGGACGCCTGGTTCCAGAGCGTGGCCGGATCGCTGGTCAACGGATCGAACGCCTCATGATCCAGGACGAGCCATCCGCCTGCCTGGATTTCGCCTTCCAGTTGACCCGCGGTCCAACCAGCGTATCCCGAGAAGATGCGCACATCACGTACGACGCCGGCCAGGTCGGATGGTTCTGCTCCCAGGTTGACGATGCCCAGCTCGCGACCCGGTTCCCTGATCGACAGCGAGAACCAGCTTTGGTCTGGATAGAATGCCCCGCTCGGACGCGCCAGCCCGATCGCCGCCGTACGCTCCACCGGCCCGCCCTGGAAGACGACGGCGGGCTTGGCCACAAGCCCCGCCCAGTTCGGCACGGCGTCGGCAATCGTGAGCGCCGTGGGACGATTGAGTACGACGCCAAGCGCGCCGTTCCCGTGTTCCAGGATCAACAGGACCGTACGGAAGAAGTTGGGATCGGCAAGGTGCCGCGAGGCGACCAGGATGCTGCCCGAGAGGGAGAAATCAGGGTCGTTGGGCCGCCACTCGAGGGACACGATCACCGCCCTCCGCATGCTGCCGCAGCGTGCGATTTGCCACAGAGTATGCGATTGCGCCTCGCTCAGCCGCTTGCGTTACTCAGCCGAAGGCGACATCGAACGGGCGCGTGAGATACGCTGACCGGACGTGGCAGCGTAGCTCAGTTGGCAGAGCAGGGGACTCATAAGCCCCGTGTCGCAG
>VXQT01000016.1 GCA_009838915.1 Chloroflexota bacterium
GCTTGCTGGCTCAGGCTAGTTTCCCCAGCGGATTTCGATCTCGTTGGATTCCACGAACAGAGGCGGGAGGTACTCACCCAACGCCACCGCCACTCGGTACGTCCTGCTCATCGCAGTCGTTTGCGGAACGGACCAGGTAGCAGCGTTGGGAGCCGATGTGACTACGTGCCACCTGACGCCGTCGTCTGTCCCGGTCTGATACGCCCACTGGTAGGCGAACGTCTGACCGCGTTGTTCCGGCGTTGGCTCATACCTGGCGGTGAGGGTCACCGCTTCGCCAACCAACAGGACTTCGCGGTCGGCCTGGAGCACCAGCCCAGGCGCCTGATCCACCAGGCCGATCCTGACGACCAGGGTGTCATCGATGGTCGTATCTTCGTTGCTCTCGTGGTCCAGTCTGTCGCTCACGCTCAGCGTGAGCTCGTAGGTGGGCTTCGTTTCGTAGTCGAGGCTCGCCCCGGCGGCGACTTTGATCTGGACTGCGTGGGGCCCGGTTGCAGGCTCCACGGCAAAGTGCTCGTGGCCCTCGCCGGAGAGGCTGTAGTAGAGCGTCTCCGCGTCGGCTTCGAATACCGGAATCGGGTCGCCGACGCTGACGCCGGCGGGGGAGTTCTCGGGCACGCTGAGGTTGAGGCCGAAGACGGGCGGCTCATTCTCGTCGAGATCGCTGCCCACCTGGATGGTGTACGTCTTCACCTCGCCGGTCTCGGTCGCGTTACCGCTGATGCGCCGCCAGTTGATGTCGTAGTTGGGATCGTCGACGTCTGTGATGAGCCTCGTCATACGGACGAAGCCCTGTAGGTGGACGGACAGCTCGTAGGTGCCGGCGTGGGTGAAGATCCACTGCAGGGAGCGGTACTCGCCGGGGTCCAGCACCATGTCGTCGTCGTCAAGGTCGGCCTCGAAGCTGTTCCAGACGATCGTTGCCTCGGCGTTGCTGGACTCGGGAGCCTCGTAGGCGAAGAAATGCGGCACGTCGGCGGGGTCGGCCGGGTAGCGCTGCACCTCGAACTTGTAGCGCATGGGCTTGCCTTCGGCGCTCGTGAGCCAGTGTTCATCGTCGAACAGGGCGGTGGAGAAGCCCAGCCTCAGGTTCGAGGTGTCGTCCGCCGCTGTGTCCGGGTCGTCCAGCCGCAGCCACCAGACCTTGGTACCGGCGGGCACCGCGTCATCCTCGCCGAGGCCCAGGCCCTTGCGGAGCTTGGGATACTCTTCCAGCGACAGCTGGCCGGCGGTCGCCTCGGCGTTGGTGGCCACCACGTCCACCTTGTGCGTGTCCAGCACGTGGAAGATCGCTTCGCCGATGTCGATGTTGGAAGCGGAGCGGGTGGTTGTCTCAGTAATCGTCCCGAAATTGTTTTCCCTGGTTGTGACCACCTTGGGCGGACAGAGATTCGTGTGGAGGACGCCAGCATCGGCAACCCCCTGCTGGTTTCGGGCCGTTGCGCGCCAGTAGGCGTCGAAGAGGGCGAAGTGGCCCGTGGTGATCTCGTGCGGCTCGGGCTGGGAGGCCGTGCCGGCACCGGGTCCGCAGGGTTGCGGATCGGGGTAGGTGTTCACAACAGGTGTAGCGGTCGGCGTCGGAGTAGGCGTGGGGACGGGTGGATCGTCCTGCGCCTGTGCTGGGCCGGTGGCGAAGGCCACCGCCAGCAGGGTGACGGCGAGCGCGGCCAGTCCCAGCCCCGCCACGTAGCGCCTGAATCGGTTGGGTGCGCTGACAATTGCGTTCATGAGTCTCGCTTTCATTTCGTTCCGTTAGCTCGCATCTGCTTCTTCCGGTGCCTCGCCTGGGTAGCGAGCCACGCGCCGCGTCCGGGCGTTCCTACACGGGTACGTCCCACATCCGCGACCCCCGGACGCCGTCGGTTCGCTTCCACCTGCGGAGGAGAACATCTCAGCGAGTATCGTGGAAATGCGCGAAGTGCCAGTCCGCCCGAGCGGATGACAGGTCATGCTCCAAGAGCGCCGCTCTGGTGGCGGACCCTAGGGAAGCGACGTGATGTAGGTTGATGGAGGTGACTGTCGTGGGGGGGGGGGTGATGCGCAGCACAGCGGATGTCACCACGATTGCAAGCGCTCTAGGTACGCCGACCACTGGAATGTCCAGATGCGAAGTACTGCGGTAGCGTAGAGGCTCGCCCGCTTTATCTCAAGTGTCGCGGTTGGTGCCCAGGCGCATTGTTCCGTAGCTTCCCACGCATCACGGGCGTGTCGTGCCCCAGCGCGCGGGCACCTCGCGCAGTTCGCTCTGGCGTCCATCTGTCAGCTCTACGGCGGGAGCGTGAAGCGACGCTCAGATGTCCTGACTCTTGTCCGGTCTCTGGTGCTGTCCTGTCCAAGGTTCGCAGGCTCATGGTCAGGTGGCCTTGCCAGCTGCTGAACCAGCGACGGCAGTCGGCGGGCACGAAGCTGAACGCGGGTTCGACAGCCAGCGCGCAACGGGTATGTGACCCGAGGTGTTGAGTCCGTCGTTCGATGCCGGTTGCTGTCGACTCGGCTGTGCGACGGCCGCTTAGGGGTCGACCAGGCGGGTGGGATCAGGGGCGGCGGTTCATGTGATGCCGCCGCAAGCTGGGGCCGCGTCTGGCGCTCGGCTGACACTCGCGCGGCACCCCCTACGCTCCGCCACAGGCTGGGCGCTTGGCCGCATCTGAGCTTGAGCTGCAACCGGGGCAGGCAGGTCGTCTCCGCACGCGCCGAGGGCCGGAGAGACCAGCGACCAGCCCGCGACGAGTCGAAGCCCGATGCGCTACCGCACGCCGTCTAGTGGTCGGACGTTCCCGATTCCGCCTCTCGCAACACCGGCGAGTGCGTCCAGCTCAGCTTCGGATCGTGGTTCTTGGGCGTACTGATCAGATCTGGCTCCGGTGCGATCATCGCTGCCGGCCTAGCCTTGCGGGCGAGATCGGGATTGGGGCGTTCTCCCGTGAGGCTGTCCCAAAAGTCCGCGGAGAGCGGGAAGGCGAGGTTGAACGGTTCCGCCCTTCTGAGACGGTGCGTCGCGCCGTGACCTGGTGCTAGGCGCGGCGGCGCACCCTCCGTAGGCCGAGCCCGGCGACGGCCGCTGCGGCGACGGCGAATAGCAGGCCGATCAGGCCGGCCGAAACGCCGCCCGAGTGAGCGAATCCACCTGTACCCGTATCCTGGAAGCCGTTCGAGTCCTCGTCGAGCATCGACTCTTCGCCGTCGCTTCTGGCGTCTTCACCCGTCGCGTCCTCGGACGCGGTCAGCGAGAAGTGAGCTGGCGCTTTCGCGCCCTCCAGTCCCGGGCGCGCGGTAGAACGCGTCGAAGCCGAAGTGCGAGCGCAGCGCGGTGAAGCGGTCGCTCTCGACTCGCTCGCGCCCGGCCAGCACGCGCACCACAGCCGCCTTGAGGTTGTCGTAGCGCACCCGCCCGGGTGCCCCGCCGAAGCGCCCGAAAGCGGACATGTGGCCTTTCAGGATCGTCTCCTGGCCTCGCTCGGGAAGCAGACATGCACCGCCCGGCCGGAGTGCGAGAGCCGCATCACGAACATCGAGAGCTCGGTCAGCTCTCCATCGAGCCAGACGCTGACCCGGCCGAAGTCGACCTCCGCCTCGGCGCCCGGCGGATGCAGCTGCGGCACCGTCACGGCCACCCGGCCGGACTCCAGCTCGCGCCGCAAGCGGGCCACGCAGGCGCGCACCATCCTCCTGAGCACCCCGTGGCGCCGCGAGAGGCCGCGCATCGACACGCCCTCTTCTCGTCGGTCTCGTCGGATACGCTCACACAACTCCACCTTCGACAACTCCTCGTCCTTTGCTGCGGATCACTCACGATCACCCGAGCCTAGTCACCGGATCGGTCGCAGGTGTGGTCACTTCTCACGATCAAAACGGCCCCAGGCGGGGCCAGATCAGACAATCACTACCAGTCGGACGCGCCAGCGGCGGGCTCGACCAGGATCCGACCATGTTCTGCGAGTCGTGCGGCGGCTTCGTGAGACGCTGCGACCAGTGCCGCCGGTTTCACCTGGCGTCCGGTGGGACGGGGCGGCGAGGAGTCGATGCCCTGGCGGGTCTCGGGGGAGTGGCTTAAGCAGCACGGCTGTCCGCGCCGGCCGCGGGACGAGATCCCGCTACCCTTCGTCTGGACGTCGGGCGGCGAGAAGCCGCCGGAGTCCTCTGGTTCAGTGCCGTGACACCGCTCGCAGATGATTTCACTGAACTGCAGCAGGACAACGCCCAAGAGCGCCGGCCAATCGGCCTCGCAGCTCGGTTGCCGGCAATCCGGTCAAGTCGGGTCCACGCAGATTGCGTCCGGGACGTGGTCGGAGCGATAGGCGACGACATCGCCCCGTGTCAAGCCAACGATCTTGCAGGCCGCGGCCGCTCCGGGTCGGCCGGTCACCTCAATCTCCAGCAGAGGCTTGCCGCCAGAGTCTCGCAGTTTCATCGGTACGATAGCCAGTGTCCACACATCCGAAGGCCGGCTTCTGCGCAGCACCGTGATGTGGGACGCGTGGTGAGCGGCCTCCGTTACGCAATCAGTCCCCAGAACTGGGTGAAGGGGAGGGATTGGCGGTGGCCAACGATGCGTTGCCGTCCAGGCGCACGCCCGTAATCGGCTCCACCTGGTACGACTCGTAGAAGTCGTGCAGGTCCCGCCCGGTGATCGCGCCGCGATGACGGCAGTTCGCACTCAGGTTGTTGCGCATCAGCGAAATGTGGTCGTCCAATGGATCCACATCCCCGGCTGCTCCAGGCCCGTCGTCCTATCGGGATCGCGCCGGAGGTCCTCATACGTGTCGTAGTCCGTGAGACCGAGGACGCGGCCGAGTTCGTGCAGGAGTGTCGGGATTGAGACAGGATTGTCGCTCTTCCACGCAATGGATGAATGCGCGGCGCTCTTGTACGCGGGCGCTCCGCAGTCAGCCGCAGCCTTCTTGTCGCGTAGGTGAACTCCTTGCGAGGCGGATCAGGTGTGCTGTCTCGTAGGTGACATGCCGCTCCACCTTCGGGACAAGTGCCTTTGAGCAGGACGACATCGATATCGAAGAGGGAATCCGAGCAGTCCGACGGTACGATTCCCCGTAGGGAATGATGGGCGATGAGCGGACGGTTATCGCTCAGCGTGGTCAGTGCGGAGAGCTCAGCGTTCCATATCTCATCTGTCTCCACCAACACGGCGTGCAAACCGGGGGCGGTCGTGCAGATGCGCGTGGACTCACCGTCAATCAGCCGCTGGTTCAGATACACGGATAGAGACTTTGGGCCAGTGTGTCTGTCCGTGTGTCCTGCTGGGGTCGCCTCCTTGTGTTGTTGGGGAACAACAAGAGCTGGCTCTGCCTGCTGAATGAGGCCGGGCTCGGCTAGCCAGCCTGCGAACATGCCAGCGGACGGTGCCTGCAGACCTGGCAGCGCGCAGGCGAGCACTGCGCCGACGACCACCGCGGTCAGCGTGAGTTCGAGGCTCAAGGCGCGTTCGCCCCTGAGATCGGGAGCTTGCCGCGTGAACCAAGGAATTCGTCGATCTCGGCGTCGAGCGGATCCTCTGTCTGGGTCGCCACTCCGTCTCCTTCGTCCGATCCCGGCCGATTGCTGCGTGCGACTTTCCGCATCGTCCCTACTTCCACCAGAACCCATCTCCCAAGCACTCGTTCACGATGCGGGCCAGATACGGCATCTTTTGGCAGTGCCACGGACGCGGTCACGTTCGACGGCTGTCCTACATTTGGTCCGCAAGAAGACGCAGAAGAGAGTGACGGAGGGGCAGACGATTCCGACCCACCTGTGGGCCCGGCTGAGGAAGAGTACCGCCAGGCACTGCTACGTGAGATAATCGACCAACCCGTACCGAAGGAGCGCAACATGAGAGCCACCATGAACTTCAACCGCCTCCGGGCAAGCGCCCTGCTGGCCGCGCTCGCCCTGGTCGTGTTGGCGCTGATCGTTGTTGCGCAGACGCGCAGCGAACGCGCCTCGGCGCAGACCGTGGCGACGCCGCTCGAGGTCGTGCAGTATGTCGCGCCGAAGCTGTCGGTCTCGCTGGTCCAACAGGGGATTAGGCTGTCCTGGGCCTTCGAGCCTAACGTCGAGCCGCCGTCGGGCTGGCAACTCGCTGGCTACACCCTCGGGCGCTGGATCGAGGGTCAGGCTGGCTCGCTCAAGTTTTTCTCCCTCGATCCGGTCAAGGCGCAGGAGTACATCGACACGCTCGACGACACGAGCATGGAACAACGAGTGCCCGGTTACCAGTACTCCTACCTGGTGTACGCCTACTACCACCGCCTCTCCGACGGTGCCGAGCAGGTCGGCAAGAGTTCCGAGCTCGTCTATAGGTTGCCCGAGCTGCCCAAGGTTGTCGATCCGATCATTTTCAAAGTCAACAGGCAGTTCAGCCCGCCTTATCGAGCGAGCTGGTATGCACCGAACCTGTCGTGGGATGCAAATGTCAACCCGGGCCCGGCGACTCATTACCTATTTTATCGCGACGGTACGCGCTATCACCGAGCCACTTCGAGTTCTACCTTATCTTCTGACGGTGCCAACTACATCTGGATGGATGACGATGCCGCGACGGCCGAGTACTCGATCCGTGTACAGTACGGCAAGTTCTTCAGCTCGCTGACCATCTTCCCGGTGGGAGGCTGAAGAGTCGGCAGAGCAGTATGCTGATCGCGCCTGCCTCGGTTTAGGGCCTGTTCACAGTAGCGCATAGATCTGGCAGAGTGAGGGGCGCGGTGGCGCGGCCATTGTGACCAGATGAGATTGACGGATGCGCAGTACGAGTGGATCGCGTCGCGGTTGGCGTGGGCCAGAGTTGACGCGCACCGCGCGCGGTAGTCCCCTGGCAGGCGCTAGACATGGCGCTCGCTCACACCCAACACCTCGACCGCCTGCACTGTTCGCAAGTCGCTGGCGTCCACACACTCCAGCACCAGGCGTCGAGCCTCTTGCGACTGCGTCACTGTCCGTCTCCTCCCACTTACGTGTTCAGGATTGATAGAGTTGCTGCTTGGCGACAAACCTCATCGCTAAAGAAGTGATCCACTTGGGGTGGTGGAAGCGGTCGGGTTTGGGGTGGCTTCACCTCCGGTTCAGTCTGTAGTCCGACGACGAGTCCGGCAGGACTGGCCTTTAGTGGTGAGGATGTGCGCGTGGTGGCCGAGGCGGTCGAGCAGCGCCGTGGTCAGCTTCTCGTCGCCGAAGACCTGGACCCATTCGGAGAACGAGAGGTTGGTGGTGACGATCGTGGAGCGCCGCTCGTAGCGGTCGGCGAGCAGGTTGAAGAGCAGTTCGCCGCCGGCGCGGTCGAAGGGCACGAAGCCGAGTTCGTCGACGACCAGCAGGGCGACCCGCAGGTATCGCTGATGCAGGCGGGTCAGCGTGAGTTCATCGCGCGCCTCGACCAGTTCGCGAACGAGGTCGGCGGCGCGGATGAAGGCGACCCGCTGGCGACGCTGGACGGCCTCGACCCCGAGCGCGATCGCGAGGTGGGTCTTGCCGGTCCCGATCGGTCCGGCGATCACGACATCCTCGCCGCGCTCGATGTAGTCGCAGGTGGCGAGCTGGGCGAGCTGCGGCCGCTCGATCCCGCGCAGCACGTCCCAGTCGAGCTGCTCCAGGGTCTTGTGGTCGGGGAAGCGGGCCTGGCGCAGCAGCCGGGCGACGGCGCCATCGCGGCGGACCAGGACCTCGGCTTCGAGCAGCTGCAACAGGAACGCCTCGTAATCCCAGCCGTCGTGCGCGGCCTGACGGACCAGCACGGGGTACTGGCGGCGCACGGTGGGCAGCTTGAGTTCGCGGCAATGGGTCTCGAGCACGGCTCGCCGCGCGGCGTCGCTCACGATGCCCCTCGTTCCAGTAGACGGTCGTAGTCAGCGACCGAGGCGCGCTCGACGCGATAGCCGCGCAGGCGTTCCGGCACGGTCACCTCGTTCGGAGCCTGGGCCGCGGCCAGCGAACGCCGGATGGCCAACTCGTCGAAGCCGCCCTCGGCGAGACCTGCTTCCAGCGCCACCCGCACCCGCTCCTCGCCGTGTTCGGCGGCCGCCTGCAACAGCCGCGCCAGGGCGCGGGCCGCCTCGTGACCGCCGCGTTCCTCTTCCAGCAGCGTCCACAGCCGGTCATAGGGCCCGCCCAGTTCGTCGATCAGCTCCGGCGCCACCTGGCGCAAGGCCTGCGGCTTGCGCGAGAGCTGGCCGAGGTAGTGGCGGTAACGCACCCGCCGGCCGCCGAAGCGCTGGCGGGGATGGCTGACCTGCGCCGCTCCACGCTGGAAGGCGACCTCGGAGACGCCGACCCAGGCCGTCACCCTGAGGCCCGCCCAGCGCTCGGGGACCGAGTACCCAGCGCGAAAGCGCGTCTAACGCGCAGGCTCCTTCGAGGCGGATCATGGCGCTGCGGTTGACCGAGACCGGCTGCATCCGCCGCGGTTCGAACGCGACCGCGGGCAGTGGGCGCAGCAGCGGCCCCTCCGTGGCGAAGCGCTCCCAGACCCGTTCAGGCGCGAGCCGGTCGACCTCCGCTTGCATCTCGTCCGAGATCTGCTGCAGCGAGTCGCCGCGCGGCAGCGGCGTCAGCACCTGCCAGCGCAGGCCCCGGCCGCGGCCCTCGACGCCGTCCTTGTCGTGTCCCTGGCGGGGACGGGCGAAGCTGGGCTCGAAGGCGTAGTGACTGGCCAGCGCGGCGAAGCGCTCGGTCAGCCGGCGGCGCGGGAACTGCACCCGTCGGACCGCCGCCGAGAGGTTGTCGTAGACCATCCGCCGGGGCACGCCGCCGAAGTGGGCGAAGGCGCGCACGTGCCCGTCCAGGAAGGCGAGTTGGTCCTGGCGCTCATAGAGCCGGACGTAGTCGCGGCCCGAGTGCATCAGCCGGAACAGGAGTAGCCACACCCGACGCCGCTCGCCGGCCAGGTCGACCCTGACCTCGAAGAAGTCGACCTGCGCGCTCTCGGCCGGGCGGTGGACCAGCGGCACGTAGACCTCGGCCCGCCGCCGGCGCCACTCGCGCAACTCGGCCAGCACCAGGGTCAGGCCGACCTCGTAACCCTCCTCACGCAACTGCCGGTGCAGTCGGCGGCCCGTGATCCGCTGCTTGGCCGTGGTCCTATGCGACCACTCCTCCAGCAACTGCTCTAGCCGCGGCCGAGCCCGGTCCAGCACCGGGCTGGAGTGCCGCCGCCGCTGCCGCTCGGGCGCTGGCGTCGCCAGGTAGCGGCGCACTGTGTCCCGCGCGACCCCCATCTCGCGGGCAACGCGGCGTTGACTCTGTCCCTCGATCAGCACCTTGCGCCGCAGCGCGTAGATATCCATCACGCCGAGCATCCCTCTCTCCCAACCGGCGTCGGCTTGCGCCGATCACAGGTTGGGACTTGGCCCCCAAGTGGACGAGTTTTAGAGCGATCACTTGTCGACGAGCAGCGATTCGGTCAGTAGCTAAGCGAGCAGCGACTCTGTCAGTCCTGAACACGAAAGTGGGAGGAGACCGACAGTGACGCAGTCGGAAGAGGCTCGACGCCTGGTGCTGGAGAGTGCGGACGCGGGCGACCTGCAAGCAGCGCAGGCGGCTGAGGTGCTGGGCGTGAGCGAGCGCCATGTCTGGCGGTTGCTGGCGGCCTACCGCGCGCGGGGCGCGCCGGCCCTGGCCCACGGCAACCGCGGCCGACGGCCGCACAACGTCGTGCCGGACCCAGTGGCCGCCACCGTGGTCCGCCTCGCCCGCGATCGCTACCCGGGCGCCAACCACACGCACCTCAGCGAGTTGCTCTGGGAGCACGAGGGGCTCGCCCTGAGCCCCTTCACGGTCCGCCGCATCCTCGAGGCGGCCGGCATGTCCAGCCCGCGCCGACGACGGCCGCCCGAGCACCGCGTGCGGCGCGAGCGGATGCCGCGCGAGGGGATGCTGCTGCAGGTCGACGGCAGTCATCACGCCTGGCTGGAAGGACGCGGGCCGCGGTTCACCCTGCTGCTCGCCGTCGACGACGCGACCGGCGATGTGCCCTCCGCACTGTTCCGCCCGGCCGAGGACGCCCGCGGCTACTTCTCGCTCTTGGAGCAAGTCGTTCTGCGCCGCGGCCTGCCGCTCGCGCTCTACTCGGACCGCCACGGCGTCTTCCAGGCCCCCATAGGACGAACGGGACGACGTCCGCCAACCCAGTTCGCACGGGCGCTCCGGGAACTGGGGATTACCCAGGTCTTCGCCCGCTCGCCGCAGGCCAAAGGGCGCGTGGAACGCTTCGCCGGCACGCTCCAGGACCGGCTCGTGACCGAGTTGCGTCACGCTGGCGCTGCGACGATCGCCGAGGCCCAGGAAGTGCTCGACGGCTTCCTGCCGCGCTTCAACGCACGCTTCCGGGTCCAGCCGAGACAGTCTGAGCCGGCCTATCGTCCGCTCGAGCCGTCGCTCGACCTGGGCGCCGTCCTCGCCTTCCGCCACCCCCGCACGGTCGCCCGAGACAACACGGTCAAGTACCGCTGGCGCACGCTGCAGCTCCTGCCGGGGCCCGAGCGGACCAGCTACGCCCGCTCCCGGGTCGAGGTGGTCGAACGAGCGGACGGCTCGCTCTCGGTCCGTCACCACGGACAGCCGATCGCCACACGCCCGGCCCCGCCGCCGGCCGGTACGCTGCGCACCGCCCGCGCCGAACTGGCCAGCCGTCCCGACTACGAGCGCATCGCCTCAGGCCGCGGCTCCGGCGGCGTGTTACCCCGGTCTGCCGAGACTCCCAGCCCGAACGGCGCTTCGGTCCAGCCGCCGAGCAACGGAGCCGCCCCAGATCCCGCAGTAAAGGGACGCCCGCTGTTGCCGCCGACGCCTCGCCAACTCGCCCGCTGGAAGGCGATCCGGCAGGCCCAACTGCAAGGCCTGTCGATGCGGGCGACCGCTCGGCTCCTCGGGATCTCGCGGGTCACGGTGAGCAACTACGTCCACGCCAACGGAGTGCCTGGACGCCGAACCCGCGCTGCTCCATCCTTACCGGAACAGCGCGACCCACCTGACAGAATCGCTGCTCAGTTGGACTGACAAAATCGCTGCTCTACAACAATCACTGGCCGAGTTTTAGAGCGATCAATACAAAGGCCTCTCGATCCGGGCGACCGCTCGACTGCTCGGGATCTCGCGCACGACCGTGAGCAACTACGTCCGTGCCAACCGGCTGCCTGGACGCCGAATCCGTGCTGCTCCATCCTTACAGGAACGGCGGGACACTGACAGAATCGCTGCTCAGTTGGACTGACAAAGTCGCTGCTCTACAACAGTGACTGGATCAGCTTCTAAGCGATGAATGCAACGGGCGCGAGATTTACCGACCACACTCAAGTCGGTTGGAAACTCGTGGGAGCAAGTTTGTGGTGTGAGAGCGCGTCGCCTCCGAACATAGCTGTCGGCAGCACGCGCACTTGACGACGGCCGAGGCCGAAACGCTGGTCACACAAGCATATGACTGACCGCGGTGCCGACAATCGCTCCGCTCAACAAAGGCCGGGGCTCAAGTCCCGACGACAGCTGCGAGGCGTGATGGCCAGCTGGCCCCTCAAAGCTCGCTCAACCAAGGCCGAGTTCCAACCCGGCGACATTACCTGTCCATGTGGCCCTACACAGTATCAGAATGCAAGCGGGCTCGACGAAGGCCGGGGGTTGATCCCCGGCGACACCCCTCCCTGTCCGGAGCGTTATGAGTTCGCAGATGCGCTCAACGAAGGCCGGGGGGTTGATCCCCGGCGACACTCATTCCCATGGGCGGGGCCGGCTGGCATGACGGCGACGCTCAACGAAGGCCGGGGGTTGATCCCCGGCGACACGTCCAACGCTTTCCTCCTGCTCGTGCGTGGGAGTGCGCTCAACGAAGGCCGGGGGTTGATCCCCGGCGACACGATCAGCCAGGCCCTCCAGTGGGCGATCCCGTTCGCCGCTCAACGAAGGCCGGGGCTTGATCCCCGGCGACACATCAATCCGGTCGGGAGTGCAGGAGTCAACGTGTAGCGCTCAACGAAGGCCGGGGGTTGATCCCCGGCGACACATCCGTCGGACGCTCAGGAATTCAGCCTCGCGTGAGCGCTCAACGAAGGCCGGGGGTTGATCCCCGGCGACACCATCTTCCGCTGCTCGGCCGTGAACTGCCCCTGGGCCGTCGCTCAACGAAGGCCGGGGGTTGATCCCCGGCGACACTTGGAGTTTTCGACCTCGTACCAGTCACCGACCAACGCTCAACGAAGGCCGGGGGTTGATCCCCGGCGACACGTGACCATCCGGTGCCGCTGGTAACCAGGGCGGAGCGCTCAACGAAGGCCGGGGGTTGATCCCCGGCGACACCTGCGCTTCTGGCGCCGATCCAGCTTGAATCCGTGCGACGCTCAACGAAGGCCGGGAGTTGATCCCCGGCGACACTCGCGCGAGAGGGCGCCGCGGTCGCGCATCTTGGACGCTCAACGAAGGCCGGGAGTTGATCCCCGGCGACACTCGCGGGCAGCCGCCTCCACCGCGTCCATGTCGTACTGCGCTCAACGAAGGCCGGGAGTTGATCCCCGGCGACACCCGCAGTTCGAGCAGACGCCCTCGCAGGTCTGAAACGCTCAACGAAGGCCGGGAGTTGATCCCCGGCGACACCATCATCGCCTGGCCAATCTCGCCCAAGTGGTAGGTCGCTCAACGAAGGCCGGGAGTTGATCCCCGGCGACACGCGAGCCACGCGGCCCGGAACCCCACCTGGTCGACGCACGCTCAACGAAGGTCGGGGGTTGATCCCCGGCGACACGGTGCGGTCCTGGGAGAGTTCGAGCCTGCGTTGGATCGCTCAACGAAGGTCGGGGGTTGATCCCCGGCGACACGCGGCTTCGGCATCGACGACGGTCCCGACTGGTGACGCTCAACGAAGGTCGGGGGTTGATCCCCGGCGACACCCGGCGCTGAAGGCCGAGGGGTAGAGGATGCCCTTCTCCGCTCAACGAAGGTCGGGGGTTGATCCCCGGCGACACCACCGGATCGTTGGCGTTGGTCGGCCCAGGCACGCTCGCTCAACGAAGGTCGGGGGTTGATCCCCGGCGACACTGCTAACGCGAATTCTGTTGTGAAGGTTAGGCGGATTGACCGCCGTTTTCGCCGCTCGCCTGCCG
>VXQT01000019.1 GCA_009838915.1 Chloroflexota bacterium
CCGGGCGGCGCGGGCGCCGGCGCCCGAACGGACCGCGTCGGGGGGGCTGGGCTGGACCCACTGGCGGGCGGTGGAGCTGGGTTCCCCCGACGCGCCCGCCCGCGGGGGCGGCGCGGCAGTGGAGGCGCTGGGAGGCCTCGACATCCTGATCAACAACATGGGCGTCTCGCTGCGCGGCGGGGGGGACGAGGTCTGGCAGGACATGTTCGACCTCAACCTGATGGCGGCGGTGCGCACGACGCGGGCGGCGCTGCCGCATTTGATTGAGTCGGCCTCCGGTGACGGCGCGGACAGCTCATCGATCATCCACATCGGCTCGATTTTCGGCCGCGAGGCCGGCGGCTCGGCGCAGTACAACGCGATGAAGGCGGCGATGCACAGCCACGCCAAGTCGCTGGCGCTGGAACTGGGCCCTGACAACATCCGTGCCAATGCCGTGGCACCTGGTTCGATTGCCTGGCCCGACTCTCGATGGCAGACGCGCTACGAGGACGACCCCGAGGGCATCCAGCGCAGCGTGCTGGATACGATCGCGTTCAATCGGTTCGGTCGACCGGAGGAAGTCGCCGACGTCGTCGCGTTCCTCGCCTCGCCGCGGGCAAGCTGGGTGACGGGCGCGTGTCTCAACGTCGACGGCGGACAAACGCGATCCAACATCTAGACTGGCTTCAACGCCGAGGAGACGCGCGATGGACGAACACCGCTACGAACACAGCCGGACCACGCTGGGCGCGTTGCCGTCTCGCGCCTGGGAGGTGATGGGGCCGCGAGTGCTGCGGCCGTTGGTCGGTGGGATGGTAGGCGCGGCGATCGTGGTGCTCTTCCTGGCCATTCGCGGCGGCACGGCGGTCGACCTGAACGAGCTGACCGGCACTGCCTGGGGCGGCTGGAGCCGTCATGCGGACGTTCACCTGCTGATCGTGGTCAACTTCGCGGTTGTCGTGGCGATCGCGGTAAACTTCGCCGCCGAGTGGATTCACAATTGGCTGTACATCGGGCTGTGCGCGATGACTGCCGGAGTGATGATCGCGCTGCGCCAGCTTGCAGGAATCGAGGGCGGGGGAGGCAACATCCTGCTCGGCCTAATCGCCTTCTTCCTGGCGCTCGGCGTGGGAATCGGCGCCTGGGACGTGCGCAGCGTCGGTCGGCGGAGCGGGTACTAGTTACTAGCCGCTGCGCGAGGCCTTGATAAACTCGCCACTGATTTACTGATACGCAGGCAAACGGAGACAGACGATGCCGCAGTTCCCGTCCGTTGAATGGTTTGAGGCGCTCCGCGACACGGTGCAAGACGACCCGCATTGGCGGGACTTCGGCATGATGGATTGCGCGATGGGCGTCAACGTCGGCGAAACCACGATCAAGCTGGTCTTCGACGGATACGAAATCCCGGAGATTGCCGACATCTCGTCATCGGCCGGCGACGAAGACCTTGATTTCACCCTGGTCATGCCCGAGGACCGCTGGCGAGAGATGATCGAGAACATCAAGAGCAATGGCCACGCTGACCTGCACCACACGCTGAACACGATCGACCTGGAGAGTCCGGAGGAGCTGGCCAAGGGCGAGGACTACAACCGCCGCGACCTCTTCTACCGCTTCAATCAAACGCTGCAGGACTTCTTCGACGCGTCCTCGTCAGTTGAAACGACGTTCGCATAGGCGCCTGCCAGGCAGCGGCGCGCAGACATAATGGTCCTCGCCGAACCGCGTCTCCGTGAAGTCCTACGTGCAGCCGGGTGGCCGCGGAACGAACTGGACAACGCCGTCACGATCGCCTTCCACGAAAGCCGCTGGAATCCTCGCGCGTTCAACGGCGACGATCCCTCCGGCGGCAGCTACGGTCTGTTCCAAATCAATGCCTGGTGGCAGTACTTCGGCAAAGCGGAGATCGGCGAGCCGCTCGATCCGCTGTTAGCGATGCAACCGCTCTACAACGCCCGTTACGCACTGCGCATCTGGCGTAAATCCGGCTGGAAGCCATGGAACACAAAGCGGTTCATCTGAGTCTCCGCTATTCTCGGTTGACATATCGGACAAGCACGACGAAGGATCGACGTGGCCATCTCCGTCAAGTTGATTGACTACACCAAGGACCCGATTCGCGCCCTCTACATGGCGTACCGCGTCTGTTACTCGGCGCTGACGCCGCAGCAGGTCCTCGACCGGATCGACGACGAGCGCATCCCGCAGGAGAAGATGCTGGAGTTCGTCGAGGCGCGACTGCTCACCGGGCACATGTCGCCGTTGGAGCAGGTGCACTTCGAGTTCGGCATCTCCGGCGTCTCGCGCGCCTTTTCGCACCAGTTCGTGCGCCACCGTATCGGGATCAGCTTCGAGCAGCAGAGTCAGCGTTACGTCACCTACAAGGGCGGCTCATTCCCGTACACGGTGCCCAGAACGGTCGAACGGGCCGGACTGGGCGACGACATGACGGCGCTCTTCGCCCAGGCGGGCGCGCTCTACGAAAAAATGGTCGAGGCCGGCGTGCCCGCCGAGGACGCGCGCTTCCTGCTGCCCAACGCGACCAACACGAACTTCAAGATCACGGTCAATTTCGCGTCGCTGCTGCACATCTCCGACTTGCGGCTCTGCACACGCGCGCAGTGGGAGTTTCGCAAGGTCGTCTCCTTGATGCGGGCGGAGGTGGTCAGGGTCGCGCCTGAGCTAGGACGACAACTCCAGCCCAAGTGCGGCGAGCGACGGCTGGGCTATTGCGATGAGGACTACGAGGCCTGGGAGGAATGCCCGATCGGGCGCAAGCGGCCGCACAAAACCGAGCTGTTCAATCTCTACGATGCCTACCGCCAGGGCGAACTGGATGACCTCGACGCCGAGGACATGGCCATCATCGCCGCCGACGGCGACGAGGCCCCGGCGCACATTCGCTGATCTACTCCACCAGTTCCAGGAGCTGGACAAAATTTCCGTCGGGATCGAGCAGGGTGGCGACTTCGCCGCCCCAAGATTCCCGCTCCGGCTCACGATGCACCCGAATCTCCGGGTCGGTTGAGATCACACGCGAGAACTCGCTCGAGACGTCATCGACGAACAGGTTGATTTGCATCCGCTCAGGCTCCTGCGTTGGACCCGAGATCTCCGAGTGGTCGAGCAGGCGGATGAAGCCGCCCGCGGCGGCGAACACCGGATCGCGGAAACGCGCCATGCGCTCAAGCTCGAGCGTGTCACCATAGAAGCGGGTCATCGCATCGATCTGGTCGGTCCCGACCATGATCGTCAACTCGCGAACTTCCATGCCGACCTCAGACCTCCAGTGAGAGCCCGTCGGCGGCGACGACGATCGTCCCGTCGAAGGCCCGCCGCGCCTCCTCAACCAGCTCCCAGTCGCGTTCCAGGGACAAGATGTGGGTCAGGACGAGCGTGCTTGCGCCGGCGTCGCGAGCAACCCGCCCCGCCGACTCCGCTCTCGAGTGCGTGCCCTGCACGCCGCGATACAGTCCCGCGCGCGCCGACTCCGACAGGCCTTCGGCCATCCGCGCCAGGCAAGACTCCGTGTACGCCTCATGCACCAGCACGTCGACGCCGTCGGCCAGCGGGACCAGTGCGTCGGGCGCATACGTGGTGTCGCCTGTGTAGACCAACGAGCGGCCACCGGCCTCGAAGCGCCGCGCCAGGCACTCGAGGTAGGGCGCGTGCGGCACCTCGACCGAGCGCACGTCGATGCCGCAAATCTCGCGCTCGTCGCCGGGACGGGTCAATTCGACCGTGACGCCGTCCAACCACCTGTTGATGAAGTCGCTGGTGGCGTTGACGCGGGCGAAGCCGAGCGCCGCTTCGATGTACGTGTCCGTATCGCGAGGTCCAAACACCGTCACCGGCGCTCCTCTACGCACTATCAGTCGAGTGAACAGCTCAATCACGCCCATCGCGTGGTCGAAGTGCAGATGAGACAGCACCACGTCAGATACCGAGTCCGCATCCAACCCCGAGTCAACCATCCGCTCCATGAAACCCGGTCCCGTATCCACCAGGAGCCGAGCATCGCCATGCGCCAGGTGGATCGACGCAGCCCCGCGCCGAGGGTTCACTGATCCCCCGGCCCCCGTCCCGCAGAAGGTGATGCGCATGGTGTTGGTCTCCCCTAGTCCAATAGAATAGCCGGACATAGGAGGGTAGTCCTACACATGCGCAACCAACCGGAACCGAGAAGCTACGAGTTGCTCGACCTCATCCGACGGGCGCTCGACGGAACCCTAGTCTTGCCTGAATTTCAGAGAGACTTCGTCTGGAAACCTACTGCGGTCAAGCTCCTACTATCTTCCGTTGCTAAGGGGTGGCCGATCGGCTCTTTCATGCTCTGGAGACCCGACGACTTTACAATGGCCGTCAAGGACTTTGACGGCGTTGGCACGACTCATGGTGAAGGAGACGATACTCCTACGTACCTATTGGATGGACAGCAGCGGCTAACAGCGCTGATCCACGCCTTCGACCATCAACGAACAACGGTCAAGTACGTTCTCAGTGGTGCTGGCGAGTATCTATTGGCAGACCTAGAAGGAAACATCGAAGACCTAGTCGACCACAGGACCGAGAAGCAATTCGGGCGGGGCTTAACTACCACCAAAGGAAGAGCAAGAGAAGACATTGCACTCATCGAGGACATCGTTGATGACGGCAGATTCTCTCAGTGGGTAGAAGATTACTTCGACACCCACAAACTCGACTCAAGCAAGAAGCCAATACTGTTTGAACGACGCGCTGCACGACTCCCGGGCCTGAGGGCTTACTCTGTACCTGCAGTTGAGCTTGCGTCGACCCTAGACTTGGAAGCTGTAGCGAGGATTTTTGAGACTACGAACAAGACAGGAGTGAAGCTAAGCACAGTCGATCTTATGACAGCAAGGCTGTACCCGGCCGATTTCCGCCTTCGTGATGAGTGGACCGAGGTTCAAGAGCGGACCTACCCGATGGTCGGCCAGAACTTCTCTGACACTATCGATGCTGAGGATGTGCTTCGGATTCTTGCCTATTGGAGCACTGATGGTGCTGGTGTGACCAGGGAACGAATACTCAAGTTGAGTCCAGATTTTGTCAAGATGCAGTGGGCAAGAGGAGTCAGCGCCCTCGGGGAAGCAATGACACTACTTTCGGAGGTCATGGGCGTAGTGCAAGGCAGTTTGTTGCCCGCCCGGTTGATGGTGCTGCCTGTCGCGGTCGCACTGGATGCGGCGGGTGAGGGTGATGCCGCAAAGGCCGTTGACCGGGAAGACTTGCGGAACATGCTTGAGTCTTGGTTCTGGCGCGCGATCATTGATGAGACATTCGCTCGGTCAACCAACACGCGGGCGATAGGCCAGGCGAAGGAGCTAGTTCGGAGAGTAGAAGAACAGCAGTATTCGATGCAATCGGTGCTCAACGAAGAAGCTGCTAGCGGTCTCATTGATCGTCTGATTGATCCTAAGGCGTCCGATGGATTGCTAGAGGCCGCGGCACATGCCCTTGTGGTTGCTGCCGACGGTCAGGATTGGAAGGCAGACGAGAAACCGCTTCGTGAGAAGGCTGGAACGCTGGAGAAGCACCACATCGTTCCAAGGGAAGGAGAGGGCGTGGAAGGATGGGAGAAGGTTAACTGCATCGCCAACATGACCCCGCAGTCGAAGGAGAGCAACATAGAGTTAGGAAAGAAGCTCCCTGGAGAGGCAGGAGTGGCTGGAAAACTGTTAGGTCCGCACTTTTGTGATGTGGGAGAACTTGGTCAAGTCGGCCATGACGGCTTCGACAGTTTCGTCTCGCGTCGTGCCAGGGAGATTGCAAGCGCTCTCATTGCGAAGGCCAAAAGGGATACGCCTTAGACTTCCAAGCCATGCCACCCTTGACTGAACTCCGCGTCATTGACCATGGGCATGTGTGGGCGGGGCCCCTCCTCGGCATGTTCCTCGCCGATCTTGGAGCTGAGGTGATCAAGGTGGGGGCGCCTCACCGACGGTCGGGTGTATCGATTGGCGGGGCGCAGGCGCCGGTAGGGTCGATTGGCGGCGATCGCGGCTCGACCTCGGCGGACGATCCGCGGGCGTTTCATGGGCTCGACCGGGGCAAGAAGTCGATCTCGATTCACCTCGGCGACCCGCGCGGCAAAGCGCTGTACCTGCGGCTGGTTGAACAGTCGGACGTCGTGCTGGAGAACTTCTCGCCGCGCGTGATGCCCTCGCTGGGGCTGTCCTACGACGTGCTCTCCGAGGTCAACCCGCGGATCATCATGGTGGCGCTCTCGGCCTCAGGCGCGACCGAGGGTCCCTGGCGCAACCTGGTCACCTACGGACCGTCGCTGGCGGCGCTTTACGGGCTCAAGTCGCTGCTCGGATATCCTGACGATCCGCAGCCGCGCGAGGACACGGCCGACCTTGACCCGACCGCGGCCGGGCACGCGTTCGTGGCGCTGCTGGCCGCGCTTGAGTACCGCGATCGCACGGGTCGCGGGCAGTTCATCGACTTGGCGCAGGGCGAGGCGACCCTGCAGCGCGCCGCCGCGCCGCTGATGGACTGGCTCTTGAACGGTCGTGACTCGAAGCCGCGCGGCAATCGCGGGTCGTCGATGGCGCCCCACGGCGTGTACCCGGCGGCGAACGACGACGCCTGGCTGGCCGTCGTGGTGCGCACAGATGCGGAGTGGTCGGCGCTCTGCGCGCTGTCCTTGCATCTCGACCGGACCGAGTGGCGGACGATGCGCGGGCGGCTGGCAGACCAGGATGCGCTGGACGAAGCAGTCTCGGCCTGGACGCGCAATCACGACGCGATGGAGCTGAGCATCGAGCTGCAGGGGCGCGGCGTACCGGCCTTCCCGCTGATGGATCCGACTTTGCTGCTGATCGACGAGGACTACGCGGCGCTCTCGTACGCCGGCCTGGATCTGCGCGCGGATGTCGCCGCCCCGCTGCGGGACGGGGCGCTCTACACGGGCGCGCCCTGGAAACTGTCCCGGACTCCGGCTGCGATTGCGGGGCCGGTGCCCAATCGGGGCGAGCATGACGACGAGATCTACGGCGACCTGCTCGGCCTCGACGAAGCAGCCCGCGTCGAGTTGCGCGAGGCCGGTGTCATCTAACCCCACCCACTCTCCCCCCGCGGGGCGGGGGGAGATGTCGCGTAGCGACAGAGGGGGCGCCTCCACCGCCAGCGGTTATCCTCGCAAGGCTGATCGCATCCAGAGAGGACTCCCAAGATGTGCCACCGATATGATGCGCTGCCCGCGATCCCGCCGATCGCCGGGGCGGCGGTTGACGTTGAAGACCTGACCCTGACCGCGTCCGACGGGACCGACTTCGCCGCCTTTCACGCGCGGGCCGAATCGCCCACGGGACCGGGCATGGTGATCCTGCCTGACGTGCGCGGCCTGTTCCGCTTCTACGAGGAACTGGCGATCCGCTTCGCCGAGGTCGGCGTCGACGCCGTGGCGATTGACTACTTCGGCCGCACGGCCGGCAACTCGAAGCGTGACGCCGAGTTCGACTTCTGGCCCCACGTCCGCAGCACAACGGCCGACGGCATCGCCGCCGACACCGCGGCCGCCGTGGCCGTGCTGCGCGCCAACAATCCCGACCGTGCCGTCTTCACGGTCGGTTTCTGCTTCGGCGGCAGCAATAGCTGGCTGCAGGCCTCCTCCGGACACGGACTGGCGGGCGCGATCGGCTTCTACGGACGCCCGACCGCCGAGGGCCTCAACGGCGCGCCCGCACCCTCGGCCACTGTCTCCGAGATTACGTGCCCGATCCTGGGCCTGATGGGCGGCGCGGACGAGAGTATCCCGGCCGAAGCGGTCGCCGAGTGGGACTCCGCGCTTGCAGCAGGCGGCGTCACGCGTGAGATCGTCACCTACGACGGCGCTCCGCACAGCTTCTTCGATCGCACCTACGACGAGCACGTCGACGCCTGTAACGACGCCTGGCAACGGATCCAGGCCTTCATCGCAGCCAACAGCTAGCGGCCCGCCCGCAGAGGAAGAACAGAGAGGCGAAGTCACATGCGAGTCACAAAGTCATCCGACGGCGACACCAACCAGGCGAACGCGCCGATATTCACAGGCGGCAACGTCTGGGTGCGGGCGCTGGCCGGCTCGATCGGCGGCCAGAACGCCGCCGACGACCAGGACTTCAACCTGGCTGTGGTGCAGTTCGGCGCCGGGGCCCGGACGAAGATGCATACGCACTCGTCCGAGCAGATGCTGTACGTGGTCTCGGGTATCGGCAAGGTCGGCACGGCAGACGAAGAGCACACGATCTCGGTCGGCGACTTCGCGATCATCCCGCCGGGCGAGGAGCACTACCACGGCGCCGCCGACACCGGCTCGCCGATGTCGCACCTGGCCATCACCCGCCGTGACTCGGTCACCGAGGTGACTGAAGACTGATCACGGGACGGGAGCCGAGCGGGTCCCTGCGTGAAGCAGGGACTGTGGCATCGTCAGTCATTGTCGGACCCGGGCGGACGGAAGAGATCGCTGATCGCGATCACGCCGACCGCCGTCAGGGCCAGCACGCCCAGTGACTTCAGGTGCAGCCGGCGAGCCCGGCGAATGTCCTTGACCTCAGGCGGAGGCCGCTGCCAGCCGACCGAGCGGCCGTTCCAGGAGGCGCGCCGGTCGAGCGCGACCGACATCGCGGTGACGGGAATCGGCGTCTCGGAGCCGAGCGCAAGCTCCTCGAGTTCGGGCGCCTGGAGATCGGAGCGGCCGCGCGCGGCGAGCGTTGCCGCGGCGGCGATGGCGTCTCGGCCGCGGCGCACGGAGACCAGCCGCCGGGCCGGATCGAGCATTGCGGCGAGCGGTCCGTCGGAGCCGGGTCCGGCCATGGGTCCGCCCAGGGACTCGACCGCGGCATAGGCGACCGCGCCAGAGAGATCGAACGCCGCGTAGGCGGCCCAGGGACCTACCACGCTTTCGCTGGGCGCGTTGGCGAGGCGACCGATTTCCGCCTCGACCCGCTCGGCGTCCAGCGCGGCGGTAGGCCGACCCTGATCGTCGACCGGCGCATCACGGAGCTGGCCTTCTACCGTCGCCGAGGCGCGCAGCCCGCGAAAGGCGTCGAAGGTGGCCGCGAGCAGGATGGCCTGGAGCACGATTGACGCGATCCGTGAGGGTCCGCCGGGCCTGGTCTGCTCAATCAGCGAGGCGGCGCGAATCGCGGCGAGCGATGCGGCGAACGGAGCGAACACACGCAATCGGGGCGGCAGCGAGGCGAGTTGCCTGGTGTGCGATAGCGCCCAGGCCAGCCAGGTCGGCCGACCGTCGGGCGGCGCGCCGAGCAGGTAGTCGGCAGCGGCCTGGATGGCCATGGCAAGGCCGAACACGGAGAGACGATCGGTGGTGCGTCGCATTGGCCTTGAGCATATCTGCCCATGGCATAGGTCCCAGACTGGGATCGTTCTGTGTCGACGTACACACTCAAGCCGCTGCGGGCCTCGTTCGTCCGTGCACCGAGCAGTCATTCACGGGGATTCGAGGACTTGGTTCGTGAAAAAGTTGACAAGCGCCGTCCGAACCGCTCATAATGTGCATCGTTTCACAAACTCCCAGTTCGTGCGGAACTTCACAATCACTCCCCGCGCAGCTGGTCGAGTGGGAAGGCGAGATGGCCCAATGCCTGTTACTCCTCCGTCGAAGTGCCCGCGCTGTTCGGGAATGATGCTGGTTGAGTCGGACGCGCACAGCGTCTATTCCAGTTGTCTGTCCTGCGGGTATGTCTACGAGAACAACATCATCTCGGTCTTCGAGCTCGAGCGCGAGCAGGCCGTCGAGGAAGGCCGGCAACGCCGCCGCCAGCCCTCGCACGGCAAGCTCCGTCTCTAGTACGCGTCCTACACGTCACAGACCTCTCACACTCTCTTTCCGTTCACTTGACCGGTGGTTGCCGGTCCACATCCCGTTAGCCTGAGCCCGGAGCGGGCCGTTGTCGTCGGTGCGGCCCTTCACGGCGAGGGTTGTCCGCGTGGAGATCCGCGAGTACCGCAAGGCGACCCGTTGCGATCATCGCGGCCGACTGCGACGATGCGCAGGCTCGCTGATCGGCCAGTGCCAGTACTGCGCCCGCGGTTTCTGCGGGCGCCACGGCAATATCCTCGAGGACGGTCAGGAAATCTGCGTCGAACCCCGCTGCGAACGGTTGCGCGACGACGTGGCGGCGCACCTCGTGTTCAAGACGGAGGCGCGGGTCCGCAACCAGGAGCATCGCTGCGGCGAGGATGGCTGTCCCCAGGAGCACACCATGCGTTGCGATCGCTGCGGCTGCCGCTTCTGTGAAGACCACCTGCGCCAGGTGATCATGACCGTCACGCGCGGCGGCGAGGTGCAGAGCGAGGCAGCCGCGATCTGCGACCACTGTCGCGCACGGTTACCGCTCTGGGCCGAGGAATGAGCGCAGAACTGCGGCGTCGTGTGGGAAGACGGTCCGCGGTCGGCGCGACTCCGGCTGGAGCGGATGCCAGGCCGCGGCCAGCGCTTCGCTCCCCGGTCTGAGCGCTCCCGCGACCGCTCGGGCTCGATAGGCGATCAGCACAACTTGCTCGCCGGTCGCCGACCAGACGCCCAGCAACTCTTCGACCTCGACTTCGACGCCCGTCTCTTCGCGAACCTCGCGGACGGCGGCGTCCTCGACTCGTTCGCCGGCGTCGACGAAGCCGGACGGCCAGGCCCACTCGTACATGGCCGGCTCATGATTGCGTCGCACGTAGAGCAGCCGACCATGTTCGTCCGTCGCGAGCACGACGACCGCAACCTTGGGATCGAAGTAGTGAATCCAGCCACAGCGCTTGCAACCTGTCACGGACGCGAGCGGCTCGGCGCACTGGGGACAGAATCTCGGTGGCGGCGGCATAGCTTCGGCTGCGTTCGCAGCGGCGCCGGTCCTTAGAAGACCGGCAGGGAGACGCGCTCGAAGTGTTCGTAGTAGCGGCCGTCGGCTGAGCTCCAGCGCTTCTCGACGTTGGCGATGAAGTCCTCACCGCGGTCGCCGAACTGCGAGGTGTGCCGGGTCAGCGCTCGAATCTTGGTCTGGATCACGTCAGTGATATCGACGTCGTAGTTGGCCTGCTGGCTGCCCCAGATGAAGAGCTCAGCGACCTTGTGGCACTCCAACCCGGCGTCGAGGTGTTCGGGAAAGTTCAGGCGGTCGCGCGCGGTTGGATAGACGGCATCGAGCGTCATCTCGCCGGTGCAGCGGTGATCTCGGTGATTGATGAAGCCGCGCCACTCGGAAAGTGGATCCGACGGATCGGCTTCGAGTGCGCGTCGGTGGATGTAATCGGTCGAATGGGTGAAGACGGCATGCGGCTTGAGGCGTCGAATCGCCTCGACGATCCCACCCAGGTACTCGCGCGTGTACTCCAGTTCTCCATCCTCGCCGCCGAGGAAGGTGCAAGTCAGGACGCCGAGCTCCTCGGCGGCGTTGCGCTGTTCGACTTCGCGCATCGGCACCAGTCGCTCCGAGGTCATCTCCGGATCGGCCGTGCCCTTGGCCCCGTTGGTGACGACCAGGTAGTGCATCTCCCAGCCGAGCGTGGTCCAGAGGGCCGCCGTACCGCCGGCGCCGAAGTCCGGATCATCGGGATGAGCGGCGACGACCAGACCGATCTTGTTGTCGGTGTCGGGGGGTGTGGTCATGGGCGGGTCCAGTTCGATTGGCAGTGCTGGTACAACACCTGCAAATTCTCACGCACGACGGTGGGTCCAAGCAATAGCACGGAGCGCAGGCAACTTGACAGCACCAGCGTATCGGTGCAAACTACCGGCACGGGAGCTCGTACGAATGTTCCGCACACGTGCGCTGAGACTGTGCTATCCTGACATTATGTCATGTCTCGAGGTCAGGCGCGCCGCGCAGGCTTGCGGAGCATCGTAGGTCGCGGCCTCGGCCGATGAACGGGAGTATGGATCATGTCAGAACCGAGTTCAGTTCAGGCAACGCCGGATGAGTTGCCGCCGCGGCGCGGCAAGCGGGGGCCACGTTCAGACAAGCCCGAACGCATCCTGGAGTTTCTGCGCAAGTACTTCGCCGAGTACTCGTATCCGCCCTCGGTCCGCGACATAGTCGAGGGCTGCAAGCTCTCGTCCACGTCGGTGGCCGACTACAACCTCAAGATCCTTGAGCGCGAGGGGCACATCCGTCGTGACCGAGAACGCGCGCGGACGATCTCGCTGACGCAGCCCGTTGAACCGACCGAGCCGACGCGGATCGAGTCCAGTCCGCTTTCGGTGGGGATTCCGCTGCTCGGGACCATCGCCGCCGGCACGCGTTCGCTGGTACCCGAGGGTGTCGATGTCGCACATGCGGAGAGCCGGATCAGCGTGACGCCAGACATGCTGGCCGGGCGCGACCCGGAACGGGTCTTCGCGCTGACAGTCCGGGGCGACTCGATGATCGACGCGCTGATAGCGGACAGCGACACGGTGATCCTGGAAGAAGCGACGAGCGTCAACAACGGCCAGATGGCGGCCGTCTGGCTGCGCGACGACAGCGACAACTACTGCACGCTCAAGCGGGTGTACTACGAACAGGGACAGGTCCGCCTGCAGCCCGAGAATCCGACGATGGACCCGATATACACCGACGAGTCGAACATGCAGATCCAGGGCCGCGTGGTCTCCGTGATCCGGCATCCTCGCTGATCGAGGGGTTGCCGACGGACCCCTTGCCTACACTGAATCGGTGCCGCCTGTTCTGACCCTTGATGATGTAAGCATCGAGTACCGCACGCGCGAGGCGCCGGTGCGCGCGGTGCGCAACGCCTCGTTGACTCTCGAACGCGGCCAGATCATGGCGTTGGTGGGTGAGAGCGGCTCGGGCAAGACCACGCTCGGGCTCGCGGTACTGCGCATCCTGCCTCGCAATGCGAGGCAGACGTCGGGCACGATCCGGTATGAGCGCCGAGACGTGGGCGAGATGGATCGCGCCGAGCTGCAGCGCATCCGCGGCGATCAGATCTCGATGATCTTCCAGGACCCGATCGCCGGTCTCAATCCGATCATTCCGGTAGGCCGGCAAGTCGAGGAAGTAATCACGTCGCACCGCGAGGTGAGCAAGCAGGAGGCGCGGGAGCGGGCGCTGGAAGCGCTCAACGCAATGCAACTGGCCGACCCGATGCGCATCTCCAAGTCGTTCCCCGGCGAACTCTCGGGCGGGATGTGCCAGCGGATCATGATTGCGATCGCGACCGCGCTCGATCCGCAAGTGCTGATCGCGGATGAACCGACCGCATCGCTCGATGTCACGGTGCAGGCGCAAATCCTGTACGAGCTGCAGCGCCTGCGCGAGGAACGGGGCACGGCGATTCTCCTGATCACGCACGACATGGGCGTTGTCGCACAGGTCGCCGAACGGGTGGCGATCATCTACGCCGGACGGCTGATGGAGGTCGACGACATCGTCCCGCTCTATCAGCAGCCGAAACATCCCTACACGTGGGCACTGCTGGACACGCTGCCGCGCCTGGACCGGCGACGCGCACGGCTGCGCCAGATTCCCGGCGGCCTGCCCGACCTGACGGACGAGGAGCTGGGCAAGCATTGCGCCTACATGGCGCGATGCCCCAAGGCCCTGACGATCTGCCGCACCGAACCGGAGCCGGAGCTGTCCGAGGTTGTGGGCGGCCGCATCGGCCACCGCGTCGCCTGCTACAACCCGGTCGAGTCGGTCTGACCGCGGCGTTCCGACGCCGGAGATCCCGCTAGCGCCGGCCGGCGCCGGCGAGTTCGGCGACCAGCAATTCAATGGCCAGGTCCTCCGGCAGCCCGCCTTCGTCACGCCGGTACTCGATGATTGAAACCTCGGCGTCGAGGATGCGAGCGAGGGCCGCGTCCGCCGTTTCCTGCGTGTAGCGCTGGGCCTGGCGACGCAGTCGCCGGGCCAACCAATCGAAGCGCAGACCGGCGGTCTCCTGGATGTCCTGGTCCGAACCGCCGCGGTCCATTACTTCGCGCACGACGACTAGTTGCCGGTACGTACGGGCCAGCATCGACAGGATCTGTCGATCATCAACGCCGTCGGCGCGGACGCCGTCCAGCGCCTGCATCGCATCGGCCAGCCGGCGCTCAGCAACCGCGTCGACCAGGTTGAAGATCGTGAACGAGCGCGAGGCCGGCACCATTGCTTCGACGATCGTCTCGTCGACATTCGACTCGCCGGCGTAGAGCGAAAGCTTGTCGACGGCCTGGGTCAGGACTCCGCGATCTCCGCCGGCACGCTCGACCAAGGCCTGTGCGGCGTTACGAGTCAGGTGCAGATTGCGCTGCCTGACCTCGCCTCGCAACCAGCCGAGCGCTTCCTCCGGCTTCAGGCGGGCAAACTCGCGCACGTCGGCGTGCGGGCGGATCAGTTCCAACAACTGATTGTTGCGACGCAGCTCGTCCTCGACGAATACGAGCACCGTCGAGGCAGGTATCAGTTGCAGCAGTTCGGGCAGACCGTCCCACTCGCCGAATTGACGCCGGCGGCCGGTCTGATTGGCTTCGAATCGGGCGCAGAGTCCGTCGACCCTGACCCAGCGCACGCCGCCAAGGAATGGCGCGGCTGAGGCGGCGGCGCCGAGCTCGCCGAGCGAAACGCGTGCGCCGTCGAACAACACCGAGTTGTTGACCAGCGCGCCGTCGTCATCGTGCTCGCGGCGCAAGGCCGCCACGGCCTCCAACCGCGCAAACCGGTCCTCGCCGTGAAAGAGAAACACAGCCATGGCCTGAGCCTAACGAGACATCGTCAGGCAACATGGTCTTGCCGATCGCAGGGCGCCCGTTATCAACAGCCGATTGCTCGACACTGCTCAGGCTCACTCGGGACTGCGCAGGGCCTCCCGCACCTCGCGGATCGCGCCGGGCAGATCGTCGACCTCGCGCTCCTCATCTGGGTGAAGGAGGAGCAGGATGCAGCGCGCAACGGGACGATCGAGGGTCTGTTCCAGCATCAGCGCGTAGCTGGCGGTCTGCAGCCGATATCGCGAGACGGCTGCGTCGACCGCCTCGCCCTCGCGGAGGGCGTCGGTCTTGTAGTCGACGACGACCAGCTCGCCGTCCTCCGTTTCGTAGAGCAGGTCGATGAATCCATCGAGCAGGACGCCATCGACTTCGACCGCAGCGTAGAGCTCGCGCCAGTAGCGATTGGCCGATATCGCCTCCCGCACGGTCGCGCTGTCCAGCGCCGTCCGGACGAGCCGGGTCACCTCGGCGGCCTGCTGGCGATTCAGCGATTCGGCGGCGCTCTGTGCGGCGGAGTCCTGTTCAATCTCCTCCTCCGTCCAGTCGGCGAGATCAAGGATCTGAAGCACACCGTGCGTGGCGCGGCCGATTGCTGTGCCGGCGCGGCCTCGCCGCCATGGCGGTAGCTCGTCGTCCGGTTCGTCGTTCGGCGTCGTTCGCACGTGGTCTTCGAACGCGCCTGCGCGCCTGGCGAGACCGGTCGCCGACTCGCGCGGCAGCGAGGCGAGCCGCTGCACAGCCTCTTGGCGTCGTGCAAGCCACTCTGCCCGCTGTTCGGCGCTGCCCGCGACCGAATCTCCCTCAACTGCCGGTGTGCGATCGGGCGGATCTGGCAGCGTTTCGAGATCTCGGAAGAGATAGCGGTCCGGGACTTCGGTGAGCAGTTCGGCAATCGCGTGCGCGTCGGTGTCGCCCTTCTCACGACGGTAGACGCTGAGCACGAGGTGGTCGCGGGCGCGGGTCGCGCCGACGTAGTTGCGGCGCACAACCTCTTCCTCGTCCAGTTTCTTGTCCAGCTCCTGGAGCGCGCCGAAGCCGGGCGTCTCGAGGCCATTGCCGAATCGGACTTCGGGTCGATTGTCGTCGTGCCAGAGCAGCGTCGGAGGTTCCGTGCGCCGTAGGACATTGAGGCCGAGAAACACGACGATCGGGAACTCGAGCCCCTTGGCCGCATGGATCGTCATGATCCGCACGGCGTCGTGGTCTTCCTCGGGGACGACCGACTCAATCACTCGTGTGTCCTGTTCGGACTGATGCTGCGCCCAGAGCAGGAACTCGTTGAGCGTGGCGCCGCCGCGATCGCTGAAGGCGCGCGCCTGGTCGATCATGAATCGGTAGCGCTGCCAGTGCTCACGCGGCTGACGCTCGACCACCGCGAGCTCCAACAGCCGGCGCTCACGGACCGCGAATCCGACCAACTCGCTGACCGACATTGCCCAGCGCCGCTCGGCCGTTTGTTCGAGCCAGCGCATCGACTCGGCCACCGGATCGTCGGGCGGGAGATCCGCAGGCGCTGGACGACGGTAGTCCCAGCGGCCGCCGGCGAGTGACCAGCGGTAGAGGTCGTCGTCGGCACACGCGAAGGCAGGTGACCTGAGCGCCGCGACCAGCGCGATCTGGTCGGTGGGGTCGTCGATCGCGCGCAGCAGATTGAGCAGCAGCCGGACTTCGCTTGAGTGGTAGACCAGCGAGCGACTCTCCAACCGGTAGGGGATTCCACGCTCGTCGAGCTCAGGCAACAGATGAGTGAGGCCAGTGCGCGTCGGGACCAGTACGGCGGTGTCGGCGAAGCGGGCGTCGCGAGTCCTGCCGAGCGCCTTGTCGAAGACCTGCCAGGGTGCATCGGTGATCTCATGGATCAACTGCGCCAATCCGTCGGCCTCGATGGCGCGGACATTACGCGCCTTCAGATCGTACGCGCCTCCGACGACGGTGACGGGGTGATCGACTTCGTCGAGCGGTGGACGAAAGGCGCGCAGATCGTCCCATTCGGCCTGTTGACTGCCTGCCCGCATCATGGGTTCAAAGATCGCGTTGACGAACTCGGTAACGGCCGGCGCTGAGCGGAAGTTCTGCGAGAGCCGGACGAGCCCCTTCTCGCGCCGTGCTTTGACCGAGTTGAACTGCCTGATGTCGGCGCGGCGAAAACGATAGATCGATTGCTTCGGATCGCCGACAAAGAAGAGCCGCCCCTCCTCGCCCCCGGCGATCGCATCCGCGATCTGCGTCTGGAGCGGATCGTTGTCCTGGAACTCGTCGATCAGCAGACGCCTGAACCGGGCGCGCACCGAGGCGGCGACCGACTCGTTGTCGTTCAGCAACCTGCTGGCGCGAACCAGCAAATCCTGGAACTCGAGCTCGCCATGCTTGCGGCGTTCATCCGCGTAGTCGATCACGAAGCCGCGCAGCCGCAGGTAGATGGGAACGAGGAAGCGAGACGCAATCTCGAGCCGCAGCGCATCGCGCTGCTCTTCAAGCGCAGTCATGCGGTTGCGCACTTCGTCGAGGATGTCAGGCGGCCAGTTGCCTTTCTGCCCGGTGGTTCTGACCTTGAACGAAGGGCGCGGGTTACGGAGTAGCGCGACCAACCGCCCGGGCTCGTCGGCACGCTCCTGCAACCGCTGCAGGAGCGGCGTCAGGTCGGTCAGACGCTGAAACAACCTGTCGCGCTCGTCGTAGCAGTGATGCCGAAGCTCGATCACTCCCTCGAGTTCGTCGATGAAGTCCTGTGGGTTGGCGTCGGCCACGCTGAGCTGTGCCGACTCCAATTCGGCGCGGTCCCAGTCCCCGTGCAGCGCCTGGGCGACCGAGCGCAGGCCGTCGAGTCGGACTCCGGCGTCGAACGCGGCGAGCAGATGGCCGCCCATCGATTCGTCTTCGAGCAGCTCATCCAGGAACTGCGACCAGCGCTCGGTGAACTTGATCGACGCTTCGCTCTCGTCGATCACGCTGTAGCCGGGCGGCAGCCCGCCCTCAATCGGGTGCATGCGCAGGATTCGAGCGGCGAACGCGTGGAGCGTCTCGATCGCGGCAGCATCGAGATCTTCGGCGGCCTGGGCAAACCGCTCACGGAGCAGCGCATCGGTCTCCGATTCACGGCGCTCGTCGAGTCGTTCGAGGATGCGGTCACTGAGTTCGGCCGCCGCCTTTTCGGTGAACGTGATCGCCGCGATCTGATCGGCGGTGACTTCGCCGCTCGCGATTGAGTTGACGATCCGGCCAACCAACGCCTCGGTCTTACCCGTGCCGGCGCCGGCCTCGACGAACAGCGTCTGATCGAGGGAATCTCTGATGCGATCTCGCTCGTCCTGATCGATGACGGCGGCCACGGTTACCCGTCCGTCTGAACGTTGCTGAGCGCGACGTAGTCGGCGAGGCGCGGATCGTCCCTGATCTTCCGCCAGCGCGCCCGACGATCGACGGGGCAGATCGGATCGAAGCTGCAGAAGCGGCAGTTGTTGTCGCGCGTGCGATCGTCGCTGCCCGGTCGGGCGGTGAACAGACCGTCTCGGATGTAGCGCATAATCAAGCCAATTGTGTCGCGCACTCGTTCGTCACTCGGTGCGTCCCAGGTCAGCCCGTTGAATGCAAACTCAGCGCGCTCGGAGATGAACCAGTAGGCCGACTGCACGGTCACCGAGTCGTCAAGCTGGTAGATCTGCCGCACCGCGTGGGCGTAGACCGGGAGCTGCAGGGCAGTGCCGCGCAGCACAGGATCCTGATCAAGCTGGAACTGCGATGGATAGGCGCCGCCGGTCTTGTAGTCGATCACCAGAATGAGCCGTTCGTCCTCCGAGCGGTCGACGCGATCGATCACGCCTCTCAGTTGCAGCACGGTTCCGTCGTCGAGCGGCAGCTCCAACATCTCGCGGCTCTCGCCCGGCATGCCGAAGGCGAGTTCGCTCTCCACCTGGCGAGTCTTGCTCAGAGCCCGTCTCTGCTCGTCGAGCGCCAACAGGGTGTCGAGGTCGGCGAGTATGTTGCGCCGGTCTCGCCGCCAGAGCAGCGAACGACCGGTCAGTCCAAGCTGCTCGGCCCGATCGAGTTCCTCCTCAGCGACCGCTCGCAGCCGCGAACGATCCGCATCCGTCCATCGCTGGCCGGGTACCAGCTGGTCCTCCGAGTCGCGGAAGAAGCGGTCAAGGATGCCGTGGATGTACGATCCCTTGTCGATCGGCGCGATCTGCAGGTCGTCGCGGAGTTCGGCGCGTTCCTCCAGCCGTAGGACGCGACCCAGGAAGTAGCGGTACGGGCAGACTGCCCAGTCCTGCAACGCTCCTGCAGAATGCGGCCTCGATGCGACCTCGGCCGCGCCGCCTTCGATCACTCCGTCCCAGCGAGACAGCGCCCGCGTTCGCCTCCCGATCTGCTGTGCCAACCCTCGACCGAGCGCAGGTGAGTCGGAGGCGAGGAAGTGATCCAGCGGATGGCGGACGGCATGAATGCTGCGCAGGTCGTACTCCTGTCGGTCGGCCGCGGACGCGGACGCCGCCACGGCGCGCTCAAAAGATGGGGTGGCGGCAACGACATCGGCAGGGACCTCGGCGATCTTGGAGGCGTAGACCCGCGCGCCTTCGTTGAGCTGCGTCGCCGACTCGAGCAACCAGCGGCTGGGCAGGCGTGCCTGCTGATTACGCACATCAGCGCGCGGATAGCTGATCACGCGTCGCTCTGCCGTGTGCATGGCGGCCAGAAAGCTGTTGCGTTCGCGCCGCAATCGATCGCCGCTGACCGGTAGCGAAGCGCGTGCCCGGACCTCGTCCGAGAGCAACGGATCTTCACCGCGAATCATGGGCAGCGAGCGCTCGGCCGCGCCGACCAGGTAGATAGTGTCCCAGCTCATCCCCGCGGCGCTCGACAAGTCGCCGACGTAGACTCCCTCGCCTTGCCGCCCGTGGTGGCCGCTCGGTCGTTCGAGACCGCCGCGCAGTACGCCGGCGACACGGACCGGCGTGGTCGGCCCCAGCTCGTCCAGCGCTTCGATCGAGTTGAGCAAGGCAATGACGTCGTCCCAGCGGGCGAGCTCGAGGTCGTCATCACCGCCCACGCCGGCACTGGCGAACCGCGTGCGATCTCCAAGAAGGCGCAGGAACGCGCCTCGCAGCGCGCCCGAGTAACCCGACCACGAACCTTGATCCGGCAAGCTCTCGATCAGCCCGACAAACAGGAGCACGAACTCTCGGTAAGCGTCGATCTGGCGGAGTTCTTCCTGGATCCATGGCCGATGACCGGGATGCTCCTCGTCGCTCGACCGATCGAGTCGGCGGACATCTTCAAGTCGCGCGGCGCGGTACTTCGTGAGCCGGTCCAGCCAGAAGGACGGGTTTCGGCGGAGGTTGGCGCTGCGCGACAACTGATTCCAGCGCGAAGTTGGCGCGAGTTCGCCGTATTGGTCCAGAATCGGACCCGCAGAGAGCCAGGGAGCGATGTCTGCCTGCCAGTCCGGTACAGGCGACTCGAGCAGATTGAGCAGTCCGCCGAGCACGCGACCGGCGATGCTCTGGCCGAGAGTCTGGGTGTTGGGACCATGCCAGGGAATCTCCGCGGCATCGAGTTGTTCGGCGCAGATGCGTGCGTAGGGCTGGACCTCGCGAAACAGGATCGCGGTTCGGTGCAGCGGGATCGGCCGCTCGGAGAACATCGACTCCGCGACGTTGCGGATCGCGGAACGGACTTCTTCTTCGGCATCCGGCGACTGGACGACTCGCTGCGCGAACGGCGGCCTTGCGCTTGTGTGGGCCTCAGGATCGAGTCCCCAGCGCTCAAGGACGTGGCGATCGACTGTCTCAGCGTCGCCGCTGAGACCGATGATGACCTCTACCTCCTGTCTCTCGGCCAGGCTGTCCAGGAACCGAGTCTGGGCCGAGGTCCAGTCGAGCGGCAGATACACGATCACCGAGCCGATGTCTCGCAGGACGGCATTGCCGTCTTCGAGCGCGTTGGTCGCCGAGTGTGCCAGGTCGCGCGTCGTGTAGAACTTCTCCGTGCTGGAGAGATAGTCCCGGTAGCGCTCGATCAGATACCTCGGCAGTTCACCGGCCGCGCCGATCGCGTCCAGTTGCTCGTCCTCGCAGTCGTCGAACTCGCGAAAGGCGCGCTCAAGCGTGCGCAGCACCGAGCCTTCGATTGGCAGGTCGCCGAATTGTCTTGGTCCCGCCTCGGCCACTGTTCGGATCACTTCGCTGCGGTAAGCCTCGTGCAGTGGGCGTCGTCCCGCATTGGCCAGCGAACCCGCGCCGAGCAGCTCCAGCAGGGCCTTGAGCGGCTTGGCCTGCACGTTGACGATGCCCGCTCCTCGCCGGCCGAGCAACTGCCTCAAATGCAGTCCTGCCTGGAAGGAAGGCGCCACGATCGTGACCGGCGCCAGGCGATCGCCACTGTTCAAGCGCTTGGCGCGCGCAACGGCATCCTTGAGCGCGCGCTCTGCGTCTGCGCCGTACGCATGGGCGGAGATTCGGAGCGACATGCAACACGCCTATCTGGGTGTGATCAATCAACAGCGGGGAAGCCGCGAGACGAGATCAGGACCCGCGTCGGGATGCGTGCGGACGATCTTACCTTCGCCGGTGAGGGAAGCAACCACGTCGACCCGCGCGCCGGACGGACCGCTCACGTAGTAGGTGTGCCTGCCGCCCTCAATGTCGTCGATCAGATCATGCACCCAGACCGTCCAGCCGAAGGGCTCGTCGCCGCAATAGGCGAGGATGCTCCCGCTCGGATCTCGCGAGACCGCCTTGATCTCCCAATCGGCCATGCCCGCGGCCAGCTCCAGTGTCTTATGCGTCCTCCCACTGGACGAACATCGGCATCAGGACGTGAACGTAGTTGTCGCGGCCGACGACGCGGAAGACGCCCGGATTGCTGGGGCCGCTGGTCTCCATGGCAATCTCGCTCACCGTCGGTCCGCTCGCGACCTGAAGCACGTCCTGCAGGTAGCGGACGTTGTAGGCGATCCGTGAGTTCTCGCCCTCGATCGCAGCGTCGACGCGGCCGCGGTGATTGCCCAGTTCCTCGGCGCGGGCCGTGAGGGTGATGTTCTGGTCGTCGGACTCGCCATTGAAGATCAGGCGGATGATGCCGCTCGACTCGCGAGCGAACACAGCGGCAGAGCGCACGCCGCCCTGCAGCACGGCGCCGGGCAGAATCGCGCGGGTCTGGTACTCCGACGGAATGAGCTGGTCGTAGCTCGGATAGTTGCCCTGAATCAACTGAGCGGTCATCTGCACGGCGCGAACGTGGAATCGCACGTAAGTGCGGTCAGCGTGGATGTACATCTCGACGGCGGAGTCATCGTCGGTCAAGAGGCGTTCGAGTTCGGTCAACGCGCGCGCCGGGACGGTGATCTCCAGCCGCTCGCTCAACTCCGAGGCGACGTTCATGTCGTAGACCGCCAGGCGGAAGCCGTCCGCTGCGGCGAGCGTCATCTTGTCGCCTTCGAAGCGGAAGTGGACCCCGGTCAACACCGGCCGGCCGTCATCGGTGGCGGCGGCGAAGACGACGTGGCGGAGCGCGTCGCGCAAGTCGCGAGCGACGATCTTAATCCAGTCACCCTCGCCGATTCCAGGAATGTTGGGATAGGTCGTCGGAGACATGCCATTGATTGAGGATTCGTTCGCGTCCGAAGCGCGAATCTGAGCCACGAGCGAGTTCTCGGCCACGTCGATTGTGATCTCCGACGACGACAGCGCCGACACCAGATCGTTGATGAACCGGTGCGGGATCGTGATCGCGCCCGGCTCGGAGACCACGGCGTCGATCGAGCAGATCATGGCGATCTCGGTGTCGGTCGCCGTGAGCCGCACGCCGTCGTCGTCCGCCTCGAGATGAACATGGCGCAGTTGGTCGAGCGAGTGCCGCGCGGCCACTGCCCGCGACACGACGCCGAGCCCGTGCTGCAGGGCTGCCTGTGAAGTCTGGATTCGCATCGCACCGCTCCTGATCGAACGTTGTGAGCCGCTACCCAAGTATTGATCACTTGGCTTAGCGATGTATCTCATTGTATCTGATGCTGTGGAGTCTTCCGCCCGTCCCAGTGACCTGGTGGACAGTCTGTGGACAACAGGGAAGCCGGGGAGCGGAGATGCCGGCGATTTTGGTGGTCAGGCGGGCGCGGAGGGCGGGAGGGCCTCGAGTATGCCGGTCAGGTCGGGGCCGCTCCAGGTCGGTGTGGCCCGCATCATGTTCTCGCGGTCAGGATCGGGGTAGCGCGAAACCCAGAAGACGGGCAAGCCGGCGTGGTTGGCTCCGGTGACGTCGGCCCAGGGGCTGTCGCCTACATAGAGCACCTCGCAGGGCTCAAGCTGCAACCGTGCGCAGAGCTGCTCGAAGAACGGTTTGCGCGGCTTGTACGACTGCGCCTCCTCCGACGAAAGCACCAGTTCGACATCAATGCCGGCCAGATCGAGCGCGTGGACTAGGTGGTCGTCATCGGCATTGCTGCCGATCGCAATTCGGTAGCCGCGCGCCTGCAACTCGGCGAAGACCGGCGCGACCTCGGGATATGCGGGCGCCACGGACAGCACGTCCCAGAGATGTTGGAACGCGGTCATCGGCGGAATCGTCTCGACAGAGTGGCGCTGGAACGCCTCGCCGAAAAAGATCGGCCAGGTCTCGGAGAACGGTCGGAACGGTGGCTCGGGGCCCTCAAGCGGTCGCTCGGGATTGCGGCCATCGCGCCTGACCATCTCCCGAGAAGCCTCGAGCCAGGCCTCCCAGACATCCTCACCGCTCGCGTGGTGGACGCCGTGTTCGTGCAACATCTCCTGGATCAGGGAAGCGAACTCCCGCTCTTCCAACTTGAGCAGCGTGCCGTAGCAGTCGAATGCGACGGCGCGAACGCTGCCGACCGCTTCGTTCGCACCGACCGTCGGCGGCGTCGGCGTGGGCTCCGAGATGGCATCGCTCATGCGCAGTCCTCAGGCACAGTCGAGCGCGGCAATCGGCTCGGCTGGTTGAACGCTTAGCCGCTGCGCCGCGCGAGCCAGCGCGCGGCCTCCTTGGCGTGGTAGGTCAGGATCAGGTCGGCGCCGGCCCTTCTGATTCCCGTGAGAGTCTCAAGGACGACGCGTTCCTCGTCGATCCAGCCGTTGGCGGCGGCCGCCTTGAGCATCGCATACTCGCCGCTGACGTTGTATGCCGCGAGCGGCGCGTCGAAACGCTGGCGCGCCTCCCGGACGAGGTCGAGATAGGCCAGCGCCGGCTTGACCATGACCATGTCCGCCCCCTCGGCCAGGTCGCGCGCGATGGCGCGCATCGCCTCGCGCCCATTGGCCGGATCCATCTGGTAGCCGCGCCGATCGCCGAACTGCGGGGCCGAGTCGGCCGCGTCGCGGAAGGGTCCATAGAAGCCCGAAGCGAACTTGGCCGAGTAGGCCAGCAGTGTTCGATCCTCAAACCCGCCGTGGTCCAACGACCGGCGGATCGCGCCGACACGGCCGTCCATCATGTCGGAAGGCGCGATCACATCCGCGCCGGCCGCGGCCTGGGACAGCGCCGTTTGAGCCAAGAGCTCAACCGACTCGTCGTTGGCCACCGAACCGTCGTCGTTGAGCACCCCGCAGTGTCCGTGGTCCGTGTACTCACAGAGACACACGTCGGTGATCACGACCAGCTCCGGCTGCGCATCTTTGAGCGCCTGCACGGCCTGCTGCACGATTCCATCCGTCTGCCACGCTCCCGAGCCGACTGCGTCTTTGGTTTCCGGTAGCCCGAAGAGCAGGATCGCGGGGATGTCGAGTGAGCGCAGCTCGGACGCTTCCCGGGGGAGTTGATCGACGGACAGGCGAGACTGTCCCGGCATCGAGGGGATCGGCTGGCGCTCGCCTCGGCCTCCGGTCACGAAGACGGGATAGATGAAGTCGGATGGCGAGAGCGGCGTCTCGCGGACCATGCGGCGCAGACCTTCGCTGCGCCGCAGTCGGCGCATTCGATGCGCGCTGGCGATCTCGCTGCCCACGTTGGCTGACGACGGAACACTGCTCACGGTGAGTCCGCGCTTTCCGGTTCGGCCGGCGGAAGGCTGGACAGATAGCGTCCGACCGCCTCCGCGAGACCGCTAATCGTGTGGCACTGAGCGACCCCGACGACCGGGAAACCTAGCCGGGCTGCGGCCTCCGCGGTCACCGGGCCGATACAGACCACCTGGAGTGAGTCTAAGTCGACACGCCCGCGCACGAGTTTGGCCAATCCATCGGCGGTCGACGGTGATGTCAACGTCACGACATCGAGTCCGGACTCAAGCTCACGCAGCGCCTCGCGGTCGGCGCTCGGTGTGACCACGTCGTAGAGCGCCAGGTCCTCGACGTCTGCTCCCGCCTTGCGCAATCGTTCAGCGAGCAGCGGGTTGCCGCGCGCCGCTCTGGCCAGCAGAACCGGGCGGCCCCGCAGATCTCGCCCAGTCAACTCGTTGGCAAGCGCTTGCGACGTGAACGTCTCGGGGACCAGGTCGGGCGTGATACCCCGCTCCTCCAGTGCTCGGGCCGTTTCCGAACCAATCGCGGCGACCTGCGCAGCAGAGAAGATGCGCGCATCCAACTCGTTGCGCCGCAGCGCTTCCCACAGGGCCTGCACGCCATTGACACTGGTCAGGCAGACGATGTCGTACGAGCCCGCCGCGAGGCGGCCCACCGCCGCATCGATCGGGGCCGGATCGACCGGCTTGATCTCAATCGTGGGTAGTTCGATTACCTCTGCATTGAAGGCTCGCAGGCGCTCCACCAGCGGCGGCATCTGGGCTCGGGGGCGGGTGACCAGGATGCGGCGTCCCGGGATGGTCCAGGACACCTCGGGCGTCGCCAGACGCGCCGTCTCGCCGATCACGACCGTGACCGGCGGCGACATCTCTCCGGCCTGCCCGCGCAGCTCGCCCAGCGGCGCGAAGACGGCACGCTGCGAGCCGGTCCAGGCCTGTTCGATGGCGGCGGCCGGCGTCGTCGGCGAGAGGCCGGCCTCGGTCAGCCGCACCACGATCTCGTCGAAGTTGCGCCAGCCCATCATCAGCACGATGGTTCCGCCGACCGCCGCGACTGCGTCCCAGCTGATCGGCGGCGCCTCACCGTCTCCCTCGGAGCCGGTGACAACGGTGACCGCAGAGGCGGCTCGGCGATCGGTGACGGCGATCCCAACTGCGGCGGCGGCTGCGAGTGCGCTCGACAAGCCAGGCACCAACTGCATCGGGATGCCAGCGGCTGCGAGCGCCGAGGCTTCCTCGCCGCCGCGCCCGAAGACGAAGGGATCGCCGCCTTTGAGTCGAACCACGCGGCGACCGCCGCGCGAGTGCTCGATCATCAGCGCATTGATCTGTTGCTGAGAGATCGAGGGTGCGCCCGGCGTCTTGCCGACATCGATCAGCTCGGCGTTCTCGGCCAACTTGAGCAACGCGGGCGCAATGAGCCGATCGTGCAACACCACGTCGGCCGTCTGCAGCGCCTCCGCGCCGGCCAGCGTGATCAGCCGTGGATCGCCGGGGCCTGCGCCGACGATGTAGACCGTGCGAGGCTCGTCCGTGGACACGTCTACGGCTCTCCCTGTTGCAAGAGCGCCGCACCGCCGCGCTCGAGCAGCGTCTCGCCGACCTCGCGACCGACCGCTTCGGGGTCCAGACCGGTGCGCTGTAACTCAATTCTCTCTTGACCGTCAACGCTCAGCAGCCGCCCGGCAAGCACGACCTCGCCGCCGCGCACGCCGCCGAGGGCAGCGAGCGGCAATGAACAGCCGGCGCCGAGCGCGCGCAACATCGCTCGCTCGGCGGTCACGGCCAGCGATGTGGGGCGGTGATCGGCGCGGCTGATCTGATCTTCATCCTCTTCGCGGCACTGCAACACCAGCGCGCCCTGACCTGGCGACGGCATCACCAGGTCGATCGGCAACAGCTCCGACGCCTCGCGCCCCAGCCGCTGCAACGCTGCCGCGGCGACGATCACCGCGTCGTACTGACCCCTACCTACTCTCTCGATCCGCGTATCAACATTGCCGCGAATATCGACGACTTTCAGATCGGGATTCAGGTGCAGCGCCTGCGCTGCCCGACGGCGCGAGCCGGTCCCGACCCGAGCGCCGGAAGGTAGCACGGCGAGCGTCAGATTGTCTCGGCTGACCAGCGCGTCGCGGACATCGGCACGTGGCAGATAGGCGGCCAGCGCGGTGCCTTCGGCGATTGCGGGCGGCACGTCCTTGGCCGAGTGCACGGCGATGTCGATTTCGCCTTCGAGCAGCGCCTCCTCGACCGCGCGGACGAAGACGCCCTGACCGCCGATCAGGCGCAGGCTGGAGTCTCGGTCTCGATCACCCTGGGTGGTGATCGGGATGAACTGGACCTCGATCTTCAGCGCCGCGAGCGCTTCGATCGCGTACTCCGCCTGGATCCGCGATAGCGCGCTGCCGCGACCGCCCAGCCGGAGCGTGCGGCTCATGACGCCTCATCCGTGGCGCGGATGGGTGCGCCAAGTCGAGCGAGCAGAAGTGCCTTCGCCTGGCCTCGGCGACGCTGGGCGAGCAGGATGCGCACCTGCCCGTCCATGGCCGACTGCCACGCTTCAGACGGGATCGCGCGAAATGCGTGCAATCGGCGCAGATCGGCCCGCACTTCAGCCACCAGCTCTGCCATAGAGCTGGTATCGGCGTCAAGGTAGTCGGTCAGTTCCTCGCGGACCCGCCGGGCGACGGCCGGGCTGCCGCCGCCGGTCGAGATCGCCAGCGTCAGCGGCGGCCGGCGCACGACCGCCGGCAGAATGAAGTCGCAGTGCCCGGGATCGTCGGCGGCGTTCAGCGGAACTCCCAGCGCTCGAGCATCATCCTGCAGCTCCCGGTTGCTTGAGGCATCCTCGCAGGCGGCCATCACGATCGTCATCCCGCGCATATCGCCGCGTTCGTACTCTTTGGCGATGTGCGCAATCCGTCCTTCGTCCGCGAGTGAACGTAGCGCCCTGCTCAGCGCAGGCGCGACCACAGTGACGCAGGCTTCCGCCGCCAACAAGCCTTCGACTTTCTCCAGCGCCAGTCGGCCGCCGCCGATTACCAGCACCGGCCGGTCGCGCAGGTCGAAGTAGACGGGGTAGTAGGGTCGGGTCACGTGGTTGCGGGGACCTCGTTCAGCACTGGTCGATCTGGTCCAGCAGCGCGACCGCGATGCCGCGCTCGCCCTGCACGGTGTACAGCAAGTAGGCCTGTCCGTCGTCCTCGAAGACGGCGGGATCGCGCAGCTCGTGGACCGGCTGGGGAGCGAAGCCGCGCATGCTCGGCGCGATCGGTAGATGTGCGCCCTCCCAGTCATAGACGGGCCGCAGCAACTCCTGCCGCTCCCCAGCCGTCCACGAGCGCCAGTCGCCATCGAGCGCAATCGGCGAGACGTAAATCCGCTCCGGAGCATCGCCGGCGATCGTCCAGAACACGTACAGCGTCTCGCCGCGGCGCAGCAGCGCGCAGTGGCGCATCGTGTCGGGGAACACTTGCGGTCCGCGCTCGAATCCGCAGAGGCCGTCGTCGGAGCGGTAGAGGATGCCCGGCATCGACATCCCGTACCAACCCGGTTCGGCGACGTCGGGAAGTTCGATCACTCGCAGATAGCTGGTCGAGAGCACTTCGTTGCGGGCCTCGAAGTGGATGCCGTCGGGCGAAGCGGCCACACGCGAGACCTGCGGCCCCTCGTGGAGTTGGCCATGGAAGTAGAGGCGGATGTGACGCGCGTCGTGATCGACGACCGCGTCGGGCGAGGCGATATGGGGATAAACCCAACCCTGCTGCATTGCGTGCGTGAGCTTGGTGTCGAAGTCATCCGCGGAATGCGGAAACGCGGTCTGCTGCAGTTGCAGGGCGCCGGGCTCGTGCGTCCGCCAGGGGCCGAGCACGTCGTCGGCGTAGGCCAGGCGAATGTACGTCCCCTTGTGATCGGCGAAGTAGAGGTAGAACTCACCGAGTCGATTCGGCAGCCATTCGGGCGCGCGGATCAGCGAGGGGCCGTTGATGTTCGCGCCCATCCGCTCGTCCATGTCGGGACGGATGATCGGGCCGTCGGTCGACAACCGAATCGCTCGCATCGTTAACTCCGTCCCGTTGCCCGTCGCCGTCATGGTAGAGCGGGCTAAGCTCGCTCGTATGAGCCTGCAATACGGAGCCCTGCGGGAGATCATCGAGACTGCAATCCTTGGGCTGATCGTCTTCTTGCTCGCCCGCGAGGCGGTCCAGAACTTCCAGGTCGAGGGGCGCTCGATGCAGCCCACGCTGGCCAGCTCGGAGCTGGTCCTGGTCAACAAGATCGGCTACTGGGAGGTCGACCTTGGCCCCTTCGACGCCCTGCTTCCCGGCCGCAGCAACGGCGACTTCCTGCTCTCCGGCCCGCACCGCGGCTCGGTGATCATCTTTCACCCGCCCTACCAGAGCGCGCATGACTTCGTGAAGCGCGTCATCGGTCTGCCCGGCGACACGGTCGAGATTGCCGCCGGACGGGTGTTCGTCAACGGCGTCGAGCTGAACGAGTACGGATACATCTTCGAACCGCCCGGCTATCAGTGGGGACCGGCGGTGATCCCGCCCGAGCACTACTTCGTGCTCGGCGACAACCGCAACAGCAGCCAGGACTCGCACGCATTCGGGCCGATACACGAGGACCAGATCGTCGGCGAGGTGATGTTCCGCTGGTTCCCGTTCAACAAGATCAGCAGCGACATCTCCCGGCAGGCGATCGATTATGAGGGGAACATCGTGCCATGAGCGACCTCGACAGAGCTGGGCAGGGCGAGGCGATGCGAATGCTGGAAGATGCCGGTGCGGTGTTGCGCGGACACTTCCAGTATGCCTCAGGACGGCACGGCGACACGTACATCGAAAAGTTTCGCCTGCTGGAGAAACCGCACGTGACCGAGGCGCTGTGCCGCCGCATCTCCGATCACTTTCTCCCGCTCGCGCCAGAGCTCGTCGTCGGTCCGACCACCGGTGGCATCCTGCTGGCCCACGAGACGGCGAAGCATCTGGGCGAAGGCATCAACGCCTACTTCGCCGAACGGGCCGACAAGGGGGGGCGCTATCTCGGACGCGGATTCTCGGTCGCGGCCGGACAACGGGTGCTGGTGGTCGACGATGTGCTCACAACCGGCGGATCGGTGCGGGACACGCTCGACGCGGTGCAGGCAGTCGGGGGGCTGCCGATCGGCGTCGGCCTGGTGGTGGACAGGACCAACGGCGCGACCGACTTTGGCGGTCTCGACCTGTTTGCCTGCCTGTCGATCGACGTGGCCAGTTACCAGCCGTCAACTTGCGCCCTCTGCGCAGACGGCGTCGACTTAACAATCACCTAACCGAGGGCGTGGACGAAGATTCCGGAACCGACGCCAGCCAGGTCTGCGAGCATCGACAACGCCAACGCGTAGATCGCGAAGCCCATACCGACGCTGATCACCGCGGCGCGGTCGTCGGCGTCCGGGGCGGCGGCGCGTACCGCGAGGATCGCGAGCAACAGGGCGGCCAGGGTCGTTACCAGTCCAACCGCGAAGCCTGCGGGACCGGCGATCATAAAGAACTGCCAGACGAAGAAGCCGCCGGCCACCGCCATCGTGCGGGCGAGGGCGCGAAGCTCGACCTTGACCTGGAACACGACGCCCAGCGCCCGCCAGGTGAGAACCGTCCACAAGCCCCATGCCACCAGTGAGGCGAGAGAGCCAAGCAGCATCACACGCAGTGCAGAGTCACCGACCACCGCGCCGCGGCTCTCGATCACCAGCCAGAGCCAGGCGCCCAGGCTTGCGGCCAGCACGCCCAGCACCAGCACCATCGCCGCCGGTCCATTGTCCGACTCGGTGCGCGCCGCGTCGCGCAGCACGCTCAGATCTCCGGCCAGCAGGCGGCGATGCAAGGCGACGGCCCGTCGCCAGTCGATTGGCGCGTCGAGTCGTTCCAAGTAGGTCGCAACCGACACACGAGTGCCGCGACCCTGGGGTCGAGGCAGTGCGGCGGATGGATGGGTCTTGAGCTGAGTCATAACTCCTCGCCTACATACGGCGTGCGCGTACGCTCACTATGCATCGGTGTTCATCAGCGCCCGCCAGTGATTCGTAAACTCGGATTCTGCAACGTGAACTCTGCAACGAACGCACGGGAGCTCGCCGCGCTAGACCGCGAAGTGTCCGTTTGTCGACAGTGCCCACGCCTGGTGGCCTGGCGCGAGCAGGCGGCAACCGAGAAGCGCGCGGCATACCGTGACCAGGATTACTGGGGCCGCGCGGTGCCCTCGTTCGGACCTGCGGATGCGCGCATTCTGGTCGTCGGACTGGCGCCGGCGGCCCACGGCGCCAACCGCACGGGACGGATGTTCACCGGCGACCGCTCGGGCGACTGGTTGTACCGAGCGATGTGGCAAGCAGGACTCGCGAGTCAGCCCGAATCCACCTCAATCGACGACGGTCTAGAGCTGCGCGGGACGCGAATCACTTCGATCGTCCGCTGCGCTCCGCCGGAGAACAGACCGTCGACCGACGAGCGCGACCTCTGTTTGCCTTACCTGCGGCGTGAGTTCGACTTGCTCTCGGAGCTGCGAATCATCCTCTGCCTCGGTTCGTTTGCGTGGGAAAACTGCGCGCGCGAACTGGGAGTGCGACCGCGTCCGAAGTTCGCACACGGCTTGGAGCACAGGATCAATGACCGCACCTTGATCTGTTCGTATCACCCCAGCCAGCGCAACACCTTCACCGGTCTGCTGACCGAAGAGATGCTCGGCGATGTGTTCCTGCGTGCCGCGCAGTTGGCTCAGGGTGGCTCGGTCGACTCGTAGACCGTGTCCCTGACCCCAGGAATCGCGAGGTTTTGAATGCGGCGATCTTCGCTCGGCGGCGTCTCGGCTAGATCGAACGGCGTCGTTGAAAAGTAGTGGGCGAGATACTCGGCCAGCGCATCCTGCTCCGTGCCCGGCGCGGCGAAATCGTACAGACCCGGATCCAGGCTGATCGGCGGATCAATCAGGCCGTTGCCGTTGGTGTCCGGAAACTCGGGCGAGGGCGGGTTGTATTGGCCAGCTTCTCCGGCCAGGTCAATCCGTCCGGGCGCAGGCTGCGGAAAGGGATAGCCGTCCCCGCCGTTGGCAGTGAAGTTGAGTACGGCCAACCGCACGGTGCGATTGGGATTGCCGACCAGGGCGCCCTCAACGATCACTGGATCGACAATCCGACCCGCGTCATCGACGATTGCCAGCGAGCGAACTCTTGAGCCCGGCGGTCTGGTCGGATCGAAGCTGAAGCGCATGCCTGCGATCTGCGGGAAGCGTCCGTCCGGCGCCACCCCGACGCCGTCGAAGCCGACCGCGTGCTCAAGCAACTCGGCAAGCTGGCGCGCGGTGAGCGGAACGATTACCAGCGCGTTATTGAAACGCAGCACGCTCTCGATGTCGAAGCGTGTGATCTCGCCCTCGCGCTTGCCGCTGTCCAGATTGGCGGCCGGCGGCGAATAGACGACCTGTTCCGCGTGGTTCGTGCCCGGCGGCTGCCAGACACGGCCAATCTGGTCGCGGATGCCGCCGGCATTCTTGAGCGCCACCGCGACCCGGGGATCGACCTGGCGCGCCGTCCAGAGAAAGGCGTCAGCGACCAGGTTCCCGAGATTGGTCTCCTGCGTGCGCACATCGAGTCGGCGGCCAGCGAGATAGACGTTGCTGCGTGCTACGACCTCGCCATCGCGCTCGCGGATCACGGTCTGCAGCGCTTCCTTGATCCGGCTGACCGCCGGGATCGGCTCGGCTGCGGTCGCCGAGCGGCCCGCGTCGTCGGTCGCGTATGCGCCGCTGACGACCGGATCGACGCTCGCCGGGTCAACGACGCCACGGTCGTCGAAGCGCACAACCAGGCGGCCCAGGTAGCGATAATCGGCGTCGGTGTTGACCAGCAGAATCGGTTCGCCGACGGCGGAGGTGATGTGCAGCGGGTAACTGCCGACGGCGCGATCACCCGGACGCAGGCGATCGGTGTGGTCGCCCAGGATCGTGTTTGAGCCGCCGGCCACGATGATGTCCACCTCGCGCAGCCGCCCAGCGAGTTGCCGTTCGACTTCGATCTGTTGCATGTGCGCGAGCAGGATGACTTTATCGATGCCTTGCGCCGTCAACTCGTCGACCGCTTCCTGGATGATTGCCGCCAACGCATCGAGATCGAACCCATCGACAGGCCGGACGGTCACGTCGCCGACTCCCGCAATCGAGGCGAGGTGCGGCGTAGTCGCGCCGACGACGCCGACTTGCTCTCCGTCCACTACCAGAATCACGCTGCCGGCCAAGCTGCCGGCGGCCAACGGTGCGGACTGGGCGTCGGCCACGACCAGCGGCAGCAGGTCGCCGTCGTCAGCCAACTGCAGGTTTGCCGACAGGTACGGGAACGCAGCGCCTGCATAGAGGCCATCCTCGCTCTGCTCGGGCGCGATGATTGCGGCCAGCGTGCGCGGTCCGAGGTCGAACTCGTGATTACCCAGGGCGGAAGCCTGGAAGCCCATCGCGTTGAGCAAGGCGATGTCGCCGCGCCCGATTCCCGGCAGGCCAAGCTGTCTCGCCGTTGACGCGTCTGCAGCGGCGTAGAAGCGAGGACCAGGCACGAAGTTGTCGCCCGCGCTGAGCACGAGCGTCCGTCGCGGCATCTGCGCGCGGAATCCGTCCAAGAGAGCGGAAAACGTCTCCACGTTCTGGAGCGCGCCGGCCGCGCCGTCCATGTCGGCCGCGTGAAGGATTTGCAGCACGAATCCGCCGCGCGCACTCGTTGACGAAGATTGGGCGGTCTCCGACTGAGCAGCCGTCTGCTGCTCCGGTTCCTGAGTCGGCTGAGCCGAGTCCGCCTGGCCGCTCCGAGTCACATCGGAATCGTCGCGAGAGTCGCAGGCCGCAATCAGGCACAGCGCCGCGGCCAGTGCGACGGCCGACAGCGCCGTCGACCAGCGAATGCGACCTCTCAGTCGCGGCGTTAGCCGACGCAAAGGCCGCCATCGGCGCAGCAATCTTCGATCGCTGTCGCCCCTGCCGACACGTCGGTCAGGGCAATCAGGTTCTGCGCTCGGGATGCATACGAGGCTTCCGGCAAGTCATCGGTAATCGTGTACACCTCCCAGCGCGTGCCGGAGGGATCCGAGACCCAGACCTTGTCCTGTTCCGCATGGCAGCAGACAACGCCGTCTTCGATCTCCGTGTCGAGTCCCAGTTGACCGAATCGCTGGGTCTCGGCGACCACTTCGCCCGCCGTCTCGACCTCGACGCCCAGATGGTTGAGCGGCGCAGCCGCACTCGGGTTCTCAATCAGCACCAGCTTGAGCGGCGGGTCGTCGACCTCGAAGTTGGCATAGCCGGGCCTGACCTTGTGCGGCTCGGTGCGGAACATCCGCGTGTAGAAATCTACTGCCGAGTCGAGTTCCGCAACGTTCAACGCCAGTTGCACTCGTGACATGTGGGGTCTCCTCAACAGCCTCAATCCGCGACAGCCAGGGCCGGCTCGTCACTCGTCACACTCAGCCTATTGCGTTCCTGGACGATCGGCATCACCCATTCGCCAAAGCGGGTGGCCTCCTCGTCGTGCGGATATCCCGACAGGCAGAACTCGGTGCAGCCGATATCGACGAACTCCTGCAGGGTGTCCGCAACCTGATGCGGATTACCGACCACGGCCAGCCCGGCACCGCCGCGCACCGTGCTCAATCCGCTCCACAGGTGCGGCGCAATGCGGTGATCGTTGTCTTTCGATTCGTCGGCGAGCTGCCACATCCGGCTGTCCGCCTCCGACTCGCCGCGCCAGTTCTTGCGCAGCTCGCGCTGCCGGTCAGTTGTGCCCTCGATCAAGCTGTGGGCCGCCGCCCAGGCTTCCTCCTCCGTTTGCCGCACGCAGACCTGAAGCCGCATACCAAAGGTGATTTCGGGGCGCCCGAAACCATCGGCGCGACGCTTGACGTCGGCGACCTTGACGGCTGTCGCCTCAGGCGTGTCACCCCAGAAGAAATAGCAATCGGCGTGCTTGGCTCCAACCTCGCGGGCCGCGTCCGACTCGCCGCCGATGTAGAAGCGCGGCCAGGGGTCTTGGTACGGCTTGGGATGGGCGTGCGCGCCGCTGAGCTGATAGTGCTTGCCGTCCCAGTCGATCCGCTCCTGCGAGGACCACAGCGCCTTCATCACCTGGACCGATTCGTCCATCACCTCGTAGCGCTCGTCGTGGCTGTAGGTGATCCCGTCGCCCGCCAATTCGCGCGCGTTGCCGCCGGCGATCAGGTTGACGTACACGCGACCCTCGGAAAGCTGGTCGAACGCGGCGATCATCCGCGCCATCTGCGTCGGCAGGATGTAGCCGGGACGGGCGGCAACCAGCATTTTCAGCTTGGTCGTCCTGGCCGACATCATCGCCGTCGAGATCCAGGCTTCCCAGCAGGTCGGCGTCACGGGAACCAGCGCGTACTCGAAACCGGCTGCCTCCGCCGCCAGCGCGACCCGATCGAACATCTCCATCGAGGCGGGGATGAACTGGTCAGGATCGGCGAAGTTGGTCAGGTCGCCGTGCGTCGGGATATACCATCCGAATCGGATCGGGGAGTCAGTCATGCGCGATTCTCAATCTTGGCCAACTCAATCTTGGCTAATGTAGTGAGGTTAGTGCGGAATTGCGCGCCATGCCAACGCCGCGGCGGAGCGAACGACGATGGTTTCCTGAGGAGTGCCGACCATGACATTGAACACCTATCTCACCTTTCGGGACACCTGTCGCGAGGCGTTCGAGTTCTATCGTTCCGTCTTCGGCGGCGAGTTCTCGACGCTGCAGACCTTCGGCGACGGCCCGCCCGACATGGGCGTGCCCGACGAGGCCAAGGACCTGATCATGCACGTCTCGCTGCCCGTCGGCGACAGCATCCTGATGGGCAGCGACGCCAATCCTGCAGCCGACTCCAGACCAATCGTGGGCAACAACTTCTCGATCTCATACTCACCGCCCGATCGCGATGTCGCCGACCGGGCCTTTGCCGCGCTGTCCGATGGCGGCGAAGTCGCAATGCCGATGGCCGAGATGTTCTGGGGCGCGTACTTCGGTTCCTGCACGGATCGCTTCGGGATCGCCTGGATGATCAACGTCGAGCCGCCGCTATCTGACTGAGCGGCGCCCTCGCGTACGATGACGACGCAACAGGCGCCGCACTGGAGGCACTCATGGGCAAGCTCGACGGCAAGGTGGCGATCATCACCGGCGGCAACAGCGGAATCGGGGCGGAGACGGGCCGCCTGTTCGCCTCCGAGGGCGCGAAGGTCATCCTCATGGCGCGACGCGTGGCGGAGGGCGAAGCGATCGTCGCCGAGATCAACGAATCCGGTGGAGAAGCGACATTCATTGCCTGTGACGTGGGCGACAACGACTCGGTCGTCGCAGCGGTCGAGCAGGCGGCCGGCACCTACGGACAGATCGACCTGCTGTTCAACAACGCCGGCGGCGGCGGCCCCGGAACGTTCCCCAATGAACCCAACGAGGACTGGCTCCGGGTGATCAACGTCAACCTGACCGGCACCTTCTATGTCAGCCAGGCAGTCTGGCCGCACATCGCGGCGCAGGGCGGCGGGGCCATTGTGAATATGTCCTCGCTCGCCGCTCAGCGCGGATTCTCCTCACGCATGCAGGACGAGTTCGGCACCGCCTCGGCCTCCTATTACGCGGCCAAGGCAGGTGTCGACGCGCTCACGCGATACATGGCGGGGGCCGGAGGCCGGGACCACATCCGCGTCAACTGCGTCAGACCGGGTCAGATCATCACGCCGGGAGCGACGCGCGGCACGTACAACGATCCGGACGGCGGGCATCACGTCTTTGAGAAGATGTTCGACTTCGCGCAGATCGTGCAGGGGCCCGGCTACTCAATTGATGTCGCCAACCTGGTCCTCTTCCTGTCCTGCGACGATTCCCGCTTCATCACGGGAGAGATCATCAACATCGACGGCGGCGTCGCGGCGAAGATCTAGGGCGCGTCGTCAGGTTCAGCCCTCGTACTGCGGGTCGCGGCGCTCGGCAAAGGCGCGCGTGCCCTCGCGGGCGTCGTCGGAGCTGAAGGCGAGGCGCGAGTACTCCTGGTAGAGACGCAGGCCGTCGGCCAGGGACATATCGCGGCCGCGGCGGGCCAGTTCCTTGGTCAGGCGAATGGCCAGCGGGCTGTTGACTGCAATCTTCTCGGCCATGTCGTTGACTGCGCGAATCAGCTCCGACGGCTCCACCACCTGACTGACGAGGCCAATCCGCAGCGCCTCTTTCGCATCGATGAACTCACCGGTCAGCAGCAGGCGCATCGCGTCGGACGAGCCGACCAGTCCCGGCGTGCGCAGCGCCCCGTAGCCGTGCAAGATGCCCCAGCGCGGCTCGGGACAGCCGAACTGGGCGGTCGTGTCGCAGATGCGGATATCGCAATAGAGGGCGAGCTCCAGTCCGCCTGCGAGACAGTATCCAGTGATTGCGGCGATGGTCGGCTTGGCCGTCTCCAGCCCGTTGTCGAAGCGCTCGCCCGACCACGGCATCCAGGATTGTCGGTCGCCGAACTCCGTCAGGTCGTGCCCCGACGTAAACGCGCGGCCCGACCCGCTGATCACCACGCAGCGCACCTGCGGGTCGGCGTCCGCCTCGCGCAGGTGCTCGCCGATCGCCTGGTACATCTCGTCCGTCATCGCGTTGAGTTTTTCGGGACGCAGCAGCCGGATCGAAGCCGTGCGTCCCTCGACCGAGTATCCGATCTCTTCCATGAGGTTCCCTCCGCATTGACCCCAGGGGCCATCGGTGTTGTAGGTCAAGATAAGAAATCGCCCAGGCTGCGGGGCTGGGTGCAACCTGCATAGAATGGTCCGCAGCAAGCAACCGCTCAGACGCCGCGCAGGAAGCGAAGGAGAGACCGATGCAGGTTCGAGAACTCGGTCACGCAGTCATCAAGGTTCGCAACCGCGAGCGCTCCGAACAGTTCTACGGCGAGGTGCTGGGCATGAAACTGGCAGCCCGCCACGAGCAGATGCCGATGACGTTCTACACGCTCGGCAACCACCACGATCTGGCGCTGCTGGAGGTCGGCGAAGACGGACCCGAGACCGCCGACCCCAAGGCGCCCGGCCTCTACCACCTGGCCTTCTGCATCGGCGACACGCTGGAGGAATTGAAGTCCGCGCGCGACGAACTCGAAGCCGCCGGCGTCAAGGTCTACGCCACCATCGACCACACCGTCTCGCAATCGCTCTACCTCAACGACCCCGACGGCAACGGCGTCGAGCTCTACGTCGACGGCTCCGACGTCTGGAAAACCGATCCGCAAGCCGTCGCCGGCGGAGTCCCGCTGGAGCTGTAAGGCGAACTCGTATCCATCATGTCCGCGCTTCGCGCGGGGGAGCCTGATGACCCAGATCTTCGGCGCGACGCTCGAGGAACGCGAAGCGTTGCTCGCGGATGCCCGACGGATTGCGCCGGCGATCGGCGCGGCGGCGGATGAGATCGAGGCGGCCCGGCAGTTGCCGAAGCACGTGGTCAACCTGCTCAGGAGCGTCGGCGCGTTTCGGCTGATTCAACCGCGATGGCTGGGTGGACACGCAGCTGATCCGGTCACGCAGATCCTGTTCATCGCCGAGATTGCGAAGGCCGACGCGTCGGCGGGATGGTGCGTGATGATCGGCTGCGTCAGCGGCTTTGTCTCGCGCGGCGTGGACCGCGACCTGGCGATGCGGATGTTCGCCGACCGCGATGCGGCATCGTGCGGCGGCGCCTTCCCGCCGGGCGTCGCGCGGCGCGTCGAAGCCGGCTACGTCGCCAACGGACGCTGGCCCTACATGAGCGGCATCACCCACTCGACCTGGGCGCAGTTCGCCTGTCGGCTGGTCGACGACGGCGGCGCGCCCGTCTCGCCCGCGCAGATCCTGCGCTTCGTTGTCCCTGTCGGCGATCTGATAGTGCACGACACCTGGCACACGTCCGGGATGTGCGGCACCGGCAGCCACGACGCCGAGGCCGTCGAGCTGTTCATCCCCGAAGAGCGCGTCCTGCCCGAGCGGGACCTGGGCCGCTCGGGTCTGGACGACCCGCTCAGCCATCTGTCCTGGCTGCTGCCCAAGCACATGGGCGTGCCGCTGGGCCTGACGCAGGGCGCGTACGAGGAAGTGCTGGCGATTGCCCAGGGGCGCGTCGCGATGCGCGGGGCGCTGCGCGACGATCCGCTGATGCAGTCCACCCTGGGCGAGACTGCCGCGCGGATCGCGTCCTGCCGCGCCTATACGCTGTCGGCGGCCGACGACGCCTGGCGGGAGTGCTGCGACACAGGCGAGCTCTCGGAAGTCACCCGCGCCCGCCTGCGGCTGGCGATCACGCACGTGCACCAGGAGTCGGCCCGGGTGATGGAGCAGCTCTACTCGGTCGCGGGCTCCGCCGCGCTGTACACGGCACGTTCAACACTCGGTCGACGCCTGCGCGACATGCAGGCGATGAATCAGCACGTCGTGCTGGGCGCATCGAACTATGCCGCCGCCGCCCGAGTCCTGCTGGGCCTCAAGCCTTCCGCGCCATTCTGGTAGCGGAGCCGGTTGCTGCATAGGAGGCGGCGCTACACTTCAGCGGCGGGTTGGGTGTGGGAAGCTCCGATGTCCAAGTCAGCGGCAGTTCTGCGACCGCGCGTGATCGTGCGCGATTGTGCCGCGCTCCACAGCCGGTTTCGGTTGTGGCTCGCGTTACTGGCCGTTGCCTCTGTTTTCTGGATTCCTGCCGCTGAAGGCGCCCAACTCGAGCCCTCGCCGCCATCTATCATCACGGACCATGCCGAGCCGCTCTCAGAGTCGGCGTCGACACCGCGAACCGCGCGCGTCGTCGCCGCGCATTGGGCGGCGATCACCGACCAGCGTCGCGACGTGCTCGACATCAGCCGCGCGGATGTGATCCGCATCCTCCAAGGCCGCACGCTCGACTGGTCGGAGCTTGGCGGGACGGCATTGCCGATACGCGTGTACCTGCCCCGATCGCAGGTCCGTCCCGTCGCCCGCGCGCTCGGAGTCGGGCTGGGCGAACTTCGAGTCGAGCTGGTTGCCGACCATCGAGTCGTGCAGCAGGTAGCAGCGACGCCCGGAGCATTCGCCTTGATCAGCCCTGAGCATCTCGCCTTGGGCGTTCTGGCCCTGACTGTAGACGGCCACGACCCCTACCGCGATCCCGGGCGAGCGTCGCCGCTGAAGCTCTGGCGTTGGCTCCCTGCACCGCGAACGCTCGCCGAACTGCAGAGGCTCACCACCGCACTGGCCAGTCATGCGCGGCAGTTCGATCCTGTCGGTATGGCGGTCACCGGCGAACTGATCCCCGTGCGCTGCGCCAATCACGTGCTGGCACTGCTCGACGACTACGACGCGATGTTCAGTGGCGTGCGCGACTCGCTGCTGGCTGCCGACCTCACCGTCGCGCCGCTTGAACATCCACTCACCGCGAACGCCGAGTTGACGCCCTGCGTCGAGACCGTGATCTTCACCGGCAGCCACCGCGTCGCGCCGGCGATGGCCAACGCGGGGATCGATGTGGTGTTCACGATCGGCAATCACATGATGGACTGCTGGGGCGGCTGCAACGGCGTCGCGGCGCTCTACGAGACCTTGGACCGCTTGCACGCCGCGGGCATGGTCACGGTTGGCGCGGGCGAGAGCCTTGAGGCCGCCCGAATCCCCGGACTGGTCAGCGTGCAAACGAGGTCAGGACCGGTCAGCTTCGCCTTCCTCGGCTACGACTTCATCGCGCCGTGGTATCACGCCGAGGACGATCAGCCGGGAACGGCCCCGCTCGAAGCCAGGCATCTGCGCGAGGACATCGGCGCAGCAAGAGAGCTGGCCGATCACGTGATCGTGGGCGCGAACTGGGGCATCGAGTACGTCTCGAATCCGGTCCTCTACCAGCGCGACCTGGCCGGCATCGCCATGGAGGCCGGTGCCAGCCTGCTGGTTGGCAATCATCCCCACTGGGTGCAGGCGATCGAGCATTTCGACAATGCGTTGGTCGCCTACTCGTTTGGCAACTTCATCTTCGACCAGAGTTGGTCGGTCCAGGTCACCCAGGGCATGTTGATGGAGCTCGGCTTCACCAACGAGCGGCTGCTTGGCTACCGGGTCCGACCCGTCATCATCCGCGCCCATAGCCGCAATCTGCCCTGGCGCTACCGGCCCGAGTTCGTTGATCCGGCCGGCGCCGGACGGCCGGTCATGGAGCGCATCTGGAACGCGACCGATCGGCTGCCCAACCGCCCGCCAACAGCAGCTACCATCCCTGAGAACCGCAACTAGATGAGGCATTCATCGTGAGAATCGAAGACGACAATGGCATTTCCGGACTGCTGATCGGTGAGGAGACCCGCCTCTGCGGCGGGTTCGGATTCATCGAGGGGCCGATCTGGATTGCGTCCGATCAGGCACTCGTGTTCAGCGACATTCCCGGCAATCGCCAGCACATCTGGCGGCCGGGCGACGCCGAGGCGGCCGTCTACCGCGAGCCCTCCGGCTGGTCCAACGGGCTGACGTTGGACGCCGACGGCAACCTGCTCGCCTGCGAGCACGGCGGCCGGCGCGTGTCCAGCGCGCCGTACGGCTCGCCCGGCGGCGAGACATCGCTGGCCGACACCTGGGACGGCAAGCAGCTCAACAGCCCCAACGACCTGGTCGTCCACTCGTCGGGCGCGATCTTCTTCACGGACCCGATCTACGGCATGGATTCGGGCCGCACGCCGCGCTTCGGCCAGGAAGGGCAGACGCAGGAGCTTGATTTCCAGGGCGTCTATCGGATCGATCCCGACGGGTCGCTGCACTGCGTCGCGCCGACCGGCTTCTCCAATCCCAACGGGCTCGCCTTCACTCCGGACGAGTCGCAGCTCTACATCGGTGATTCGCAGGAGGGCTTGATCTGGCGCTACGAGGTGAACGCCGACCTCACGCTCGGCGACCGCGTGCTGTTCGTCGACCAGTCCAACGACGACCGCCGCGGCGCGCCCGACGGGATGAAAGTCGACAGGGACGGCCGCCTCTGGACCACGGGCGCGGGCGGCGTCTCGGCGCACGCCGCCGACGGAGCCTACCTCGGCGTATTCGAGATGGACGAGCACGCCGCCAACTTGACCTTCGGCGGCGACGAATTCTCCACCCTCTACATGACCGCCGGCACCACCCTGTTCAGTATCGAGACGGCAGTGCGCGGGATCGTCCCGGGGTCGCGGTAGTAGAGCGCTTCGACGAGTCCAGAGGGGGCGCGACACTGATGGTCGTCACCAATCCGCTCGACTTGCTCGATTACGCCATGGCGCCGTTGCGCTCGGCCAGAGCGCTGCCCTTCGCTGCCTATCGCGATCCGGCGCTCTTCAACCTGGAGATGGAGCAGCTCTTCCGCGGCGACTGGGTGGCGGTCTGCCCGGCCAACGCACTGTCGGGGCCCGGCGACTACATCGCGCTCCACGTCGGCGGCGAACCGCTTGCCATCGTTCGCGGCGAAGACGGTGAGTTGCGCGCGCTCTCCAACGTCTGCCGACACCGCGGCACGCTGATGCTTGATTCGGGCGTCGATTGCCTCGAGGGCGGCACGATCGTCTGCCCCTATCACGCCTGGAGTTACGACGACTCCGGCGTGTTTCGGGGAGCGCCCTACGCACAGGGACTCAAGATCAATCCGCAAGAACACAGCCTGCCGCAGTTCCGGGTCGAAGTCTGGATGGGCGTCGTCTTCGTCTGTCTCAATCCCGACGCGCCGCCGCTGACGGAGCGGTTGGCCGGCATCGCGCCGCGCCTGGCCGAGTTCGACATGCCGTCCTATCACGTGGCAGGACCGCTGGCGGCACCCGAAGTCTGGGACGCCAACTGGAAGCTGATCCTCGAGAACGGGATGGAGAGCTATCACCTGTTCAAGGTGCACAAGGACACGCTGGAACAGATCACGCCCACGCGCGGCGCCTACTACATCGAGGGTTCCGCCGCCTGGACGCTGACCGGCGGCGCGATCGTCGAGGATTCCGGCTCTGGCATTGTCGGCCAGCTCCTCAACCGCCTGTTCTGGAGCAGCAGTGGCGGCGACCACTACACCCTGGTCTCGATTCCGCCGTCGTTCGTCGGCGTGGTCACGGACGAGTCCTGGGACTGGATCGTAGTCCACCCGATCAGTCCGACATCGACCAGCGTGTTTCAGGGGTCGCTGACGAAGCAGTCGGTCGATCGGGTGAGCCAGCGGATCGCGGACGGCTACGCGTCGGCGTTTCTCGAAGAAGACCGGGCAATCTGCGAGCGAGCGCAGGCCGGGATGGCGTCACGCCACTCGCAGGGCGGGCGGCTGGTCCCGCTCGAGCGCGTCGTGGTCGACTTTCACCACTATCTGGGCTGGCGCCTGACCGGCCAACAGCCGCCGGCGCCGCACGTGGAGGTGTCACGATGAGCTTCGATCGACGCGGTGAAGGGGGGCTGCTGCAGAGCAAGAACAGCCAGTGGCTCAATCTGGTTGTGCTGGCAATCCTGATTGTCGCGATCGGGCTGGATTTCACACCTGTATGGGGTTGGCTGTTCCTCGTCTGGGCGCTGCTTGCCGTGGTCAACGGCGCGACCTTCGTGCTTGAGCCGATCTATCGCAGCGAACACCCTCGGCTGTTCTGGTTCGTGACGTTGTTCTGGTTCGTCCTCAGCCTGGTCGTGATCGCCAACGACTTCGGCGCATTCGGCTCGAGCTACTACTAGCCCGCTTGGCGCAGGACGGACTCGAACACCTCCAGCGTTCGCTTTGTGAACAGCCACATGTTCTCTTCGCGATCCTCGATGCCGGTCTCCAGCGTCTCGACGTATTCGGACGGCCCGGCGATGGCGATGCAGGTGTGGCCGGAGGCGTCTCCGTAGACGTTGCCGCCCGGTCCGGCGGCGCCGGTCTCGCCGATGCCCCAGGTCGCGCCCAGGCGCCCGCGGATCGTCTCGGCGATGATCCGCGCGTAGGGTTCGCTGCTGGAGCGGACGCCGGGATAATCGTCGAGGTCGATGCCAAGGAATTCGGTGCGCGCGACCAGCGTGTAGGTGACGGCCGCGCCCCGGTAGTAGCGCGATGCGCCGGGGATCGACAGCAGCGCGGCCGAGACCATGCCGCCGGCGGTCGTCTCGCAGATCGCGACTGTCTCGCCTCGCTCGCGCAGCAGTGCGGCGATGCTCTTGGCCATCGGTTGCAGTGGTTGCATGTTGTTCCTCCTCGTCCGACACGCAGGCTAGTCGGCTGAAGCCTGCCCCCTCTGCCTGCGGCAGCTCCCCCCGCTCTGCGGGGGGAGAGAATCGAGCGGCTAGCATCGGAGCAAGTTCGAGAAGCCGGAAGGATCCGCCATGAGCACACCGATTCGCGTCCACGTTGTCGCCGGGGGATTTCCTCCAGGGCAGCACGCCGGTCACGACATCGACTACGCGCGCATGCGCATCTTGACCGCGCTGCAGGCGAACGAGAACGTCCACACGACGGTCAGCGGCGATTTCACCGACTGCCACAAGTGGATCCGCGACGCACACCTGATGATCTGCTACGTCGCGGGGCCGTTCGCCGACGAGTACCAGACCGGCGTGATCCGCGACTGGCTCGGCGAGGGCGGCCGCTGGCTGGCGCTGCACGGATCCTCGGGCGGCAAGGCGGAGCGGATCGGCCGCGAGGACGGCCGCCGGCGCTGGGTCAAGACCGACTACCACGAGGCGTTGGGCGGCTTCTTCCTCACTCATCCGCCGATCCAGGAGATGAACGTCGCGGTGGCCGACGCCAACCATCCGCTGACCCACAATCTGCCGTCATCGTTCCCGGTCCAGGACGAGCCTTACATGGTCGAGATCATGCATCCCGACACGCAGGTGCTGCTGACGACCGAGGACATCACCTCGCCGCCCTACGTTGACGAAATCTACGGCGGCGACTCTGCGTTGCTGCCCGACGGCAGATCGCACGCGCTCGGTTTCGCGCGCAAGGTCGGCGAAGGCGAGGTCGCCTACATCGCGCCGGGACACTGTCACACGCCCTTGACCAACGTGCAGTCGTCGGTGCACGAGAGCATCTCGGCAGACGGCGTCCCCCCGCTCCGCTTCCGAGGCCCCTGGGAGACCGACGCCTACGAGCAACTGCTCCGCAACGCGATCGACTGGGGCACCGGCGCCTAGAGCGCCGGATTGCGCATGAAGTCAGTCGCCTGCTCGAAGGCGTAGCCGACCTGGCAGAGGGCGGCCTCGCTGCCCAGCGGTCCGACAAGTTGCAGGGCGATCGGCAGACCCTCCTCGCTCCAGCCGTTGGGCAGCGTCAGCGTGGGCGCTCGGTTCATGTCCCACGGCGCGGTGTACTGCAGCCTTGACCACTGAAACTCGCCGGGTGTGTCGTCGTACATCATGTCCTCGGTCACCTGGTGCGGCAGCGTGCCCTGCGCCGGGCAGGCGAGCATGTCGATGTCGGCGAAGCAGCGGACCAGCAGCCCGCGCAACTCTTCTCGCCGGATGCAGGCGGCGGCGTAGTCGGTCGCGCCGACCGACGACCCCAACTCCAACCAGGCGCCGAACCAGTTGCCGTAGTCGGCGGCTCGGCTCGGGTAGTGATCGAGGTGCGCGTAGAGCGCCTCGACCGAGCACAGCGTCGGCCAGTCGGGCATGTACGGTCCGAAGTCGGGCAGCGTCACGTCGACGATCTCCGCACCCAGCGAAGCCAGCGTCTCCACCGAGGCCGCCACGGCCTCGGCGATCGGCGCGCTCACAGCCTCGGTCGCGTAGCGCCGGTCGTAGCCGACCCGCATCCCCTCGACGCCGCCGGTGATGCGCTCGATCATCGCTGGAGCTGGTTCGGGCAGCGTGGTCGGGTCGTTTGGGTCGTCCCCGGCGATCACTTCAAGCGTCACGGCGCAGTCCCAGGTCGAGCGGCACATCGGTCCGACGTGATCCAGCGACTGGGCCAGATCGAGCACGCCGTAGCGGCTGACGCGGCCCCAGGTCGGCTTCAGGCCGACGATGCCGCAGGACGCCGACGGTCCGCGAATTGAGCCGCCGGTGTCGCTGCCCAGCGAGGCGTTGCAGAGCCCGGCCGCGGTGGCCACGCCTGAGCCGCTGGAAGAGACACCGGTCCAACGGTCGGAGGCCCAGGGATTGACCGGCACCTGGCGTGCTCGGTTGTAGCCGGCCATTGCGCCCTCGGTCAGGTTGAGCTTGCCCAGCAGCACCGCCCCGGCCTCACGGAACCGGGCGACGACGGTCGAGTCGAACTCGGGGACGAAGTCCTCCAGCACTTTCGTCCCGCCCATCGTGCGCACGCCGGTCGTGTAGCAGAGATCTTTGACCGCGATCGGGATGCCGTGCAGCGGACCGCGATAGTCGCCGGCGGCGATCTCGTCGGCAGCCCGCTGCGCTTCGGCCAGGGCCGACTCGGCCATCACCGTCGCGTAGCTCTTGAGCCGGCCGTCGTGCGCGTCGATGCGATCGAGCTGCGCCTCCGTCAGTTCAACCGGCGACAGGTCGCCGGACGCGATCCGGGGCGCAAGCTCTTCGATCGTGGCGTAAGCGAGATCATCGGTCATGGTTCAACTCCGCTTGCTGGTTGTGCCGGGATTGGGATTCGGAGCTCAGGGAATCCCGATCAGCTCCGTGTCGGCGCCAAACCAGATGGTCGCTCCTCCGTCGACCATCGGCCCGAATGAGTCGGGCTTGATCGTCTCGCCATAGCGAGCCCAGCCGGATGGATCGCGGAAGTACAGCTCGGCCATGCCTGCGTAAGGCTCGTCATCCGGATCCATGCTGTGGCTGACCACGTAGCGCAGCCCGCCAACCTGGCGCATGGTCTGCTTGACGTTGGGCGCGTGGTCTTCCAGCCAGACGCGGAAAAACTCATCCCAGTCAACGCCCTTCTTCGCCTTGACGAGGAACGAGACTTTGAACAGGTTGCTGCGAGTTGTCGGGAATGGCTCATTCAGCGTCAACGGCACGACAGGCAGATCGTCGGCCCCGTCGATCACGACGTGTTCGCTGGTCGCCCAGGGCACGAATGGTTCGACCTTCTGATCGAAGGTATCTCGCGGTTCGGTAAACATCGGGCCGGTGGGCTTGCGCAACGGCCGGTCAAACCAGAGCTGGGCCATGCCGTCAAACGTCGGCCGAGCCCTCTGCTCCCCTTGTTCAGCGTTGAACAGCGTGACCAGACATTTGCGAGCCGGCTTGCGGCCTGCCGCGACCGCTTCCTCCTGCGCTCGGAGCACGCCAGGCATGTGATTCTTGTACCAGTGCGCGATCATCTCGTCGCGCGACGCGGCCTCGCGTCGGCGGATCATGAACATCATCTTCGCGCCAGGCGTCGTTGAGATTGCATTGCTCACAGTCGGTTCCCTTCGGCGGGCAGCGCTCTGCGATTTGGGCCGAGTCTACGCGCCAGAGGTTGCAACCGTCGGGCGCAGCGCTGACAATCGCCACATGACAACTGAGACGACTCAAGACCTGCTCGAGCGCCGCGCGCGGTTGCTGGGAGCGGGCATCGCCACCTTCTACGACGATCCGGTGCACATCGTGCGCGGCGAGGGCGCCTGGCTCTTCGACGCCGACGGAAGGCGCTACCTCGACCTCTACAACAACGTGCCCTGCGTCGGCCATGCGCACCCGCGCGTGGTCGAGGCGATGCAGCGGCAGACCGAGACGCTCAACGTGCACTCGCGCTACTTGCATGAGGGCATCCTCGACTACGCCGAGCACCTCACCTCACTGCACGCCGACCACCTGACGACCGCCGTCTTCACCTGCAGCGGCACCGAGGCGAACGAGGTCGCCATCCTGATGGCTCGCGCCGCGACCGGGGGCCGCGGACTGATCTACACGCAGGCCGCCTACCACGGCAACTCGACCGAAGTGCGCAAGCTCTCGCGTCTGCGCGGCGAGCACGAGCCGCAGTTCCGCTCTATTCCGGTGCCGCAGCGTTATCGGCCGATTGCAGAGGATCTCGACGACGAGGCGTTGACCGAGGCCTACCTGGCTCGACTGCGCGCCGAGATCGACGGCTTCGCCGAAGACGGCGTGCCCTTCGCGGGCATGATGGTCTGCTCGATCCTGGCCAACGAGGGCCTGCCCGACATCCCGCCCGGTTTCATGTCTCGGGCAGCGGAGATGGTCCGCAACGCGGGCGGGTTGTTCATCTGCGATGAGGTCCAGGCCGGGTTCGCCCGTTCGGGCAACTGGTGGGGCTACGAGACCACGGGCATCAGACCCGACATCGTCAGCATGGGCAAGCCGATGGGCAATGGGCTGCCTCTGGCCGGCGTCGTCGCCTCGCGCGAACTGGTGGAAACGTTCCGTGACAGGACGCGCTACTTCAACACCTTCGCCTCCAGCCCGCTACAGGCGGCCGTCGGCGAGGCCGTGTTGAGCGTGATCGAGGACGAGGGGCTGGTCCAGAGCGTCGCCGACATCGGCGGCTACCTGATCGAGAACCTGCGCTCGCTGCAAGAAGGCTGCGAGCCGATGTCCGATGTACGCGGTCACGGCCTGTTCATTGGCATGGAGTGGGTCTCCGATCGAGCCGCCAGGACGCCCGATCCGGACGGTGCGGACGTCATCGTCAATCGGTTGCGCCGGGCCGGGTTCCTGATGGGTCGCGCGGGCGAGTTCGGCAATGTGCTCAAGGTGCGACCTCCGTTGGTGCTCCAGCGGGAGCAGGCGGACATGTTCCTCGAAGCGTTCGAGGCCGCCATCGCCGAGCCGGTCTGATTCGATGCTCGAGCCCAACAACCTGAGCAACGATGAGTTGCGAGACGTTGCCGAGCGCGCGTTGCCGCACTGGGATCTCGCTGCGGACGCCATCGAGCTGGTCTCGCGCAGCGAGAACACGGTCTTCAAGCTCACAGTCCGCGAGGGACGCGCGTTCGCGTTGCGGATTCACCGTCCGGGCTATCACACGCTGGCGGAACTCGAGTCGGAGCTGGTCTGGACCGAGGCGCTGAACGCGGCCGGGATTCACGTGCCCGTCGGCGTGCGCACGCTGGACGGACCCGGCTACGCCACGGTCACCACGTCCGATGGCTTGTCGTCGCGGGCAGTCGGATTGGTCGAGTGGATGGAGGGCGAACTGCTCAGCAGCGTGATTGAGCGCGAGTCCGACCCGAAGCGCGTTGCCGCTCACTTCGCCGAGATGGGCCGGATCCTGGCCGCCTGTCACAACCAGGCGAGCGACTGGACGACGCCGGTGGGGTTCACTCGTCATGCCTTCGATCTCCCGGGGTACGTCGGCGATGCGCCGTTCTGGGGTCGATTCTGGGACATTCCGATCCTCACTCCCGATCAGCGTGCCATCCTCGGTCGCGCGCGTCAGGCCATCGCCAAGCAGCTGGACGAACTGGCGGCGGAGCAGCAAGCCTTCTCAATGATCCACGCCGACCTGCATGCTCACAATGTCCTCGTCCGCCCGGACGGCGCACTGCAGATCTTCGACTTCGACGACGCCGGCTGGGGCTGGCACCAGTACGACCTCGCGGTTGCGCTGTTCAGGCTCCAGCAACGCCCCGACTACGACCGCATCTACCAGGCGATGCTGGCCGGCTACCGCGAAGCGCGACCCTTCAGCAGCCAGTCGGAAGAGTGGTTACCCCTGTTCCTGCTGCTCCGCCATCTCGTCGTGATCAGTTGGCAATGGGATCGGCCGGAGCTCGGCAGACGCGAGGGCTTGGAGGAGTGGGTCGAGGAGGGCTGTCGGCAGGTCGAAGCCTTCGGCATCTGAGCGCCCATGCAGCAGCGCCTGTCATTTCAACGCGCACGTGGCTATCGCGGACTGATCGGGCGCGGCGCGGGCTCTCCGGGGACGCGCCTGTCGGTCAGGCCGGCGATCACCTCGTCGGCAAGCAGCCGCTCGATGCGCTCAGCCTCGTAGCCGAGCGTCTCCGACAGGATCTCAACGGTGTGCTCACCCAGTCTTGGCGCCGGCCGATCACATGTCGCCGGCCGTCGCCGAAGCCGCCAGGGGAATCCCTGGTACTGGCGTGTGCCCGTGTCGGGGTGCGCCAGGTACAACCACCAGTTGCGCGCGGCCAGGTGGGGGTCTCGCAGGTGAGTCAACGTTGAGTGCACTGCTGCCGCCGGCACGCCGATGCGCTGCAACCGGTGCTGCAATGTATGCGCGTTCCAGTTCCGCGTCCACGCCGTCAACTCCTGTTCAAGCGCGGCTTCGCAGTCCTTCCGACCGGCCGAGGTGCGCCACTCCGGGCGATCCAGGTCGGCAAACCCGGCCAACCGAAGCCAGGTCGCGTCGTCGGGGACGGAAATCGCGATCCACTCGTCGCGCCCGTCGACGGCGTCGGCGCAGCGGAAACACTCGTGCGGCGCGGCGCCCGGGACGCGGTTCCCGTTGCGCTCGGGCATCTGCTCACCGGCCGAGGCGGCCAGCAGGTACTCGTCGATGTAGGCGACGGCGGACTCGAACATCGAGCCCTCGACATGAATCGAAGCCCGCCCGTTCTGCGCAGCGAGCACCGCCGCCAGCGCCGCCGCCGCCATTTGCGCACCGACGATCGGATCGGCCTGCATCGTGCCCAGCATCAGCGGCGCTTCGCCTGCGTAGCCGTAGAGCAGGTCCCAGCCGGCGTTGCCCTCGGTCGTCCCGCCATTGGCGCGGAAGTTGTCGTAGGGACCTCCGGTGCCGAATCCCGAGAACGAGACCAGCGCAATTTGCGGATTCACCTCGCGCATGTGCGCGTGCGTGAGGCGCAGATTCTCCAGCACCCGCGGACGGAAGTTCTCCAGCACGACATCGGCGCGCGCGACCAGGTCGAGCGCGATCTCGCGTCCCTGATCGGTGTCAAGCGCGACTGATACCGTGCGCTTGCCTCGATTGGCCATGTTGAAGTTGGGCCGCACGTTGAGCGGATGCGCGTCCGGCGACACGACACGCATCGGCTCGGCCGCGTCGTAGCGCCAGAGGTCGGGACGCTTCGGTCCCTCGACCTTGATCACCTCCGCGCCAAGATCGCTCAAGAGCGTCGTCGCATACGGACCCAGCCATGCGTGGGTGAAGTCAACCACCCGCAGACCGTCCAACGGACCTGTGCTCGACTGCGGACGCGCCCGCTGTGCGAATCGGTCAGCCCGAGGCACATCGTCCTCGTGCTTCGTCACCCGCATCGCCCGACCGGCGCCGGTCAGCTCTTGCTCCTCGTGGAAGAATCTGATCGCATTGAGCTGCGGATCCTCCATCAACTGACGCGCCGAGCGATGCATCGCCATCACCGAGCCCAGCTCGGACAGTTTGGTCCAGATCGCCGCGGCGTCCAGCGACTCGACAATCGGCTGCACGTATGCCTTCGACGGCTCCTGCTCGGCGAACCTGGTCTCCCCTTCCAGCAGTTCGGCCGGCGGCGGCTCGACGCCGAAGGCGATTGGCAGATTGCGCAGCGTCTCCTTGGACCAGGGTGAGAGCGTGATGTAGCCGTCGGCGGTTTGGATCACTTCCGCCCAGCCCGGGGTGCCGCCGACCCGGGGCAACGCTTCGCCCGAGAACTCCGAGCGCAGCGACATGATCAGCGTCGAGCAAGCTTCCAGCGAGGACAACTCGATCCACTCGCCGCGGCCCGAGTGCAGCCGATCGAGCAGCGCCGCCAGCGCGGCGACCGCGCCAAGGATGCCGACCGCGCGCGGGATGATCGCGGCCGGCGCGGCCAGCGGCTCACGTCCCGCCAGTCCATTGGTACCCATGAATCCCGCCAGCGCCTGCACGATCAGGTCGTCAGCCAGGAAGTCCGCATAGGGCCCGTCCGTGCCGAACGGGGATGCGTGGACGACGATGAGCGCCGGAGATTCCTCGGCAATGCCGCCAAGCTCGTCGAGCGGCGCGTCGCTGATCAGCACATCGGCATCCAACAGTTCCGAGCGCCAGTCGCCGGCACCCATCGTCTTGCCGATCATCAGCGAGTGACGCAGCAGCGAATACGGCTCGCCGTCACGCTCGATGAGCGGCGGCGCGGCGCGCAGGCGGGAGTCCGGCGCTTCAAAGCAATGCACGTCCGCGCCCCAGCGGGCGAACTCGCGGGCGCAGGCGGCTGCCGGGATGTCGCGGCTGTATTCGACGACCCGCAGGCCCCGGAGCAGGTCCCCCTCGCTCACCGCCGCCGACTCCGTCAGTCCTGGCGCGGACGCGGCCAGGGCTTGAGCTTGGCCAGCGCCTGGGCGACCGGGGAGAGCTGGCGCTTGCCCTTGACCATGCGCGGGTCGGGCTGTCCAAAGCGCGCGCCCACGGCATAAGTCATGAAACTGGCGTTGATGTGCGTGGTGAAGCCCTGGCCGTCCTGCATGTTGTTGATCGAGTGCTTGATCTGGCGCAGCACCATCGGCGTGCGCTCGGCCACTTCGCGGGCGTACTCCAGCGTCTTCCGCTCCAGCACGTCGGCCGGATAGACCTGGTTGACGAAGCCCAGCTCCTTCGCCTCCTGCGCCGGAATAAACCGGTTCTGGAACAGGATCTCCTTCGCCTTGCGCACGCCCAGGTCCCAGGGCGCGGAGAAGTACTGCGTGTGCGAGGGCAGGAACAGCGCGTCGTCGGAGGCGAAGATCAGGTCCATCGAGGCAGCCACCATCCAGCCGCCGAAGATGCACTTGCCGTGGACCATCGCGATCGTCGGCTTGGGAATGTTGCGCCAGCGCATCGTGTTCGTGATCCGCGTGTCGCGCTGGCGGTCGTAGACGCCGACGAAGTCCTCGTCCCAGCCGCGAATCTCGCGGTCGGCCAACTCGGGCGGCGAGCCAAGGTCGTGCCCGGCGGAGAAGTCGGGTCCGTTGCCCGAGAGCACGATCACCAGCACCTCGGGATCGTCAACCGCCTCCTGGAAGGCGGCATCGATCTCCTCCAGCAACAACCGCGACTGGGCATTGCGGTACTCGGGCCGATTCATGATCACCCGGGCCACCGGACCCGGTTCGTAGATCACCTCGTGGTAGGTCACTGGCATCCTCGTCTCAAGCTCGCGGGAACTGCTCCGAGGCTACCAGTGCTCGGCTAGGCAAAGGACTCCGCCAGGAGCGCGTCGAGGATGCGATTGAAGTCGTCGGGCTGCTCCCAGTAGACGCTGTGTCCGGCCTCGGGCACCTGGAAGTACTGCGCGCCGGGCACCATCTCGGCGGCGCGTTCGATCAGCTCCGCAGGGATGATCGCGTCCTCGGCCCCGGCGAGGAAGATGACCGGCATCGTCAATGCGCCCAACTCGTCCTTCGAGACCGCGCCGTCCTCTTGTCCGAACGACAGCGGTTGGTTGGGGTCAAGCGGAGGATTGAGTCCGCGAATCTGGTTGTAGAGGAAGACGCCGTGGGGCTCCTGTTCGAGATACGCGGGACCGACCATCCTGGTCAGGCCGCCGCCCTCCTGGTTCTCCTGCGCCGACTGCACTGCCCTGCGCATCTCCTCGATCAGCTCCGGCGCGTCGATGCCGAGGAAAGTGTCGGCCATCAGCAGGCCGCGCACGCGCTGCGGATTGCGTACGGCGAAGGGCAGGATTGTGAATCCGCCCATCGACTGGCCGACCAACACCGCCTCAGGGATGTCGAGCGCGTCCATCAGTTCGCCCAGATCGCGCGCGAATGCCTTGCGCCCCTCGCCCGAGTCGTCGCGGCTGCGGCCCCAGCCGCGCACCTCGTAGGTCACGCAGCGGTAGCGGTCTCGGTAGGCCGGGATTTGCTGCCACCAGCTCAGGTGATTGCCGCCCGCGCCGTGGACGAAGACGATCGTCTCCGGACCCTCGCCGAACTCGTCGTAGACCAACTGTCCGCCTGTCACATCCAGCGTCTCGGCCATCTTGCGCGCTCCTGCTCTGCTCTCGGAGGTCTGAACGGCTAAACGCTACTCTTTTCCCAGTCTGCGAGGTGTAGAGATGGCGTTCGAGTACGCGGGCATCGACTTGCCGATTCGAGAGAAGACGATCGCGTCCCAGCGAATGAGTTGGGAGATGATCGCCCGTCCGGGCCGCTGGTGGACCGGCGCGGAGCGGGTCGAAATCGCCCGAATCGGTCGCGCCGCCCGAGAGCTCGAGGCCGTTGGCAGCGAGCTGCTTCCTGAAGCGGCCGTCTACGCGATCCAGAAGCTGGTAGTCGACAACGCCAATCTCAATCGCGAGTTCTACGCGGAGGTCGTCGCCGCCGAGGGCATGACCGAGGATCGCTACGTCGAGCTGGTCGCGGTGGTCGTGCACTCGCTCTCGATCGACGAGTTTCATCGCGCCCTGGGAATCGAACCGGAACCGCTGCCGGAACCGATCGCCGGCGAGCCGAGCAGGCAGCGGCCCGCGCTGGCCGAACAGCGCGACTCCTGGCCGCCGCTCGTGCCCAGGCAGGGTCTCAACCGGGGCGATGACGTGTTCTACGGACCACTCGAGTGGGGCGCCAACGTGATCTCGGCGCTCTCGCTCGTGCCCGAGAACGTGCGTTGGCTGCACGATCTCTCCGAGGGTCACTACCTGTCCTTTGCAGAGATGCGGCAGCCCGACCCGCTGCGCGCGATCTCGCGGCCGCAGATCGAGTTGATCGCGTCACGTGTCTCGGCGCTCAACGAGTGCTTCTATTGAACTGCCTCGCATGTACGCATGCTCCGTGAGAGCAGCAAACGCAACGGCAGCCTGGACAGCCTCAATCTGCAAGGCGCGGTCGGCCCCGAGGCCGATTCCGGCGTGCCGCACGGCGACCTGCTGACCGCCTTTGCCGAGGCTGCCGTCCGCCGGACTGACGCGCTGCCCGGTCTGCGCGAGCGGATCGCAGCGGAACTCGGTGTGCAGGAATTGGTCGATGCTGCGGGAGTTGTGGCCAACTTTCAACGCATGGTCCGCATCGCAGACGGCTGCGGCATCCCGCTCGACGAGCTCACCAGGGACGCCACCGACGACGTGCGCGATGAACTCGGCCTGCATGAGTATGCTTCGGCTGCGAACACCGCATAACCGCACAGGGCAACGAGCACCGACAGGAGCCAGCCATGACGACGACGACCTTCCCGTTCGCCTACGCCACGACCGACTGGCCCGTGCTGGAGCGCATGGCCGAGGCGCATCGCCGCAGTTGGGCCATGCTGGCCGCCCCGGGCGAATGGTGGACGGGCGCTCAGCGAGTCAGCATCGCGGCCGAGTGCCGCCGCGCATCGGCTCTGGTCGACGGCCTGCCCGATCCCGGGCCTGGTCCGGCCGCATTGTCCGAGGCTGCCCTATTCGCTGTTCACAAGCTGATCGGCGATCTGCCAAACGTCACCCGAGAGTGGTACGACGAGACGATCAGCGCCGAAGGCATGTCCGACACCCACTACATCGAGCTGTTGGGCGTCGTCGTGCATATTTGGTCAGTGGACGAGTTTCATCGCGCACTGGACATCGAACTGGAACCGTTGCCGGCTCCCATCCCGGGCGAGCCGACGCGCATTCGTCCCCTGGGCGCGAAGCCGCACGGCAGTTGGCCGGCCACCATCCGCCCGGGAGATCTGGGCGAAACTGAAGCCGATATCTACGGCGGCGCAGAGTACGCGGCCAACGTCCGCGCCGCGATGAGCCTGCATCCCGACAGTGTGCGCTGGCTGAGCGATCTGTTCGACGCTCACTACCTGAGCTGGATCGAAATCGGAGGAGAGCAAGAGCCCTTCCGAGTGCTCACGCGTCCGCAGCGCGAACTGGTCGCGGCGCGGGTCTCGGCCCTGAACGAGTGCTTCTATTGAACGATTTCCCACGTGATGCTGCTCGGTCGGAGCAGCGAAGAGCACAGCGCGTTGAACCTGAATGGCACCGTACGTAACGACATCGATAGCGGCGTCGAGCACGGAGACGTGCTGTTGCGATACGCCGACGCCGCTGTCGGCCACACGCCCGATCTCGCTTCTTCGCGCGAGGCGCTCAACTCTTCGATGGGTCCGGACGCCGTCGTCGATTGCGCCGCGACGATCGCCAACTTCCAGCGCATGGTGCGCATTGCCGACGGTTGCGGCATCCCCCTGGACTCATTCTCCAGGCAAGAGTCCGCCAAGTGGAGAGACGACCTCGGCATCGATGGCTTCCGCAGCCGAGGCAACACCTTCGGCTAATCGCGGTTCAGTTAATCGTCCGCAGGAGGCGGGCAATCTCGATCGCGGCCTGGGCGGCTTCTTCGCCCTTGTTGCCGGCGGAACCTCCGGCGCGAGCTAGGGCCAGCGCGACGGTCTGCGTGGCCAGGACCTCGAAAATCACCGGCACGCCGGTGTCCAGCCCGATCCGGGCAATGCCCTGCATCGCGCCGTCGACGACCAGACGATAGTGATCAGTCTCTCCCTCGATCACGGCCCCGAGGCAGATGACCGCGTCGAAGCGGCCGGCTTGCGCACACTTCTGTGCGGCAATCGGAATCTCGAACGCGCCGGGTACCCAGTAGATGTCAATCTCGTCGCTGTCCGCGCCGTGCTCTTCAAGATGGTCGATGCAGCCGTCCAGCAGCTTGCTGGTGACGAAGTCGTTGAAGCGGCTGACTACCACGGCGAAGCGCAGGCCGGCGGCTGGGCCGTGTTCCGGATCGGGATTCGCCGCGCCGTCGTGGACCCTCGGCATCGGCCTCTGCGCCCCCCCTAGCCGATCGCCGCGCGGCGCGTCGGAGTCTGTCCATCCTCGTCCGACGACGTCATATCGATCGCGTCCGAATCGAGCAGGTGGCCCATCTTCTCCTGCTTGGCGGAGAGGTAACGCACATTGTGCGGATTGGCCGGCGCGATGACCGGCACCCGCTCGACAACTTCGAGCCCGTAACCGGCCAGGCCGTGCCGTTTGGCCGGATTGTTGGTCATCAGCCGGATGCGCTGGACGCCAAGGTCGCGCAGGATCTGCATGCCGATCCCGTAGTCGCGGCGGTCGGCGGAGAAGCCCAGCGCCAGGTTCGCCTCGACCGTGTCCATGCCCTGGTCCTGGAGCGCGTAGGCCGCGATCTTGTTATGCAGGCCGATCCCGCGTCCCTCCTGCGCCATGTAGACGATTACGCCGCGGCGCTCTTCGGCGACACGGCGCATGGCGATATCGAGCTGCTCGCCGCAGTCGCAACGCTGTGAGCTAAACACATCCCCGGTCAGGCACTGCGAGTGCACGCGGACGAGGATCGGCTCGCTGCCCTCGACGTGGCCCATCGCCAGCGCGACGTGCTCTTCGGCGTGGTCCTTGGTCCGATAGCCGACCAGGCGCCAGGTTCCCAGCGGCGTAGGCAGCTTCGCTTCGGAGACCCGCTCAACCAGCATCTCCGTGCGCAGGCGGTACTGGATGATCTGTTCGACCGAAACGATCTTGATCTTGTGTCGCCTCGAGAAGCGCACCAGGTCGGGCAGGCGGGCCATTTCGCCGTTGCGCTTCATCACCTCGCAGATCACCGCGCCCGGCTGCAAGCCGGCCAGGCGGCAGAGGTCGACCGATGCCTCCGTCTGCCCGGCGCGAACGAGCGTGCCGCCGTCGCGTGCGCGCAGGGGGAACATGTGGCCGGGCGAGACCAGGTCTTCGGCCGTGGCGTGCGGATCCATCAGCACCTGCACCGTGCGCGCACGGTCCGAGGCGGAGATGCCCGTCGTTACGCCCGAGCGCGCCTCGACCGAGACAGTGAACGCCGTACCCAGCGGGGCCGTGTTTGCGCCCTGATCGACCATCAGCCGCAGCCCGAGCCGATCCAGGATCTTGCCGTCCATTGCCACGCAGATCAGTCCGCGTCCGTTGACGGCCATGAAGTTGATCGTCTCGGCCGTGACGAACTGGGCAGGCAGGGCCAGGTCGCCTTCGTTCTCGCGATCCTCGTCGTCGGTGATAATCAATGGCTCGCCGTTGGCGAAGGCCTGGATTGCCTCTTCCACGGAGCAGAACGGCGACTTGCGGCGCCGCGTCGTGGTCCGCCGTGCGCGCCGCGGTTTCTCTGCCGGATCAGCCACGGCGGCGTCGGCAGCGGGCTCGGCGGTCGGGTGCAACTCGGTCATCGCGCATCGCCTTCGTTCGACCCGCGCGCGGCGAGCCGTTCGTTCAACAACTGATCGAGCTTCATCTCCAGCAGCTCGTCCACGTAGCGGGCCAAGATGTCCGTCTCCAGGTTGACGGCATCGCCCGGCCGGCGGTCAAGGAGGTTGGTGTGCTCCTGAGTGTACTGAACCAACGAGACGGCAAAGCCGCGCTCGTCCTTCTCGATAATCGTCAGCGAGACCCCATCAATGCAGATTGGACCTTTGACGATCATGTGGCGGAGCAGGTCTTTGGGCGCGTCGTAGGTGACGACCAACGCGTCTGATTCTGGACGGCTGCTGCGAAACGCGCCGCGTCCTTCGACCACCCCGCGCACGATGTGACCCGACAACCGATCAAGCGGTCGCACCGAGCGTTCGAGATTGACTCGGTCCCCAATTTTCAGTTCACCCAGGTTGGAGCGGCGGTAGGTCTCAGGCATCAAGTTGGCGAGAAACTCGCCGCCCTGAATCAGCGTGACGGTGAGGTCGACGCCGTTGATGGCGATGCTGTCACCAAGTTGCGCGTCTTCCAGGATCGTTGGCGCGGCGATCCGCAGCAGGCCTTCTTCGGCCTCAACGATTTCGCCGACCTCTTCGATGATCCCGGTGAACATCTCGGTCCTCTCAGGCAGAAGGCCGCCGTGGCGGCCTTGCGGCTCATGCTACCCGCAGGCATGGGTCGGCCCCACATAATCCCGAACTTCACACGCAGCAATCCACCCGCTCACCCGCTCAACACGTGCAGCGACGGCTGCTCACAGGCGCTTGATCAACACGTCGCCCGTCTCGAGATTGCGGCGGTAGTAGCGATAGCCGACCAGCTTGAGCTGTTCGTCGCTCAGTCCGGGAGCCTGGTCGAGGGTGCAGGTCAGCCACTCCGCTTCGCGCCCCGCGGCCGATGCTTCGCACGACTCGCGCAACCGGTCGGCCGCGCTCTGCGGAGCGTCGGTTTGAATTGCCAGGCAGATGATCGCCGCCAGGCGCGAGTCCGCGGCTTCCCCACCGACGGCGATCGCGGCGACCCCGAGCACTTCCTCGCCGTCCGCGGAAACAGTCCCGGTCTCGATGCCCCCCGCCGGCGCGACTGCCACCCAAACGACCGCTTCCCCGAGTCGTGCTGCCGCGAGCAGCTCCTCCGCTCCCGGTGCCTGTGCACCGAGATGCGACGCGATGAGCAGGTCTATGTCTTCTTCGTCGTCCGGTCCCGCGGGCCGCACACGAACCTGCAACTCACGCTCAGGATCTACGGGGTAACCCGTGATCAGCAGGTCTGATCCCAGTCGCTCGGTTGTCATCCTATTCAGTCGCAAGACGTCTCTCATTCGCTCGGCTCCGCCGCCGCGCACCGCGGCCTGGGCGTCGCCGCCGATGATCATTGGCGCGACGACGGCGGTCACCTTGTTGATCAAGCGTTGATCGAAGAAGGAACCGAGCACTTCGCCGCCGCCTTCGACCAGCAGGCTCACGACTCCATGCACCTGGCCGAGCAACTCCAACACCGCCGGCAGCGAGACACGACCGCCGCGTTCGGCATCCACCGGCAACACTGCGATGTCAACACCGCCTTGTGCGATGCTCGTTCGCCAGTCGACGTCGGCCGCATCGGTCGTGGTGATCAGAGTGGGCGACTGATCCGTGCCCTGCAACACTCGGCTATCGAGTGGCGTGCGGCCGCGGCTGTCGAGCACAACGCGCAGCGGCTGCGGGATTGGACCACGCCAGTCTTCGGGCCTGGCGGTGAGCTGAGGATTATCGACAATGATCGTCTCGACGCCGACAAGGATCGCGTCGAACAACGGGCGGTTCCGGTGCGCCCAAACCAGGGTCTGGGGACCGGAGATCCAGCGTGAATCGCCGCTGGTCGACGCGATCCGGCCGTCCAGCGAGGCCGCGAACTTGGCAGTGACAAACGGCCGACCTGTGCGTCGATGATGGGCGTACGCCTCATAGTGATCAGCACCCAGCGCGGCGCCGTCGCCCAGGCTGACCTCGACTCCCGCATCGCGAAGCTGCGCTAACCCGCGGCCCGACACCCGCCGGTCGGGGTCGCCGACGGCGACCACCACCCGATCGATTCCTGTCTCGATGATCGCTTCAGTGCAGGGAGGCGTTCGCCCGACATGCGCACAGGGCTCGAGCGTTACGTACATCGTCGCGCCGCTCGCCTGGTCGCCGGCCTGGCGCAGCGCCATCACCTCGGCGTGCGGCATGCCCGGCGGTTGCGTAGAGCCTTCGCCAACAATCCGGGAACCGTGCGCGATCACCGCGCCTACAGCCGGGTTAGGACTGGTCGTGCCTCGCACCGCGCGGGCCAGCTCGAAAGCGCGCGCCATGTGTCGCGAGGCGCGCGCGGGGCGGACGCTCATGTCTGTCGGCGACGATCCATGACGGTCAGCAGGATCCAAGCCAAGAGCGACCCGAACGCCACAATCGCCAACGCAATCTGGAGCGGCACTTCCCAGGCGGGATCGGATGCCAGGCGCACACTGCTCGACTGTGGTCGCTGCGGCAGCGGCCACTCGGACTCGACGACCCGCGCCGACGACGTCACGGACTGGGACTGGGAGGCGGTCCCGGTGTCGGCCACCGCCTGGTCCTGTGGCGATTGGCCGGCACCGTCATCGGAACCGGCGGACTCAACAGTCTCAGTCGTCTCGGTTGCTTCTGCGGCGTCGGTGGACTCGACCACAGGCGCTTCCCCGTCCTGCTGCGCAGCATCGGCGGGCGTGGTCGCCTGGTCTGTTGGTTCCTCCTGCTTCGCGATCACGTCCTCGGCGTTGACCTCTTGCTGCTCGCGCTGGCCGCTGGAACTGCCGGCATTGAGGGCGCGCCGCGACGGATCGGCGGCGGCCTGCTGGTGCGCTGCCCGGGCGGACTCCGCCTCTTCCTGCGCCGATTGCTGCCACTCCGCTTCCTCTGCCTGCTGCTGGGCCTGCGCTTGCTCCTGGGCGGCCTGCTCCTGGCTCGTCTGCTCGTCCGACTCCGCGCGGTATGCCGCTGCGGTCGCCTGCTCGGCAGGTTCGGGCTGCTCGGCCTGCGCGGCCTGCGCGACCTGCTCGGCCGCTTCTGCCTGTCCCGCGGACTGCGCCTGCTGTGGTTCGGACGACGCGATCGACACGACGGCGACCGCCGTGCCGTCCGCGTCTGTGGCCGCTTCCTGGCGAGGCGCTCGTTCGGCGGCGACCTGTGCCGTGGCGGCGCCCGTCTGTACATCGCCGGCGGCCGTGGTGGTGAAGGTCACAGTCGGACGGTCGACTGCGTCGAAGATCAGTACGGCGCTAAACGTAGCGACGCCGATAGCTGCGGTCGTCATCGAGAGTCGGAGCGCGCGCTCGAGGTTGCTCGCGGGCAGCGGCTCAGCTGTCTGCGAGGCGAGCATTTCGGGTGTGATCTGGAACGGCGCGCGGGACGGTTCGGCGGCGAACCCACGCAGCGCCGCCCGCATTTGCCGCAGCTCATCGAGATAGGCCTGCATATCGTCCGAGCGCGCCAGCCGGGCTTCGACTCGCTCCCGCTGGCGCGGAGTCAGCTCGTCGTCGAGGTAGGCGGAGACGTCGGCGCGCCAGTCGCGGCGTCCGAGCAGTTGCCAGAGCTGCCGACCAAACATCACGTCAACCCGGTTCCAGCATCGCTGCGTCCTAGCGAGACGGAGCGATTGCCGGTTGCTTCGTCTACAAATTTAGACGTACGAACGACGAGATAGGTTCCCGTCGTTTTTTCAGCGGCGACGCGGATCATGTTCCCGCCTGTTCCCTGTGTTGCTGGATGAAGTCGCGCATGGCCGATCGACCGCGGCTGATGCGTGACTTCACGGTGCCCATTGACCATCCCGTCGCGTCGGCGATCTCGGCGTACTCCATGTCCATCACATCGCGATAGAAAACCGCGCGGCGTTGCTCGTCCGGGAGCGAGTCGAGGGCCTCGCGCAGGGCAGCGCTGAGTTCGAGATTGAGCATGTGCTCGTCGAGCGTGCGGTCTCCCGCTTCGGGCGCGAACTGGTCGCCGAGCAGACCGGTCAGCCGATCCAGCGATGTCGCCGGTCGGCGTTGCCGCTGACGCAGATAGTCGAAGCACGAGCGCCGCGCGATCACGCCCAACCAGGCCGGGAACTTGCCCCGCTGCTTGTAGGTGCTCAATCGATCCCAGGCCTTGATGAATGTCTCCTGCATGAGATCGTCGGCGTCTGCCATGCCCACGATGCCCCGGCAGGTCGCCCTCACGCGACCTTGGTGACGAAGCACCAGGACATTGAACGCATCCAGTCGGCCGTCCAACGAGATGGTGACGAGCACGTCGTCCTCAAGCGTCGCCAACTCGCCGTGACCACCGAACCGTCCCACGCAGTCGCTCCACACTCACCGCTGACCTGCTGAGCCTTCAGAGAGTAACAATCCGCTCAACGCCGGCTGTGGGACACTACGGCCATGCCAATCGTCGAGCCTGGTCCACTCGTCGCGCGCGCCCTTTCCGAGGGTCGAGCGGTGGTCGGAGCCAACGTCTCCACGATCCAGATGGTACGCGGGGTCGTTCGCGCCGCCGAGCAGACTGGGCGACCGCTGCTGGTGCAGTTCAACAGATCGGGCCTCACTTTGATCGGCGGTGTGGATCTGGCCGCGCGAGTCGTCCGCCAAGCCGCGGAAGACTCGGAGGCCGAGGTCGGTCTTCACCTCGATCACGCCGACACGCTGGACGAACTCAGTGCCGCGATCAACGCCGGGTTCGGCTCGGTGATGATCGACGGCTCGACCCTGGCATTCGACCAGCACCTCACGCTCGCTCGCGAAGCCAAGGGCCTGGTCCAGTGGTCGCGTCTACCGCTGGAGGCCGAACTGGGGCACGTCGCCGGCGACGAGGCCGGCGTGACAATCGGTGATGCGTCGTGGACGGACCCCGAGCAAGCGGTCCGGTTCGTCGCTGAGACGGGCGTCGACTGGCTCGCCGTAGCGGTCGGCAACACGCACGGCGGTCCACCGCTCGGCGGGCTGCAGATCGATCGCCTGCACGCCATCCGCGACCGCGTGCCAATCCCACTTGTCCTGCATGGCGCCAGCGGATTGACTGCAGACGAGCTCGGCGTCGCAGTCGAATCGGGCGTAGCCAAGATCAATGTCGGTACCTCGCTGCACCAAGCCGCAGCGAAAGGACTGACCGAGGCGCTGGAGAGGCATCCGGGCAGCCTACGCAGCGCGCTGCTGGAGTCTGAGCGCGCCGTCGAGTCGGAGGCGAGGCGGCTGCTCACCTCGCCGTGGGCACTGGGCTGACTCGCGCGCGGTCATCGACCTGCCTTGCTCCACGATGCCCTGACGCTTCGCTAGTCTCCGCATAACCGACGGCTTCACGGAAGGAGGCGAGGCGTGCTCAGCGACGTTCGAGTTCTTGACCTGACCGACGACCGCGGCCTCATCGGCGGGATGATCCTGGCCGACCTCGGCGCGGACGTGATCGCAATCGAGCCAACCTCCGGCAACACCGCCCGCCGGCGCGGACCATTCGCCGACGGCTCCAACACCGGAGGCATCGAAGATTCCCTGACATGGCAGTCCTACTCGCGGGGCAAGCGATCGGTGGTGTTGGACCTCGAGTCGTACACCGGCCGCGAACACTTCCTCGAGCTGGCCCGCAGCGCCGACGCCGTGATCGAGTCTTCCGATGTGGGCGTGATGGACGCGCTCGGCATCGGCTACGACGCACTCTCCGAGGTCAATCCCGGTCTGATCTACGCGGCGATCACCCCGTTCGGCTCTACCGGACCCAAGGCCGGCTGGGCTGCCACCGACATCACCGTGGCCGCCGCGGCCGGACCGATGATCCAGAGCGGAGACCGCGACCGCCCGCCGCTCCGGGTCGGATTGCCGCAGACGGCGCTCCACGCCGGCGCGGAAGCCGCGCTCGGCGTGCTGATGGGACTGCACGAGCGCAGTCGCTCGGGACGAGGACAGTTCATCGACGTCTCGGCCCAGGCCGCGTACGCCCAGGCGACGCAGTCGGGCATCGTCGCCGCCGCGAACAACTCGGGGCAGTTTGAGCGATCCGCCGTGGGAGCGGCGCTGGGTCCGCTCGAGATCCGCCTGTTCTGGCCCTGCAAGGACGGCCATGTCGCGATCACCTACCTGTTCGGCGCGGCGATCGGGCCGTTCACCGACCGTCTCATGCAGTACGCGCTGGAAGAGGGCTACTGCGACCAGGAGACCCGCGACAAGGACTGGCTCAACTACACCAACCTGATCCTCTCCGGACAGGAGCCGATCACGGAGTACTTGCGCTGCTGCGACGTGGTCGGGGCGCTTTGCGCCGACAAGACCAAGGCCGAACTCTTCCAGGTAGCGCAGGAGCGCCGTCTGCTGCTCGTCCCCGTCTCGACGATGGACGACCTCGACGCCAACGAGCATCTCGCCGCCCGCTCCTACTGGCGAGAGGTCGAGCGCGGCGGCACGTCGGTCAAGTTCCCTGGGCCGTTCGCCCGCCTCTCCGAGTCGCCGATCGAGTATGTCCGTCCCGCGCCGATGCTCGGCGAACACACCGACGATGTGCTATCCGAAGCCCGAGAGCAGGCCAGCCTGCAAGTATCCGACGGTGACGCGCCGACCGACCCGCCGCTGTCCGACCTCAAGATGCTCGACCTGATGTGGGTCATGGCCGGCCCGGCCGGCACCAGAGCGCTCTGCGACTTCGGGATCCGCACGGTGCGGGTCGAGTCCAGCACGCGGATCGACACCGCCCGCACGCTGCAGCCGTTCATCGACGACGAGAACACCCAGCCCGAGGGGTCGTCGATGTTCCACAACATGAACGCCGGCAAGCGCATGATCACCGTCGACCCGGCCAATCCCGAAGGCCGCGAACTGGTCCTCGACCTCGTCCGCTGGGCCGATGTCGTCACCGAGTCCTTCACGCCGCGCGCCATGCGGGGCTGGGACCTGACCTGGGAGACGATCCGCGAGGTCAACCCTCGCGCGATCATGATGTCGTCCTGCCTCATGGGACAGGACGGTCCGCTGGCCGAGTTCGCCGGCTTCGGCAATCTTGCCGCCGCCTTCGCCGGGTTCACCCCGCTCTGCGGCTGGCCCGACCGCTCGCCCGCCGGACCGTTCGGCGCATACACCGACTACGTCGCCCCGCGCTTCGCTTCGGCCGCCTTGCTCGCCGCCCTATACGAGCGCGAGCGCACGGGGCGCGGTCAGTACATCGACGTCTCGCAGATGGAAGCCGCGATCCACTTCCTCACCCCGGCCTTCCTTCAGTACCGACTGACCGGCGAGAAGTGGCTGGCCGACGGCAACAACGATCCCGACATGTTCCCGCACGGCGTCTTCCCCTCGGAGGGCGAGGATCGCTGGGTGGCGATCGCCTGCCGCGACGACGCCGACCGCGCCGCGCTGAACTCGGTGCTCAACGGCGCGTTGCTGGAGGACTGGACCGCCGCTCGGTCGCCCGAGGATGCGATGTCGGCCCTGATCGCCGTCGGCGTGCCCGCGCACGCCGTGCAGGACTCCGCCGCCTGCTTCGCCGACCCGCAACTCCAACACCGCAATCACTTTGTTGATCTCGCCCATCCGACCCAGGGCAAATCGGTCGTCGAGGGCGCGCGAATCGTCTTCAGTCGCACACCCGCGAGCCGGCCGACCGTCGCTCCCACGATGGGTGCGGACAACGACGCCGTCCTGCGCGAGCTGCTCGGCTACTCGGACGACCGAGTCGTCGAGCTGGTAGCGTCGGGCGCGTTGCAGTAGCACCAGGACCCAACGGAGGCAGCGACATGGCCACCCACCACCCGGAACGCATCGTCGAGGGCAACGGCATCGAGATCTGCACGGACGCATTCGGCGAGCCCGCCGATCCCTGCATCCTGCTGGTCATGGGCGCCGGCTCGTCGATGCTGCTCTGGGAAGTTGACTTCTGCCAACGGCTCGCGGACGGCGGACGCTTCGTCATCCGCTACGACAACCGCGACACCGGCCGCACCACCTCCTGTCCGCCCGGAGAGCCCGACTACACGCTCGCCGACATGGCCGCCGACGGCGTGGCCGTGCTCGACGCGTACGGAGTCGAGCAGGCGCACATCATCGGCGCTTCGATGGGCGGCATGATCACGCAGCTGATCGGACTCAACCACCCCGAGCGCGTGCTCACTCTGACGCCGATCATGTCCACACCAAATCCCGGCGCGACGCTCGAGGCCGCCGACGCCTTCGAATCCGGAGCGCACGGACAATCACTGTCGCCGCCCGAGCCGAAGATCCTCGAGGCGATCGGCTCGATGGCTGATGTCGACTGGACCGACCGCGACTCGGTCGTTGCCGTGCAGATGCAGATGTTCCGCGCGCTGGCCGGATCGAAGTATCCCGACGACGGCCACCTGGGCGAAGAGTTCTTCGCCGCCGACTTCGAGCGCTCGATCAACTACGCCAGCAGCTTCAACCACGGACCGGCCATCGCGCAGTCCGAGCCCTGGGATCAGCGGCTCCAGGACCTCGACGTGCCGACGCTCGTGATCCACGGCAATGACGACCCGATCCTGCCCTACGACCACGGCCAGGCCCTGCACGCCGCGATCCCCGGCGCGACTCTGCTGACCATGGACGGCGTCGGCCACGAACTCCCCCGCCCCATCTGGGACACGGTTGTCCCGGCAATCCTCGAGCACACTGCCTAGCTTCGATACACCGACATCTGCACGCCGTTCTCGGTCGAAGCTGTGCGCGACAGCTTGAGGTTGGCCGGCGCCGCGCCCTCGCCGAACAACCGCTTGCCGTCGCCGACCACGACCGGGAATGTCCAGAGGCGGAACTCGTCGATCAGGTCGTGGCGCAGCAGCGTCTGGATCAGCTCGGCGCTGCCGTGCACCTGGAGCAACGGGCCGTCCCCGCGCTTGAGCCGCGCGATCTCGCCGACCACATCGCCCGTGATCCGCGTCGCCGGACCCCACGGCAACGGCGTGTCGGGCGAGCGCGTGACGACGTACTTGTGCGCGCCGTTGAGCCTCGCTGCGACCGGATCCTCGGCGGCGTCGACGTGCGGCCAGTGGGACGCGAAGATGTCGTAGGTCTTGCGCCCGAAGAGCAGGTCGTAGGGCGTCGACATTGCCTCGGCGTAGACCTGGGGCATCACGTCGGCCCAGTAGGGCGCGCCCCAGCCGCCGCCCGCGAACCCGCCCGAGGCGTCCTCGTCCGCGCTGGTCGGACTCTGCATCACCCCGTCCAGGGTGACAAAGCTCAGGATCGCCAGTTCACGCATATCGCGGCCAAGCCTACCCGCATAGACTGGCTCTGGGCCCTTAGCTCAGTTGGCCAGAGCAGCGGACTTTTAATCCGAAGGTCCTGGGTTCGAGTCCCAGAGGGCCCACCAGTTCGGGTTGCGTGCACGGCGGGGCCGGGAGGCGGTTGCGGCCCGGGAGAAAAAAACGCGCGGAGAACAGAGACAGAGGACTTACAGGGGGTCGTCGTCCTCGTCGGGGAGTTGGTCCTCGGTGGGGAAGCCCCCCTCTGTCCCTACGGGACATCTCCCCCCGCCTGTCGGCGGGGGGAGAACAGATCCGGCGGGGGGAGCGGGGGAGTCGTAGAGGTCGCGGAGCTTGTGGCGCGCGACGTCGAAGGGGTCGGTGGCGAGGATGAGTGCGTAGTTGGCCTGGGCCTGCGGGTTGGGCGCGAAGAGTTCGCGGGTGACGGTGTTGAGGGCCTTGAGCCGGACGTGGGCGGGGTTGTGGTCGCCGGACTGACGCCAGATCTGCTCGATTCTGGCTCGGTAGCGGAAGGGGTTCATGGCGGCCTCCTGAGGTGAACGTTTGTTCTCACGGTATCAGGAAGTGGGAGGGTGGGCAGCGGTGCGGTACACCAGCCCTGTGCGCCGTTGGCCAAGGCAGCGGGGCGCTAGTCCAAAGGTCCTGGGTTCCAGTCCCGGGGTGCCCGCCAGACAATGTCTGACAAGAGAATCTGCATCATTGCTGTCCGGACCATGGAAGCAGAGAAGACGCAGTCAGTAAGGAGCTACCTGAGCTGAAGGGGCTATGGTCGAAAGTGAAAATCCAATTTGGCTACAGCCACCACTCTCAATCCAGTGCGAGCGGCGACTAGCCAAGAAGGGAAGCAAGAGAGGACAATGAAGACACTGGGGGAGAGGATACGAGAGCTAAGGGAGCAGAGAGACCTTTCGCTGCGGGAGCTGGCTAGTCAGATTGGCGTGTCTGCGGCGTTCATGTCTGACGTTGAACTCGGCCGCCGCAATCCGTCAGACAAACACATGAAGGATATCGCCCGAACACTGCTGGCGTCGCTGGATGACTTGAGGGAGTTCGATACTCGGCCACCACTGCAAGAACTCCGACGGGCTACCTTGACCGATCCTCAAATGGGATTCGCCTTCCGCAGGATGATGGACGAAGGAGTAAGTTCAGAGGAGTTGTTGGACTTTCTGGAGCGACGTGATAGAGAGAGTCAGGACGAAGGGAGTGACTGAAGTGAAGATGATCAGGGACCGAACGGGACCATTCGAGGAGCGGCCCTTCTTTGAGCAAAGCGAGATAGAGGCTATCTCGGCTGCTGAGCTCCGAGAGGTGGCTCTGTTCCCGAAACAACCAGAACCAATCCGTGTTGACAGGTTTATCGAGAAGCGATTTGAACTCGTGGAGGACTACGACGAACTCCCTCCGGGGATTCTTGGCTACACCCGGTTTGGCCTCAAAGGCGCTGAGGCAGTCATCATCTCCCGAGCACTTGAGGAGGAAGGCAGCCGAGTTGCCAAACGCCGTATTGGGACCACCTTGGCCCATGAGGCTGGCCACATTTTGCTTCACTCCCACCTCTTTGCCACCGGCGACCTCCATGAGGGTGCTCGACGGTTCGGCGGTGAGTTCGATGCCCAGGAACAGCGCGTTCTCTGCAGGGACAACTTCGTCGAGGCTGGAGGTACTTCGAGTGGCGGATACGATGGCCGGTGGTGGGAGTTTCAGGCGAATCAGATTATGGGAGCGCTGCTGCTCCCGAAGACTCTTGTTCTCGATGCCCTCGACGGACTACTAGACACTGGAGGCCTAATGGGCAGGCGGAGGCTCGACCCGACCAACCGCCAGAGGGCAAACGTCCTCCTCTCGGCCATGTTCGACGTCAATCCCGTCGTGGCCCAGCGGCGCACTGAGCAACTGTTTCCAGCCAAGGACAGTGCCCAGTTGACTTTCTGAGAGCACTGTCATAGTCTGTACGCAGCGTACGCGGACATGGCTGACACCAAGATTCAAGTCAGTCATGAAGTCCGAGAGGAAAACCCTGATGACGCTGCCGGAAAAGCTGGACATCAAGTACGAGATCGACATCGAAGGCACGCTGAAGCCGTGGGACGAGGACCAGATCACGACCGAACAGATTGCAGCCCTTGGAGGCTGGGATCCCTCACTCGGTGTGATTCGGATCGACGAACACGATGGAAGCGAGCGAGTTCTTGACCCAAAGGAAGTCGTGAAGCTCACTCCGGGGATCCAGTTCGCCAAGAACGTCAAGTTCAAGCGAGGATAGCCCCGTGACTCAGCGTCTTCTCGAAGAGCTCGCGCTCATCCGCGACTGCTTTCCTGACGTGAGGTTCAGTGAGGCAGACCGCTGGTTCCTGGTATCAGCCGTGCCGCTGCCATCCGGGTGGAGTCGGAACTCCACCGATGTCGCCTTCTAGGCAAACGAGCTTCATCCGGCGGCTCCGCCTTACGGCTTCTATGTGCCCTCCGGCCTAATGTACCAAGGCGAGGTACCGGAGAACTACACGGAACCGGCTCAGAACTCTCCACCCTTCGGGAGCTCTTGGGGCATGTTCTCGTGGGCGCCAGAAACGGAGTGGCTACCGCGTTCGCCGGCTGAGCGCGGGTCGAATCTGCTTGACTGGGTTCGCAGCTTCAAGGCAAGATTTGCGGAAGGACGGTGAACGGTGGCAGTTCGCCTAAGCATCGACAGAGACCTGCGCGCTCGTGTATGGAACGAGCTGTTGCTTCAGAACCCGGATGTCGAAACCGCGGGGTTCCTCTATGCAGCGGTGCACGAAACAGGTGCCTCCGTGGATTTCGAAGCGCGAGATTGGCTCTTGATCCCGCAAGACGGGTACTCCCTCCGCACTGACCGATATCTCGAACTTACAGACGCAGTCCGGGGCGACGTCATCAAGAGAGCTCACGACAATGGCCATGCGCTTGTCGAGTTTCACTCGCATCTTGATGAAGTGCCGCCTGCATTCTCACATAGCGATCGCTCAGGCTTCACTGAATTCGTGCCTTATGTGCGTTGGCGCCTGAAAGGGCGACCGTACGTCGCGGTGGTTGTATCCAAGGCTGGATTCGATGGCCTGGCGTGGTTAGGGAGTTCAGAGTGTCCGACTCGTTTGGACGGAATCGTCGCAGACGGCGAGTTCATCGAGTCGACAGGCCTGTCGTTGCGGACATTGGAGGATTGTCTTGTCTGAAAGATACAGCCGCAACGTCTTGTTCTTCGGTGCTGCAGGCCAAGCTCGCCTATCTGCCAAATCAGTCGTGGTGGTTGGCGTCGGAGGTATTGGCAGCCATGTCGTACAACAACTCGCCCTGCTCGGGGTGGGCAAAATCACCTTAGTAGACGACGAAGAACTTGCCGAGAGCAACCGCAACAGGTACGTCACCGCTCGGCACTCGGATCCGATACCAGGATCATCGAAGGTGACGCTAGGTGAGCGGCTCGCTGGCGAAACGAATCCGGGCCTAGAAGTCAAGTCGGTTGCCAAACATCTACAGAGCGCCGAAGCGCTCCGGTCAATCATCGAAAGCGACTATGTCTTTGGCTGCGTCGACAACGACGTTCCCAGGGTGATTCTGACCGAGTTATGCGCGGCCTACGCCAAGCCCTACTTTGATCTCGCATCCGACATTCATGTGAAGGAGTCGTCGTATGGAGGTAGGGTGTGTACCGCTTGGGATGGTCATGGGTGCTTGATCTGCCTCAGACAGATCGATCTGCTTGGGATTCAGGAGGAACTGGCTGGTGCGGCAGCGCGAGAGGACCGTAAGGCAATCTATGGGATGCCAAAGAACGACTTAGGCGATTCGGGGCCCTCTGTAGTCTCCATCAATGGTGTCATTGCATCGCTAGGTGTCACAGAGTTCTTGCTCGCCGTGACCGGTATCAAGGCCGAGCCCCGAAAGCTGCTAACGTACCGCGCAAACCTCGGAGTTGTGAATAGGGGACAGAATCTCTCCGCTGAGGATTGTTACTACTGCTCGGCTCTCTGGGCCAAGGGCATTGGGGCGGGCGTGGAACAGCGGTACTTTCAACACAGTGAGTAACCGAATGAGCTCTTGGAGGTCTCGGTTCTCGTCTGCTTCTACGGGTTCGTCATATTCGGCGTTTCCTCCGTTCCGCCCGTCCCGAGCGCCCAACACCCCGGTGACGCCCACACCCGACAGTCGAACTCTGCCTGGACATCGGCACAGTATGGGGGGCGGACGGGGCGATCGTCAATCTACGACTGCGAATCCTGTTGAGGCGGCGCTCGGTTGCTCGTTGCCGAGCCGGGTTGGGCGGGATTAGCCTGTGGGTGCGGACTTGAAGGAGCGGGATATGAAGCTGACGCGGATTGCGGACGACCTTTGGGGGACTCCTCACTGGCCGGTGGATGACTATGCGAATACGCGGGGGTACCTCTTGACTCGGGCGGGGGGGAATGTGCTGATCTATGGGCTCGGCTTCCAGCGCGAGGCGGCGGACGCGGAGGTGCTGGACGAGATCACGGCGCTGGGCGGGGTGCAGGTGCAACTGCTCTCGCACGGCGACGAGGCGAGCCGGTCGTTGGAAGCGGTGCGCGAGCGGTTCGGCTCGCGGCTGGCCTGCAGCGCGGTCGAGGTCGACCAGATTGACGGCTACGCCGAGGGTCTGGGCATCGACCTGGCCTGGACGCCGGACTGCGCCGACGAGGCGTTGAACGGCCTGGAGATCATGGCCACGCCGGGTCACACCAGGGGCAGCATCAGCGTCCGCTATGAGTCGCCGCACGGCCGCACCTACCTGTTCACGGGCGACACGATCGTGCCCAAGGACGACGGCGGCTGGGCGACGGCGGTGGCCGAGCAGCAGGGCGGTACGGCCGCCGATCTCGAGCGCACCTTGCTCGCGCTGCGCGAACAGTCCTTCGACCTGCTGGCGAGCAGCGCCTACGTCGGCGAGACCAGCACGGCGTCGCCGACGCAGGAGGAGTGGCAGGCAATCGTCGACCACCGCCTGGAGCGCCTGCGCGTCTGGGCGGCCAGTCGGGCCTGACGCAGGCTCATCGTTGAACGCAACGCCCGACCGGTACTTCGCGGAGCCTCGCCTGGCCGAGCTGTACGACTCGTTCTCCTGGCACCGGCGCGATTTCGACTTCTACCTGCCGCTGCTGATGTCGGCGGAGCGCGTGCTCGACGTCGGCTGCGGCACCGGCGAGTTGCTGCACCTGGCTCGCGAGGCGGGTCACGGCGGCCAGCTGTGCGGGCTCGATCCGGCCGAGGCGATGCTCGAGCAGGCGCGCAGGCGGTCGGACGTCGAGTGGTTCCGCGGCGACCTGTCCACGGTCGACTGGAGCGGTGCGTTCGACCTCGTCGTGATGACCGGCCACGCATTCCAGGTACTCGTCGGCGACGACGAGTTGCGGGATGCGCTCCGGGCGATCCACCGCGCGCTCGCCGCGGGAGGCCGCTTCGCCTTCGAGACTCGAAATCCGCTCGCCCGGGCCTGGGAGCACTGGACTCCCGAGCATGCCTCGGAGGTCGTGTTTCGCGGCAGCCTGGTACGCATGGAGACCCGCGTCGAGACGCCCGTAACCGGCGAGCGCGTCTCCTTCACGCACACGTTCTCCAGCCCGGACTGGGACGGCGCGGAGACCAGCAGAAGCACCTTGCGTTTTCTGAACGTAGAGTCGCTCACGGCGCTACTGACCGAGTCGGGATTCGTGATCGAGGAGCAGTTCGGAGATTGGGAGCGTCAGCCGCTCAGCGAGGCGAGCCCGGAAATCATCACGATCGCGAGGCGGGGCTGAGTTATCGGAAAATCGATTGCGGACAGAGCAGCGACTGCAGTTCGTCGATGGATTCGATTGGTGCGGGTTGGCTGCGCTCTTGCCAGAGTTCGATGAGCCCGTCGGCGCCGAAGTCGTGCAGCAGCGACCAGGCGACCGCGCGTATGGGGAACTCCCCATCGTCGAGCAGGTTGGGATCGTAGGCCTGGAGATAGGCCTGCGCGAGGTTGGCGTCGCGGTCGCAGAAGCCCATCCAGACGGGCATCCACTCGTACTCGGGCGCGCCGATCTTGGCATCGCCGAAGTCGATCAACGCTTCAATCCGCCAGCCGTCCTCGGTCGGCGCGCAGAGCACGTGATCGGCGCCCAGATCCCCATGGGCAACGACTCTCGACTCAGGCTTGTCCGCCGCGATCGCGTCATCGAGCAGCGCTTCGAGCGTGCCGGTGAGTGCATCGTCCAGCACGCCTGCAGCGACCAGCTCGCTTACGGCGGCGCGGCGGCGCTGCGTCAGGAGATCACTCCAGACTCGGTCTGTCGAGGGGCCGACGAACCGGCTGGGGTCGAGCTCGTGCAGCGTCCGCGTGATTCGACCTAGCTGCTCCGCGAGAGATACGGATTCTGCGTCGCTGAGTGCCGGACGCAACTCCGAGAACGGTCGAGCAGAGTGATAGCGAGTGATCAGATAGTCCCAGGAGATCCCGTCGGCGTCGACGACCTGTCCGCAGCCGGTGACTTCGACGACGGGAACCCGATCCCCCGTCGAGAGCGCCTCCAGCAGGGTCCGTTCGAAGTCGTACTCGTCCCAGAAGGGGCTGTAGATCTTGAGGACGAGCGCGTGGTCCAAGAGAAACACGGCGTTGGTGTTGGCGCTGGCTGAACGAAGGCGGCGATAGCTGATGCCCTCTTGCACGCAGATCTCGTCAACCAGCCCGCGCCAGACTGAGACGTCGTTGTAGATCCGAACCCAGTCGTCCCAGCTATCGATTCGAATCGCAGGCGGCATCGGGGCTGCTTCCCATCAGGCTCAGTTCCGTCAGACAGTAGCGCGCGTCGTCTCACGATGGCGGCGATGACAGGCGATACTCTCTGACTACAGGACTCGAGGCTGATCATGAACGACCTGCTGTCCAGATTGAGCATCCTGATTACCAGGCGGCCCTGGATCACGATCGGCGTGTTGCTCGTGATCACCGTGGTGATGGCCGCTGGGGCGGATCGGCGGTCGCCGATTATCGACGGCACCGACGTAGGGCTGCTGCCGCAGGATGGGCCGATCGCGACGGCGATTGCGGAGATCAACCAGCAGTTCGAGGCGACCGGCGACGTCCGTCTGGTCACGCTCGTGTTTCGCGGAGAGGCGATCAGTCCCGAGGGCCTGTCGCAGATGAGCGACCTGATCGCGGCTGCGGTCAGCGCTCCGGAGGTTGAGTCGCTACTCGCGCCTACTGATGCGGTGGTGGCGCCCAGTCAGTTCTTTCAGGCGGCGCTTGGCCTGGAACGACTTGATTCGCTGACGCAGACGGAGATCGACGGCGTCAGCAGCGCGCCGCAGATTGGACCTGCGATTGACGCGCTGACGGGCACCGACGTCGACGGCACACCCGTTGCGATCGCGACGATCCGCCTGCGCAACACGATGGACGAACAGGTCGCGGACGCCGAGCGGCTGATCAGCGATCTAGCGATCAACGACGAGGGTCCGCTGCGGGTCAGCAGCGTCTCGCCGGCGATCGTCGAGGACGAATACAAGCAAGCCACCGAGGACAGCATGGCGCCGCTGGTCGGGGTCGCGCTGATCCTCATCGCGGTTCTGATCCTGCTGTTCTTGCGCACGCTCTCCGACCTCGTGCTGGCGCTGTTCGGTCTGCTGCTCTCGCTGATCTGGGTGACCGGCGTGGAGGGCTGGCTTGGTCCGGACGCGCTGGGGATCATCGGTCCGCCCAATGCGCTGACGGCAATGGTGCCGATCATCGTGATCGGCCTGACCGTGGACTACGCGATCCAGGCGTTGTCGCACTACCGGGAACAACGCAGCGGGGGCGCGGCTGTGCTGGACGCCGTCCGCACCGGCTTGCGCCACGTGGTGATCCCGCTCCTGTTGGCCGCGGTGACGACGATGGTGAGTCTACTCGCGAATCTGCTCTCGCCGGTCGAGATCGTCAGCGACTTCGGCGTGGTCGCGGCGCTCGGCGTGGGCATGAGCCTGATCGTGATGTTGACCCTGATTCCAGCGGGCCGGACGATCATCGACCGTCGGCGCGAGGCGAAGGGCACGCTGCCCGAGCCGCGGCTGGTCTCGCAGGCGCTGCCCGGCATTGAGCGCGCGGCGGAGTGGCTGGGCCGGACCGTCGCGCTGCGGCCGGCGCCCTTCCTGCTGGTCGTCCTGGCGCTGACCATCGGTCTGGGATTCGCAGCAACCGACCTGGAGTCGGAGTTCAGCATCCGCGACATCCTGCCACGGGGCGGCTCGGTGTTGGAGGACTGGGAGACGCTCGATGAGGCGGTGGGCGGCTCGACCGAGATGACCTCGGTGCTGATCCGGGCGGAGGCGACCGAAACGAGAACCTTGCTCAATCTGCGCGACCTGGCCGACCGCTTTGCGGACGACGCCGAACGGCCGGCTTTTGCCGGGGGGGGCGATTCAGACCTCGTATGAGTTGCTGATCCATGATTGGGTGACGGACAGCGGTCAGCCTGGCGACCGTTACGACCCGGCACTGGCCGCGCAATATCGAGACGCAACCGAAGGGTTACAGATCGACTCCACGATCATGCAGTCGATTCTCGATCGTCTCGAGTCGCAGGATCCACAGTTCTCCCACAGCCTGAAGAACAATCCGGACGGGATCGACTCCATCCTGGTCCAGTTCCCGACGTACTCCGGCGACTCGATCGGCGCGAGGCAGGTGCAGGAAGAACTGGAGGCGCTGTGGCAGGGAGACGACCACGTGCTGACGGCGACCTCCGACGCGATCATCGGAGTGACGATCACGGACTCGATCACGGAGCGACAAACGGAATCAATCAGCGTCACGATCGCCGTCGCGCTGGGCATCCTGGCGATCTTCTTCTGGCTGACCCATCGCCAGCCGGTGCTGGCATTGGTCGCCGTCGTGCCGATCGTGTTCGTGCTGATCTGGGTGCTGGGCACGATGGCGCTGCTGGGCATCCCCTATTCGCTGATCACATCGATCATTACCGCGCTCTCGATCGGCATCGGGGTCGATTACACGATTCACCTGATCCATCGCTATCGCGAGGAGTTCTCCCGCCTGCGCGATCCGGAGCAGGCTGCAATCCGCACGCTGGCTACCACCGGCTCGGCATTGCTCGGTTCGGCGATGACGACTGCGCTCGGTCTCGGCGTGCTGATTGCGTCGCCGCTACTGGCGTCGCAGCAATTCGGGATCACCGCGGCGATCACGATTGCTTACTCGCTGATCATCTCGATCCTGGTCGTGCCGCCGGCCATGACGGTCTGGGGCGCGTTCCAGAACATGCGCCTGCGCTCGACCATGCAGCGGATGTGGGATGAGCTGGACGAGGCGATTGACGACATCCAGGAGCGACACGAACGGGAGTCGTCGACGTCCTGAGCGCGGCAGGATCGCTAGTGAAGCACGGGGCAACCCACGGCAGGCGCTGAGGCGTTCGATGCATCCACCGAGGGAATGTCGTGCCGTTGGCGCGCGATGTGGAACTTCACCTTGTTGCTGATCGTCAGTGACGGGAATGGGCTGATCCGAAGCTTGGCATTGGATGGTCGCACGTCCAAGTCGAAGTAGTACGCCACCATCAACAGGTTGACCGCCATTTGCAGTTCAACCCACCGGTTACCCAGGCGGGTGTGGGTGCCCAATCCGAAGGGCGCATATCCGAGAGTGCGATTCTCCTCCCGACCGGGCAGGTATCGATCGATGTCGAATGTGTGCGGGTCGGGAAACACATCGCTCATGTAATGCGCGGCGGTCTGCACGATCAGCACCCGAGCGCTCAACGGCAGCTCGTAGTTGCCGACAACACAGCTATTCATGACGTTGCGCAGCGAGCCGGGAACGACCGGGTACATACGCAGGCACTCCATGACGAAGCGGCGAGTGACATCAATTTCGGGACCCTGGAACACCTCGGCGTCAGGATCGCCGTTGGCAAAGATTGCCTCGGCCTCGGCCTGGATTCTCTTGTACAGGTCCGGCTGTGACGCCATTGCGTAGAACGCAAAGCCGAGGGTATCGCCCAGGTACATGCTGGCCAGCAGCGGGGCGGACAGCGCAAACTTGAGACTCGACTCGGGCAGCAACTGCGGATCGTTTGCGTGCAGGCTGAGCAAGTCGTCAACGATGTCGCGTGGAGCGTCAACCCGCAGGGCCGGTGTATGAGCCCGCTGCACGCGCTCAAGCATCTGCTCAATACTCTTGGCGCGTTGCCTGATGGCCGGTGTTCGCAGCAGGAACTTGGGCATCAGTTTGGCAACACGGGTATTGAGCGCGCGCTCCTTGTAGGCGATCAAGTCCTCGATAATGTCCTGCGAATCGACGCTGGCGAGGACGGGCGAGATTTGCGCATTGGTCATCAGCCGCGACATAGTCTTCGCCGGCATCACGTCTCCGACGTTCCATTCGGCAATGTGCGCCCGCATCAGGCGATAGAGATCTTCAATCTGGCTCTCAAGTCGAGCCCGAGACAAGCCGGGTTGCATCGCCTTGCGCATGCGGAAGTGATCCGAGCTGTCCAACGACGGGAGGATCCCATGGGCGCCGTATTCCTCTTCAAGCTCGTTGAGGTACTTGGTCGAGGTCAGGAATCGCCTGCTCTCCCGCTGAGCCCAGCGATTGGCCTCCAGGCCAGCCAGAAAGATCGTCGGCTCCTGGAAGGGCGGGGCCAATTGGAAGACCGGACCGTACTCTTCGGCAAGACTCGCGAACAGCGCGGGGATGTTGCCGGTTCGGGCATGCGGATTGAACAGCAGGCGTGTCAGACTGACCTTTGGAATCGATCTGGTCAGCGCCGATTGTCGAACCAGTGGGCTGGTCAGATTCAGGGAAACGGCGTCGGAGATTGACCGGCCCAACAGATCGAGATTGGCGACGAATTCGACGCGTTCCTCATCCTTGGGTTCGAGCTGGAAGATGAAGCGCAACACATCGCAAGTGTTGAGAAGCGAAATCAGGATCGCGTCGCGCGGGTCGGGAATCTCGTCTTCGAAGATGACCCGCGTTATGCGCGATCTGACGAATCCGGCTGCAGTCACTACCCCGCCTTCGCCTGGCTGATCGGATTGCCAGGCTGAGTGCGTCAGCGTCCAGAACTCGCCCTCGTGATGCTGCAGGATATCCATCTCGGCAAGCCGCTCGAGCGCAACATCAATAGACGTGTCGGCCCGAGGAGCGAGGACCTCGACCCAGTACTGCGCGTTGTGTTGGTCCGGGTCGGCGACGATTGCCTCAAGGATGGGGTCCAATGCCGCGTGACCCGTCGGCGTCGAGTCAAGCAGTTGCAGAGAGTCCATATCCGTGTCGATGCGACCGATCAGAGAGAGCTCTGCCAGCCCGGCGCCGACCATAGCGCAGTTCAAGTTCCAACCGCGCACCTGGCGAAAGTAGCCGCTCTCTTCATTGAGCAGCATCAACACCAACTCCTGAGGCAGGCTCAGCTGCCCCACCTCTGCGTCAGCAGTCCCCATCGTCATGCTCAGAACCTTCGCACGGAGTCACGCATTTCCAGCACGACACAACTCAAGTCGTCAACCACGCCGGATGCCGTCACTATATGACAACAGCACTTGGGAGGCCGAAACCGTGCTGATAGGGTGCAGACATAATCGCACCTGCGCGCCAGGCGCGCCGGCGAGCGATCTACTGTTCGTACATTGGAGTTGGCGCGTGACGCAGCGGTCGATGCGGCTGCGCGCGCGAAGAGGGTTGAACGATGCCCGCCCTGCAGCAGCGCGCGGACGACACGGCGCCGCCGTCTCCGTTCCCAGTCGGCTGGTATCTCGTCGCCACCCGAGCGTCGGTGCTGAAACACAGGTTGATAGCCAAGCAGTGGATGGGCCAGGACATCGTCGTCTGGTCCGACGACGACGGCAACATCTGCGTGGCGGACGCCTACTGCCCGCACATGGGCTCCTTCCTGGGCCCGGAGTCGGGCGGTTCAGTGTGCGAAGGTCGGCTGGTCTGCCCGTTCCACGGGTTTGAGTTCGAGGCCGACGGTCGCTGCGCGGCCACGCCCTTCGCCGCCGCGCCACGTTCGGCCAACCTGGGCGTCTATGCCACACGGGAGATCTGCGGCCTGGTGTTCGCCTGGTGGGGCAACGAAGACCGCGAACCGCAGTGGGAGCTGCCCGACGAGGAGCCGGACCAGACAGGCTGGAGCGGGGTCAGCGTCCAGACCCTGCGCTTTCCCGGCCATCCGCAGGAGACCGCGGAGAATTCGGTCGACATTGCCCATCTGCGCTACGTGCACGGATATCACCACGTCAACGGGGAATACCCGGTCGTGGTCGATGGACCACGCCTGGAGAGCGAGTTCGACTTCAGCAGAACCCAGTCAATCGGCAAGCTCGACATCGCAACCCTGGACGTTCACGCGCGAGCGGAACTGTACGGTCTGGGATACTCGATCGTCGAAGGCCGCGAGCAATCGATCGGCATGGACTTTCGCCTCTGGGTACTGGCGACCCCCGTCAACGGCCGCCTGATCGATCTGACACTGGCAGCTCAGATCGGCGAGCTGACGCGGCCGAATCGACGCATCGTCGGCCTGGGATTCCTGCCGGTGGCCTGGCGCGCGCCGCTGATGAACAGGATCACGAGCTTCTACCAGCGGAGGGACGTGCTGCAGGACGTGACCGTCTGGAGTCGGAAGCGCTACCGGGCGCGGCCTCGGCTGTGCCGCTCCGATGGTGAGATCATGACCTATCGCGAGTATTGCACTCAGTTCTACCCCGGGAACGGCGAACCGGACAGCCAGCTCGACCTGCCAAGCGAACGCGCCACGACCGCTGAGGCGGCGGCGCGATGACGGCGCCCCGCCGAATCGCCATTGTCGGAGGCGGCGTCTCGGGCCTGGGAGCGGCCTGGGCGCTGCATCAACAGCCGGAGCGGTTCGATTTCCGACTCTACGAGGCCGAGCCGCAGCTCGGCGGCAACGCGTTCACCGCCGACATGCCGCAGGAAGACGGCAGCTCGATCCCGTTCGATATCTCGGTGACCGCCTGCATTCCATCCGTCTATCACCACATCACCTTGTTGATGGAGCAGTTCGGCATCGAACTCGTGGACACGAAGTTCAGCTACAGCGTGAGATACAGAGGAGACGTCTACGCGCATGACTTCGACTCCGAGATCCGGCGAGAGCTACAGGGGGAGATTGAACGGTTCCAGCGGCTGCTGCGGCTACTGCACCGTGCGGGCTGGCTGACCCGCGCGAGGTCGAAACTGCTCAACGCGCTCAATCCGTTCAACTACATCAGCATGGGCACGCTGCTGAACCTGGGCGGATTCTCGGGAGACTTTCGCTACAAGATTCTCAAGCCGATGTTCGTCAACTTCCTGATGGCGACGAATGTGTTCGACATGCCCGCGGCGCTCTTTTCGCGCTACCTGGAGTTCTTCGACATCGAGCGGGCCACGCCGATGCAGACCTGGGACCAGGGCACGAGGCGGATCTACGACTGCCTCTCGGAGGGTTTCGGGGACAAGGTGTACCTGAGCCGGCCGGTGCGCAAGGTGTACCGCCGAGCCTCGGAAGTCATCGTCGAGGACGAACGGGGAGCGCAGGAGGCGTTTGACGATGTCGTCTTTGCCTGCAATGCGAACCAGACGCTGATGATGCTGAACAAGCCTTCGCTCCTGGAGCGTTACATCTTGTCATCGATTCGGTACGAGAGTGAACTGCACAATCACGCAATCGTGCACTCTGACGAGTCCGTGCTGCCAGAAAATGACAGCAAACCACTTACTACGCGCAGCAACTTCATCGAACAGTACGGCTCGCGCCCGGACAACTACGAGATTACGTACATCATGCACAACCAGCAGCCGTGGGCGGGCGGCTCGGATCGGCCCTGTCTGGTCACATACAACCCGATCAGCCCGATCGACGAACGCAAGGTCATCACTCGGCGTTGGTTCCAGCATGTGGTCCATGATCTGCGGCACGTGGTGCTGCTGGTCAACATCTTCCGCGCCATCCAGGGTCGGCGCCGGACCTGGCACTGCGGAGCGCACACGCTGATCAACAGCCAGGAGACCTGTTTCGTGACCGGCCTGGTCGTGGCGCGCCAGCTTGGCGCGGACTATCCCTTCAGCGACGCGGAGGCGAAGCGCTGGTTCAATCACTACGGGAGCATCATGTTCGGCGGCGGCCTGCGTCGGGCGTAGGCGGCGAGGACTCGCGCGCTGTCTCTCCACAGCTTGAGCTTGAGCGCACTGCGCGGCTCTGCGAACCTGCGTGCAACGCAGTCATCGGCACAATCATCCAGGAGAATTCCGTGACGACGAACATCGGCATCAACGGCTTCGGCCGGATCGGTCGGCAGGTGCTCAAGGGCATGCTCGACTTTCACGGCGACGACCTCAACGTCGTCGCGATCAACGATCTGACCGACTCGGAGACGAACGCGCACCTGTTCAAGTACGACACCAACTACGGCCGCTACCCGGGCGATGTCGACGTGGTCGACGGCGACCTGGTGATCGACGGCCAGCGGATCGCGGTGATCTCGGAACGCGACCCGGGCAAGATTCCCTGGGGCGACTACGGCGTCGAGATCGTGGTCGAGAGCACCGGCATCTTCACCGATGCGGAACGCGCCCGCGGGCACCTCAACCACGGTCCCTCGAAGGTCGTGATCTCGGCGCCGGCGAAGAACGAGGATCTGACGATCGTGCTGGGCGTCAACGACGACGCCTATGACCCGGCGTCGCACCACGTGATCTCGAACGCGTCCTGCACCACGAACTGCCTGGCGCCGATGGCCAAGGTGCTGGACGACACCGTGGGCATCAAGAGCGGGATCATGTCGACGATCCACGCCTACACGAACGACCAGGCGATTCTCGACACCGTGCACAGCGACCTGCGGCGGGCGCGGGCAGCAGCGATGAACATCATTCCGACCACCACCGGCGCGGCCAAAGCGGTCGGCCTGGTGCTGCCGCACCTGAACGGCAAGCTGAACGGGATGGCCTACCGCGTGCCGACGAGCACGGTCTCGGTCGTCGACCTGGTGATCGACGCCGAGCGCGCCACCGACGCGGAAGAGGTCAACGCGGCCTTCTCAAAGGCCGCGACCGACCTCGAGTCGCCGTTGCACGGGATTCTCGACTACACCGATGAGCCGCTGGTCAGCAGCGACTTCAAAGGCTCGCCGTCGTCCTCGATCATCGACGCGCTCTCGACCATGGTGCTCGAAGGCACGCAGGTCAAGGTGGTGAGCTGGTATGACAACGAGTGGGGCTACAGCGTGCGCGTCGGCGACCTCTGCGTGCGCATGGCTGAGGCTGGGTTGTCCTAGCTAGGGTGAACTCCGGATGCCGATGTTCGATTCGCTGGGCGGCAAGTTGCAGGGGGTCTTTGCGACCCTGGGCCGGCGCGGCTCGATTACCGAGAAGGACCTCGAGGCGGCGCTGCGCGAGGTGCGTTTGGCGCTGCTGGAGGCGGACGTCAACTACAAAGTCGCGCGCGACTACATCAAGGCGGTGCGCGGTCGGGCCAACACCGACGAGGTGATGAAGTCACCGACGCCGCTGAACCGCGTGGTCGAGATCATCAACGAGGAACTGATCACGCTGCTGGGCGCCGAGTCGCCAAGCCTGCAGCGCGCCTCGCAGGGTCCGACGCTGATCCTGATGGTCGGGTTACAGGGCTCGGGCAAGACGACCACGTCGGCGAAGCTGGCTCTGCGGGCCCGCAAGGCCGGCGAGCGGCCGCTGTTGATCGCGGCGGACGTCTACCGACCGGCGGCGATCGACCAGCTCCAGGCGCTGGGCAAGCAGCTTGACATCGAGGTGTTCGAGCTCGGCGCCGACGAGCAGCCGGTCAAGATCGTCGAACATGGGCTGGATCGGGCGGCGCAGATCGGCGCCGGCACGGTGATCGTCGACACCGCCGGCCGCCTGCACATCGACGAGCAGATGATGTCGGAGATCACTGAGCTTCGCGATCGCTTTTCCCCGACCGAGGTGCTGTTGGTCGCCGATGCGATGTCGGGGCAGGATGCGGTCAACGCCGCCTCCGCGTTCGACGAGGCGGTCGGCATCACCGGCGTCGTGCTGTCCAAGATGGACGGTGACGCGCGCGGAGGAGCGGCGCTCTCGATCCGCGCCGTGACCGGGGCGCCGATCAAGTTTCTGGGCATCGGCGAGCGGCCCGACGCGCTGGAGCAGTTTCATCCCGACCGCTTGGCCGGCCGCATCCTCGGTCGGGGCGACATGTCGACGCTGGTCGAGCGGGCCGAGCAGGAGTTCGGCGAACAGGACGCGCAGGCCTGGCGCAGGCGCTTGCAGGACGGCGACTTCGACCTCGACGACTTCATCGAGCAGATCGGCAAGGTCCGCCAGATGGGGCCGATCTCGCAGATCGTTGGCATGATTCCAGGGCTGAGTTCGATCAAGAACCAGATCGAAGTGGATGAGATCGATGATGACTTCTTCAGCCACTTCGAAGCGATCGTGCTCTCGATGACGCCGGAGGAGCGGCGCAAGCCGGACATGATCAACGGTTCTCGGCGGCGGCGGATCGCGGCCGGCAGCGGCACGTCGCCACAGGAAGTGAACCAACTGCTGAACCAGTTCAAGCAAGCCAAGGGGATCATGAAGGACCTGGCCTCGGGTCGGATGCCGAGCATGCCCGGCGTGAGCGCCGGTCGGCGATAGGCCGCGCCACGGGGCGGCAGACAGGGAGGCGAAGAGGGCGGCGGCGCCTGCGTGACCCAGGGGACAGCGTGGATTGGCGATCGGCGTTAGGCTGAATCGATACGGACCCAACGCAGGCAGGCAGAGCGAGACAGATGCTGAAGATTCGACTGGCCCGACACGGGCGCAAGGGGCGGCCCTTCTATCGAGTGGTGGTGCAGGATTCGCGCAACGCGCGAGATGGGCGATTCGTCGAGCGGGTCGGTCACTACGACCCACTGACCGACCCGGCGACCTTCGAGGTTGACGCCGAACGGATCAAGCACTGGCTCTCGCACGGCGCGCAGCCGACCGAGACCGTGCATCGGTTCCTGGCCAAGGAAGGCTTGATCGAGCCCTTCGAGCCGAAGCCGAGAAGCAAGCGAGCCGAGGCCAAGAAAGCCGCTGCGGCAGCGGCAGCCGCCGCGGCGTCGGACGAGTAACAAGAACGACAAACGACAAGTAGTGGGCTGATGGAAGACTTCATCGAATACGTCGCCAAGTGGATGGTGGACGAACCGGACGCGGTCCGGGTTGAGCGCGTGCAGAACGGCGACCACGTGGCGATCCAGCTTCACGTGCACGAGGACGACATGGGGCGGATCATCGGCCGTGAGGGCCGCCTGGCGATGGCGCTGCGGACGCTGCTCTCGGTCAGCGGGCACGCGCGCGCGCTGGACACCTCGCTGGACATTCGCTGACGCTGGACTCGGGTCATGGCGCTGCGCCTCGGAGGCTCGCAACGGGAAGACCGGATGCCGCGCGACGGGTATCGCGCGGTGGGGGTGATTGAGCGTCCGCGCGGACTGAACGGCGAACTGAAGGCGCTGCCGCTGACCGACTTTCCCGAGCGCTTCGAACCGGGCGCGCGAGTGTTCATCGCCAGCGCGGCGCGGCAGGTGGAGCGGTCCACCTGGCAGAAGGACCGCGTCTACCTGTACATCGAGGGGGTCGGCGACCGCGAATCGGCCGAGCGGCTGCGCGGCGAACTGATCGAAGTGCCGGAGTCCGAGCGTCCGAGCGCGGATGAACCGTTCTGGTACCTCGATGAAATCGAGGGACTGCTGGTGGTCGGTGTGGACGGACGCGAACTGGGCACGGTGCGCGAGGTGTTGCGAACCGGCGCGAATGATGTGTACGTCGTCGAGCGCGGTAGCGAACGAGATCTGCTGGTCCCCGCGCTCGCCGACGTGGTGGTCAAGATCGATGTATCGGCGGGGGTGATGACGGTCGATCTGCCCGACGGTCTGGTGCCGACCGCGTAGCTCGCCGGTTGCAGCGTGTTTGACTCGATTGAACCGCAGCCTGAGACGGCTGTACGCTGAACCAGTCAGGGTCCAGCGTGGGGATATAGCTCAGCTGGGAGAGCGCGTCGTTCGCAACGACGAGGCCGGGGGTTCGAGTCCCCCTATCTCCACCATCGCATTCCGTTTCCATCACTCTTGTTGAGTCTCGTCGCTGAGTCCTGCGGGCGGCGCGCGCTCCCTCTGCCACTACGTGGCATCTCCCCCCGCTTGCGCGGGGGGAAAGTGTGAGTGGAGGATCGTCCGCTGACTCTCTGTTCCTGGTGAGCGCCAGTCTGAAGCGCCCCATATTGTTGCCGGCTGCGTTCTGCAGGCTGCAACAGCGATGCTTACTTTCTGCAGGCCTATCTCAGGATGTTTCCTCGACTATTCCCTGGTGTGTCAGGATCCACGACCTCGATGTCGGTCCCGAGGTTCAGATTGAAGGGATTGCCGGGGTTGCCCGACAGATCCAGCTTGCTCAAGCTGGACAAGCCGTTGAACAGGTCTGCCGACAATGCATCCAGGGCGTTCCCACGCAGGCTCAACTCCCTCAGACTCGACAAGCCGTCGAAGACACCGGTAGGCAGCGAGGAGATGAAGTTTGAGCGCAGAGACAAGGTCTGCAATGCGGTCAGTCCGTCGAAGACGTCGGCCGGCAGCGTGACCAGGTCATTGTGATGCAGATCCAGCATCTGCAGGTTGGACAGGCCGTCGAAGACATCTGCCGGCAACTCGTTCAAGGTGTTGGCGTCCAGGTAGAGTTCTCGTAGATTCGACAATCCGTCGAAGATCTCCGCGGGAAGTTCAGACATGCCCTCGACCGGAGTCAACCCGCCCCCTGGTTGGGCCTGGAGGTAGTCGCCGTTTACGCTCAGATCCAAGACTTGCAGACTAGACAAGCCGTCGAACAGGTCCTCAGGCAGTGAAGTGATGGTGATGGATTGCAGATCCAGCTCCTCGAGATTGGACAGGCCGTCAAACACGTCCTCGGGCAACTCGCTCAAGGTGTGGCTCTGATGCAGATCCAGAGACCGGAGGCTGGATAGCCCATCGAACACGTCCTCTGGTAACGCGATCAGTCGGTAGCTGCTGCTGAGGTCCAGATGCTCGAGACCGGAAAGTCCCTCGAACAGGTCCACGGGCAACTCAGTCAAGCTGGTGTTCGCCGACAGGTCCAGATTCAGCAGACTGGACAGGCCGTTGAACACGCCCTCAGGCAGCGCTGTCAGCTCGTAGTTGCTGCTCAGGTCCAGGTCTTCAAGACTGGCAAGGCCATCCAGCACATCGACTGGCAGCGCTGTCATTGCGTTGCTCCGCAGGTTGAGCGTCTGCAGCTCGGACAGACCATCAAACAGCTCCGCCGGCAGTGCGGCCAAGCTATTGCTATGCAGGTCCATCGTCCGCAGGCCGGACAGGTCGGTGAACACACCTTCGGGAAGCGTGGTCAGCTGGTTGTCGGAGAGGTCCAACACTTGCAGACCGGACAATCCACGAAACGCGCCGTCGGGCAGCGTAGTCAGACCGCATTCTTCGAGATTCAGCGTGTGTAGGCTGGTCAGGCTCTCGAACACGCCGTCAGGCAGCGTGCGAAGCCTGGCGTTGCCGCTGAGGTCCAGTTCTCTCAGGCCGGACAGGCCTGCGAACAAGTTCTCAGGCAACGCCATCAGCCCACCTCGTCCGCCAAAGGGGCCTGTCCTGATACTCAAGTCCAACTCCTCCAGGCTGTACAGCTGTTGGAATATGTCCTTCGGCAGCGTGGTCAGTGCGTGGTTCCAGAGGCTCAACTCAGTGACGTTGCGCAAGCCCTCAAAGTCACCGGTCTTTAGAGTGGTCAGTTGCTCCGGATTCCGGATGCGGATCTTGCTCACCTTGGCGAGATCGTCGGCGGTGATGTCGGCGCATTCCTTGCGAACAATGCTCACAAGGAGATCGCGCACAGACGGCGTGCGGTCGCAGACGCTGACCGCTAACGCGGGCAGCGGGCCGCTCACGGCCTGTCCGCTGAAACTGGGCGCCGGGTCGCCGCCCGCAGCGCGCTGCAAAGAGCCCGCCGCGCCCTTCGCGTAATCCAGCGTCACGGTCTGGCCTGCCTCGAGCTCCGAGGCCAGCGCAAGGGCCAGCGACGCGCCGCTCAGCGTGACCGTGCTGACTTCGATTGTCCTTGATGCTTCGCCCTCATCAACGACGCGCACCGTGAACTGATCCGCGCTCGGCGGCGAACTCGCGCGCAGCGGCAGATCGTAAGTCAGGACGATGGACTGTTCGTCGGCGACGGCGGACTCCAGCACCGGAGCGCTGTCCCAGTCAATCACGAAGTCGCCGCTGACCGAGGACGTGAGTCCGTCGGGATCTGTAGCGGTCACTGTCACCGTCACGCGTTGCGGGTCGGCTACGGGCGGAAAAAACGCCTGCCAGTCGTCCTGGTCGTCGATCTCGAGGAACACCCGCATGGCTACGTCTTGCGGCCAGGGGCTTTGCGCGGCGACGGGGTCGCTGCCGCCCCACGGACCGATCCACAGGTCTTCGGCCAGATTGCGGATCGACCCATCGTCGGCCAACCATCCGTAGTCTCCGGCAATGACAGCCGTGTAGGTGAGTTGATCGCCGTCGGGGTCCTGGAACAGGCCGCCGAAGGACTTGCTGACGGGGAGCCCTCTGGGGGCTTGCTGTTCCTGGACGAACCGCTTGTAGCCCTGCGTTTCGGCGTTGACCACCGGGGCGCGGTTGGGCGGCTCGACCGTGAATCGTTTGACCAGGTGCGGTCCGCAGCCGGAGTCGTTGCAGGCCTGGACCCGCACGACCCAGCCGCCGTAGTCCGCCACGCTGATTGCGGCCTGGGAGGACTGGGTCCCGATGCCGTCATTCAGCCTGGCGCCGGTCTCAACCGCACGCCAGCGGACCCGGTAGCGGTCCGCGCCGTCCACGTCGTCCCAGTCGAGGGCGACGTTCAACGAACCGCGCTCGGCGGCGGCAGTGAGTCCGGCGGGCTTGCCGGGGATGGGATCAGGCTCAGCTTCGGGCGTGGGTTCCAGAGTAGGTTCGGGTGTAGGGTCGGGCGCCAGCTCCACGGAGAAGCGTTGGGTGTTGGGCTGGCTGCAACCAGCCGCGTTGCAGGCCTGGACGCGAACAACCCATGAACCGTAGGCCGGCATTGTCATGCTGACCGAGTTCCCCGCGAGGCGTATGCCGGCGCTCAGCTTCTCTCCGCTGTCGACCGAGCGCCAGCGCAGCCAGTACTCGTCCGCGCCTGCAACCTTGCTCCAGTTGAGGTTGACGGTGAGCACGCCAGACGTGACGGCGACCATCAAGTCGACGGGCGGGGCCGGGATCTCCTGCGGTTCTGCCTCAGTCGCGCCCCACACGATCGGCGTGAACAGTGCGGCGAGAGCGACCAGCGAAAGCAGGGCGGCGAGCCGAACGGGGACCGCTACTCCCCCCGCCGGGGGGGGGGAGGGGCGGGGGGGGGGGGGGGGGGGGGGGGGGGGGGGGGGGGGGGGGGGGGGGG
>VXQT01000038.1 GCA_009838915.1 Chloroflexota bacterium
TTTTTTCACCTCCGAAGCCGGCCCACGTCCTCTAGTAGGGGCTCGTGGGCTGGGTTATTTTTATTCGGAGGCGGGGAGTGCCCCCCTCTGTCGCTACGCGACATCTCCCCCCGTTCGCGCGGGGGGAGAGGGAAACAGGGGCCTAGCCGAGGCGGAATGGGGGGTAGCGGTCGGTGATCAGGAGGAAGGCGTAGGCCTCGACGCGGAGGAGCCAGCGCTCGACGTTGAGCATGTAAGTGAAGAGCGGCCTCGGGTAGGCGCCGGTGAAGACGATTGCGAACCAGGCGATGAGTACGGCGAAGAATTGCAGGAACACGAGGAATCCGAGCACGATGTAGTGGGGCACGGCCAGCAGCCACTTGACCAAGGGCAGCCAGCGGCTGAGCTGGGCGGCGTCTGGATAGTCGAGGTCAAGCCGTACGGACTGCTCCTCATCGGTGGATGGATACTGGTCGGTCATCAGGTTGAGGTACGCGTTGACTCGATTGGACAGTCGGGCCAGTTCGAGATTGAAGTCGAACCACCAGCGTGGGTACTTCTGCCTGAACACCAGCATGAGCAGTACGGGAATCACGATCGCCTGCGACATGAAGTTCATCAGGATCAGGATGGGGATTGCGAAGAGGGGGCGCAGCAGGGTCGAGATGCGGTCCAACGATTGCGGATACTCGATGTCGAGGCGGGCCGGATAGTCATCAGCATCGCGCTGCATGGGATCGCTCCTTCGGTATGCGCCGGTTGCAGGGGATCGTAGCGATTATGACAAGACGGCGTCGGCAATCCGAAAGGTCAGGGAGCGATGCCGAGCGTGCGTTGGATCTGCCGAACGTGGAAGAGCTGGTGGTCGGCGGCGGTCAGGGCGATGGTACGCAACGACATGTCCAGGACATCGCCGTCGAGCTCGATGTTTGCCGGCTCGCGCAACTGCGCCGCGGAGAGGTCTGCGAGCAGCCGCTCAGTGTCCTCGCGCACGCTGGTCAAGGCCCAGCGCAGCTCGGGCAGGGAAGCCTCGGACTCGGTGTCGGGCAGGGTGACGCCGCCGACTCGCGGGATCGCGAGCTGCGGCGCGACCTCGCGGCGCAAGAGCATGAGCTGTGGATGCAACCAGCGTTCGGAGTGGACGAGATGCAGGAGGATCTCGCGTACCGACCACTCAATCGGGGTGAGCCGCGCGGCCAGGTGTTCGTCCGCGCATGAATCGAGCAACGCGCGCAGTTCGTCGAAGTTCTCGGACAGCGCGGCCTGGACATTTACAAAGTCAGCGATGATGTTTACCTCAAGCTGTTCCCAACGCCGACGGCGTCGCGCACAGTGTCGAACAACGACGGCGGCGGGACAACTCGACCACGCAGTTCGCTAGTTCGCTCAGTCGCTGAGCGACCAGAGGGCAACCAGATACATGGCCCGTGTCCGAGACATTCCGTCCCGCGCCGAACAACTGGCAGTGGAGCCGACGATTAGCGCCGAGGCGCGCGCCGAGCTTGCCCGGGGCGCGGCCGAGTGGGACGCCAGGCAATTCTTCGACGCGCACGAGACCTGGGAAGAGATCTGGCAGGTTGAGCGGCGCAGTATTCGCAGCTTCTATCAGGGCCTGATCCTGCTCGCCGCTGGTCTGCATCACTGGACCGGGACGAATCGTCCACGTGGCGTGCGGATCAAGCTTGCGTCAGGGATCGAGCGCCTGTCCGCATATGCGCCGTCGTACCTGGGGGTGGACGTGACGAGGATGATCGCCGAGGCGGCGGCGTTGCTGCAGCAGGCTCCCGAGGATCCGGCCGCGTTGGCGGACACGCCGCCGGATCGCTTCCCGCCGTTTCGTTGGGCTGTAACGAACGGCGGGGAGCCGCCCCTCCAACATGGGGCGCTGCGCGTGCGGCGGCTGCGTGCGGCGGCGCAGTTGCCCACGCGCGGCTCCGAGATGGCCTCAGGTCTCGACCTGTACGCCGAGTTATCGGAGCTGGGCGGGCAGATCACGCTGGGCCAGATGCCACAGGCGGTACCTACGGGCATCGCCTGCGCGCCGCCGCCCGGTTGCGAGATCCAGATTCGCCCGCGCTCCGGACTCACGCGTCGCGGCGTGGAGATCGGCTGGGGCACGGTCGACGCCGACTATCGCGGCGAGCTTCTGGTCTCAATGTTCTTGCGGGGCCCGGCGGGGCGGGGCTTTCGGATTGCACAGGGCGACCGGATCGCGCAACTGGTCGTCGCGCCGGTCGTGCTGGCGGAGGTCGAAGAGGTCGAGGAGCTGGATGAGACCGAGCGGGGCGGCGGCGGCTTCGGTTCGACGGGCCGCTGATCGATGACGGTCGCGGCCATCGCCTCGATCGCGCTGGGCGGCGCAGCGGGATCCGTGCTGCGTTATGTGCTCAACCGCTGGGTTGGGCAACCCGACGGACTTCCCCTGGGGATCCTCGTAGTCAATCTCAGCGGGACGCTGGCCCTGGGCATTGTCGCAACCTTGTTCCTCGACCGCCTGGGCGTGCCCGACAACCTGCGGCTGGCGATCACGGTTGGCCTACTGGGTGGCTTCACCACGTTCTCAACGGTCTGGCTGGATACGCTGCATCTGCTCAACGGCGGCCGCTGGGCCTGGGCGCTGACCAATCTCGTCGTCTCGGCAATCGGCGGGCTGGCAGCTGCCTGGCTGGGACAGCAACTCGCTCGCCTGTAGCGCGACCATGTTCTGCGGGAAGTGCGGTTTCCACCCGAAACGCCTGTTGTGTATAGAGTGGCTATAGGCGACGGGGCGGTTGAGTCACTGATGTCATCAAATCAATGGACTGACCGGCGCGCAGCCGTCGCTTCCAGGCTGCTAGTCGTCATGTTGGTCGCCGGCTCCCTCGTACTCAGCGGCTGCGGACTGTTCGGCGGCGACGACGAGACGCCAAGTGTCGTGGAGCCGCCCGAATCGGTGACGCAGGCCGAACAGCAAGACACGACCCCTGCCGCCGGCGCAGACGAGGAACATGACCAGCCGGTCGAGGCGGTGCAGGTGACGACCTCGCCCGACGAGCAGTCGGAGCAGGAGACAGAGGCGGAAGCGGTCGAGGCGCAGGAAGAAGAGCCTGCCGACAGCAGCATCTACGTGGTCCAGGCCGGCGACACGCTGGCCGACATCGCTAGTCGCCTCGGCGTCCGCCTGGACGATTTGATCACCCTGAACGGCATCCAGAACCCCGACCGAATCAGCGTGGGACAGGTGCTCCACGTGCCGGTCCCGCAGGCCAACGAGGGCGACACGGAGACGGTCGCCGAGGACTCTGAGGAGGAGCAGGAGTCTCAGGAATCTGAGGATGAGGACGATCAGCAGGTTGAGCCTCCAGCGGTGACGTTGCCGACCGTTGCCGTGCCAGCGGCGACGCCGACCCGCGTCTCGTACACCCAGTTCCCGCAGCCGGGATCGGATGAGACGACCGATACGATTCCCGATCCTCCGACCAACTTCCTGCAGTACGGCGCGGCCGCCCTGCCCTGGCTGCATGGAATCGCCGAGGTTACGCCGATCATCGAGCTGTTCAAGGCCTGGCCGATGCCGCCGCTCGCGGTCGGTAATGATCGTGTCGTGTTGGTCGACACAGGCGGCTTTGGCAGCTTTTCGGTGTCAATCGTGTACACCGACCCCAACTCGTTTGGGGCTGCGGTGCCGTTCTCAAATCTTGTGGTCTATGACCCGCTGCCGGGTACTGCCTCTCGATACCGCGTCGGCTACGACCACGTGCAGGCCTATGCGCGAGAGGTGCAGGGCATTCAACAGCTCTCGGACCTCGACCTTTCGGGCGACGGGGTTCGCGACCTGACGTTCCGTGAGATCACATGCGACGAGACGGGCTGCGTGAGCAGCTTCTACATTCTGTCCGCCGTCGGAGAGGGTTACCAGACGATCACCGGATCCGCGGCCCAGGTGGCTGAAGTCTCGAACATCGCGATCGAGGACCGTACCGGCGACGGGGTGCTGGACCTGGTGGTCACCGGGTTGGCGACCGACGAGTCGGTGCCGGCGCGCTACACGTTCGTGTTCACGGCTCGCGGCGTGGACCTGGTAGAGGCTCTGCGAGTGTCTGTCGACGGGGGAACCGAGGCCGCGGGCGATGACGACGACTCGGATGAGCTGGGAGAGTAGGTCGTTCGAAGCGTTGCGGCCGGCTGCCGTCTGGCGTGTGCCCCCCTCTGCCTTCGGCATCTCCCCCCGCTTCGCGGGGGGAGAGGGAACTGTGTGGATTGCCTGCGGATTGCTTCGGGCATAGCCTCATACGGCTAGAGTGGCTGTTGGGGTCTGCGCGCGACGGGTAGGGTGACCGATGTCCCTGGTGCGACGTCCATCGAGACGCTTCGGGACTCGCTCGGTGGGACTGTTGTGGCGCCTGCCGCTGTTCGGGCGGGTACGGATTCCGCGCAATCTGGCGCCGCTCTTGCTGGCCGTGGCGGTCGGCCTGGCGGCCGGATTTGCCGCCGTGGCGCTGACGGCGCTGGTTGACGGGCTGGTCGCGGTGTTCGACGAGCTCGCGTCTGCGCTTGACGGTCTCGCCGGCGGGTGGACTCTGATGCTGGTCCCGGCGATTGCGGCGATCCCAGTCGCCTTCGTCGTCTCCCGCGTTGCCTCCGAAACGCAGGGCGCGGGCGTGCCCTACGTGATGGTTGCAGTCGAGCGGGCGGGCGGATTCGTGCGGCCGATCATTGCGCCGGCCAAGCTGCTCGCGACGGGGTTCACGCTGGGCGGCGGCGGCGCGGCCGGGCGCGAAGGGCCAATCGTCCTGATCGCCGCGTCGCTTGCGTCGACGATAGGTCGGGTGACGCGTCAGCCTTCGGACATGCTGGTGCTGTTGGTCGCCGCGGCGGCGGCGGGCGGAATCGCGGCCACGTTCAATACGCCAATCGCAGGCACATTCTTCGCCCTGGAAGTGGTGCTGCGGCGCTTCAACGTGCGCAACTTCACGATCGTGCTGGTCTCCGCCGTGATCGCCAACATTGTGGCGATCGCCTTCTACGGCAGCGCCAGCGACCTCAACCTTCCGACCCTGGAATTGGGCAGCTACTGGGAACTGTTCCTTCATGCCATCGTCGGTGTTTCCGCCGCGATCGTGGGCATTCTCTTTGTCCGCACACGGTTCTTCACGGAGGACGTCTTCGAGTTCCTCGGAGTCTCGATGACGTTGCGGCCCATCCTCGGCTTGTTCGCGGTCGGCGTCCTCGCGCTGATCGAGGCCGACATCCTGGGTCCCGGCCTGGACCAGGTGCGCATCTTCGCCGAGGGCGGCACTGCAGCGTCGACGCTGGGCATCCTCATGGTGCTCAAGCTGGTCGCCGCGTCGCTGACTATCGGCTCCGGCGCCTCCGGAGGCGCGTTCGCGCCGCTCTTGTTCGTTGGCGCCACCCTTGGCGCGCTCATGGGCGCCGGCTTCGAGTCCGCCCTGCCGGGCGTGGTTGGACCGACAGGAACCTATGTCGTGGTCGGCATGGCGGCCGTCTTCGCGGCCGCCGCCCGCGCGCCGATGACTTCGCTGCTGATTGTCTTTGAGCTGAGCGGCTACTCCCTCGTCCTACCGTTGATGACGGCGGTCGCGCTGGCAACGGCGCTCGCCCAACTGCTGACGCGGGACACGATCTACAACGTGCGCCTGCGGCGCGCCGGTCTCGACGTGCGCGATGAGCACACGCCGTCGCCGCTGGACCAGCTGACCGTGGAGACCACGATGCGCACGGATACGCCGATCGTCTCGCGGCTGGCCACGATTCAGGACCTTGCGGCGGCGATGAGCCAGTCGCGCGGCAACGTCGTCGCCGTGGCCGACAATCAGAACCGCTTCATTGGGCTGGTCAGCGCGACCGACGTCACCTCGGCGGTGGAGCGCCAGGAACTCGACCGCCACGCCTTCGACCTGGCCGCGGTTGCGCCGATCTTCGTGCATCCCGACGACAACCTGCGCTACGCGCTGTCGCTGTTGGTGGAACACGACGTCCGCCAGTTGCCCGTGGTCGCGCGCGAGGACAACACGCGGCTGGTGGGCATGCTGACCCAGCGCGATGTCCTGCGCGAGGTCGCCCAGCCCAGTAGTCGCGCGTCGGACCAACGCAGCGCGCCCGCGCCGGTCCGACGATTGGTGGGAGCGGTCGAGATCGAGTGCCGAGTAGAACCGGGATCGCGGGCCGAAGCGACGACGGTGTCGCAGCTGGCGTTACCCGAGGCTTCGGTGATTACCGCGATTCATCGGAGAGGCGAGGTCGTAATCCCGCGAGGCAATGTGCTGCTCGAGGCCAACGACCTGGCCGTGGTCCTCACGGTGCCGCCTGAGGAAGGCGCGGTACGGTCACTGTTCGCCAACCGCAACAGCCAGTCGCGGACCAACTGGTGGTTCCTGCCACACGCGCCTCACGCGCCGACAACGCAGGACGACGACTCATCCACTCGCTGAACGGACGCCTAGACTCAGGGTCATGCCGCGCGTCTACACGCTCTCGCAGGCTCGGCGTTCGCTGCCCGGAATCGCCGCGGTGGTGACGGTGATGCGCAGGCGAGCGCTGCGGCTCGACGAGTTGACGGCGATCGCGTCCTCGGTTCGGCGCAGCTCGAGCGCAGACGGCGGTCCCGTGGTTGGCGACGACTCGGAGATCCAGGCGGAGATCACGAAGCTGCAGGAACAGATCGCGATGTTGATCGAGCACATCCAGGAACAGGGCGTGGAAGTCAAAGATGTCCGCCGAGGGCTGGTCGACTGGCGGGCTGAGCGTGACGGTCGGGAGGTGTACCTCTGCTGGCAGCATGGCGAACGGACATTGAGTTGGTGGCACGAGATTGCCGACGGCTTCGCCGGTCGACAGCCGATCGTCGTCTCCGAGTGGGCCTGAGGCGCGCGTCGTGCCGCATCATCGCACGCTCACTCCACCGGAACGCCGCGGCGGCGGCGCGCCGGTCATCCATGCAGAGCTGCGCCGGCACTACGACAAGCTATACGACCAACTGCTGAATGGCCGCCCTCCTCGAGATGCGCGCCCGGTGCTCGACGTCGGCACGGGCGACGGCCTGGCGCTGGCCGCGATCACACAGGGCTCGCCGCTGCACGGCGTCGGCGTCGATACGGCCGAACCGGGCCATTGGCTGGGACCGGAGGGATGGAGCGTGATCCAGGCGGACGCACAACGACTGCCGTTCTGCGAGGGCAGCTTTCGCTCGGCGCTGATGGTCGATGTGTTCGAGTGGTTGCGGCATCCGACGGCGACGCTGGCCGAGATCGCGCGGGTGACCAACGGTCCAATCCTGGTGGTGCAGACTGACTGGGAGGGCCTCTGGTTCCAGGCGGACAAATCGGCAGTCGGCCTCAGGGCCGACAGGGCCGAGGTCGGCCGCGACCTGGTGCGGGCGTTCACGCGAGGCGCGCCGGATCAGCTCCGCGGCCGGATTCACGCCGCGTCGGCGGAGGCGGGGCTGGAGTGGACCAGCAGTTCCGTCGCCACGATCACCACGGACGAACTGAAGCCGAACAATCTGGCCTGGGACGTGCTGGAGTCGATTCGCCGCTATCTGGTGATTGAGTCGGCACAGGTTCGCGCGCGGCGCTTCGACGATTGGCGTGCCGAGCTGCAGCGCGCGGCGGACGATGGGCAGTTCACGATGCTGTTGCGGCGTATCGTGACGCTGTTGGAGCGACGGGCAAGCTGACCTGGGGAAGGCGAGCGTCCCCGTCTTTCGCTACGCGACATCTCCCCCCGCTACACGGCCACATTCTCTCTCCCCCCGCTCCGCGGGGGGAGATGCCGAAGGCAGAGGGGGGCACGCGTCGGATGGCGACGGGCGGTGCCCCCCTCCGTCGCTACGCGACATCTCCACCCCGCTTGCGCGGGGGGAGAGGTATCAGCTGTGGCGGTGGCCTTCCTGGTGCTCGTGGTCGTCCATGTGAAGTTGGAGTTCGTCGCCGAGATTGATCGTGTGGTGAGCGTCCTGGCGGCCATCGTCCACGTGGACGTCGCCGCGCGAGAGGATGGCGAGTTCACGGCCGAACGTGCGGCGCAGGACGTCTTCGGTCAGCGCCGTGGACGGGTCGCCCTGGGCGATAACGCCGCCCTCGGCGGCGTTGATGCAGATCACCTCTGAGTAGTGTTCAATCACGGTCGAGAGGTCGTGCGTCGTCATGATCACGGATGTGCCCATCTCGGTCAGGTCGCAGAGGATGTCGAAGAGATGGTCGTCGGAGACGGCGTCGAGCGCGGCGGACGGCTCGTCAAGCAGCAGGATGCGAGGTTGACGGGCCAGCGCGCGGGCGATCAACGCGCGCTTGCGCTGGCCGCCCGAAAGCTCCGTAATCTGTCGATTCTGGAGGTTCCGCACATCCATCATCTCCAGTGCGCGATCGACCGCGATTTGGTCCTCTCGGCTGCGGATGATGCGGCCAACGCGCCGCAACCAACTGAAGTGGTAGCGGCCCATCTCGACCAGTTCGCGCACGGTGATGGGGAATCGCCAATCGACGTTGCTGACCTGCGGCATATAGCCGAGATAGCCGCGGGCATCTTCGGGAGACTCACCGCCGATCAGTACTTCGCCGTGCGACGGCGCAAGGAGACCGGCGATCGTCTTGAGCAGCGTGCTCTTGCCTGATCCGTTGCCGCCAATGATGCCGGTGAACACGCCGCCGGGGATGTTGAGCGTGAGATCTTCGAAGACCGGATGGCCGGGATAGCCGACGCTGACGCCGCGAATCGCGACTTCGGCACCGGAGACCGGTGTAATCGTCATGGGAGACTCGAACCGTCCAGGAGCCCGAGCAGCGCTGTCCGCTGATAGCCTCAAACTCATGCCCAGCCTAGTTGATGCGAGTCAGACTGAAGTCACACTGGAACGCCCGGCGCGAAGCGTCGTCTCGTTGGTGCCGTCGTTCACGGAGATGGTCTGCGAGATGCGCCTGACCTCGCGCCTGGTGGGCGTGACCAGATTCTGCGTTGAGCCGGCCGAAGTCGTCACGCCGATCCGCAAGATCGGCGGCACCAAGAATGCCAACATCGAACAGATCATTGCGCTGGCTCCGGAGCTGGTCCTGGCCAACCTGGAGGAGAACACCGAGGATGACGTGACCGCGCTGCGCGAGGCGGGGTTGAACGTTTATGTCGGCGACGTGCGCTCGGTCGAACAGGCGAAGCAAGAGATCGAGCATCTGAGCGAACTGCTGGGCGGGATCGCCATAAGGCTGACCGACGGCGTCTCGGAGGCGTTGGAGGAGCAACAGCACCTGAGCCGGCTGCGCCCTCAGGTTCGAGTGGCGGCGCTGATCTGGCGCAATCCCTACATGGCCGCCTCGGGCGATACGTACGTCGGCGATCTGCTGCGGCTGTGCGGCGGGATCAACGTCTGCGAGGAGTCGGCGCGCGGCCGCTACCCGCGGCTGAGTCTGCCTCAGCTGATCGAGCTCGATCCCGAAGTCATCCTGTTGCCGTCCGAGCCGTATCGCTTCCGTGAGCGGCACGCTGCCGAGCTACTGGCGCAGCACGGCATGTCGGCGGCGCGCAACGGGCACGTCTACCTCTGCAACGGTCAGAACCTGACCTGGTGGGGCGCCAGGACCCCGGCGGCAATCGGCGAAGTCGCCGCGCTCTTGGACCGAGCGCGCCCCGATTGGCAGACCGAGGCCGCCGCCTCGCCGGATCTGCCGCCCGGGCTCCACTTGACTGTGACCCAGCAGGACGTGGTCGAGTAACTCCGGACCTATCGGTCCTATAGCGGCCGCCCGCTGTCGAACATCAGGGCTCGGGCGGCGATCTGGGCGGCGAGGACGGCGGCGGTGGTGAGGTAGAGCAGGCCGGTGGCGGCCATCATCGAGCGCATTCGCGCCGTCGTCCAGGCCATCCAACCGAAGACGAGCGGCAGACCGAAGCCGATCACGATGCGCAACCAGAAGGTCGGATCGCTGCTCAGCGTCCGATCGCGGCCGCCGACCGGTTCGTCGACCGAGACCGCGACGGCGACGCCGAACAGGATCGCCTGGATCACCACCACGATCAGGAATGCGGTCGTGATCTCGACCAGCGGTCGGGCCGGCAGGCGAGGCGTGACGAGATACCAGTGTCCCAGCGCAAGTCCGACGGCGGAGAGGCCCAGCGCCATCGCGCCGAATGCAAGGCTAAAGCCGGCCAGGATCGAGGGCGCGCCGGCAAGTGTCGCGGCAGTCAATCCCAGGGCCGTGAGCGACAGTCCGCTGAGCGCCCAGCCGATGCGCCGGGCCAACAAGTCGCGGTCGGTGTAGAGGGCGAGATTATGCACGACCGAGGCGGCGGTCAGCGCGGCGAGCACCCAGACCAGCGCCTCGCGCGGGCCCGAGCGGATGGCAAATCCTTCGACTACATCGCCTTCCAGCGTGTAGGCGGTCCAGAAGGCGAGGCCGAGCACGATCGGCACCATGATCGTGGTGGCGCGGACGAATCCGGGTGTGGCCTGGCCGCGCAGATGCACGGCGTGCATCACCAGCGCGCCGCCGACGCCCAGTTCCAGCAGGAGCAACAGTAGCGTGTAGGGCAACGCTCCCGAGGCGCTCACGGACCCGTCCACTGCGCGCTACGAACCCAGCTTCAGCAGCAACACCTCGCGCCTCAGCCCCTCGTCGCCGATCTCGACCTGCACGCTGAGCACGCGGAAGCGATCGTCGCGCCCGCCGCGTCGGAAGCGCAGCACATCGCCCTTGTTCCACGGATAGTCGGTCTCGAGCGTGTCCAGCAGCGCCTCGCGCCGCTCGGTGAAGGCGTCCGACTCCCAGAACTCCGTCAGCATCGCATCCCTCCACGGACGATCGTCCTGCGCAATCGTATCCCATGCCGGCCGGAGATCGGACGCGGTGGTCGTGTGGCACAATGTCCCGCATGAGCGAGATCAGGGACCGCGAAACCTCGCGAAGGTGGCTTACGAAGGCGCTGCGCGAGGCGTCCGGCGAGATGCACGAGCTGATGATCCGCGCGCTGCGCGGCTCGTTGGACGACGCCGAGGCGCTGGTTGAACGGGCCTGGCGGGACGGCGCGGTATCGGCCTGGCAGCTCGGCTACCTGCTGTTCCAGGATGTCGAAGACCTGCCCTTGCACGACTTCGAATGGCTGGCACAGTCCAACCCACCCGACTGCTACGAGCAGATCCGCGAGTGGTACCACACCCGTGAACAGATCTCGGGCGTGCTCTACATGCTCTCCGACCACGAATGGGAGCGAACGGCGACGCACCGCTTCCAGGGTGAGTTGAGCGTGGAGTCAATCTGTCGGTTGATACATCAGTCGGACCTGGAGATTCTCAATACGCTGCGCGCGCAGCTGCAGCCGACGTAGTCTCAATCTCTCCCCCCGCTAGCGCGGGGGGAGAGGGTTCCAGCCGAGGGCGGCGGCGACTTCGGCGGCGGCGCGGGCGAAGTTCATGGTGTAGATGTGAAGGCCCGGGGCGCCCACATCCAGCAATGCTCGACCCAACCGGACAGCGACCTCGACGCCGATCTCGCGTCGGTCTGCGGCTGAGTCGGCCTGTTCGAGCCTGTTCCTGATGTCCTGTGGAAACTCGGTGCCGTTGAGCGCCGACATGCGCTCGATGCCGGCGACGTTGGTCGGCGGCATGATGCCGGGAATCACCGGCGTGTCCACGCCCCGACTTCGGAGCCGGTCGACGAACCGGGCGTAGTGGTCGACATCGAAGAAAAACTGGGTGATGGCGAAGTCGGCTTGCTTCAACTTGGCCGCCTGGTGAGCCAGATCGGCCTCGACCGAAGCGGCCATCGGGTGGCCTTCGGGATGCGCAGCGACGCCAATGTCCCAGTCGGCGCGCTCGCGGATGAACTCGGCGAGCTCGGCGGCGGTGTCGAAGGCAGGGAGCCCCCCCTCAGCCTTCGGCAGCTCCCCCCCAGAGGGGGGAGCGGGGAAACGGTCTGCGGCAGTTCCACAC
>VXQT01000007.1 GCA_009838915.1 Chloroflexota bacterium
GTCCTTGTATCTTTCCGTTTGGCCTTGGGAGGGATGTCTCCCAGGGAACTGGGGGTGTGGTAGACCGACTCGTCCTTGGTCGAGTAGGCCGTACGAAAGCTTGGGTCGCCGTGCCTCTGCTTGCAGCAGAGCCCGAACAGTTGCCGGGGCCGTTGAGCCCGCATCTGGCAAGGACGGGCCAGTCCGTGACGAGAGGTGGCTATGAACCAAGCACTGGTGTTTGTGGGTGTCGACGTCTCAAAGGCGAGCGTCGACGTAGCGTTACGCCCGAGCAACGAGCGTTGGCGTCTGGCCCGCGACGACGAGGGAACGCGCGACCTGGTCGCCAGGTTGCTGGCGCTTAGGCCGACGCTGATCGTGGCCGAGGCGTCCGGCGGTCTAGAGCTGCCACTGGTGGCCGCTCTGGCGGCCGAGGCGCTACCAGTCGTCGTGGTCAACCCGCGCCAGGTGCGCGACTTCGCTCGGGCGACCGGCAAGTTGGCCAAGACGGACGCGCTGGACGCCGCGGTGCTGGCTCACTTCGCCGATGCCGTGCGACCGGCCCTGCGCCCGTTGCGGGACGCGGAGACCCAGGCGCTCACCGACCTGATGGCGCGTCGCCATCAGCTGATCGCGATGTTGGTGTCCGAGAAGAACCGCCGCGGGGTCGCTAGCGCTGCCGTCCTGCCCCGGCTAGAGGCGCACATCTCTTGGCTAGAGGATGAGCTGCGCGCGTTGGACGTGGAACTCCGGCAGACGCTGCAGCGCAGTCCGCACTGGCGTGAGCGCGATGAACTGCTGCGCAGCGTGCCTGGCGTCGGCGAGCAGCTCTCGCTCACCCTGCTGGCCCATCTCCCGGAGCTTGGCAACCTGGACCGGAGGCAGATCGCGGCCTTGGTCGGCGTGGCGCCGTTCAACCGAGACAGCGGCGCCCTGCGAGGCCGGCGCACGATCTGGGGCGGCCGAGCCCGCGTGCGCGGCGCTCTCTACATGGGCACCCTGGTCGCGACTCGGTTCAACCCCGTCATCCGGGACTTCTACCAACGACTGCTGGCTGCAGGTAAGCCGAAGAAGCTGGCGCTCACGGCCTGCATGCGCAAGCTGCTCGTGATCCTTAACGCGATCGTCAAGCATCAATCGCCCTGGCGAGACCTGTCTGGTCAAGTGGCAACTCCTTCCTCTTGACTTTCAAGACAGTTGCTTTCGTTGAGTCAGGTAGGTGAGAGAGACGGGGTGAAGCGGCCTAGAAGAGGCCCTCGGTCTTGAGTGAGACCCAGCCGTCTGAACCGATCACGACGTGGTCGAGCAGTTCGATCCCGAGCAGCTCGCCGACTTCGGCCAGGTCCTTGGAGAGCTTGATGTCGTCGCGGCTCGGTTCCGGGTCCCATTGGGTAGGGACGGCGCCGCCGATGGCCGGATTGCTCCGGCTGGTTTGCGCCATCCCTCCCACCGAACCGGGCATGCCACTTTAATGGCACCCGGCTCTCCATCAGATGGTTGGTGAGCTGAGACGGTGAGTGGCTTGGTGGCACGTTCGGCACAGCGTGACCAGGTCTTGCAGCGTGTGTGACTTGAGGCCCTTCGTGTGGTGAACCTGGAGGTTGTTCCCGGTTCCACACGCTTGGCAGCGGAAGTCATCGCGCAGCTTGGCCTGGAGCTTTCGCTCGCGTTGGAGGAGGGGCATGTCTTGACGACGGTTGCTCGCTCCAACGGTCACGCTGTAGATGCGCTCGTCCGGTCCTTGCGCGCCCCGGTTGTCTTCCGCGGCTGTTGTCGCGCCATCCGGCAGGTAGGGGTGGGGGAAGCCCGCCTTGCCCTTCTGCCGGTAGCGTTCGCGCGCCAGTTCTTGGCGCGTGGGCAGCCACTGGTAGGTCTCGATGGAGCGGTCGCCGTGTGCGGCGAACGCGTGCCAGCGGGTCCTGCCGTGGAGCACCCGGGTTTTCTGGTTGATGAGTTGGCGTTTGCGGCTCCCCTTGTGCTTCTTCAGCAGCCAGGAGAGGTAGCGGTGCCAGGTGTAGCGCGTGACTTCCTCGATGTCCGCCGTGAGGCTGGTGTACCGGTAGTACTCGGCCCAGCCACGAACGATGGCATTGAGGCTAGTCAGGCGGCTGTACTCATCCATCCAGGTCCAGTTGCGCTTGGTCAGTTCTTTGATTTTGCGCTTGACCCGCGCTGTGGCCTCGTCCGTCGGACGCAGGTGCACCGCCCAGCGGTTGCCGACTCGCGTTCGCTGGATGTGGAATCCCAGGAACTCAAAGCCGTCATTGACGTGGGTGATGACCGTCTTTTCGGTCGAGAGCGTGAGTTTCAGCTCATCTTCCAGGAACCGGCGGATGTCCGTCATGGTTGCCTGGACTTCGGCCTTGGGCGCGTTGCTGACGACGACGAAGTCGTCGGCGTAGCGCACCATCCGATAGTTGCCCAGGCCCGCTTGCCGGCGTCGCTGTCGCGCGTAGGGACTGAGGTCCCAGCGCTCCATCGCCCAACGGTCGAACTCGTTGAGGTAGACGTTGGCGAGCAGGGGTGAGATGACGCCGCCCTGCGGCACACCGGATTCGGTGCGCGCGAAGAGGCGGTCTTCCATCACGCCCGCTTTGAGGAACTTCCAGACCAGGTCGAGCAGGTCGCGGTCGGCGAGGCGTCGGCGCAGCAACTTCATCAGCGTCCGGTGATGGACGGTGTCGAAGTAACTTTGCAGATCGCCCTCGAACACGTAGTAGTGTTTGTTGACGCTGTTGAACAGCGGCATCAAGACCGCGATTGCGTCCATCGTGCGGCGGCCCTTGCGGAACCCGTACGAGTGCGGCTCGAAGTCCGACTCGTAGATCGGGTCCAGGATTGCGCGGATCGCCTCTTGCACGATGCGGTCCCGCAGGGCGGGGATGCCCAGCGGGCGTTGTTTGCCGTTGGCTTTGGGTATGTAGACCCGTCGGACTGGCTGCGGCTTGTACGTTTTGCGCTTCAGCTGACTGATGAGCACCGTCATTTGGCGCTCGTAGTCGTCGCGGAACGCGTCGCGCGTTGTGCCGTCCACTCCGTCGGTCCGGCTACCCGGTCGTGCCAGTACTCGTTGAGCCGCCGCGTGCATCCAACAGTCCCAGTGCAACAGGCTGTACAGGTTCGAGAACCTGTGCTGGGGATGCTGCGTGGCCGTCTCTGCTAAGAACTGCTGCTTTTCGGCCATCTTTGTCGGGTTCATACGTCCTTCCTCCGGCGTAGTTTGCGTTCGTTCTGCACTGCATCTGACTGCCCCCCTTCGCCATGTGGACGGCTTTCCCGTCCTCGGACTACTACGGGGGCTCTGTCCCACATCCGGCATTAGCCGCAAGCTGGCCGACTCCCTCCGAGGGAGGGAGAACCGGATGTGGTTCCCAAGTTCACGTAGGTTGCGTCGCCGCGTCGTCGTAGGTCCTGTCTGTACGCCTGGCCCGGCTCGTTGCCGAGCTCGTCATCGGGGAGCCGCCGGTTGTGTGGGAGTGCGGCGCTCCTGCCCATCTGAGACTGTCCCCGTCCTAGCGAGACAGGGAATCCGATGACTCCACCCTGGCCCTACCGTCGGCGGGTGGTTCAACCTTCGACGCGTCTATCGACAGTTTCTTGTGTGACCGTAACGACGCTCTGGCTAGCAGCGCGCGGCGTAGTAGGGTGACCGCCGCCACATTGTCGGGGAGGCTTCAAACAGGGTTCCGCTTCGGGTCCCCCTGCCTGCTCCCCTGGCCACCGGCCCACTCCTGGCCGGGTTCCACGACTGGAACGTTCAACCTACGCGCTTCTTGGCGCACCGCTGGGATGGTTATGGACCAGGACGATGTGCGGCGCAGCCTCGATGACGGCAGGTCGGAAGACCTCGGCCGGGCGGACCAACGCGGCGTAGGCGTTGCCCTGGTAGATGGTGCGCTGGCCGACCACCCGGTTCTTGCGGTCGAGCAGCAGCACCCGCACCTGTTCCTGGGCGAGTTGCGACATCTCGTCCGAGAGCAGGTCGACGACCGTCTCGGGCCGGTAGATGGTGGGCATGTCCTGGGGGCGCTCGGGCCGGGTCTCGACCTCGTAGCGGATCGCGAGTTCGCCCAGCACGCGGAGGTTCTGCCGCAGCGCGTCGAGCAGTGCCTGGCGTTCCGGGTCGTCGGTGGACGGGATGGGGGGAGGTTGGTGCGCGGTAGTCATTTGAAGGTCCTTTCTGCATGGACATGAAGCGGGGCCGCGTCCCTTGAGGGAGCGCGGCCCCGTGTAGCGCCTCGCAGAGAGGCGTCGTGAGGGATGGAGGGTTAGAAGGGCTGGTCGCCGTCACTGTCGGCGTTGCGACCGTTGCCCCTTGCGCTGCCGGAGCCGAGGAAGATCACCTCCTGGGCGTGGACCTCAGTGCGGCTGCGGCGCTCGCCGCCGTCGGTCTCCCAGCTCTGTTGCTGCATTCGGCCGGCGACGTAGATCCGCTCGCCCTTACGGACGTACTCGGCCACGGCCTCGGCCTGCTTGGCCCAGCAGACGACGGTGTGCCAGTCGGTCTGGCTCTCGCCATCCGAATTGCGGCGGTCGGTCGCCAGCCGCAACTGGACGACGGCGGTGCCGCCCTGGGTCTGGCGCAGTTCGGGGTCGGCCCCGACCCGGCCCAGCAGTTCGACTCGGTTGATCGTGCGTGACATTGGTGGTGCTCCTTCCAAGAGCGTGTGGCGCCGGCTCTCGGCGCCTGTAGAAGAGAAGCGGGGCCGGCCTCCAGGGAATGGAGGCCGACCCCGTGGTGCGTCTCGCTGAAAGACGTCGTTGAACGCTGTGCGGCTAGAAGGGCTGGTCGCCATCGCCCGAGGCGTCGCGACCATTCCCGTTGCCCGTGCCGAGGAAGATCACCTCCTGGGCGTGGACCTCGGTGCGGCTGCGGCGTTCGCCCGCGTCGGTCTCCCAGTTCTGCTGCTGAAGCCGGCCCGTGACGTAGACCCGCTCGCCCTTGCGGACGTACCCGGCCACGGCCTCGGCCTGCTTGGCCCAGCAGACGACAGTGTGCCAGTCGGTCTGGCTCTCGCCGTCCGAGTTGCGGCGGTCGGTCGCCAGCCTGAGCTGGACGACGGCAGTGCCGCCCTGGGTCTGGCGCAGTTCGGGGTCGGCCCCGACCCGGCCGAGCAGTTCGACTCGGTTGATCGTGCGTGACATTGGTGGTGCTCCTTCCAAGAGCGTGTGTGGCGCGGAACCCCCGCGCCGGTTGAACGAAGCAGCCCCGCGTCCCTTCTGGGAGCGCGGGGCTGAGTAGCGCCCGGTGGAGCGGGCGTCGATTCGACGGGTTGGGCGGTCAGCTGACCCGCAGGTACTCACTGACCTGTTCGGTCACGATCTCGGCCCGCTGCTCGGGCTCGAGCAGCGCGTTGAGCCGCGTGTGGTCGACCGCGTAGCGTCGGCTCTGGACCATACCGACCGTGCGCTGCTTGGCCGAACCCTCCAGCCTGGCTTTCCGTTCTCCTTTCCCTTGGAGCCAGTGTTGGAGGGTCTTGAGCGCGCCGCGCTTGTCGGCTTCGAGGGACTTAATCCGTGCCTGGGCCTGTTCGTACTCGCGCAGCGCCTGGCGCGCCTGTTCGTCCGAGACCGGCTCGGTCTGTTCGCCGTGGTCTTGAGTCTCGCCCGCTCCGCCGGGCTGGCAGAGGTTGAGGTAGGGGCAGCGTTTGCACTGCCAGTCCAAGGCGGTGAAGTCGCGTTCCGGCAACGCTTCGGGGTCCGGCCCGTTGAGCGCGTGATGCTCTGCCAACGCCTCGATGCGCACCGAGGCGTTACGCCAGGCGCGCTCGGCCCGTGCGGCGGGAATCTCCTCGTAGTCCCACGTGCGCGAGCCGGTGTCGAGCGTGGCGATCATCACGTCGCGGCACTCGCCGAATAGGCCCAGCGAGTAGCAGGCCGCCTGGGCGACCGACTCGGGATGGCTGCGTTCGGCGCCCAGCGTGCGCCAGCGCTTGAATGCCTCCGGCCCGCGCGTCTTGACCTCGATCACGATGTCCTCGTTTGGAGAGTTCGGTTCTGCGTCGCCGAACAGGAACTGCTCGACGGCGGCCGGCGCTCCGCCCGCGGAGGGCGGGGAGCCGGTCGCGTCGGGATGGCCGGTCACGGTCAGTCCCGGCGTCGCCTCGACCGAGACGGACACGGGATGGTCGCGGTCGGCGGGCGAGACGCGCCAGCCCGAGCGGCGCATGGCGCGGACGACGACCGGTTCGAGCGCGTTGCCCGCTTCGAGCAGGGTCAGCGACTCGGGCGGGATCGGGTTGGTCACTGGCTGTTCGGTGGCGGTGTACCAGAGCGCGCGGCGGCACTGGCCCAGGGCGGAAGCGCGGATGTCGAGTCCGTCCGCGGTGAAGCGGGCGGCGGGTCGGTTGAAGGCGTCCGAGGACGCGTGTGCGGTGGTCATGTCGGCTCCTTTCGAGAATCCGGTAGAGCGGAAGCGCGTTCGCTGCGGCGGGCTAGCCGGCCGGCGTTCCCTGCATCCGCTCAAGCTTGCCGGCGGCCGAGGCGATCAGCGGGTTGAGCTCGGGCGGGCCGAGTTCTTCCAATTCGCGGCCGGTCTTGGCCTCGACGGCTGCGCGCACTTGCTCCTCGGTGAAGCCCTGCTCGAGGCTGAGCTCGATGAGCTGGGCGCGCAGGTTCTGCGCGTCGAGGGCGTCGCCTCCCGCCGCGTCGGAGGCGGGTTGCACGACGCGGCGCTGGGGTTGGCTCACTCGCGGAGCCTCAGGCCGCTGGCGGCGCGGCGCGGGTTGGGTGTCGCGGTGCCGGTGGGCATTGGTCGGCGGGTCGCCGTAGAGGCCGTTGCCGAAGCGGTCGCCGAAGCTGCGCAGGGCGCGCTTCAGCCCGTCGGTCACCGCGCCCTTGAACGCGGTCTCGTGACCTTCGGTCGTCTCGTCGGCGACCGGCTGGAAGCCGACGTCGGTGCGCGCGGGCGCGCCGGGGACGCTGACCTTGACGACCGCCGAATAGGCGACCGAGCGGGTCACTTCGCCGCTGCGCGAGTCGGTCTGCTCGATCCGCTGCAGGGTCACGTCGCCGACAAGTTCGTAGCCCCATCCCCCGAATCCGAAAATGCGGTTCGCCTGGTCGATGGCGGTGTGGCCCTCGATGTAATCGAAGACGCGCCCGCCGCGGCCCTTGCGCTGCGAGACCAGCTCGGGGTCGAGCGGCTGCGCCAGTGCTTCGGTCACGCGCGGCGCGAGCGCGTCCCAGTGCAGCGCCTCAGGCGCGGACGGGGTGGGATTGCGGTCGGCGCTTGCCAGCGGCTCGCGCTGGGCTGTGGCGCCATTCCTGTTGCTCCCGGATGGCGCCTGGTTGCGACCGTTCTGGTTGCGGCGGACCGCCGTGGCGGTCCCGTTGCCCCCCGATCGGGTCGGGGGCAGGCTGTTGTGGCTTCTGCCGTTGTTCATCTCGTGCTCCTGTTCAGGGTGTGTTTGGGTGGGTGCGGCTGCCGAGTCCAGCAGCCGTGTGGCCGTGCGGAGCTTGTCCCGCACTTGATGCGGGGGCACGGTCGGACAGAGGCCATAAGCTGGCCTTCCATTCAGTGACTGGGTGGTTGATGGGTGGAGCGGGACAAGTCCGGCGGCTTGGGCCGGCTAGCGAGCTAGCGGCGCCGCGTTCTGGAGCGAGTCGAGGAAGATGGAGCGCCCATCCGGGCGAGCGCCCAGTTCCGCGACATCGCCGACCCCCGAGGGCATCGTCACTACCCGGGCGCGGTGCGGTCCGAGCAGTGCTTCAAGTCGGCGTGCGGCTTCCGAGCCGGTCTGGTCGGCGTCGAAGGCGAGAAAGATGCGCGGCTGTCCCTGTAGGGAGGAAGCGAGCCTGTCCATGCCCTGAGTGCCGAGGGCTGCGACGGCGGGCAGGCCCCAGGCGGCCAACACGAGCCAGTCGAACAGCCCCTCAGCGACGACGACCCAGGGCGTGTGGGCGGGCAGCCGCGAGAGACCGAGCACTGGCTTGGGGCTGGGCAGCGCCTGGAACCTCGGCCGAACCTGGGGCCAGACGGCGCGACCGGCGAGCCAGTGGACGCGGCTCCCGACCAGTTCGGGCACGACGATCATCCCGCGGAAGCGCTCCCGGCCGCCCGAGGCGAGACCGCTGCCGAGGATTCGCCGGTCGTCGAAGCCCGCCTGCACGAGCCAGTCGCGCAGCCCGCGACCGCTGGCGTAGCCGAGTCCCAGGCGTCGGGCGGCCTCGGAATCGATGCCGCGCGAAGCGAGATATGCCTGGGCATCCTCGCTGAGCCCGAGCTGGCGATGGTAGCAGCGCATCGCCGCCGTCAACAGGGCCGGGTCCCGGTTCGTCGGCAACGCTTGAGGTGCAGAGGTCTGACCGGCCGTTCCGGCGGGTAGTGGGGTCGGCGGAGCGGTCTCCAGCCGGCGGATCGCCTCCTGTAGGTCGACGCCGTCTGTGCGCTGGAGGAAGTCCAGCACGTCGCCGCCCAGCCCACAGCCGAAGCAATAGAACTTCTGCGTGTCGGCGTAGACGGTGAAGCTGCCTTCCCCTTCCTCGTGGAAGGGACAGAGGCCCTGGCGGACACGGCCCCGGCCGTGCAGTTTGACGCCGGCCGCCTCGACCACAGAACCGAGCGGATGGCGTCGCTTGAGCGCGGCGATGTCGACCCTGGTTGGGGCAATGCTCACGGCGCAGCACCCTTCACCAGAGGTCTGAGTCCCCTGAGGCTGCGCTTTGAGACGACTTTGCCCGCCCGCCAGCGCATGCCCAGGACGGCTCGGACTTCGAGCGTTTCTCGGTCGAGTGCCGTCAGCACGGCGGCTCGGCCCTTGCCAGGGCGGTAGACGAGCGCATCGTGATCGCGGAACCGTCGCCGGGCATGGTCGAGGAACTCGGCATGGGCCCAGCGCCGTTCGCCCTCGGTCGCCTCCGACAGGTCGAGGTCGGCGAACGCGGCCAGCGCTCGGTCGAGATCGCCCGTCTGCCTGAGGCGGCGCGCCTCGTGGATGGAGCGGGCCGGCGATGTGATCGGCTGGACCCTCTCGTCCAGGCCGAAGATGGCGTCGATGATCCGGTCGACCAGTTCCTCCAGCGTCGGCCGGGGAGCGGTCATGGTCGTGGTGGCTGCAGTCATGGGGTCTCCTTTCGTTGAGGACGTGCGACTGCGTGTTGCCCTGGGGCAACGAAGCGGGGCCGCCTCCGGAGAGACGGCCCTTGAGGTGGATGGACTGTGTGCAGATGGCTCAGCGCGGTCGGCCTCCTCTCGCGAGCGAGCGGCGGCGGCTGAGCAGGATGCGACGCGCGAGCCAGCCGGCCCAGCCGAGGCCGACGGTGTTCAGCGCCATGAGCTGGAGGTCGTAGCCAAGGACGAGCGGCGCCGCCGCGAGCAGGACGATCAACGACGCCAGGGCGAGGCCCGATGAGCGGCCGCCCGTCCTGTCGTTCCCGCCGGTCTGGTGAACCTGAGCTTGCGTCGTCGTCGAAGCAGAGGTGCTGTGTTAGGCCGAGTAGGCCGACCAGATCGACTCGCCGGTCAGTTGCTCCAGCGAGCGGATCACCCGCTCGCGTGAGCAACCGGCCGACTTGCAGCGGACATCGATCCCGTCGCCATCCGGCCGCTGGCGGAAGGCGGTGAGATCCCGCTCCGAGCCGTGGCAAACGGCGGCGGTCCAGAACCAGCCGCGCTCGAAGCGGACCCGCTGCCGGGGCGCGATCAGCTCGGCGATTCGTGCGGCTGTGGGACCGACGTAGCGGGCCCTGGTGCTTGTGGCGTGCTTGACGTGTTCCATCTGGAACTCCCTTCGTGTTCCTGTGTTCAGTGGGTGGTGTGTGATGCTGGTGACTGGCGCCGGCATCCGGAGGCGCTGGTCTTCGCAGTTGGCGGTTGAGACTGGCTGATGGACGCACTGCTCCCGTTGGCGGATGCCGTGCCAGGCGGGAGTCGGAGTGCGCTGAAGAGGGGGGTGGGCGGTTCGGCCGAAGCGCTCTGGAGAGCAGGTGTGCTCAATCGGCCAGGCTCGATCTATGGGCGCGGACACGAAGCGACCGAACTGCGCCACTCGCAATCCGGTCAGGTGTCAGTTCCGGGGCCCTGGAGCCATTCGGCGTCCGCCCGTGTCGATTCCGCTTCCTGAACCAGCCTGGGGGAGAGCAATCCTCATCCCTTGGCTCGTTCGCGCTGCGGAGGAGCACTTGTGTCCCATCTTGAGTCCGGACTTGGGAGAGCAGACCTCATCCAAACTTGCCGGTCTCGGATCAGGGACGAATCCTCCAGCGTTTCTGGGCGGGAAATGCTGGCAAAGCCTGAAACCATCTCCAGTAGTACGCCCGTCCGGTCGGGATAAACAGGGCGCGGGCGTCGGGTTCTGGAAACTCGTTATGTCCCTGGGCCGGTCGGGCGTCGCCGAGGCTCGCCTAGCCTCGTTCTGTAGCGGTTGCCGCTCCATGGGTGGAGGCGCGATGACGATTACGGCGAACCAGGTCGAGCTGGCCATAGCCCGGGTCGAGCCGCCCTGCAGCGATGGGCCGAACGGCTTGGCGCTGCTGGCCGAACAGGTCAACGGCGAACTCAGCGTCTGGGGGCACGCGGGTCACGAGGTCACCCTGGAGCGGGTGCTGCCGTTCTTCGGCGACCCCGGTGTGCTGTCCTGGCACTGTTGGTGCGAGACCTGCCATGTCTCGCAGTTGGTGCTGCTGGCGCGGCCCGAGGCTGGGTGAGCGTCGAGAACGCACGCGGCCACGTCGTAGTGTTCAGATCGGCTGCGATCGGTGACGCCTGAGTCCAAGACCCATGGCCTTGCTGGTTGACGGGTAGGATGGCGAACCGGCCCTGCTGGAACAGGTGCGCACCGAGGACACGACGATGCCGGACGACGGTTGGGCATTCCTCGGCGCGGTCGGCGATGCGCTGCGGCCGCTGACTTGGTCGTCGATAGCCGCAGCTGCATGTGCAGGCAGCGGTTGCAACTCATCAAGTCGAGATCGGACAGGGTCGAGTTGCGCGAGGACAGGACCCAGGGGCGGGTCAGTTGTTCGTCTACCTGTAGCTGAAGTCCTGAGTCTGGGCCATGCATCGACCGTGATCACTCGGGGATCGGTGCGGCGGGAACCCCTCGGTGCCAACGGAGCCATGGAGGCGGTCCCGGTCCCGGTGCTCGGTCCTTGGTCGGTGTCCCGACATCGTCGCGCACATCCGCCAATGTCCATGTCCTCTCCGGCACCCCACCCCGCCAACCTTGATGCGGCCGCCGCATAGCCGAACCGGCCCCGCCCGGCCGTTGACGCAGGAACCAAGGCTCGGCGACTCACTCGCTCAGCCGCAGGATCCGGTCCAGCTCCCCGCTCAGCTTGCGCCTGCTCGTCCAGCACGTCCCGGTCGTGTCCCTTCCGTCCGCTCGGCAGGCCGCCAGGGGCAATGGTCGCTCCAGGCCAGACGGATGACTCTCGTCCGGGGCCAGCGCTCCGCGCCGTTCGCCAGCCTCAGCGGGCCAGGCTGGCAGAGGGACCATCGACCGCTAAACGAGTGCCAGCGGCGCGCCGCGGCAGCGAGCGGGAGCGCTGCTACTCACTGCGCGGGTTGGGGGGCAGCTGCGAGCAGACATCGTCGATGCAGAAGTGATCGTCAAGCAGCCGCTGCCAGTCGGCCTCGCTGAGGGATTCCAGGTAAGTAACGTAGCTCGCCCAGGCGAGGCTCACCTCTTCATTGCTCCAGCGGTCGCCGCTCGCCTGCGACCAGCTGGCCGAGTGCGCGATCCGGTCGCAGGCGCCCGACCGCCGAGTCGGCACCGCATTAGAGGAACTGACCAGAGCAAACTCGGCGGAGACCAGGCAGCGCTCGCCCGCGGCGAG
>VXQT01000010.1:0-86625 GCA_009838915.1 Chloroflexota bacterium
TGATGTTTAAACGAGCCCGGATGGGGGCTGTGGTCGGGGCGGCGTGGAGCGCGTCGGGGTCTTCGGCCGACTCTCGCGCGATCGCGATCAGGGCCTCGGCCAGCGCCTCGATCGCCTCGGGCGGCTCCGTCTCCGTCGGCTCGATCATCAGCGCTTCCTCGACGATCAGGGGGAAGTAGACGGTCGGCGGGTGGAAGCCGTGGTCAATCAGGCGCTTGGCGATGTCGTAGGTGCGCACGCCGTGATCGCGGCGCTGGCGGGTGCCGGAGAAGACGACCTCGTGCAGCACGGGCCGGTCGTAGGGCAGGTCGTACCAGCCGTGCAGCAGGACGCGCAGGTAGTTGGCGTTGAGCACCGCCTGCCCCGAGACGGCCCGCAGTCCGTCGAGGCCGAGCGCGCGCATGTAGGCAGTGGCGCGCAGCAGCACTCCGACGTTGCCGTGAAACTGCTGCATGCGGCCGATGCTGCGCTCCGGCGCGGCCAGCCGCACGACGCCGTCGTCGCGTTGCTCCAGGATGGGGGTCGGCAGGTAGGGCGCGAGCTCGTCCGAGCAGCAGACCGGTCCCGCGCCGGGTCCGCCGCCGCCGTGCGGGGTGCTGAAGCTCTTGTGCAGGTTGAGGTGTGCGACATCGAAGCCCAGGTCGCCGTAGCGGATCCGACCCACAATCGCATTCAGGTTCGCGCCGTCGGCGTAGAGGTAGGCGCCGGCGTCGTGGATCAGGTCCGCCACCTCTTCGATGCCCCGCTCCCACAGACCCAGCGTGTTGGGCACGGTGACCATGACGGCTGCCACGGTCTCGTCCAGCTCTCGCTGGATCGAGTCACGGTCGAGTGAGCCATCGGCGGCCGTCGGGATCTGTGTGACCCGGAAGCCGGCCATCGCCGCGGTGGCGGGGTTGGTGCCGTGGGCGGAGTCGGGCACGAGGATGCGTCGGCGCTGCTCCAGCTCGCCGCGGTCCTGGAGCGCGGCCATGATCATCAGCACGCCGGCGAACTCTCCCTGCGCGCCGGCCGCCGGCGCCAGACTGACGGCGGGCAGCCCGGTGATCTCGGCCAGGCCGTCGCGCAGTTCCAGCAGCGTCCGCAGCGTGCCCTGCATGTCCTCCTCGGGCGCGAAGGGATGCGCCTCGTCGAAGCCCGGCAGCGACGCGATCAGGTCGTTGACCTTGGGATTGAACTTCATCGTGCAAGAACCGAGCGGGTAGGTGCCCGAATCGATGCCGTAGTTGCGGCCCGAGAGCGCGGTGTAGTAGCGCACCAGCTCGCCCTGGCTCATCTCCGGCAGGCGCAGCGACTCGCGCAGTAGGTGGGCGTCGGGCAATGGCGATTCGTCGCCGTTCCAGCACGGGACGTCGACCGCTCGGCGTCCGGGCTCGCCGCGATCGAAGCTCAGCCGAGCGCCGAAGTCCTCGCCGACCGGCCGATAGTCGGTCATGGCTGCGCCCCGATCTCGGTGAGCGCATCAATCAGCGCGTCGACGTGGGCGTCGGGCGTCGCCTCGGTCACGCAGAAGAGCAGCGCCTCGTCGGCCTCGGGCTCCGTTCGATCCGACACATCGAGTCCGGGCGTAATGCCGCGGTCCGACAACTGACCGGCGAGTTGCGCCGCAGGCAGTGGGCCGCAAACCAGGAACTCCTGGAACCACGGCCCGCGTTCCAGCACGTCGTAGCCGGGAATCGCGGCGATGCGGCGCGCGGCGTCGTGGGCTCGCTGGTAGCAGAGCTCGGCCGACTCGCGCAGGCCTCGTGGTCCCAGCGCCTGGACGGCGATGGTGAAGGCGAGCGCGATCAGGGCCTGTGCGGTTGAGATGTTCGATGTCGCGCGCTCGCGCCGGATGAATTGCTCGCGCGCCTGCAGGGTGAGCACGTAGCCGGTGCGCGGCTCGCGTGCGTCACGTGACTCGACCTCGCGAGTGCGTCCAACGATGCGGCCGGGCATCTGGCGAAGAAACTGCGAGCGCGCGGCGAACAGGCCCAGGGAGGGTCCCCCGTAAGCCGAGGCGCCGGCGAGATCGCGGCCCTCGCCGGTGACGATGTCGGCGCCCGCGTCGCCGGGCGCGCGCAGCAGACCCAACGCGAACGGATCGGTGGCAACGACCAGCAGCGCGCCCTGGGAGTGAGCCGCCTCGGCCAGCGGTTCGAGGTCGAGGATCGTGCCGAGGAAGTCAGGCTGCTGGACCACGAGGCAGGCATGCTCCTCGCTCACGAGTTCGGGCGAGTCAAGCACGTCGACACGCAGTGCGGGGCCGCGCGCGTAGGTCCGGACCACGTCGACGGTGCCGGGATGCATCGGTTCGAGCAGCGCCACCACGCTGCGCTTTGTGGCGCGAGCGGCCATCAGGCAGGCCTCGGCGGTCGCGCTGGCCACGTCGTAGAGTCCGACGTTGGCCACGTCCATGCCGGTCAGCTCGCAGACCACCGACTGGAACTCGAAGCCCGATTGCAGCGTGCCCTGGCTGATCTCAGGCTGGTACGGCGTGTAGGCGGTGACGAACTCGGAGCGGCTCGTGAGATGAGCAACGATCGACGGCACCGAGCGTCGGTACGCGCCTGCGCCGAGAAAGCTGGGGCGTGAGGGCGCGGCGTTGTCGCCGGCCCGTTCCGATAGCAGCGCGATCAGCTCGGGCTCGGTGAGCGCGGACGGCAGCGACATGCCTGGATCCCGCAACGAAGCGGGCAGGTCGTCGAAGAGCGCGTCGAGTGACGCGACACCGATTCGCTCCAGCATGAGCGCCCGATCGGCATCGGTCGCGGGGATGTACGGGTGCGGCGAGGACACGCTAGTCCTCCGGGAGCTGGGCGCGATAGGCCTCGGCGTCCATCAGGCCGTCGAGTTCGGCCGCGTTGGAGATGCGCACGCGGACGATCCAGCCGTCGCCGTAGGGCGATTCGTTGACCAGCTCCGGCCGCTCTTCGAGTTCCGTGTTGGAGGCGATCAGTTCGCCGCTGACCGGCGCGAAGAGCTCGGCGACAGTCTTGGCCGACTCGATCTCGCCGAACGGTTCGCCGGCGGTCAGCGCCGTGCCGTCTGCCGGGAGTTCCAGGTAGACCACATCGCCGACCTGCTCCTGGGCGAAATCGGTGATGCCGATCGTGACTTCATCTGTGTCCGCTTCGCGGCGCAGCCACTCGTGATCCTCGGTGTAGAGCAGATCTTCGGGCGTCTCGTAGTCCATCATCATCCCTTCGGCTTGCGATAGAACGGTCGCCGCACGACCTCCACTGGCAGCGCGCGGCCGCGCACGTTGACTTCGAGCATGGTTCCGACTTTCGCCAGATCGGTCGGCAGGTAGGCCATGCCGATCCCGATTCTGAGGCTGGGGCTGTGCCCGCCGCTGGTCAGCGTGGCGACCGGCTGCTCGCCGCCGGGTTCGCGCACGTCGAATCCGGCCCGCAGCACGCCTCGGCCTCGGGCGGCCAGATGCGCCAGGCGTCGTGTGCGCGGCTGCGCCTTGGCGCCGACCAGTGCCTCGCGGCCGATGAACGGTGCGCCATCGTCCAGACTCACCGCGAATCCGAGTCCGGCCTCGTACGGATTGGTCGCCGCGTCGATTTCGTTGCCGTGCAGCGGCAGCGCCGCCTCCAGCCGCAATGAGTCCCTGGCCCCCAGGCCAGCCGGCGTCGCTCCGCCGGCGAACAGTGCGTCCCACAACGACTCAGCGCGCTCGGCCGGCACGATGCACTCGCCTCCGTCTTCTCCCGTGTATCCGGTGCGGGCGACCAGCAGCGGAGCGTCCTGCCAGCTCAGCTCGGCGCAATCGCGGGGCGCGAGATCGGCGAATCCTTCGCCGAGCACGCTGCACAGCAGACCGACCGCAGCAGGACCCTGCACGGCCAGCATCACCGTCTCGGGCGTGACCTCCGAGGCTGCGTCGCCTGCGACGGCACGCAGGCGCTCGAAGTCGGCGTCGGCGTTGGCCGCGTTGTGAATCACCAGCCAGCGATCGCCGGGGAGGTGATAGATGAAGACATCGTCCTCGATACCGCCCGTCTCGTTGCAGTAGAGCGAGTAGTGCGCCTTGCCTTCTGGCAGAGTCGTCACATCGAACGTGGTCACAGAGCGCAGCATCTCGGCTGCCTCGGAACCCTCGACCCAGGCGCGGGCCAGGTGGGAGACGTCGAACACGCCGACTCGCTCGCGCACCCCGCGATGCTCCGCGACGATGCCTTCGTATTGCAGCGGCATTTCCCATCCGGCGAAGGGCGCGAAGCGAGCGCCCGCAGCGAGGTGGCGCTCGCGCAACGTGAGCGGCGTCAGCACCGCACGACTCCTCCCATTCGGCCCAGTGGCCGACATCGCGCCTACTGTAACCAGATGTTCGAGGGACTCACACCACCGACTGAACAATAGGATTCACCGCGTGTTGTCAATAGAAGCCGCCTATAGAACCTGGAGCGCAAGAGTCCGTCCGGGTTCGCGACGCAACCGCAGAGCGTCTACGTTCAGGCGGCGGCTTTGGCTCGCGCTCGTTCTGCCCTGCGAGCTGCCTGAGCCGCCCGTCGCGCGAGCGTGCGCTCGATGTAAGGCGCGACATCGGGCGTCTTGCAGCCGGTCTCCCCGTGATCGACCTCAACCGGACAGACCTGCGAAGCGGTTGCCAGCACGGCGGACCGCAGGCCGTCGCCCCGCAGCCCGATCGCGATTAGCGCGCCGTTCATCTCATGCCGCACGCGGTTCGGCCGTGCGTCAATCTCTACATTGATCTGCTGAACCAACGCCTCCAACTCGTCGGAAGTCCACAGCTCGGGCTGCTCCGCGCTGCAGGCGACGATGAACCAGCCCAGCGAAGCCGGCCACTCCTGCGGGTGATCGCGGAGTTGGTCACTCACCGTGCGGGCGGCGGGCGACTGTGCGACCAGCTTGCCCAGGCCCTCGACCAGGATGTAGTTGTTCACATCGGCCAAGCAGTCCAGCGCCAGCTCTTCGGTCACGGCCGACGGATCGGCGATGCGCAATGCCAGCACGCGGGCGTCGTGGTTGCCGCTGTCCCAGAGCTCGACGGCAAGGGCGTGGTCGGTCTTGAGCGGCTTGGCGATCCGGCCCAGCTCCTTGTAACTCACGCCGAACATCGGCTGCGCGGCGCCGTGCCGCGCGTAGACCTTGCGGTTCTGCGCCGTGCCGGCGGCCTCCAGCTCGGCGAGCACTTGCTCCAGCTTTGCCATCGTGGTCGGCACTTCTAGCCGGATGCTCCCGGCGACCATCCGTAGATCTGCTCCAGCGAGCCGCCCATGAGTGTCGAGCGTTCCTCATCCGTCAGTGAGTCGGTCACCCGAAACGACTCGACCCCCTGCTCGAACGTTAGTAGGTTGGTCGCTCGGGTCCAGTCGGTGCCCCACATGCAGCGTTCGAGACCGTAAGCGTCGAAGATCCGGCTCAGCGGTTCCCAGATATCGGGATACGGAAACGGCTCGTGAGACAGCGTGCAGGCGCCGGAGATCTTGATTGCGACGTGGTCGAACTGCGCAAGCGCCATGACTTGCTCAATGTCCGCCCAGGGTTCATCGGGCGGCGGCGGTTGGAACGGCTGCTGCAGACCGACGTGGTCGATGACCAACTGCGCGTTGGGGTGACGGCGGGCATAGGCCGCCAACTCGGGCAGATTCTGCCAGCACAGCACGTTGATCGGGATGCCCGCGGCAGCGCCGGCGGCGATGATCGCGTCGACTCCGGGGTGTTCCCCGCCGACCGCCTCGAAGTTGAGCACCACGCGCGCCCCGACCACGCCCGGTCGTGCCGCCCATGCTTCGACGTCCGCGGCCACCGTCGGCGAGTTAGGGTCGAACGGCGCGATCAGACCGAAGCGATCGGGATACGCCTCGGCCACGCCCTCGCAATAGCTGGAGTCGTAGCCGTAAATCGTGAACGGTGAGATCAGTAGCGCGCCGTCGACGCCGACGGCGTCCATCGCCGCAACCATCTCCTCGCCGGTGACCGTGGCCGGGCCGGCCAGCAGGGATCGGTAGTTCGAATCGTCGTTGCGGTCGTAGGCGTGCACCTGGCAGTCGATCACGGGGGTATCGTTGGGCATCGTGATTTCGCTTTCCTACGAGTCGGGGCGCTAGCTGGGATTCTAAGAGAGATATAGATGCGTCCGGGAACGGCGCCCGGTCCTACCCAACGATTCCCATGAGACGTCGCGTGCAACAGGCTCAACATTGGCGGTCCTCCGACACTAGCCTTGGACCAACAGGATCGACGGAAGGCGGCCGACCATGAGCGCCAACATGCAGGTGTGCTCACTTGATGAACTGCAACGCGAGGGCGTGCGCGTGGTCTCGACCGGGCAGCGCACGGTAGCCGTGTTCTGGCACCGCGATCGGGTCTTCGCCGTCGACAACCGCTGTCCGCATTTGGGCTTCCCGCTCAGCCAGGGGACCGTCGCCGACGGCATCCTCACCTGTCACTGGCATCACGCCAAGTTCGACCTTGCCGGCGGCTGCGCCTTCGACCTCTTCGCCGACGATGTCGCCGCCTTCCGGGCCGAAGTGCGCGACGGCGTCGTATGGCTCGACCCGGAGCCGCAGGAAGAGGAAGCGATCGCGCACCACACGCGCAAGCTCTCGGAAGGCCTGGAACAAAATCTCTCGCTGGTCATCGCCAAGTCCGTGATCGGACTCTGCGAGGCGGGACGCGATGATCTCGTGCTGGCCGAGGCGGCGCGTTTCGGAGTCAAGAACCGCGCCGCCGGCTGGTCGAGCGGGCTTTCGATCCTGACCGCGATGGCCAACGTGCAGCCGCATCTCGAAACCGAAGACCGACCGCGGGCGCTGTATCACGGCGTCGTTCATGTGGCTCGCAACGTCCAGGGCCAACCGCCCGACTTCGACATCGCTCCGCTCGACACCGACGAGAACCGGCCCGAACAGTTCCGCACCTGGTTCCGCCGCTTCGCCGAAGTCCGTTCGCCCAATGCCGCCGAGCGCTGCCTGCGGACAGCCGCCGTCGCCGGCCTGGACGAGGCGCAGCTTGCCGACTTGCTGTTCGCCGCCTCGACCGATCACACCTTCATGGATGTCGGTCACACGCTCGATTTCGCCAACAAGGCCTGCGAGCTGCTCGACGTGGTCGGCTGGGAGTCCGCGCCCGACGTGCTCAGCTCTGTGATTCCGACGATCACGGGCGCCGAACGGATGGAAGAGACCTCATCCTGGCAGCATCCGGTCGACCTGCCCAAGTTGCTTGATGAAGCGGGAGACGCGCTGGACGAGGCGCTGGCCGTTGGCGGCGAGCGCAACGAGTCCTGGGACGAGCACCGCCCGGTGGCGGAGTCGATCCTTGACGATCCGCCGGACCGTTCGTTGCGCAGGATCGTCGATGCGGCGCGTGCCGGCGCTCCGCTGGGGGAGTTGAGCGCGACGGTTGCCTACGCGGCAGCGCGACGTCCGATGCACTTCCACATCTCCAACGAGTTCGGCGACTGGAACACGGTCCACCACACGTTTACGTACACGAACGCCGTCGATCGGGCGATGCAGCGCGCGCCCTCGCGAGAACTGGCGCGAGGCATCCTCGACGGAGCTGCGTCCGTCTACCTGGAACGGTTCCTCAACATGCCGCGTCAGCCGAGGCCTGAGCCCAACGGCGGCTCGACCTCGACCGACGATCTGCTCGGACACTTCGACCGGCAGCAGCAGGTCGACGAGACGGCGCAGTCGGTCGCCGATCTCCTCGCCGGTGGTCGGCAGGACGAGGTCGTGCGCACGCTCGGCGCCGCGCTGCTGCGTGAGGACGCCGGCTTCCACTCGTTCCAGATTTACGACGCCGCGCTGCGACTGGTCGATCGCTTCGAGGGCCGACCCGAAGCCGACGATGTGCTGATCGGCGCAAGCCGATTCCTCACCGCCCACGCCCCAACGGTGCGCTCGATGGGTCAGACCTACGAGACCGCCGCCCGTCTGCATCGCGGAGAGGCACTGCACGCGTAGAAGCATTGACGCCCGGGTCGCTCGGATCAGGAGCCACCCTTAGAAACCTGGTTGACCGCCGCCGCCAGTTCGTCGGGACGGCGACTGCCTATGTAGTGGCGGTTGCCCTGCTTCGTCTCGATGACGACGCCAGTGCGTAGGAAGGGCACTGACATGGCGCGGCCCTTGCGGCCTCCATCCAATCCTGCTCGCAGGCCCCATCCGCCGTAGGAACCCCAGCGATACTCCTCTGCCCGAGCGGCGTCGATCTCCCAGGTCTTGAGATTGAGCCCCCAGGGCCCGAATCGGGCTCGCAGTCTGTCACCCTCAACCCTGACATGCAGGACTGCGAACAACCGCAACACCGTGCCCAGCAGCGCTCCCGAGACGATCAAGCCAATCCCGTCCCCGACCTGATCAGCTCCCAGCAGGAGCCAAACGCCGCCAACTGCGAACGCAGTGGCGAGTGCAACCATGGGAATCACGAACCGGCGCTGCGCGTACACGTCTTCCCGGTGCAGCATCGTTAAGTCTCTTCCTCCACGAATCGCCGAAGGATGGCGTGCCGAGACAATGGTACGCAGTGGCGACAGTCTCCGATTGCCGCAAATGAGCAGCCAGTGAATACCCGCTCGACTGTTTAGACTCTCGTGTGTAGTTCGATTCAGGACGCAACGGGCTGGAACAGTGTCCAGCAGGCTTTGCCGCAGTGTGTACCGACTTGCTCGGAGCGAATGACGGAATCAAGGAGCAGTGAATGGCACTCGACCCGCAGACCACGATGTTCATCCAGATGATGGCCGAAGGGGCGGATCCTGACGCCAAGCCGCTGCACGAGATGTCGCCCGAGGAGGCGCGTGGATTCGGCGGCGCGCTCGCCGAGATGGCAGGACCGGCGCCGCCCATGGCGCGGGTCGAGGAACACACCATCGATGTGGACGACGGCTCCTTCAGCCTCCGCGTCCTGGTCCCGAATGACAGCCCGCCGGGCGTGATTGTCTACTACCACGGCGGCGGCTGGGTGATCGGCTCGATCGACGAAACCGACACGATGGCCCGCAAACTCGCCGAGCGCACGTCTTGCGCGGTCGTCAACGTCGATTATCGACTCGCTCCTGAGCATCGATACCCGACCGCGGCGGATGACTGTTACGCCGCGCTCGAGTGGACAGCCGCCCATCTGCAGGAGATCGCCGGCGGTCAAGTACCAGTCTTCGTGGCCGGCGACAGCGCAGGCGGTAACCTCTCCGCCGTCGTCGCTCGTCGCGCACGCGACCGCGGCGGACCGGAGATCGCGCTGCAAGTCCTGATCTATCCGGTTACAGACGCCGACTTCGACCGACCGTCATACGTCGATCCCGAGAACGAGCTGCTGCTGACCCGCGATGCGATGATCTGGTTTTGGGATCACTACGTGCCCGACCCGGCGCAGCGTTCGGAACCAGACGCGTCGCCGCTGCAGGCCGACGACCTCTCGGGCCTGCCGCCCGCCGTGGTGTTGACCGCCGAGCACGACGTTCTGCGCGACGAAGGTGAGGAGTACGCGCGCCGCCTGGAAGAGGCCGGTGTGCCGGTTAACTTCCAGCGGCACAAGGGCCAGATGCACGCCTTCTTCACCCTGCTGATGTTGCCCGGCAGCGAACGAGGCTTCCAGCACGTGGTCAAGGCGATCCGCGCGGTCGTGGTTCAGCAGCCGGCCGCGGCGAGGTAGTAGACTCGCGCTGATCAGATCGTTTCGTCAGCGCGAAACACGCGAGATTCTCGAACCAGGCAACGGTTCGAGGCGGAGAGAAGAACGAAGATGTCCCAATCCACCGCAACCAAGCATGTTGACGCCGTCGTGATCGGCGCCGGCTTCGCTGGTCTCTACATGTACAAGAAGCTCCGCGACGATCTGGGCATGACGGCCCAGGTCTACGAGCGCGGCGACGGCGTGGGCGGGACCTGGTACTGGAACCGTTATCCCGGGGCGCGCTGCGACTCCGAGAGCTACGTCTACTGCTTCTCCTTCGACGAGGACCTGCTGCAGGAGTGGAGCTGGAGCGGCAAGTACCCGGAACAGCCGGAAATCCTGGAGTACCTCAACCACGTCGCCGATCGCTTCGATCTGCGCAGCGGCATCCAGTTCAACACCAGCGTCACCGCCGCCCACTTCGACGACGACAGCGGTATGTGGACCGTCGAAACCGACCAGGGTGACCGCGTCACCTCCAAGTACGTGATCACCGCGATCGGTTGCATCTCGACCGGTCAGATTCCCAACATCCCGGGACTCGACTCGTTTGAGGGTGAGTGGCACCACACGGGCGCCTGGCCGCACGAGGGCGTCGAGTTCGAGGGCAAGCGCGTCGCGGTAATCGGCACCGGCTCCAGCGGCGTCCAGTCGATTCCCGTGATCGCTCGGGAAAGCGAGCACCTGACCGTCTTCCAGCGCACTCCGCAGTACACGATCCCGGCCCAGCACGGGACGGTGGACCAGGCCTTCCTCAAGGAAGTCAAGGCCAACTACGCCGAGATCATGCAGCAGGCAAAGACCTCGGCGGCCGGGTTCCCATACGACGCCTCCGAGGTCTCGGCGCTGGAGGTTAGCGACGAGGAACGGCTCAAGACCTACGAAGAGCTCTGGCAAAAGGGCGGCTTCCACTTCATGCTCGGCTCCTACTCCGACATCGCGCTCGACCGCCGCGCCAATGACACCGCGTCGGAGTTCATTCGCGGCAAGATCCGCGAAATCGTCGACGATCCGGAGACTGCCGAGAAGTTGCTGCCGCGCGATCACCCCTTCGCCTCCAAGCGGGCGCTGATCGACACCAACTACTTCGAGACCTACAACCGCGACAACGTCGATCTCGTCGACATCCGGCACTTCCCGATCGAGGAAATCACATCGACCGGCCTGCGCACGTCCGACGGGCAGGAGTACGAGGTCGATGTCATCGTCTTCGCCACCGGCTACGACGCGATGACCGGCACCTTCCTGAAGATGGACATTCGCGGCAGCAATGGCGCTCAGCTGCGGGACAAGTGGAGCGACGGCCCGAGGACATATCTCGGTCTCGCCGCAGCCAGCTTCCCCAACATGTTCATGATCACCGGTCCGGGCTCACCCTCGGTGCTGAGCAACATGCCCGTCTCGATCGAGCAGCACGTGGAGTGGATCTCGGACTTCATCGAGTACCTGCGCGAGCACGACGTGGACGTGGTCGATGCCGAGCAACAGGCCGAGGACGAGTGGGTTGACCACGTCAACGAGATCGCCGAGCAGACGATGTACATGCTCGCCGACTCCTGGTATCTGGGCGCCAACATCCCCGGCAAGCCGAGGGTCTTCATGCCCTACGCCGGAGGCGTCAACGTCTACCGCGAGCGCTGCAACGAAATCGCCGCCGAGGGCTACACCGGCTTCACGATGAGCGAGTCGAGGGAGCCGGCGCTCACCGACTAGCGGCCTCGCGTTCAGGGCTTGATCGCTTGTGAACCTTGCCTCGCAGGGCGAAGAGGCCGAGGCTGCGCTCTTCGTATCGGAAACCTACGTGTGCTCCTCCCTTGCCCCTCTCCCCCCGCTCCGCGGGGGGAGATGCCGAAGGCAGAGGGGGGTCGGGGCGGCCCATGACCCACGATTCGCTCCCTATATTCACAGCATCCAGCGGAGGAACGAACCATGACCCGACCACTACTTGACGGCATTCGCGTGCTTGATTTCACCCAGTTTCAGCAGGGACCGTCGGCGACCGTGCTGATGTCCGACCTCGGCGCCGAGGTGATCAAGGTAGAACGACTCGAAGTCGGCGATCCGTCGCGGCACGTGGGCAAGCGGGCCGACGGATTCTGCCAGTACTTCCACACCCACCACCGAGGCAAGCGCAGCATCGCCGTCGACCTGCGCTCGAGCGAGGGCCGCGACCTGATCTTTGAGTTAGTCAAGCGCGTCGACGTGGTCACCGAGAACTTCAAACCGGGCGTGATGGAACGGCTCGGACTCGGCTGGGACGCCCTGCGGGCCCAGAATCCGAAGCTGGTCTACGCCAGCGCCAGCGGATTCGGTCCGGAGGGGCCGCGAGCGAAGTCGACCTCATGGGCGTCGGTGGCGGGCGCAGCCGGCGGCGGGATGTGGGCCAACGGGGTCAAGGGGGACAAGCCCTACGGCAACGTCGCCGCGCCCGATCCCGACCAGACCGGCGGGATGATCTTCGCCTTCGCGATCGCCAGCGCGCTGGTCGCGCGGGAGCGCACCGGCGAGGGACAGTTCGTCCAGACTTCGCTCTACGGCAGCCAGATCTGGGGTCGCGCGCCGGCGATCAATGCGCTGGCCAACGGCAGCATCGTGCCCTCGGCGCGCAACATGCCGATCTCGAACATGTTCACACTGCAGGCCCAGGGAGCGGATGGCGAGTGGCTGTTCGTCGGCTACATCACCGACCGCTGGGTGCCGATGTGCCGCGCGCTCGAGCGCGAGGACCTGGTCACCGACGACCGATTCGCCACGCTTGCCGATCGCAACGCCAACCTGGATGAGCTGCGCGAGGAAGTGGCGCACGTGATCGCTACACGCCCCGCCGCCGAGTGGCCGCCGCGCTTCGACGCCGAGGACGTGCCCAGCACACTGATCCAGGACTACCCGATGATCGCGCGCGACGAACAGGCCGCCGCAAACGAGTACATCGTCGACTTCGATGACGAACGCTATGGCACGCTGCGCACGGTCGGCTCGCCGATCCGCGCCAACGGGGAGCAGGGCAGGGTCAGGTCGCTTGGCCCTGAACTGGGACAGGACACGGACGCGCTGCTCAAGGAGATCGGCTGCGCGCCCGACGCGATCGCCGAGCTTCGAGCGGCCGGCGTAGTCGGCTAGCCAACGGTTAGCAGGGAGTTGAGGTCGGCACTTCGTCGATGATCCCGTTTGCCAGTTGCAGTTCGCGCACGTAGCAGATCACCTGGTGAATCTCATCGATTTCGAGACCCGATACGGCGGGCATGTTGCCGAAATCCCAGTGATGCGCCCGCACGCCTCGGGCAACTGCGATCACGAAGCTGGCATTCGAGTGATGCCCAGGCTCGTAGATGGAGTGGACGAGTGGGGGGCCCTGTCCTGTGCCCATTGCGTCCTCGCCGTGGCACTGGATGCAGTTGGCCGCGAACAGCTTCTCGCCCGCGAGTCCGGCCTCTGAGTGCTCGCCCGCCACTACCGCCGAGGGCGCGGAGTCATGGTCCTCGTGGGTTTGGGCGACTTCGTACTCATCCTCGCCCTCGCCGCCACACGCTGCCGTCAATAAGAGAGCCCCGACCAGCAGCGCTGCCAATGCGGACAATTGCAACGTCCAGCTGTGATTGAGCACCATGGCACGTACCACCTGGAGACCACGGTAGCCAACTTCACCGCCAGGCGATGCGTGCTTAGAGCGCGGCCAACCGATCCTCCACCTGCGCCAGCAGGCGCGCGGCGTTCGCTCCGAGCCAGCCCTCCTTGACGTGATCCTTGAGCGGGAGGTCCTGCAGTTCGCGGACTGCGCGGTCGAAGGGGATCATGTTGTCGGTGGCGAAGAGGATCCGGTCGCTGAGCAGGGAGGTGTTGCCGTAGTGCATCAGCGTCTCCCAGCCGGTGCCGGGCGTGCCGATGTACTTGGGCGCGACGGCGCCGATCTCGATGTAGACGTTGCGGTGCTTCCAGGCGACCGCGACCAGTTCATTGACCCACGGCCAGCCTCCGTGATTGGCGACGATGGTCAGATCGGGGAAGTCGCAGGCGATCTCGTCCAGGACGATAGGTCGGCCGTAGGCGATCGAGCGGTCGTTGGAGAAGTTGATCGAGGAGTGGATCGTGACCGGGACGCCCAGCTCCTGGCACTTGGAGTAGAGCGGGTAGAAGCGCTTGTCGTTGGCCATCACCCGGTACGAGAAGGGCTGTAGATTGACGCCCTTCGCGCCGCGCTCGCGCACTTCCTCCTCGACCACCGCCGCCATGTTGTCGCCGGCGGCGGGATTGACGGTCACATAGCCGGTCAGCACGTCTGGGTAGCCGGCGACGATGCGGTGCACGGCGTCGTTCATGGCGCGGTAGTCGCCGGCCGCCCATTCGGCCTGGAGCACCGCCCGGTCGACGCCCGCTTCCGACATCGCCGCGATCATCGCCGCGGCGTCGGGGCCGCCGCCGCGTTCTCGCGTGTAGATGCGGTTGTAGTTGGCCAGGTAGTCGCTGTCGCTGAAGCGCTGGTCGCCTTCGCCTGAAGGATCGGCGTACTCGCGCGGCGGCAGGGTGATCCTGAAGTCGATGATCTCCGGCATCTGATCTCCTTCGCCTCTAGGGAATCGCGCCCGACTGCTTCATTGCGGCAATCTGATCCCAGTCGTAACCCAGTTCTTCCAGCACGAGCTCGGTATGCTCGCCCAGCTCCGGGGCGCTGGAGTAGTTCTCGTTCGACGCAAGTTCAAGCTGGAAGGGAACGCCGAGCACCCTGAAGTCGCCCGCGGTCTTGTGCTGCATCGTCCGGACGTAACCGTTGGCTGAGGCCTGGGGATCGTTGGCGATCTCCACCGAGTCGGCGGCGGGCGCCCAGGGGAAGTCGTTGGCGTCGAAGATTGCGGCCCAGTGGTCGCGGGGATGCTCGGCAATGCGCCGTTCGATCGTCTCGACCGCTTCGCGGATGTGGCCGCGCCGGTCGCTTGCGACCGCGAACCGTGCGTCCTCCTTCAGCATCGGCAGGCCGATGGCGTCGGCAAAGGGACCCCAGAAGCGTTCTTCCTGGATCATCGCGAGCTGCATCCACTTGCCGTCGGCGGCGCGGTAGGAGTTGTACAGCGGATTGAATGCGCCGTAGCGATCGCTGCGCGGGAAGTTCTCGCCGGTGGCCAACGCTCCCTGGATCGCGAACCCGTTCGCCCAGATCCCGCCGCCGTAGAGCGAGCAAGTGACGAATTGACCCTCGCCAGTCTGTTCGCGCTGGTAGAGCGCCGCGAATATTGCAGCGGTGATGTTCATCGCGCTGGGTAGGTCGCCCATCGCGCCGACGAGGCGCACCGGCTCGCTGTCCGGCGGTCCGAGCGTCTCCATGAAGCCGCCCCGCGCCCAGTAAGCCAGCTCGTCAAAGGCCGGGCGGTCAATGTCGGGACCCTCGGTGCCGTAGCCGGTGGCGTGCGCGTAGATCAGGCGGGGATGATCGGCCCCGAGCGATTCATAGTCGATCCCCAGCCGTTCCAAGGCGCCGCGGCGCAGATTGACGAGGAAGACATCGGCGTCCTCGAGCAGCTTGTGCAGGATCTCGTTGCCCTCGGGCGTGCGCACATTGAGCGCGACGCTGCGCTTGTTGCGGTTGGCGATCTCGAAGACCCAATCGACGCCGTCGTGCAGGCGGTGGATCAGGCCGCGCATCGGGTCGCCCTCGTGGGGTTCGACCTTGACCACGTCGGCGCCCATCTCCCCAAGCACGCAGGCGCTCATCGGGCCAAAGAGCCAGGTCGCCATCTCGACGACCTTGAGTCCCTTGAGCAGCGGCGTTGCGGTCGGTGATTCGGCAGCCACACGCACTCCTTCCATCAGCTGCTGTCGGCGCCCATAGGCTAGTCGAGCGCGATACCCTCAGAGTGGCTTCACGAGCGGACAGCGAGCGGACCATGCCCCTCACCATCGAGAACGAAGAGACCTGCCAACTTCTCTCGGAGCTTGGAGAACTCACCGGTGCCTCCCCCGAAGAGGCATTGGCGACTGCAGTGAGTCTCGCGGTTGAGCGAGAGCGCGAGATTCAGGCAAAGATTGGCCGGGTCAGAACTATCGCCTCGAAAGCTCGAGCCCTCGCAGAGGCAAGAGGCACCCAGCTCATGACCAGTAAAGAGATGAACGAGTTCTTGTACGACGAGGACGGGCAACCACATTGATCGTCGATACATCTGTGATCGTGGCAATCTTACTGGGAGAGCCGGAAGCGGAGGAGTTCTCCAGAGCCCTGTTGACCGCGTCTGGCTGCCGCATGTCAGTGATGTCGCTGCTGGAAACAACCATCGCGCTCAACAATCGGGGCGGCCCGGCTGCCGAGGACCTGCTGGAGCCTCTGCTCGCCGAGGTGAACGTTGAGCTCGAGCCCGTGACACTCGATCAGATCCAGGTCGCTCGCCAGGCTTGGCGGCGCTTCGGAAAGAAGAATCACGAAGCGAACCTCAACTTCGGTGACTGCGTCGTCTATGGTCTCGCGGCGACGACTGGCGAACCACTCCTCTTCAAGGGAGATGACTTTGCGTTGACCGACATCGAACCAGCCTGGCAACGAGGCCTCTGATGAAACGATCCGTTGAGCGGTCGAAGCCACAGCGATGAGCGCCGACCCGCTGGATCGCTTTTCGAAGCGCTACCCGCGCCTCTATCACATGGCGGAGGCGGGGAGCTGGACGAGCGTTCGTGAGCACGGCCTGCTGAGTACGACGGCATTGCTGGACCTGTTCGAGATTGATCGTCCGGAGCGGCGGGAGATTGAAACGCAATGGCGACCGGAGGGCGTTCCGATCAGCCATCCGATTCATGGAACGGCCGTGATCCGAGACCAGTGGCCGATGCCGCCCGAGCATTTGGCGAATGGCTTGGACGACATTTCTCCTCGGCAGTGGTATGAGTTTCTCAACCGCCGGACGTTCCTATGGCTCGCGGAGCAGCGCCTGAAGCGGATGCTCAACGCCGCGCCCTACCGGGATGCGGCCCACGACGTGCTGACGCTGGATACCCGGTCGTTCGTCGGCGAGTACCTGGAGCGAATCACGGTGTGCCCAATCAACTCCGGCTTCGCCATGCCGATGTTCGGCAAGGTGACCAAGCGATCGTTCGAGTCATTTCAGTCCATCGAACAGCGCGCGTCGACCGGTGGTCTGGGCGGTCTGGCTGAATTGACGGTTGAGTATGCCGCGCCGGACGCCTGGCGCTTCGTGACGTCGGTCGAGTCGTGGCGCGGCAAGGCCCGCCAGCGGATCATCTGGCAACGGTGAGCGACGTGAGCGCTCAGCCGAAGGCATCTTCGATCTGGCGGATGTGCTCCTCGCGGTGCGGCGCGCGTTGGATGGCGTAGGACTTGCCGGATCCTGCGAGTGCTCCGACTTGATCAGGGGTTAGCGTCTCGACGACCGCGTCGAGTTGCCGTGCCGCGTCAACTGCCGCTCGCCCGATGGTGTCCGGACTGAACGCGTCGGCGATCGCTTCGAGCGCAGCGTTCGTGGCCAGGTCCTCGGAGGGAAACGGTTCACCGCTGGCGACGCGTTCGAGCGCCGCGACCTGTCGCGCGTCCCAGAAGGCCAGGTGCGCCAGCGCGAACCCGATCGTCCAGCCGCCACCCAGCGGGCGCTTCACGTCTTCGGCGCCAAGTCTCGCGACCAGCGCCGACAGTCGCTCGGTCGAGTCTGAGTTGTCTGCCGCGATGTTGTTGGTCGCCACGACGCCTCCTCCGCTTCTGTGACCTCAGGTGCGTTCAACCCTAGTCGCGTTCGACCTTCCGTCCTGTCGACGAACGTACAGCCGCGTTCCGACAACACCGAGCAAGATCGCGCCAACTGCGACGACAACTGCGATCGCAGCCGCCCGGTCCTGGGTCGATTCGGCCTTGACGAGACCGCCGCTGCCGGTGTTGGGGAAGTCGGCAATGCCGCCGGTCTGTGCTCCGGCCCCGAACGCTGCCAAGTCCTCTCCTGCCAGGTCGATCGGCGCGGTACGGCCGCAGCGCGCGACATCAACGCCGTTCCAGGAGTAGACGACGTACTCAACCCGCTCCTCGAAGGGATAGCCGCAGGCCGCCGTGTCCTGCTGCGTGGTCAATGAAATCGTCTCCGCCCGCTGACCCCTCCAGACCGTGGCGACATCGAAGTCGACCCTGAGCAGACCAGGTTCATCGGATGGCCTGACCGACGTCACCGTGCCGCGGAACACCAGCTCCGACTCGGCGAGCGCCTCCAACGGCGTGCCGGGAGGCGCGCACGAGCAGGCGTTGGTGCTCGTCGGCGATGCGGCGAACCAGAGCCCAATCATCGACACGACCAGCAAGACTCGTAGACCCACCAGGAACCCTCAACGACCGCCAACCCTCCCGCGCCAACCAGCTCACTGTATGGCGAGTATCCGGAGTCGGGGCCAATCTCGCCGACGATTTCAGCGTGGGAAGGGTAGACGCTGGACACCACTTGAGTGGGTCCTAGACCGAGTACAAGAGCTCCCCGTCCACATACGTCTGCTGCACTGAAATCTCGCGGATGAACTCGGCGTCGACCAGGGTCGGATCGTGACTCAGCACCACCAAATCCGCACGCTTACCAACCTCGATTGAACCGACCTCGTGGTCACGGAACATGGCGACGGCAGAGTTGATGGTCTGGGTTCTGAGGGCTTCGAGGGGTGAGAGGGTTTCCTCTTCGGCGATCAGGTCGCCGTCACGGGAGCGGCGAGCGGCGAGGCCGTAGAGGCCGATCAGCGGCTCGACCGGGGCGCAGGGGAAGTCGGAGCCGGACGCGACCGTGACGCCCGCGTCGAGGAAGGAGCGGTAGGGCAGTGGCGGGATCGTCAGGCCGGCCTCGGCGATGAAGTCGACGAAGCCCTGGCCGACCGAGTAGAGGAAGGCGGGCTGGTGCGAAATGATCACGCCCAGCGAGGCGGCGCGCTCCATCTGGCCGGGGTCGGCGAAGAAGAAGTGCTCGATCCGGTAGCGGGCGTCGCTGCGCGGGATTTCGCGCTGGACCCGTTCATAGGTGTTGAGCGCCTGCTCGATGGCGCGGTTGCCGAGGCAATGGATCGCGGTCTGCAGGCCGTGTGAAGCGGCGTTGAGCACGAGCTGATCGACCTCGTCCTGGTTGTAGTAGGGCTCGCCGACGTCCTCGAACGTGCCGTCGGCGTGGCACTTACGCAGCGCGTTGGAGGGATAGACGGGGTCCATGAACAGCTTGACGATCCCGCCGCGCAGGCGGTCGGAGACATCGTCCTGCAGGAAGGCGCCACCGGCGGCGGCCTCGGGCGCGGCGAAGAAGCCGTTGCCGCCGCGCATCTGGTGAATCACGATCGGCAGCTTGCCGCGCTCGTCGGCGAGGCAGTACATCTCGGCGCTCTCCGGCATCACGACCGCGTCGCCGACGCTGGTGACGCCGTGCGAGAGATGCCGCAGCGCGTTCTGTTCAACCAGGTCGGCGATGATCTCCGGTCCGAGCGTGTCGATGTGCGAACGCATCGACGCGTGATGGACGAGATCGGAGGCCCGCTCGTAGAGCATCCCGGTCGCTTCGCCGCTCTCGTCGCGCAGGATTTGACCGCCGCGAGGATCGGGCGTCTCGAAGTTGATTCCGGCGATCGACATCGCCGCCGAGTTCGCGTAGCTGGCGTGGTAGGAGTAGTCCATCACGCAGACCGGATTGTCGGGCGCGACGTCGTCGAGCTCGTCGCGCGTGAGCCAGCCGCCGTTGGCGTGTCGGGCGCTGTATCCGAGTCCCCAGACCCACTGTCCGGCAGGCGCGGCCTCGGCCGCGGCGGCGATGGCGTCAAGGACGGCCGGTTTGCCGGCAAGCGGCGGAATGCGGCAGTCCACCGAGACCGGCTCGAACGTCGTCATCGAGAAGTGATTGTGCGGGTCGCAGAAGCCGGGAATCAGGGCGCGGCCCCGAAGGTCGATGCGGGTGGCGTCTGGGCCGACTGACTGCCGAACCTCACCGCTGTCGCCAACCGCGATGATCTTGCCGTCTCGCACGGCGACTGCGGACGCGACCCGATCGAGACCGTCCATGGTCAACACACGTCCACCGGTGAAGAGCAGTTCCATGTGGGCGTCCTCCGGCTCCGGCCTGGTGCAGGCTGAGGCTAGCGCTTCGATCGACAAGTCGATTGATGGCCTTAGCCTGAGGCGGTCGCACGGATTGGGCTAGGCGAAGATGGCGGCCAACGAACACATTCGTTACGAACCCGATGAGCCGGTTCCTCCGCTGCTGACGCTCAACGTGGCGTTCCAGGGCATGGTCCTGATCGTGTCGAACACGGTCACGTTCGTCGTGATCTTCTCGGCGGCGTTCAACGACGACGGCGGCTACATGACCTGGGCCATCGTCGGCGCGCTGATCGTGGCAGGCATCTCCACCGCGCTGCACGCATCGAAAATCGGCCGACTGGGACCGGGACACGTCCTGTTGATGGGCTCGGGCGTTCCGTTTCTGGCGGCCTGCGTGCTGGCGGTGGAGCAGGGCGGGCTCGCGCTGATGTCGAGCCTGGTGATCGCCTCTTCGCTGGTCCAGTTCCTGGTCGCAGCGCGACTTGCCCAGTTGCGCCGGTTGATCACGCCGGTTGTGTCGGGTGTCGCGTTCATGATGATCGCGCTCTCAGCGATGCCGATCGCCCTCGGCCGACTGACTGATGTGCCGGACGGCGCCGCCGACGCAGCGGGTCCCGGAGTGGGCCTGGCCACCCTGGCCATCACGGCCCTGTTGATGTTGCTCGGCAGCGGACTCTGGCGTCTCTGGGCATTGCCGATCGCCCTGGTCGCAGGCTGCGCCATCGCGGTGCCGCTGGGCGTCTACGACATCCAGCGAGTGCTCGACGCGCCCTGGTTCGATTTACCGGAGGTCCCCGGCTGGCCCGGATTCGGTTCGGTCCTGGACGAGGACTTCTGGGCGCTGCTGCTGGTCTTCCTGGTCGTTAGCGCCGTGGTCGCGGTCCGCTCCAGCAGCGAAGGGGCAGCTATCCAGCAGGCGTCCAGACGCGAGCCGCGCAGCATCGACTTCCGCGGCGTGCAGCGGACACTGAATGTGGGCGGGATCGCGATTTTCCTTTCGGGAATCGCCGGCACGCCGCCGACGATTGCCTACTTGCCCTCCACCATCTCTTTGTTCCAGTTCACCGGCGTTGCCGCCCGGCGGGTCGGCATCGTCATCGGTGTGATGCTGATCGTGGCCGCGCTGCTGCCCAAGATCGTGGCCATGCTGCTTACGATTCCACGACCGGTCAGCGGGGCGCTGCTCTTGGTGATCATGGGGTTGCTGTTCGTCGAGGGCATGCGCACGGTCCTGCGAGACGGACTCAACCGGCAACGGGCCGGTATCGTCGGGATCTCGCTCTCGATCGCAGTCGGCCTGCAGAGCCAGAACATCCTGGCCGACGTGATTGGCGGCACCTGGGGAGCGACGCTGGGTAACGGCGTGGTCTTCGGTGTGACGGTAGCGGTGTTGCTGACCGTGGTGCTCGAGCTGGCCGGTTCCCGTCCCCGTCCTCGGCGGTTGGAGACTGAGCTGGACGTGTCGGCGTTGCCGGGCATCGAAGCATTTCTTCGGCAGCTCGGCGCCGATCTGCGCTGGAACCAGGCGTCAATCGACCGATTACATGCGGCGGGCGAGGAGACACTCTCGGCCATGCTGAATCTGCGCGATGACTACGAGTCAGACCAACCGCCGCGCCTGGCGCTGATCGCGCGGCCCGCCGGAGGCTCGGTCGAGCTGGAGTTCCTGGCCCTGTTCTCGGAAGAGAACCTGGAGGACCGAGTCGCATACCTGAGCGAGCAGGCAGAAGAGCCGGAGGTCGGAGACATCTCATTCCGCCTGCTGCGCTTCTACGCCTCGTCCGTCCGACACCGCAAGTACTACGGTATTGATATCGTGACGGTCGAGGTTGAGGGCTCACGGGCATAAGCCTCGTCAGCCTGGCCCGCCGATTGCGAGAAACAGATCCCCTGATTGTTGAAGAGAGGACTTGCCGACATGAGCAGTTACCTGGTGATCGACACCGAGGTGATCGACGAGGACGCATTCTCGGAGTTCGTCGCGAAGATCTACGACGCTGTCACCGCTCATAGCGGCACGTTCCTCGTGCGGGGCAGCGACCTTGACGTAGTCGAGGGCGATTGGACGCCCCAACGGCTGGTGATCATGAGTTTCGACAGCGACGACGGCGCGGGCACATTCGTCCGCTCGTCCGAGTACACATCGCTCGAGGAGCTTCGCCTGCGAGCAGTGCACTCGAAGGTTGTGGTGGCCGCGGGCTACAAGGGTTGAGTCGGCTCGCCGACTCCGCATGAGCGCTGAGAGGCCAGGTGACGCCGTGCCGACCGAAGTAGACGAACAACGAAGTGGGAACCCTCGCGAAGCTCTGCGCGACTACCACCAGATTCAACAACTGAGCGAATCGCAGGAGGATGCCGCCCGCATCGAGGAGCAGCCGAAACTGGTCAGCCGCTTCTACGATGCCGTCACGCGCTTTTACGTCTTCGGCTGGGGCACGACCTTCCACTTCTCGCCGAGGCGGCCCGGGGAGAGCCTGGTCGAGTCCCAGCGGCGGCATGACGAGGAAATCGGAGAGATTCTGCAGCTCAAGCCGGGGATGGAAGTGGCGGACCTGGGGTGCGGCGTCGGCGGTCCGATGATCACGATCGGGCGAGCGAGTGGGGCCAACATCACCGGGATCAACTTCAGTCCCGAACAGATCTCGCGAGGCGAGCGGCTGGTAGCGAAAGCGGGTCTGAGCGACACCTGCCGCTTCCTCTACGCCAACTTCATGGACGTGCCGCTGGAGGACGAGACATTCGATGCGGTGTACTCCTTTGAGGCCGTCTGCCACGCGCCAAACAATCTGCTGCTCTTCCAGGAGCTCTACCGCCTGGTGAAGCCGGGTGGCGAGATTGCGATCGTTGATTGGTGCTTCACCGACAAGTACGAGCCCGACAACCCGCGTCACCAGCAGATTCGCCGGGACATCGAAACCAACAACGCAGTGCCGGATCTGCTTACCACGGAACGGCAGGTGGAGACCGTTCAAGAGGCCGGCTTCGAGATTATCCAGGCGATCGATCAACAGGCCGAGTACGGCAACCCGGACACGCCCTGGTACATGGCGCTGCAGGGACGCGATTTCTCGTTCACGTCGTGGGCGCGGACTCCGATTGGCCGCGGCTTCACCGCGACGGTGACGAAGTTCCTGGAGTTCGTTCGGCTTGCCCCCTCGGGGACGAGTGAGACCGCTTCCTTCCTCAATGTCGCGGCCGATGCATTGGTCGAGGGCGGCGAACTGGAGATCTTCACGCCCAGCTTCCTGGTGCACGCCCGCAAACCGGCGTCCCAAGAAGATTCGTCGAGTTGATTTCGCTGCCTAGACCGAATACTCGAGATCGCCGTCCACATAGGTCTGCTGCACGACGATGTCTCGAACGTTGTTCGGGTCAACCAGGGTCGGATCGTGACTGAGGACAACGAGATCGGCGCGTTTGCCGATCTCGATTGACCCGACTTCGTGCTCGCGGAACATAGCAGTGGCCGAGTTGAGCGTGTAGGTGCGGATCGCTTCCAGAGGCGAGATGGCCTGGTCGGCGGCGATCACGGTGCCGTCATGTGAGGTACGCGACAGCAGGCCGTACAGACCCAACAGCGGCGGGACGGGCGCGCAGGGGAAGTCCGATCCTGAGGCAACAAAGACACCGGCGTCGAGCATGTCCCGGTAGGGAATCGGGACCGCGTCAATGCCTGCCTCGTTGCTGCGCGTCTCAAAGTAGTCGCCGATCAGGTGTAGGAACGGCGGTTGGTGCGAGACAATCACGCCCAGCGACCGGGCGCGCTCGATCTGCTCGCTGGTGGCAAAGCTGAAGTGTTCGATCCGGTAGCGCGGGTCGTCACGCGGGATTTCTCGCTGGGCTCGCTCGAACGCATTCAGGCCTTGCTCGACGGCGCGGTTGCCGATGCAGTGAATGGCTACCTGCAGTCCGTGCGAGGCGGCGTCGAGCACGAGGTGATCGACTTCTTCCTGGCCGTAGTACGGCTCGCCCACCGGCTCCTTGGTCCCGTCTTCGTGGCAGACCTCCATGGCAGGACTGGGCCAGACCGGGTCCATAAAGATCTTGACGATGCCGCCGCGTAGCCGGTCGGAGACGTCGTCCTCCATGAATGCGCCACCGGCCGCCTCCTCAGGCGCGGCGAAGAATCCGGGGCCGCCGCGCATCTGGTGAATCACGTCGGCAGACGGCCGCGCTCGTCGGCGAGCCGATAGATCTCGGCGCTCTCGGGCATGACCAGCGCATCTCCTACGGTCGTGATCCCGTGCGACAAGTGCCGCCGGGCATTCTGCTCGATCAACCCAGCGACCGCATCCTCGCCGAACGTGTCGATGTAGGAACGCATCGACGCGTGATGGACAGGGTCCATCGCCCGTTCCCAGAGCGTGCCGTTCGGTTCGCCTGAGGCGTCCTTGCGGATCTCGCCGCCGGGCGGGTTGGGCGTGTGGCGGTCGATGCCGACCATCGCCAGTGCGGCCGAGTTGGCGTAGCAGGCGTGGTAGGAGGAGTCCATCACGCACACAGGGTTGTTGGGCGCGACCTCGTCGAGCTCCGACCGCAGCAGGCCGTCTTCCTCGCCGATCAGGCGCGCCGCGTAGCCAAGACCCCAGATCCACTGACCCTCGGGCGCGCCGGCAGCGGCAGCCGCGATGGCGTCCAGCACCGCCGGTCGCCCGGAGAGCGGCGGCACACGGCAATCGACCGAGCGCGGTTCGAACGTGGTCATCGAGAAGTGGTTGTGCGGGTCGCAGAACCCGGGAATCAGCGCGCGGCCGTTCAGATCGACGTGGGTGGCGTCGGTTCCGACCGCGTTGCGCGCCTCGGCGCTGTCACCCACGGCGACGATCCGCCCGTCGCGAATCGCGACGCCTGATGCAATCCGGTCCATCGCGTCGATAGTCAACACGCGTCCGCCGGTGAACAGCAACTCCATGGTCAGCCCCTCTCCAGGCCGCGCAGGCCGTCTGCGCGCGAATCGAGGCTAGCGAATCCACGCTGGCCCGGCGGAGTGGCCTACCGAGACTCCCGTCCGCAGAGCGCGCCTATCCTGTGCTGGTGACCTTCTCATGGGAACTCTGGCGATTTACCGAGGGCGTGCGCTGGCGCGTTGGGCTCTCGGTGATCGTGGGCCTCCTGGCGGTGTCGGCCGGAGTGGCGCGACTCGCGTTGCTGGGTTGGATCGGCGCGCGCATCTTCGAGGGCGACGGCTTCGGCGACCTGGTGCCGCTGATCATTGCGGCGGCCGCGTCGATTGCGGCCCGATCGCTCTTCCTCTATGCGAAGGAGGAGATCGCCAACGGCACCGCGCTCCAGGTCCAGTACAAGCTCCGACAACGGCTCTTCGATCAAGTGGTGCGGCTGGGGCCGTCGCACTTCGACCGCCAGCGCACCGGCGACATCACGGTCGGCGTGGTCGAGGGCGTGGAACAGCTTGAGACATTCTTCGGCCAGTATCTGCCGCAACTGATCGTGGCCTCGCTGGCGCCGATCGGCATCTTCGTCTTCATGGGCTTCCTCGATCTGCCGGTCGCGGCGATCTACTTCGGCTTCGCCCTGGTCACGCTGACGCTGCCGTCGCTGCTCAAGCAGAAGAACGCCGAGGCGTCGCTGCGTCGGCGCGACGCCTACGGCTCGTTCGCAGCCGACTTCCTCGACTCGATCCAGGGACTGGCCACGCTCAAGGCGTTCGGACAGAGCGGCCGCCGCGGGTCGGAGCTGGCCGAGCGCGCCCAGGAGGTCTTCCGCTCGACGATGGGCGTGCTCTTCCACAACGCCGTGGCTCAGGGCCTGACGATTCTGGCGATCACCGTGGGCGCGGCCGTAGCCCTCTACGTCGGCGCGCTGCGGGTCGAAAGCGGCGCGATGGAGCTGGCCGAGCTGCTGGTCGTGCTGATGCTGGGCGTGGAAGTCTTCCGACCGCTGCGCGAACTGAGCCAGCTCTTCCACCAGGGACTGCTCGGCGTCGCCGCGGCGCAGAGCGTGCTCGACGTCGACCAGGCTGCGCCGCTGACGCCGGATGTCGAGGCGGAACCGGCGCCCGCGCTCGAGCCGCGCATCGAGTTCGATGGAGTTACGTTCAGCTATCCCACGGGCAGGCGGCCCGCGCTCAACGATGTGTCGTTCACGGTCGAGCCAGGTCAGCGCGTCGGCGTCGTCGGCCGCTCGGGCTCCGGCAAGTCGACCCTGGTCTGGCTGCTGCAACGCCTGTACACGCCGCAGGCAGGGACGATCCGGATCGGTGGACGCGACATCAACTCGCTGCGCTTCGACGACATCCGCGCGCAGATGGCGGTGGTGCTGCAGGACACCTACCTGTTCCACGGCAGCGTGCTGGCCAACCTGCGATTCGCCAGACCGGACGCGACCGAGGACCAGATCCGCGACGCCGCGCAGGCGGCCAACGCCCACGAGTTCATCAGCGCGCTGCCCGAGGGCTACGCCACGGTGATCGGCGAGCGAGGGCATCGACTCTCGGGCGGCGAGCGCCAGCGGATCGCCATTGCGCGGGCCCTGCTGCGCGACGCGCCGATGCTGATCCTGGATGAAGCGCTCTCGAGCGTGGACGCCGAGAACGAAGCCACGATCCAGGCGGCGCTGGACCGCCTGATGGAGGGTCGCACCACGCTGATCATGGCGCATCGCCTATCGAGCGTGCGCGACTGCGACGACATCCTCGTGCTCGACGAGGGTCGGCTGGTGGAGCGCGGCGACCACGAGACACTACTGGCCGAGGGCGGCGTCTACGACTGGCTGATGCAGGGCCAGATGACCGACCCCTCCCTGGACGGCGACCCTGGTATGGCGACGCCGGAGCCCGCCGCAGTCGCTGCCGCCTCCGGCTCGCTGGCGATGGGCGACTACGACGGCGGCGCGACGGAGGCGATTATCCGCGCCGAAGGCATGGGCTGGCGCGAGACGTCGTCGAGGTTGCTGGCGTTGGCCGCGCCCTACTGGTTCAAGACCACGCTCTCGTTCCTGACCGGCATCGCCCACTTCTTCGGGGCCATCGCCGTCGGCGTGATCGGCGCGCTGATGGTCGCCAATGTGCGCGACGGCGACTCGATCGACCTGCTCGCCGCGCTGCTGATCGTGGTCGCAGTGCTGACCGGCCTGTTCCGCTTCCTCGAGAACTGGGTCTCTCACGACATGGCCTTCCGCCTGCTGGCCGACATGCGCATCGACCTGTTCCGCAAGCTCGATCAACTCGCGCCCGCCTACCTGCTGCGTCGGCGCACGGGCGACCTCGTCTCGATGGCGACCCAGGACGTGGAGACGGTGGAGTACTTCTTCGCCCACACGATCGCCAACGCCGTGGTCAGCGTGGTGATTCCCGGCGCGGCGCTGATCACGCTGTTCGTGGTCGACTGGCGACTTGGGCTCGGGCTGGCCCCACTCCTGCTGATCGCCGCCCTCAGTCCACTGTTCACCCGCCGCATCGTCGATCGACTGGGCTCGCGCTCGCGCGATCACCTCGGCGCGCTCAACGCGCACATGGTCGACACACTGCAGGGTCTGCGCGAAGTCACGGCCTTCCAGCGCGAGCGTGAGCGCAAGACCGAGTTCGAGGGCCTGATGAGCGACTACGTTCCGGTGCGAGCCGGGTTCAATCGACAGATTTCCGCCCAGCGCACGCTGCTCGAAGGTCTGACCGGTTACGGCGGCCTGGCGGTGCTGACGATTGGCGGCGCGCTCACGGTGCGTGGGGACATCGACGCGACGCTTGCGCCCCTGTTGACGCTGCTGGCGATGGGCGCGTTCATGCCGGTGGCCGAGCTGGCCCAGGTCGGCCGCCGCCTCGGAGACACGCTGGGCGCCACCCGTCGGCTGACCGCAGTGCACGGCGAGACCGTGACCGTGGTCGACGGCCCGGGCGTTCGAAGCAATGGTCGCTCCACCCCTGCGGGCGGGGTCTCGGAAGGCGCGTTCGCCGGGGTCGACTTCACCTATGAGGACACGCCGCGGGCGGCGCTTGATCGCGTGTCGTTCGATCTCAAGCCCGGCGGCACGGTCGCGCTGGTCGGACCGTCGGGCGCGGGCAAGACCACGGCGGCGCACCTGATGCTGCGCTTCTGGGACCCGCAAGACGGCAGGATCACGCTGGAGGACTCGGACCTGCGCGCATATCGGCTGGACGAGTTGCGCGGACAGGTGGCGCTCGTCGCCCAGGACACCTACCTGTTCAACGCGTCGATCCGCGACAACCTGCTCGTTGCCAAGCCCGATGCGGACGAGGCGGACCTGAAGCTGGCGATCGAGCGGGCCGGCCTGGCCGACTTCGTCGAGTCGCTGCCCGACGGCCTGGACACGCCCGTCGGCGAGCGGGGCGCGCAACTCTCGGGCGGCCAGCGCCAGCGCATCGCCATCTGCCGGGCCCTGCTCAAGGACGCTCCGGTGCTGATCCTCGACGAAGCGACCTCCCACCTGGACGGCCTTAACGAGCGGCTGGTCAGGGACGCCCTGGACGAGCTGATGGAAGATCGCACCACGCTGGTCATCGCGCATCGGCTCTCGACCGTCCGCGACGCCGACCAGATCGTCGTGCTCGACGAGGGCAAGGTGGTCGAGATCGGAGACCATGAGGAGCTTGCCTCGCAGGACGGACTCTACTCGCGACTCGTCAGGCGCCAGTTGACGTCAGCAAGGCGCTAGGGTCGTGGCACAGAAGCACCGGCGCCAGCGGCTCGTGCAGCGGCTAGCCGTATGCCTCGGTCAGCAGATCTTCGAGGATGGCGTTGAACTCGCTGGGCAGTTCCCAATAGACCGAGTGTCCGCCCCTGGGCACCTCGACGTACTTGCTGTTGGGCAGCAGCTTCGACGCCTGTTCGACGACCGGCGGCGGGACGAGACGATCTTCGGCGCCGACGAGGAAGACGACGGGAATGGACAGGTTGGCCATCTCCTCATTGGTGGCGGCGCCGTCGGTCGAACTCAGCGTGCCGCCCACGTTCAGCGGCGGGTTGAGCGCCCGGATCGTGTTGTAGAGGAACAGTCCCTCAGGGGAACGTTGTTCGTACTCCGGACCGACCATGATGTTGGCGCCGCGGTCGTCGAGCGCGTTGCGGGCGGTCGCGAGCTGGGTCTGCAGCTCGGCCAGGATGTCCTCGTTTCCGACACCGATCACCGTGTCGGCCATCAGGACGCCGGCGGCCCGGTCGGGGTTGCGCGCCGCGAAGGGCAACACGGTGAATCCGCCCAGCGACTGTCCGACCAACACCGCGCGCTCGATGCCGAGTCCGTCCATGAGCTCGCCCAGATCGCGCGCATAGGCCGAGGGGCCTTCATTACTGTGATCGAGGGTGAAGCCAAAGCCGCGCGTGGAGAAGGTGACGCAGCGGTAGCGGTCCATGAAGTGCGGAATCTGGTTCCACCAACTCAGGTGATTGCCGCCGCCGCCGTGTACGAACACGATCGTTTCGGGCCCCTCACCGAACTCGTCGTAGCTCAGGGTCGCGCCGGTCACCTCGAGCGTCTTGGGCATGGCGTTGCTCCGGTTCGTGTGTGTGCGAGCGGGCTGTACCAGCGGAGGCTAGTGCCAGTCGTGGGCGCTGGGCATGCGGATGTCGGCGCCGATCGCGTCGATCCGCTCGGCCACGATGTTGGTTGTCCCGTCCCAGCGGTCGATCCGTCCCTGCAGCAGGATCAGCTGATTCGAGAGCGCCCGGCGGCACCTGGCGAAGACCTTGGGCCAGACGATCGACTGCACGTCGCCGGTCTCGTCCTCGATTGTGACGAAGACCGTGCCGTCCTGGCCGCGCGGGTGCTGACGCGCGATCGGCCAGCCGGCGACGCGGATCCGCGCACCGTCCTCGCAGTCGTAGACCGCAGCCGTCGTCAGCACGCCCGTATCCAGCGTCGGGCGGATGAACTCCATCACGTGGCCTGAGGGATAGATGCCCAGCGTCTTGTACTCGCCGACCATCTTCTCGTAGTCGCTGAAGTCGTCGAAGCGCGGCGGTGCTTCCGCGCCGTGGACCGGAAAGGCGCGCTGACCCGAACGCGCCGGTCGGATCGACAGCCCCGCCTCCCAGAACGCCTCGCGTCGATTGGGCGTGACGGCGTCGAACGCCCCTGCCTCGATCAACGATCGCACCGACTGTGGCTTCAGCCCCGTCCGACGGACCAGTTCGCCCGCGTCGGCGTAGGGCCCGCGCGCCTCGCGCTCTGCAACGATCAGCTTGGCCGACTCGGGTCCGATGTCCTTGATCATGCCCAGGCCGAGACGGGCGGTCTGCCCCCCTCTGCCTTCGGCATCTCCCCCCGCGGAGCGGGGGGAGAGGGACGGGGTGGCTACGGCATCGCCACCCGCTCCGGGGGGGGAGAGCGTATCCGGCACCGCTCGCACCTCGCTGCGGTTGACGCAGGGGTTGAGGAAGTGGACGCCGAACTTGCGGGCGTCCTCTTTCAGCGTCTCGACCGGGTAGAAGCCCATCGGCTGGTTGTTGATCAGCGTGACGAAGAATTCGAGCGGGTGATAGCGCTTGAGCCAGGCGGCCTGGTAGGCGGTGATCGCGAAGGCATGCGAGTGCGACTCGGGGAACATGTAGTGCCCGTTGATCTTGCCGAAGATCGTCTCGGCCGCGTCGTCGGGCACGCCGTTGGCCCGGGCGCCCTCGAAGAAGCGTTCGCGGTGCATCGCAATCAGGTGTTCGTTGTTGGCCCGAGCGAAGGCGCGGCGCACCTCGTCGGCCTCGGCCGCCGACATCCCGGCCACGTCCATGATCAACTGCACCACCTGCTCCTGCCAGACGATCACGCCGTAGCCGCGCTCCAGCGCTCGCGCCTCCAGCGGATGGTCGTACTCCCACTCGACGCCGTGGCGGTAGCGGTCGACGAACTGGCTGACCGCGCTGCCCTGCGTGCCCACCCCGGGCCGAATCAGGGCGACCTGGTAGGCGAGATCGAGCAGCTTGCGCGAGCGCAGCCGCTGACCCATCTTGAGCTGCGCCGGCGACTGCAGCAGGAAGATGCCCTTCGATTTCCCCGCATTGATCATGTCGTAGACGCCGTCGTCCTCGGGGCTGAGCTGACTCAGGTCGGGACGCTCGCCCGAGCGCTGCTCGACCAGGTCCAGCGCCTCCTCGAGCTGGTCGAGTACAGGAAGCGAGAGCAGATCGATCTTGGCGAAGTTGGCGTCGGCGACGCTGTCCTTGTTCCAGTCCATGATGAAGCGGCCGTCCATGGCGCCGGCCCGCACCGGCACCATCTCGGGGATCGGCGAGTCGGAGAGGATCATCCCGCCCACGTGCTGACCGAGCCCGCGCGGCGCGTTCATCAGTTGCGGCGCGAGCGCAATCAGGTCGCGCCAGCCGTGCGCCTCGACCCGGTCGCGGAAGGCCGGCAACTGCTCCATCTCCTCCCGCAGCCGCGCCCCGTCGTGCGAGTGAATCTGCTTCGACAAGAGGCGCAGGTCGTCCGGCGGCAATCCCAGCGCCTTGCCCAGGTCCTGGATGATGCCCTTGACCGAATAGGTCGAGATCGCGCCGGTCAGCACCGCGTAGTCGCGGCCGAAGTATTCGTGCACCCGCTCGATCAACTCGTCGCGCAGCCCGCGCGGGAAGTCGAGGTCGATGTCCGGCAGCGAGGTCATGTCGTCGGGCAGGAAGCGCTCCAGCGTCAGCTCCCACTTGAGCGGATCGACGTGGCTGATCCCGATCAGGTAGCCGACCAGCAGCGCCACCGACGATCCGCGTCCGCGGCCCGGCGGACGCTTCTCCAAGGGCGTCTCGGGCTCGGCCAGGCCGCGCTCCTCCATGATCCGCTGGGCCAGCCGCACGATCTCGCGATAGAGGAGCAGGAAACCGGCCAGCTTATGTCGACCGATCAGGTTGAACTCTTCGTCCAACCGCTGCCCGACCTCCGGCGTGACCGAGCCGTAGCGCCGCGCCGCGGCCTCCTCGCAGAGACGGCGCAGATAGCTCTCCGGCGTGTAGCCCTCGGGCACGATTGGCTCGGGCAGCGTGTAGCCGAGGTCGACGCTGAGATTGAAGGCGCACTGCTCGGCGACCCGCCGCGTGTTGCAGACGGCCTCGGGGAACTCCGAGAACAGCTCCGCCATCTGCGCCGCCGACTTGAGGTGCAGATGGTGATTGGGCTGGATCTGCCGCAGCGCCTGGTCGATGGTCACGTTGCGCTTGGCCGCGACCAGCGCATGCTGCAGCCGGTAGCGCTCAGGCGAGTGGTAGTGGACATCGTTGGACGCGACCAGCGGCGCGCCGACCTCACGCGTCAGCCCGACCAGCTCGCGGTTGCGCTCGGTGTCGCCGCGCAGGAAGTTCTGCTGCAACTCGACGTAGACCGAGTCCGCGCCGTACCAGTCGCGGTAGCGGCCCAGCAGCTCGCGAGCCTCGGCCCGCTCGCCGGCCAGCGTCAGCCGCGACAGCGCCCCATGCCGCCCGCCGGCCAGCAGCACCAATCCCTCGGCGTGCTCGGACAGATGGGCAGGATCCAGCCGAGGCTCCCGGCGGTCGACCGTGTTGGCCAGCGTGAACAGCCGTGACAGGTTGGCGTAGCCCTCGCGCGACTTGACCAGCAGCGCGACGCGGGAGTCGTCCTGCAGCGTGATCTCGCCGCCGGTGATCGGCTGGATCTCGAGGCTGTTCGCCAGCCGGGCGAACTCCAGCGCCCCGCACAGGTTGGTGTCGGTCTGGGCCAACGCCGACATCCCCAATGTCCGAGCCTGGGCCAACAGCTCATGCCCGTGCGAGGCCCCCAGCCCGAAGGAATGAAAACTCTTCGCGTGCAACTCGACGTAGGTCATGTCAACGGCGTCCCAGCCCCCGCTTCAAGCCGTTTGCTGATACCAGCGAGCTTCGCGCTGGTCCCGGAAGATCGTCACCTGCTGACCGTCCGCCTGGCTGATCCGGTAGTAGCTGCGATGCATCGGCGTCGGACGCCACCAGAGGTCGAAGCTCCAGCGGTCCTCGATGCTCGATACCTCCTGCCACTCGGCGCCGATTCGCACGGCGCGCGGCTCCTGCGCGGGGCCTTCGCGCACTTCGACGACAGATGGAGCAGAGACGGGTCGCATATCGGCCGAGGCGGCGGGATCGATCGAGACCTGTACGGTGCGCATTTCGGGGGCCGGATGCCAGGGCGCGACCTCGACCATGCGGTGCAGCGCGTGCCTGCCCTTGAGCCGCGCCTGGAGCTGGCGCTCGGTCTCCAGCAGCCGCCGCTCGCGGTCGGCGCGCAGGTCGGGGAAGAGCGAGAGCTGGACGCCCGATGCGCCGCTCAGGTTGGCCAGCGTGACGGTCATCGCCTCGACCGGCGCCTGCGGATGCTCGATCTCCAGCCGCGCCTTGACGATCTCCGCCGCCCGCTGCCAGCTACCCACACGGCTCTTGAAGTGGAACTCCTTCATCCAGGTCGACGCTTCGGTGGGCGCGTCCTCGAGCTTGCAGACGAGCGTCGCCGAGCCGGCGTAGCGGCCCTGCATCCGCGGCTGCGCGAAGACGCGCGTAAGCAGCGTGTCGACCGCCACGCGCAGCAACTCGAGCGAGGCCGAGGCGGCCGGCAGCGTGACCGTCTCCGTGATCGACTCCTCCGCCACGCGGGGCCGCAGCGGCCGCGCGTCGATCCCGCGGCACAACTCCCAGGCGCGCCGGCCCTCGTGCCCGAAGCGGTCCAGCAGCGCGTGCATCTCCTGACCCGCGACCTCACCCATCGTGTGCAGCCCCAGCCGATGCAGGTCGTCGACCAGCTCGGACGGCACAAGCGCCGGGGGCAGCAGGTTGATTGAATGCGGCGCGAGGAAGGCCGCCGCCGCTCTTGTGTCGCGGCCGACCCGGCTGACGCCCGGCGAGCCCCGCGTGCGAGCCGCCGCCAGGGCGGGAAACTTGCCCGCGCCGATCCCGATCCGCGGCTCGAAGTGCGAGGGCACGGCGTGCAGCAGCGCGTCGAGCATCGGCGTCTCGCCGCCGTACATCGCCTCGAGCCCGTCCAGCCCGACGTAGGCGACGCCCAGCTGGCCGTCGGCTTCCGCCCCCTCGACGCGGTCGCTGACCTCGTCGAGCGCGGCCAGCAGACGCTCGAACTCGCGCGCGTAGTGCGGCTCGTCCGCCTCCAGCACGACGGCGTCGGGCTGCAGCGACAGCGCCTGTTCGAGCGTCATCCCGACCTCGACCGCCTCAGCCGCCGGCAGGCAGTCGATCACCACCGGCCGCGACCCTGAGCGCTCGACGATCACCCCCGCGCGCCCCCACAGCTCCGCCCGCCGCGCCAACTCAACGCGGGCCCGCAGGTGAGTCACCAAGACGCAGCCAATGGTCGCAGCGTCGCCCATATCCGGTCAGCCTCTCCAGGGCTCGGAGAGTCAGCATAGAGAACGTTCGTTCTGTTCTCAAGGAAGACCGGCGGTGATCGGAGGAGCGCACATAACGCCCTCTCTCTGCGCTTCCTCCTCCGGGGGAAGCTGCCGAAGGCTGAAGGGGGTCCGGTCGCGCAGCGCCAACCACCGCCCCCTTCGTTACGCTGAGGGCAACCGACAGGCAACGGGAGCAGCGTCGTGGGCATGATCCCTCTGGTCGCCGAACACACCGAGGAAATCGCCGAACTCTGCCGCAAGCATCAGGTCCAGCGCCTCGACCTGTTCGGCTCCGCCGCGACCGGAGACTTCCACTCCGAGTCCAGCGACCTCGATTTCCTCGTCACGTTCCTGCCCGAGGCCAACGCCACCTACGTCGGCGTCTTCCACCGCCTCTACACGGATCTCTGCGACCTTTTCGATCAACCGGTGGACCTGGTGATCGAGTCCGACTTCCGGAATCCCTACTTCCGCGACGCAGTCGAGCAGTCAAGAACGCCGATCTATGTCGAGTAGAACAAAGGGGTATCTGTACGACATTCTCGCCACCGGACGCCTGATCGTGGAATCCACAACCGACAAGACGTTCGACGAGTATCAAGCGGATGTAGGTCTCCAACACCAGATTGAACGAGAGTTGACAATCATTGGAGAGGCGCTAGCTCGTATCAAAGCTATCGACGAAAGTCTGGCTGCCAGGATTACTGGCTGCGATGGCTTCATTGGCCTGCGCAACATCCTTAATCACCAGTATCCCAACATCAATCATGAAACGATCTGGCGGACCATCCGAACCGAGATACCAACGCTTATCCGGGAGAGCGAGCAGCTCTTGTCCGATGATCTCTAGGTGACGATCTCCAGCACCCCCGACCCCGCGTCCCACAGCACTACCCGACCATCCACGCAATCCGCCAGAGCCCTCGACGCCTCCGGGTTTCTCGACACGCCTGACACCAGGACGACGAACTCCGCTGACTCGGGCACACCCTTCCTACCGCCGTCCGGCGACATCAGGACCTTGGCCGCCAGCTCGGGGGTGACCTCGTCGCCGAGTTGTGCGCCGGCGATCTGGGCGGCGATCTCGGGGCGGTGGACGGATCGGTCGTCCAAGGGGCGGCCCAAGACGGCGGCGCCGATTACGGCGGCGACGACGTTGACGCTGTCGGGGATCACCGGTTCGTGGACGCCGGGGGCCTTGAAGGGGCGGCCTCGTGAGCCGTCGGCTTCGACGCCGACGAGGCTGGCCAGGCCGGCGTCCACGGCGTTGCGCGGCCAGGAGGGGTCGACGCCCAGGACGCGCTCGCGGTCGCCTCGGCCCGAGCCGACGACGGCCGAGGCGCGGCCGCGCGAGCGGATGTCGTCGAGCGCGCCGGCGCGGAAGGCGTCGTCGCGGCCGATCGCCAGGGGCAGCGTCCGTCCCTCAGCGGGGATGGTCATCTTCGTCGTGGTCGTGAGCACGGTCAGACCGTCGCCGCCGGCGGCTTCCCACTCGGCGGCGAGCGCAAAGAGGACGGTCGTTTTGCCGCCCCCGCCGACCGTGGCGAATACGGCCGGGCGGGTAATCCCCAATGCCTCGTGCAGCGGAAGGTTCCCGCCTGCGCGGGAATGACGGGATAGAGATCGGGAAGGAGGCTTAGAGTCGGCCATGGGCGCAGCGTAAACTCAAGCCATGAGTGAAGCCTGTTCCGTGATCATCCTGGCCGGTGGGTTCGGCCGCCGTCTGGGCCGCGACAAGGCCACGGCGATGGCCGGCGGACGTCCCCTGCTGCACTGGAGCGCCATCGCCGCCTCCCGGGTCACCGACGACATCGTCGTCGCTCGACGACCCGACCAGCAGTTGCCGCCGCTGGACGGAGTCGAATGGCGGCAGGCCGTTGACGACCGCCACGACCGCGGCCCGTTGGCCGGACTTGAGGCGTCGCTGCCGTTGATCAGGCACGACCTGGCCGTGGCCGTCGCCTGCGACATGCCGCTGCTCCGACCCGAGCTGCTGCGCGCGGTCGCCGACGCGTGCAGCGGCGTCGAGATCGCGATGCCTTATCTCGACGGGGTGGCCCAACCGTTGTTGGCCGCCTATCGAGGCTCGGTCGCGCCGCACGCGGCACGGCTGCTCGACGACGGCGACGGTCGAGTGCGCGCGCTGCTGCCGCTGGTGAGGCACAGGCTGCTTGGCGAAGCCGATCTGCGACGTATCGATCCCGAGTTGGAGTCGTTCACTAACGTGAATCGGCCCGAGGATCTTGCGCAAGTCGAAGTAGCTCTGGCAGGACTGTTAGCTGATAGCGACTGCCGGCGCCCCCCTTCAGTCCCTACGGGACAGCTTCCCCCCAGGGGGAAGCGGGAGAACGGGGTGGCACATGAGGCAAGTACCTGAGGGGAGAATTCGATGGCGATGTACCGCAGAGTCCTGACCGGCCGGGTCGCGCCCGGCAAGCACGGAGAGTTCCTGCGCGCCGTCGAGGCGGCGCTCGACTACCAGGCGGCGCGCGGGATCGAGGCGCAGTTCTCGGTCTGGGACGCGATCACCGGCGCCGCCTCGACTGTCGAAATCGTGGCCGAGTTCGAGGACCTGAAGGAACTCGAACAGTTTGAGGAACTGGCAGCCCAGGATCAGCAGTTCGCCCATCTGCGGCGCGCCGTGCGCGAGGCGATGGTCTTCGACTCGGCCGAGATCAACATCTACCGCAACCTGGTCTGAGCAGTCTGCTCCGAACGAAAGCGGGAGTCCCATGGTCAGAGTCGACCCCGAGCGCCAGTCCGAGTACCGCGACGCGTGGGAGGCCTGGCAGAAGCAGCTCACCCGCATGCACGAGGTCTTCCTCGACGGCGAGCCGCTGGAGCCGCCGAAACTCAAGGGCTTGCTCAACCGCGAAGCGCGGGCCAAAGAGCGGTACGACGCGGCGCGGGAGGCGCTGCTGGGAATCGGCGGCCTGCCCGCCGCTCCCGGCGGCGTTGGACGCATCCCCGCAGCGTCCATAGACTCAGGATCTGATGACGGATGACTACGGCGTCGACCTGGAGGAGATCCTGCGCGTGATCGATCGCGCCTCGGTGCTGATCGTGCGCTTTGAGATTCTCGAACCGCGATTGCTCGTCGACTTCCGCACCGACCCGCCGGACATGCCGATCATCCGCCTGGTTGACCGGGTCAACTCGGCCGAGGAGCGGTTCCGCCACCTCAAATCGCTGCGCCCGCGGATGCCGCTGCCCGACCGCATTCTCTCCTTCCCCTGGCCGCGCGCGATTCGGGCGTTTGAGGAGTCGGGCATCTGGGAGAAGATCGAGGCGCGGCTGCTGAGCCTGGGATCCGAGGCCGACGACATCAACGCCATCCAACAGCAGCTCCACGATGGAGAACGCGCCGTCACCGTGGCCGCGATCACGGGCGGCGAGGGCTTCCGAACCATCTGGGAGCGAGCGAACGGACCTGCCGAGTGACACGCAACCAGAGCACCGAGCTTCCTCTGATCGACATGCGCTCGGACACGGTGACCAGGCCGACGCCGGCGATGCGCCGGGCGATGTTCGAAGCGGACGTCGGCGACGACGTCTTCGGCGAGGATCCGACGATCACGAAGCTGGAGGAGACCGCAGCCGCCCGCACCGGCAAGGAGGCGGCGCTGTTCGTCTCCAGCGGCACGATGGCAAACCTGGTCTCGCTGCTCACCCACACGACCGCCGGCGACGAACTGCTGGTCGGCGATCGGGCGCACATCGTGCGCGCCGAGGCGGGCGGCGTCTCGCGGCTCGGCGGCGTGCTCGCAACGACACTGCCCAATCAGCCCGACGGCGGCTTCGACCCTGAGTTGATCCCCGGCGCGGTGCGTCCCGACGACATGCACCAACCGCGCACCACCCTGCTCGCGCTGGAGAACACGCACAACTTCTGCGGCGGCTCGGTCGTCTCGCTGGAGCGGACCGAGGAGATTGCGGGCGTCGCCCGCGAGCACGGCTTGCGCGTCCACCTCGACGGCGCGCGCATCTTCAATGCGGCGGTCGCCTCGGGCCACAGCGTGGCCGAGCTCGCCGCGCCGGCCGACAGCGTTGCCTTCTGTCTCTCCAAGGGACTGGGCGCGCCCGTCGGCTCGCTGATCTGCGGCGACGAGGCGTTCATCCGCGAGGCAAGGCGCACGCGCAAGCTGGTCGGCGGTGGCATGCGGCAGGCCGGCATCCTGGCGGCGGCGGGGCTGGTGGCGCTGGATCAGATGGTCGACCGGCTGGCGGACGACCACGCCAACGCGCGTCAGCTCGCTCGCGGACTGGCGGAGCTGGGCTTCGACATCAATCCCGAAGACGTGCAAACCAACATCGTCATCGTTCAGCTCGACTCATCTCATGACCCCGCGCCATCGCCCAAGCTGCAGGCGGCGCTCAAGGAGCTTGGCATCCTGGTGACTACGCCCGACCGGACGAAGATCCGACTCGTCACCCACGCCGACCTCTCCTCCGATGAATGTGCCGCAGCGCTGCTCCGCATGGCCGAAGCCGAGATCGGCCCCGCGTTGTGATGCCTGGGGCCCGACCTGTGGCGGCGGCCCTCGTGGTCGCCTGCGCGCTGCTGGTCGCCGCCTGCGGCTTCGAGTCCGACTTCGACGATCCCGAGAGTCCCGTCTCGCAGATTCCCTGGCCCGACTTTGAGCGCCTGCACTACGACTGGCTCGACCAGACCGACGAGAAGCTGGGCACCGTGGTCATGGAGACGGTGCGGGAGGACGATCGATACCGGCTCTCACTGATGTTCAGCCGTGAGACTGCGGATGGTCCCGTCGCGGATCTTGTCACGGTCTGGGTGGATGCCGAAACGATGGCGCCTATCCGCTATGAGCGCAGCGCCGACGCGCCGGATGAGTCGCTTCAGGCTGAGGCAGACTACCGACTGAACCGGGACGGAACGATCTCGGCAGACGTGTCAGTTGTTCGGACCGACAAGGAAGAGGATGACGAAGAGAAACGGACTAAGAGAATCACCGAGACGGTGGACGCCGGGGTGTACGCATTCGACAACGACTCTTCGGCCTGGCTCTGGCGGTCGCTCGCATTCATGCAGGACCTGGAGCTGACCTACCGGTCCGTCAATGTTGTCCACCAGCGCAGTCAGCTCGTGCAGGTAGCGGTTCGAGGACAGGACACGCTTCGGGGACCGGACGGCGATGTGGTCGTCTGGCAGGTCGTGGCGACGCCTGGCGTCGAGGTGTCGCGAGCGTGGTACGAGATCGATCCGCCGCATCGGCTGATCCGCTGGGACCAGCAGCCGCGGCGGTTCGTACTCACCAGGGTCGAGACAGAACCCTAAGCGCTACTCATCGCGCGGACGCGCCCAGACCGGCCGGTCTACGCCTTCGGGCGGCGCGAATGAGGCGTCTTCATCGGAGGGCGCTTCCGCGTCGGGGATGTCCGGCGCCCAGTCCTCGTCCGATTCGCGCTCGCCTTCGACATCGTCGGCATCCGGCTCCGCGGGCAGGTCGGCGCCGAACACGTGACGCGCCTGGGCCTCGCTGATCTCCGGATGCGCGGCGCGCTCGGCTGCGATTCGTTCCTCGACCGTGGGAGCGAAGTCCGCACCATGCGAGCTGACCGCCGACACTTCCTCGCGGACGTCGCTGGGCAACTCGGCCGCGAACCGCGAACGTTCATCGCGCACGGTGTAGCGGAACAGCTCTTGCTCATCGGGTTCGAGCAGCCGTCCGTCGCGCATCTCTTCTACGCGCGGTACCAGCTCCATGACGGTGCGGTCGTGCGTTGTCGTGATGATCGTGACGCCCTGTTCAACAACCAGGTCATGAAGTAGTCGGAAGATCGAGACGGCGGTCGTTGAGTCGAGTTCGCCGGTAGGTTCGTCGGCGAGGATCAACGCCGGAGAGTTGGCCAGGGCCCGGGCGATGGCAACGCGCTGTTGTTCGCCGCCCGAGAGTTCGTAGGGACGATGTCGCGCGCGGCCGCCGAGTCCCACCGCCTCCAGCAGTTCCTCGGCGCGGCGGCGTCGCTCGCGAATGCCGGCCCCGGCGATGCGCAGCGACAGTTCGACGTTCTCGTACGCAGAGAGCAGCGGCAGCAGACCGAACGACTGGAAGACAAAGCCGACCCGGTGTCGGCGCAGCTGCGTAAGCTGACGCTCCGAGTACTCGGTGATGTTCTCGCCATCGATGGTGACGTGACCGGAGGTGGGTGAGTCCAGTCCGGCGATGAGGTTGAGCAGCGTCGTCTTGCCGGAGCCGGAGCGGCCAATCAGCGCGACGAACTCTCCTTGCGCGACCTGGAGCGAGACGTCTCGCACCGCCCAGATGTCCTCGCCGCCGACCACGAACTTGCGGCTGACGCCCTGCACGTCAACCACGAGGTCTCGATCCTGGGCGGCGGCAGGGCCGCCGGCGGTCTGTGCGGTGGTCATCAGCGCTCCGCCTCTTCGTCGCCCGCATCGGCCTCGTGCGCCGGCGTGATGATGATCCGCCCTTCGCGCGAGTCCACGTAGGCGCGACGGCCCAGGGCGACCTGGTCCAGCAGCGGCTTGGGAATCTGCAGTCGTCCGGCGCCGTCTACGACCGCGAACTCTTCATGCACGACTTCGGAGATTTCGGTACCGGCTCGCTCGACGCGCCGCACCGTCTCGGTCGCAATCGTGCCGTCGCGGATCGCCACGACGCGATCGACGCGGGCCGCGATGGCGGGGTCGTGGGTCACGATGATGATCGTCAGCCCGAACTGATTGGAGAGGCTGCGGAAGAGATGGAAAATCTCTTCCGAAGTGTGCGTGTCCAACTCGCCGGTCGGCTCGTCGGCCAGGAGCAGCGGTGGATCGTTGGACAGCGCCACGCCGATCGAGACGCGCTGCTGCTCTCCGCCGGAGAGCTGATCGGGACGCTGCTTGCGCTTGTCCATCAGTCCGACCGCCTGGAGCAGCTGCATCGAGCGTTCGCGCGCGTGTTTGCGGGAACGGCCGGCGAGAATCATCGGCACTTCGATGTTTTGTTGGGCGGAGAGATATGGAATCAGGTTGCGGCCCGTCTGCTGCCAGACGAAGCCGACCTCTTCGCGCCGATAGTCGACCAGCTCCTGCTCCGTTAGGGCGAGCAGGTCGGCCTGGTTGACGTAGGCCTGACCTGCCGAAGGGATGTCCAGCCCTGCGAGCACGTTGAGCAGCGTGGACTTGCCCGAGCCGGAGGCGCCGACAATCGCCAGTACCTCGCCACGACCGACGGTCAGGTCGAGGCCGCGTAGGGCGACGACTTCGAGGTCGGCGATCTTGTAGATCTTGAACAGGTCTCGGCAGACCACATGCTGGTCGGACTGCATTTCATCCGGGCGCATCGGCGGTCGCGCTGCGCTAGTCGTCATTGTTCATCCCAGGATTGGCAAGCACTCGGGCACACAACAGGTGCAGGATACCCCGAGTTCCCCTGAAGGGTGGCAGAGCCTAAACCGGGCCGATGCACCTGGAGATGTTCTCGAAGAACTCGGTCGGTGAGCATCGGTCGAACCACTGCCCGGTATGCAGCGTGTACTCGTGGAAGATCTTGAGGGCGGCGAGGAACAGCAGCCAGCGGGCGGCCTCGGCCCCGCGCAGCGGCGCGGGCGTTCCGTCTTCCTGCGCTGCCCAGCCGGGGCGCAGGCGAGCGGGCCAATGCGGTCGAGCGGCGACGAACAGGAACCAGAACTCAAACACATGCGGGAAGTAGATCAGGATGTCACGCCCGGCGCCCGCAGTGAAGGCAATGAACCCGATCAGCCGCCAGCCGAACAATCCCAGGGCGATACGCCGCTCCCAACCCGTCCAGCGCAGGCTGACCAGGAAGAAGAGCCAGATGTAGACCTGATCAACCCACTTGTCCCACTCCTGATAGTTGGGCAGGCCGCCCAGGTCGATCGCCTGGCGGATGAAGAGGTCGGAGAGATCGGTGAAGACCGCGATCAGTCCGCCGACAAAGGCCCAGCGCAACACCGGGAGCGATCCTGCGATGCGGATCAGTGCGATGACCAGCGCTTCCATGAGTGGAGGGTAGGGGGAGCGGAAGGGAGATTAGTCGCTGCCGTCGTCGAGGCCGTGCTGACGCTCGAACCGACCGGTGACCAGGAAGACGGTTCGCTCGCAGATGTTGAGCGCGCGGTCACCCATCCGCTCGAGGTTGTGAGAGGTCCAGATCACGTGCGTGATCGCGTCGGACTCCTCGGGATTGCCCTCGGCTCCGGCAAGGCGTTCAATCAGGCGCTCATGGATGTCGCCGTAGAGCTCGTCCACATCGTCGTCTCGCTCGACCGTGAGACGCGCGAGGTGCTGATCGCGCTCAAGGAACGAACGCGTGGCCGATTGCAGCATCTCGCGGACCAGGTCTGCCATGCGCCACAGATCCGGCTCGGTCGCGGCCACCGGATTGTCCTCGAGGAACAGGGCGATGCGGGCGATGCCCTCGGCGTGTCCGGCGATGCGCTCGAGGTTGAGTGTGATCGGGACGATCGACATCAACTCGCGCAAGTCGCCGGCGACCGGCTGCTGCAGCGCGATGATGCTGGTCACCGCTTCCTCGATGGCATAGCGCACCTGTTTGGCTTCTTCGTCGGCTTCGCAGACGCGGCGGGCGAGGACCAAGTCGCGGCGCAGCAGGGCCTGCATCGAGTCGACGATGGAGCGATCCGCGCGGGCATGCTGGAGGCGCAGCCGGTCGAGGATGTCGGCGCGATCAGCGGAATACGTCAGCCGAACGGTTGACACACTCCCCCTCGTCTCCGGCGGATCTTGTGATTGCGCGCAGCGGGACCGCCTGAAATCAGGCTAGCCGTACCTGCCGGTAATGTAGTCTTCCGTGCGCTGATCGAGCGGATTCGTGAAGATTTCCTGGGTCGGTCCAAACTCGACCAGGCGGCCGACACGCTCCTCGCCGGCGAGCAGGAACGCGGTGTAGTCGGAGACGCGGCCGGCCTGCTGCATGTTGTGGGTGACCACGACAATCGTGTAGTGCTCGGCCAGTTCCCGCATGAGATCTTCGATCTTCAGTGTGGCGACCGGATCGAGCGCCGAGGCGGGTTCGTCCATCAGGATGATCTCGGGCTGGACGGCGATTGCGCGGGCAATGCAGAGCCGCTGCTGCTGGCCGCCGGAGAGAGCGAGACCCGACTTGTCCAGCTCGTCCTTGACCTCGTCCCAGAGCGCCGCCCGGCGCAGCGAGTCTTCAACCAGGCGATCCATGTCGCCCGAGTAGCCGTTGATCCGCGCGCCGAAGGCGACGTTCTCGTAGATCGACTTGGGAAACGGATTCGGCTTCTGGAAGACCATGCCGATTCGCCGACGCACGTCGACGGCGTCGACGGTCGGGTCGAGCAGGTTGCGGCCTTCAAATTCGATCTCACCCGCGATTCGGGCGCCGGGGATCAGGTCATTCATCCGGTTGCAGCAACGCAGCAGCGTCGATTTGCCGCAGCCCGAGGGTCCGATCAACGCCGTGACCCGGTTGCGTGGGATGGGCATCGTCATTCGGTCGATGGCCTGGAACGATCCGTAGAACGCGGACACGCCGCGCAGCTTCAGCGCCATGTCGACTTCTTCAGTGAAGTCGTGTCGTACTGCCTCGAGGTTTGGATCGAGGTGCACGCCGGCACTTGCCGCGTCGTCTTGCTTCATCGTTGGCGGCGGCGGGGGCGCCGCGCGCTCGGAGCCGATAGCGTCCGGCGCCTCGGTCGCCGGCGGTGCGCTCGAACGCATCAGGCCAAAGAAGTTGCGTGACATGTGCGGCTTCCTTTGCCAGCCTCAGTGTATCTACCAGTCGGTCCGGGTCCGCTGTCGCATGATGATTGCCGTGGCGTTCATCACGAGCAGCACGAGCATTAGCACGATGATGCCGGAGGCCGCAATCTCGTGAAATCCCGACTGCGGTTTCTGCACCCAGTTGAAGATCTGGATCGGCATCACGGTGAAGTCGTCCGTGGGCGAGTCGGCCAGGAAGGCAATGAACGTGAGCGCGCCAATCGCAATCAGGGGCGCGGTCTCGCCAATCGCTCGCGACATTGCCAGGATGTTGCCGGTCAGCATCCCGCCGAATGCGTAGGGCAGCACGTGAAAGCGGATCACCTGCCAGCGCGTCGCGCCGACGGCGTAGGCGGCCTCGCGCATTGAGGGCGGCACGGTGCGCAGCGCCTCCTGCGCCGAAACGACGATGATCGGCATCACCAGCAGCGCCATCGTGCAGGCGCCGGCCAGCACCGAGCGTTCAAATTCGAGCACGCGCACAAAGACCTGCAGGCCGAGCAGGCCGTAGATGATCGAGGGCACTCCGGCGAGGTTGGAGATGTTGACCTGGATCATCCGCGAGAACCAGTTGCGCCGCGCGTACTCCTCGAGGTAAATGGCCGCACCGACGCCGAGTGGGAATGCCACGGCGGCGGTGATCACCATCATGTAGAGCGTCCCGGTGATCGCCGAGAACAGCCCGGCCTGGGCCGGCACGCGGGATGGATACGAGGAGAGGAACAGGGGGTCGAGGAAGAGATAGACAACCCAGGCGACGACGGCGACAGCCGGTAGCAGGAGCGACGGACGGCGCAGGCGGTGTGACCATAGCCATCCGGCCGCGAGGATGCCGAGCGGCAGGATCAGGCCGGCGGTGATCAAACGGACGAACTGGAAACCACTCGCCTCGCCGAAGAGCTGGAAGATGGTGCCGGAGGCGTCATCCACACCGATCGCCTTCGCGTACTCGATGTAGTAGGCCGACTCGAAGCGCACGTAGAGGATGTGCACGAAGATCGCCACGGGCAACGTCGTGAGGACCCCGATGGAACGTTCGATCCAGCGGGAGCGCGCGAATTGATCGGACAACACGCTGCGGACGACGCGCAGGCCGAAGAAGGGCAGGAGGATCGCAACCGGCAACGCCCAGCTCAACCAGATCATGCCGTCGGGCATGGGTAGATCAATCAGCGTGCCGCCCCGCACCTCCTGGGAAGTCGCTGAGCCATCGGTGAACAGGCGTGCAGCGCCGTCGACCGCGATCTCGACGATCAGCGCCCCCAGCATCAGCATCGACACGGTGATCGCGAGCAGTGCCACGACCATGAAGCCGACCGAGAATCCACGCCGGATGCGGATGCGCGGCGCAAAGGCGGTCAGCTGGGCGGACGGCATCGCGGCGCTCATTCGTATTCCTCGCGGAATCGTTGGGAGACCCACTGCGCGACGATGTTCATCCCCAGAGTGAGCACGAACAGCGTCATCGCGACAGCGAAGAGCACCTTGAACTCAATCGAGGTCGTGGGCGTGTCGCCCAGCGAGAGCTGGACGATCATTGCGGTCATGGTTTGCACCGCTTCGAGCGGGTCGACGCCGAACTGCGGATTGCCACCGCCGGCGATGGTCACGGCCATGGTCTCGCCGACGGCGCGGGAGAAGGCGAGGATGATCGAGGCCACGACGCCGGAGAACGCGGCCGGCAGCACCACGCGAAGTGAGACCTCCATGCGGGTCGAACCGAGCGCGTACGCGCCCTCGCGCAGCGAACGCGGCACGGCGCGCATCGCGTCCTCGGAGAGTGAGGCGATGATCGGCACAATCATGAGTCCCACGACGATGCCGGCAGAGAGCGCGTTGTAGATGCCCACGTCCTGGCCGAAGATGTTCCGGATCACGGGCGAGATCGAAAGCAGCGCGAAGTAGCCAAAGACGACCGTGGGCACGCCGGCCAGCACCTCGAGGATCGGCTTCACGGCCGCGCGTACTCGCGGGGGCGCGTACTCGCTGAGGAAGACGGCGGCCATCAGGCCCAGGGGAATCGCGACGGCGAGGCCGATCAACGCGATCATGCCCGTGCCCCAGACCAGCGCCCAGACGCCGAACTGCTTCTCGGCGAAGAGCGCCGACCACTTGGTCGAGCCGAAGAAGTCGATCAGCGGGACTTGGCGAAAGAACTCCACGGTCTCGAAGATCAGGACCAGCACGATCCCGATCGTGACGAAGGCGGAGAGCGTCGCGGTGACGAACAGTGCGCCGTGTACCAGGCGGCCGACGGGCGTCTCTCGTCCGCTGCCGGGCCGCGAGGGCTGCAATCGGTCGCGCCAGAGTTCGGCCAGCAGCGAGCGGACGGTGTCTCGCTCCGGGCCGTCCATTCGGGGCGCTTGTGCTGCCATGCCAGGCCTCTCCCGGCTCGCTCAGTGGGGCAGTGCCGGCCAAGTCGAACGCGTCGTACGCAAGTTAGGCGCTGAGCCGCCTACGCCTGTTAACAATTGGTAAGTGGCTGAGCGCGTGTTGCCGGTGTCATTTGCTCCCCGCACTGAACGTCTCTGCGAGGCTCTCACCCTCGCCCGCCTCGGCCATGGCCGAACCCGTCACGCCACTCCGCACCCGCTCGAGCACTGCGGCGTAGATCTCTTCGGGCAGTTGCACGTAGCCAACCTCGGGTGTGTCCACGAGCCAGGCGCCGTCGGTCAGGTAGAACTCGACGAACGCCGCCACTTCCTCACGTTCCAGAGAGGCGAGCGACACGTAGACAAGCAACGGCCGCGAGAGCGGGTTGTAGGTGCCGTCGTTGATCGTCTCATTCGACGGCGTGATCGCCCGGCCGCCGTCGTTGACGACCGGGACGGCCTTGAGCGCGTCCGCGTTGTTCGAGTAGTAGCTGAAGCCGAAGTAGCCGATCCCGCCGCGGTCGGACGAGACGCCCTGGACCAGCACGTTGTCGTCCTCGGAGAACGTCGTGTTGTCCGAGCGGTGGACCCCGCTGTCGCCGTTGATCGCCTCGGTGAAGTAGTCGAACGTGCCGCTGTCGGCGCCGGGGGCATAGAGCGCGATCTCGATGTCGGGGAAGCCGTCACGGACGTCCGCCCAGGTGACGGCGTAGTCGTCCGGGCGGAAGATGTGGTTGATTTCATCCACGGTGAGGTGATCGACCCAGTCGTTGTCGGGGTTGACGACGACGGTCAGACCGTCGAAGGCAACCGGGACTTCGACGAAGTCGATACCCGATTCGGCGCAGAGCTCGACCTCGGAGTCCTTGATCGGACGAGAGGCGTTGGAGATGTCCGTCTCGCCTGCGCAAAAGCGCTTGAAGCCGCCGCCAGTGCCGGAAACGCCAACGGTCACCCGCACGCTCCGGTCGGTCAGGATGCCGAACTCCTCCGCTATCGCCTCGGTGATGGGGAAGACCGTCGAAGAACCGTCGACCTGGATCTCCCCGGTCGGCGTGTTGAGTTGCTGAGGCACAGAGGACGACTGCTCAGCCTGACTGGATTCCCGGTCCTGCGGAACGGTCGATTGGCTAGCCGCGCTCACGCTCTGCTGCTCGTCTACAGGGGGTTGCTCGTCGGCGCGAAGCGAGACCCAGACAGCGACAGCCAGCAGGCCTGCCAGCACGAGCGGCAGGCCCCATGCGGTTACTCGCTTGTAGACAGCCTTCACCGGATCCTGTGTCCTTCCCACCGCCCAGCTTTGGGGAGTGAGCCCGGCGTGCGTTAACGATGCGGCTAACGGTTCGTTAACGACCGGTTATGGACTGCCTGTTGCCGTCAGGCATGTTCGAATGGCCCCAGGGCAGCAGAACGATCGATCTGAACATGTCCTAGCTCTGTTGCGCGAGCGGCACGCTGAAGCCGAACGTCGATCCCTCTCCCGGTGCGCTCTGCAGCGACACGGCCCCGCCGTGTACCTCCGCGATATGCCGGACCACGGCGAGCCCAAGTCCGGTGCCGCCGCCCGACTGGCGAGCGCGATCGATCCGGTAGAAGCGCTGGAAGATGCGCGACTGTTCGGCGGGTTCGATCCCAATCCCGGTGTCGCGCACGCGGATCCAGACCATCGGCGCCGGATCGGCCTCGTCGCCCGGTTCCGTCAGCACCTCGACCGCGCCGCCGGCATCAGTGAACTTGACCGCGTTGTGCAGCAGGTTCAGGAGGGCGCGCTCGACCAACTCGGGATCGGCCATCAGCATCGTCTCGGCCCCGCTCTTGAGCCCGGCGTAGCTCAGCGACAGCCCTTCGCGTTCGGCCTGGGGTCGAATGCTCTCGACCGCGCCCGCCAGCAGCGACTCCATGCCGACGACGACCATCTCCGGCTCGGTCAGGCCGGACTCCAGGCGCGCCAGGGCGAGCATCTCCTCGACGAGTTGTCCCATCCTCGCCGCCTCGTTCTGGATGATCTCCCGAAAGCGATGCGAATCCTCGGGCGTGCGGGCAACTTCCAGCGTCTCGGCGGCGGCAGAGATCGAGGCGAGCGGCGTACGCAGCTCATGCGATGCGTTGATAAAGAAATCGCGGCGGGCCACCTCGGCCTCGTACAGGTCGGAGAGGTCGTGCATGGCCAGCACCACCGACCAAGGACCCGCTCCGGCAACGTCGGCGAGCGGCGCAACGACCGTCCGAAAGCGTCGTTCCGCCCGCAACACGACCAGCACCGCCGGAGTTCCTTCTTCGATGGCAAGCCGGACCGCTCCATAGAGGTCGGGATCTTCCACCGCTTCCAGCAATGGCGCCCCGAGGGGCTCGCGATCACCGGAGCGCAGCGTCAGTTCCGCCGCCGGATTCAGATACTGGATGCGCGCATCGCGGTCGACCGCAATCACCATGTCGCCGGTCGATGCCAGCGCACGGGTGAGTTGGCCTCGTTCCGCCGTGCGCTCCGTCAGGGTCTCTCCGAGTTCCTCGATGGTCAGCAGCTGCCCGGCGCACTGTTCGCGTAGTTCGACCAGTCCGCGCCGAGCCAGGTAGAAGCTGAACGCGCACAAGGCCGCGCCAACGGCAAGCGCAAGCGCGCCGCCGCCTACGGACACGTCGGCCGCGAAGAGTCCGACTCCGAGGAGTAGTGCGATGACACCGAGTCCGACGGTACGCACGCTTAGCGCTCGAATCGATACCCCGCTCCCCGCACCGTGATCAAGTGGCGCGGCGGGCCGTCCGGCTGTTCAATCTTCATGCGCAGCCAGCGCACGTGGACATCGACGGTTCGAGTACCGCCGGCGAAGGAGATGTCCCAGACGTCGTTGAGTAACTGATCGCGAGTAAAGGCGCGACCGTCGCGCTGGGCGAGATAGGCGAGCAGCTCATACTCCTTGGGCCGCAGCGCAATCGGCTCGCCGTGCCGGGACAGCAGGCGGCGATTCAGATCGAGCGTGAACTCTCCGAACGTCAACACGCGGTCCTCGACCGATACCTCCTGCTTGCGGCGCAGATGCGCCCGCACCCTGGCCTTGAGCTCGGCCAGCGAGAACGGCTTGGTGATGTAGTCGTCAGCGCCCAGGTCCAGTCCCTTGACCCGGTCCGCCTCCGAGGTGCGCGCCGTCAGCAGCAGTACCGGCGCCTGCGAGTGTTCACGGATACCGCGCAGCACCTCGAGCCCGTCCATGCGCGGCAGCATCAGGTCGAGCAGCACCAGGTCAGGCTGAAGCGCTCGCGCCATCGAGAGGCCCTCGAGGCCGTCCTCGGCGGTGCGGACCCGGTAGCCCTCCATCTCGAGATTGAATCGCAGCGTTTCGGCCAGCGGTCTCTCGTCCTCCACGACCAGCAACGTACGCGGCACCGGGGCCTCCTCCACTGGAACACAGTCTATCGAGCACGTTGATCCATCGGTTGCACTCCAGTTGACCGCGACGTTCGCTAGCCTGCCTGCCAGACAGACCACAACCAGTGCACAACACGGCAGGAGCAAGATCATGCGATTCGGATTCTGGCCGGGCGCCTCCAACCCCTGGGCCGAAGTGCTGACCGTCGCCCGGCACGCCGAGCGGACCGGCTGGGACCGCATCTGGTTCGCCGACCACTTCATGCCCAACAAACCCGTGGGCGAAGACGCCTCCGACGAGATCATGCACGAGTCGTGGACCACGCTTGCCGCGTTCGCCTCGCGGATTCCGAGGGTCAGGCTGGGCCACATGGTCTCGGGCAACACCTATCGGCATCCGACCGTGACGGCCAAGATGGCGGCGCAGATCGACATCATCTCCGGCGGCCGCTTCATCCTCGGCCTGGGCGCGGCCTGGCAGGAGAACGAGCACCACGCCTATGGCATCCACTTCGGCACGCTCAAGGAGCGCATGGACCGCTTCGAGGAGGCCTGCCACCTAATCACCGAGATGTTCCGCTACGAGAAGACCAACTTCACCGGCGAGCACTACCAGCTGATCGACGCGCCGATGGAGCCGAAACCGATCCAGACGCCGCTGCCCCTGATGATCGGCGGCGGCGGCGAGAAGCGCACCCTGCGGATCACGGCCCAGTACGCCAATGAGTGGAACGTCTGGGGCACGCCCGAGGTGCTGATCCAGAAGCAGTCGGTGCTCGACGCGCACTGCGCCGACGTCGGCCGCGACCCGGCCGAAATCGAGCGCTCCGCCTGCATGCTGCTGATGATGACCGACAACGAGGATGTGCTCGGTCCGATCCGCGCCAGCGGCCGGCCGGTGCTGGGCGGCTCCAACGACGAAGTCAAGCGAACCGTGCAGGCCTACATCGACGCCGGCGTCGACGAGCTGATCCTGCCCGACTTCACCCTCGGCTCCAACGCCTTCCAGCGCACCGAGCAGATGGACCGCTTCATCGAAGAGATCGCGCCCGAGTTCCGCTAGGCCGCTGCTAGGCTCGGCCCATGACGGATGACCCGATTCAACGCCTGCGCCAAGAGTTTCTCGATGGTGCGCAAACGCTTGCCTGGGACGAGATCTGGCTGCGCATGGCGAGTGCCCGCTTCGCGCTGATCGACGAGCTGCAGGGTGTCAGCCAGGAGCAGGCGGACTGGACGCCCGCGGGCGGGACGGATGCGGCGGACGAGTCGACCTGGTCCATCGCCGAAATCATGCGCCACGTGATCACGGCGTCGCCGAACATCGCCGAAATCATCGCGGCGACGGCCAACGGGCAGACGGTGGTCAAGGGTCCGCCCGGTCAGATCACGGCGCCGGCGTCGGATGTGGACGACCTGCGGCTGCAGGTGACGTCGGTGAGCGAGCGCCTGCTCAGCGTCGCCAACGCATTCCCGGAGGAGATTGACCGCGAGGCCACCGTCCCGCACGCGTTCTTCGGGGAACTCCCCTCAATGGCCTGGCCCCTCTTCCAGGCCTTCCACGACGGTGACCACACGCGACAGATCGAGGCGCTGAAGGCGCACCGGGACTATCCGGCGTAGCGAGGCGTGCCCCCCTCTGCCCCCCGCCTTCGCGGGGGCAGGCTTTCGGCATCTCCCCCCGCTGCGCGGGGGGAGAGATCAGAGCGCAGGCTGCTCATCAAGTGGGCGCGGCACGACGATGTAGCCGTTCTGGTCCCCAATCCTTTCCCAGCGCTCAGGCTCTTTCCAGATCAAGTAGGCAGCGAGGGCGCAGGTGAGGCCGTCGAGCGTGTCGTCGAGGCGCTTGTATGCCTTGCCTATCAGCGACTGCGTGATGGCCGGGTCGAGGCTCTGCTGAACTACAGGATGATCCAAGATGCCAGGTGCTTCACGCTCAATCAAAGTGGCCATATGCCGTTGGTAGCTCCGCATTGCAGCCTGACAAAATGCCCAAGTCCGCTTGTCGTTCTTCTTGTAAGGAATTCGCTCTGCCAGTCGAAAGAGGCGAACGTGAATCGTATGGGGATAGACCTCCATTGCTGAGCGCTCAATCACCTCAGTGTTCCTCAGGGAAGGCGGCTCGCAATCGAATCCGCGCGCCTTCAGTGCCGTCCCCAGATCAACGCCAGCCCGCTCACCGCGTTGGAGAGCAGCCTTGGCTGGTCGAGCTGCGATCTTGAACGGATGAAAGCGATGCTTGCGACCGATCTCGGAGTCGACCCAGCGTTCCTTAGTGCAGAGCAACGGCGCATCAATCGTTACGACTGCAGGACTCGCGCTTGCCACCTCATCGGCAAGAGTCTCCGTTTCGCAGGCTCGTGCCTCGATACGGGCACAGCGCAGATTCTCCCGCGAGTCGCCCTCGAGCCAGCAGATGCCGCTCTCGTTCTTTGCGGACCAGGCGAGGTCGAGGCCGATGAAGGTGGGCATGGTTACAGCAGCTCGGCGGCGTGTCGCAGGGGTGCCCCCCTCTGTCGCTCCGCGACATCTCCCCCCGCTGCGCGGGGGGAGAGAAGGGGCGAGTCCCTGCGTGAAGCAAGTACAGGGAGGGTTAGCGGTTGCGCGGGGCCTGGGAGTAGTCGCCGAAGGGGCCGTCTCGCCAGGCGAGGGCTCCCTTGAGGCCTTCGTCACGCATTCGGCGCGACCACTCGTAGTGCTGGCTGGTGAAGGTGCCGACGGCGTCGAGGTCGGTGCTGCTGCGCAGCGACGAGTAGATGCCCATGTTCTCGTAGAAGCGGTTCATGTGGACCTTGAGCTGGGCCAGGTGGTCGGCGGGCAGATTCGCCACGCGCTCGGCCAGAGCCATCGTCTTCTCCTCCAGCTCATCGCGCGGGACGGCGTAGTTGATCAGGTTGAGCTCGGCCGCCTCGGTCGCGCGGATCGGGTCGCCGGTGTAGAAGAGCTCCTTGGCTTTGCGCATGTTGGTCAGCAGCGGCAGGATCGCCGAGGTGCGCGAACCGGCGAAGCGCAGACCGGGGTGGCCGATCTGCGTATCCTCGGCGGCGACCACGAGGTCGGCCATCATCGACAGCTCGAAGCCGCCGGCGATCGCGTAGCCATGAAGTTGAGCGATCGTCACTTTCTGCATGTTCCAGAAGTAGAGCCAGATGTCGGTCACGCGGGCCATGCCGCCGCGGATGCCCATGATCAGGCGATTGCCGTCGTCGTCGACGGTGCGGAAGCGGCGGTGAATCGCGTCGGCGCCGTAGCCACCGGCCGGAGTCAGGTCGTAGCCGGCCGAGAAGGTGCGGCCGGCGCCCTTGACGATGATCACGCGCACGTCGTCGTCGGCCTCGAAGTGCTCGCAGGCGTCGCGGAAGTCGTAGATCAACTCCTGCGAGAGGGCGTTCATCTTCTCGGGACGGTTGAGCGTGAGCACGCCGATCCGGTCATCGGCGCCGGTGCGCTCGAGCAGGACGTTTTCGAAGGTGGGAAGGGACATGGAGGTTCTCCAGGGCATGCTGGGTAGTGGAACCCAGAGTAGCCGACGACCGTTGCTAGGCTTCCCATGAGATTGATTGCGGAGCAAGGTGCAACATGAAACTGATCCTGTCCACGCTCGTCGTTGCCAGCCTGTTGCTGCTGGCTTGCAGCGACGACATTCCCTCCGCGTCGGAAGAGTCGACCGAAGCGCGCGCGGACACCGTTTCGGCCCTTGTCGCCAACGCCGATGCCTTTGAGTACGAGATCGGCGAGTACGGCGGCGAGCTGACGTTTGCCACAATCTCAGAGCCGTTGACACTCAACCTTGCACTGGCCAACGACGCCGGTTCCGCTGGCGTGCTGGGCTTTCTCTTCGAGGGCTTGACGGATATCTCCTGGCTCAGCGGTGAGCCGCAGCCGAACCTGGCCCACACCTGGGATGTCTCGGACGACGGCCTGACCTGGACCTTCTATCTGCGGCGCGATGTCCGCTGGCACGACGGTGAGCCGTTCACTGCGGCCGATGTCGAGTTCACGTTCAACGAGATCATCTACAACGAGGACATTCCGACATCGACTCGTGCTGCGTTCACCTTCCGCCTGCTCGACGAGGACGGCGCCTGGCAGTCGGCGCCGATGACGGTGGAGGCGATCGACGAGTACACCGTGCAGTGCGTCCTGCCGGTCTCCTTCGCGCCCTTCCTGCGTTCAATGGCGACCGCGATCTACCCGCAGCACATTCTGCAGCCGTATGTCGATGCCGGAACGTTCAACGATGCCTGGGGCATCGAGACCGATCCCTCGGAGATTGTCGGCACCGGGCCATTCCTGATCGATCAGTACATCGCCGAAGAGCGAGTGGTCTTCACCCGCAACACCGACTACTGGATGTCCGATGCGGACGGCAATCAGCTTCCCTATCTCGACCGAGTCGTGCAGGTGATCGTCCCCGAGCTGGAGGACGAGCTGGAGGCGTTCCGTTCGGGCTTGGCCGACAGCCACGGGGTGCTGGGCAGAGAGTTTGCAGAACTGGAGCCACTCGCCGAAGACGAGAACTTCACCATCCATCGTCGCGGACCGACGTTCGGCTCGACGTTCCTGACCTTCAATCAGAATCAGCGCGTGGATCCTGAGACCGGTGCAGGGTTCGTGAGCGAGGAGAAGCTGTCCTGGTTCAGCAACCTCGACTTTCGGCGGGCCGTGGCTCACGTGGTGGACAAGGACGCGATTATCGATCGGGTCCAGCATGGTTTCGGTTACCCGCAGTGGTCGTCGATTAGCCCGGCCAGTGGCGACTTCCACAACCCTGACGTCGCGACCTACGAGTACGACCTGGACCGGGCAAATGCCATACTCGACGAGCTCGGATGGACCGACCGCAATGGCGATGGCATTCGCGAAGACGATCGCGGCAATGAGATCCGCTTCACTCTGGCGACGAACACCCAGAACAGCGTCCGCGAGCAGGTCTCCGAGAGCATCCACGAGGGTCTGCGTGAGCTCGGTCTCGACGTTGAGTTCGAACTGATCGAGTTCGGTGAGCTGGTCAGCCAGTTGACGAGTTCCTACGACTGGGACGCGATTGTGATCGGCTTCACAGGCGGGATCGATCCCTTTGGCGGGATCGTGATCTGGCACAGTTCGGAAAACCTGCACCTCTGGCATCCAAACCAACCCGAGCCGGCGACCGCATGGGAAGCGGAGTTGAACGACCTCTACGTGCGAGCCAGCCAGGAACTCGACCGCGAGTTGCGATTCTCGCTCTATCACCGCGCCCAGGAACTCGTAGCGGACAACCTGCCGGTGATTTACACATCACACCCCGAGCGCCTGACCGCCGTACGCAACGTCTTCGGAAACACCACGCCGACGCTCTACGGCCTGTGGGACATCCGCTATCTGTACCGGACTGACGAGTAGAGCTGCAGACAACTCAGTGGAGCTTGAAGCAGCTCTAGCCTCGTGGTCGTTCATTCGGGCAGATCAGGCGGCTTTGACCTCAGTCTGCTGTCAGACAGGACGCGTAGGTTCCTGAATCGATAGACAGCACCTGTATCTTCTCGATCAGCTCGTCGAAGGCGGCGTGGATTCTACGCGCCTGAGACTCGTCGGCCGTCTCGCTCACATACCTGCGGCTCTCCTCGCCGGGACACGACCACGGATCGAAGTCACCACCCCCTGTGAGTTCTACTGTGATCGCGATTCCGGCCGAAATGTCGCCCTCCGTGTACCGGAGATAGGCCCCCACCCAGCTGTAGGAAAAGTCGTCGCCATCCCCTTCTTCGCCCGTGTACACCGAGAACTCAAGCGTCAGGCCATTGGGCACTGTCAGGACGAGGGACGTGCCTAAGTAATTGAGTAGGTATCGTTCGCCGGCGCTGAGAGTTGGTCCTGCATGTTCAATCGACAGAGTCACATACATGCCCGCTGTGGCACTACCGGTCCGCCCCCCGCTGTCGGTAATCGTCGCGACAATCGTCTTTGAGCCAGAGTCGACCAGGAAATCTCCCGTGTACTGGCGAAACGGTCCATCGTGGTCGGCTTCATACGACACCACCCCGGTTCGAAGCGCGCAGCTAACCGACGCGCTGCCGAACTCCCTGGGGCGCGCGTACTCCTGAGTCGCGTCACGCGTCTCTCCGTCAATCTCCACCTGGTACGGCGGAGTACCGCCCTCGACGTGCCAGCGCACTGCCACCTCGGCCACGTCTCTCAGTGCGGGAGCCTCCTCTGACGAAGAGATTGGACGGCCTCTCTCGGTGTCGCAGGTGTCCGGCGCCGACAGCGTGAGTTTCAGCGGCTGGTTTGCCACTGTGCCCTGATCCTGCCGTGCGATGACTTCTGACTGTTGGCGCATGTCATCATCACAGCCGACGATGGCAACCACCGCTGCCACAAGCACGAGCAACGCTGCGTTGCGCAGCCGCCTTCCGCGCAGTCTCGCTTGCATCGCGTCCCTCGGTTCCGCACTCGGCGCAAGCAGCGTCCGCCGGTGCCAGCCTAGTCAGCTTGCGGTCGCGTTTGCGGCTGGGTAGCCTGCGCGTGCATTGCATCGCGTCGGCGCCGCATCAGTTTCGGTGCCGCATGATCCGGGAGTATGGCATGGTCACCGCCGACAAGCTTGACGAACTGCAGATGGAGCCGGAGGCGCCGGAACTGGACCTCTCCTGGTTGAACCTGGATACGGAGTGGGGTGTCTCGGCTGAACTTGGGCGCAAGGGGCTGACCCTGCAGCAGATCAACAAGTCGATCTACGGCGAGATTCCGGCCACCTCGGTTGACAGCTCGGCCCGACCGCGCGGCGCCGCGCCGCCCGAGGGCGCGACCCCGCGCATGACCCCGTGGGTGCTGGGCGACGCGACCGAGACCTTCTCCGACTCGGCCGCGCTGCTCTACGACGAAGCGGTCTCGCGCCAGTGGTCGTCGGCCACCGACATTCCCTGGGACACGCTGGACGAACTGCCCGAGGACATCGAGCGCGCGATGGTGCAGCTCTGCACTTCGCTGACCGAGGTCGAGTTCATCGCCGGCGACGTGCCCGGCAAGTGGCTGCCGCGGATTGCGGCCGACCACTATGAGTCGGGCCTCTTCCTGATGTCGCAGGTGATGGACGAAGCTCGCCACACCGATGTCTTCCGCAAGCGCGCGCTGGCCAACGGCGGCGGCTTGCTGCTGCAGGGCGGCGGCGGCGGGCTGCGTCAGATTCTCGAGGCCGAGGACTTCACCCAGATGTCCTCAATGCTGCACATTCTCGGCGAGGGCTTTGTCCAGTCGCTGTTCCGCCTGGGCGAGCTGATCGCGCACAACGAGGCCGAGAAGCGGATCTTCCGCCTGGCCGCGCAGGACGAGTCGCGTCACGTGGCCTACGGCGTCACGCATCTCAAGTACACGCTGGAGCACGAGCCCGAGAAGGCCGAGGAAGTCCACTGGACGCTCGACATGTTCGAGGACACGCTGGTCGACCCCGACCAGGCCAACCCGGGTCTTGCCGGAGCGCTGGTCTACCTGCTCGGCGACGGCGACGTCGACGAGGGCTGGCGGCTGTTCTGGCACGTGCGACGCAAGCAGGTGCTCGAGTACCTGCACCGCCTCGACGTGGCCGGCCTCGGCGGCCGCCTCGAGACCGGGCGTCTGCACCCGGCCCTCGCGGGCGCGCTCGACGAAAACTAGTTCATCGGTTCCCTCTCCCCCCGCTCTGCGGGGGGAGATGCCGGAGGCAGAGGGGGGTCCGAGGGGACTCGCCGAGGAGCATCATCATGCCCGACAACGACGTGATCGCCGCCGCGAAGGAACGGCTTGAGCAGTCGGGGTTGCCCTCGACCTGGCTCGACATTCCCGTGCACTGGGGGGTCAAGGCGAAAGAGCAGGCGACGCCGGAGAACGGCGGCCTGCGCTTCCAGATGCTCAATGTCGATGTTTATGGCGAAGTCCCCGACGTCTGGGAGAACAACACCGAGATCCCGCGCGGCGCGGTGCCGGACACGCGCACCGAGCAGATGGGCTACTCGATCTTCAACAAGGCCGAGGTCTGGTCCGATCTTTGCGCCGAGCTCTATGAGGACGCCATCGCCGACCGTTGGAACTCGTCCGCCGACATCCCCTGGGACTCGCTGGAGCCGATCGGGGCTGACCTGGAACGCGCCGTCTGCCAGATTGCGACGATGATGTCGGAGTACGGTTGGACCAAGGCACAGACCACCGGCCGCTGGCTGCAGGAGATTTCCTACGGCTACATCGAGGTCAAGCTGTTCCTGGGCACCGTGGTCTTCGACGCGGCGCGGCTGTTCGAGGTCTGGCGCAAGCGCGCGCTGGCCAACGGCGGCGGCATGGGCCGCGGCGGACGCAACTGGAAGTTCCTGCCGCTGACCCAGAGCTACACGTTCTCGGAGTTCGTGGTCGCCTCGATCATGCACGACTCGATGCTGCTCACGCTGCTGCGGCACGGCGAGCAGCTCGCCCAGACCGAGGCCGAGCGCCAAATCTATCGGCTCTGCGAGCAGGACATCGAGCGCCACCTGGCGTACTTCGTCGATCACATGCGCTACCTGATGCTCAAGGAGCCGGTGCGCCGCGAGGAAATCCACCGCTACATGAACAAGGCCGAGTGGTACCTGGCCAAGGATGGCGACGACACGCTCTACAGCGCGCTCGCCGTGATCATGGGCGACGGCCGCGAAGGCGCAGAGGAAGCAATGGCCGATGTCGCCGAGCTGCGCCGCGAGCAGATCGAGACGTATCTCGGATATCTGAGGCAGTGCCACCTCGCCGATCGCGAGGATCGGCTGAACGAAGAGCTGCGCAAGTGGGCCGGGATGGTCGAGCTGGAGGAAGAGGAGAAGATCCCGGTCTAGCCCCCGCTCGGCGCTAGGCGAGGCAGCGCAGCGGTTGGCCGCCGTTGAACTCGAGCATCTGGCCGAAGGCGGTCTGCATGTTGATCTCGGCGCCCAACTCCTCGCCGCGCAGTTCGCTGTAGGCGCGGTGCAGGTTGCCGACGATGCGCTCCGTATCTGTCCATGCTCCGAAGCGGCCGAGATCGAGGTCGCGCGCGGCGCTCAGCGGATCGACTCCGCCGTCGTAGGCCGCTTTGGCTGAGTCCTGGACGAACTCCAGGTAGGCGTCGACCTCGTCCAGCACCGAGGCGTCCGAGACGGGACCGTGCCCGGGGATCACCGATTTGATCGGCAGTTCCTTCAGGCGTTCCAGCGCCGAGCGCCAGCCAGCGACCGAGCCCATGAGGGCGAACGGCGTGCCCTGGTTGAAGACAATGTCTCCGGCAATCAGCACCTGGCGGTCGGGAATCCAGACCACCACATCGGTGTTGGTGTGCGCGGGCGAGACGTAGATCAGCTCCAGCTCCAGGTCGCCGGCGTAGAGCGTCATCGCGTCGTCGAAGACGACACTCGGGGCGACCGGCGTAACGTCGCCCCACTCGACGGCGGGGAACATTACCGACACCCGTTCGAGTTGACCCGGAGCTTCGCGCAGGATCTGGTCGCGGCAGTTTCGATGGCCGATGATCACCGCGTCGTCGGAGAAGAGGCAGTTGCCGTAGGTGTGATCCATGTGCGCGTGCGTGTTGACCAGGGTTCGCACCGGATTCGTCGCGATGCGCTCAATCGCCTCGCGGAAGAGGCGCGTACGGCGCTCGTTGGCGCAGGCGTCGATCGCGATGACCTGGTCGCCGACGTCGACGAACGCAGGGTTGTTCAAGCACCAAGAACCGTCGTGCTGGATGTAGGCGAAGATGCCCTCAGAAACCTCGACCACTTCAGGATCGGGCAGGATGTCTGTGTCGGATGTGTGCTCGGTGCTCACGTGATTCTGCTCGTTTCGTGATCGCTCTCTGTTCCAGGTTCGTCTTGCCGGGAGCAACATTCCCGCCTTCGCGGGAATGACGGCTTAGGCGTTGGTGAAGAACTCGAAGTCATCCATGATCCGCTGATAGCGTCGTTCGACGTGCGGCCGCAGCTCGGGATGCGAGAAGATCAGCCATCGGTTGGCTTTGATCCCCGTGATCACGATGCGGCCGACATCCTCAGGGTCCATCTGCTGCGACATCGCGCCGGGACTGAAGCCTCGCGCTGCTCCTTCGGTCGCGCCGCCGTACTGGTCAGGCCGGTTGCGTCCGGCCTCGCCGATCAGCGTGTCGACACCTCCGGGGCAGAGCGCGGAAACGCCGATGCCCTCCGCGGCCAGTTCGGCGCGCAGCGACTCCGAGTAGGCGAACGCGGCGTGCTTGCTGGCGCTGTAGACGCCGAGCGGAATCACCTCATTCAGCCGTAGACCGGCCATCGAGACCGTGTTGACGATGTGCGCGTCGCCGTCCTGTGCTCGCATGCGCGGCAGGAAGGTCTGGACGCCATTGACGATGCCGTAGAGATTGACGGAGAAGGTCCAGTCCCAGTCGGCCTGGCTCGCCTCGCTGACGATGCCGCCGGTCAGCACACCGGCATTGTTGACGAGCAGGTTCAGCTCGCCGAACTCGGCGTAGATCTGCTCGGCCAGCCACTCGTAGGCGACCGTGTCGGTCACATCGATGTCAACAGGCAGCGCCTGGACTTCCCTGGCCTCGACTTCGGCCGCGACCTCCTGAGCAGTGCCTTCCTGGACATCGGCCAGGATGACGTGCATGCCCTCGTCGGCGCAGGCCAGCGCGATACCGCGTCCTATGCCCGATCCGGCGCCCGTGATCAGCGCCACTTTGCCGCTCAGATTGTCCATACGCACCTCCCGATTCGTCCGGCCGGAATGCCCTGAGGCTAGCGTTACCCTCTCAGCCATGACCAGCCGATCGGCCTCCGAGCTCGGCGCTGTCGCTCAGTCGGCGGCGCTTTCCGGCATGACAGTGCTCGAGGACGGCGGCGGCATCGCGGCGTCGTATGCGGGCAAGCTGCTGGCCGATCTGGGCGCCGATGTGATTAAGGTCGAGCGTCCCGGCGGCGACGAGGTGCGGCGCAGGCCTCCCTTTCCTTCGGACGCGCCCGGCCGTGAGCGCAGCGGACTGCACCTGTTCCTCGACACCAACAAGCGCAGCTTGACGCTCGACCTGGAGTCTGTGTCTGGTCGCCGAATGTACCGCGAACTGGCGCATCGTTGCGGGACCGTGATCACGTCGCGGCATGTTGCCGAGCAACGAATGCTGGGCTTGACCTGGGAAGATCTGTCGACCGAGTCTCCCGAACTCAACCAGGTCTCGATCACCGTCTTTGGAATCGACACGCAACGCGAGGGCTGGCACTCGGAGTCGCTGATCGCATCGTTGGCGAGCGGGATCTCCTACCGAATCGGCGATCCGGATCGCGCGCCGCTCGGTCTGCCATACGATGCGCCGCAATACCAGGGCGGCATCCACGCAGCGATCGCCGCGCTATTGGCTCGCCGGGCGACGCGCGAGAGCGGCCTCGGTCAGCACGCCTGGCTGTCGATTGTGGACATCATCAGCAACGTGATGGCCGGCGCAGGGGTCGCCGCGTTCGTTTTCACCGGTCAATCGCGGGGACGCGCCGGGACGCACATGAACGCCTTCTATCCCTGGCAGGTGACGCCGGTTGCGGACGGCTACTACGAAGTGATCACGATGGTCGACCGGCAGTGGAATCGATTCATGGAGTTGATGGGCGACCCCGATTGGCAGCACGACGAGCGGCTGCAGAACCGCTGGCTCGCATTCCAGCACGCCGACGAGATTGACGCCTTCTGGCACCCGTGGATGGCGGAACGGACCAAGGCCGAGTTGATGGAGCTGTTCGGCGAGAACCACATCTCGTTCCAGCCCGTCCACACGATCGGTGAAGTAGCAGAGTCGGAGCATCTCCAGGCGCGTAGATTCTGGGCGGAAGTCGAGCATCCTGGGTTCGATGAGCCAGTCAGGCTCCCGGGCGCGCCGTACAAGCTGAGCGAGAGTCCGTGGGCGATCCGCCGTCGCGCCCCGTTGCTCGGAGAACACACGGCAGAGGTGTTGTCGGAGGTTGGGATTGAGGCGCCGGAAATGGCTCGGTTACGGCGGTCTGGGATCATCTGACTACTGGAGCATGTGGCGAACAATCCGCTCGGCCGCGTCGGTGTGCCTGGCCAGCGATTCGGGATCGATGCAACGGTCGTAGACGTCCTGCGGGCTATGGAAGTACGGGTGTCCGCCGAGGAACGAGACGAAGCGACCGCCGATCTCGCCGATGTTGCGCGCTTCGCCGAAACCGGAGTTGCCGACCGGGAACGCTTCGCGCTCGATGGCCAGTTCGTTCAGCGAGCGTCGGGCGACTTCGAACAGTTCGTCGTCGGAAGCAGCGAAGCGGGCCTGACCGTTCCGCGACCCGATCGACGCGCCCAGGTGCATCCAGGCGTGAACGTCGTGCGCGGCGTCGCCCAGCTCTCGGATGTAGTGGTCGAGGCCGAGGTGATGCAGCTCGTGGCCACTGGAGGCGACCAGGTTGAGCGCGCGGCGCCCGGGATTGGCGGCGGTGCGGCCCGCAACCTCGAGCCAGACGGCGATCCCGCCGCCGCGCTCGGCCGCGCAGGTGAACCAACCCGACTTGGGAGTCATCAGCACGACCGGCTCGGCGTCAGGATCCGTGCCGGGAATTCCGGCGACGACGTTGTCAGCCGGCGCGTCGACCCGGCCGCCGTCGACGATCATCGTGATCTCGGAACCGACGGCGTCGAGCAACGGCCCGGCGTGATTCGGCGCGACCTGCAGCACAGGCAGCTCAATCGGATCGAGCGGACGCTCGGCGTTGCGCAGCACGATCTCGCCGTCGGGATCGCCCATGACGAGGATGACGCCCTCCGCGCCGTCTTGGCGTGCCAGCTCGAACGAGCTGTAGATGCCGGCCGCCATGCGCTCCTGATCGTCGTGCGCGAACTCCCAGACCACGATGCCCGGCCCGTGGTCGCGGCGCAGGACGCCCGAGACTCCGCGATGGTCGGTGAAGGCACAGTCGTAGGTCGGGACGGCAGGGATGTCCCAGCCGCCGAAGCGGATCGAGGCGTCGTGAATCTCGACGCGCGGGAACCGCCAAGTCTGCCAGTCGGCCTCGACGCCGACCTGCCGCAGTTCCTCCATCATCCACCACGTCGTCGTGTGGTCGGCCTCGCGGCCCGTGCGGTGGATGCCCATCTCCTCGTAGGCGCGGATGCGGCGCTCGGCGTCGTTCATGCTCTGCCCACTCAGTCCGCGACCGCCGCCGTCTGGTGTTCGGCCTCGCGGCGGGCGACCTCGGCCTTGACCATGGGAATCAGCTCGCGGCCGTAGTCAATCGCGTCGGGCAACGGCTCGAAGCCTCGGATCAGGATCGTCGAGACTCCCAGGTCGATGTACTTGAGCAGCACCTCGGCGACCTGCTCGGGCGTGCCGACCAGCGCCGTGCTGTTGCCCGCCGCGCCGGTCGCGCCGGCGATCGGCATCCACAGCCGCTCGTCGTGGACCTCGCCCTGGGCGGCGAATTCGAGCAGCCGCTGCGAGCCGCGCGACTGCGGACGGAAATCGAGCGGCTGCTTGGCCAGCTTCTGCACCTGCGCGAGGTAGTTGCGGGCCTTCTCCCAGGCCTGCTCCTCCGTCGGGGCGATGATCGGACGGAACGAGACCGAGAGCCGCGGTGTGCGACCGTGCCGCGCCGCGCCCTCGTGGACGCGCTCGATCGTCGAAGCGATCGACGCGCGCGGCTCGCCCCACATCATGTAGACGTCGGCGTGCTTGACGCCGATCTCGAAGGCGATGTCCGATGCGCCGCCGAAGTAGAGCGGGATGCCGTCCGGCTGGACCGGCGCGACCTCGGGGTTCTGGCCGACGACCTGGTAGAACTCGCCGTCGAAATCGAACGGCTCGCGCCCGTGGGCGTCGTGCTCCAGCGTGCGGCGCAGGATGGTCAGGTACTCGTCCGTGCGGCGGTAGCGCTCGTCGTGACCCTTCCAGTCGCCGTCGCGCTGCTGCTCGGCGTCGTGCCCGCCGGTGATGATGTGGACCGAGACGCGCCCGCCGGTGAAGAAGTCGAGCGTCGCGAACTTGCGCGCGGCCAGCGTCGGCGCGACGAAGCCCGGCCGGTGCGCAATCAGGAACTTGATCCGCTCCGAGCAGGCCGCCGCCGCCTGCGCGACATGCAACCCGTCGGCCGAGCCGGAGGTGTAGCCGACCAGCACGCCGTCGAAGTCGGAGTCCTCGTGCGCCCTCGTGAATCGACAGAGGTAGTCGTGGTCAATCCCGCCGCCGATGATGTGCATCGCCGCATTCGACTCCGACGGCTTGACGCCAATCATCCCCAGGAACTCAACAGGCATAGCACACCTCACTCCGCTCAAAGGATCAGGATAGGGGAGTCAATCAGGCCGCCGGCTTCCAGCGATCGAAGTCAGGCGGCAGGATGGCGAGCAGGGCGTCAAGCTCCATGCCGTAGACGTCGTAGGTGCGCTCGAGTTGGCCCAACACGCGCAGTAGATGTCTCAGTGTTCCACGGCCAGTCTTGTTGACCGCGCCGCGCTTGAGCCGATCGCCGTCCGTGAACAACGCCCAGATCAGTCGGGCGACAGCGACCGAGTTGAAGACCCGCCTTGACTCAGTTGCATGGCGAGTGATCTCCCCAATCTCCATGATGTCGCGATCTAGGCTGAAACTAGCATCTTCGCCATATTGTGATGCGATTCGCCAGGAGATCCACAGGTAATTGCGGTGTCTATCTCGTTGCCCAAGATTGTCCTCTCCGACAATGAACGTTTCGTGAACTGCTGACACGCGTTGTCGCCGGTCTGGAGTGATGATGTCGGGCAGATGGTACATGCCGAGCCAAGACCAGAACTCCCAGTCGTCCGCCAGTCTGGCCGTGACCGAGGGGCTGAGCGAATCGACGTATTCGGCGGCGTCACGTCGGGTGCGCATGGGGACGTGACTCACTTCGGGAGCGTCAAGAAATGGCCGTGCGCACAAAGGGTCATAGAGAATCTCGTCTGGCGTCGATGGGTCGACTGACGGGTCGACGCGCAACTGATCCAGGAAGTCTTGCGCTCGACGGATTCCTTCTGGTGTGAGGCGGCGGGCCCTGGTCATGGCTGAGCCGGTTTCCAACGATCGAACTCGCTCGGCAGGATGCTCAGCAGTGCGTCGCAAGGCATGCCATAGACGTCGTAAGTACGTTCGAACTGGTCTAGTACGCGAATGAGGTGGCGCAAGCCGCCCGGCGCACGCCCAAACTGACGCTTCTGCTTACTCCCTTCGGTGTAGAGCGTGAGAATCAGCTGCACGATGCCACCAGCATTGAACAGTCTGGAGGACGAGAACACCCGATCGGCGATGTCACCGAAACTGTTAAGTCGCTCGGCAAGCAAGAAACTCGCATAGTCACCATGCTCTTGCTGAAGTCGCCAAGCAGACCACAAGTAATGGCGATAGCGTCGCTGATAGGAGCGAGACTCCCCACTGTTCACAACAAAGGTCTCGTCTAGCGGTGACAATCTTAGTACCCCGTCAGGATCCCGTGGCGCCGTCTCGGCGAACAAGTACATACCCAGCCAGGACCAGAATCCCGCATCGTCGGCGATGCGCTGGTGGATGGGCGCTAGCTGAGGCGTCAGATAGGCAGCCGCTTCGAGTCGCGTGCGCAGGGGCGCGCGACGAAGGTCAGGGGCATCGAGTAAGCCGTATGTGTGCACGCTGTCGAAGAGCAGCTCATCCGGCGGCAGCGCATCGATCGTTGGATTCGCCCTGACTTCTGCCAAGAACTGTCGCGCGGCGTCCATGCCTACGGGAGTCAGAACGCGGGCGCGTGTCATGTTGCCGCCTGTTGGACTTCGCGGTACAGATCTGCAGCATGCACTTTCTGTTCCGAGAATGCCGAAACTACTTGCTCGATCCAGTCTTGCGCAATCTCCGCCTGAGCCTGGTCGTCGCGCTCAGTCACCTTAGGTACCTGTCCGCCATGGACTGATTGCGCCAGGATGAACCAACCCTTGTGCCAACCATCTTCTTCGTCATCGAGATCAGCGCCGTCAACGAAGACGATCTGCGTCAGCACCGAGCGCAACACCTGCGGCATGACCAAGGCACGGAACTGCGCGTCATTGCGGACTATCTCACTCATCATCTCTAACTGGTTGTTGACCAGCAATGTGGGGCGGTCTCCGTCGCCGAAATCGACTCGCCAAACCTCGGCACCCAGGTCTTGTGGCTCCAGCGCGATCAACGATTCGACCGGCAGTCTCGGCTTGATCGGCCCGCTGGCCCCCAACAGTTTGCCCGTGCCATCTCCTTCAACCACGACCACTCGGAACTGAGATGTGATTGGCGCTTCTCTCATTTGATCCACGAGATAGCCGCGTTCGACAACGTCACGGACGGTTCCGGCTTCCCACCGCTCGCCAATGTTGGAACGCCAGGCTTCGATGCGCACCACGGCGTCCGGACTGAAGTTGTAGTCCTCCAACTCGAAATCGACCTTGAACGAGGTGGGTTGATCGCCCTCAGATGGCCGAATTCGGACGGATGCATGTTCTCTGGCAATAGTCTTGCGGCCCGTTTCGTTGAAGCGTCGGAGCATTACTCGACCTCGTCCAAATCGTCGTTGACAACAAGGCTGGATTCCTGGATCTGATCGACCTCGACGAGCACGTCGCGGTTTGCATCGAAGCCCGTGACGGAGACGCTGAACGCATCCTCGTCAATGCTGACTTCAAATGCGTTATCGGCGGTCGTTTGAGCCTGGCAGCCTTGGATTTCGACCTTGATCCCGTCCCGCACTGAGAAGTCCGGGGAGTCGTCCTTTACGCCCTGCTCGAACTGAGCGAAGGCGCGGTTCTTGCTGCCCCGTGCCAGGGCATAGGCAAAGCGGACACGCCAACTGGAGTCAACGACAGACACGGGATACCTGTCGTTGGGCAGTAGCCGAAAGCCGCCGGACGTTCTGCTCAGCCGAACCGGCGATGGCAGGGCGCCGGGCGGAGTAGGCGATGCGCCGCTCGACGCGCTGTTGGAGTTGGAGCGGTTGGCGGCCACGCGCGGCGAGGCGATGTCGGCCGGGAAGAGGTCAGCGAGCGCGTCAAGCTGTCGCTCGACAGGGCGCTCAACCAGGGCCTGAACGATTCGCAGCGGGGCGCGGCGAATGTCGTAGACGCGTTGGCGCGCGCCCTGCATCCAGTTCTCCTTGACGCGTGCGGCTTGGGGATCCCACTTGATGTGCGCCGGCCCTTCCGAGTCGCGCAGCAGATGTCCCAGCTTGGAGCTGCCCTCAACCAAAAGCAGCGCACGCGCCTTGTGCCCGAGAAGATGATCCATCTCAGGAATGCTCAGATTGCCGCGCACGAAGTAGTCGTGTCCTTGCGGCAGTTCCTCGGCGCGTTCCAGGAACACATGGCATCGCGACTCCGTTGGAGCAGAGTCAGAGCGCTCCTGCACCGAGCAGCGCAGCTCAAACGCCAGGCGTTCGCCGGCTTGAAACCGTTGGCGCAGCTGTTCCAGGTCGAATTCTGCCGTACCGCTTGACGGCTCAATCTCCTTGTTTCGAGGCAGCGCGATTCTGATCCGCTCTTCATCACCAACGTCAATGGCCCATCCAGCCAAGGCCAAGAGCCCACGCATCGACTCTTCGGACTCTTCGTCACGTTCCGACGGACCAATCCACTCAAGCTCTTCTTCGATATGTTCAGCATCGATGACTCTGTCGTCTTCATCCGGATGCTCGATCGTGACCTCGAGTCTGCCCAACATGATGGGTAAGAAGTACTGGGTAATCACGGCTCGGGCGAGCGAGGCCGGCGTCAGGTCGCCGTTGGGATACGGAATGATTACGGACAAACCGGAACGATCCGCGCGCTTGAGACGAAAGTCATCGGCGGCGGCGGTGATGAACAAGGACGAGTCGCTCGAGCGCATTGGGAGTTGGAACCACTCGCTGTCGACGGTGGGGTCTGAAGCCGCATAGTGTCCATAAGCCGGATAGCGCCTGCCGTCCTTCTCGTGCGTCTTGAGTATTGCCAAGCCCATCAACAGTGATTCAGATTCGCCCGGTCGCTTGGTCAGCGCGAGAAAGGCGTTGATTTGCGACGCATCGGGGAACACCCACTTTCCTAGTCCCCAGGAGCCTGCGGCATCTTCGCCCTTGGTGCTGATACCGATCTGGCGGAAGAAGCCCCAGAAATTGTTGCCCGGCTCGTTGGCGCCGTTCGCGTTGACGTCGCCTGTCAGTCCACGGGTGCCGAAGTCCTCAACAACGAGCCATTCGAGCGGCTGATCGACCAGTCTGGCGGCCCGATAGACCGCTTGCGTCTCGTCGTTGACTTGAGAAACTTCCGAGTTCCCGCTGGGCCGCGCTGGCTGTTCAACCGCCACCGCATCTAGGTGGTCTGTCAGCCCATTCAGGTATTCCGTTGCGCGATGCGTGGGCACTCTGTTGTCGAGTCCGCTAAAGGCGAACCTTACTCGGACGGTTTAGCCGTCGAGGGCAGCGTCCATCGAGTTCTGTATGGCTTCACGGACCAAGCGTTCAGGCATATCGGCGGCGGAGGTGAAGAACTCTCCTTGGACGGGGTTTTCCGCGATCTGAGCTGGGGTCATCTCGGCGAATCGCCAGTGCGGAGTGACTTCGCCCATGTTCGCCTGTCCTCCTACTTCAATCAGAGCGACTGATCAGAGGAAGTATCCGGTTGGATCAGGTTCATGATCAAGTGGTTATGTCTTGGCTGAATCCCAAGGTCAGAGTGTCACAGCATTGAACTGGCCAGCGACCGAGTCGGCAGGCGGGGAGCCCCCCTCTGTCCCTACGGGACATCTCCCCCCGCCTGACGGCGAGGGGGAGAGGGGCGTGAAGCGGGTCCCTGCGTGAGGCAGAGACTGGGACTCATGCGTCCTGGAAAACTGGGCGGCGCTTCTCCATGAAGGCGGTTCGGCCTTCCTTGTAGTCGGCTGAGGCGAAGCAGGCCTGTACGAGGGCGTCGACTTCGTCGAGGTTGCGGTGGTCGGGGTCTTTGGGGATTTCCTGGATGGCTCGGCGGATGGCCCGAATGGTCATGGGGGCGTTCTGGGCGATGGTGGCGGCGAGCTCGTGGACGGTGGGTTCGAGGTCTTCGCGGCTGGTGACGCGGTTGACCAGGCCCCAGCGGGCGGCGTCGGCGGCGGGGAAGCGTTTGCCGGTGAGCAGGATTTCCTGGGCGGCGGGGAAGCCGACGAGGTCGCAAAGGGTCTTGACGCCGCCGTAGCCGTAGCCGAGGCCGAGGCGGGCGGCGGGGACGCCGAACTGAGAGTCGTCGGAGGCGATGCGCAGATCGGCGCGCAGGGCGGTGAGCAGTCCGCCGCCCATGCAGAAGCCCTGGATCATGGCGATGATCGGCTTGTCCAGCTCGCCGTAGGCGCGTCCGGCGGCGGCGCCGATCTCGTCGTACTTCTTGATCGTCTCGGGGTTGGAGCGCTGGGCTTCGAACTCCGAGATGTCGGCGCCGGAGACGAAGGCGCGGTCGCCGGCGCCGGCCATGACCACGACGCGGACGTCGGGGTCGTCGCGGAAGCTGTGCATGATCGTGGGGATGGCCGCGTTCATGGCGACGCCCATCGCGTTGAGCTTCTCGGGGTTGTTGAAGACCATCCAGCCGATGCCGTCCTCGGACCAGGCGAGCATCTTGTCGGTGTCGAGGGAGATGTGGTGCTTCATGACTGACTCCTGAACTCCGGGGGCGGCCCCCCTCTGCCTTCGGCATCTCCCCCCGCCTGACGGCGGGGGGAGAGGGATCTAGATGACGCCGCGGGTTTTGAGGTCGGCGATGGATTCGGGGGTGTAGCCGAGGTCGGTAAGGACTTCGTGGTTGTGTTGGCCGAGGGCGGGAGTGCCGAGGCGCATCCTGTCGGGCTGCGGAGTTCGGGCGAGGTTGATCGGCTGTCCGACGACAGTGATCTCGCCGCGCTCGGGGTGCGGGGCCTTGCGGGCGATGCCCAGGTGCTTGACCTGCTCGTCCTCGAAGGTGCCGGGGATGTCGTAGATCGGACCGCAGGGGACGCCGGCCTCGTTGAGGCACTGGATCCAGTGCTCGGAGGTGTTGGTGCGGGTGCGCCGGTTGATGTCCTCGTTGAGCGCGGCGCGGTTCTTCGAGCGGCGGACGGAGGAGGCGTAGTCGGGGTGGTCGATCAGCTCTTCGGCCTCGATGGCGCGGCAGAGTCGGGCGTACATGACGCCGCCCGAGGCGGCGATGTTGATGTGTCCGTCCGAAGTCTCGTAGACGCCGGTCGGCATCAGCGTCGGGTGGTCGTTGCCGGCCTGGGGCGGGACCTCGCCGTCGATCGTCCAGCGGGTGGCCTGGAGGTCGAGCATGGCGATCTGGGCTTCGAGCAGCGAGGTGTGGACCCACTGGCCCTCGCCGGAGCGCTCGCGCTCGATCAGCGCGATGAGGATGGCCTGGGCGAGGAAGTTGCCGGCGGTCAGGTCGGCGATCGGGATGCCGACGCGGACGGGTCCGGATCCGGGCAGTCCGTTGACGGACATGATGCCGCCGAGTCCCTGCGCAATCTGGTCGACGCCGGCGCGCCAGGCGTAGGGTCCGTCCTGGCCGAATCCGGAGATCGAGCCGTAGACGATGCGCGGGTTGCGCGCGCGGCAGGCCTCGTAGTCGATGCCGAGTCGTCGCTTGACGTCGGCGCGGTAGTTCTCGACCACGACATCGGCGCGCTCGACCAGGGAGAGGAAGATCTCGACGGCCTCAGGCTCCTTGAGGTTGAGGGTCAGCGAGCGCTTGTTGCGGTGCAGGTTGAGGAAGTCGGAGGACTCGCGTCCGCCGGTGACGCCTTCGGGCTCGCCGGGCACGGGCGGCTGCTCGACCTTGAGCACGTCGGCGCCCCAGTCGCCAAGCTGTCGCGTAGCAGTAGGTCCCGCCCGTGCGCGGGTGAGGTCGAGGACGAAGAGGTGGTCGAGGGGAAGGTAGGTCATGGTGGTCAGGCCGGCAGTGCGACTAGTTCGGTGAGTTCAGCGGCGTAGCGTTCGTCGACGTTGTCGCTGAGGAGGCCCTGGGCGGTCCAGTGGGCGAGGCGATCGACGATTCGGGCGTTGGCCTCGAGGCGGATGCTGGCGGCGTTGTTGCGGATGTCGAGGGCTTCGGGGAGGGGTTGGTCGAGACCCTGTTCGGCTCGCTCGTGCATGGCTCGGTGGTCGTTCATGGCGTCGACCGGTTGGAAGCCCTCGCCGGCGGGCGCGTTGGTGGCCCAGTGGGTGTAGAGGGCGTTGTGGTCCCAGCTACAAGCCTCGCAGCGCCACTCCTCAAACTTGTTGAAGGCCTTGTGCGGCGCGTGGCGGTTGGAGCGCTCGATGCGCAGTGCGTCATCGACGATCTCGCTGGCGAAAAAGTCGTGCTCGCCTGAGCCGCTGCAACCCTGCGACTTCCAGACCAGGCCGTGGCTGGTGTAGAGCAGGGCCATGATGCGGTGCAGACGGTCGAGGTCGGGTTGTCGGGCGCGCCACTGATCCTCGACGTCTTCCTGGATGCGTCGGAGGTAGCGGAGTTCGTTGAGCGATTCCTGGCTTCTCATCGGTCGGGTCCTGTCTCGATCACTCGCCCTTGAACTCGGGTTGGCGGCCTTCGGCGAAGGCTCGGGGACCTTCCTTGGAGTCGGCGGTTTGGCCGACGATCCAGCGGAGGGAGCCACCGAAGCGGTTGGCCTGGGCGAGGGTCATGTCTCCCTGGGCGTTGATCAGTTCCTTCATCGCGCGGACGGCGATCGGGGCGTAGCCGGCGACCTGGGCGGCCATCTCCTGGGCGGTCGGCAGGAGCTGGTCCTGCGGCACGAGGCGGGAGATGACGCCCCACTGCAGGGCTTCCTCCATGCTCAAGCGGCGGCCGAGGTACAGCATCTCGTTGGCGTAGGCCTGGGGAATGGCGCGGGGCAGGCGCATCGGTCCGCCGGCGAGCGGGAAGAAGCCGAGCGTGATCTCGGGCAGGCCGAGTCGGGCGCGGGCGTTCTCGGCGCCGATACGCAGGTCGCAGATGAGTGCAATCTCGAAGCCGCCTCCGAGGGCGTGACCGTTGATTGCCGCAATCAGCGGTTTCTTGGCGTCGAACTCGTCGAAGCGGTCGGCGGCGTTGGTGGGGAAATGGCCGGCTGGGCCGGCCGAGGCGGCGGGACCGTCGCCCTGGGTCAGGTCGGCGCCGGCGCAGAAGGCGCGATCGCCGGCGCCGGTGATCACGGCCGAGCGGATCTCGTCGTTGTTGCGCACTTCGACCAGCGACTCGATCAGTTGCGAACCCAGAGCGCTGTTGATCGTGTTCATCTTGTCGGGACGGTTGAGGGTGATCGTGGCGACTCGTTCGGATACGTCGAAGAGGACTTCATCGGCCATCGGTTGGGCTCCTTACTGCGTCGTCGCGGGGTTCATGAATAAGGGCTCGATGGGGGCAGGATAGGGGTCGCGCCCGTATCATCTAGCGCAGACTTGAGCGGGAGAGGAGCGGGTATGGCCAACTCACCATTGGAGGCGCTGGCGGCGCTCGCCGAGTCGCTCGGCGCGTCTGCGAACGAAGCGGATCTGGAGCGGGCGCTGCCAATCGTGACGCGCACGCTGAAGAACGCGTTGCGGACTGATCCGCTGCCCGACCTGGGCGAAACTGAGCCCGCAATAGGGCTGCGCTACGACGTCGGCGATCTGCGCGGCGGAGCGGAGGACTGAAATGGATCATCGTGAGCCATATGACCTCTCGATCGTCGAGGCAGGAATCGCGCTGCGGGATGGGTCGCTGACGGCGTTGGCGCTGACCGAGTCGGTGCTCTCGAGGCTGGAGTCGACGGAACCGCTGCTCAATGCGTACATCACGGTCACGGCCGAGCTGGCGCGCGAGCAGGCATCGGCGGCGGACGACTTGTTGCGGGACGGGCGCGACCTGGGTCCGCTGCAGGGGATTCCGGTGGCGCTCAAGGACCTGGTCGATACGGCCGGCATCGCGACCACCGGAGGCGGTGGTTTCCTGCGCGACCGCATTCCCGACTCTGACGCCGTCGTCTACACGAAGCTGAAGGAAGCAGGCGCGGTGATGCCGGGCAAGCTCAACCTGCACGAGTTCGCTTTCGGCACGACCAGCGCGAATCCGCACTACGGCGCGGTCCGCAATCCGTGGGATCTCGAGAAAGTGCCGGGCGGAAGCAGCGGCGGATCGGGCGCGTCGGTAGCGGTGGGTTCGTCACTGGGAGCGTTGGGCTCGGACACCGGCGGCAGCATCCGGATTCCCGCCAGCCTGTGCGGCGTGACCGGTCTGATGGGGACGTACGGCCGCGTGTCGCGGCGCGGCGTGCTGCCGCTGTCGTGGACGCTGGATCATGTCGGTCCCCTGACAAAGACGGTCGAAGACGCCGGGCTGGTGCTGAACGCGATCGCGGGATACGACGCCGAGGACCCCGGCAGCGCCGACGTGCCGGTTGGAGACTGTACCGAGACGCTGGTTGAGGGGGTGGACGGCATTCGGATTGGGATACCGCGCCAGATGCTCTGGCAGGGCTGCGAGGATGACGTGGTCGAGCATTGCGAGATCGCGGTTGACCACCTGCGCAGCATGGGCGCGACGGTGACCGAGGTCGAGATGCCACTGCAGACGGGCCGCCCGCGCGGCCTGACAATCATCGCGGAGGCGGCGGCCTATCACGCCAAGTGGCTGCATGAGCGCCGCGATGAGTACGGGGACATCCTCGAGCGGATCGAAGCCGGCCTCGCGGTGTCTGCGGTTGAGTACATCAACGATCAGCGGCTGCGCCGCAAGTTCATCGACGAGACGGTTGAAGTCTTGCAGGAGGTGGACGTGCTGATTTCGCCGACCTGTTCGAGGACTGCGCCGACGATCAAGGACGGCGACCCGACAGCGGAACTGGCGCGGCTGACCGCTCCCTACGACGTGACCGGGATTCCGGCGATCTCGATTCCCTGCGGCTACGACCGCAACGGGTTGCCGATCGGGTTGATGATCGGTGGTCGGCATTTCGATGAGGCAACGGTCTGCCGGGTGGCGCACGCGTATGAGCAGTCGACGGACTGGATCATGCAGCGTCCGGAGCTTGAGGTATAGCGAGGCGTTAGGGAGAGCGGCTGCTCGACTGGACGGAGCCCCCCTCTGCCTTCGGCATCTCCCCCGCTTGCGCGGGGGGAGAGGGGAAGTCAGAGACCGCCGAGGAACAAAGTCAGGGCGTCGGCGACTGCATCGGACTGCTCAACGACCAGGGCGTGGCCGGCGTTGGGGATGAGCGTAGCTTCAGTGCCGGCGGCGTCGGCGAGGAGTTGGGCGTGGTCGGGGAGGACGAGGACGTCTTCTTTGCCGTGCAGGACGAGCATGGGGATGCCGAGCGTCTTGAGGCGCTCGATTGGGTCGAAGATCAGAGCGGACTGCAGCGGGCCGAGGGTGGCGATCATCGGCGCGCCCTTGCTGCGCTTTTCGACGGCCTCGTCGAGCATGTCCGGGTGCTCGTCGATGAAGTCGGTGGCGAAGAGGATGTCCATCATCGCGGCCGCGGCCTGGGGAACGGGGAGTTGCGCGCCGCGCATCATGTGCTGCATCGACTCGGGCGGCGTGGGTGGTCCGCTCGGTCCTGCGGAGGTGGCGCAGGTGACGATTCCGCGCACCAGCTCTGGAGCGGCAAAGGCGGCGCCCATGGCGACGGTGCCGCCGAGCGAGTTGCCGATCAGGACGGCAGGCCCGGCGTCGAGCGTCCGGATCAGGTTGACCGCGTCCTCGGCGAACTGGTCGACGGTGTAACCCTCTGTGGGCTGATCCGATTCGCCGATTCCGCGCTGGTCGTAGCGGACGACGCGGTAGGAGTCGGCCAAGACCTCGGCGACCGGCGCCCACTGGTCCATGTCCATCATGCCGCCAGCGATCAGGACGACCAACGGGCCGTCGCCCTGGTCGGCGACGTCAAGAGACAGGTCGGGGGCGATCTGTAGTCGAGTCATGGCGGGGAGGGTAACGCAGGTATCCTCTGCGGCATGGCAGAGGATCATGCCGTTCATGTGGTTCGGGTGATTGACGGGGACTCCGTCAAGGTGCGGCTCCGCAACGGCGACGAGCGTTCGGTGCGGATGTACGGGATCGACGCGCCGGAGAAGGATCAGCGGTCGGGTCGGGACTCGCATGACTATCTGCGTCGCGTCGTGCGCAGCCGCCGCGAGTGGCGGCTGCGGGTGGTGGATGTCGACCGCTATGAGCGGCTGGTTGGTGTGCTGTATCCGGAAGGCGGTTCGGTCAGGGATTCCGCGAACCACGCGATGGTCGAGTCGGGCCTGGCCTACTGGTACCGGGAGTACGGCGGCGAGGAGCTGGGCTTCGACGACTCGGAGCGCTACGCGAGGCGCGAGCGCGCGGGGGTCTGGGGACGGCAGGGTTCGGTCAAGCCGTGGGATCACCGTCGAGCGAAGCGGGCGCAGCAGAAGCAGCGTCGGGAGGCGGCGGAGTCGCCGTGGGTGATCCTGATCGGTGGGGTGTTCAAGCTGGTTGGGGCGATCTTCGTCGCGATGCTGAAGGCATCGGCGTCGAGTTCGGGCGGTCGCAGGAGGCGGCGTCGGGGGTGGTGAGCTCTTGCTTGGCGCAGAGTTTCGCAGCCGCGGGCGGCGTGCCCCCCTCTGCCTTCGGCATCTCCCCCCGCTCCGCGGGGGGAGAGGGATTAGCGGCTAGCTCGTGACTGCGCCGCGTTCGGCTCCGGAGACGAGGGTGGCGTACTTGGCGAAGACTCCGTTGGCGTAGTTGGGGGTCGGCGGGGACCAGTTGGCTCGGCGTCGGGCGAGTTCGGACTCGTCAACGTCGAGGTTGAGCTGGCGGTTGGCGATGTCGAGAGTGATCGGGTCGCCCTCTTCGACCAGGGCGATGGGGCCGCCGACGAACGCCTCGGGGGCGACGTGGCCAGCCATCAGCCCTCGGGTAGCGCCTGAGAAGCGGCCGTCGGTGAGCAGGGCAACGGACTCTCCGAGGCCTGCGCCGACGATGGCGGCGGTGACGCCGAGCATCTCGCGCATTCCGGGTCCGCCTTTGGGTCCCTCGTAGCGAATGACGACGATGTCGCCGGCGTTGATCCGGTTGTGGGTGACGGCGTCCATCGCGTCTTCCTCGCGCTCGAAGACTCGGGCGGGGCCGGTCTGGAGCTGGCGCTCGTAGCCGGCGACCTTGACGACGCAGCCCTCCGGCGCGAGCGAGCCCTTGAGGATGACGAGCCCGCCGGTCTCCTTGAGCGCCTGGTCGACGGGCAGGATCACGTCCTGGCCGGGCGTCTCTTCAGCGCCATCGGCAGCTTCGGCGATGGTCTGTCCGGTGACCGTGACAGCGTCGCCGTGGAGCTTGTCGGCTTCGAGCAGTCGCCTGGCCAGCAGCGGCGTGCCGCCGGCGCGGTCCATGTCGAGCGCAACGTAGCGGCCGCCGGGGCGGAGGTCGCCGATCAGGGGTGTGCGCTCGGAGATCTCGTCGAAGTCGTCGATGCTGAGTTCGACGCCGGCCTCGCGGGCGAGTGCGAGCAGGTGCAGCACGACGTTGGTCGAACCGCCGGTCGACGCGGCGCAGGCGATGCCGTTCTCGAAGGCTTCGCGGGTGAGGATGTCGCGCGGCTTGAGGCCGCGGCGGAGCACGTCCATGACAAGCTGTCCGGCGGCCTCGCCGACGTTATGTTTGCGCGGGTCGGTGGCGCCGACCGTGGCCGAGCCCATCGGCGAGAGACCGAGGAACTCGAGCGTGGTGGCCATGGTGTTGGCCGTGTACTGCGCGCCGCAGGCGCCGGCGCCGGGGCATGCGTTGAGCGCGACCTGGTGCAGTTCATCGTCGTCGATCGTGCCGGCCGAGTGCTGGCCGACGGCTTCGAAGACGTCCTGGATGGTGAGGTCGCGACCGTCGTGGTGGCGTCCGGGGGCGATCGAGCCGGAGTAGAGGGCGACCGAGGGGATGTTGATCCGGGCCATGGCCATGGCGGCGGCGGGGATCGTCTTGTCGCAGCCGCAGATCACGACGGCGGCGTCGAATGCGTAGCCGACAGCGCAGAGCTCAATCGAGTCGGTGATGATCTCACGGGAAACAAGCGAGGCCTTCATGCCCTCGGTGCCCATCGTGATGCCGTCGGAGATCGAGACGGTGTTGACCTCCATCGGCGTGCCGCCGGCCTCGCGGATGCCGCGCATCACGTCCTGTGCGAGCTCGCGGTGCGAGAAGTTGCAGGGCATGGTGCCGATCCAGTTGTGGGCGACCATGACCAGCGGTTTGGAGAGGGCCTCGTCGTCAAAGCCGACGGAGTAGAGCTGCGAGCGTGCGGCGGCGCGGCTGGGGCCGTCGACGAGGACGCTGGATCGTTCGCGGAGGTGGTCTTGAGAGGTCATTGGGGTTGCCTGCTTCGGCTGGGTCGGTTGGCTTGCTCGCGGATAGCGTACCCTCAGGGCTGGTCAGCAACGTTCGCCAAGCCGTACCATGCGGTGGATTGAGCGAATTGGGCGGTAGCTGATGAGTCAACGGGTTGAGGCGGGCGCCGCAGAGCCTGGGTTGCTGTTACGCGTCTTCCCGGCGATGGCATACCTCGAGTACCGGCGCATGTTCTATGCGGCCGGGCTCTCGGCGATCTCGTTGTGGGCGATGATCACCGCTCGGGGCTGGCTGGCTTACGACCTGACGGGCAACCCGTCGGGGACGGGGATCGTGACCTTTGCGGCGATCGGTCCGTGGGTGCTGGCGCCGATCGGCGGGGCGCTGGCGGACCGCTTCGACCGCGCGCGGATCGTGATCATCTCACGCATCGGCGCGGCGCTCTGCGCGCTGGTGCTCGCGTACCTCGCCTTCTCCGGCGAGCTCGCGATGTGGAACCTCGTGCTGGTCACGCTGTTTTCGGGCATTATCCGCTCGGCTGAGATGCCTGCCCAGCAGGCACTGCTGCCCAACACGATCAAGATGCACGCGCTGTTGAGCGCCGTGACGATGGCCTCGATGATGCAGTTCGGCTCCAAGGTCATCGGCCCGGTGGCGGGTCCGATCATCAAGGACTACGGCGCGGAGTGGGTGTTCGTGGCGACGGCGATGCTGCTGGCGCTGTCGATCCTGCAGATGTCGCGGATGACGACACGCTCGACCGGCGGGATCGCGGGCAGTACGCACGGAATCCTGCGCGACACGGCGCAGAACGTGCGGGTAGGGCTGCGCTATCTCGGCCAGGCGCCGTCGGTGCGGCTGATGATCATCATGGTCTCGCTGCACTGCATGTTCACGATGGCGTTCGACTTCTCGCTACTGCCTGCGTATGCGGACTTGATCCTGGGCGGCGGTCAAGCGGAATACGGCTATCTGCTGATGGCGATCGGAGGCGGGGCGTTCGCATCGACGATTGTGCTCTCGATGATGCCGGCGGGGCGGGTCCGAGGCCGCGTGTTCCTCGTGGTAGGGGTGTTCTCTGGCCTGTCGTTGGTCTGGGTCGGTTTTGCGGACTCGATGGTCATCGCGCTAGTCGGCGGCGCATTGGCGGGGGCGAGCCAGGCGATGTTCATGGCGTTAACTTCAGCCATGATCCAGGCCGTGCTGCCCGACGCCGTCCGCGGTCGGGTGATGAGCCTCTACATGATGTTCGCGGGCGGGATCATGGCGGTGATGATCCTGGTGAACGGGCTGGCGGCGGACTACATCAGTATTCGGATTCTGCTGATCGGACCGGGAATCATCTTTGCCCTGATCATGATCGCGGTGCTGGTGCTACCGCGGATCCGCTCGGTAATCCGCAACGGCGGGATCGTCGAGGAGGGTCGGCGGATGGCGCAGGAGGCGGTCCGTCAGACGGCGGCGTCGGTGGCAGCGGCGATTCGACCGCTGGACCTTGCGGCGCGTCCCGCGCCGCAGCGCAGCGTCGTCGAGGAGCGTCTGGGCGCGGGTGGCGGCGTTGGTGGCGCGGGCGGCGGCGGGTAGCCGCAGTGGCGGCGGTCAGTGCCACTGCGGCGCGGTGGAGACCGCAGCATCCGATGTCCGAAAACAATTGATGCTACGGGGACGGAGAACAACGACCTCGGATTAGGTCTAGTCGCAGATCCACACTGAAAAGCCTCCATGGATGGACGGTATGAATATCACTCTATAGTGGCATGGCGTGTGGCAGACCCGCTGACATTGTTCTTCAACCCAGGAAACGACATGCTTTTCCCATAGGTAGTCAAGCGGTGGCGGAAGCTGTACCCACTCGACGGTGTACTTGGTCACGTAGTAACAAAAGAAATCGCACACTTCGTGATCGAAGACGATGTCGCAATCAACGGGCAAGGGAACATCGATCTCCAGACGCTCTTGAGGAAGTTGGTTGGCCACGTTCACTGGTTGCGCTTCGGCGTCAGCGTTCGCGGCAAAAACACACACTGCGATGAGTGGTATCACAAGCGCTGCTGCCCACCTGAACTGATACGGCATGACTTCGCCTCTCCTGTTCAATGTCTTGTCGAGCGGTCACCTTCTCGCCCTGACAAACGGAGGATGGAGCAGATCGGCGGTGCAAAGCGGAGACGAGCAATCCTATGCGGAATCGCTGTGGTGGCGCTTAGCTGACATGTGGAGAGAATTGGGATCACTTGATGTGACTGAAGGGAGCAAGCCATGGCAGAACTCACCGAAAGTGTGCATGTCAGACTGAAGCCATCGGAAAAGGCAGCCGTCAGAAAGATGGCGGATGCCACTAATCGTTCTGACAGCAACTGGATACGGGGTCTAATCTTGGCGAAGTTTGCGGAGCAGAAACAGCGACTCGAGCGTGAGTTGTCCGAGTCCAACCGCGAAAAGCAGCACGACCGCTAGTCGGCGCCGATGCGGAGGATCTGGCCGATTGTCATGCGCATGTAGAGGGCGACGATGATGCCGATGGCGCCGAGGAAGACGAGACCGAGCACGCTGTAGGCGCCGCCGATGGTGGCCCAGTCGGTGACGGTGACGAAGGGCGGCAGGACGGTCTCGCCGGTCTCGACGAAGCCGACGAACTCGAGCATCATCGTGCCGAGCTGGAGGCCGACGGCCGTGCCCAGCGCCATGGACACGGCGATGATCAGGATCTTCTCGATACCCACAACCAACAGCACTTGAGGCAAGGAGAAGCCCACCGTTCTAAGGACGGCGAACTCGCCCTGTTGTTGTTGGGCGACGAGCACGGAGGCGACAAGGAAGCCGAGCGCGGCGAGCAGGACGATGGCGATGAAGGTGAGGAAGAGCAGGCCTTCCCAGCCGGCGGCGACGAGGGGATCCTCGTCCTGCAAGTTCCGGATCGCGTCGACGTCGAAGGCGTCGTGCCGCCAGGGCGGGGTGACCTCAAGCCAGGTGCGGAGCTGGCGCAGGCCGTCGTCTCCGGTCGGTTCGATCCAGACCTCGTTGGGCGAGAGCGCGCCGACCGTGGCCGGATTGCGGTTTACGCGGTAGAAGAGGTAGTCGCGATTGGCGACGATCAGTGAGCGAGCGCCCTCGGGATCCCAGGTGGGGAAGAGATCGAAGCTGCCCACGATCTCGACCGGGACATAGACGCTGGAGAGGTTGAGCCGAACGACGGCGCCTACGTCGAGCGAGGCTTCGCTGAGGAACTCGCGGCTGACGATGACCGGCACGGGGGCATCGGGACCGGCGAGACGGACGCCTCGCGGCAGTCCGGTGCGAACCTGGCGATTCCAGACGTAGCGCATGCCGAAATCACCGTCGTAGGCCTGCTCGGCTGTCAGGCGCGCGTCGTCGGGCAAGGGGCCGTCGCGGGTCGTGTCGGTCAACACGGTCCATCGACCCTGGCGTTCGAAGCTCTCGATGATGACGCCGTTGTCGAAGCCGACTTCGATGATGTTCTCGGGAATCTCGGTCTGGGCGCTGTACTGGACGGCGTCGTAGCCCACGGTGCCGGAGAAGTTGGTCGAGCCGGCGGTGCGGATCGAGATTCCCTGCAGGAACCACGGTCCGAGATGCGGCGCGCCGGGTCCCTGGCGCAGATCGCCGTAGAGGAAGCGCCAGCCCTCTGGCTGCTCTGCGCCGATGCCGAAGCCTCGGCCGCGTGGCAGACCAACGAGCTGGATGTCGCGGTAGCGGCCATCGACATCAATCAGGCGCAAACTGGGATTGATGACACCGTTGGTCTGCGGCAACCAGAACCACATGCCGACGAAGTTGGCTTCGGCCGGAATCGGGATTTCTTCGACGGCGAACTCCGGACCGGTCGCGCGGCTGACGAGCGAGCTGATGTCCTCGACGGCGAAATCCTCGCGGTACCAGAGGACATCGGAGAATGAGTTGGGATCGACACCAAGCACCGTGGCGTCGGTGACATCGAGCGCGCCCCGGGAGAAGGAAGCGTTGGTGCGCAGGACGACGGATGATTCGGCAACGCCGGGCGCTTCGGCGAGGTCGGCTTCGATCATCTGCACGGATGCGCCGGCGCTGCGTAGATCGGCGAGGCGTAGCTGTGCGCCTGACTGATAGGCGGCGCGGTCGTCGAAAGATTTGTCCAGTGTGGCGCCGAACGTGCCACCAAACATGCCCAGTGACGTCGCCATAATCAGAAGCAGGGCGAGGCGTCCGGGCTGCACCGGGGCGCGAGTCAAATGCCAGAGGACCATCTGCATCGACGCCCCGCCGAGGACGCGGGCGATGCCGCCAAACACCCTGAGCAGAAGCGGGAAGAGGCGCAAGAAGAGCACCGCGACGGTGACGACAAAGACGGCCGGGGCGATCAGCAGTAGCGGGTCTTGCTGCAGCCCTCCGAACAGGTCCTCGGTGACGAGCGAGCCGGACTCCTGGAGCTGGAAAAAGAGCAGCGCCCCAACGCCGACGACGACCAGGTCGAGGTAGTAGCGCTGGAAGACGGGCTTGTCTTCCGGCCGCGAGGTGGAACGTGCATAGTGGACCACGGTGGCGCGGTTGGACCGCCAGGCCGGCCAGATCAGGGCGATGAAGCTGAGCGCGGCGCCGATCGCGGCCCAGATATAGACCTCGCCGTCGAGTGCGACGCTGAGACGCGCGCCGCCGGTAAGTCCCTCGAAGGCGGGCGAGAATCCGAGCAAGGCGATCGCCTCGCGGGCCACGAGCGGGCCGAGGCCCATCGCCAGCGCGACGAGCAGGAGTCCCTCAAGCGTCGAGATTGACATGATGTGGCCGAGTCCCGCGCCTCGCGACTTGAGCAGGGCAACCTCGGCCGACTGACGCTCGACGACCATGGTGGAAACGAGGACGAGGTAGAACAGGACGATGCCGACAATCTGCAGGGTAAGGACCAGCAGTGGGATTGAGGAGAAGAATTCCTTCGTCTCGTAGTCGTTGAGCACGTTGACGATTTCGGTTTCCACACGGGCGCGCTCGATCTCCTTGGTGATGGCTTCAAATGCGGCGCGGAAGCGGACGGCGGCGAGGCCCGCTTCGTCTGCATCGAAGGCGGCGCGGTCGATCTGGGCGTGTACCTCGAGTCGAGCCCGCAGCTCGGGCATATACCCAGCCATCGCCTCGATCACGGTCTCGCGCGGGGCGAAGAAGGCGAAGGCGTCGGTCTTTTCTACGGGGATCTGGAAGTGGTCCCGACGGATGCCCCAGTAGCGGTCGGTGTAGTCAATGGGACTGATCAGGCCGACGAGGCGGATCGTGATCGGGAGCGCGTCGTCGCGCCAGGAGGCGTGGATGTCGCGGGTCTCGCCGAGCGTGAAGCCGCCGGCTGCCGCGACCTCAGCACCCATCGCAACATCGATGATTGGCGGCTCCTCCAGAGTGGCGGCGGGAGCGGGATCGGGCCATTGACCATCAATCAGTTCCAACCGGCTCCGGACGCCCTCGAACCAGAGCACTCGGGCGCGGTCTCGTGGGTCTTCGTCGGGTGGAATCGCGCCGACCTCGGTCATAAAGAACGTGGCCGAGGTGAGGGACTTCTTGACATCGGAGATGTACTCGCTGGGAATGTTGAGACGGCGATCGATGACGTCGAATGAGTGCTCCGCCAGTCCGCCTGACAGGCCATGGGCGGCGTTGAGAATGCGGACGTCGAGCTCTGCGTCGGAGACGCGGCGGAGATCGGTCTGCAGGCCAAGGTCCTGGAGCGCATTGCGGTAGATCGAGGTCGAGGACATCAGGGCGACGGCGAGGATCACGCCGATGGCGACCGCGGCCATCAGACGGCGATTGCCGCTGAGTCGTCTCACGGCGATGCGGAACGCGGTGGGAAGAGAACTGAAGATGCCGCCCATGCTGCCTCGCGCCGACCGTTCTTTGGATCGAAGCGTTCGCCCCACTCTGCCTTCGGTGTTTCCCCCGCGGAGCGGAGGGAGAGTCAAACAGCCTGCTGGGGGTATGTTCGACCGCGATGCCTTCGTAGACTACTAGGCGTTGTCGAAATCACGGCGGAATCGCGCCGGGCTGTATGAGCTGCATGGGCTCATCTCACGGCGTGAACGCGAGCGATGAAAGCGGCTGGGGGTCTGGGTGGAGTCGCTTGGGTCCGTCCTTGCGTTTGTCCTGCGCCGGATGCGCGATAGCTGGCGGCTGCAGCTCGTCATCGCGGCCGGGATCATCGTCGCCGCGGTCTTGATGTCGTCGACCACGATCTACACGCGCGCCGTGTCCGACCTTTCGCTCACCCTAAGCCTCCGCGAATACCAGACCGAGCGCCGGCAGATGCTGACCAGCCTGTGGAGTTTGCCAATCGCCGGCGGTCCGAACGAGTCGGCGCGGAGCTACGCGGAGGAGTCAATCGCCGAGCGGTTCGGCGAGATCGAATCGCAACGATTGCGATTCCAGTCGTCGATCCCCATGAGCATCGATCTGCCGTTGCGCCAGGGCCAGGTGATTCCGCCGACTGCGTTCTTTGCGACGCTGGACGAGGCGAAATCTCACCTGACCGTAGTCGAGGGCCGGTTCCCGAAGCCTCCCGAGCTGACTTCGGACGCGAATCTGACCGGGCGGATTGAAGTGGCGATGCCCGTCGGCGCCGCGCGGGCGTATGGGGTTGGTGTGGGGTCGGAGCTGCACATCGTTGACGGCTGGGACGAGTGTGACCGGGAGCCCGACCCGCCGCCGGGCGGACCGCCGCCGCCGCCGCGCCCTCCGTGCGAGCCAACGATGTTGGTCCAGCGGCTGATCCCGATAGAAATCACCGGTCTGATCGAGCCAGACGACGTGGAGAGTTCATTCTGGCAGCGCGTGCCGCGCAACATCACGTTCGGCGCATACGTGAGCCCGCCGCGTCCGCAGACGGTCTCGTTGATCGTCCCGCCGGAGACCTTCGATTCGGTGATGCCGACGGTGATGAGCGGATACCTGGTCAACACGACCTGGATCTCAGAGCTGGATACGGACCAGCTCAACGTCGCGGTGTTGGACGACACGCGTGCGGCGTTCGACTTGATGCGCGAGGACCTGCGGTCTGTGGGCGGCGCGGTGCGATCGCCAATCGAGGCTCGATTGGAGTCCTTCGTCAAAGACCTCGACTTCACCCAGGTGCCGATCCTGATGTTGCTCGCCCAGGTGGTGGGAATCGCGCTGTTCTACGTCGTGATCGTGTCGGGCGTGCAGGTTGCGGAGCGCCGTGAGGAGTTGTTCTCGATGCGCTCGCGCGGGGCATCGATCATGCAGGTGATCTCGCACACGGCAATCGAGGGCATCATCCTCGCCATTGTCGCGGCAGCCGTCGCTCCGTTCATTGCGATGGGCGTGATCGGCCTGCTGGGCTACACGCCGGTGTTCGATCCGCTGACAGGCGGCAATTCGATTCCAACCACGCTGACAGACATGGCCTTCCTGCTCTCGGCGGCGGGTGCGATCGTGGCCGTGCTGTTCACCTTGGCGCCGCTGGTGATCGCGAGTCGGACGCGGGTGCTGTCGGAGCGGCTGCGCGGCGTGTCGCGGCCGGCCGGACCGAACGCGCTGCAACGCTACTTCCTCGATGTCGCGCTGGTGCTGGTGGCGGTCGGATTGATCTTCGAGGCCGACCTCAAGGGCACGGTGTTCGAGCGCAACAGCGTGGGAGGCCTGTCGGCGGATCCGTTGTTGTTGAGCACGCCCATCCTGTTTGCGTTGGCGGCGACGCTCGTAATCCTGCGGTTCCTGCCGTACATCTACAGGTTCTTCGCCTGGCTGACGTACGACCGCTTCCCGCTATCGATTGCGTCGACGCTGCGTTATGTGAGCCGCACGGTCGGTCCGGCGGCGCGGTTGACGATTCTGCTGATGCTGGGCGCGGCGTTGGGCACGTTTGCCGCGTCGTATGCAGACACGGTCGAGCTCTCGTTGGAGGAGCGGATTGAGTACGACAACGGCGTGGAGTTCCGCGTGTCGCTCGGAGAGAGCGGCTACTCGACCGCGAACGGGGTGCGTGCCCGGCTGGGTCCGATCGACGGGATCGAGGAAGTCGCCTCGGTGCATCGGGGCAAGGTGTCGGCGGGTCGCAGCGTGGGCACCACTTCGAGCGTGACGCTGCTGGGGCTTGAGCCCAAGTCGGCGCTGGAGATGATGTGGTTCCGCGAGGATCTGTCGCTGTTGAGCCTAGAAGAACTGCTCGGCGCGATCGACGTGCCACCGGTCGGTCGCGGGATACCAATTCCGTCTGACACCGAGACGCTCCGCGTCTGGGTGCGGATTGGACCGGGTGAGACCGATCAATCGCTCTGGTTCCGTATCCGCGACGGCGACGGGAAGTACATCACCGGCGGCGGACTGGAGATGCCGCCGCGCGATACGCCCTGGACGGCGATGGAGATCGACTTCCAATCCGAAATCGTCAGCTTTGGCGCGACGGCGCCGTACACGCTGCACGCCATCGTGATGAGCGAACCCCAGGGTCTCTTCGCATCGGAGCCGTCCACGATTTACTTCGACGCGGTCACGGCGATTCAGCCGGACGGTCGGGAACTGATCATCGAGGACTTCGAACACCGAGGCTGGATCGATTTCGCTCAGCGACGGGGCTCGGGCGACGAAATCGAGTTCGAGGAAGACCCGGAGCCGATCTCCGGCGAGCATGTGATGGCGTTCTATCCCGGCGTAGGACAGTCGCCGGGGCTTCGAGCGGCGCATGTTGCCGATCCGGCGTTCTGCAGCAACACCCGCTGCACAGTCCCGACGATCATCAGCCAGGACTTCGCCGAGCGGCAGCGGCTGGAGGTCGGCGATCGATACACGCTGCGCACGGACCGGATGATCCTGAGTGCGCGCGTGGCGAGCATCGTCGAGCTGTTCCCCACGCTGCGGCCTGACGAGCAGTCGTTCATCATCGCCGACTTCGATCCGCTGTTCCACATGGGCTCGGTAACCGGCTTGCGACCGTCGATCTCGCCGAACGAGGCGTGGCTGAACATTGCCGACGACCCCGAGATGCGCGCGGCGGCGTTGGCAGAGCTGAATCGACCGCGCTACTCGCTCGGACAGATCAGCGACCGTGATCAGCGGTTGGACGAGAGCGGCCGCGATCCGCTGACGACGGCGGGCGGCTCGGGGATTCTGCTGGTCGCGTTCATCGCAATTTCGCTGTTGCTGGCGCTGGCGTTCCTGGTCTCGATGGCCGTCTCGGCGCGCCAGCGGCGGTTGGAGATGGCGCTGCTGCGCACGGTCGGGGTGGGCAATGCCAGCATCCTGATCCAGCTCTTCCTGGAGTATGCGATCATCGTCGGCACCGGTCTCGTGCTGGGCGTGCTGCTGGGCAACCGCATCTCGCTGTTGCTGCTGGCCTACCTGGAGATCGACGAGTCGGGCCGCACCGTGCTGCCGCCATTCCAGGTCGAGACGGACTGGCAGATCCTGGGAATCGCCTTTGCGGTGCTGGCCGGCGTGCTGTTGGTCGGGGTCGTGGCGACCTGGCGCTGGTTCCTCAAGCTGGAACTGAACCGCGAGCTGCGGCTGACGAACTAGAGGCGCTTGAGCGGGCGGCGGCGGGTGAACCAGCCTCGGATATCGGGGGCGGCGAGGGTGGCGGCGGCGGCCGGGGTTCCCCAGGCGATGCAGGCGACTCCGCAGGTGGCGCCGGAGGCCGCGATGCCGAGCAGGGCGACCACGATCGCCATCGGCGCAAGGGCGAACCAGGGCGCGGCGGGGCTGCGTCGGGCGCGGGCGACGTGCAGGAGCATCAGCAGCAGGCCAGCGGCGGCGACGGTCGCGCAGACGATATAGAGGCCGGTGGAGTCCTGGTTGATCAGGGTGGCCACGAAGGCGGCGGCGATGCCTGCGGCGGTGAGAGTGCCGGCGAGGGGTGTCATGGGGTCATGGTAGCGGGGGGGGGGGGGGGGGGGGGGGGCCGGGGCCCCGCCCCCCCCCGGCCCCCCCCCGCGCCCACGCACAGAAACATAGACAAAAAACAAAAAACAAAACCACAAAACCCAA
>VXQT01000010.1:86635-86880 GCA_009838915.1 Chloroflexota bacterium
GGCGATGCCTGGGGCGGTGAGCTTGCCGGCGTGGTGTGTCTTGGGGTCATGGTAGCGGGCGCCCCCCTCTGCCTTCGGCATCTCCCCCCGCAGAGCGGGGGGAGAGGGAACCGAGCGGGCCCCTGTGGGCACAGGGGCCGGGTGAAGGGAGCAGGCCCCTGTGGGCACAGGGGCTGGGTATCAGCCGGTGAGGCGGCGGTAGAGGGCCTGTGACTTATAAACAAAAGACCCAGCCCACGAATAAA
>VXQT01000003.1:0-66219 GCA_009838915.1 Chloroflexota bacterium
CACCCCCCCCCCCCCCCCCCCCCCCCCCCCCCCCCCCGCCGCGGGCGCCCGCCCCCCCCCCCCCCCCCCCGCCGCCCCCCCCCCCCCCCCCCGCCGGCGCGCGCCCCCCCCCCCCCCCCCCCCCCCCCCCCCCCCCCCCCCCGGGGGGAGATGGGGGAACGGCGGTTAGAAGGAGAGTGCGGCGGGCTGTACCTGTCCGCCCTCGAGGCCTTGCGGCCACCAGTGGTCTTCCCAGCCTTCGTCGTCCCAGATGTGCTTGAGGTTGGGCAGCACCTGCTGGGCGGTCATCTCGATGTTGGGGATGGCCAGTTCCTTCGGAATCGAGCCGAACTGGTTGAGGATCATCAGGTGTCCGACGTGGAGCGTCTTGATGACCTCTTCAAGCTGCTCGGTGACCTGGCTCGGCGTGCCGGCGACGATGTTGCCCTCGCGAATCAGGTCGGCCCAGGTGATCTCCGAGTTGGCCTTGGATTCGACCATCTTCTCGGCGGTCTTTTCGCCCTCGAACTTCTTCGAGTCGCCGAAGACGGGCTTGAGGCCCTGGCTTCGGGTGAAGCCCTGCTCGATGGTGCGGACGGTGCGGTAGCCGGGCGGGTCGGCGTAGCGCGGGTCGATGTGGAGCATCTTGTTGTAGAAGTACTCCGCGTGCGGCCCGAACTTGTCGGCGACTTCCTGCTCGGTCTCGCCGACGGCGACGAGCTGGAGGAATCCGGCGTGGTAGGGGTTGAGCGGCTTCTCGCGCTGTTGCATCGTGCGCCAGAATCCGTCGACGTTCTTCTGTCCGGCCTTGTAGCCGCCGTATGAGAGGTAGCAGTAGACGTAGTTGTGCTCGGCGCACCATTCCCAGGTCTCAACCGAGCCGCCGCCCGGGATCCAGACCGGCGGGTGCGGCTGCTGGATCGGTCGCGGCCAGATGTTGATGTAGCGGAGCTGGTTGTAGCGGCCGTTGTAGGAGAAGACCTCGGGCCGCGTCCAGGCCTGCGTGATCACGTCGGCGGCCTCGTAATACTTGTCGCGCAGGTGCGACGGGTTGGCGCCGTAGCAGAAGCAGTCGTCCATCGGCGTGCCGACGGGGAAGCCGGCGACCAATCGTCCGCCGGAGATGCAGTCGAGCATTGCGAACTCTTCGGCGACGCGAGTCGGCGGGTTGTAGAGCGCGATCGAGTTGCCGAGCACGACGATGGCGACGTCCTTGGTCCGCCGGCAGAGGTTGGCGGCCATCAGGTTGGGCGACGGCATCAGGCCGTAGGCGTTCTGATGGTGCTCGTTGATGCAGATGCCGTCATAGCCGGCGGCGGCGGCGGCCTCGAGCTCGTCCAGGCCGTCGTTGTACATCTGGTGGGCCTTGGCCGGGTCGAAGAGCTTGGAGTCAACGTCGACCCAGACCGAGTTGTTGGTCTCGGCGAAGTCGGGCGGCAGGTCCCGATAGGGCATCAGGTGGAAAAACTCAAACTTCACGGTCAGCTCCGTTCATCAACGCGGTCACGGCCTGCACAACGACTCGATCGGCAGGCGGTCTCTGGGGCAAGGTATTGAACACGTGGCGTCAGTGTCAATCTGGGCCCGTGCGTGAAGCAAGGGCTGATTAGAGTGCGCGAATGTTCAGAGTGGCCGAGAGCTGGTCGGTGTTGCCGAAGCGCTCACGCAAGACTTGCGCCCGATAGCGGAAGATGCGGCGGAGCTGGGGGATGACTGCGAGTTGGGCGATCGGCGTGGAGAGCGGATCGAGCGGCAGCGACCAGTGCACCTGATCGGTGGCCAGGACGCTGCCGTCCACTTCCCGGAAGCGGTGTTCGTGCCGCCACAGCGCGTATGGTCCTGCGATCTGATCGTCGGCGAAGTAGTGCGGCGCGTCGACCTGCGTGATTTCGGTGGCCCAGGAGACGCGCAAGGGCAGCATCGGCAGCGGCGTGAGTCGGTACGTGATGATCAGGCCGGGATGCACATCAGGGGGTGGGTCGCCGGTGATCTCAAACTGCATCTCGGGCGGGGTGATCGCGGCGAGGTTGCGCGGGTCGGAGAAGAATGCCCAGGCGGTATCGATGTCGGTCGAGAGGGTCTGCGAGGCGTCGAGTCGGTAGATCGGCATTGATTCGGGCTTCCCGTTACAACGTCGCCAGCACGCCGCCGAGACCGATTAGCGCACCGACCAGCAGGTGCAACTGCGCCGTCCGCTTGAGCATTGGATTGAGCGCAGCGCCTGAGCGGCCGTTCAGTATTTCACGCGTCAGCCTCATGCCAGGTGCTAGCGCGGCGAATGCGATGAAGCAGTAGTGGGGCAGCAGACCTACGGGCGTGAATATGGCGATGCTGACGAACGCCCCAAGGACAAGCGTGGCGTACTCGATGCGAGTGTTCCGTTCGCCGATCAGCACGGCCAGCGTTCGCTTGCCGCTGGCGCGGTCGGTGCCGATGTCGCGCAGGTTGTTGACGACGAGGATCGCGGTGACCAGACAGCCGACCGGCACCGAGGCGGCGGCGAGCTCCCAGGTCAGTTCCTCGATCTGGACATAACCCGCGCCGATGACGGCGACGAAGCCGAAGAAGAGGAAGCAGATCGCGTCGCCGAGACCTCGGTAGCCGTAGGGCATGGGTCCGCCGGTATAGGTGACGGCGGCGATCAGGGCGGCCGCGCCGATGATCAGGATGGGCCAGCCGACGATTAGCGTCAGGACGACGCCTACGATCATTGCGGCGGCAGTTGCCAGGCTGATGCCGACGGTCATCTCCCTCTGCGAGAGCCAGCCCTGCGCGACCGCTCGAGGCGGGCCGAGGCGGTCCGGCGTGTCTGCGCCGCGGCGGAAGTCGGAGAGATCATTGGCGAAGTTGACGACGATCTGGATGAAGATCGCGCCGATCAGGGCGAGGAAGAATCGGCCGGCTTCGAAGTCGCCGCCGGCAGGGTCGGCGGCCGAACCGCGAGCAGCCAGGCTCGGCGTTTGCTGGGTGATTCAGGTTCTGACTGGGCCATTCGTTGTCGGCGCCCCCTCTGCCTTCGGCATCTCCCCCCGCAGAGCGGGGGGAGAGAGGAGACGGCTAGGGGAAGCGCGGGTACTTGGAGAAGTCGGGCTTGCGCTTCTCGAGGAACGCGTTCTTGCCCTCCTTGGCTTCCTCGGAGAGGTAGTAGAGCAGGGTCGAGTCGCCGGCGAACATTTGCATGCCGGAGAGGCCGTCGGTGTCGGCGACCAGCGCGCGCTTGATGAACCGCAGCGCGGTTGGCGACATGCAGAGGATCTCGCGGCAGCGGTTGACCACTTCGAGCTCGAGGTCGTCGACTGGGAAGACATCGCAGGCAAGTCCCATGTCGACGGCCTCGGCGCCGGAGTACTGGCGGCACTGCATCCAGATTTCGGCGGCCTTCTTGTGGCCGACGAGGCGGGCGAGCAGCATCGTGCCGTAGCCGGCATCGAACGAGCCGACCTTGGGTCCGGTCTGGCCGAACCAGGCGTTGTCGGCGGCGTAGGTCAGGTCGCAGACGGTGGCGAGCACGTTGCCGCCGCCGATCGCGTAACCGGCGACCATCGCGATCACGGGCTTGGGAATCGAGCGCATGTAGCGGTGTAGGTCGAGCACGTTGAGTCGCGGCACGCCGTCGTCGCCGACATAGCCGCCGTCGCCGCGGATGCGCTGGTCGCCGCCGGAGCAGAACGCCTCCTTGCCCTCGCCGGTGAGGATGATCACGCCGACCGTCATGTCCTCGTGGGCGCGTTTGAAGGCGTCCAGCAGCTCAAACAGGGTCTTGGGTCGGAAGGCATTGCGGACTTCGGGTCGGGCGATGGTGATCTTGGCGATGCCCTCGGCGACGTCGTAGTGGATGTCGCCGTAGTCGCCCGAGCGCTGCCAGTCGGGCAAGCCGGTCCGTTCGACGGTGACGGTGGGTCGGGACATGGAGTTCACTCCTTCGCGTGCGTGGCGAGGTGATTCGATTCAAGCGGGACGCCGGCGCTGCGCAGCATGAGCCGGCGGAGTTCGGGATAGATGCGGTCGAGCGGGGCCGACACGCGACCGGCGGCCCAGGCGGTGAGCAGGGAGCGGACCATGCCAACCCAGGCTCGGGCGGTGAGCTCGGGATCGAGCGGAGCGTCAAGGTTGGACAGGCGTCCCGACGCGAGGGCTGACCGCAGTTCGTCGGCGATCAGCGCGACGTATTCGTCTTCGATTTTGGCCACAGATTCGCGGGCGGTGGTCGAGCTGCCGAGGCTCTCGGCGGCGAGGACCCGGGCCAACGAGCGATGCGCGGCGAGCGTGTTGACCAGCGTGGCGAGCGCGGCTTCGGCGCGAGCGACGGGATCGTCGCCGGCGGCGGTCATGGCGCGAGTCACGCGCCGCCGCAGGATGTCTCCGGCTCGGCCGATGACGGCGGCGATCAGCGCTTCCTTGTTGGGGAAGTGGAAGTAGAGGCCGCCCTTGGACGTGTCGGCGGCGGCCGCGATTTCGTCCATTTGGGCGTCCGAGTAACCGCGCTGGGCAAAGACCTGCGCGGCGGCGTCGAGCAGGTGCTCGCGTCGCTCAATCGCGCGGGCCTGTCGTGGCGCCGTGGTCGTCATCGGCCGCTCCAAGACGAGAAAAATCCGACGCGTCGGTCGGTTTAAGTACTGTATCAGCATGTCTGACCAGGCCAGAGCAGGGGAGCGCACGCGGACGATCGGGTCGATGTTCAGTCGGCTGGTGCCGCACTATGACCGCATGAATCGGCTGATGACTGGCGGACGCGACGGTCACTGGCGCAGGCTGGCGGTGGAGGCGTCGCAGCCGCGGGCGGCGGCGGTGCTGGATCTGGGCGCGGGGACCGGCGACCTGAGCGCCGAGTTCCGACGCCAGGGCGCGGCGCGTGTGACCGGGCTCGATGTCTCGGCAGCGATGCTGGCGCGGGCCGAGCAAAAGTTCGGGTCGGACGGCATCGACTGGCTGCAGGGCGACGCGCTGCAACTGCCCTTCGCCGACGCCTCGTTCGACGTGGTCGCCTCGGCGTTCGTGATGCGCAATCTGCCCGACCTCGCCGGCTCGTTCGTAGAGATGGCCCGCGTGCTGAGAGCTGGCGGCCGGCTGGTCGGCCTCGACATCACGCATCCGCCTGAGACCGCCTGGGGCAACGTCCTCAGGCTGGGATTCGAGCAGGGCGTGACGCGCGTGGCAGGCCTGCTCTCGGGTGACCGGTCGGCGTATCGCTACCTGCCGAACTCGCTCTCGGGCTATCCGTCGGCGGATGAGTTGTCGCGGATGTTGGAGTCAGCGGGACTGGTGGAGGTGTCGTACCGGAGGCTCTCGCTGGGCGCAGTGGCGCTGCATGTGGGACGCCGATAGCGCGGTCGAGCCGAGGACTGCCGAGCCGGTGACGGATTCAATACGCATTGCGCAAGAGACGACCGCGGTCTGTGTCGGCGTGAGGGGTCGCGTGTATCGTGGCGGGGAGTGCCTCGCGATTGGGGCATGAGGGTGAGCAAATCCGGGAGCGCGCGATGTCCGGCACTGAGATGGCCTACCTCAGGGGAGAGGTGATGCCCCTGGCCGATGCCAAGATCAGCATCATGACCCATGCCTTGCACTATGGGACGGCCGTATTCGAGGGCATCCGCGCGAACTGGAACGCCGAGCACGAGCAGCTCTACCTGTTCCGCATGCGCGAGCACTACGAGCGCCTGCGCAAGTCGGCCCACGCGCTGATGATGGACCTGCCGCTCTCGGACGACGAGCTCTGCGAAATCACCATCGATCTGGTGCGGCGCAGCGGATTCAAGCAGGATGTTTACATCCGGCCGATGGTCTACAAGTCGGCGGAAGTGCTCGGCGTGAGGCTGCACGGCGTGGCCGAGGACTTTCTCTGTTTCCTGATTCCCTGGGGCGCGTACCTGGACACGACCGGCGGCGTGCACGTGGTCACGTCGTCGTGGCGGCGGACCGAAGACCAGTCGATCCCGGTGCGGGCCAAGGTGACGGGCGCGTACATCAACTCGGCGCTGGCCAAGACCGAGGCGGAGACGGCCGGTTTCGACGAGGCGATCATGCTCAACGAAGACGGGCACGTCTCGGAGGGCTCGGGCGAGAACATCTTCATCGTCAACGACGGCGTGATCTACACGCCGCCCAGCTCGGACAACATCCTGGTCGGGATCACGCGCAACACCGTGGTCGAGTTGGCCGAGCAGGAACTGGGCATCCCGACGGTCGAGCGCACGCTGGACCGCTCGGAGTTGTGGCTGGCGGATGAGGTGTTCATGACCGGCACGGCGGCACACGTGACGCCGATTTCTTCGGTCGACCGGCGGGTGATCAACGGCGGCGAGACGGGTCCGATCACGGCGCAGCTTGAGCGTCTGTACTTCGACGCGATCATCGGCAACCGCGATGCCTACGCGCAGTGGTTGACGCCCATCTACACAGACAGTTACACGAACGACTGACTCGGGAGCGGCCGATGGCCGAGGCGATCACGCTGGTCATCGCCTACCTGCTGGGATCGATCCCGGTGTCGTGGCTTGTCTTTCGCTGGCGTACGGGCCAGGATCTGCGGCAGGTCGGCGACGGCAACGTGGGCGCGGCGAACGCGGCGCGGATGGGCGCGGGCCATTTCTTCGGCGCGGCAATCATCGTGATCGACATCGGCAAAGGGCTGCTGGCGGTCTCGGTCGCGCGCTGGTGGGGGCTCGAGCTGGGCTGGTGGATGGCGGCCGGGGGCCTTGTCATGGTTGGCCACATGTGGCCGATCTTCCTGCGTTTCAATGGCGGCCGGGCGGCGGCGACGGGTCTGGGCGCGGCGGGCGCGTTTCTGCCCTGGCAGTTCGGGGTGACGTTCGTCGTCGGCGGGTTGACCTACCTCGTCACGCGGATTGCCGAGCTGGGCATTATCCTCGTTGCCGCGCCGTTGCCCTTCCTGGCGATTGCGTTCGGCGAGCCGATTGAATCGATCATTTTCTGCTTCGCGGCGCCGATCGCGGCCGGACTGAAGACCGTCTTCGACAAGGCATGGGACCGATGGCAAGACGCTGGGACGCCATAGTCGTCGGCGCCGGCCCGGGCGGGTCGACGGCGGCCTACGATCTCGCGGCGGCGGGCGCCGATGTGCTGTTGCTGGATCGAGCGCGCTTCCCGCGTGACAAGCCGTGCGGCGGCGGGGTGCTCGTGTCTGCGCTCAGGATGCTGCCGTATTCGCTCGACGCGGTCACCGAGCAGACGATTCACGCGTTCCGCGTGCGCTACAAGCGCCGCTGGGAGTTCGAACATCGGTATCCGGAACCGCTGGCGATCATGACCCAGCGGTCGCGGCTGGACGCGTACATGGCTGAGCAGGCCACAGCGCGTGGAGCAGACCTGCGCGACGCCTCGCCGGTGCGGAGGATTGAGGGCGGGACGGTGACGCTGGCCAACGGCGGCGCGCACGAGGGCGAAGCGATCATCGCGGCCGACGGCGCGAACGGCGTGGTCAGGCGCTCGCTGGGACTGCCGCGACTGCGCGGAGCGGTTGCGCTCGAGGGCAACGCCGATCGGGCCGCTCAGCCGGCCGGCGTGCGCTGGAGCGACGCGGTCGGGCTCGAACTGGGTTCGATGCCGGGTGGGTATGGCTGGGTGTTCCCCAAGGGCGACCACTGCAATGTTGGGTTGGGCGGATTCCCGGCTGCGGCGCCCACGCTGCGGGATGAGCTGTCGAGCTACGCGAGTTGCGAGTCGTTCGACGGCGCCTCGCTGACAGAGCTGCGGGGGCACCATCTCCCGCTCCGCGATCCGGACAGCGCGCTGGTCAGCGGTCGGGTGGTGTTTGTCGGAGATGCGGCCGGGTTGATCGATCCGTTGTCGGGCGAGGGGATCGGCAATGCGATTCGCAGCGGTCAGTTGGCGGCGGAGGCCGCGCTCGAGTTGCTATCAGGTAGGGCATCGGATCTGTCGGCCTATCGAGACCGCGTGGAGGCGGAGATCGAGCAGGAGTTGCGCGTGGCGCGTCAATTGCAGGCGCTGTTTCATCAGTGTCCGTGGCCGTATGTGCAGCTTTTGCGACGTTCGGACAGGTTCTGGACGGCGTTCTGCCGCATCGTGCGGGGGGAGTCTAGCTACACCCAGTTCCAGTCCCGATTGGGCCCGGCGAAGGTCCTTGTTGATGCTGCCGCATCGTTTGCGGAACGCCGGGGCCGCCGCGCGGCTGACTGGCAGACCGACTCCTGAGCTAGCGCTCGATTTCCGCCGCCGTCTCCAGCGCTTCCTCCCACGTCACCTGATCGCGGATCATCGCCTGGTAGCGGCGCAGCATCCTCGGCCAACCGACGGCGACGACGCCGGTCAGATAGCCGCGTAGCCCGTAGATGGCGGCGAAGCGGTTCGATTCCAACGTGCCGTGGACCAGGCGGAATTCGTCGCGTGGGGATGTGATGCCTGAGGCCATGATGCTCAGTCCGTGCTGATCGGACCAGAAGTAGGGCACGGGCGCGAAGGCCTCGAGCGGCTCGTCGCGGCTCTCCAGCAGCAGATTTCGGGCGGCGGCCATGCCCTGCTCGACGGCATTGGTCCAGTGCTCGATGCGCATCGTTCGTTGCGGATTCGCATAGCGGAAGTGCGCGACCAGACCGTTGGGCCAGCGGGCGACGTCGCCGGCGGCGTAGATCATCGGCGCGGCCCGACAGTATTGATCGCAGATCACGCCGTCGCCGATGGTGAGTCCGGAGTCCGCCAACCACTCCACGTTGGGTCGCACGCCTATCCCGACGACGACGGTGTCAGCCTCGATCCGCGAGCCGTCTTCGAGCAGCACGGCCTCGACGCGTCCGTCGCCGAGCAGATCGGCGACCCTGGCGTTGAAGCGCATGCGGACGCCGGCGTCGGCGTGGAGCGTCTTTGCCCACTCGGCTAGCTCTTCACCCAGCGGACCGAGCATGGGCGCGCTGAGCGCTTCGATCATGGTCACGTCGAGTCCCCGCGCTCGGGAAGATGACGCGACCTCTGCGCCGATGAACCCTGCGCCGATGACGGCGACGCGTTGGCTCGTCTCGAGTTCGCCGCGGATTCGTAAGGCATCATCCTGGCTGCGAAGCGTGTGCACGCCTTCGAGATCGTTGCCGAACGGGAGTGAGATCGGCCGCGCGCCGGTCGCGATGATCAGGCCGTCGAACTCCAGCGACTCGCCCCGGTCGAAGCGCAGGACGCGGTCTGCGGCGTTGAGCCCAACCGCGCGGCATCCGGTTCGTAGGTCCAGGTTGAGGTCGGCGAGTTCGCCGGGTGAGCGCAACGGCAGGCGGTCTGCGTCCCACTCGCCGGTCAGGATCTGCTTGGAGAGCGGCGGCCGGTCGTAGGGGTCTTCCGGTTCTTCGCCGACCATCGTAATCCGCCCGGCATAGCCCTCGGCGCGCAGGGTCTCGGCCGCGTTGAGTCCGGCCAATGAGGCGCCGATGATGACGACGTGTTGCATGGGGTGCTCCATGCGGCGTTGCATGGGCAGAGGCTATCGCGACGCAATCTGGTCGAGTCGGGCTGGGTTTGTGAAATGCTTCGCTATGATGCATTCGAATCCACTGACCAGACACCAAGCAGCAGACTGGAGACAGCCATGGGCAAGTTGGACGGCAAGGTTGCCATCGTGACCGGGGCGAGCCGCGGCATTGGCGCGGCGATCGCCGAGTGCTTCGCGGCGGAGGGCGCCAGGGTGATCGCGACCGCGCGCACCGTGCAGGAGGGCACGCACCCGCTGCCCGGTTCGCTGGAGATGACGATCAAGAACATCCGAGACGCCGGCGGCGAGGCGACCGCGGTGGCCGGCAACGTCTCCGAGTACGAAGAGTGCGCCGGCATCGTCCAGCAGACGATCGACACCTACGGCCAGCCTGACGTGCTGGTCAACAACGCGGCGCTGACCTACTTCATCCCGGTCAAGGACTTCCCCGTCCGCCGCTGGCTGCGTTCGACCGCGGTCAACTTCCACGGTCCGTTCTACATGAGCCAGCTCTGCCTCAATGAGGGCGGGATGATCGAGCGCGGCTCGGGAGCAATCGTCAATGTCTCATCAGCCGCGGCCATTGGCCCGGGCCGAGGCCCGTACGACGAGACCAACGGCCCTGCGGGCGGGGGCGGCACGCTGTACGGCGCGGAGAAGGCGGCGCTGGAGCGCTTCACGCAGGGCCTGGCATCCGAGGTCTACCAGTATGGCGTCTCCGTCACCTGCTACAGCCCGTCGCAGATCGTGCCGACGCCGGGCGTGGTGCACCACCGACTGATGGAAGGCCGCGACCCGACCGAGGCCGAGGGCGTCGAGATCATGGCGCAGGCCGCGCTGCTGCTCGCCACCGAGCCGCTTGACAAGGTCACCGGCCGGGTCACCTACTCCCAGGAGATCCTCAAGGAGTTCGGCTGGGATATGGGCGAGAAGACGCCTGCAGGTACCGGCGTGACGACTCCGGGGTCCGGCTACTCTCAGATCTAGCGGCCGTCGGCCGCCCCGGCAGGCCGCAGCCGGCTAGCAAGGCGTTGTCGTGGCCTCCGCAGATGTTGAACGCGTAGAACGCTGGTTCCTCGACGGCGAGTTGTTGCATCCGTGTGAGGGCGACGCGCCGCCGTCAACGGTCGATCTGTCTCGCGCGATTGCGTCGATCGGCGGCGTACCGCTCTCGGATCACGACAGCAGGGCGCAAGAACTGGCGGAGCGCATCGGTCGCGATCGGCCCTTGCTGTTCGTGATGGTCGACGGTCTCGGGTGCGTCTTCGATGAGCTTGCCAGCCCGGGCGGGTTGCTGGCGGAGGCCGAGGGCATTCAGCTTCGCTCGGTCTTTCCCTCGACGACCGCCGCGGCGCTGACCACGCTCGCGACGGGCGCGTGGCCCTCGCAGCACGGCGTGCCCGCCTGGTACACGCATCTGCATCGCAACGACCTGACCGCGACCATTCTCCCCTTCGTCGAGCGCGATTCCGAGCGCAAGCTCCAGGAGTTCGGCATTCGACCGAGCGAGGCGTTCACCTATCCGTCGCGCATGGCGGCGATCGAAGGTCGGTTCCGTACCTATCATCCGCGGGCGATCTCCAACAGCGAGTTCACCAGCTACCAGCGAGGCTCCGCGCCCACGGATCCATACGACCACCTGCGCGACGCTGCCGCAACGGTTGTTTCACGGATTGTCGAAGAGGACGAACCGGGGATCCACTACCTCTACCTGCCAATGGTCGACTCCGCTTCCCATCGGGACGGACCCAATGCGTCGACCACGAGACGGGCGCTCGAGGCCGTGGACACGGCGCTGGGCGCAATCGCGGAGCAGTTGGACGGACGCGCGCGCATCGCGGTGAGCGCGGATCATGGTGAGCTGTACGTTTCGGCGAGGGAGAAGGCGCTGTTTCTGCCCGATGATCCGCTGCTGGACCACCTGCACACGCCGCCGCATGGCGAGCCGCGGGTGCCAATGTTCTGCGTGCAGCGAGGTCGGGAGGCCGCATTCGAGGGAGAGTTTCGCGAGCGCTGGGGACGCGACTGGGCGTTGATCACGCGCGCCGAGGCCGAGGAGATGCGGCTCTTCGGTCCAGAGCCGATGACCTCGTTGGCGGCGGAACGGATTGGCAGTCACCTGGCGCTGACGGCGACCAAGAATGTGATCGTCTACGGCGAGGCGGGCAACAAGGTCTCAGCGCTCAACGGGTATCACGCCGGGCTTCGGGCGGAGGAGATGGAGATTCCGCTGCTGCTGGCCTAGCGGAGCCGAACGGGCCCCTGCGTGAAGCAGGGGCCGGGGCAGCCGAGCGGGCACACACGTGGAGCAGCGGCTGGGGCGCCTAGTCGTCGAACTCCATGATCGCTCGACCGAAGATCTCGCCATGTTCGAGGGCGGTGGTGGCCTCGTTGATCTGGCCGATCGTGAAGCGCTCGGTTACCATGGCGTCGAGGTCAAGCGCGCCGTCCTCGGCCCAGGCGAGGAACATCGGGAAATCGCGGTCGGGATGGCAACTGCCGCCGATCGAGCCGATGTACTTCTTTTCATTGATCAGCATGCCGCGCATGTCGACCTCGCTAAAGGTCACGCCCGATTGCGGCACGCCGACCAACACCGCCGTGCCGCCGGTCTCGGCGCCCAGGATGCCCGGACGTACAGCGCGGAGGATTTGACCCATTGTGACCTCGCGGCCGATGCAGTCGAAGGCGAAATCGGCTCCCGAGATCGGCTCGCCGAAGCTGGTCAGCCCTTCGCCCTGGGTCAGCGCGTGGACCTGCTCGATGGCGTCGCCGCCCGAGGCGTTGACGCCGTGGGTCGCGCCGAAGCGCTTAGCGAACTCGAGCTTCTCGTCATCCAGGTCGACGGCGATGATCGGGTCGGCGTTGACGACCGAGGCCGCGACCACAGCCGAGAGTCCCACCCCGCCGACGCCGAAGATCACCACGCTGTCGCCCTCGCGCACGGCCGCGGTGTTGTAGACAGCGCCGGAGCCGGTCAGCACGGCGCAGCCGATGATCGAGGTGACATCGCGGCGCGTGTCCTGCGGGACCTTGACGATGTACTTCTCGTCGGCGATCGTCGTGTCTGCCCAGGTGAAGACGTTGCGTGTGGTCGCTGTGCGGCCGTTCGGGCGCTCGACGACGACCGGGTCGACTTCTCGGGTCGCGGTGTCGGGATTGCGCGGAACCCAGGTGACGAAGACGATGTCGCCGACCTGCACGTTGGTCACCTGCGAGCCGACCTTGATCACCTCGCCGGTCGCCTCGTGACCGAGAATCTGGTCGCCGTTGCGCGGATTGTGCATCTGGTGCAACTGCGAGTGGCAGATGCCAGACGCGAACTGGCGCACGACTACCTGGAAGTCGCTGGGGTCTGGCAGGTCGACGCGTTCGACGGCCAGGGGCTCGTCTGCTTCGGGGAGAAAGACCACGCGTGCGGGAGTTGGCATGAGAGGCTCCTGTTCGTCAACACTCACGCTCCCCCTTCCAGGGGGAGCTGTCGCGGAACGACTGAGGGGGTTCCGCCGAGAGTCTACCTTGCGCAAACATGTGGCTATGGAGATCATCACCCGGCGCGGGCTGCGAACCATGGAAGCGGCGGAGTTCGACGAGCTGCGCGCTCGGTACGCATCGACGTTGGTGGACCTGGGCACCGGCGACGGCGCCTGGCCGCGTCGGTTTGCGCGCGAGCATGACAATGTGCTGGCGGTCGGCGTCGACGCCGACCGCGAGGCGCTGCGCGAGGCGGCCAAGCTGGCCGAGCGCAAGCCCGCGCGCGGCGGCGCGCCCAACGCGCTCTACGTCGCGGCGAGCGCCGAGTCGTTGCCGCCGGAGCTGCGCGAATCGGCCGATTGGGTCACTGTGTACTTCCCCTGGTCGGCGCTGCTGCGGATGATCCTCGTGGGGGACAATCTGCTTGCCGAGATGTTGTCCTTTCTCTGTCGACCGAGGTCGCGAGTAAGCTTCGTGCTCAACGCGGATGCGCCTCCGGAGGGCGTCGATCCGCCGACGCCGGCATCGGTTCGCAGTTCGCTGAGTGTCCCGCTATCGTCGGCAGGCTTCAGGATTACGAAGTCCGAGTGGCTGGACGCTTCGCAGGCGCCGCCGACGACCTGGGGCGGGCGCCTGGTCAAGGGCAGCGGCCGGGCAATGATTGGTCTTGACGCGACGCGATGATGCGGCGCACCGAACTGTGCGCGGAGCTAGCGCATCGCAACTGCGGGATCAGTCGGTCTGGGGATCTGGAACCAGGGCTGGTCGCAGAACTCGAGGTCTTCGGCGGTCAGTTCGACTTCTGCATAGCGCAGCGAGTCCTCGATCTGCTCGGTCCGGGACGCGCCCACGATGGCCGACGTGATGCCATCCTGCGCCAGCACCCAGGAGATGGCCGCGTGGGTGATGCTCTGGTCGCGCTCGGCGAAGTAGTCTTGCAGCCGCGCGACCTGTTCTCGCTGGATGTCGTCCCAGTAGCGGCCTTGGTAGAGCTGCGAGGTCCGGCTGTTGGTGAACCAGTTGTCGCCTTGCAGCTCCGACATGTCTCGGTAGCGCCCGGTGAGGAAGCCGCCCGCGAGCGGGTTGAAGCAGATCACGCCGACGCCCTGGTCGCGGCAGAGCGGCAGCAGGTCGCTCTCGATGTCGCGCCAGAGGATGTTGTAGCGCGGCTGATCGCAAACGAATCGCGTGATCCCCAGCTTGTCTGATGCGCCGAGCGCCAGCCCGAGCTGCCAGGCGCGGAAGTTTGAGGCTCCGACGTAACGCACCTTGCCCCAGCGCACGAGGTCGTCGAGCGCCTGCATCGTCTCTTCGATCGGTGTCGAGCGATCAGGTCCATGCAGCTGATAGAGGTCGATGTAATCGGTACCCAGCCGCCGCAGCGAGTCGTCAACCGCCGAGAGCAGGTGCTGCCTCGAATTGCCGCGCTGGTGCGGCAAGGGGCCGGTGGGCCCGAACCCCTTGGTCGCCACGATGACCTGATCGCGCGGCCGGCCGGCGAGCCACTTGCCGATGATCTCTTCGGTGCCGCCGACATCCGCCTTGCCTGCGGGATAGGCGTCGGAAGTGTCGAGGAAAGTGACGCCGCCGTCGAATGCGGTATCGAGGATGCGGTGCGCCTCGTCCATCTCGGTGCGGGACCCGAAGGTCATCGTGCCCAGGCAGATCTCGGAGACCCGAAGTCCCGTGTTTCCCAGCTTGCGATAGCGCATGTGCTCACCCTTTCTCGCAGACTGATGTGCAGTCGGGCAGCATATCGCGCTGCAGCCCGACGGAACTACAGCACCATCTGGGTCTGGGTGACCTGGGCGACGAGCTTGCCCTCTGGATTGAGGATGGTGGTCTGCCAGACCTGGGTGCGGCGTCCACGATGCATCGGGCGGCACTCGCCCCTGAGCGTGGTGCCCTCGACGCCGCCGCGGAAGAAGTTGGTCTTCGACTCGATCGTGGTGGTGCCCGATTGATCGTCGAGGTTGGCCATCGTCCCGAGCGCGCCGAGGGTGTCGGCAAACGCCATGATCGCGCCTCCGTGCATCAAGCCGGGGGCGGTGCAGAGTTCGCGGGTGACATCAATCTCTCCGATCATCAGCTCGGGAGATGCGTGAATGAGTCGGATGCCGAGATGATCGGGCAAGAGTCCGCGCATGCGCAGGCGGAACGGTTCCAGCTCCAACGAGGTCGAATCGGGCATTGGCGTTCCCTTCGCGGCGTGCGGTCGTAGAGTGTCGGCGCGGTTGCGTGATAACGTCACGCCATGAGTGCCACGCCAATCTATCAGGTCGGATCGCGCGAGGTTCGCGTGCTGTCGGACGGCGTGATCTGGCTCGACGCCGGGGCTGTGTTTGGGCTCGTGCCCAAGGTCATGTGGCAGCGCGTGACCGGCGAGACGAATGATCTCAACCAGATACCGCTGGCGCTCAATTGCCTACTGCTGGAGTCGGACGGCAAAACAGTGTTGATCGAGACCGGCCAGGGCAACAAGGACTTCGAGCAGACTCGGCGTCGAGGCTGGGAACCGGACCATGGCAAGCTGATCGATGACCTGGCTCGCAACGGCGTCCGTCCGGCGGATGTTGACATCGTGATCAACACGCATTTGCACAACGACCACACTGGATGGAACACCATCGAGAACGGCGAAGGAGAGCTGGCGGTCACATTCCCCAACGCGCGTTACTACATTCAGCGCGGCGAGTGGGAAGATGCGATGCATCCAAACGAGCGGACGCGCGCCACCTATCTGCCGGAGAATCTGCTGCCGGTTGAAGCGGCGGGACAGATCGAGTTCATCGAGGGTGAGACACAGGTCACCTCCGATATCACCGTGATCGAGACGCCCGGGCACACGGCGGAGCACGCGTCAGTCGTGATTGCCAACGGCGGCGAGTCAGCGGTGTACCTGGGCGACATGATCCAGCATCAGGTGCAGTTGGAGCGCGCGGCCTGGTTGTCGGCGTTCGATGTGCTGCCGTTGGTCAATCTGGAAACAAAGAAGCGTGTGGTCGCCGATGCGATCAAGAACCGCTCGCTGTTGGTCGCGGTGCACAATCCATTTCCCGGCGTTGGGCGGATGAGCGCGGGGGAGCGCGGGCGCAACGTGTGGACGTCGGAGGCGCCGCACGCTGTCGCCAACACTGAGACTGCGGCCTCTAGAGGCTGAAGTTCAAGACCGAGAAATCGCGGAAGGCAAGAACATGGCACTTGGAGGAGGTATCGGCGGCGCCGGCGATCCGATGATGGATCCAGCCGAGATGGCGAAGCTCATTCCCAAACCGCGCCGCATGATGTGGAAGCAGGAGAAGCTAGTCGACGAGGCGTATCTGCAGTACCGGGATCGCACCGAGGAGTTGCCGGAGCCGGATCTGGTCGAACGCATTTTCCTGATCATCATGCGGGGCGATCGCTGTCTGCTAGTGCGCCATGGGGATCGTCATCAACCCTGGGTGCTGCCGATTCTTGAGTTCGAGATCGAGCCGCGCCCGGAGCCTCTGGATCCGGAATTGGATCAGGCAGCGCGCCGGGCCTCGCTGACGCAGACGATTGGCGCAGTGGTTGAGGACACCTGGCAAGTGCCGGTCGGCAACTGGTCTCAACACACGCAAGTACAGATGACCGCCAAGGAGTTGCAGGACAAGGTTGAGCCCGGATCGCGGCGCTACGAGATGATTGTCACCGCTGAGGCTGGCGAGCCGAACGACCTGCGAGACGACAGCGAGTGGGCGAGGCGGTTCTTCCCCTCACGCGAAGTGGTCAAGCTACTGCGGGAACGCTACAACGACTACGAAGAACTTGAGCTGGCATACGATCAGATGCTGATCGAGGCAGCCAAGACCGGCGCCTGATTGACCAGTGTGATCATTGAGGTAACAGACTGCCGGCGCTCGACATAGTAGGCTCGTGCTCAACCATGATGGACATGGACACACGCGACATCCCAGCAGCGCGCACACTGGTGCGTCCCATCGGCATTAGCCGGGGATTGCGGCTGCTTTGCCGGGTACCTGTCGTTGTATCCGGCGGCCGCGCGTTCCGCGCCTGAGCGACCGGCGCTCAGGGCACGGGCACGGAGCCAGCGCCGCCGACATCGCCGGACATCCAAGCGCCGAATGACCCAGACCACTCAGACACCGGACCCAGCCAGCACCGTGAGCAGACAATGCTTGAAGACTGGGCCGAGCCACGGTTGAGGAGACCGACATGCGTCTGACCGGCGCCCGAATCCTGATGGAATGCCTGCGGGCAGAGGGAGTCGAAGTCTTTTTCGGCTACCCCGGCGGCGTCGTCCTGCCGCTCTACAACACGCTGGGCGAGTATCCCGACATCAAGCACGTCCTGGTCCGCCACGAGCAGGCCGCCGCGCACGCGGCCGACGGCTACGCGCGCGTCGCCGGGCGCACGGGCGTCTGCCTCGCCACCTCCGGTCCCGGCGCGACCAACCTGGTTACCGGAATCACGACGGCCTATATGGATTCCGTGCCGATGGTCGTGCTGACCGGCAACGTCGCCCGTGACCTGATCGGTCGCGACGGCTTCCAGGAGGCCGACATCACCGGCATCACCCTGCCGATCACCAAGCACAACTATCTGCTGATGCGCGCCTCGGAGATCGCGCCGGCGGTCAAGGAAGCATTCCACATCGCCTCGACCGGGCGCAAGGGGCCGGTGCTCGTAGACATCCCCAAGGACGTCTTCATCGAGGAGGCCGAGTGGGACGGCTACCCGCAGGGCGTCTCGCTGCGCGGCTACCCGATCATGGATGTCCCGCGAGAGGAAGAGGTCGACAGGGCGGCGGAGACGATCAACGCGGCGAAGAAACCGATCATCATCGCTGGGCACGGTGTCGTCCAGTCGGAGGCGCAGGAAGAGTTGGTCAAGTTTGCCGAGCTGTCGGATACGCCGGTGCTGACTACCCTGCTCGGCATCTCCGGGATGCCCGAGGATCACGAGCTCTCGTACGGCTTCCTGGGCATGCATGGTCACTTCTATGCGAACATGGCCGCCGATCGCGCCGATGTCGTGATCGGAATCGGGATGCGCTTCGACGATCGGGCGATGGGTCGCTTCAGCGACTTCAACCCGACCGCAAAGATTGTCCACATCGACATCGACCCTGCCGAGATCGGCAAGAACTTCGTCACCCACGCGCCAGTTAACGGCGATGTCAAGGAGACGCTATCGCGGCTGCTGCCGCAGATCGAACTGAACCGGCACCCGGAGTGGCGCGCCGAGATCGATCAGATCATGACGCAACATCCGACCGATTACATCGAGGAAGGCACAGCGCTGAGCGGTCCCTGGCTGGTCCAGGCACTGGCCGAGGCGACGCAGGGCGACTCGACGATCGTGACCGGCGTCGGTCAACACCAGATGTGGGCGGCGCAGTACTACCCCTACACGAAGCAGCGCCAGTGGGTCACCTCGGGCGGACTCGGCACGATGGGCTACGAAGTCCCGGCCGCCATGGGCGCCCAGTTCGCGCAGCAGGAACCGATCTGGTCGATCTGCGGCGACGGCGGCTTCCAGATGACCTCGCAGGAGTTGCAGACGGTTGCCGATCACAACCTGCCGGTTCGCTTTGCGATCTTCAACAACGGCTTCCTGGGCATGGTGCGCCAATGGCAGGAGCTGTTCTATGAGCACAACTACCACTCGGTTGATCTGGGCCAGCCCGACTTCGTCAAGCTGGCCGAGGCCTACGGCGTGCGCGGCGTCCGCGCCACGACCCGGGCCGAAGCAATGCAGCTCTTCCGCGACCTCGAAGGCTACGACGGACCAGTCGTGATCGATTTCCAGCTCGAGCGCGAGGAGAACGTCTGGCCGATGGTCCCCGCCGGCGCGGCACTCTCCGAGACGATCGAGTCGGCTGAGGATCTGTAGGGAAACAGAGGAGTATCCCCTGATGGCTTCCAGAAACACCATCGTTGCGCACGTTGAAGACCGGCCGGGCGTGCTGGCTCGCGTTGCTTCGCTGTTTCGGCGGCGCGGATTCAACATCGAGTCGCTGACCGTCGGTCACTGCGAGGAGCCGGGCCTCAGCCGGATGACGATCGTCGTTGACGGCGACGACCACCAGGTCGACCAGGTCTGCCGACAACTGTTCAAGCTGATCGACGTGGTCTCGGTGCAGGACATCACCTACGCGCCGATGCTCGACCGCGAGCTTGCGCTGATCAAGGTTTCGGCGAGCAACTTCAATCGGCGTGAGGTCCTGGACGTTGTCGAAGTGTTCCGCGCCGATGTCGTTGACGTGCATGCAGAGGCGCTGATCATCCAGGTGCTTGGCGATGAAGGCAAGGTTGACGCAGCCGTGAGGATGTTCGAGCAGTTCGGCATTCTCGAAATGGTGCGCACCGGTCGCGTCGCGATGCGGCGCGGCACGGAAACGACGAAGCCGCCCGCGATCTCGGACTCGCAGCAGGCGGCGGCTGCGATTCGGGCGATGCTCGGTCGGCGCCCTGAAGGCGTCCTGCCCTTCGCCAGCGACTAGCTGATACGAACCGCGCGCCTACACTCAGTCGAGAACACAGAAGTCTGATTCCCAAACGCAGGAGTTCCGCATGCCCGCCCAGATGTACTACGACGCCGACGCCGACCTTGATCTGCTCAAGGACAAGAAGATCGCCGTGATCGGATTCGGATCGCAGGGTCACGCGCACGCGCTGAACCTGCGCGATTCCGGTTGCGATGTGGTCGTCGGTCTCTACCCCGGCTCGCGAAGCTGGAACAAGGTGCAGGACTCGGGCATGCAGGTCGACACGGTCGCCGACGCAGCGGCGGCGGCGGACATCGTCATGGTGCTGACGCCCGACCACGTGCAGAAGCAGATCTACGACCAGCACATCGCGCCTTCGATGACCGAAGGCAAGACGTTGATGTTTGCGCACGGATTCGCGATTCACTTCAACCAGGTCATGCCCCCGCCCGAGGTCGACGTGACGATGATCGCGCCCAAGGGACCGGGACACCTCGTCCGCCGCGTCTTTGAGGAAGGCGGCGGCGTGCCGGCGCTGCTGGCAATCCACCAGGACGCCTCGGAGACGGCCACGGAGGTTGCACTGGCCTACGCCAAGGGCATCGGCGGCACCCGTGCCGGCGTACTTGAGACCACATTCCTTGAGGAAACCGAGACCGACCTGTTCGGCGAGCAGTCCGTCCTCTGCGGCGGGATCACGGCGCTGATGCAGGCGGGCTTTGAGACGCTTGTCGAGGCCGGCTACCAGCCCGAATCGGCGTACTTCGAGACGATCCACGAGGTCAAGCTGATCGTCGACCTGATCTACGAGGGCGGCTTCGCCAACATGCGCTACTCAGTCTCCGACACGGCCGAGTACGGGGACCTGACGCGCGGGCCGAAGATTATCGACGACTCGGTCAAGCAGCGGATGAAGCAGATCCTCTCCGATATCCAGGACGGCACGTTCGCGCGCGAGTGGATCATGGAGAACCAGACCGGCCGCCCCGGCTTCGACAAGCTCCGCGCCCGCGCCGCGCGTCACGAGAGCGAAGAGGTCGGCGCCGAGCTGCGCGGGATGATGTCCTGGCTCAACGAAGAGGCGGACTGAGCGCTGTCTCGCCGTACAATCCGAAACTTCGCGCTCAGTCCGTCACGGCACTGCGAGGAAGCAGGCGCTCCCTCGCTGGATCGATCAAGAAGCCCATTGATTCCAGCACGGTCAACCCGAGGATCGGCTCGACGCTGTCGTCGGCGAAGAAGACTGAAGCGTAGTCCGTCTGCTCGAGGACGGTGAATCCAGCAAAGCTAAACAAGCGGCGAACTGGTCGATTGTCTGCGAGCCAGACTTCGCGCACGCCGGTTGGCTGGATGCCGATCGACTCAAGCACAGTCGTCGGCACATGGGAACTGGTCGCGCCGCTGTCGACGAGGAACGTGCCATCCCAGAAGCGAGTCGGATCATACGGATTGGTGATCCTGACCGGCACGTGAACCTCACCCATCGGCATGTCCTCCAATAGGCGCAGCCAGCTCGCCTGTACGTCCGACTTGGCCCTGTTGAGCAACATTCAATCGGCATTCTCAGATTGGTGGGTCATGGAGGTCATCGTACTGCCACGAAGGCTAGATGCCGCCGATCCCGCCGATGTCACCGCCGAACCCGCCGCCGTCGAAGCCGCCTCCGGCATCGTGCCCGCCGTCGAAGTGACCGTGGTCGAGACCGCTGATGCTCTGTCCGCCGTCGCCGGTGTAGTGGTCACTGGCCATGTAGCCGACCGCCGCCGCGCCTAGCCACCAGGTCCAGGTGTTGTCCTGCCATTCGCGCACGCGGGCGTTGGCCCGCCGACCGAACAGCCGCGAGACGATCCGCAGCGGCCAGAACACGACCAGCGTGATGATTTCCATGATCAGTGTTTTCACGAGGTGCTCCTTGCCGGCGCAATGCCATTTACTGAGACGGGTTGCTTAGCGAAGCTTACCGATCTCGCGTCAGTCGCCGACTGCCAGATCGTAGGGCAGCGGTGAGCCGAGGTCGCCGTCTCGCCAATGCGTGAGCGAGTGGGCGAGGTCGCCGAGTTCGGATGCGGATTGACCCTCGGTGGCGCGCAGGATCTGCTCGGCGGACGCGATCTCCGCGCCGTTGAAGCCGAACAGGTCCGCGCTGGCGAGCGCCATCGGGCGGTACTGCGTGTAGCCGCCCAGGTCGGACGGCTGGATCACGATGCTGCCGTCGTCGAGCAGCGGGTCCAGGTAGAGCTCAAACTTGACCAGCCAGGGTCCGTGCTCGGCGACGACATAATCGGCCCCGGTGATCGACTCGCCGTGGCGGCGGTAGTGCAGGAAGTCGCTCAGGCAGAGCAGCGTGTTCAACTGGCTGGTTCCGAACGAGCGGGCCGTGATCCGGCGTTCGCAGAGATAGATGATCAGCTCGCGCAGCTTGGCGTCGACGAGGCCGGAGGTATACCTGCTGATGGTGGTCACGCGCCGCCTCCTCGCGCCAATGATGCCGACGGCTGCGCCGGTTTGCGGACTTCATGGGGGACGCCGCGAGCGGTGAACAGGTCGGCCCACTCCCGCTGGGTGCGGTTGCGCAACGCCTCGGTGATGACGGTGGAGAGTTCCGCCGCGTGCTCCCTGCGCAGTTCGGCAGTGGCGAAGCGGGGATCGTCCTCGACCTGGAGCTGGAACTGGGGCAGGTAGGCCTCGCCGTCGGCCGGGTGACGCTCGTGGTGGTCCCACATGTGGTCGGCCAGCGCCGCCTCGCCCAGCGTGTCGCGCAGACGCCGCCATTCCTCGTCGGTCGTGATCGTGAGATGGAGCCAACCGTCGGTAGCTCGATAGGCGCGTTGCAGCGCGTCGAAGTCGGCCATCGTTGTACCCCCTGCTTCTCTTCGGCCTGTGGTCAGGCTAGCGGCTAGCCTTTGTCCGAGACGCACCACACCAGAGTGCTGAACCTGGAGAGGAGCCGGTCATGCGAGCAGTGGCGGCGCGCAGCGGACAACTACGAATGGTCGAGATCGCACGACCGGAACCGGCCGAGGGCGAGGTGCTGGTCAAGAACCTGGCCTGCGGCATCTGCGGGTCGGACCTGCACTTCATGCTCTACGGCGAGGAGATGATGCGGGGATCATCGCAGTCGGGCAACGCGCAGTTCGCGCCCGACTTCTTGCGCGACATCGTGATGGGCCACGAGTTCTGCTGCGAGATCGTCGGCTACGGCCCGAACACGCCCGAACGCCTGCCGGTCGGCTCGCGGATCACGTCGGTGCCCAGCAAGGGCGCGTACAGCAACGTCTATCCGGGCGGCTACAGCGAGTACATGGTGCTCGACGCGGGGATGGTGCTGCCTGTGCCGGACCACGTCTCGACCGAGGAAGCGGCGACGACCGAGCCGATGGCCGTCGGTCTGCACGCGGTGCGCGCGGGGCAGTTCACGGGCGGCGAGCCGGCCGTGGTCTATGGCTGCGGACCGGTCGGCCTGGCGACGATCGCCAGCCTGCGCAACGAGGGCGCGGGCACGATTATCGCCTCCGACTTCTCGCCGCGCCGCCGCGAGCTGGCCGGGATCATGGGCGCCGACATCGTGGTCGACCCGCGCGAGACGCCGCCGATGGAGGCGCTGCGCGGTCAGGGCTACCAGGACGGCTCGGACGTCGTGATGTTCGACGCGATCGGCGTCCGTGGGACGATCGCGATGACGATGCGCGAAGCGCCGCAGCGCGGCGGCCGTATCGTGGTGGTCGGGGTCTGCATGCAGGACGACACGATCACGCCGATGGCCGGTATCGAGAAGGAGTTGGCGCTCAAGTTCGTGCTCGGCTACACGCCTCAGGAGTTCGCGGAGGCGCTGGACGGCATCGCCGGCGGCTCAATCGACCCGAAGCCAATCATCACCGGAAAGGTCAGTCTCGACGGTGTCGAGGCCGCCTTCGAGACCCTCGGCCAGCCCGAGGAGCACTGCAAGATCATCGTCACCCCGCACGAGAAGAACGCGATTTAGGCGAAGGCGATGATCAATCCGTAGCGATGGCGAGTCCGGCGAGGATGATTGCGGTAGCCAGGCGGATGGTCTGCGGCATCCGAGATAGTCGGTCTGTGTCGTCGAGCGTTAACTAAGCCACGGCGAGGTGGCACGCTCGCACTGTCTGTGCAGCCTCAGCCAGGCGCCTCGGCGATTCGTTTGGAGTCAAACAGTGCAGCTAGGGATTGGGCGGTCCCGTCCACTTCCACTTCCATCCCGTTTGCTGCGTCGGGGGCAACTTCTTGCTTCCCCGCTTCACTGTTGCATCCCGCGCACTCGGCACCCTGCCCCCACGGGGTCCGACCTCGCGATATTCGCCAGGCCTGTTCGGCTTCTCACCGGGATTCTGTGTGGCCATCTCAGTTCTCCGTGCCTGAAACGTATGTTTCATGTGCCAGTCTACTCGCCATAACGGACGCTCGGCAATGACTTCAGCCAGTAAAGGAGAAAAAGCAGAGGCCCGGTTGACGAACTGTTGCCTAGGTTCCAAAGCGCCGATTCGTCACGGATGGTTCCTCTGAGAGGGCCTGGCGGATTTTGGCGACCCATTCGGGGTCAAGGTCTTGAGCTGCGATTACGGCGTCGTCCAACTGCTTGCGCACGGGATCTTCGTTCATCTGTGGGAGTGGGAGCAGGACTTCGTCCTGGAGTCGGTCGTAGGTCGCGGCGAGCGCATCTCGGGCGTCGTTGCCGAGCGCGGCGAAGTCGGGGACCCGCAGGGAGCGCAGGGTGTCGAGCGAGAACTGCGGGTAAGACGGCTTGCGGTTGTCGCGGCCTCCGAGCAGGCTGAGGATGCCGACGGTGGAGTTGAGATAGACGGCTAGCGCCTTCATCGTAGATAGGTTTCCGTCGTGTGTGCGGCACGGTGTCCATAGCGAACCCAATACGGCGTAATCGAGCAGTACTGCTCCGACTCGCGCTGAAGGGAGCCAAAGCCGGTTCGCGATCAGAAGTCGGCTTCGCTGCTCCCAATAGCGATCCGCCATGCTCCGTTTGCCCTCCTTCTGTTCCAAGTGTGAGTCGGGTTTGGCCCTCATCGACTGGGTGATGTCCGTTTTGTGAAACCACAGTGCCTGGCGACCTGACGAAGTCGGCAAGTCAGATCGACTGAATGCCTCGTGAGGACGACGCCGGTGCGGTCCGATTTCTGCGATATCCGACAGAGTCAAAAGAGGGGTTGCGGCGTCCGCCAGGGAGCGGAAGGCGTCGGTGAGAAACGGCGACAGGAAATTGACGGCATTCCAATCGCCGATCCCCATTCGCACCGCGTCGACGAGCTGCTCGGTCAAGTCGCTGCTCGCTCCGCCCCGCATCTGGCTCAGGACATTGAGTGCTTCAATCGGTGTGCTCGGATTCCGAACAAGATTGACCACACGGGTTGGCGGCTTTGGAGTATTGGAGTCGGATCGCCGGCAGACGATCAGGACCTCTCCTATATCTGTGTTCTCAGAGAAGTAGATGCGCTGCGGATCATGAGAGCTAACGATTGTGTCGATGTGAAAGCGATCTGCGAGATACTTCCGGATTCCAGCCCCAGATGGTGCAGTGGGGATCATGCCAGGCATCACCATCGCAATGCTCCCACTCTTGGCCTTCAACAGGTGCTCGGCAAGAACGGCAAACGCGCCGCTACTCGCGGTCATATCGACAACACTGCCCGCCTCGAGTGAGTCGAAGAGTCTGCGTTCGCGCTCGCCCATCGATTTCTTCTCATTGGGCCCGAGCTGGTTGTGTCGCAAGCGATCCACTGTAAACGGCGGATTCATGATTACCAGGTCCATTGCCGGCGGCTGTTCTGGTGGTTGGGCAGCACTGTCGTCGTCTACCTGTGAGGACAGTTGCGGCCAGTCGATCAGGCGGGCCTGGCCTTCGAGGAACTCCAGCGAGCCGAGGTAGGGGACCCCGCCATAGACGCCGAGATAGGTTCGGTAGATGCGCATCTTGTTGAACTGCGTCCGAGGCGAGAGCATGCCCAAAGCGCTGGCGGCCATGTGCGTGGCGGTGAGGTTGATGTCATAGCCCCAGAGCACATCTTCAACCAGGCAAAGGGCTAATGCCGCTTCGTCATCTTCATCGTGCGAAGTTGGGGGGGGGGTAGCAGTCGAGCGCAACGCGCGAATACGGTCGGCGGCGGCCATGAGCAAGGTGCCTGTGCCGCAGGCGGGATCGCAGATGCGGAGTTTGGCGACGGCGTCGACATCGGACCAGTCGCAGTCTTCTTCGCGGATCGCGAGCGCGGCCAGCAGGGTCGCGGCAGCGGTGGAGGTGTAGAAGGAGCCGTCGTAGCGGGCGGTGTCGAGGACGCGGTGGAAGACGCGGCCCAGGAGGTCGTGACGCATACCGTGCAGACTGGAGGCGATGCCCTCGATCACTTTCGCCAGCTGGAAGATCACCAGCGCCGAATCCGGCGTTGTCGGAAGGGCGAAGAGCGCGACACGGGCAGTCTCGAAGACCGGCTTGTAGTCGACCTTGAGGATCGCGGCCCATGCGTCGCCGAAACGCTGGGGCGTCCCCTGGGGCTCGAGTGCGCACTCGGCGGCGCTCAGTGGCGGCCAGTCGCCGGGGTGTTCCTCAGGGCGAAGCGGCGGCAAGTGCTCGTGGACGCGGTGATGAAAGAGCATCGCCATCGCCACGACCAGCATTCCGCGCTTGGCGGCGGTGAAGTATCCGTCGTCCTGGGCTGTTTGCTTGCCTCGCGGCAGGTCCAGCTTCTGGGCAAGCGCCATGCGCACCGGAGTTCCGAGTCCCTGTACTGCGGCATCGAGCCCCTCGGAGAGCATCTGTGCGGCCCTGTCTGCGTCGGCAACAGAGTTGGGCGCCTGACGTACGGCCTCGGCGAGCTGCCGTACCGAGCCGCCGGACCAGTCGCCGCTTGGCGCGGGCTTGCCGGAGGACTCAGCGGTTCGCGGCAACCATTGCAGTTCAGCGTCGCCGAGGCTGTCGACGGTCGCGCCAGCCGGATAGCAGACGGCGAATGCAAGCGTGGTCAAGCCCTGCTTGAAACGGGCGTCGGCGTCTTTGATCGCCTGGGCTTGCTTGTCGAACCCGGTCTCGGCTTCGAGCACCACGCGGAGGCCGTCCACGTCGGCGAGGATGTCGAGTCGGCGGTTGCCCTGCTTGACCTCGGCCTCGGCGGGGACACCGGCGTCGGTGAGCAGTTTGGACAGTTCGCCGTTGAGCAGGTGTTCGAGGTCGTGCTTGGTTGGCATTCGGATCTCTGGTGCTGAATGGGTCCCCGCCTTCGCGGGGACGACGATCTTGGAGGGCTAGCGGCGCGCCGGCACTTCGCTAATCGGACTGCTCGGCCTCTGCAGCGTCGGTGATGAAGCCGAAGCGGCGGAGGTCGGGGCTGAGGTCGGGGTGGATCTCGACTCGGATGATGGTGACGTAGGGGATAAAGACCTGGACCGGCTCCTCGTTCGCCTCTTCTTGGGTGTGCAGTGCGACCCACTGGTCGCTGACGCCGGAGATCGCTCGGATGTAGTGGCGCGCGCTGTCGGCGGTGAAGACCTGGACCAGCGGCATCGTGCAGGCGACCTGGGTGCAGTAGGACTGGATCGCGCTGGGCAGCACTGACTCGAAGAAGTTGCGGTCGAAGGGCGGGCCGGATGGCGAGGGTGTCGGCGCGGATGGGACGGCGCCGGGCGGCAGGATCAGGGGTGAGCGGTTGACCATGGGGCGGCTCTCCTCCCGTGGTGGTGGTCTGTCGTGACGGAGGGTAGCTGAGCGTTTGCGTGGGGCGTGCCCCCCTCTGTCACTACGTGACATCTCCCCCCGCGGAGCGGGGGGAGAGGGAAGAGCTGCCGCTCCCGCGTAGCGGGGGAGATGGTGTTTGGGCGGGATTGGTTAGCATGGGCTGAACCTGAGCGTTGGATGGATTGAGTTGAGCATGACCTACGACATCGTGATCCGGGGCGGGACCATTGTGGATGGTTCGGGGGCTCCTCGGTACCAGGCGGACATTGCCATTGAGGGCGACCGGATTGCCTCGATTGGGCGGATTCCGGAGCGGGGCGCAGAGGAGGTCGATGCCCGCGGGCTGATCGTCTCGCCGGGCTTCATCGACGGACACACGCACTTCGACGCGCAGATCTCCTGGGATCCGTACGGCACCTCGAGCTGCTACCACGGCGTGACCTCGGTGATCATGGGCAACTGCGGATTCACGCTGGCGCCCTGTCATCCCGACGACCAGGACATCCTGATGCGCACGCTGGAGGCGGTCGAGGATATTCCCGCCGCAGCACAGCGGGTGGGCGTCGACTGGACCTGGCAAACGTTCCCTGAGTTCATGCAGTTCCTGCAGGACAAGCCCAAGGGGCTGAACTACGGCGGCTATGTGGGTCACACGGCGCTGCGCACCTACGTGATGCGCGAGCGGGCGTTTACGGACCCGGCCTCGGACGATGAGATTGGTCAGATGGCCGAGATCCTCAAGGAGGGCGTGCAGGCCGGCGGGATGGGACTCTCGACGACTCGCTCGCCGGCGCACAAGACGCGCGAGGGCGCGCCGGTGCCGTCGCGGCTGGCGAGCTGGGACGAGGTTCGGCAACTGGTCATGGCCCTCAGCGAGATTAATCGCGGGGTGGTGGAGATCAGCGGCGAGCCGACGATGGGCCAGGACCCGGACGATCCGAACCACTACGAGCGCCGCTTCCGCGACCTGGCGATCGATTCGGGCCGGCCGATGTTCTTCCCGGCGCTGCACAGTCGCCGGGCGGAGCCGGGCACCTGGAAACGCTTCTTCGATCGTGCCCGGGAAGCCGCGGGCGAAGGCGGTAGGATGTTCGGCCAGGCCCACTCGCGCGAGCTCTGCACGAACTGGTCGTGGCGCACGGAGATGCCCTTCGACCGGCTCTCGATGTGGCGCGACATCCGCAAGCTGCCGCTGGACGAGCAGATGACGCTGCTGCAGGACCCGGATGTCGTGGAGCAGCTCGTGCACATCGCCAACACCGAGGAAGAGGACTTCTCGACGGTGATGCCGGCGCAGGCGCGCAAGCCGTCGGACTGGGACTGGGTGTTCATCCTTGATCACGTCGACGGCACGCCCAACCGGCGGCTGGGCGAGGTCGCTCGCGAGCGCGAAGAAGACCCGGTCAAGACGATGATCGACGTCGGCGTCGAGCAGGCGCTGGACACGCTCTACATGGTGCCGCTGGCCAACGAGAACCAGGACACGGTGCTCGAGATCATGCGTGAGCCGCGATCGCTGGTGACCTTCTCCGACGGCGGCGCGCACGTGTCGCAGATCATGGACTCGTCGCTGCAGACGCACGTGCTGTCGCACTGGGTGCGCAACTCCGGCGAGGTCACGCTCGAACAGGGCGTCAAGTATCTGACCTGGGACATGGCGACGGCATGGGAGCTGCCCGACCGCGGCTTGCTGCGTCGCGGCTACAAGGCCGACATGATCCTGTTCGACCTGGACACGGTAGGGCCGGAGCGTCCGACGGTCGAGCACGACCTGCCCGCCGGACAGCGCCGCCTGGTGCAGAAGGCCCGGGGCTACCACATGTCGATCGTCAACGGCGGCATTACGATGCGCGACGGGGAACCGACGGGTGTGACGTCGGGCCAGGTGCTGACCTCGGTCTAACCCAACGTGCGCATTCCCAAGTTCGGCATCAACCGACAGGACGCCGAGTCGGTCGCGCGGTTTGCGACGGATGCCGCCCGCATTGAGGAGTTGGGTTGGGACTGCGTCTGGCTGCCGGACTCGCAGCTGCGGCGCCGGGACACGTACGTGTTGCTGGCCGCGGCGGCGCAGGCGACCGAGTCAATCCAACTGGGCACGCTGCTGGTCAATCCGGTCACGCGGCATCCGTCGGTGACGGCGTCGTCGATTGCGACGGTCGAGGAACTCGCTCCAGGTCGCGTGGCGCTCGGGTTCGGCGCGGGCGACACGGCGGTCCGGCTCAGCGGCCTGCGGCCCGCGCGCGTCGCTGAGATGGAGGACGCGATTGTCCTGATGCGCTCGCTGTTGGCCGGCGAGCGAGTCGAAGTGGGCGCGGAGCGTCCGTCGTACCTACCGTTTCACCGACCCGTGCCGGTCTGGCTGACGGCGGGCGGTCCGCGCACGCTGGAGATGGGCGGCCGCGTCGCGGACGGCGTCTTCATGCGGGTGGGAACGCACCAGGCGACGATTGCGGACACGGTCGCGAAGATCAGGCGCGGCGCGGAGAGTGCCGGGCGTGATCCGTTGTCGATTCCGCTGGGGATCATCTTTCATACCGTGCTCTTCGACGACCCGGACGAGGCCCTGCTGATGGGCAAGGCGATGGCGGCGGGCTACTACGAATACTCGCCAATGCTGTTCGAGCCGCCGGGTCTGCGCTGGGACGGTCCCGATCCTGAGGCGCTCAAGCACGAACGCGGTGTCTGGCCCGACTTCCACCACGATCCGGACCTGCTCAAGGCCGGACGCGCGGTCGACTTCCTGGATGAGTTCCACGCTGACGCATTCTCCCTGCATGGAACAGCCAAGCAGGTGGCCGAGCAGTTGGTGTCGGTGCTGGCTGAGGCTGCACGCAATGGGATCGAGTTCGAGCACGTCGTACTGCATCCGATCCCGAATCCACCGGCGCCGGACGACGCGTCAGACGGATACACCGTCCGCGTCGCGCAGGAGATTCTGCCCTGGGTGCGGGAGCGGCTAGCCTCGAAGTCCTAAGCGACGCGCACTGGAAGTGGAGCTGGGTATGACCGACCTGAGCAACGTGAAGGCGCTGGCCTGGGATGTCGGCGGGACGATCTTCGACTGGCACCACACGATCAAGGGCGAGGTCTCGGCGATCGCCGAGGCGCAGGGCGTCGAATTGGACGCCGCCGCCTTCACGAACATGTGGCGCTTCACGATGTTCAAGCGGTTGCAGTTGGTGCGTCGCGGCGACCTGCCCTGGCTGAACGCGGATCAACTGCATCGGCGCGTGTTGGATGAGGTAATGGACGCGCATCCACAGGTCACGCTCGACCCGAGCGAACGCGATGAGCTCAATCAGGTCTGGCACCGGATGGACTGCTGGCCGGGCTCGGCCGAGTGCCTGGAGGCGTTGAGGTCGCGTTACAGGGTGACGGTGCTGACCGTGATGTCCTGGGCGATCGCGGTCGACTGCAGCAAGCACAATGGGATTAGCTGGGATGGCATCCTGTCGTGCGAGTTCCTGGGTCACTACAAGCCCGAGCCGGAGGCCTACCAGGCCAGCGCCCGGTTGCTGGGTCTGGACATCTCCGAGGTGATGATGTGCGCCGCCCACAAGGGCGACCTACAGGCGGCGGCGCGAGCCGGCATGCCGACCGCATACGTCCCGGTCGTCGGCGAGCGCGGCGAAGGCAACGACCCGGATCTCTCGCCCGACCCCTCCTTCACCGTCAACGCCACCGACTTCGCCGACCTCAGTCGGCAGTTGCTGGCCTGAACAGGAAAGTCAGGCCAGGCCGCCGCCGTCGACGATGAACTCGGCTCCGGTGCTGAAGCTGGACTCGTCGGAGGCGAGGTAGAGGGCCAGGTAGGCGACCTCGGACGGGTCGGCTGCTCGCCTCAGCGGGGTGTTGCGGAGGAATCGTTCGCTGTCGGCCTCGAAGCCGGGCACCTGGTGCAGCATCATCGTGTCGATTGGGCCGGGATGAATGCTGTTGACGCGGATGTTGTAGCGCCCCCACTCGCGGGCGGCGACCTTGGTCATGCCGCGCACGGCGAACTTGCTGGCGGTGTAGGCGATTGATCCCGGTCCGCCGCGGAAGCCGGCGGTCGAGGAGATGTTGACGACCGAGCCGGCCTGTTGCGCCATCATCTGCGGTCCGACCGCCTTCATCCCCAGCCAGACGCCGATCTGGTTGATTTCAATCACCTGGCGGTACATGTCCTGGGTCATCTCGACGATCGGGGCGTTGCGGTAGATGCCGGCGTTGTTGACGAGCGCGTCGAGGCGACCATGCTGGTCGACGATATCGGCGACGAGCGCGTGCCAGGCATCCTCGTCGGTGACGTCGAGATGGTGATAGCTCGCCGCGTCGCCGATTGCGGCAGCAGTCTGCGCGCCGTCGTCGTCCAGCACGTCGGCGATGATCACGCGCGCGCCCTCGGCGGCGAAGAGCTCTGCCTCGGCGGCTCCCTGGCCTCGCGATCCGCCCGTGACGAGCGTGACCTTGTCCTTGAGTCGGTCGACCATGTGTCAGCTCCTTTGCTGTGGCGGTTGCGGCGTGCCCCCCTCTGCCTTCGGCATCTCCCCCCAACCGAGTTGGGGGGAGAAGGATCGGAAGAGGAGTGATGGGCGAAGTCTAGAGAGTCGCCGACTGGCGGCCCCTGCGTATCCTACGAATTGGCGAATCAAACTCAGTCTTAGGAGGACGACATATGGCAGGACGAATCGACGGCAAGGTGGCGGTGATTACGGGCGGCGCGAGCGGGATTGGCGAAGGCTCGGTGCGGCTGTTCGCAGAGGAAGGCGGACGGGTGGTCGTGTCCGACATCCAGGACGAGCGCGGACATGCCCTGGTGGAGTCGATCGGCGGCGATACGAGTTACGTCCACGCCGATGTCTCGGTCGAGTCCGATGTGCAGGGCGCGGTGGCCCACGCAATCGATCGTTTCGGCCGGATCGACGCAATCTTCAACAACGCCGGATACGCGGGTGCACTGGGTGGCCTGACCGAGGTCGAAGAGGACGAGTACGACCAGACGATGGACGGGCTGCTCAAGGGCGTGTTCTTCGGGATCAAGCACGCCGCGCGGGCGATGCAGGCGCAGGGCGACGGCGGTTCAATCGTGTCGACCGCATCGATCGCAGGCGTAGGCGCGGGCAATGGACCTGCCGTCTACAGCGTCGCCAAGGCGGCGGTGATGCATCTGACCAAGGTCGCCGCGTACGACCTGGGCGAGTTCGGCATCCGCGTCAACTGCATCTGCCCGGGCGGAATCGCGACGCCGATCTTCGCCAAGTCGCTTGGACTCTCGGCGGAGGAAGCGGACAAGACGGTGGAAGCGGTCGGGCAGATAATGGGTCGGTTCCAGCCAATCCAGCGCTCGGGTCAACCGGCCGACATCGCGCACGCGGCGCTCTGGTTGTCGAGCGACGATGCGTCGTTCGTGACCGGCCATGCACTCGTGGTCGACGGCGGCGCAACGCTGGGGCGTCCGCGCGATGGCAGCTTCGGCGAAGGCATGGAGCAGATGTTCGCTGCGCTGGGCCTCGAAGTCCCGACGCAGTAGCCGGCTTCCCTGCGTCGTCATTCCCGCGAATCGCGCCAGCGCATGACCATTTTCGGCCGACCGGTGTTCTATGGCTGGGTGATCGTCGTCGCTGCGTTCATGGCGCAGTTTGTCGCGGTGGGGGTGCAAACGTCGGTCGCTGCGGTGTTTGCGCCGGAAATGGTTGCCGAGTTCGGCTGGTCCCGCTTCCAGTTTTTCTTCGCAGACACGATCGGCCAACTGCTGTTGATGGTGATCGGGTTCATGCTTGGGCCTCGAGTGGATCGCTTCGGGGCAAGGCCGATCATGCTGGGCGCGGCGGTGGTCTGCATTCCGGCCCTGGTGCTGATGAGCCAGGTCGACGAGTACTGGCAGTACATCGTGGTGCGCGGGGTGTTCCTGGTCACCGCGGCGTCCGTGTCGGGCTTCCTGGTGGTGTCGATCGCTGTCTCGAAGTGGTTCGTGGTGAAACGCGGTCAGGCGCTTGGCTGGACCTCAATGGGCGTCTCCATGGCCGGACTGTTCTGGCCGACCTTTACGGCTGCGATTCTGATTGAGCCGCTCGGTTGGCGCACGGCGTGGGTCGTGCTCGCCCTTTGCTATGCGGTGATCTTCTTGCCCTCGGCGCTACTCATGCGGCGTCGGCCCGAGGACCACGGGTTGCTGCCAGACGGCGGTCCGACGCAGCTCAGTCCGGAACAGATTCAACAGGCCGCGCATGACGAATCAACGTCGTTGACCCGATCAGAGGCGCTCAGGTCGAGCAGCTTCTACCTGATCGTGCTGATCTTCGGGATTTCCGTTGTCGGAATCTTCGCCATTCTGTTGAACGGCGTGTTCTTTCTCAGAGAACACGGATTGAGCGCGGCCCAGGCGCCGCTTGCAGTAGGCGCCTTCTCGCTGTTCTCCATGTTGACCAAGCCGCCCTGGGGTTGGGCGCTGGATCGCTGGGATACACGCGTGGTGGGTTTTGTCTCGTTCGCGCTGGGCGCCATTGGATTCGTGTTGGTGATCAATGCCGGACCGACAGGCAGCTTCGCCATCATCGCGGGAGCGCTAGCGATCATGGGCGCGGGCATCGGCGGCAACATCCCGATCCAGGACATGTTCTGGGCCGAGTACTTCGGCCGCCGCTACCTGGGCGCGGTACGGGCGGTCGGCTTTCCAGTGGCGATGGGCATCAGTGCCCTGACACCCTCGCTCGTCGCGCTGGCGTATGACGTCATCGGATCGTACGACTACGCCTTCTACGTGTGCTCGGGGCTGTGGGCGGCGTCCGCGCTGCTCTGCCTGCTGTTGCGGCTGCCGGCCAAGCGGCGGACTCCGTTGCAGGCATTGGTGCGGGCGGTGGCGGCATGGATCACGCCGTCGACGAATCCTGCAGCCCGACCGGCAGAACAGAAGCGGGGTGTCGGTTAACGCAACGAGTCCGTCGCCTCCCGGGCGACGGACTCGCAGTGAATCGGTCGACTTGGTTGGTCTCGATTAGGGAGTGTCGTCGCAGCCCGGATCACGCCCCAGTCGAACGACACTCTGGCTGCTGCCAGGCCGCTCGATCTCAATCGGAGTGCTTGGCAGCCAACGATTGTGCGTGACGGATGAGCGGAACACCCTGCCCCTGGGCAGGAAGTCGTCGTGACCATCGACGCGGACCCCGAAGATGACGCTGCCATTATCCCGTTTGCAGGCGATGACTCGCACCCAGAACCCATCCCCGGCATCTATCGGACTACTTTGCAGCCAACTGTTGCTCCGCTCGTTTGGGCCCAGGTATCTGGCCCTCGGTGGCGGATCGATATCGACGCCGCCGACGCGGATGTTGAACTCCAGGGTGCGCAGCGCTCGAGTCGGGTGCAATCGAGCGATCACGCGGATTTCCTTGGTGAGTACAGGCCTGAAGTCGGCGATCGAGAGGCCTTCGTCCGGGAACTCCGCCTCAATCACATCGAGAGGATTGGTCTCGCGGATTGTGGCGCCAAGGGTCAATCGGAGCACCACTGTTCGCGCGTCGTCGGGACTGATCGCCAAGCTCCACGATCCGTCGGGATTGACCAGCCCGCCACCCTCGATGGCGGGCAGCACCTCCACACCGTCCTGGTTTACGGCTGTGATCGTGGCTCCGCTGTACTGTCCGGCGTCCCGGCCCCAGAAGAGGTGCGGCAACTTCGGTTGCCCCTGGGCGTCGACGACAGCGGCGAACATGGCGAGCACGACCACGGCGCCGAACAGCGCCGCGAGGCCGGCCACTCGGCGCCGTGTCAGGACTGCGAACAGTTGACTCTTCATTCTCGGCTCCTCCTTGCCCGCACCCGCCGTGCTTGGAGTTAGTTGACGATAGTTTATCGCGAGGCTGCCGCTCAAACGGCTGAGGCACGCAGAGGCTCGTCGATTTTGCGCTCAGCTAACGCAGGTGGAGCCGTCGTCTCGACGATCAGCGGGCGAGGAACCCGCCATCGATCTTGAGCTCGGCGCCGGTGACATAAGAGGACTCATCGGAGGCGAGGAAGAGCACGCCGTAGGCGACCTCATCGACCTCACCGGTGCGTCGAAGCGGGATCGCGCGCCGCAGTCTCGCTCGCGCCTCGTCGCTGACGGCGACACCGGAACGCATCGGTGGCATGAACCCGGGATGGACGGTGTTCACGCGGATGCCCTCGGGACCGAGCCGGACGGCCATCGCCTTGGAGTAGTTGCGCACGGCGGCCTTGGAGGCGTGGTACGCAGGGTGTCCGCCGTCGGAGCCGACGAAGCCGTAGATCGAGGAGATGTTGACGATTGAGCCGCCGTTGCCGGCGACCCGCATCGCGGCCGAGCCGAGCTTGGTGCCGAGAAAGACGCCAGTCGCGTTGACGTTCATGATTCGGTGCCAGCCCTCGGTCGATTCGGGATCGTCCACTGAGGTCGAGGACAGTCCGGCGTTGTTGACCAGGACGTCGAGCCGCCCGCCGTGCTGCTCCAATGTCGATGAAAGCAGCGCATTCCATTCTTCTTCAGCGGTCACGTCCATGCTGACGAAGCTGGCGACGCCGCCGGCCGAGCGGATCTGTTCCTCGACTTCGCGCCCGCCTTCCTCATAGAGGTCGGCGATCACGACGGCCGCGCCCTCGCGGGCGAAAAGTCGGCACTCGGCCGCTCCCATGCCGGCGCCGCCTCCGGTGACGATCGCAACCTTGCCTTCGAGTCGTCCGGGCATGTGGGGCCTCCAGGTTCCAGCACTAGCAGTTCGGCTTGCCGCGAAGCTACGCGAAAGGGCGACCACGAGGGTCGCCCCTGCACGCGCGCGATGGCCAGGTGATTCGACGCCTAGCCGCCGGCGGCCGCCGACTCATAGATCGAGGCCGGGGCCGGTGGGAGGTGGTAGATGCGCTCGGCGGTGGTGCGCAGGACCTTCTCGCGGATGCCCTCGTCGAGATCGGTCAGCACCTCGGTAACGTGCTCCTGGGCTCTCGGGTAGAGGCAGGTCGGGTGCGGGAAGTCGGTCTCGAACATCACGTTGTCCTCGCCGATCGCCGAGATCGTGGCGCGCGGACCGAAGTCCTCGAACCAGAACGAGGCGAAGATCTGGCGGCGGAAGTACTCCGACGGCTTCATCGTCAGGCCTTCGCGCTCGGTCGGCACGGTCTCCTCGAACTGGTAGTCCATCGCTTCGAGCAAGAACGGCACCCAGCCGATGCCGGACTCCACAGAGACGAAGTTGATCTTCGGGTAGCGCTCGCAGAGGCCGGAGAAGATCAGGTTCATGATCACCTTGAAGTTGGTGATGAACAGGCTGATCGAGGTGAGGGCGAGGCGGCGCTGCGGCCCGTAGCCTGGCCAGAGCAGCTTGTCGGCCACGCCGGCGCCCGCGCCGATGTGGAAGTTGACCGGCATCTCCATGTCCTGGCAGGCGTCCCAGAACGGGTCCCAGGCGGCGTCGCCGAGGTGCGGCAGCCCGAAGGCCTCGGGCGTGTCGCACATCGTGATCCCGGTCATGCCGAGGTCCTTGATCCGCTGCAGCTCCTCGACCGACGCCGGGATGTCCCAGAACGGCACCAGGCCCTGCGGATAGAGACGGCCTTCGCCCTCGGCCTGGAACTCGGCGATTGCGTCGTTGTAGACCGTGCAGCAAATGTTGCGCAGCTCGGAGTCCTCGATCTTGACGAAGTTCTGCGAGCCGAATCCGGCCACGTTGGGGTAGACGATCTGCTGGGCGACGCCGAGGCTGTCCATCATCTTCAGCCGCGCTTTGGGCTCGGTCGCGGCCTTGGACATGTTCTCGAAGCTGTCCAGCGAGATCGTGCCGTACTCCTTCTTGCCGTCGTCGCGGACGACGGTGAATCCGGGCGGGCCGAAGTCGATGTCGTCAAGCACGGTCCAGCGCTGCTGACCCTCGTCGTTGAGCGTGATGTGTGGGACGGCGTCCTTGTACTTGGCGGGCGCGCGCGAGGTCCAGAGGTCGGGCGGCTCGGTGTAGTGCGAGTCGATGTCGATGACGGGAATGCCATGAACGGTGAGTGACATGTTGGGGCTCCTGCTGGTGCGATCCACGCGTTACAGGTGCATGGTATCGGCTGGCGTCGCGAGCTTCAGCTTGCGCCGACCGGCAACTGTGCGAGCGCGTATGCGCGGGCAGCCTCGGCGGTGCTTACGCGGCGCCGACCTGCGAGTTCGAAGATCTCCCGCGCTGTTTCGTAGACGCCTTCGGCGTGCTCGACCGCTTCCTCGTAGCTCCAGCCGGCCACTTCCTGGGCGACGGAGATGACGCCGCCGGAATTGACGACATAATCGGGCGCGTAGAGGATGCCGCGCTCGGCGATCAGGGCGGCGTCCTCGGGATCGCGGACGAGCTGGTTGTTCGCGCCTCCGCAGATGCTTCGGCATTGCAGCGCCGGTATGGTCGCTTCGCCGAAAACGCCGCCGAGCGCGTTGGGCGAGAGCAGGTCGCAGGGGATGACGAACGCGTCGTCAACCGAGACCGTCTCGGCGCCGAGTTCGGCGGCCAAGGCTGCGGCGGCGATCGCGCGGAGGTCGGCGAGCATCACCCGCGCTCCGTCCTCGGCGAGCGAGCGGGCCACTTTTGATCCGACCTTGCCGACGCCGACGACGACAATGGTCTTGCCGGCGGGACTCGGATCGCCGTCGAGCGCTTCGAGCGACGCGTGGATGCCGTTGAGCACCGTCACCGCTGTCAGCGCCGAGGTGTCGCCGGAGCCGCCTAGCTCCGACGACTTGCCCACGACGTGCTGAGTCCACTGGGAAAGACGGTCAATCTCCTCGGTCGTCGTACCGACGTCGGTCGTGGTCAGGTAGCGGCCTTCGAACCGGTTGACGAACTCGGCGTAGCTGCGCAGCTGAGCCTCAGTCTTGACCGCCGGATCGCCGATCACCACCGCCTTGCCGCCGCCGAACGGGAGGCGCGCGGCGGCAGACTTGAGAGTCATGGCCTCGGAGAGGCGCAGCACGTCGTTGAGTGCGATATCAACATCGCCGTAGGGCTGCCAGCGGGTGCCGCCGATCGCGGGGCCGTTGGCGGTCGAGTGAATCGCGCAGATTGCTTCGAGACCCGCCTCGGGGTCATTCCACATGGCGACTTCTTCGTAACCATCGAACTGGATCGTGCTGAACTCAGCCATCCGTTCCCTCCTCGCCGTCCGTGCGGCTTCAATGTACGCCGTTCGCGACGGGGCCAGAGGTTGCCGACTGCGCAGCTGTCCGCTGGATTACTCAGACGGTGCGTAGGCTTCGACGAACTCGTGTGCATGCTCGGCGATCAACTCGTCGGGCGCCTGTCCTGCGTAGATGCGGACGATCACGCCGTCGGGAGCGACAAAGAAGCTGCGCGGCGGTCCGTTGATCCCGCCGCCGCCGTAGGCGCGGAAGACCTCGCCGCGGTAGTCCATCGGCACGGCGTAGTTGATCCCGAATTCGTCCGCAAAGTCCAACGCCTGACCGTCCGACTCCTCGATGTTGACGCCGACCACGATGAGTCCGTGATCGCCCCAACGCTCCTGGGCACGAATCAGCGCCGGCACCTCGCGACGGCAGGGGCCGCACCAGGAGGCCCAGAAGTTGATCAGCACCGGACGACCCCGCATGTCAGACAGTCGCAGTGACTCTCCGTCGAGGGTGCGCAGCTCGAAGTCGGGTGCGAGGTTGTCGATCCGCTCGCCGACGGCGCGGCCGTCGACGACCAGCTCGGCCGGCAGATCAACGACGCCGCCCGTGTCGTCGCCGCCGTCGGGGCCGGGTTGGAGCAGCGTCAGCCAGAGCGCCGCGGCGACCGCCAGCACGACGCCTGCGCCGGCGATGACCGTGCGCACGCCGTGGTACTCGCGCGGGCGGTTCGGGTTCTCGTCGGGCAGGTCGGCGCGATCCTGGGCGTCGTCGGTATCATTCATGGCGGTTGAGCGCGCCTCAACGGTGCGATGGCTGAGTTCTGTGATTCGGTTGGAGGCAGCCTATGACGGCGCAGTCGATTCCGGCGGACCTGCTGCTCTCGGCGATCCGCGACGCTGGTGTGCAGGACGTGGTGCTCGTGCCCGACACGCACCAGCGTACGGTGCTCGATCTGTTGATGGACGACGACGAGATTCGCACGATCCACTGCTCGACCGAAGACGAGGCGATCGCCGTCTCTGCCGGTCTGATCATCGGCGGGCGACGACCGATGATGCAGATTCAGCACGCCGGGCTGTACGCCTCGGTCAACAATCTGCGCGGCGTCGGGTTGGACGGGCAGTTTCCGATCGTCATGCTGATCGGCCTGCTGGGACGCGATCCGGAGCTGGATCCCGAGGATGACGACTCTTCGATGGTCAGGCTCTGCCGTCCGCTGCTGGAGACGCTCGACATCCCGTCCCATTTGCTCGACGGACCCGACGAACTGCATCGCATTGCCGAAGCCTTCGACGAGGCCGCCGAACGCCATGGCCCCGTCGCCCTGCTGGTAGGAACGACCACATCATGACCGACAACACCCAGGTACAACGAATGTCCCTCGACGCTGCGCTCGACGTGCTTGCGCGGAGACGCGAGGAGCAGGTGGTCGTCGGCACGATGACCGCCAACGGCGTCTGGCGGCAGAAGTCCCCACACGATCTGAATCTCGCCTGCATCGGCTTCATGGGCGGCGCATCGACTCTGGCGCTGGGGGTAGCGCTGTCGCAACCAGAGCGCGATGTCTGGGTGATTGACGGCGACGGTTCGCTGATGATGCAGCTCGGCTCGTTGGGCACGATCGCGGGCGCCGCGCCCAGGAACCTGCTCCATATCGTGATCCACAACGGCGTCTATGAGACCAGCGGCTCGCAACCGCTGCCCTCGCAGCAGCAGGTCGATTTCGCCAGGATGGCGGAGGGCGCCGGTTACGCCCAGACCGCCTCGTTCGGCGATGCCGAGGAGTTCGACTCGGCGATCGATGAGTTGCTGGTAACCGACGGCCCCACGCTGGTCCAGCTCTACACGAGGCCGGCGGACCGCTTCTACAGCGCTCGCCCGACCCCGCCCGGCAGCACGCCGGCCCTCGCCAGGATGTGGCCACCCGTCGCGGAGGCGCTGGCTAAGGAGTAGGTCGGACAACACCCTCGCAGTAAGAGGGCTTTGCTCCCGAGCTCAGTGATGGTCGTCGTCGCCCGACGCCTCAGGCTCCACGACACATGGGTTGGTGAGCGTGCCGATACCGGAGATCGTGATGCTCACTGTGTCGCCGGAGACCAGCCAGCGCTGAGGATTCATCGCGGCTGCGACGCCTGAGGGCGTGCCGGTGGCGATGATGTCGCCCGGCTCGAGCGTCATCGCCTGCGTGACGTACTCGATGATGTCGTAGCAATTGAAGATCAGGTGCTTGGTGTTCGAATCCTGGCGCAGCTCGCCGTTGACCCGGGTCTGGATGTTGAGCGCGTGCGGGTCTCCCAGTTCGTCCGGCGTGACGATTACCGGACCGACCGGGCCGTGCGTATCGAACGATTTGCCCATGGTGAACTGCGGCGTGTGACGCTGGAAATCGCGCACCGAGACGTCGTTGACGATTGTGAATCCGGCGATCACCGAGGACGCGTCAGCCGCCGATACGTGGCGGCAGGTCTCGCCGATCACGACGCCCAACTCGCCCTCATAATCGACCATCTTCGAGGCGTGCGGAATCTGGATGCCGCCGCCGGGACGCTGCACGCAGCTCACCTGCTTGGTGAAGATCGTCGGCATGCGCGGCGTCTGCGCGCCGGTCTCGGCGATGTGGTCGCCGTAATTGAGTCCGACCGCAAGAAACTTCTGCGGATGCGGCACCGGTGCGAGCAGGGTCACGTCGGACAGCGGACGCCGATTGCCGCCGCGCTCGACCGCGAATTCGGCCATCACGCGCCCCTCTTCGCCCAGTGCGAGGAATTCGCGCATGTCCGTTGGCGCCTCGGGCTCGGCGAGATAGAGATCGACGATCTCGTCGTCAACCACGACGCCGACGCGAACGGTGTCTTCAAAGGAAAAGCTGGCAAGTCGCATCAAGGGTCCTCTCGATATGCGCCGCAATCGGACCTAGCCTAATCGCCGCGCGCGGCCAGCGGAATCGTGCCGATCACGTCGTCTGCTTCCATCTGATCGATCTGGTCGGCGGTGAGCGCAGTCAGGCGCGCCAACACTTCGCGGGAGTCCCGACCCAGCGTTGGCGACGGGCGAGCCGTCTCCGGTCCGGCCCAGTTGCGGAAGCGGTAGGGCTGCAGCGGATAGCGGTGCTCGCCCGCGTAGGTGTGGTGCTGGGTGATGAAGAACTCCCGCGCGGCAAGGTGCTCATCCTCGAGCAGATCGCGGCCCGTGTAGACCACGCCGGCAGGGATCCGCAGGTCCTGCAACTCGCGCATCAACTCACCGGCGTCGCGGGACAACGTCCATTGGGCGATGGCCGCGTCGATCGCCTCGCGCGCGGCGTCGCGGTGGACGAAGTCCGATGCCATCTGAAGCCAATCGTCCCGCCCCATGAGCCGCGCCAGGTCGGCGAACTGTGCGTTCGTCTCGCAGACGATCGCGATCCACTGGTTGTCGCGGCAGGGATACGTGCCGTGCGGCGCCATCCGCGGGTGGATGTTGCCCACCCGTCCGGGATCGTCGCCAGAGATCGAGTACGCCGTGACCGCCTCGCCGGTGAAGCAGGTCGCGGTTTCGGTCTGCGACAGATCGATATGGCAGCCGCCCGGCTGACCCTGGGCGTTGAGATGACGCTTGCGCTCCAGCGCCGAGAGCAGGGCGAGCGCGCCCATCACACCCGCCAGCGGATCTCCGCCGGTCGTACCGCTGAAGATCGGCTGGTCATCCGCGTAGCCGGTCAGGTGCGGCAGGCCCGACATCTGCTCGGTCGTGTTGGCGAAGGCGGTGTAGTGCGACCACGATCCGGTCAGTCCGAAGCCGGGCATCGAGATCATGATCAGCTCGGGATTGATCTCGCGGAGCTGCTCGTAGCTCAGTCCGAAGTTGCCCATCACCCGGGGCGTGTAGTTCTCAACCAGGATGTCCGCCTCGCGGACCATGTGACGCACGACGTCTGAGCCGCGCTGGTCATTCAGATTCAGCGTGATCCCGTGCTTGTTGCGGTTGACCCAGTTGAACTGCGGCGCCCACTCCCACCAGAAGTCATCGGTTGATCCGCCCGCGCGCCAGCCGTCAATCCGCTGGACCGATTCGATCTTGATCACGTCCGCGCCGCCGTCGGCGAAGATCAGCGAGGTCATCGGTCCGGACATGAACATCGAGAGATCGATGACGCGCAGGTCTTCGAGGGGACGGTCGGGGAGCCCCCCTCTGCCTTCGGCATCTCCCCCCGCGGAGCGGGGGGAGAGGGGAGCCGGATCGGCTTCTCCCTGTGCGGAGTGAGTGGAGAGGGATGCGGAGCGAACTTCCTCCGTGTGCTCGCCCAGCAACGGCGGGCGCGTCCCTGTCGGCCGGTCGTCGCCGAACAACCAGGGCACGCCGGGCATCCGCACGCGGCCGGCGCGCGGATGCTCAAACTCGAAGATGAACTCTCGCTCCCGATGCGGCAGCAGATTGAGCACCTCCGCCATGTCGGGAATCAGGCCGAAGGGAATCCGCCAGGCCTGGGCATCATGGAAGACCTCTTCGGATGTGCGATCCAGAGTCTGATTGGCCAGTTGACCGGCGAGTTCGCGAGAGTTGGCCATCCGAGACCACCCGTCGGCGAAGAGTGGATCCGCGATCAGTTCGGTGCGCCCGAAGAACTGGCACATCATCTCCCATTGGGCCTGGGTGAGGACATTGGCGCCGACGAAGCCGTCGGAGGTGGGCAGGATGAACGAGGGTGAGGGGCCGATGTCGGCGCTTCGCGTGCCGACGACGCCGGTGTAGTCGTAACGCTGCACGGGAAGCAGCGCGGCGTTGACTGCCGTCTCAATCGCAGAGACATCGACATGGTCCCCGCGGCCGTGCTCGCGCGCCGCGCGCATGGCGATCAGTGCTGCGACTGCGGCGTATGCGCCGGTCAATGTTTCGGTCACGCTCGCGCCCAGTTGAATTGGCTCGCGCTCGGCACGTCCACAGAGGTGCGTGAATCCACCCAACGCGCCGGCGATCAAGTGATTCCACTGCCACTCGGCGTAGGGACCGTGGGAGCCGAATCCGGTCACCGTGACGAGCACGACCGCGGCATTCCGCTCCCGCAGATGCTCGTAGCCGAGCCCCCGTGCGGCGAGCGCCGGTTCTGTCTCGTGGGAAATGACTACATCGGCCTCGACGAGCAGGCGTTGTTGCAGTTCCAGGTCATCGGGGTTCGACGGGTCGATTACGACGCTGCGCTTGGACGTGTTGGCGTAGAGGAAGGAGGCGGATGTCTCGATGTCCTCAACGCCCGCGAACGGTCCTCGGCGACGCGCGGAGTCGCCCTCGGTCGGCTCCAGCTTGATCACGTCCGCCCCGAGGTCCCCGAGCAGTTTCGCCGCATACGGCGCGGCGAGGCCTTCCGAGATGTCGAGAACGCGCAACCCCTCGAGCGCAGTGATCACAGTCCCCGCTCCCGTCATGCGAGCAGAGTAGTCGTCGTTGCCGGAGACGGTCAGCGCTGCTCGCGAAGCGCTCGCTGCTGTTCGATCGTGATGTTCGTGGCGCGGCGGTACTCAGCCGACTTGTAATGCGCCTCCAACTGCGCGCGCAGGTCGGCCTCGTCAGACGACGTGAACGAGACATCCGTCACGTCGCAGTGGACGGTTACGACCGCTGCATCAGGTCCTGCTTCGCGGAATGCGTCTCGTGCCGTACGGCGCGCCAGCTGTTCGTGCAGTCGATTCTTGAATCCCGCCATGTCCCGACCTTCGCAGTGTCCGACCTAGACTCAGCTCAGCGTAGATGAGTGTCTGGAGTCGAGCATGGTCTGGGAACCTGAGGTGGAGGAACTGCAGCGGCGGATCGCGCTATCGAATCGCGGCGGCACGCCCGACCGGATTGAGCGGCAGCATCGGCTGGGCCGGCTGACCGTGCGCGAGCGTATCCATAAGTTGCTCGACGACGGCTCATTCCACGAGGTCGGCGCCCTGGCCGGGCTGGGCGAGTACGAGGACGGCGATCTGGTCGACTTCTCGCCCGCCTCCTATGTGATGGGCATCGGCAAGATTGACGGACGCGCGGTCGCGGTCGGCGGCGAGGACTTCACGATCCAGGGCGGCTCGGCGCTGTATCCGATGCAGCGCTCCAAAGGCGGGCTGGGCGGATTCTGTGAGGAACTGGCCCTCGAGTATCGGATTCCGCTGATCCTGCTGATCGACGGCGCGGGCGCGAACGTCGGCGCGACCAAGAAGATGGGCACGACCTACCTGCCCAACGGCTCGGGCACGGGCCGCTCCTTCGTCACCTCAATCGAAGCGATGCAGAACGTGCCGGTGCTGGGAGCGGTGCTCGGAGCCATCGCCGGCGGACCGTCGGGCCGGGCGATGATGGTCCACTGGAGCGTGATGACCAAGGGCCGCTCGGCGATGTTCGCCGCCGGGCCGCCGGTGGTCAAGCGCGGTATCGGCCACGACGTGACCAACGAATCGCTGGGCGGATCGCAGGTCCACGTGCACACGTCGGGCTGCATCGACAACGAGGCCGAGGACGAGCAGGACGCCTTCCGCCAGATTCGGGCGATGCTCTCCTACCTGCCCGACAACGTGAACGAGCTGCCCCCGGCTGCGCCGAGCGCCGACCCGCCCGAGGGCGCGGGCGAGGCGCTGATAAATCTCGTCCCGCGCAACACGCGCCGCCCGTACTCGATGCAAAAGCTAATCTGTTCGGTCGTCGACGGCGGCGATTTCTTCGAGGTCAAGCCCCACTGGGGCACCGCCGTGATCACCGGATTCGCGCGCGTCGACGGCATGCCGATCGGCATTGTCGCAAACAATCCGCGCAAGAACGGCGGCGCGCTCGACCGCGACGGCTCGGACAAGCAGACGCACTTCCTAGAGCTGTGCAACTACTTCCACATTCCGATCGTCTACCTGGTCGATGTACCCGGTTTCATGATCGGCGAACAGGCCGAACGCGAAGGCACATTGCGGGCGGGTATGCGTGCCATGTGGGTCGGCCTGCAGGCGACCGTGCCGCAGCTCACGATTGTGATCCGCAAGTGCTACGGCATGGCCGGCATGGCGACCGGCAACCCGACACGGCTCAACTACCGGCTCGGCTGGCCCTCGGGTGAATGGGGTTCGATCCCGATCGAGGGCGGAGTCGATGCCGCGTACCGGCGGGAGATTGCCGAGGCGGAGGATCCGGAGGCGAAACGCGAAGCGATTGAAGCCGAGCTACGCCAGCTTCGCAGCGTCTTCCGCACGGCGGAAACGTTCGGGATCGAGGAGGTTATCGATCCGCGCGAGACGCGCCGCTATCTGCAGGAGTTCGTCGAGCGCGCCTACAAGGTGCTGCCCTACGAGCTGGAACGCAAACCGCTCTACGGCGTGCGGCCCTAAGCGCCGGCCGCGCGCGCGATCAGGACGGCAACTCCGGCGATCAGGCAGTATCCGGCGAACGGGAGGAGCGACCGTCCGCGCACGAGCCAGAGCAAGGTCCGAATTGCCACGAGCGCCGTCGCAAACGAAACCAATGCTCCGATCACCAGCGCCGACACCTCGACAGTCTCGGAGGACTCGGCCGCGTCAATCACGGCCAGTAGCCCTGCCCCAGCGAGCGCAGGCATCGACAGCCAGAAGGCCCACCTCGCCGCAGCCTCGCGACTCTGGCCCAACGACATCCCGGCGACCAGGCACATACCCGCTCGTGAAATGCCGGGAATGATTGCCAGGCACTGGGCCAGGCCAATCGCCATCGTGCGCCGGCTGCCCAGCTCGGCCAGTGGGGCCGGGTTTCTCGCTCGCCGCACCCGCCACTCCGCGACGCCAATCAGTCCTCCGGTGGCCACGAGGAACGCACCGGCAGAGGACGCGTCGCGCAGTTCGTCCTGCAGGGTCTCGTAGAACAGACCGCCGACGACCACGATCGGAATCGTTCCAATCAGACCGAGCACGACGAGCCGTCGCGGTTTGAGTCCTTCCACCGTGTCCTGGTCGTTGCGTAACCCCCACAGCACGCCCCGGACTTCGCGCCGGAAGGCAAACAGGATCGCGGCAAGCGTGCCGACGTGCACCGCGACGTCGAAGTCGAGTCCCGGGTCCTCCCAGCCGAACAGCCAGCGGGCGAGGACCAGATGCCCGCTCGAGGAGACGGGCAGGAACTCGGTCAATCCCTGGACCACGGCGAGGACGATTGCTTCGAGGATGCTCACGTAGACTCCGCTCCAAAGTCACTGTAGGAGCCGACATGGACATTTCCGAGGTCATCCGCACCACGTTTGCTGCGCGACAGTTCACAGACGATCCGGTGCCCGATTCTGTGATCGAGCGGATGCTCGAACACGCTCGCTTCGCGCCGTCGGGGGGCAACCGCCAGGGCTGGCACGTGATCGTCGTGCGCGACCCGGAAACTCGCGCCGCGATTGCTCAAGCCGCCGAGCGGCCGGCCAAGCGCTACGTCGCCATGCAGCAGGCGGGAGAGGGTCCCTGGAACGCCGCGTTCCCCTCGACGGTCACCGATGAGTCTGCCGCCAGCGTGCCCACGCCAAGACGCCTGATGGACCCGTACATCGAGGCGCCGGTGCTGCTCGCTGTATGCGTCGACCTGGGCGTGGTCGCTTCGGTCGACAAGGAACTGGACCGCGTCGGCGTGATCTCCGGCGGCTCGATCTATCCTTTCGTCTGGAGCCTGCTGCTCATGGCTCGTGACCAGGGCTACGGCGGCACCCTGACCACGATCCCGATCGCCAACGAGCCCGAGCTCAAGCCAATCCTTGGCCTGCCCGATCACTACGCGATCGCGGCATTCCTGCCAATCGGCAAACCAGTCAAGCAGTTGACCAGGCTGAAGCGCGGTCCGGTCGAGGAGTTTGCGACCATCGATCGCTTCGACGGTGAGCCCTTCGGCGATTGATCGGCGGGATCTGGGCCGTGACACGGATGCGCCTGCCGGTTCTGCTGTCTGCCTTAGCGGTCTCGCTGTGCGCCGCAGGGATCATTGGCGTCGCTTCGGCCGCCGACCCGGTACCGAGCTTCTCGCTGGCGGTGCGGGCGCGACTACACAACAGCGGACAACTTGAGCTCGGGATTCTCACGGAGCAGGGTGTTCGCCTGCCCAGAGCGCGCTTTGTCCCCGCCGAGGTCGAACATCGCCAGTGGATTGTCAGTTCGGCAGTCGACATCAGTGGATTCGAGACGCGGCTGATCGCACGCCGATTGGCTGACCAACGCACCCAGGTCGCCTTGCGACTGGAGGGGTTCGTGGTCAAGCCTCGACGCGCCATCTTGCCCTCGAACGCTGCACCCGGTCGCTGGTATCGAACCAACGCGGTGGTGGTAGAGCATATGGACGATGCGGACACCTCCGAAGCGCGGAGCCTTCTTGCGGAGGCCGCTGCCATTCGCGCAGCGGCGACAACGCCGGACCTGATCGGTCTGGTCGGCTGGCTCAACGGCGAGCCGACGACAATTGCCCGCGAACTGGCCAAAGGCAACGTGGTGCTGATCGATTTCTGGACGTTCGGCTGTTACAACTGCAGGAACACACTGCCCTATCTCACCGCCTGGGACGAGAAGTACCGTGAGCACGGGCTCGTGATCCTGGGCGTGCATCGACCGGAGTTCGCGTACGAGGAAGACCCTGCGCGGATTGGGGAGGCCATTGTCCAACACGGGATCGAGTACTCGGTGCCATTGGATACCGATGCCCGCACCTGGCGCGCATATCGCAACCGCTTCTGGCCGGCCAAGTACCTGATCGGTCCGACCGACGAGGCGCAGATGGGTGTGCGCTACCGACACTTCGGCGAGGGCCGTTACGAACGCACGGAACGCGAGATCCGAGCGGCGCTGCAGGCCGTCGGACGGGACCTAAGCGGTGTGCCGTTCGGCGTTGACATGGACAGCTGATCCCGCTGCCGGCGCTAACGATCCTGACCGGCGATGATTTTGTCGAGTTCCTGCTTCAGGCGCGGGAGGATTTCGTCGTAGGGATAGTGACCCAGCGATTCTTCGCCGCGCTTGAGGTTGACGGCCAGCGGGCCGCACCAGAGACCGAGGTCGGCGTCGTCGGTCTCGCCGGGGCCGTTGACTCGGCAGCCCATCACGGCGATCGTGACGTCGTACTCGGAGGCGTACTCGGTCATTTGCTTGACGTCCTGGGCGAGGTCGACGAACTTCTCGTTCTCGACCCGCGAGCAGGACGGGCAGGAGATGATGTTCAGGCCTTCGTCGAACTTCGGCGGAACGGAGCGGAAGCGCCCGCCGGCGATATCGGCGAGGATTTCGCGGGCGACGCTGATCTCCATGCCCTTGTCGTCGAACGGGACTGTGAGCGAGACGCGGACGGTATCGCCGATGCCCTGCGAGACGAGCTGCTCGAACGCGACGCGTGTCTTGATCACGCCCTCGGGCGGCATACCCGCTTCGGTCACGCCCAGGTGCAGCGGCACGTCGGGTCGTTCCGAGGCGAACTTCTCATTGACCTCGACGACCTGCTTCCAGTCTGAATCCTTGAGCGAGACCACATAGCGATCGAATCCCAGATCATCGAGCAAGCTGCAGTGCTCGGTTGCGGAGGCGACGATGGCGGACACGTGATCGTCAGGAAAGCGATCCAGCATTCTCGGATCGATCGAGCCGCAGTTCACGCCAACGCGTATGGCGCAGTCGTGCTGCGCAGCGGTTTCGGCGATGAACGCGACCTTGTCGCGGACCGACTTGGACTTTTCATGGTGATGCAGGTGCCCGGGGTTGTAGCGGATCTTGTCCACGTACGGTGCGACCTGCGTGCAGAGCCGATAGTTCTCCTGCAGGTCGACGGAGAGCGGCGCAGATGTCTGCTCGCGCACGGCGGCGAGAGCCTCGACATCCTTGCGCGAGTCAACCGCGACGCGGACGAGGTCGGCGCCGGCGGCTTCGAGCAGCTTGACCTGGCGGACGGTCGCATCAATGTCCTGGGTGCGCGTGGCCGCCATTGACTGCACGACGATCGGGTTGCCGCCGCCAATGGTCACATCGCCAACCTGAACGGACCGAGTCGGATTGCGGCGCAGGTCGCCGGTCAACTGAATCGTTTCCGCCATCGTGTTCGTCCTCCCACCGCTGGACACCTGCATCGTACCGTTGATGCGTGCTCTTCGATGCGATCTTCCTGATCCTGTTTGTGGCGACCTGGCTGCTGATCTCGTCGTTGAGCTGGATCGCGCTGAGTCTGCGGCGGCGCGCGCGCGGCTCGCTCTGGGCTGCGCCGTTCGCGGCGGCAGGCGGAGTTGGCGGCGCGGTGCTGGTGCCGGTCGCGGGACTGTCGAATGAGCTCGGCGTGGGCGTGTCGATGCTCGCAGCTCTGGCCGGTTCAGGGCTCGCGTGCTGGCTGGGATTCCGCTGCTGGGACCGATTCGGTCTCGATCGGCGGTTTGCAGGATGGTCGCGCCGGCGCCGCTGATATCGTCGCAGCATAAGTTCCGCCCAACGACCCGAGGGTTCGCGATATGCCCGTTACCCGTATGTCCCGATTGTTTGGCCGCACGCTGCGCGAGGCGCCGGCCGACGCCGACTCGGCCAATCATCAGTTGTTGCTGCGCAGCGGTCTGATCGTCCAGCTTGCGGCCGGCGTGTACTCGTTCCTACCGCCGGCCTGGCGCACCTTGCGCAAGATTGAACAGATCGTCCGCGAGGAGATGGAAGCCGCCGGTTCGCAAGAGATGCGGATGCCCGCGATTCAGCCGCGTGAGCTGTGGGAAGAGTCGGGCCGGGCCGACTCCTACGGGCCGGTGCTGTTCAATCTCAAGGATCGCCGTGAGCGCACCATGGTCCTTGCGCCGACCCATGAGGAGTCGGTCACTGACCTGTTCCGTAAGATCGTGCAGTCCTACCGCGATCTGCCCCAGAGCGTGTTTCAGATGCAGACCAAATTCCGCGACGAGCCGCGGCCGCGAGGCGGGCTGGTGCGGGTGCGCGAGTTCATCATGAAGGACGCCTACACCTTCGATGTGGACGACGATGCGTTCCAACTCACGTACAACGCGATGCGCCAGGCCTACTACAACACTTTTGAGCGCTGCGGCGTGCCGGTTGTGGCCGTGCAGGCAGACTCGGGAGCGATCGGCGGAAAGCAGTCGGAGGAGTTCATCTTTCTCACCGAGATTGGCGAGGACAACATCATCCTGTGTTCCTGTTGCGGCTATGCGGCCAACCAGGAGCGGGCCGAGTTCACGCGCGGCCAGCCCGCCGGAACGGTCGGCGAGCTGGAGGAAGTCGAAACGCCCGGCGTCACGACGATCGAGGGACTGGCCGAGTTCCTTGACATTCCCGCGCAATCCACGGCCAAGGCAGCCTTCTTTCTGGTTGACGGCCAACCGACGTTCGCGGTCATCCGCGGTGATCTGGAAGTCAACGAGCTCAAGTTGATCAACGCGCTGGACGCGCTTGAGGCCCGGCCGTTGCTGCCGGAGGAAGTGGAAGCGGCCGGCTGGGTCGCTGGCTATGCCTCTCCGATCGGCGTCGATCCCGCACGAGTGATCGCTGATCCCAGCGTCGTGGAAGCGGGCGGCCTGGTCGCCGGGGCGAATCGTGTCGGGATGCACGCGCGGAATGTCACCTACGGCCGCGACTGGACGGCCGCGACCGTGGCCGATATTGGCATGGCTCAGCCCGGAGATGCCTGCACGGAATGTGACGACGCGCTGAAGATGCAGCGCGGTATCGAGCTAGGCCACATCTTCAAGCTCGGAACACGCTACGCCGACCCGATGGAGGCGACCTTCCTCGACGCCGACGGCGAACGACGCACGCCGATCATGGGTTGCTACGGCATCGGCATCGAGCGCCTGATGGCGGCGGTTGTGCAGGCCAATCACGACGAGTTGGGCATCGTCTGGCCGCGCTCGGTCGCCCCGTTTGATGTGCATGTCGTGCCGCTCGGCGGCGGCGACGACGTGACCGCCGCGCTCTCGCAGATTGAGTCGCAACTGTCCGAAGCCGGGCTCCAGGTGCTGAGCGATGACCGCGATGAGCGCGCGGGCGTTAAGTTCAACGACGCCGATCTGCTCGGCGCACCGCTGCGGGTCACGATTGGATCGCGCGGGCTGACACAGGGCCAGATCGAGCTGAAGCTCCGGCGCGACGCCGAACCGACTCCGGTGCCCTTGGACAGCGCGGCCGAAGCCGCGCTGGCCGCACTGGCGTCGCTGGACGGCTGACTACCGCTTGATAGTTTGGTTCGATTCGCCGGGTTGTCGGTGTATAGTCAAGTGGTGCGGATGACGGGTGCGGGTCGGGCGGCCCTGTCTGATCCTGCGCCAGCCGCACGGATCATTGAGCGCGACATCGACCAGGCTCTCCAGAGATGAAAACCGACTTCCTGCTGGCCATCAAACAGCTGCATTCGGACAAGAACCTCGACGACGAGGTGATTTTCGGCGCCGTGGAGCGCGGCATGGCTGCGGCCGTCAAGCGGCGCTATGAGCTGCCAGGCAATGTGCTGGTCAGCATCGACCGCTACGACGGCAGCATGTCGGTCGCCTCAGAGCTTGAGGTCGTGGAGATCGAAGAGGACATCGAAGATCCCGATCTGCAGATTGAGTTGGATCGCGCACGCAAGATTGATCCCCAGGCCAATATCGGGTCGACGCTACGCCAGGACCACGACATCGAAGGTGTGGGCGGCCGGATCGAGGCGCAGACTGCCAAACAGGTGGTCCTCCAGGCGCTGCGCGAGGCGGAGCGCGAGGCCGTCTTCGCCAAGTACTCCGGTGAAGAAGGCGGGATCATCAGCGGCGATGTTCAGCGGGTTGAACCGCACCAGGTAATCGTCGAACTGGCAGACCACACCGAGACGGTGATGCCGGCACCAGAACAGGTGCGGATGGAGCGTTACCGATCAGGCCAGCGGGTCAAGGCGATCATGGTGGAGGTGCTCCGCGCCAATAAGGGGCCGCAGATCGTGATTTCGAGATCGCGCCCCGAGTTTGTGCGCCGGCTGTTCGAGCTGGAAGTGCCCGAAATCATGCGCGGGGTCGTAGAGATCCGGGGTGTCGCCCGAGAACCGGGACATCGCACCAAGATCGCGGTCTGGTCGCGGCAGTCGGGAGTCGACCCGATCGGGAGTTGTATCGGCATGCGCGCCATGCGCATTCAGAACATTGTCAACGAACTGCATGGCGAGCGCGTTGACGTGATCCAGTGGGATCGCGATCCGCGCCTGTTCGTTGAGCATGCGCTCAGTCCGGCGCAGATTCTTGCGGTCCGCATCGACCGCGAAACGAACACGGCAGAGTGTGCCGTGCCGGACATGCAGCTCAGTCTGGCGATCGGGCGCGAGGGGCAGAACGCCCGTCTTGCCGCTCGACTGACCGGATTCCGTATCGACATCAAGCCGCAAACCGTCGCCGAGCGGATGCAGCAGGAGGGTCGGGGACCGTTCGCGCCGCAGGAAGAGATCGAGATTGAGCCGGAGCCGCTGCCCGAGCCTGAGCCGGTGCGCGCGGCGCCGCAGCCCGAGCGACCGGCCGCCGAAGCGCCGGCGCCTCAGCCAGTCGAGATTCCGACTCCCTCGGCGCCGAGCGAGGAACCGGAGCTGGTCGAGGAAGAACCAGAACTCGAACCGGCCCTACAGGCGACCGAACTCGCGCCTGCCGCGCGAGACGAGGGTCAGATTCGCTTCGGTGAAGAACTGCTCCGCCGCGAGGAAGAGCAGCAGGCGCAGCGCGATCGTCGCCGCAGGCGGCCGCGTTACCACGAAGTGGACGAGGGTCTCGAGGACGATCCCTACGCCGAGTACATGGAGTACGAGGAAGAGTTTTAGGAGCACACGCGCTCAGCCGCTTCGACCGTCGGACGACGACGCGGGTTCCAGCCCCGCGCAGCACGAAGGATGTCAATGTCCGCCCGGAGTTCGACACCTATCTCATCGCGCTCACCGCTCCGCCGCTGCGTGAGTTGCCGCGAACTGGCGCCCGGAAGTGCGCTGATCCGCATCGCGCGCAGACCGGACGGGGAGATCGTGATCGACTCTTCGGCCGACGGACGCGGCGCGTACCTGCATCGGGATTCGCAGTGCGTCGCTGAAGCGGCATCCGATGCGCAACGGCTCGCACGGGCGCTGCGGCACCCAGTTTCCGAATCAACCCTGAGCTCGCTCGCCGAGCTCGCCGATCTACCCTGACACCGCGGAGCAGCACATGGCGACACAACAGACCATCTCACAGCCACAGTCGGCAGCACAGCCGGCATCCGACTCAACCGTGCTGATTCCCCGCACGCTCACGGTCCGCGAACTCGCCGATTTGCTCGGAGACACCCCCGTGTCGATCATCAAGACGCTGATGACCAACGGCGTGATGGCCGACGTCTCGAAGACGCTGGATTACGGCACGGCGGCGATCGTGGCGATGGATCGCGGCTTTGATCCGGAGGAGGCGGGCGATGTCGTCGAAGAGGAAGGAGCGCCGACCACGATCGACATCCTGGGACTGGGCGCGGAGGAAGCGGACGACGACCCTGCCGATCTGGTCAGCCGTCCTCCGGTGATTGCGGTACTGGGACACGTCGACCATGGCAAGACTTCTCTGCTCGACTACATTCGCGACGCCAACGTCGCCGAAGGAGAAGCGGGCGGCATCACCCAGCGGGTCGGCGCGTACCAGGCCAGTGCCAACGATCGGCTGATCACCTTTATCGACACACCCGGCCACGCGGCCTTTACCGAGATGCGCGCGCGCGGCGCACAGGCAACCGACATTGCGATTCTCGTCGTCGCCGCCAACGACGGCGTCATGCCGCAGACGCGAGAGGCGATCGATCACATCGTCGCCGCCGGAGTGCCGTTCATCGTCGCACTGAACAAGATGGACCTCGAAAACATCAATCCCGACCGGGTCAAGGCGGCACTCGCCGACGCCGGGGTGCAGATCGAGGAGTACGGCGGCGAGATTCCGCTGGTGCCAGTGTCGGCGACGACCGGCGACGGCATGTCTGACCTGCTCGACACGATCCTGCTGGTGGCCGACATCGCAGAGTTCACGGCGAATCCCAGCCGAGCCGCGTCGGGGGTCGTGTTGGAGGCCGAACTTGACCGCCGGCAGGGCTCGCGAACGACCCTGCTCGTGCAGCGCGGCACGCTGCGCCAAGGAGACGCGGTGCTCGTCGGCCAGACCTGGGGGCGAATCAAGGCGATGACCGACTTTGCCGGCAGTCGCATCGAAGAGGCCGGCCCGTCGATGCCGGTCGTCGTGCTGGGGCTCCAGGAAGTCGCTGAGGCCGGCGACGCCTTCCGCGCCGTCGGCAGCGGCCGCGAAGCAAAGCGCATCTACGAGGAGGCCCGACGCGAACGAGAAGCGCGCGACGCACAGATTCAACACTCGGCCACGCTCGATGCGCTCTTCGGCGAGATCTCTCGCGGCAACGTGTCGGCGCTCAACCTGATCGTCAAGACCGATGTAGTCGGCTCGTACGAGGCGTTGCGGGACGAGCTAGAGCGCATGTCGAACGAAGAGGTCGCGGTCAAAGTGATTCACGCGGCCGCCGGCCCGGTCACGGTGGCCGATGTAAACCTCGCCCTCGCTTCGCAGGGACTCGTGATCGCATTCAGCACGCCAATCGAGCCGGGCGCAGAGCGCTTGGCCGAGCTGGAGGGAGTCGAGATTCGGCGCTACTCGATCATCTACGAGGTGATTGAGCAGGTCGAAGCGGCAATCAGCGGATTGCTCGAGCCGGTGCAGATGCAAGTCGTCGACGGCCACGCCGAGGTCTTGCAGGTCTTCCCGATTCGCGGGCTGGGCAATATCGCCGGTTGCCGTTCGCTGGACGGCAACATCCGCAGCGACGCCCAGGTTCACGTGTATCGCGGCGGCGAGCAGATCGCCGAGTCGCAGATCTCCAGTCTGCGCCGCTTCCAGGACTCGGTACAGGAAGTGGAGGCCGGTCAGGAGTTCGGGGTCGCGCTGGACCGCTTCGACGAGTTCGAGGCAGGCGATCAGCTGGAGTTCTTCCACATCGAAACACAGTCGCGGGTCGTCCAAGGTGGCGAGATCCGCAACGTGACGCGTTGATCGCGGCCCCGATCATGGCGCGATCCGAGCGGAGTTCCCGAAGCGCGCGGCCATTCGCCGCGCCGCGAGATCGCGGTGGCGTGGATCGAATGGAGAAGGTCAACGATCTGCTGCGCGATACGATCGCCGAAGTGGTCGCGCGCGAACTCAAGGATCCGAGGTTGGAGATTCCTCTGCTCAGCGTGACCGAGGTGCGTGCCTCACGTGATCTGAGCCGTGCCGTTGTATTCGTCTCGGCGATGGCCGCGCCAGGACATGATGAGACGGAGCAGGCGCAGGCTGTCTCCGGCGCGATCGATGCACTGACCCACGCGGCGCCCTTCATCCATCGCACGATTCGCCGGCAGTTGCACCTAAAACGCGTGCCCTGGCCCAGCTTCGAGCTTGACCCGCGGATCGCCGGCGCCGCCGATGTGCAGGAACGGCTGCGCTCATTGGGCACAACATGAGCCGCCGACGCCGCGAACCGCATCACCCAGGCACAGTCTTCCTGGTCGACAAGCCAACCGGACCGACTTCGCATGATGTGGTGCGCGACATCCGGCGCTGGACCGGTCTGCGCCGAGTCGGACACGGCGGCACGCTCGATCCGCTGGCCAGCGGCCTGCTGCCGATCTTCGTCGGCGCGGCCACGCGGCTGAACGAGTATCTCGCGCCATATCGCAAGCACTACGAGGCGACGGTTCGGCTGGGTCAATCAACGGCGACCGATGACAGCGAGGGCGAGGTGATCGCCAGCGCGCCAGTTCCCGCTCTGACGCAGGCCCAGATTGACGCGGCCCTGGACCAGTTTCGCGGCGAGATTGAGCAGGTGCCGCCGCAGTACAGCGCGGTCAAGCGCGACGGCGTCGCCGCCTATCGCTCGGCACGGGCCGGTGAGCCTGTCGAGATCGAGGCGCGGGCCGTAACTGTCCACGAGCTGGCAGTCGTGGACGCTTCAGCCGACCAGGTGAAACTGACGATGTCGGTCAGTACCGGCACGTACGTCCGCGCGATCGCCCGAGACCTGGGCGACGCGCTCGGCTGCGGCGCGCACGTGGTCGAGATGCGTCGCACTCGGATTGGACAGGTTTTCGCCAACGACGCTCACAGCCTGGACGAGTTGCACGCCGCCGCCGAGCGTGGCGAGATTTGGTCGCTGGCAGTTTCGCCCGCCGATCTCTTCCCCGACTGGCCTCGGTTCCTGCTCGAGGGTGAGCAGCTTGAGCGGATCAAGCGGGGACAGCAGATTCGCCACGCGCCCGTGGACGGCTGCGACAGGGCGCTCGCCGTTACGCCCGAGCAGCACGTCGCCGCCGTATTGCGCCGCGACGAGTTGAGCGCAGCTACCTGGCAGCCCGAGAAGGTCCTGGCGCGAGGCGCGTAACGATCAGTCGGGCACCGAAAACAACAATGTCAACGAGTCGCTCTCTGCGACTAGCGAGTAGGGCGCCTGCGCCTCGAGCAGGACTCCCTCGCCGACGCCAAGCGTGGCGTCATCGTCGAGCGTGCCGATCGCGACGGCGCCCTCGGCGACGATCAGGGCGGTCGGTCCCGACGTCTTGCGATTGAGGGCGCTGCGCCCGGCAGGCAGGCGAATCGCCTCGGAAGCGAGCCTCGACGCGTTAGGACTGATGGCGCCGCTTGCGCTGGCGGCGATGCGGCGCAGCGGCATGGTCACTCGATTCCGGCGTTGGTCAGGTAGTCCAGCAAGTCCTGCACCGTGCGAATCTCGGCGGCGTCTTCTTCGGGGATTTCGAGTTGGATGTCGTCGGTCGAGAACTCTTCCTCAACGGCAATCGTCAGGTCGACGATGTCGAGCGAGTCTGCTTCGAGGTCGTCGATCAGATGCGCATCGGCGGTGACCTTGTCGAGCGGTTGGCGCAGTTGGTCGGCGACGAGCTGGGCGACACGGGCGAGCAGGCTGTGGTCGTCGGACATGTGGCGGCTCCTGCCTGGGCGTTCGGATGTCTGCCGGTTGTAGAGCTGAGGGTAAAAGGTCAGCCATCAACCCGCGAGAGCGCGACGACGCCGTTCTGTCCACCGAAGCCAAAGCCATTGACGAGCGCCGCCTGCAGGCTGCAGTCGCGCGCGTCATTGGGGACATAGTCGAGATCGCATTCCGGGTCGGGCGTTTCCTGGTTGATCGTCGGCGGCAGCACGCCGTGATAGAGCGCCAGGGCCGTGGCCGCGCCGGAGAGCGCCCCGGCGGCGCCCATCAGGTGCCCGGACATGGACTTGACCGAAGAGACCGCCAGTCGGTCCGCGTGGTCGCCGAACACGGTGCGGATCGCCCGAGTCTCGATCGCATCGTTGAGCGGCGTCGACGTGCCGTGCGCGCAGATGTAGCCGATTTCGTCGGGATTCAGTCCGGAATTGCGCAACGCGGTCGACATTGCGCGCGCTGCGCCGTCGCCGGCGGGATCGGGCGCGGTGATGTGGTAGGCGTCGGCGGTGCGACCGCCGCCCAGCACTTCGGCGTAAATGCGCGCGCCGCGACTGCGGGCGTCAGCTAGCGACTCGGTGACGCAAACGATCGCGCCCTCGCCGAACACGAAGCCGTCGCGGTCCGCATCGAACGGACGGGAGGCGGCCTCGGGTGATTCGTTGCGCCGAGAGAGCGCTTGCATGTTGGCGAGCCCGGAGATGCCGAGCGCGGAGACGTTGGATTCGGTGCCGCCGGTCAGGGCCACATCGGCCTCACCACCAAGCAGGACCTGTCGGCTGTCGATGAAGGCGTAGATGCTGGCAGCGCAGGCGGCCAGCGAGGTCAGCGCCGGTCCGCGCAGGCCGAGTTCGATCGAGACCTGGCAGGACGCCATGTTGCCGGCCATCATCGGTACGAACATCGCCGAGACCCGGCCGGGACCCCGGCTGTTCAGCACCTCGGTCTGCTGGGAGATGGTCGTCACCCCCCCACCGCCCGTGTTGATCACGGCAGCCACGCGTTCCGAATCATAAGCCTCCAGGTCAAGTCCCGCGTCCTCGACGGCCAGACGAGAGGCCGCAACGCCTAGCTGTGCAAAGCGCGCCATCCGGCGCGCCGACTTCGGATCCATGTAGTCCGCGGGATCGAACTCGGGAATATCGGCCGCGATCTGCACCTTGAGACCGGCATCGATCAGTTCCGGAACGCGGCGAGCGCCCGATCTGCCATGCGTGAGCGAGTCCCAGAAGGCGTCTACCCCAACGCCGATCGGAGTCACGGGACCGATTCCCGTGATCACGATCCGCTCTTCGGGCGGGCGCTCGGACGATCGGATCGGGTCGCTCACTCGTCGAAACGCTTCAACAGTACGGCGGCGTTGTGACCGCCGAGGCCGACCGAGAATGAAAGCGCCGATTCAACGCGTAACTCTCTCGCCTCGTTGGGGATCACGTCGACGTCCAGGTCCGGATCAGGAGTCTGGTAGTTCAGCGTCGGCGGCGCGATGCCCTTCTTGATGACCATGGCCGAGACGATCACCTCCAGCGCGCCCGATGCGCCCATCATGTGGCCTGTCGCCGGCTTGATCGACGACAGCGCCAGGTCATCGGCGTGGGAGCCGAACATCCGCTTCAGAGCCGTCACCTCGACCTGGTCTCCGAGCTTGGTCGCGGTTCCATGGGTAGAAACATATCCAATACTGGTCGGATCAATCTGCGCCTCGTCCACCGCCTGTTGGACGCTGACCATGAGTCCTCGGCCGTGCGGCTCCGGTTGCGCGATGTCATGGCCGTCGTTGGCGGAGCCTCCGCCGACCACCTCGGCATAGATCGGCGCGCCGCGGTCGAGCGCGTGATCGAGATCCTCAATCATCATCGCCGCGGCGCCCTCGCCCGGCACGAATCCGTTGCGGTGCAGGTCGTAGGGCGCGCAGGAGGCGCTGAGCGGCTCGGACGGAGTCGCGAGCACCCCCATTCGCTCGAAGCAGATGTGGAACAGCGGCAGGATGATCGCCTCGGAGCCGCCGACCAGTAGGGCATCGGCGCGTCCCGCGCGAATATGCAACAGGCCGTCGGCGACCGCGTTCGCGCCGGTCGCACAGGCCGAGGTGGGTGAGAAGTTGGGACCGGTGGCGCCGGTGGCGATCGACAAGTGCCCGGAAGCGGCGTCGGCGATCAGGTTCGGCATCGCAAAGGGAGATACTCTGCGGGCGCCGCGACTGACCAGCGTGTCCTGCCAGCGAGTGACCAGTTCCATCCCGCCGCCGCCGGAGCCGAAGATGATGCCCACGCGGTGTTGATTATCTTCGCTGATCTCGAGCCCGGAGTCGTCGAGCGCCTCGAGTCCGGCGATCATGCCGTACTGGGTGTTCAGGTCCATGTGCCGCAACGCCTTGGCGTCGGGCAGTTTCGGCTCGGGGTTCCAGTCCTTGACCTCGGCCGCAATCGGAATCTTGACGCCCCACTCCTCCGGATCGAAGCGGCGGATCGGTCCCACCCCGCTCACTCCTTCGACGAGGTTTTGCCAGGTGGCCGGCATGTCATTGCCAACGGGAGTAACCGCGCCGACGCCGGTGATCACCACGCGGCGATCGGGGCGGCGATTGGCCGAAGCGCTGCTGGAGGCCACTACTTGGGAATCCCGTCGCTCTTGTCGGGGTAGTCGCGGGTCGAGAGCCCGTTGTCGTCGTCCGAGAGCGGGAATGTCCACGACGTCCGCGAGATGCGCCGCACCAGCTTGGAGAGCACGTCACCCGGTCCGGCTTCGACGAACAGGGTCGATCCCTGCGCGGCCATGGTCTTGACCGCCTGTTGCCACTGCACCGGCGCGGTGAGCGCTTCGGAGAGCTCGCTCGAGAGTTGATCCCTGGTGTGCATCAGGCCGCCGGAAATGTTGCTGACCACCGGGACCACGGGGTCGCGCCAGGGAATTGCATGCACGGCTTCGCTGAAGTGGGCTTGCGCTCCCGCCATCAATGGCGAGTGCGAGGCGATCGAGATCGGCAATCGAACCACACGCCTCGCGCCATGTTCGTCGGCCAAACGCATGATCTTGCGTAGCGGCGCTTCGTCCCCCGAAACCACGGTTTGCCCCGGGCAATTGTCATTGGCGACGACCAGCGTGCCCTCGTCCGACGCCTCGCCGACCAGTCGGCGCAAGACGCGGTCGCGAAGGCCGATGATCGACGCCATGCCGCCAGGCCTCAGCGAATCCGCGGCGTGCATGATCTCGGCGCGCTTGCGCACGAGGCGTAGGGCTTCGTCGAAGTCAACCGCCCGCGCGGCGAGCATGGCCGTGATCTGGCCCATGCTGTGTCCCGAGACGACGCTGGGCGCCAGCGTGCGCCCGGCGCGGTCCCAGGTGTCTCGCAGCGCTTCAAGCCAGGCGACCGAAGCGACGAAGATTGCCGGCTGTGAGTGCGTCGTTTCGTTGAGCTGACCCTCAGGTCCGTGCTCAATCAAGTGCAACAGGTCGTAGTCCAGTACTTCGTTCGCGCGAGTGAACCACTGCTCGGCATTCGGATAGACACGCAGGACCTTGCCGGCCATGCCGACCGACTGCGATCCCTGTCCGGGGAAGAGCAGCGCGTATTCGTCGTCCGACAGAGCGGGATGCTCACCCGATGGCGGTTCTTCCGCGGTTTCGTCGTTCAACGTGAGCGTGTCCATCTCGGCTCCTGCTTTCCGGCGTAATCGACGCTGCATGGCCGCGCCGGAGGTTGGTCACCAATTCTATCTGCTTTGCAACGCGTGTTGGCGGTAACGCCCATGTCAAGTGCGGATTGGCGAACAATACGTCACCAGAAATGGTCCCAAGGCGTTAGCCCATCAGCCCATCACCATGCCGCCATCAACGTGGATCACCTGTCCGGTGATGTATGCGCCGCCGGGACCGGCGAGGAACGCGACCAGCGGCGCGACATCGGCGGGCTCTCCCAGCCGCTCCAACGGGATTCGCTGCATCACGCTGCCAATCACCTCCTCCGACAGATCGGCCGTGATGTCGGTCTGGATGAAGCCCGGAGCGACGAGATTTACAGTAATCCCGCGAGAGCCAAGCTCGTGCGCCAGCGAGCGGGTCATGCCCGCCAATCCCGCCTTGGCCGCGGCGTAGTTGGCCTGTCCCGCGTTGCCGACCGTGCCGATCACCGAGCCGATGGTGATGATCCGCCCCTTGCGCGCGCGCAGCATGCCGCGCAGCACCGACTGGGTGGTCAGAAACGAGCCGGTCAGGTTGGTCCCGACCACGGCGTCCCAGTCCGCCGACTTCATACGCATCGCCAGCATGTCGCGGGTGATTCCGGCGTTGTTGACCAGGATGGTCGGCGCACCCAACTCGGCCGTTACCGTCTTGTTCATTGCGCCGACCGCGTCCGCGTCGGAGATGTCGGCCTGGACCACGAGGGCACTCCGACCCATGCCGCGAATCAGCCCAGCGACTTCCTCGGCGGCGTCGGACGAGGAGTTGTAGTTGACGCCGACATCTGAGCCCTGCGCGGCCAACTCGAGCGCGATTTCGCGTCCGATGCCTCGCGACGCGCCGGTCACCAGCGCGACCTCGCCGGAGAGCGGCAGTGAGTCGGAATCCACCATGCGGCGAGGCTATCACCGATCTTCGATGCGAATTCATATGTCCGTAACCAGTCTCTCGACTCGGTAGGCGACACTCGTTGCACTGGTTCAGCGGACGGCGGGGTTGATCGTACCTGCGGGGCGATTGGCCTCGACGTGAAGGGGAGACGCCCATGTTGGAAGTCGGTGAAGCCGGGAACAATGCCTGGCTGCTAACCTCCGCCGCGCTCGTGCTGCTAATGACGCCGGGCCTGGCATTCTTCTATTCCGGACTGGTCCGGACCAAGTCAGCGGCGGCGACGATCATGCAGTCGTTCGCCATGGCCGGCGTGGCAACGATCGTCTGGGTCATGTGGGGCTACTCGCTGGCCTTCGGCACCGACATTGGCGGATTCGTCGGGAACCTGACGAACTTCGGCCTGCGCGGGCTGGAGCCGACCGCCGACGGTCTCGCCTTCATGGTCTTCCAGATGATGTTCGCGATCATCACGCCCGCCCTGATTACCGGCGCCTTCGTCGAGCGCATCTCGTTCAAGGCGCTGCTGGTCTTCACGGTGCTCTGGATTTCGTTCGTCTACGCGCCAATCTGTCACTGGGTCTGGCACGGCGACGGCTGGCTGTTCCAGCTCGACGCGCTTGACTTCGCCGGCGGCACGGTGGTCCACATCAACGCTGGAGCGGCCGCCCTCGCCGGGGCGCTGTTCGTCGGACGCCGCCGCGACTCAGTCGCGGAGACGCGGCCGCACGACGTGTCCAAGGTTGTGATCGGCGCAGGGCTGCTCTGGTTCGGCTGGTTCGGCTTCAACGCAGGTTCGGCACTTGCCGCAGATGGAGCGGCGATCAACGCCTTCGTGCAAACCCAGATCTCTGCTGCGGGCGGCCTGGTCGCCTGGACGCTGCTGACCTGGAAGTACACCGGGCACCCGTCGATCATCGGCGCGGCCACGGGCGCGGTCGCCGGATTGGTCGCGATCACCCCTGCCGCCGGTTCCGTAGGACAGTGGCCCGCAACCGACGGCTACCTGAACTTCTTCCCGGCCCTGTGCATTGGCGCAGTCGCCTCGATCCTCGGCTTCTACGCGATCCGCGCCATGCACCGCTGGCGCGACATGGACGACACGCTCGACGTCTTCGCCGTGCACGGCGTCGGGGGAATCTGGGGCGCGCTGGCGATTGGCATCTTCGCCGTCTCCGAGGTGACCGGCGGCGCTAACGGGTTCATCGGCGGCAGCGCCGACTTGATCTGGCGGCAGTTCGTGGGCGTAATCGCCGCGCTGGCCTGGTCACTGGCGGTGTCTTCGATCCTGTTCATCGTCGTGCAGAAGCTCATGCCGCTCCGAGTCGACGAGACTGAGGAGATGATCGGACTCGACCGCAGCACGCACAACGAACCGGCATACGAGTTTGACGAAATCGGATTCGGTTGGGACGCCAGCGAGGCGATCGACGAGCCGATTCCCAGCGGAGCCGAAGCGCTGAAGAGGTTGGTGTCATGAAGAAGATCGAAGCAATCGTCCGGCCCGAGTCACTGGAACCGGTCAAGCGCAAGCTGATCGAGGCCGGGATCACCGGACTGCACGTCGAGCGGGTGGCCGGACACGGCTACCAGGGCGGCGTCGTGCAGGCCGGCCGCGGGGGGCAGTTCTACACCGTCGACATGATCCCCAAGGTGAAGATCATCACCGTGATCTCGGACTTCAACGTGGAGCCGGCGATCGAGGCGATCATCGAGGGCGCTCGCTCCGACCGCACCGGCGACGGCAAGATCTTCGTCATGGACGTCGAAGAAGCCGTCCGAGTCCGCACCGGAGAACGCGGCCGCGAGGTGCTCTAGCGGCCTGCCCCCCTCTGACTTCGGCATCTCCCCCCGCGGAGCGGGGGGAGAAGGGACCTGGGATGTAAGCGCCTTCGCCGTCTAGAACATTGCGATCGGGTTGATCGGCGAGGCGGTGCCTCCGACCAGGCGCAGCGGGGCGATGGTCAGCAGGAACTCCCAGCGATTGCGCTCGGCGCAGGCCTCGCCCAGCGGGCCGAGCCGGGCGTTGTCGATCAGGTGGACGCCCATGTAGGTGATGATGATGTGGTGGATGGGCAGCGGCGAGCCCTCGACGTTCGAGGGAATCACGTCCGATACGCCGTCGCAGCCCAGAATCGCCACTTCCCGCTCGCGGATCCAGGGCAGCGTTTCCATCAGCAGGCCCGCCATGCCGGCGAACGGCGGCGTCGCGCCCTCAACCTCACGACGGTTGTCGCGGCCCGTGCGCACGAGGAGAATGTCGCCCGAACGGACCGTCACGCCCTGCGCCGCCTCCGCCGCTTCGAGGTCGTCGACCGTGATGCCGTAACCCGGCTCCAACCAGCCATTGCCGCGCGCCCGCGCGATGTCGAGCAGCACGCCGCGCGTGGCAATGCCCTGTTCCAGGCCCATGATCGAGTTCTTGCGGGCGCCGGTCGAGAGCACCTCGGAGGCGGGAAACCCGTTGTACATCCTGCCCTGGTCGAGAATGTGGCAGAGCGCGTCGATATGCGTGTTGGCCATTCCGTGCGGCGCAATCACGAAGCCGTCGCCAGTCGACTCCAGCCCGCGCAGTCCGCCCAGGCCGCTGACGTCGCCGGCGCCGGTCATGAAGTGCGTCACCGGAGTGGGGTTGTCGGCGGCCGGGGTCTTGGCCAGCTCCAGCGCGCAACTGACGGTGACGCCCTCGGAGACCTGCGCCGCCGCCGCGGCCGAGACCTCGGGCGTGATGAAGTTCAACGCTCCGCGTTCGTCGTCGTCGCCCCAGCGTCCCCAGTTGGAGAGCTGCTGCGCCAACGCATCGACGTCCGTACGGGTTCCGGTCTGCGTCGCCATGTCCACGATCCCTTCCAGGCGGTCTGCCGGCGCTCGAAACGTAATCTGAGTGTTGTCGTTGGGCGGCAGGCGCGTGCGCAGTATGCCAGAGCGCAGACCCAGAGGCCCCGTGACGATAGATTGCTCTGTGGTCACCTGTTCCGATCTGACACGGCCGCGCGACGGTCAACTGGAGGCGGGCATAGGGGCTTGAAGGGGACGAAGCCGAGTGCTGCCCGCACTATTCGGATCGAATCGGAACATCTTCTACGGCTGGTACATCGTCGGCGCCGGGATCATCATCAACATGTTGATGGGCGGGCTGGTGATGCACGCCTTCGGCTTCTATGCCGCCGCGCTAAAGGACGAGTTCGCCTGGTCGGCGACCATCTTTGGCATTGCATCGGCGGTCACGCGGGTCGAGTCGGGACTTCTTGGTCCGATCCAGGGATGGGCGATTGATCGCTTCGGACCGCGCACAATGCTGCGCATCGGCATCACTACCACCGCTTTGGGGATGGTCCTTTTTGCCGTTCTCTGGGATGAGATCTCGTTCATCGGCTTCTACATTCTGCTATCCGTGGGAACTTCCATTGGTGGCTTCATGACGGTGTCGGTTGCCGTGGTGACCTGGTTTGATCGCAACCGATCTCGGGCGATCGGGTTCATGTCTATGGGTTTCACCTTTGGCGCCCTGGTTTCGATTGTCGCCTCGGTGCTGATCGGTGCATTGGGCTGGCGTGAGGCATCAGTGGCCACAGGCATCTTCTTGCTGGTCTCCGGCTGGGGCTTGTCATTTCTCTTCACTCGTCATCCATCGGACAAAGGGCTGGAGGTGGACGGCGGACCGCCCCCCCGCGATAACGCCTCCGGTGAAGTGCGGACTGTGGTTCCTGCCTCGAATCCGTACCGGCATCGCGATTTCACTGCCCGGGAGGCATTACGAACCCGGGCCTTTTGGGGCCTGGCCCTGGCGCACGGCGCGCCCCTGATGGTTGTCGGGATGTGGCTGGGACACGGCGTTCTGCATATTGCCGAGCTACCGGGCTTCGATGCGGCCGATGGTCGAGTCATTGTCACCGTTATGGTGGTCGCACAGCTCGCAGGACAACTCCTCTCCGCCTGGAGCGGCGACCGGTATCCCAAGCGCCCGCTGCTGATTCTCTGCATGGTTGGACACCTCGTCGGCGGTCTGTCGCTTGCGCTGGCCGAGAGTTGGTTGCCGTTGATTGGCTTTGCAGTTCTCAATGGCGCCGCCTGGGGCGGTCGCGGCACACTGATTACCGCCCTTCGCGCCGACTACTTTGGTGCGTCGCAGTTTGGCAGGATCATGGGCTGGACCTCGCTGGTGATGATGCCGTTCATGACGATTGGGATGCTTGGCTCCGGCATCCTGCGCGACATTTTCGGCAGTTACGACCTGGCCTTCGTTATCTTCAGCATCGGGGCAGGTACGGGAGTCCTCTGGATTCTGGCCGCTACACGCCCTGTATTGCCTAGACCACAGGCCTCTGGGCGATAGAGATGCGCATTTCATGTCTTCGACGGTCTGCCTAATGCAAGTGTCGATGCTCCCAGAGTTAGGACGAGTCACTTTGTGAATCACCTACTTGTTCAACGCGGACTGAGAATAGGATTGCGGTGAAGACGAGAGTTGTGTAGCCTACCTCTCGGTTCAAAAGGCAGACTAACCACTGCACCACCGAAGGAGAGATGGATCCGATGCGACCTGTGCTAGTTCTTGTTGTCGTCGTGCTGACGGCAGCAGCGACCCTAGGATCCGGCGGTTCGGCCCTC
>VXQT01000003.1:66319-85992 GCA_009838915.1 Chloroflexota bacterium
CAGCGACCCTAGGATCCGGCGGTTCGGCCCTCGCGGAGTGCGAGCCCGGTCAGACCCACATGTACTGTGGACCCTCGCAGCACTCCGGCACCAGCAACGACGACTCAGACGAAACCAGTGTTGGAGCGCAGGTCGCGAACGAATTGTTCAAGACCCACTCCAACGCGCAACAGACGCCTATGCAACTCGATCAAACTGCTCTTGCCAGCGAGTCGGCGGAGGCACAAGTTGGGCTCTTGGATCCTGACTACGCCGAAGAAGTAAGGGAGACTCGACAGATGACAGAAGCGGAAGCAGATCGGCTGTTCGAAGAGATGGTCGACACAGTTTACGAAGCCGTCGAGTCGGCAGTGACCACCGCCGTCGAGGAAGTGGCAGACGTCATTTCAGATGGTCTCGGCAAGGCGAAAGAACTGGTCAACGACCTCTTCCGGCCTTTTGGCTGAGACTCGGAAACAGGAACTCAGCCAAGCCCGGCCAAGGACTGCAAGAGCAGGGGCGGACCGTCACTGTCCGCCCTTGCACAGCCTGAGAGTGTTTGCCCTCACTTGTTCTGGAGTCGAGTCCGGCGCTGCCGAGTTGCTTGGTTACGGGTGACCGTGGAACCTGATGTGCCTGACGGCCACTCTTGGGGCGCCCGAGCGCTGCTGATCACCGCGCTGTGGGCCGGCCGCGCTTGCCCGACGCCCGCGTGGTGACCGCGACCGGACCGCTGCGCGCCGCCCAGCCGATCGCCATGTTCCGACCCAACCGAGAGGTCGAGGGCGCTGCGGCGCGTACGGCGCCGCAGCGTGCGGCGCTCGAGCGCAAACAACCGGCCGATTCCTGACATCCCCCATACTGCAGGTATGCGCTCTCGCTTGATCACGCGACTGGTTCGCCGGGAGATCTTCTTCGGCTGGTACATCGTCGCTGCCGGGATGATCATCAACATGCTCATCGGCGGCCTGGTGATGCATTCCTTCAGCTTCTACGTGGCCGAGCTGAAGGCCGAGTATCTCTGGTCCGCCTCGCTCTTCGCCTTCGCCTTCACCCTGACCCGCGTCGAGAGCGGGGTCCTGGGACCAATCCAGGGCTGGCTGATTGACCGGTTCAGCCCCAAAACGATGATCCGCTGGGGCATCGCTTCCACGGCGCTCGGGATGTTCGCCTTCAGCCGGTTGTGGGATGAAGGCAGCTTCATCGGCTTCTACTTCCTGATTTCGATTGGCGCGTCGGTCGGCGGGTTCATGACGATCTCCGTCGTCACCGTGACCTGGTTCGAACGGTTGCGTTCGCGTGCGCTCGGATTCATGGCCATGGGCTTCGGCCTGGGCGGATTCCTGCCGCCGGTCGTGGGCGCGTTGATCGATGCGGTCGGCTGGCGCTGGACGGCAATCCTCTCCGCAGGAGTCCTGCTGGTCGTGGGCATGGCGCTGTCTTCGCTGTTCGTCCGCGATCCTCGGGAAAAGGGGATGGAACCCGACGGCGGTTCCAGGCCGTCGGCGACTTCCGGCAGCGGCGGCGCAGCGGCCCGACAGGACCCGAACAGCAGCTACCGGCATCGCGACTTTACCGCCAGAGAGGCGCTGCGCACCCGCGCGTTCTGGGCGCTGGCATTGGCCCACGGCACGCCCCTGATGGTGATCTCGGGGATGATGGTCTACTTCGCCACCCGCGTGCAGGAGATCGATGGCCTGACCGCCGCCGAGGCGGGGGTTGCCTGGTCCCTGATGTCGGCCTTCCAGCTCGTCGGACAGTTCACGATGGGCTATCTCGGCGACGTGATCTCCAAGCGGTTGATCCTGCTGTTCTGCATGGTCGGCCACGGCGCGGCGGCGGTCATCTTCGGCATCGCCGACAGTTACTGGATGGTCATGCTCTGCTCGGTCGTCAACGGGCTCGCCTGGGGCGCTCGCGGACCGCTGATCACGGCGCTGCGCGCGGACTACTTCGGCGCGTCGAGTTTCGGACAGATCATGGGCTGGTCGTCGACGGTGATGATGCTCTTCATGGTCGCGGGATCGCTCGTGGTGGGCACGCTGCGCGACGCGACCGGGGACTTCACTCTGGGCTTCACGGTCGTCGGCATCGGCGCGGCAACAGGGCTGCTCTGGATCATGATCGCCAGTCGCCCGAGGCTGGCTCAGGTTGTCGCCGCGGCGCGGCAGCTTTCTCCGATCTCGGCCGAGCTGATCGCCGTGTCCCGCCCCAACCGCTCCAGCAGCGCATGAGTCTGCCGATTCGGCGATGTCTTACCCTCAGGCTCGCACGTGAATGAGCTGGTTGAACGAGGAGGATCCAAGTGGAATACGACGTGATCATCGTGGGCGCAGGATCGTCGGGCGCGGTGCTGGCGACGCGGCTGAGCGAGGATCGCTCGCGCTCGGTGCTGTTGCTGGACGCCGGACCCGACTACGCCTCGCTCGATGCGCTGCCGGGCGATGTCAACAGCATCCACGAACCATCGGTCGTCGCCCATGACTGGGGCTTCAACGCGACCTTCGTCCCCGGCCGCGACGCTCCGCTGCCGCGCGGCAAGCTGGTCGGCGGTTCCTCAGCGATCAACACCGGCGTCGCCATTCGCGGCGCGCCGGGCGATTACGACACCTGGGCCGAGATGACCGGCGACAGTCGCTGGGCCTGGTCGGAGTGTCTGCCCTTCTTCCGCGCGATCGAGGACGACAAGGACGAAGGCGGTGACTTCCATGGCCAGGGCGGACCGATCCCGGTGCGCCGCTGGACGCGGAAGGAGATGGAGGATGTCCAACGCGGCTTCTACGACGCTTGCGTCGCCCACGGCTTCGAGCAGACCAACGACCAGAACGACCCGGAGTCGACCGGTATCTCGCCGCTGGCGATGAACCGCGACGGCCCCGAGCGGATGACGCGCTGGTCGGCCAACCTGGGATTCCTCTCGCAAGCGCGCAATCGGCTCAACTTGACGGTGCGTGGACACTGCCTGGTCGACCGAGTGTTGTTCGAAGGCAACCACGCCGTCGGGCTCGTGGTCGAGTGCGACGGCGAGCTGCAAGAGGTTCGGGGCAAGCAGATCATCCTCTCGGCCGGTGCGATCATGAGTCCCGCAATTCTCCTACGCAGCGGGATCGGCCCTGCCGACGAACTGGCCCAGCTCGGCATCCCGTCGCTGGTTGACCTGCCCGGCGTGGGCAAGCACCTGATGGACCACCCGATGACGCCGATGCTGTTCTGGCCGACGCCGGGCACGGTCGATCCCGACCGACCGTTGGCGCAGACGCTGCTGCGCTACACCTCCGCGACTGGCGAGTTCAACGACATGCAGGTCTACTTGCTGGGTCACATCCTGATCGGTCCCGAAGCGCGCTTCGGCGCATGGGTCGGCGAGGACGAGCAGGCGCCGGACTCGGACTGGGTCTGGGGCATCGCGCCCGGTGTACAGCTACCCAACTCGTACGGCTCGGTCACGTTGCAGAGCGCCGACCATACCCAGCATCCGAACATCGACCTGAGGTTTGACGAGCATGAGGGCGATCGCGTCCGACTGCGCGAGGGTGCGAGGCTGGCCTGGAATCTGGCTCAATCCGATGAGCTCAAGCACTATCACATGGGAGCGGTCGACGTTGACCAGGAGACCGTCGACGACGACGAGAAACTCGACGAGTGGATCCACGCCACGGCGACGAGCATGGCCCATCCGACCTGCACCTGTCCGATGGGACCCGACCCGTCGGAAGGCGCGGTCGTCGACAGCGAAGGCCGCGTCTATGGGGTCGAGGGACTGCGAGTCGTCGATGGCTCGATCATGCCCACACTGGTCCGAGCCAACACCAACTTCACCTGCATGATGTTGGGAGAACGCATCGCCGAGTGGATGTCGGCCGAGGGTTAGCTCAGCGCCCCGGAGACGGCGAGGGCCTGGACTTCCGCCTCGTTCAGGCCCAACACATCCCTGAGAATCTGCTCGTTGTGTTCGCCGTACTGCGGGGCGGGGCGGACGATGTCGACCGGCGTGTCAGAGAGGATGTAGCGCGGGCCCTCGACAACGGTCTCGCCGTGCAGCGCGTGCGGCAGGCGGCGGAAGTGATCGCGGTGGCTGAGCTGCGGGTCGTTGGCGGCCTCCTCGGTGTTCGAGAGAACGTGAGCCGAGATACCCAGGGTCTGCAAGGTCGACTGGACTTCGGCGGCGGAACGCTGCTTCGTCCAGGCCGTGAGTTGTTCGTCAATAGCGTCCTTGCGTTCCCGCCGATCGGACAGCGTCAACGAGGCGTCGGCGCGGATGATTGGCGCCAGGCGGGTCCACTGATCGTCTGAAGCCACGGCGATGGCGATCCAGGACTCAGCCCTGTCGTCCGGCGGCTGGCACGGATAGACGCCGTGCGGGGACATCTGGGGGTCGTCGTTACCTCGACGTTCGAGCGCCGGTCCGCCGTTCTTGTAGTCGATCAGCGCCGGGGCGAGCAGTTGCAACGTGCCCTCGGCCTGGGCCTGGTCGATGAACACGCCTTCACCGGTGCGACGTCGATGATCGAGCGCGGCAAGGATGCCCGCTAGCGCGAATCGCGGCGCGGGATAGTCGGTGTAGGGACCGAACGGGCCGGCAGGCGGATAGTCGGGCCAGCCGACGAGGAACTGGACCCCGGCCATGCCCGCGCCCTGGCTGCCGAAACCGCTGACCGTGTTGTACGGTCCGGTCTGTCCCAGCAGCGTGCTGCTGAGCATGATCAGATCGGGCTTGTCGCGGCGCAGATGCTCGTAGTCCAGCTCCCAGCGGCCAAGGATGCCGGCGGTGAAGGACTCGCAGACGATGTCGGACCAGTGGACGAGTTGGCGGAACACCTCTCTCGCCTCAGGGACCCGCAGATCAAGCGTCAAACCCCACTTGCCCGCATTGACGTTGCCGTACAGCCCCGAGTTCTCGACGCCCGGCTCGTCGCCGTGGAACGGCCCCACCACCCGCGCCGTATCGACGCGCGTCGGCGACTCGACGCGGATCACGGTCGCGCCGTAGTCGGCCAGCGCCCGGCCGACCGTAGGACCGGCGACGATCCAGCTCAGGTCGAGCACCTTGACCCCGGCAAGTGGTCCGGTCCCCGCGGGCAGTCCGATGGGGTCAGTCATATCACGCCTGCCGACTCCAGCGACGCCAGCTCAGTCACGCTCAGCCCCAGTTCCCCATAGACCGCTTCATTGTCCTGACCCAGCCCCGGCGGCGGGCTCATCCGGCCGTCCATCGCCTGTCCGTCGAGATAGACCTTGAGCGGCGGACCCGGATACGTGACCACCCGGCCGTCACCGTGCCCGATCTCCCGCCAAAACTCGCGCGAGTCCAGTTGCCGGCTCTGGCCAAGATCGACGATGTCCAGGACGGGGACCAGCAGCAGGTCGTACTCGATCGAGATGTCCAGCATCTCCTGTTTGGTGCGCGAAGCGACCTGCTCGCGCATGATCTGCTGCACGCGGGGGAACAGCTCGGGGTCGGCCTGGCCAACCGCCGCCCGGTCGGCGTAAGTGACGAAGTCCTCGTCGCCCACGCTCTCGTCCACGGCGCCGATGTCCACGAGCCACTTGACGGCATGGTTCGCGAAGTGGCCGATCGCCGGTCCCGGCGCGAGGGTCATCACGATGTGACCGTCGGAGACGTCGGCCGTGCCCCGCGATCCGACGCCGCGCAGCTTGAGCCCCCCGCCGTAGCGCTCAGGATCGGGGGAGCCGACCGAGTAGGCCAGTATCTGCGCAAGCGTCGCCTGCGCCGCCGAGACCTGCGCCGAAACATCCACGCGTTGACCGAGGCCCGACTTGTGGCGGGCGTGCAGCGCGAGCAGCGCGCCGCCGGCGGCGTCGCCCGAAGCATGTCCCCAGGACTGCGGCTGCGAGACCCGCACCGGCGGTCGGTCGTCGTCGCCGGTCATCAGCAGCGGCGTCCCTGCCGCCCAGATCGCCAGGTCGGAGCCGACATAGTGCGCCTTCGGCCCGGTCTGACCGAAGGCGGAGATCGAGGTGTAGATCAGCCGCGGAAACAACTCCTGCAGCGTTCCATAGTCCAAGCCCAGTTCAGCCATTCGTCCGACATCCGAGGACTCGATCAGGAAGTCGGCGGTCTCCAGGAGTCGCAGGAGCAGGTTTCGTCCGCGTTCGTCTTCGAGGTTGCAGGTGATTCCGCGCTTGCCTCGCGTGTAGGCGGACCAGAAGATCGATTCATCGGGGCGTTCGGCGAAGAAGGGCGCGACGCCGCGGCCGGTCGAGCCGCCTGGCGGCTCGACCTGGATCACATCCGCGCCGAGGTCGGCCAGCATCTGCCCGGCCAGCACCCCGCGCTCGTCGGTGAGATCGATGACTCGGTAGGGAGACAACATCAGCGGCAGGGTAACCGGACGTTCTGTTACCGAGCCTGCGGCGGGCGGCCCTCGCCTGGGGGGCCGGCGAAGGCCTGGGCGACCTGGAGGAACTCCTCGGCGGCGCCGGGGGTGTAGCTGAGCTCGGTGTCCCTGTAGTGAATGCGCTGGGTCACGACTCGGCAGAAGTCGGGTGCGCTGCCGCGAATCACGTTCGTCGAGTCTTCGTCGCCGCGCGACCAGGCAGCGCCTGATGGCAACGTCAGTTCGACGCGCAGCGGTTCGTCGTTCGGCTCCAGGCCGCGGGTCTGGTAGGCGAAGCTCCGAGTGATGTAGCCGAGATGCGCGATGTGCTGCAGCCGATCCGAGTGGATCGGCTCGACGCCGGCACCGTCGAGCGCGTCGAGTCCGTGCGACCAGCACTCCATCAGCCGCGCCGTGGCGAACGAGCGCGCGCTCATCGGCGGACCGGCCCAGGGCAGACGGGTGCGGGCGTCAAGTGGACGCAGCGCATCCTGGAGCCGCTGCCGCGCCGCCCGCCACCAGTCGACGAGCTGCAGCCGGGTCATGTGCCGTGAACTGTCCTGCAAGGCCGAGCGGGTTCCGTCTGCAGAACGCACGCCGCCTTCCATCTGCGTCGTTGTGCCGGAAGCAACCGCCGCCGCGTTGTCATCCACTTCGGCCAGGTGCGCGATCACGTCGCGCACCATCCAGCCGCGACAGGGCGTGTCGCTCTGCCAAACGCCGTCTGGTACGTCGGCGAGCTGCCCGTCGAGGTACTGCTGCTCGGCAACGAGGTCGTCGAGCAGCTGCTGGTAGGCGTCCGGCATGGCGCGGTCGGCCGAGGCCTAGCTCGCCGAGGGATTCGCGCCGAGCGGCTTGAGCTCGTCCATCAGCCAGGACAACCGCTCCTCCGAGAGTGAGGGGGCATGGGATTCGCCGCGCTTCTGGCCGGGGTAGCCGAAGTTGCTGCCGCCCTCATCCTGCTGGCGGACGTACTGGCCCAGCGAGATGCGGCTCGCGTAGCCGAGATTGTTGCGCACGTACTTGGGCAGGTCGTCCCAGGTGGTGGCGTGCGCCATCTCGGCCGCGACCTCGAAGTTGACCGCCTCGGCCATCTTGTCCCACTCGCCCTTGAGCGAGAGCTCGTGCAACTGCATGCCCAGCGACTCCATGCCGTGCGCGCGGAAGACGCCGTGGTAGCTGCGGGTCGAGCCGTAAAAGGAGATTGCCCGGCGGAGGCCGTCGATCGACTGCTCGACCTCGGACTCGTTCTCGCCGAAGGCCATGAATCCACCAACGCTGAAGTCGATCTCGTCCAGACTGCGCCCGGCGCGGTCGGCGCCCTTCTTCACGTTGGGGATGACGGTCTCCATCATCACCTTGTGAGTCATGAAGCCGTGCGGCCGCAGGCCGTCGGCGCAGGCGCCGGCGGTCTGGGCCATGAGCGGGCCGACGTTGGCCAGCGAGATCTTGGGCGGGTCGTACGGAATCGGCCCCGGATCGAACATCGGCGTCATCAACGTGTAGGTGTAGTTGTCGGAGATGAACTCGGGACGTTCACCGGTCTGCCAGGAGTGCCAGACGGCTCGCATCATGTTGATGTAGTCCTCCATCCGCTTGGCCGGCGGCGCCCAGGTGCCGCCGAATCGGCGGACGTTGTGACCCTTAACCTGGCTGCCGAGGCCGAGGTTGATCCGGCCTTCCGAGAACTGCTGGAGATCCCAGGCGGCCTGGGCCATGATCATCGGCGTGCGCGGGAAGGCGATCGTGACCGAAGAGGAGATCTCGACACGCTCGGTGTGTTCCGCAGCGAGCAACATGTGGAAGAGCGAGTTGTGCTTGGTCTCGGGTACGACGATCGAGTCGAAGCCGCGCGCCTCCAGCGCCTTGACCTGCTCGGCGATCCCGCCCGGCCAGCCGCCACCGAATCCAGTTTCGATTTTCATGATTGTGACGCCTTTCTCGTGTTGATCTGAGTCTATCCGCCCACCCGCGAAAGCTCCCGCGGCGCGAGCGAGGCCCAGAAATCTCGTTCCTCGTCGGCGGGTGCGTTGACGACCTCGGACTCGTGATTGAGCGTCATCACGGCTCGATCCGAGTCGTTGTATGTCGGCCAATCAGGTAATCGCTTATTGTTCGGATTGCCGGTCTTCGCGAAGGCGAGATAGGTCTGCATCATCGTCTCGGACAGCGATTCCAGCTCCGGCGAGGCTTCGCCGCAGAATCGCTTCATGTTCTCCGCTTCGTATGTGCCCCAGATGAAGGGGATGTCGAGCGAGTGGCAACTGCCCAGTCTGCCGTCGTAGGCGGGCGATGGATAGTCGAAGCGGTAGCTCCAGACCTGCGGCGTGTGCCGCGCTTGCGCCTCGGCTGTCCTGACTGCCGGGATGCGGAACATCGAGTCGGTCATGATCGCGTTCCAGACGTCCAGATTGTCGGTCGATTCGCCGCGAGCACCGCGAGCCCGCTGGTAGCGGTCGACGCCCTCTGCCGCTCGCATCCCGCCGAACGGCGCGGTGGCCGCGGCGAGCAAATCGTTGTCCGACATCTGGTCAGCCCCCTCGCGGGTGGCGGTGAAGAGATTGAACTCGTCTCTAGTGTGACCGATCAGCAGCGGCATCCCCCTGGTCTGAATGCCTGCGCCGATGCGTCGCTCGGCGTCGAGCCCAAGCGAGTAGCCGTCGGCCACCGGCCCGAACCGGGCGCCGCCGAAGCCCCCGCCGGTCAATTCGACCTGGTAGTCGAGCAGATCGTCCGCGCTCACCCGACGCATCCGCTCCGGATTGTCCCACCCGCCGAAGCGCATCACGTAGCGTTCGGCCACCGCGCGAGCCTCAACCTTGGTAATCGTGTCGATCAATGACCCGCTCATCGGGATCGCCTTGTCGAACGCGCTCGTGGCGGCGGGCATCGCCATCAGGTGAGCGATGTCGAAGCCGCCTGCCGATTGACCGAACACGGTCACGTTCTGCGGGTCGCCGCCGAATGCTTCAATCTCGCGGCGCACCCAGAACAGCGCAGCGGTCTGATCGAGCAGGCCTTCGTTGCCGTAGGCCCCGAGGATCGGCGCGTGCAGCCAGCCGAACACCCCGAGTCGGTAGTTGAGCGTGACGACCACGACGTCGCCCGCCATCGCCAGTTGGCGGCCGTCGATCCGAGGCTGGGTGCCCGAGCCGACCGTGTTGCCGCCGCCGTGGATCCAGACCATCACCGGCCGCTTGCGCTCGTCGCAGGCGGGCGTCCATACGTTCAGGTAGAGGCAGTCCTCGGACTGGGTCTGGGCGGGAATGCCGATCAGGTCGCCGACATCGCCGGGCAGTTGGCGTTGCTTCGCCGAGGCCGAGAACTCGGTCGCATCGCGGACGCCGTCCCAGGGCAGCACCGGCTCGGGCGGCCGCCAGCGCAGGTCGCCGACCGGAGGCTGAGCGAACGGTACCCCGCGAAACACGACGCAGCCGTCGTCTTCGACGCCCTGCAGCTTGCCGGACGACGTGAGAACCAAGGGCGGCATGGCAATCCCCCAACCGAGCGCTCGGATGGGACGATGGTAGCGGAGGCCTAGCGGCAGCAGAGGATCGTGCGGCCGTTCAGGTCCTGCAGCGGTCGAGCGTTGGGACCATTCGTGAGCGCTTGTAGCTGTTCGACCTGCGCTTGGGAGAGGGCGCCGATCTGAGTGCTGAGGTACCACAGCACGGGCTCGGAGAACGGCGGCGCGGTCAGCGATCCCACGTAGTGCGTGTAGTCGCCCGTAGGTGGAGTGAACGCTGCGGCGTCGAGCTGCGGGACGGCGCCCGCAGACTCCGCGTGGAGCGTCTCGTCAATCATCTGTTGGACGACGGTGTTTGCCTCGCCGAGCTCGTAGATCGTACCGATGACGAGGAGCTGGTTGTCAGGTCCGATGTGGACCAGGTGCAATTCTGCGGCGAAGTCCTGACCCTCAACCGTGTGCTCGGCAGGTGTGTGCCAGTGGACCTGGAGCAGGCGGTAGGAGTGCTCGCCTACGCCGACCGTGCTGCCCGGCTCGAACGTGATCAACGGCAGCGGAGTGCGCTCCATGCCCGATGCCCTCGTCCGATACGAAACGACCGGTGACGGCGCGTCCGACTGCACGCATCCGACGATGTCGATCGGCGACTGTCCGTTGCCCAGCGTTGCCGTGGCCATGCGCCTCTCCGGGAGTCAACGTCAGCCCGAGATCTGGGCGTTAGATTATCGTGCGAACGACACCGGACGCCGCTTCGACGGCTACGGACCAGCGCGGCGCAGGGACGAGACGATGACTGAGCAACAGTACGAAACCTACGATCCGGCGAAGCACAACCGCTCGACCCCGCAGGAGGTCTTTGGACCGGTGGTCACGGTCGACAAGCTGGAAGGCGGCGGCGTCTACCTGATCACGCTCAACCGGCCGCACCGACTGAACTCGATTGGCGACGGACTGAGCGACGCGCTCTACGACGCCTTCGAGGAGTATCGCGACGACCCCAATGCACGCTGCGCCGTCCTGACCGGCGCGGGCCGCGCCTTCTGCGCCGGGGCGGACCTGATCAACACCGCCGAGACCCGCGAAGCGGAACGCGAGGGCCGGGAGTCCGGGAATGCGCCGATTATCTCGCGGCGCAAGAATCCGGTTCCGCTGTCGGAGGCGCTCGGCCTGTGGAAGCCGACGATCGCGGCGATCAACGGTTGGGCCGTTGCCGGCGGTTTCATGTACGCGATGCAGTGCGACATCCGCATCATGTCGGAGGAAGCCAAGGTTGGCATCGCCGAGACACGCTGGAACATGGGAGGCGCCGGCTGGATGACGCCGCTGACTCGTCAGATCGGCCTCGGTTCTGCGCTCGAACTCGCGCTCTGGGGGGATTCGCAGTACGACGCCGAGCGCTGCCATCAGCTCGGCTGGGTGCAGCGCGTCGTTCCTCAGGAACTGCTATTGGAGACGGCGCTCGGGTACGCGCGGCGGATGCTCTACCTGGCGCCGCGAGAAGTGCGCAACATCAAGCAGGCGCTCTACCGCGGCTACTACATGGAGCCGATGATGGCGCAGCAGTTCGGCGCAGCGATCGAGCAGAACCTACAGGGAATGAACGACTCGATCGAAGGCCCGAAGGCATTCTCCGAGAAGCGCCTGCCCAAGTTCACGGACACATAGACCATGCCCATGCTGCGGATTGTCTGGCACGAGCAGACCTCGGACTTCGGTCAGCCCATGCCCTGGTTCGGCTCCTGGCTCGTCGGCGACGGCGAGAGCGAGGGCGACTGGTTCCACTCCGGACGCGGCGCGGCGGAGACTACACACGAGCCGCCTCCGGAAGCGGTCGGCGTGCGGCTCCGATTCTGGCCGTCGGAGGGGTTGGACCCTGAGTACATCGATCTGCCGATGCCGAAGAACGGTGTAATCGAGACAGTTGCGCTTGACTACGACCATCCAGGCCCGCACTCCAGGTTGGATCTGTCCCAGCTCTAGGGACTCGGCTAGACTCTGGCTATCGATCGAGAGACGGCGGGCGCGGGCCTGTCGGGAAGGACACATGCATGGTTACCGCTGAACGAGCGTCGGCCGACCCGGTTGGATATGAGATTCCCGAGCATCGCACAACGACACCGGGTATCGAAGGGTGGACCCGGACCGCGCGGCCGGATGACCCGACCAAGTACTTCATGGTCTCGGCCGACTGCCATGTGCATGAGCCGGTCGACCTCTGGGAGCGACGCGTCGACGAGCAGTACCGACACCGGTTGCCGCGCATCGAGGTCGACGAGGACGGCGTCCGCTGGCAGGTAACCGAGGGTCACCGCCCGACCAAGATCCGCGACCTCAAGTTGGCCGGCGAGGACCTGGTTCGCGATAAGCACGGCAACGCCTTCCCCGAGGAACGCTTCCGCGACATGGACCGCGACGGCGTCGACGCCGAGATCATCTTCCCCAACAAGGGGCTCTCGATGTGGGCGACCTCCGATCCGGTCTTTGCCAACGCGATGTGCAGCGCCTGGAACGACTGGGCCTGGGAGACCTTCGGCGACGTCTACGATCGTTCCTCGCCGCTGGCCTGCGTCGCGACCGGCGACATCCCCGGCGCAATCGCCGAGGTTCAGCGCTCGGCCGAGCGCGGCTTCCGCGGTTTCTCCTTCCCGGCCAAGCCGGTCTGGGGTCCGACAGGCGAGGACTCGCGCAACTACAACCTGCCTGAGTTCGACCCGCTCTGGGCGGCGGTCGAGGAGACCGGTCTGCCGATCACGTTCCACGTCTCGACCGGGCGCGACCCGCGCGGCGCGCGCGGCAACGGCGGCGCGGTGACCAACTACGTCTTCCACTCGCTGGCGATGACGATGGAACCGATCATCAACATGTGCGCTTCGGGCGTCTTCCAGCGCTTCCCCGACCTGCGCGCCGGGACGATCGAGGCGGGCATCGGCTGGATTCCCTGGGCGATGACGGCGATGGACGAGGCATATCACAAGCACCACATGTGGGCCTTCCCCAAGCTCGAGGGCCTGCCTTCGGACTACTACCGCGCCCACTGCTTCGGGTCGTTCCAGGACGACGGCCCGGGCATTGACCTGGCCCGCAAGTACGACCTGATCGACAACCTGCTCTGGGCCAATGACTATCCGCATCACGAGGGTTCCTGGCCGCATTCCGCAGCGGCGATCGAGCGCACGATGGGCGACCTCAGCGACGAGGAACGGGCCAAGATCCTCGGATTGAACGCTGCGCGGTTGTTCGGCTTCGAGGTACCCGAGTCGAGGCGGTAGGCGAAGCGAGTCTTTCGGGGACGACGGACCTCAGCAGACCAGTACAAAGGCCTCGCGCGGTGTGTATACTCCGCACGTGAGCGAGTGGGTTGAGCTCCGGTTGTGAGCGGCCCGGTTCAAGGAAGGGAATCGCGAATGAGATTGCCGAGTTTGAAAGGACGCCGCCTCGTAAGCGCCCTGCTCTTTGCAGGCGCGGCGCTGGTGGCAGGAGCCGTGATTGGCGCTTGTACCTCGGATGAGGATCAGCAGCAGGCGCAGGCGGTCGAGCAGCAGACGCAGCAGCAGGATCAAGACCAGCCGGCCGCGCAGGTCTCCGGCGAGCCGCGCGGTAACACGTTGCAGCTGATCATGGACCGCGGCATGCTCAAGTGCGGCGTCAAGCAGACCCAGCCGCTGTTCGGTAACCGCGACGAAGACGGTAACGTGACCGGATTCGATATCGAGTTCTGTAAGGCGATTGCCGCTGCCGTGCTCAAGGATGCCGACGCCGTCGAGTACATCGACGCGTCCGACGCCTCGACGCGCTTCGAGCTGCTCGCCGACGGCCAGATCGACATCCTGATCCGCACCACAACGATCACCAGTTCCCGCGATATGGAACTTGACGTCGACTTCGCCCAGACCACCTTCTACACCGGTCAGGGCTTCGCGGTTCGCAAGGATTCGGGAATCAACTCGACCAGCGACATGGCCAACGCTGCCATCTGTGTCCAGACCGGTACGACCACCGAGCAGAACGTGGCCGACCACTTCACCGACATCGGACTCGACTACGAGCCGACCGGTGGTCTGAGCCAGGATGTCGCCGCCGCCTTCTTCGAGGGCCGCTGTGACGTGCTGACCGCTGACGCCTCCGACCTCGCCTCCCGCATCGTCGTTCGCGACGACGCCGACGACTACAAGATCCTCCCGCAGATCATCTCCAAGGAGCCGCTGGCCCCTGGCGTGCGCGACTACGACAGCGACTGGAAAGACGTCGTCAACTGGGTCGTTCACGGCCTGATCCGCGCTGAGGAAATCGGACTCACCCAGGCGAACGTGGCCGCCAACGCGGCGAACCCGCCGAACACCGAGGTCGCCCGACTGCTCGGAGTCCCGTTCGAGGGCGGTTCCGTCTCGACACTCGGCTTCGATGTCGTGGACGCGCAGTTCATCCAGCGCGCCATCGCCGCGGTGGGCAACTACGGCGAGATCTACGACCGAGAAATCGGCGACGCGATCCCGCGTGACTGCACGCTGAATGCGCTCGCACGGCCGCTGCCGAGTGAGGCAGTCGACTGTGGTCCCGGCGAGGGCGGCATCATGTACGCGCTGCCTTACCGCTAAACCGACCACACTCGGATAGCGAACAGAGGGGCCGCCCTTCGGGGCGGCCCCTTTGCTATGTCCCGCTGCGAAATCGACTCTGACAGTCGCTCGACTCAACCAACAGTTCCGATCTCTCCGCTAGCCTGTGGCGAAGTTGCTTCGTTGATCCAGACAGCGAACGGATACAGATGTCCGCGCAAGCGCCCGCTCCGCCATCGCCTTCGCCGGGCGGACCCGCGCCTTCGGAGTCCGTGCCGTTGTTCTACCGACGCGGATTTCGCCGGCTGTTGCAGCAGGGCCTGTACGTAGCCGCAACCGGACTGCTCTTCTGGTACATCTACGACGCACTGAACCTGCGCGAGTTTGGTTTTGGCTTCCTCAGCGATCCGGCTGCCTTCAAGGTCGCCAATCAGTGGCTGATCGACATCGACGGCGTCACCAACTCGCGGATCAATATGTATCTCGTGGGAGTCTGGGCGTCGTTGCGCGTCGTATTCGTCGCCATCCTGCTCTCGACCGTCGTTGGCATCGTTGTCGGCGTCTCTCGCCTGTCCTCCAACTGGCTGGTCGCGCGGATGGCGATGCTCTACGTCGAGGTCTTCCGCAATACTCCGCTCCTGGTCCAGGTCGTGCTGGTCTACGCGATCTTCCTGGTTGGGGCGCCGCTGATCCAGAACTCACAGGAGATCGGAGACTTCGCCTTCATCTCCAACCGAGGCGTTGCGATTCCCTGGCCGGTGCCAGACGCCGGTTGGTGGGGCGCCCCCGACTGGTTCGTAGGAGTCTGGGTTGCGTTGTTCATCGCGATTGGCGCCATTGCGATGACCGTGCGACGACGGCGCCAGGATCGCGAGCGGGAGACCGGCCAGCCGCAGTACGCCAACCGCTGGGCGTTCGGCATCTTCGCCATCGGCGCGCTGGTCACGTTCATCGTGCTGGGTCTGCCGGTCAGCATCGACAAACCGATCATTGAGGTCGGCACCACGACGCGATATCTCGAGGGCATGGTGATCCGGCCCGAATTCGCCGCGCTGACCATTGGGCTCACGCTCTACACCGGCGCCTTCAATGCCGAGATCGTGCGAGGCAGCATCCAGGCGATGCCGCGCGGACAGACCGAAGCGGCCAATGCCGTCGGCCTGTCCGCCTATCAGCGGATGACCCTGGTGATCCTGCCTCAGGCCCTCCGCCAGATGATCCCCTCGATCACGAACCAGTACCTCAACGTGAACAAGAACTCGTCGCTCGCGTACGCGGTGCTCTACGACGACTTGTTCCGCGTCGCCGGGATCATCCAGAACAAAGCCGGCCACGCGTTGGAGATGTTCTTCGTCATCATCGTCACCTACATGTTGATATCGCTGGTGATCTCCGCCGTGATGAACTTCATCAATGCCCGCGTCACGCGGGTTGGCGTGTGAGTGGGGGCGAGATGTCAGAACTGCCGCCGATCCCACGTCCCGAACAGCGACCACTGCCGCCGCCCCCGGGAGGTCAGCGCCGAATCGTGCTGCCCCCGCATCGCGAGCGAGCCCGGCGGCCGCGTTCGGTCCGCGCCCGTGAGTGGGTGCGTAGGAACCTCTTCCCTTCAGCGCGCGGCACGCTACTGACCGCGTTGGCCGCCGCGGTCCTCGGCGGCATCACCTACGGCCTGATCGAGTTCATTTTCTTCGGAGCCAACTGGGAAGTGATCACGCACAATCGCTGGCTGCTCTTCGCCGGCGGGTTCCCCCGCGAGGAGGCCTGGCGGCTCTGGGTCAGTATCGCACTGGTCTTCAGCCTGATTGGCCTGGCCTACGGCACCTGGTCGTCATTGGGCCGCCGTGACCATCTGTTCGTCCTCCTGGTCGGCGGATTCGTGATCTTCCTGATGGCGCACGGCGGGGCCGCGGTGTGGTCCAGCGTCTACTTCCTGATCGCAGTCGGCTGCATGTACCTGGGCTACCTACTCACGTACCAGCTTCCGCGCGCCACCTCATCGCTGCGTACGTTGCAGGTCAGAGTCGTCGGTGGTCTGCTGATTCTCGCCCTGCCGATCGTGCTGGTCCTGCTGTTGGTCGGCGGCAACGTCGGGATTCGGGACCTGGACGGGTTCGTGCTCAATCTGATCCTCGCGCCGGTTGGCATCGTCGGCGGCATCCTGATCGGGATTCCGCTGGCCGTGGGCCGCGCCTCCAATCTCAAGACGATTTCCTGGACATGCACCGCCTACATCGAGATTGTGCGCGGCGCACCCCTGCTGGGCTGGCTCTTCGTGGCGCTGTTCATCCTCGACGACATCATCGGCGGCGACCTGATCATCCGCGCCATGGTCGTGATGGCCGTGTTTACCGGCGCCTACATGGCGGAATACATCCGAGGTGCGCTCCAGGCATTGCCTCGCGGACAGTACGAAGCCGGTCAAGCCGTTGGGCTCAGCCAGTGGCAACGGACCCGCCTGATCATCATGCCCCAGGCGCTGCGCATCTCGATCCCGCCGATGGTCGGTCAGGCGATCTCGATCTGGAAAGACACCACGCTGGTCACCGTGATCCTGCCGTTGCGAGAGCTGAAGGGCAACGCAGACTCGGCCATTTCGCAGTTCGAATTCACGCCCGATCGGATCGAGGCCTACGTCTTCGTCGCCGTGATCTTCTGGATCGTGGCGTTCATGATGTCCCGCATCTCACAGCGCGTCGAGCGCGCCCAGGGCGTCGGCGAGCGGTGACGCTCAGTCAGCGACTTCTGCGACGACGGATTGGGGTTTGTCGACCTTCACCATCTCGACATAGGCTGCCTTCGGCGGTAGGGGTTCTCGGTCCTCAGCCATCAGCTCGAGATGCCCCTCGATCGCTTCCTGCATCAACGTCAGCGTCTCGTCGAAGGTGTCGGCAGCGGAGATGCAGCCAGGCAGGTCAGGCACATATGCGGCATAGTTCTTGGGTGCTCGCTCGACAACAATCTTGTACGTCGTCGACCGTGCTGGCCCATAGAACTCCGGTAGCGACACCTCGACCTCGGCAATTTGGGCGCTTGGCTGTGGCAGCGAATCGCCATCCTCGATCAATCCGCTCAGGTGGTGTTCCAAGCCGGCGATCGTGTTCTGTAGCGCTTCGTCCGCGGTACGGCCAGGGTACTCACACCAGGGTTCATCAACGACGCAGCCGACAAAGGCGTGCCGCCGAACCTCGATCACGACGGCGAACTGCAACGAGGGGGTGGTCATGTCAGTCCTGCCTGCTTCTTGATGTTGTGCCAGGTACCGTCCGGGAGCTGTTTCGATGATCGCCCGGGTATGGTCACCGTGCCGCGTTTTCTCGGGTGCTTGAAGTGCCTGTGGCTGCCGCGAGTACGGACCAGATACCACCCGTCTTTCTCGACGATTCGGATCGCATCCCTTACCTTTGCCATCTTCCCCCAGACTAGCCCTCTTGACGATGCCCCCGCGCAGGTGGGCGATTCAGTTTTGCACAGCCGTTACCATCGCAACAAGGTGCGTTCAGAGGGGGAGCGTGAGATGCCAGACGAACTACCGGCCGCCGACATGATTGCTGAGTCCGCCGGCCCCAAAGCGACCACCGATCGCGCGCCCAGCGCTGAGCCCGACGAACTCTCGCCTCGATTGGCGAATGCCAGGGACATGATCGTCACCGAGCACGTCGACAAGTGGTTCGGCGACTTCCAGGCGCTCGACGATGTCTCGCTCAGCATCAAGGAAGAGGAAATCGTCGTCATCCTCGGGCCCTCCGGATCCGGCAAGTCGACCTACATCCGTTGCCTCAACCGGCTCGAAGAGCACGACGCCGGGCGGATCGTGATCGACGGGATCGAACTGAATGAAGACGTGCGGGCGATGCAGGCGATCCGCTCCGAGGTCGGGATGGTCTTCCAGCAGTTCAACCTGTTCCCTCACCTCTCGGTCCTGAGCAACATCACGCTCGGCCCGCAAAAGGTGCGCCACATGCCCAAGCTCGAGGCCGAGGCGTTGGCCATGCAACTGCTTGAGCGCGTCGGCATTCCCGAACAGGCCGACAAGTTCCCGGCCCAGCTTTCGGGCGGCCAACAGCAGCGCGTCGCGATCGCCCGCGCGCTCGCCATGCAGCCCAAGATCATGCTCTTCGACGAACCGACTTCGGCGCTCGACCCGGAGATGATCAAGGAAGTCCTTGACGTGATGCAGGAGCTGGCCGAGTCCGGCATGACAATGATCGTGGTCACGCACGAGATGGGCTTCGCCCGCGAGGTCGCCGACCGGCTGGTCTTCTTCGACGAGGGCGCGCTGGTCGAACAGGGCACGCCCGAGCATTTCTTCACCAACCCGCGCGAGGAGCGCACGAAGCTCTTCCTCAGCCAGATCCTCTAGGACCGACGTGACCGACTTGAGCGGCGTCAAGGCCCTCACATTTGATGTCTTTGGCACCGTCGTCGACTGGCGCTCCTCGGTCTCGGCCGAGGTCGCGGCGTTCCTGAAGCGTCACGCGGTTGAGGCGGACGCCGGCATGTTCACCGACCGCTGGCGACGCGAGGGCTACGCCGGCGGCATGAGACTCGTCCGCGACGGCGAGCTGCCCTTCCAGACGGCTGATCAGCTTCACTTGCGCATGCTCGGAATCCTGCTCGAAGAGCTGGGCATCGAGGCCGATGAAGCCGAGGTCCAGGAGTTGAACCGCGCCTGGCACCGGCTGCATCCCTGGATCGACTCGCCCGGTGGACTGCAGCGCCTGCGTTCGCGATTCGTCGTCTCCACGCTCTCCAACGGCAACGTCGACCTGCTGGTCAACATGGCGAAGTTCGGCGGGCTGCCCTGGGACTGCGTGCTCTCGGCCCAGATCACCGGCGCGTTCAAGCCCGAGCCGCAGTGCTACCAGCGCGCCGCCGAGCTGCTCGGCTGTGCATCGCACGAAGTGATGATGGTCGCCGCCCACCAGGGCGACCTGCTCGCCGCCGCCAGGACCGGGATGCGCACCGCGTTCGTCCCACGACCCGACGAAGCCGGCCCCAATTTCCTCGTCGATCTCACCCCCGACCCCTCCTTCGATATCGTCGCCACCGACTTCCACGACCTGGCGGCGCAACTCGACTGCTGACCCCTGGCACCCGGGGAGCCCCCCTCTGTCCCTACGGGACATCTCCTCCCGCCGAAGGCGGGGGGAGAGGCGGATCTGGTCTCCCGCGCCCCGGCCAAAGGCGGGAGGAGAGGAAAGCAGGGGGCACTCTCGTTTTCCCTCTCCACCCGCGCGAGCGGGGGGAGATGTCGCGGAGCGACAGAGGGGGGCACGCCGACCGCTACGCGGCCGCTTCCTCCGGCTTGAGCACCACGATCACCCAGCCGAC
>VXQT01000036.1:0-64312 GCA_009838915.1 Chloroflexota bacterium
CGGCTTGCCATATCTGTTCTCCCTCACCTACGGCAAGTATACCATATAATCCCCATCGAAACCATGAGCGGGAAGCGTCTGGGACTGGTCATGGCGCTCGGCGTGCTGGCGCTGGCCGGCGCGGCGCTGGCCGTGGTGTTGACGCTCGCGCTGCTGCGCTCCCAGACGGCGTCGGCATTGGACGAGGCGGTCACGGAAGCGACGGAAGGACACCGATTTGAGCTGCTTCGCTTCGAGTTCACCCACCTGCCGAATCGACTCCTGACCGAGATCGCGCGCTGGTTCGACGATCGCGAGGAAGATGAGGACGCGGCGCTCGAACGTTGGTTCAGCAGTCGCGAGGAGTCTGATCGCAAGGCGGCGGAACGCGCGCTGGAACGCGCGATCGCGCGATCCGCTTCCGGAATGGGGTTGGACTCGTCGCTCCCGCTGTTCGGAGACGTAGCATTGCAATGGCCGCCGGTTGACGTCGACCTGGGCGAGACGCTGCGGGTGCTGGCCGTCTCACCGCGCAGTGAAGTCAAGCTGGTCCGCACGGTGCTGCTGGGTTCGGACATCGGGGCCGACGAGTTCGAACGGCTGGAGGCGATCGTCGAAGCCGATGGCGAGTGGTCGGCGTGGGTGACGACCATTGGCGGTGTAGCGCTCTATCCGGCGCCAGTCGTGTCCTCGCGGGACTACCTGCGCACGTTGCAGATCATGGCCCACGAGTGGACGCATCATTACCTGGGCTTCTATCCGCTGGGGCTGTCTTACGCCCGAGGCCCCGAGATGCGCACGATCAACGAGACCGTCGCGGACATCGTCGGTGATGAACTGGGCGAGGCGGCCGCGTTGTCGATTGCGGCCGAACTCCCGATTGCAGACAACCCGGAGCGCCAGTCAATCCTGGCTCGGACTGATCCGATACTGCGTTCGCTGAGGCTTGAGGTAGACGAATTGCTGGCGCAAGGGGAAGTAGAGGAGGCCGAACGGCGCATGGAGGCGGCGCGACGGGAACTGATCGACGCGGGCCGTCCGTTCCGCAAGATCAACCAGGCGTTCCTCGCGTTTCGCGGCGGCTACGGCGCCAGCGCCTCGTCGGCCAGCCAGTGGGGTCCAAGGCTGTTCGCGCTGCGCGAGGCCAGCCAGTCGCTGGCTCACTTCCTGGAGCAGGTGCGTGAGATCAACTCGCCCGAGGAGGCGGATCGCGTGCTGCCTCGTTAGTTCTGATCGGACTCGACTTCCAACACGCTTGAGTCGTCCGGGAGGGTGATGATCGTGTGGTCGGTGATGACTCCCAGGTAGCCGTCGCGCACTTCGAGCGTGAGCTCGTAGGTGCCGCCCGGGAGATCGCTATTGTCCCAGCGGCCAAGCACGCCGCCGGGAACGGCGGCGTCGCCTTCGGCGATTGTGAAGGTGTCATCGCCGTCCTGAATCCGAGCGAGCAGCGTCCAGCCGACCAAGTCTGCGCTGTCGGCGCGGCCGATGATGACCATCGGGCCCCGCTTGATCGTCGCGCCCTCGGCGGGCAGGTCGAGGCGCACCGGGACGTGGTCCCCGGACACGGTGCCCGGCTGCAAGTAGGCGACTTGATTGTCGCGGAGCCAGGCCACAGCGACAGGATCGAGCGCCGTGGCCGCCCCGCGCGCGATCGTCGGCGCTTCCAGCCAGACGCCCTGCAAGAGGAACTCCTCGGGGGTGTCGATAGTGGCGCGCTGCAGAGTGCGGCGATCCACTTCGACTTCGAAGCAGATGTGGTTGTCGACAGGAGGCGCGACTCGGACAGAGATGAAGACTTCCTCTTGCGGCGCGCCGCAGGGATCGAGAGGGCTCGATTCGACGCCGTCGGCGGCACCCACCGTGTGGACCGAGGGGGCGTACACATGGGCTCGGTGGATGCCCTCCGGCACAGTGAATTGCGCCTCGGGCAACCCATCGTGGGCGGCGATCATGACGCGACTCCAGATACGGCCGGCGGTCTCGACCGAGGAACCGCCGGTCATTGGCGACTCGTCGGCGTTGCCGACCCAGACGCCGACGGCGAGCTGCGGCGTGTAGCCCATCGTCCAATAGTCGCGGCGCACGTCATCGCGCCCGGGATCACCCGCCGTGCCCGTCTTCGCGGCGGCTGGCCGGTCCAGCACGAGCGGGCTGTCGAAGCCGTAGAGCAGGGAACGGGCCTGGTTGTCGGAGAGGATGCTGGTGACCTGGTAGACCTGTCCCGGTCGGGCGACGGCCCTGAGTTCCGGTTCACCGCTCGGGGACCATTCGTAGAGCAGCCGGCCCTCGGCGTCGCGGATCTCGAGAACGGCGACCGGATCGAGTTCGCGGAACCCGTCGGGCAATACGATCGTGGTCGGGTGACCCTTCATCTCTCCCCCATTGGCGAGGGTCGCGTAGGCGTAGGTCATGTCGAGCAGCGAGACCTCGCCGCCGCCGAGCGTGATCGACGGGCCATACGCGCCGGGGTCGTGCATTGTCGTGATGCCAAGTCGATGCATCGTGTCCAGCAGGGCGCCGACGCCGAGACGGTCCGCGACCTTGAATGCCGGCACATTCATTGAGTTCGCCAGCGCACTGCGAATCGTGACCGGCCCGCGGAAGACGCCGTCGAAGTTGACCGGGCTGAACTCAGTGCCGTCCGCTTCGGTGTAGCTAGTCGGGACATCCCAGAGCACCGTGGCTGGATGCCACATGCGAGGATCGATCTGGAAAGCAGCGAGATAGGTGAGCGGTTTGAGCGCCGAACCGGGTGAGTGCGTCGCCGTGGCCAGGTTGACCTGGCCGTCAATCGACTCGTCGAAGAAGTCCCGGCTGCCGACCATCGCGAGGATCTGGCCGGTTGCAGGATCGATGGCGACGACGGATCCGTTATGTGCACCGGTGGAGGCTTCGAAATCATCAATCGCGGTGCGCAGTTCGACCTCGGCCCGTTCCTGGAGCGCGAAGTCCAGCGACGTACGCACGCGCAGACCGCCGTTGTCCATGAGGTTGTCGCAGCCGCCCGCGCCGGAAGGCGGCACGAAGCGCTCCAGCTCGCAGAGCCGCTCTACCTGGTCGCGGACGTAGAGCACGAAGTGCGGCGCGTTGATGTCGAACTCTGCCGAGTCGAACTGCAATGGTTCAGCCCAGGCCTGGTCGGCCTCGACCTGGCTGATGTATCCGTGGCGAACCATGAGCGACAGGACCTGGCCCTGACGCTGCTTCGCGCCCTCGTAATTCTCCAACGGGTTGTAGCGAGAGGGAGCCTGCGGCAGCCCGGCCAGCATCGCCGACTCGGCGAGTGTCAGCTGCAACGGGGACTTACCGAAGTAGCGCTGGCTCGCGGCGCCGATCCCATACGAGAAGTTGCCGTAGTAGATCGAGTTCAGATACCACTCGAGGATTTGCTCCTTGCCGTACTCGTTGGTCAGTTCGACTGCGAGAATTGTTTCCTTGACCTTGCCTCGCACGCGATTCAGCGTTCGCCCGCTGCGTTCCTCAGGCGGGATCAACACGTTCTTGACGAGCTGCTGGGTGATCGAGGAACCGCCCGAGCCGCCGAGGAAGTCGGAACTGCCCACGCCGAAGTTCTCCCATGCCGCTCGCAGCAGCCCGCGGAAGTTAATCCCCTCGTTGGTCCAGAACGACGAGTCCTCGGTGGCGACCGTGGCGTCGATCATGTGTTGCGAGACGCCATGCAGGCGGACCGGCGCGCGCAGACCGTCGTAGGGGCGGGCGTACTCGAAGAGCAGCACGCCGTCCTCGCCGTTGCGATCGAAGATGCGGCTGCTACCCAACAGTCGCTGGGTTTCCTCGATCCGGTCGGGCGGCGCGAGATCGTCGGCGAACTCCGTGTAGATCAGATATGCGGCGCCGGCGCTCGCGCCGAGCAGCACAGCGGGAATGCCCAGCAGCAGCGCGAGGCCGATCATCCAACCTCGCATCCGCGGCGGCTCGGAGCGAAGCCCGCGCTTGCGACGACGCGAGCGCACGGCAAGCCGCGTAGCCAGGCTGAGTCGGCGGGTGCGCGCTGCATTACGTTCTGCGGGCAACAGCAATACTCCAGTTCAACTTCCACATTACGTGGTGTCCCTCCAAGCAGTGACCCGCGATACGCTTCCTCTGACCCTGCGAAATCCAGCCCTTACGCTTCGCAGCGACCCCGACGAGTCTGCCCAGATGTCCGACAGCCCCGACGCCGACGCCACGCAGTTCACCAGCGAGCAGGTGCGACACCTGGCATCGCTGGTACGTATTGAATTGACGGAAACGGAAGTCGAAGAGTTCCGCAGCGAGCTGGCCAGCATCCTTTCGCACATCGACGCCCTGTCGGAGATTGACACCAAGGGCGTGCCGCCGACCAACAACGGGGCCGACCTGTTGAATGTGGAAGCTGAGGACGCGTCGCGGCCGTCGATGCCGCGTGAGGAGATCCTGGCCAATGCGCCCCAGCGCGAAGCGGACTACTTCCGCGTCCACGCCGTGTTGGACCAGTCATGACCGCCGACGCCGATTTCGACCTGCTCTCGATCACACTGGCTGACGGCGCGCGCCGGCTGCGTGCGGGCGAAGTTTCGTCTCGACAACTCACCGAGGCCTTCCTCGACCGGATTGCGTCGACCGACGACGAGGTGCACGCCTTCGTCACGGTCACGGTGGACGCGGCGCTGGCCCAGGCCGACGAGGCGGACGAGCTGCTGGTCCGAGGCGACGCGGTCGCGCCGTTGACCGGACTGCCGGTAGCAGTCAAAGACGTCCTGATGACGAAGGGCGTGCGTACGACTGCGGGCTCGCGGATGCTCGATTCCCTGGTTCCTCCCTACGACGCGACGGCAGTGTCGAGACTCCGTGAGTCGGGCGCGATTTCGGTGGGCAAGACGAACATGGACGAGTTCGCGATGGGTTCGTCGACCGAGCACTCGGCCTGGTTCCCGACGGCGAATCCGTGGGACCTGGAGCGCGTGCCGGGCGGCTCGTCTGGCGGATCGGCGGCGGCAGTGGCGGCGCAACAGTGCATTGCCTCGCTGGGCTCGGACACCGGCGGGTCGATCCGCCAGCCGGCCTCGTTCTGCGGCGTGGTCGGCCTCAAGCCGACCTACGGCCGTGTCTCACGCTACGGACTGATCGCCTTTGCCAGCTCGCTCGACCAGATTGGTCCGTTCACGCGCACGGTTGAGGACGCCGCCCTGCTGCTGCAGGCGATTGCCGGTCCGGATCCGCTCGACTCCACCTGCTACGACGAGCCGGTCCTTGACTTCAGCAAACATCTTGATCGAGGATTAGACGGGCTGCGCGTCGCCGCGCCGCGCGAGTTCTTCAGCGAAGGCATGGACGACGATGTGGCGGACGCAGTCGAAGCAGCGCTCGACCTGTTGGAGGCCAACGGCGCGATCATCGACCGTTCGCCGTCGATGCCGTCGATCCCGATGGCGCTGCCGGTCTACTACATCCTTGCGCCGTCCGAGTGCTCGGCGAACCTGGCCCGCTTCGACGGCGTCAAGTACGGCTATGGCGCGCGGGGAGGCGAGTCGATGTGGTCGGACATGGAAGCGACCCGCAAGCACGGATTCGGGCGCGAAGTCAAGCGCCGTATCCTGCTAGGGGCGTACGCGCTCTCGGCCGGCTACTACGACGCCTACTACCTGCAAGCGCAGAAGGTGCGCACCCTGATTCGACGCGAGTTCGACCGCGTCTTCGCCGAGCATGACGTCATCGTCGCGCCGACTGCGCCGACGGTCGCCTTCAAGCGCGGCGCGATCACCGATCCGTACCAGATGTACCTGAACGACATCTTCACGATCCCTGCCAACATCGCCGGCCTGCCGGCGATCTCGATACCGGGCGGCTTCGGCGCAGACGGGATGCCGGTCGGGCTGCAGTTCGTGGGACAGCGGCTGGACGAGGCGTCGCTGCTCGGCGTCGCCAACGCTTATGAGCGATTGGCGAACTGGCCGACGACTCCGCCGGAGAGTGTTGGCTCAACGTAACGAGGACCGGGACTGGGTTGACCAGCGCAGACACGGACCGATTCTTCACGTAAAGTGCGAACTTGATGAACGGAATTCTCGAACCCGTGCTGCGCGAACTGGCGCGCGACGCGCGACTGACGGCCGCTCAGATCGCTGCGAACCTTGGTGAAGACGAAGCGGCGGTCACCGAGGCGATGCGCGAGGGCGAAGAGCGCAACATCGTGCTCGGTCACGGCGCGAAGATCAACTGGGAAACGCTGGGTCTCTCGACGGTCTACGCCGTGGTCGAAGTGACCGTCGAGCCGCAGGAGAACGTCGGCTACAACGCCGTCGCGCGGCGCATCGCCCGCTTCGACGAAGTACAGACCGTCTACTTCGTCTCGGGCGCGTACGACCTGCTGGTGATGATCGCCGCCGACAACATGCGCGGCATCTCCGATTTCGTCGGAGAGCGCCTGGCGACGATGTCGGGAGTCAAAGGCACCACGACCCGGGTGCTGATGCGCCGTTACAAGGAAGACGGCGTGTACATCGATTCCGATCTGCAGAACGACCGCCAGAAGGTCGTGTTCTAGGGCTGACCGAAAGAGAGCAGAGCGAGAGTTCCATGCCGATAGCCTCCAACGACCGCAGTTACGCAAGCGACGACGACCCGAGGCGTACCGACGCCGCGGGAGCCGGTTCGGCGTCTGCGGCGGGAGCGACGGGAGAGCACGGAGCGCGGCGCGAGTCGCGGGTCGCCGAGCGGGTGCAGGCGGTGCCGAGTTCGGGCATCCGGCGGTTCTTCGACATCATCGCCTCGATGGACCACGTGATCTCGCTCGGCGTGGGCGAGCCGGACTTCGTCACGCCCTGGCCGATCAGCGAGGCGGGCATTCGCGCGATCGAGCGCGGGCACACGCACTACACCTCCAACCTGGGCCTGCTCGAACTGCGCGAAGCGATCGCCTCCGACCTGGAGCGGCGTTACGGCGTCGAGTGGGATCCGATCGATGAACTGCTGATCACGACCGGCGTCTCCGAGGGGTTGGACCTTGCCGCCCGGGCGATCATCAATCCCGGCGACGAGGTGATCGTCGCCGATCCGTCCTACGCCGCCCACGCGCCGGCGATCCTGCTTGCGGGCGGCGCGCCAGTGGCGGTACCGACCAGCGCGGCGCAGGGCTTCGCCCTCGAACCGGACAGGGTTGAAGCCGCGATCACGCACCGCACCAGGGCGCTGCTGCTCGGCTATCCCTCGAATCCGACCGGCGCGGTGCTGGACCGTCCCACACTGGAGGCGCTGTCCGAAATCGCCCAGCGCCACGACCTGCTTGTCATCTCCGACGAGATCTACGACCGACTCGTCTACGGCGGCGCGGTGCACACGCCGATCGCCTCACTGCCGGGCATGAAGGAGCGGACGATCACGCTGGGCGGCTTCTCCAAGTCGCACGCGATGACCGGCTGGCGGGTCGCCTGGGCGGCGGCGCCAGCCGACCTGTTCGGCGGCATGCTCAAGATTCACCAGTACGCGATGATGTCGGCGCCGACGGTGGCCCAGTACGCCGCGCTCGAGGCGGTGCGCGCGGGCGAGGAGTACGTCGTCTCGATGCGCGAGGAGTACGACCGCCGCCGGCAGCTCATGTGGCGCGGCTTCAACGATCTCGGGCTGGCCTGCGCCGAGCCGCGCGGGGCCTTCTACGCGTTCCCGTCGGTCGCGCAGACCGGGTACGACGACGAGACGTTCGCCGAGCAATTGCTGCTGCGCGAGCAGGTCGCGGTCGTGCCAGGCTCGGCCTTCGGCGCAGCCGGAGCGGGCCACGTGCGCGCCTGCTACGCGACCAGTTACGCAGAGATCGAGGAAGCGCTGGAGCGCATTCGCCGATTCTTGCACTCCGCGCCGATGGCCAAGTAGCGTCCCAACCACGCGCTAGCCTGCGTCCATGACGTTCCGTCTCATTCCTCCGCCGGATCAGCCCGGTCAGCCCGAGCCGGAAGACCTGACGCTGCGCATCACCGGAGTGCAGGCTCGCCCGCGGGAGCAAGAGGACAGGGAGCCCGACCCGTCGCAACTCGAACTGCGGTTGGCGACGACCCGCGGGGAGATATCGGCGCTGCTGGATGTGAGCGAGGGACAGACCGGAGCGCTGATCACCTGCTCAGGCGCGATGGGCGGCGAACACGAGACGCGCGGACCTGCCGACAGTGTTTACCAGCGGCTGGCCGACCGGCTGCCGGCAGAGGGGATCTCGACGCTGCGCATCCACTACCGGATCGCGGGAGAGTTCGAGGAGTGCGTCCTCGACCTGCTCGGCGCCTGTTCGTTCCTGAGCGGGATCGGTGCTGAGCGGATCGTGCTGGCGGGGCACTCATTCGGCGGCGCCGTGGTGATCAAGACGGCCCAGATTCTGCCCCAGGTGCAGGGCGTGATCTCGCTCTCGCCGCAGCTCTTCGGCACGCGCCAGGTCAATGAGATGGACAAGCCACTGCTGCTGATCCACGGCACCGCCGACGCGATCCTGCATCACATGGCCTCCGAAGACATCTACGAGCGCGCGAATGAGCCGAAGCGGCTAGTGCTGGTCGACGGCGGCGGTCACGGTCTAGCCGAGGACCCCGAGCTAGTGATGTCGGAGATGCACCAGTTCGTGCACGAGCACGCGGGGCCGCGGTAGCTCGTCGGTCCGAGCCCCCCTCTGCCTTCGGCATCTCCCCCCGCTTCGCGGGGGGAGAGCGGAGTGAGAAGGCCTTTGGCATCTTCCCCCACGAAGCGGGGGGAGAGAGGAGCTATCCGCCGTCGCCGCTATTGCCGTTGCCTCCGGCAACGCCGACGCCGAGGCGCTCGGCGATGGTCCGCGCGGCATTGGTCAGCTCCATGGGGATGATCCACTTGGTGCTGTCGCTGTTGGCGAGGTTGCGCAGCGTCTCGAGGTACTGCAGACCCATGGTGTTGCCGTGTGCAACCTGGGCGGCGGTGTTGATCGAGTTGAGGGCGTCGGCGTAGCCCTGCGCCTCCAGGATCTGCGCTTCGCGATGACCTTCGGCGCGCAGGATCTGGGCCTGCTTCTCACCTTCGGCCTCAAGGATGGCCGCCTGTCGCTCACCCTCGGCGACGTTGATCTGCGCATCACGCGCACCTTCGGACTCGGTGATCTGCGCGCGCCGGGTGCGCTCCGCCGACATCTGCCGGGTCATCGCCTCGGCGATCGCGGGCGGCGGCTCGACCTCGCGGATTTCGACCGCCGTGACCTTAACGCCCCAGCGGTTGGTCACATCGTCGAGCTTGACCTGCATCTGGTCATTGATGTCGTCGCGGCGCGAGAGCACCTCGTCCAGCGACAATTCGCCAATCACGGCGCGCAGCGTAGTCGTGGCGAGTTGGCGCGCGGCGCCAAGGTAGTCGCGCACCTCCAGCACCGTCCGCTCGGGATCCATCACCCGCAGGTAGACGACGAAGTCGACATCGACGCCGGCGTTGTCGGCGGTGATGTTGCGCTGCGGGGGGACGTCGAAGTACTGCTCGCGCATGTCGACCTTGGTGCCGGCCTGGATGATGGGAATGATCCAGACGAGGCCTGGCCCCTTCATCCCCACGTAGCGGCCGAGCTGGAACTTGGCGATGCTCTCGTAGTCGCGAACCATGTTGAGGATGGCCATCGGGGACTCCTGTCCTTGCCGAGACTGGCGAACCGCGCACGGCGCGCGGCTTGCAGCGAGTATAAGGAGACGCGCGGTCGCGGCTCACAACCTGAATGTACAGAGCCTTCCGGGTCCGGCTGGCGCATAAGCTGTCGGGGTGACTGAAGAGCGTCCAGACTGGCGCATTCGATTCGCGCGCAGCCGATGGGCGGCGATGATTGAATTGTGCCGTCCGATGACCGGCGCCTGGCTCATGCTCTCTGCGGCGCTCATGGTTGTCGCCGCGTCGCTAGGTAGGTTAGCGCTGGAGTTGCCGTTCCAGTACGCGGGAATGGTGGCTGCGTTCGCCTACGCGGCAGGGATCACCAACAGCATCTTCGACGCGCAGATCGACAGCCGCAGCAGGCTCTGGCGGCCGCTTCCGGCCGGACTGATCACAGTCAGAGGCTCGCTGCCACCTCTGGTGTTCTGCATTGCGCTCGGCTCGACGCTCGGCTTCCTGCTTGATTGGCAGGTTGGCGTGACCGGATTGGCGATGCTGGCCGCGGCGGCGTTGCATAGCTATGCCTGGCGGGGATCGGTGCTCGGAGTCGCGCCGTTTGCGCTGGTCGGCGTGCTCTTGCCGATCGGGGCGATCCAGGCGGTTGATACGCCGTTTCCCAACGAGCACCTGTACTGGGTCGTGCCGGTCGGGGCGCTCGCCGGGGCGGCGACATTCTTGATCTACAAGCTGCCGCAGTTCGAAATGGATGACGAGGACGGCGCGCGTTCGATCCTGCACTGGCTCGGGATCGACATGGCGGTGCCCACCGCATGGGCAGTGGTAACCGCCGCGTTGGCCCTGGCGGCGGCATCGATCAACATTTCGGGTGGAGACCTGGTCTGGCTGCTGGGACCACTGCTCTACTTCATCCTTATCGGCCTGTTCTGCATCTGGATGATGATGCGCGGCATCACGGAGGGCCGTCTGCTGATCCAGAGGATGCTGGTCGTGCCGATGCTGCCCGTGCTGATCATCTGCTGGCTGGCCGCGGCCGCGTCGTAGACTGCGCTCACACATCCAACCGTGAACGAAACGAGCAACGCCATGTCCGATGTCTTCAGCGTCGACCCCAATCTCCCCGACTGGATCCGCGAGCACACCGAGCAATACCTCAACTCGGGCGGCGCGGAGGGCCACATGTGGGACCGTCCCGACGGCTCGGGACCGATTCCCTGTCTGCTGCTGGCCGCGAAGGGCCGGCGTTCCGGCGAGTGGCGCACGCTGCCCCTGATCTACGGCGAGTCGGAAGGCGCATATGTGATCGTGGCCAGCAAGGGCGGCGCAAGGAGCCATCCCGCCTGGTATCTCAACCTCGACGCCAACCCCGATGTCCAACTGATGGTTGGAACCGACCAGTTTGAGGCCACCGCCCGAACCGCCGAAGGCGCGGAGCGGGACAAGCTCTTCGCCCTGATGGCCAAGGACTTTGCGCCGTATCTGGATTACGCCGTTCGCGCCGGGGGCGCAGGGCGACAGATTCCGATCGTGGTGTTGGAGCGGAAGTAGGGGCTACGAGACGTTGGCCACTTCCGGCAACGACGCCGGAAGGCCGATGGCGTCCTTGACGTCGGCGAGGACCTCGGAGGCGATCACGCGGGCCCGGCGTGCGCCGTCGATCAAGATCTCGTCGACCGCGTCGGGGTCGGCGGCGAGCTCGTCACGCCGCTCGCGGATGGGCGCGAAGTAGTCGTTGACCGACTCGCTGAGCTGTTTCTTGCAGTCGACGCAACCGATTTCTGCGCTTCGGCAGGCTGCAGCGATCTCGGGCTGCTTCTCTGGTCCGAAAAAGCCGTGCAGCGTGTAGACATTGCAGACCTCGGGACGACCAGGGTCGGTGCGGCGCACTCGCTGCGGGTCAGTGATCGCGCTGCGGATGGCCTGGAATGTCTCATCGGGGGTTGCGGCGATGTCGACGGCGTTGCCGTAGGACTTGGACATCTTGCGGTTGTCGAAGCCCAGGACCATCGGCGCGCTGGTCAACTCCGCCTCGGGCTCGGGAAAGGTGTCGCCGAAGATGTTGTTGAAGCGGCGGACGATCTCACGCGCCAGCTCGAGGTGCGGCAACTGATCCTCGCCGACCGGCACCTTGTTGGCTCGGTAGAGCACAATGTCGGCGGTCTGCAGCACCGGATATCCGACCAGGCCGTAGTTGACGTTCTCGGGTTGTGACTTGGCCTTCTCCTTGAAGGTGGGTACGTTCATCAACCGCCCGATCGGAGTGACCATCGAGAGCAGCAGATGCAACTCGGAGATCTCCGGCACGTGGCTCTGGGCGTACAGAATGGTCTCTTCAGGCCGGATGCCTGCGGCGAGTAGGTCGAGCGCCGTCTCGCGGACGTGGTCGCGAAGCTGCTCGGTTTCGGTCAGTGTCGTCAGCGAGTGCAGGTCGACGATCGAGTAGATGCACTCGTAGCGATCCTGCAGCGCGACGAAGTTCTGGATCGCGCCCAGATAGTTGCCGATGTGCTGGCGTCCGGTCGCGCGGATGCCGGCGAATACGCGATCCAGCATGGTCATGTCCTCCGAAGGGTTACATCTCGTCGGGCGCGTCGACGCCGAGCATACGCAGCGCGGCAGCCAGTGCTGCCTGGGCGGCCAGGGTCAGCGTCAGCCGAGCGCCCGAGCGCTGCGGTTCCTCGGGCACGACGATTCGGCAGGTGTCGTAGAACTGGGTGAAGGCCTGGGCCAGGCTCTGTGCGTAGTAGGTCAAATGGTGCGGCTCGCGCTTGAGCGCCATGTCCTCGACCAGTTCCGGCAGGCGCAGGATCTCGCCGATCAGCACGAATTCCTGGTCGGCGGCCAGCAGATCGAGGTGGTCGGAGGACGCTGCCAGTCCCGCATCGCTCGCGGTGCGCATCACGCTGGCGCAGCGGGCATGGGCGTACTTGACGTAGGAGGCGGGATTCTGGCGGGGATCGGCGGATGCCGCCGCCTCGAGGTCGAAGTCCATTTGCGCGTCGGCCGAACGCTGGAGCATGAAGAATCGCGCTGCGTCAACGCCGACTTCCTCGATCAGCTCTCGCAGCGTCACGATCTCACCGGTGCGCTTCGACATCCGCACCCGTTCTTCGCCTCGGCGTAGATGCACTAGTTGGTAAAGCAGCACTTCGAGCGCCTCGCCGTCGCCGCCGACCGCCGAGACGGCCGCCCGGGTCCGCGCGACGTGGCCCTGATGGTCGGCGCCCCAGACATCAATCACGGTGTCGAAGCCGCGGGTCAGGAACTTGTCGTAGTGATAGGCGACGTCGGAGGCGAAGTAGGTCGGCTCTCCGGAGGAGCGAATCAGGACGTTGTCCTTGTCCTCGCCCAGGTCCTCGGCGCGGAACCAGACCGCGCCCTCCTTTTCGATCACGAATGACCCTTCGCGCAGGCGGTTCATGGCGATGTCGTACGTGGACTGACCATCGGCTGCGCCGTAGAGCGCGCTTTCTCGCTGCCAGTGATTGAACTCGACCCGCATCATTGCCAGGTCGTCGCGAATCTGCTCAACCATCAGCTCCAGGCCGCGCTCAGAGAGGTCGGCGGGCGGGTCGTCGCTGCTCTCCAGCCAGCGTTCTCCCGATTCGGCCTTGAGCCTTGCCGCGAGATCGATCATGTAGGCGCCCTGGTAACCGCCGTCTGGCAGAGGGACTTCGCGTCCGAACTGCTGCTGATAGCGGGCGAAGAGGGTCCGCCCGAATAGCCGGATCTGCGCGCCGGCGTCGTTGATGTAGTACTCGCGCTCGACCTCGAATCCGGCCGCATCGAGGACCGAGGCGAGGGCGTCGCCCAATACCGCGCCGCGCCCGTTGCCGACCTGCAAAGGGCCGGTCGGGTTGGCGGAGACGAACTCGACCTGGACACGGTGCCCTGAGCCGACTTCGGTCTGCCCCCACTGGTCACCTGCCTCAATCACGGCGAGTAGCTGTCCTCGCTGCCATTCGGAATCGAGTTTGAGATTGATAAAGCCGGGCGGGGCGACATCGACATCGGCGATCGGCTCGGTGCGCAGAATGCGCTGGGCAATGGCCGAAGCCACATCCATCGGCGGCATCCGCACGGCGCTGGCGAGCCGCAGCGCGACGTTGCAGGAGTAGTCGCCGTGCTCCCGCTCCTTGGGGCGCTCGATATGCATCTCGATCGGCGGGATCGGCGGCAGAGCACCGTCGGCCTGGGCCAACTCCAGGGCGTTGCGGACCAGTTCTCCAACCAGCTCTCGCGGTGCACGCGCCATATCGTCGTCGCATTCTCGCTTGCCAGACTCACACTGTAGTCGGCACTAGGGCAGAGAGTCAGGATATCTGGCGGTTCGGAGGCGGGGAGTGCCCCCCTCTGTCACTCCGTGACATCTCCCCCCGCTTCGCAGAGGGAGAGTGGAGTGCTAGTGCACGGCGGTTGCGCCGGAGACGTTGAGCTGCTCCGACTGCAGGCGCAGCAGGCGATGCTCGGGCGCGCGCAGTTGGGGATCGTCGTCGAGGATGCGGTTGGCCCAGTTGCGGGCGAGATTGAGCGTTTGGTGATCGGTCAGCTTGGCCACGCGCAACTCAGGCAGACCCGACTGGCGGGTGCCGAAGTACTCGCCCGGCCCGCGCATCTCCAGGTCCGCTTCGGCCAGGTCGAATCCGTTGGCGGTCTGCACCATCAGGTCGAGCCGACGCTGGCTCTGCTCGATGCCGGTATCGGAGATCAGGAAGCAGACCGACTCCAGGTCGCTGCGACCAACCCGGCCGCGCAACTGATGGAGCTGGGCCAGACCGAAGCGTTCCGCGCCCTCGATTGCCATGACGGTGGCGCGGGGCAAGTCGACGCCGACTTCGACCACGATCGTTGAAACCAGCACATCCGCTTCGCCTCCGGTGAGGGCGGCCATCACGGCGCGCTTCTCCTCCGCCGTCATGCGTCCGTGCAGCAACCGGATGCGCGGGGCGAGGTCGCGCAGCGGTCCCGCGCGCAGGTGCTCGAACTGTTCGGTCGCCGCTTCCGACTCGAGGTTCTCCGACTCTTCAACCAGCGGGCAAATGACGAACGACTGGCGACCCTGCCGTGCCTCCTCGCGGATGCGCGCGTAGACGATCTCCTCGCGCTGCGAGGGCTCGACGATCTGCGTGCGCACGCGCAGTCGGCCGGGCGGTAGCTCATCGATCACCGAGGAGTCGAGCTCCCCGTAGACCGTCAGCGCGAGCGTGCGCGGGATCGGCGTGGCGGTCATGACCAGAAGGTGCGGACTGCGTCCCTTGCCGCGCAGCGCGTCGCGCTGCAACACGCCGAATCGGTGCTGTTCGTCGACCACGGCGAGTCCGAGGTCGTTGAAGTTGGCGCTTTCCTGGATCAACGCGTGCGTGCCGACGACGAGGTCGAGCGCCCCCGATGCCATCTCCTGGTGAATCTGCCGCTTGCGCGCGGCGGGCACACTGCCGGTCAGCAGCGCCATGCGCACCGGGCGGCCCAGCGCGGGGGCGAGGTTGTAGTTGTGCCAGAGCGGTTCGTCGCCTTGCTGTTCTTTCCCCGCGAACAGGCGCTGGAAGGTCTCGAAGTGCTGCGAGGCGAGCACCTCGGTCGGCGCCATCAGCACCGTCTGGTGTCCGGCGCGTACCGCGGCGAGCATCGCGGCGGCCGCGACAACCGTCTTGCCCGATCCGACGTCGCCCTGCAGCAGGCGAGCCATTGGTTCGCGGCGGAACATGTCGTTGCGGATCTCAGTCAGTACGCGCTGCTGCGCGGCGGTCAACTCGAACGGCAGGGCGGCGATGAATCGATCGAGGAAGTCGCCGGGCATCGGGATCGGCGGCGCGTCGGCGCGCAGGCGCGCCTCGCGCTTGCGCGAGAGCACGGCGAGCTGGACGGCCAGCAGTTCCTGAAAGGCGATCCGCTGTTTCGCCTCGTCGACATCCTCGAGCCGGTCGGGGAAGTGAATGACCCGCAGCGCCTCGGCTTCTGAGAGAAAGCCCTGTTCCTGCACCAGATAAGCGGGCAGGGACTCGGCCAGCATCGGCAGATAGTCGCGCACCGCGGCGTGGGCGAGCCGTCGGATCGTGCGATTGGGCAGACCACGCGTCCTCGGATAGACGGGGGAGAGTCGTCCCACATGGACGGTGTCGTCGTCGGGGTCGTCGAGCCGTTCCCACTCGGGCGACTCCATCTGCAGGTAGCGACCACGGATGCCCACCTTGCCGGAGAGTCCGACGCGCATGCCCGGCTGCAGGGTGCGGGCCAGGTAGGGTTGCTGCCACCACCAGGCGCGGATGCTGCCTGACCCATCCCGGACTACTGCCTCGGTCGCCTTCCGCCCCCCGCGCAGGTGCTTGACTTCGATGCTGGCTATGGTGCCGACGATCGTCAGCTCGATCCCCTCAAGCGCGTCCGAAACCGAGCGCACCTCGCGCCAGTCCAGATACCTGAACGGCAAGTGCCAGAGCAGGTCGTAAACCGAAGTGATTCCAAGCGAGGTGAGCGCGGATCGAGATATCGGCGGGATCCGACCGAGCACCGAGACGTCGGATGCGAGCGGGTCTTGCTCGTCGATCGCCGCCACTGCTCGTCTGCGCGCCGAGCGCGAACGGGTGACCGGCCTGGGCGTTGGGTCGCCGTCCGACACCTCGTCCGAATCGCTCCGGCCGGGACGCGCTGCTCGTGCACTCGATCCGCCACTTGGCGCAGAGCCCGGCGTCAACGCGGTTCGCACGCGCGCGGCCCACTGTCTGCGCTCTTCGGGTGAGAGCGCGGCGTAGCCCTCCTGGGGGAGCGCCGCGACGATTCGCCTAAAGAACTGTGCCTGTTCGCCTTCCTTGAGGACGCGGCGCAGGAACTCGTCCAGTCCGCCGCCGGTGACGGCGGTGTTGCGATAGCCGTGCTTGTCCTCAAGCGCCAGGATGCTCTGGAGCGTCTGCGTCGGTCGGCGCTGCGTCGTCATGCTGCCGCATTCATGCCCTGCGACGCACGGCCGCGCCGACCGTCCCCGGACCGATGTGCGCACCCAGCACGGGCGAACTGAGAATCACCGGAACGTCGAGGCCTCCGCAGGACTCGGAGACCCGTTGCGCCAGCGCGGTCGCGTCGGTTTCGGCGTTGCCGTGCATGATCGCCACTCGTTCGGGTTCTCCGCCGGACATGATCTGAGCGTAGAGCCGATCAATCGCCTTCTTGCGAGTGCGCGGTCGCTCGATGTCCTCGACCTCGCCTTCGACAAGCTCGAGCAGCGGTCTCATGCGCAGCAACTTGCCGGCGAGTTGTCTCGCGCGTCCGATCCGACCGCCGCGCAGCAGGTAGTCCAGCGTCTCCACAAACATGATCACCCGCGTCCGCGAGGCGCTCTCGCGGGCGGCGTCGGCGGCATCCGAGAGACCGGCGCCGGCCTGAACCGCAGACAGGGCTGCCTCCGACGCCCAGCCGACGGGAATCGAGGCCGACTCGGTGTCGACGAACTCCATCGGCGGCGGATCGTCGAGCAACGAACCTCCCTGGCGCGCGGAGTTCAGCGTGCCCGAGAGTTTGCCGCTGATGTGAACGGAGATGACGCCCTCGGCGCCGCCCGAGACTAGCTCCTGGTAAGTGTCGCGGAAGACGCCGGGCGCGGGCTGCGAAGTGGTCGGCAGGACGCCGCCGCCGCTGAGCACCCGATCCATTCGCTGCCAGAAGTCGGACTTTGAGAGCGTCAGGCCGTCCTCGAACACCTCGTCGCCGAAGTGAAGGTGCAACGGCACGACCGTGATGCCCTCGATCTCGCCGAGCTCGAGATCGGAGGCGGAATCGGTGACTACTGCGATGGACATACTTGCATCCTCACAATCCTGCCGCACGGCAAGGCGGCGTCGCCCGCTGGTGATCTGAATCTACTCAAGCGCGAGCAACCACGGATAGTGCGGCTGTCCGCCGGCAACCAGATCGACCTCGATGCCGGTTTGCGACTCGATCTGCTCCGCCATTGCCTCGGCTCGCTCCTCGGAGACGTCGGCGCCGAAGTAGAGCGTGAACAGCGACGCGCCCGACAGAGACTCCGCCATCCGCTCTGCGAGCGAACGGCCGACTTCGTCGATCTCGGAACCAGCACCGACGATCTCGCCGTCGAGCATGGCGAACGGCTGTCCCTCGGCGATCGGCGTGTCGCCCTCCAGCGTGCGCGCGGCCAGAGTCACCCGACCGATGCGAACGGACTGCATCGCCTCCTGCATCTCGGACACGACATCGTCAACCGGCACGCCGCCGATCAGCGCCGTCAGAGCGGCGACGCCCTCGGCCTGGCTGTCGTTGTGAATCACGTGTAGTCGTTGCGGTTCATCCGCGGCGGCGGCGAGTTCACCCGCTCGTTCGGCGGCCGGCGTCACGTTGTGGTTGTTGGGCAACACGATGACGTCTCGGCCCTTGACAGACTCGGCGGCCGAGAACAGCATCTCGACCGATGGATTGTCGGCCGCGCCGCCGGAGACAATCGCCGCCGCGCCGAGCTCGGTGAACACGCGAACGAAGCCGCTGCCCTGCGCGACCGCGACCACCGCCGGATCGGACTGCGACTCGTGCGTCCGCGCCGCCTGGGCTCGCATATCCACGGCGCGGAACACCCGGATGCGTCCGGCCGCGTCGGCGGCGGCATAGGTGTCGGCGGGCTCCACGGTGTGGATGTGGATGCGCAGATCGTCGCCGTCGGGGGCGAGCATGACGGTTTCGTCGTCGCCCGCGAGAATCTCGCGCAGGCCGTCAATGTCCTCGACGCCGGCGACGACGAGTTCCGTGCAGAACCCATCGAAGTCGCCGCCGGAGTCCAGTCGCCGCGCGAGCCAGCCCGGGTCAATTGCGCCCAGTTCGGCCGGCACGTCGGGAATCGGCTCGCCGGCGAGCGCGCCGGCCATGCCGCGCAGCATGAACTCGAGGCCGCGCGCTCCGGCGTCCACCACACCGGCGTCCTTGAGGACGGGATTCTGCTCGGGCGTGTACTCGACCGACTCATTGGCCGCTTCGACGGCAACCCGCAACTGGCTGACAGGGTCGCCCTCGGCCGAGCGGACCGCGGCCGCGGTATCGGCGGCGACAGAGATCATCGTGCCGTCGCGGGGTTCGGCAACGGCGTTGCGGGCTGCGTCTGCGGCAGCGTTGAAGGCGCGGGCCAGCGAACCGGCGCCGGCATCAGCGTCGCCTGCGAGCCCCGAGGCGAATCCGCGCAGCCACTGCGCGCCGATCACGCCTGAGCTGCCGCGTCCGCCGAGCAGCGCGGCCGATGCCGCAGCGGCGGCGATCTCGTGCGAGAGTGCGTCCTCCGCGATCTCGTCGAGCGACTCGCTGGCGGCGGCCAGCGTGCGACCGAGGTTGGCGCCGGTGTCGCCGTCGGGCACGGGGAACACGTTGATCTGATTGAGCGCTTCGCGATGCAGCGCGACCCAGCCTGCCGCCCCCTGGATCATGCGTCGGACCTGCGCGCCGCTGAGTCCAGGACTCGAGCCATCGCTGTTGGTCATCTGTAGCTTCCCCAATAGAGCGCGACCATTGCGTTTGCGTTGACACGGGCGCGAGTTCAGAGTGCTGGTATGATACCTGCCACGTGCCGGCGAACGCCGTGATCGGTACGTGCCCCATGCATGGCGCGCACCCGGTGCGCGCTGAGGCGAGGGAACGAGGACGGACCGATGGCCGGCAAATGCGATCTGTGTGACAAGCGGACCACGTTTGGCCGCAACATTCGCCACAAGCATTCCGGCCGCTGGAAGCGTAAGGCGCCTCGCACTTCTCGTACGTTTAAGCCAAATGTTCACCGTCACAAAGTGACTGTTGACGGCAAGACACAGCGGCTTAACGTGTGCACCGCCTGCCTGCGCACGATGATGAAGCGGCTCGCCGCCTGATTCGTCGCAGCCCATGACCGACATACGACACACTGAGATCGGAAGACTGCACGCCTGAGAGCCAGAGCACGGACGAAGCGTCCGCCCCTGACTACCCGACCGAGACCCAACCGAGCGCCGAGGCGCCGCCAGACCGAGACCGAGGAATATGAGAATCTACGTTGGGAACCTGCCGTTCCGCACCAACTCCGAGGAACTTCGCGACCTGTTCGCCGAGCACGGCGAAGTTCGCGACTGCGTCATCCCCGTCGACCGCGACAGCGGCCGGTCGCGCGGCTTCGGCTTCGTCGATATGGACGACGACGAGGCACGCACCGCGATCACCGCGCTGGACGGCTACGACATTGACGGCCGCCAGCTGCGCGTCAACGAAGCGCGACCCCGCGGAGGCGGGGGTGGTGGAGGCGGCGGCTACCGCGGTGGCGGTGGCGGCGGCGGCGGCTACCGCGAGGAACGCGGTGGCGGTGGCGGCGGCTACCGTGAAGAGCGCGGCGGCGGCGGGTACCGGGAACCGCGCCACGACGATCGCGGCTCGCGCGACAGCTACGCCGACCGAGGCCGCCGCTACTAGCAGCGCCTCTACCCCGGCTCCAGCCTTTCCGCGACGGACGTCATGACTACCCGCGTCCGGATCCGATCCGTCGGATTCGGACGTGAGGCGACGCCGTTTATCGATGTCTTGTGGCGCGTCTACGCCGACGATCCACATTGGATCCCGATGTTGCGGCGCGTCCAGCGCGAGCGACTCGATCCTGCGCACACGCCGTTCCTGCGCTACGGGCAGGCGCAACTCTTCCTTGCCGAGCGCGACGGGGAACCGGTCGGCCGCATCTCCGCGCAGATTAATCCGCTGCACGATGAGAAGTGGAACGAGGCGGCCGGATTCTTCGGTCACTTCGACTGCGTCGACGACCTCGAGGCCGCAGCCGCGTTGTTCGAAGCAGCCGAATCGTGGTTGCGCGAACGAGGCGCCGCGATCTCGCGCGGTCCCTTTAGCTTCACGATCAACGACGAGTCCGGCTGCCTGGTTGAGGGGTTTGATTCACCGCCCATGGTGGCGATGCCGCACGGTCGTCCGTGGTTCCCCGAACTGATCGAGGCCAACGGCTACCGAAAGGTCAAAGACCTCTGGGCTTATCACTATCCCGTTGACGCTCCACTCGGCGACCGCCGTCAGCGCGCCTGGCAGCGCATCCATGAGCATCCGCGAGTCACGGTGCGGCCATTCGACAAGCGCAACTTCCAACGTGACGTGCGAATCGCAGCCGAGATCTTCAACGAGGCCTGGGTTGAGAACTGGAGCTCAGTGCCGATCACCGAGGAGGAAGCCGATCGACTCGCCTCCGACCTTGTCCAGTTCGCCGATCCGGATCTCACCGCGTTCGTCGAGATCGATGGCGATCCGGCTGCCATGGTGATTTCAATCCCCAACCTCAACGAATGCGCCCGAGACATCGACGGACGGCTGTTCCCGTTTGGTTGGGCGAAGCTGCTCTGGCGGCTTCGGCGGCGGCCGGAGAGTGGCCGCGTGATGCTGCTCGGCGTGCGGCAGAAGTGGCGGACCCGAGAGTTCGCCCAACTCGGCGTGATGCTGACAGCCGAAGTGCACGTGCGTGGCGCGGCCAAGGGCTATCGCTGGGCGGAGTTGGGCTGGGTACTCGAGGACAATCACCTGCTCAATCATGCACTGAGGCGCACCGATGCAGAGGTCTACAAGGTGTATCGGGTGTACGAGAAGGCGCTGTAAGCGATCTCTCGTTCCTCCTCTCCCCCGCCGCGCGGGGGAGATGTCGCAGAGCGACAGAGGGGGCACGCACGCCCAACGTATGCTCGGAGCCCCCCTCTGCCTTCGGCATCTCCCCCCGCTGTGCGGGGGGAGAGATGATGATGCTCAGTCCCTGGCCAACGCCCGACGCAGTCGCGCGATTGCGCCGGCGACGGATTCTCGGTCATTGAAGACGGCGGAGCCCGCAACCAACCAATCGGCGCCGGCCTCGACGATCGCGGCGATGGTCGATTCGTTCACGCCGCCGTCGACCGCTACGCGCGCGTCCTCGCGTCCGCAGTCATCCAGCATCTCGCGCGCCTGGCGAATGCGGTCCAGCGATTCGGGAATGAAGCGCTGGCCTCCCCAGCCGGGATTGACGCTCATGACCTGCACCCGGCCGCAGATCGGCAGGACGGCCTCAATCTCACTGAGCGGCGTTCCCGGATTGAGCGTGATACCCGCCTCGACGCCGCGTTCGGCGATTCGCTGCAGTAACCGGTGCGGATGCCGAGTCGACTCGATGTGAATCGTGACGCAGTTGACGCCGGCATCGACGAAGTCGTCCACCTGGCCCTCGGGATGCTCAACCATCAAGTGCGCCTCGATCGGCAGGGATGTGAGTCCGCGGACCGCCGAGGCCATCTGCGCGCCGAAAGTGATTGGCGGCACGAAGTTGCCGTCCATCACGTCGAGCGAGATCCAGTCGGCGCCTGCGGACTCCAGCTGCTCGATTTGATCGGCGAGCCGTGTCCAGTCAGCGTTCAGGATCGAGGGCGCGAGTTGCACGAGACGCGTCATCGTCGTCCCTGCTGTCGTGCGGCGGCGCGCCGCTGTGCGCGGTTGAGTCCGGTCTCCGGCCTGGTCTCGGGGGACGGCGCCGCTGGGGTGGAGTCCTGACTTGCGGGTTGGAGTTGGAGGCGTTGTTTGGCGGCTTCCAGGGCAGTGCTCACCTGCTTGGGCGCCGTTCCGCCCAACACGTCGCGCGACTCGAGTGCGAACTGCACAGTCATCCCGACCGCGTCCGCCCCGAACGCCGAATGCTCCCGCTGCAGATCGTCCAGGCTCAGGTCGCCCAGGGCGCAGTTCCGCTCCTCGCAGAGCTTGACCAGACGTCCGACGACCCCATGCGCCTCGCGGAAGGGCACGCCCGCCCGCGTGAGATAGTCGGCGTAATCGGTAGCCAGGATGAACGGGTCGCTGTCGACCATCGCGCGGGCGCGGGCGCCGTGCACCTGCGCCGTCAGCAGCGCGCGCGCGAGCACGTGCAGCGTACCGATCAACGTCTCGGCGGTGTCGAACAGGCCCGACTTGTCCTCCTGCAGATCACGGTTGTATGCGAGCGGCAGACCCTTGAGGGTCGTCAGCAGACCTGTAAGATGGCCGACCACCTTGCCGCTGCGTCCGCGGGCCAGCTCGGCGATGTCGGGATTGCGTTTCTGCGGCATGATCGACGAGCCGGTGGTGAAGGCGTCGCCGAACTGCAGCACACCAAACTCGGCCGAGCTCCAGAGGATCACGTCCTCGCAGAGCCGAGACACGTTGACCATGCAGATGGCCGCGTTGGCCAGGTACTCCGCGATGTAGTCGCGCGAGGAGACGGCGTCAATGCTGTTGCGCGAGACTGCCTCGAAGCCCAACTCGTCGGCGACGGCCTCTCGGTCGAGTGGATAAGCGGCTCCGGCCAGAGCGGCGCTGCCGAGCGGCATGATGTCGGCTCGGGCGAACGAGTCGACCAGTCGCTCGGCGTCGCGGTCGAGCATCTCCAGGTAGGCGAGCAGGTGATGGGCGAGCAGGACCGGTTGCGCGCGCTGGAGGTGGGTGTAGCCGGGCAGATACACGCCGTCCGAGCGCTCGGCCAACTCAATCAGCGCCGCCTGCAGTCCGCGCACCGCGCCGACGGACTGGACGATCGCGTCGCGGACGAACATGCGCGTGTCCAGCGCGACCTGGTCGTTGCGCGACCGCGCCGTATGCAGCCGGCCGGCGGCATCGGCGCCGATGATCTGGCTCAAGCGGGCTTCGACATGGGTGTGAATGTCCTCGAGTTCGTGATTGATCTCGAAGCCGCCCGACTCGATCTCGGACTCGACCTGATCGAGTCCTTTCAGGATGCGCTCGGCGTCGGTGGAGTCAATGATGCCCTGAGCTGCGAGCATTCTCGCATGCGCGCGTGAGCCGGCAATGTCGTGATGGAAGAGCAGCAGGTCAGTTTGAATTGAGGACGTGTAGGCCTGAACCAGGGCGTCGGGCGCCTCCTCGAAGCGTCCACCCCAGAGCCGTTGAGGTTCTGATTCCGGGCTCCCGGCGTCAGCCATGCGCCGCCTGCTATTCGTCCGAGGGCAGCTTCGTCAGCCCCGCCGCGCCAATGGCGCTGTCGATCTGGTCATCCGAGAGGTCGCGCGCGCGAATCGTCTGAATTGCCAGCGGTTCAACTCCCGATCCGATCTGCGTGCGATAGAGCGCGTCGCCCAGGACGCGGATCAGCGACTGAACGTCGCCTTCGGAGAGCGGACCGCAAGCCGCCTCGAACGCCTGCTTCGCGTCCAGCGCCAGGTAAAGGGCGCACTCGAGCGTCGCATGACCGGGACGCCTGATGGCGAAATCGGCCGCGTCGGGACCGCCGGCCGTCGGCACTGCCGTTTCGTATTCGACCGCGATCTCGATGCCTTCGGCGTTTGTCGTCATCGCTGCCGTCCTATCTGGCCCTCGGTCCAGGTTCCATCATCCCGTTCCACCCGATGATACGTCCAACACTCCGCCCGGTTGTCGGAGCAGTTGCTTCTCGGCTTGGACGCGAACGGGCAGGCCGAAAATGTCGATGAAGCCCACGGCGGACGACTGATCGAAGATGTCGCCTTCGTCGTAGGTCGCAAGCGAGTACTGGTACAGGCTGTTCGCACTCTCGACGCCGACCGTCACCGCCTGGCCCTTGTAGAGCTTGAGCCGCACATTGCCGGTCACGTGGCGCTGCATCGATGCCGTGAGCGCGGCCAAGTCCTGGTGCAAACCGGTAAACCACAGCCCGTCATAGATCAGATCGGCGTAATCATGTGTGAGCCGGTACTTGATCCGTAGTTGCGCCTTCGAGAGCGTCAGCGTCTCCAATGACTCGTGGGCGACGCGCAAGGCGGTTGCCGCTGGCGCTTCGTAGACCTCACGCGATTTGATGCCGACGAGGCGATCTTCGATCATGTCGATCCGGCCCACTCCGTTCGCTCCGGCGACATCGTGGACGCGGCTAATCAGCGTGACCGGATCGAGTTCTTCACCGTCAAGCGAGACGGGTCTTCCGTGCTCGAACCCGACCTCGATGTAAGTCGGTTCGTCCGGCGCGTGCTCTGGATTGACCGTCCACTCCCAAACGTTGGCCGGCGGCTCGGTCCAGGGATCCTCCAGCGGGCCGGCTTCAATGGAGCGGCCCCAGAGGTTTTCGTCGGTTGAGTACTGCTTGTCCACGCTGACTGTGATCGGGATGTTGTGCGCCTGGGCGTAGACGATTTCGGACTCGCGGGTGGTCAACTCCCACTCGCGAACGGGCGCGAGGATGCGCAGGTCGGGCGCGAGCGCCTGGACCGACACGTCAAAGCGCACCTGATCGTTGCCCTTGCCGGTGCAGCCGTGCGCGACGGCCGTCGCGTTGTGTTCTCGCGCAACGTCGACCAGCGCCTTGGCGATCAGCGGGCGGGCGAGGGCGGTGGCGAGCGGGTAGCGGCCCTCGTAGAGCGCGCCCGCCATCAGGGCTGGAAAGCAGAACGAGCGGGCGAAGTCCTCGCGCAGGTCCAGCATCTCGAAGGCGATGGCGCCGGCGGCATATGCGCGAGACTCGAGCTCTTCGTCGGCCTCGAGGTAGCCCATGTCGGCAGTCATGCAGATCACTTCCCAGCCGCGCTCGGTCAGCCAACGGGTGACGACCGACGTATCCAGCCCGCCCGAGTAGGCCAGCACCACTCGCTTGTCTTCAGTTCGTCTTGGCACCCGGGTCTCCCAACTGCTTCGAGTACGGCGGTGGATTTGTTAATCAGAGATCGACGCCAGCGCGTCGTCAATGATGTCGATCGCCTGGTTGATTTCCTGCTCCGAGATGGTCAGCGGCGGCACGAGGCGCAGCACGTTCGGCTTAACCACGTTGCAAAGCAGCCCGCGATCGCGAATCGCCGTAACCAGGGCGGGTCCGACGTCAGCGCTGAGCTGGACAGCGACGAGCAGTCCCTTGCCGCGCACGTGATCGATCAACGGATGGCGATCTTCGAGCGCGCGCAGTCCGGACATCAACTGATCGCCGCGAGCCTCGGCCTGCGCGGGGATGTCCTCCTCGGTGATCACGCGCAGCGTCTCCAGGGCCACCGAGGTGGTAAACGGCTGACCGCCGAAGGTCGTGCCGTGGTCGCCGGCCTCAAGGATGTCGCCGCGCTCGTTCGCCACGATCGCGCCGATGGGCACGCCGCTGCCCAGGCCCTTGGCCAGGGCCATGACATCGGGCTGGATGTCCTCATGCTGCCAGGCGAAGAGCTTGCCTGTGCGGCCGATGCCGGTCTGAACTTCGTCGAACATGAGCAGCAGGCCGTGTTCGTCGCAGATTTCTCGCAGGGCGACGAGGTAGCCATCGTCGGCGACGTTGACCCCGCCTTCGCCCTGCAGCGGCTCGACCAGGATGGCAGCGGTCTGCGGTCCCACGGCGGCGCGCACGGCGTCCACGTCGTTGAAGGCCACGTGACGGAAGCCGTCCAGGGGACCAAACGGTTCGCGGTAGCGCGGATTTCCGGAGGCGTTGACCGAGGCCAGCGTGCGGCCGTGGAAGGCCTCGTCCATGACGATGATCTCGTTGGCGCCGCCGCGCCGGGTCTGGCCCCACTTGCGGCCGATCTTGATTGCGCCCTCGGTCGCCTCGGCGCCGCTGTTGCAGAAAAAAATGCGGGTCATGCCCGACTCTTCGAGGATCAGGTCCGCAAGGTCGAGCTGGGGAATCGTGTAGAAGTAGTTCGAGACGTGCAGCAGCGTCTCGGCCTGGTTCTTGATCGCGTTGACGATCCGCGGGTGACAGTGACCGAGATTGTCGGCGGCGATGCCGGCGACGAAGTCGAGGTACTCGTTGCCCTCGTCGTCCCAGACCCTGGAGCCTTCGCCGCGCACCAGCGTGACCGGCAACCGACCTGCCGACATCATGAAGACGGCGGACTCGCGCTCAGCAGTAGTGGGCATGGTCTTATCTCCGGAAACGCCAACAGGCAGGGGCGATCCAACTCAGATTACGCGAGGCATCCACGCGCGTCTATGAAGTCTGTGGCGCTGTGCATAGCTCGCTATGTCGTCATTCCCGCGCAGGCGGGAATGACGGAACAGGCGTATGAGCACAGCGGACATAGATTCAGAATGGGCTGCGTTACTCCGACTCTGCCGCAGCCAGGCGTTCGAGGATTGCCCCGAGTCGCTCGATGGCCAACCCGTATCCGGCCCAGTCGCCTTCGCGTTGTTTCTGCAAGGCCTCTTCGAATGCCTCCTGCGCCTGCTCGGCCAACTCTGCCGCGTCGTCGGAGAGTTCGAGCGGCTGGCTAGGCTCCGACTGCTCCTGTTGGGGCTGTTCCTGCGCGGCAGGAGTCGGGTCAGGCTCATCCGTTGCCACTTGAGCCGGGGTATCGCCAAGGAGAGACAGTCCGCGCGCGGCGCGGTTGCCCAGCGCCACCTCGACCGCGCCGACAAACGTGTCCTCAAATGCGATGGTGTCGCCGTTGACTACGATTACGCCCTTGAGCTGCGGATAGCGGCCCGTCTCCGCTTGCAGATAGATCGGTTCTACGTACACATAGGAATCGCCGACTGGAATGAAGAGCAGGTTGCCCCGGATCACTTCGGAACCTTGCTGCCCCAACAGCGTGAACTGCTGCGAGACGGCGACATCCTGGTCGATACGGTTTTCGATCTGCTTGGGGCCGTCGACGTTTTTGTTCGCCGGGAAGCGGAAGGCGAAGAGCTTGCCGTAGTTCTCACCGTCCGATCGGCCGGCCATCCAGGCGATGGAGTTCAGCCGGTTGCGCGGCGTGAAGGGCAGGATCAGCAGGAACTCAGGTTCCTCCTGGTCGGGCAGACGCAAGGTGACGTAGTACGGCTCGACCGCAATCTCCTGTTGACGTAGCAGTTCCTGCGGAATCGCCCAGAGATCTTCGCGATTGAACAGCCCGCGCGCCGACTCGATGTGGTAGGTCAGATACTGGTCCGCCTGAATCTGGAAGTAGTCCTGCGGGTAGCGCCAGTGATCCTGCAAGTCCACCGGGAACTCTTCTGCCGGCTTGAACAGCTCCGGGAAGATGTCCGACCAGACCTGAATGATTGGATCGGCTGGGTCCACGATGTACAGATCGACCGATCCGTTGTAGGCGTCGATCACCGCTTTGACTGAGTTGCGTACGTAGTTGTAACCGAAACTGTGCGGCTGCGAGTACGGGTACCGGTCCGTGACCGTGTAGGCATCCTGGATCCAGTAGAGCTTGCCGTCGTCGCCGACCACGATGTATGGATCGGCGTCGAGCCGCAGGAATGGCGCGAGCTCGTTCACCCGGTCCTGGATCAGTCGGCGGAAGAGGATGCGGCTGTCGCCGTCGACCGAACCGGAGATCAGGATGTTGGCGTCGCCGAAGGACCAGGCAAAGGCGAGGCGCCGGAAGAAGCCGCCCAACTCGATCCCGCCATCCCCTGAGTAACGGGTCGTCGCCTGATCGGCGACGCCGTCCGACTCTTCACCGCTGAGGGGATAGTCAAATTCTTCGGTCTCGCTGTTGGCGATGATGTACGCGTCGGTGACCTCGCCGTAGTAGATGCGCGGCTCCTCGATCCGCAGATCGATCGGTCCGGAGGAGGTCTCGTCGACGATCTCCGGCGGAATATTGGATACCCAGAAGTCCGGCTCTCCGGCCGGAGACACTTCGTCGACGGGCGTCATCACGACGCCGAATCCGTGCGTGAACTGCAAGCGCCGGTTGACCCAGCCCTGCTGGGTCGACTGCAGATTGGCCTGGGACAGCTCGCGAGCGGCGAGGAAGACCTGCCTCTCCTCCCCGCCCACGTTGTAGCGGTCTACGTCGACATCGGGGAAGACGTAGAGCGGTCGGATGGTCTGGATCGTGTTCAGCGTGTCATTGAGCGGGCGGTGGTCCCAGAGCCGCACATTTCGCAGCGCCTCGGGGTTCTGTTGGCGATCCTCCTCGCCGACAAAGTCACCGGCCGGGAACTCCCGCTCCTCGATACGATCCAGCGCGAACGCGGTGCGGGTCGCAGCGATGTTGCGCTCGATGTACGGCGTTTCGCGCTGCAGTTCGTTCGGTTCGACGGTAAACCGCTGAACCGCGGCCGGCAAAATCGCCGCGCCGACGATTGAAACGAGGATTAGCAGCACGATTGACGTGATTGGGAAGCGCAGCCGCTCGTGGAAGGGCCATGACAGCACGCCCAGGATGACCAGCACGCCGGCGACCATCTTGACGATCTGGACCGGCGAGCGAATGTTGTCATCGGTGTATGTCGCGCCGAAGACGAACCCGCCCGGATTGAGCGCGAGCTCGAATCGTGCCAGCCAGTAGCTCCAGACGAAGAGTCCCATGACCGCAGCGATGGTGATCGCGATGTGCAGCCGTACGGCGAGGGTCGAGCGAGCGTTGCCGCGATGCATCATCAGCCGCGTCCCGTAGGTGGCGGCCGTCGTCAGCATCGTCATGATCGCCAGGCCCGTCGCCCAGCCCTTCATGAACTGCAGGGCTTCGAGTTCAAAGATGTAGAAGCCCAGGTCGCGGCCGAACTGCGGGTCGGTTTCGCCGAAGGGTTTCGCATTGAGGAACTGGAGAATCAACTCCCACTGCCCGGCGGCGACCGAGCCGAAGATGATCGCGAGCAGGATCATGGCGACTGCGGCGATGATGTGAATCACGCGCACCAGCCGCGGATCGTCAATCGCGGGCGCCATCTCTTCGATCGGCATGCGCCAGGCGAGCAGGTAGCTGCCACCCAGTACGGCCAACGAGATGGCCGCACCGGCGGCGAACAACCAGAGCTGGGTCACGATCCGCAGATCAAAGACGCCCTGGTAACCGACGCTGCCGAACCAGAGGCGATCGACGTAAATGTCGATGCCGATGTTGAGCAGGATCAGCAGAACGAGCAGCGCGACACCGGCAACGACGATGCGCGGCCAAGTCCGACCGCCGCCCGAAGGCTGACCTTCGGCGGCCGTGTACGGCGGCGGCTCCTCGTCACCGAACCCGCCGCCCAGTCCCTCGCGGAACACCGGCGGCGGCGGTCCGAGCTGGCCCGAGCGGCCTTCGTCGGACGGCGGTACGTCCTGTGGCCCATCGCCGCCGTTACGCCAACCACCCTGCGAGCGCTGAATCCATCCGGACATCGACGGCCGATTGAGGAACGTCATACCACTGCCGTTCCGACTGCTGCGCCATCGACGACCTGGCGGACCACATGCGCTTGAGTGCCGTCCACGATACGGACTCTGCACCCTGCTTCAACCGCGGCTCTTCCGGAGCGCAACTTGGGCAACATCCCTCCGGCAATCACGCCTTCCCTGGTTAGACGTTCCTGGCGCTCGGCGTCCAGGCAGTCGATGCCGGCTCCGTCGCCATCTCGCACCTGGAGTACATCGGTGAGGTAGATGAGCATTGACGCACCGAGCGCAGCGGCGACGGCGCCGGCAGCAGTGTCGGCATTGATGTTGAGCGTGGTCGAGAAGTCGTCGGCCAGACCGACCGGCGCGAGGATTGGCAGCAGCCCGGCATCCAACAGCTTGCGCAACGTCTCCGGATTGCAGCGCGGCGTTTCGCCTACGAGGCCGATACGCGTGGAGATCGGCGAACACAGCGTCCCGCCATCCACGCCGCTCAAGCCGACCGCTGGCGCGCCGAGCTGCTGGAACTGCCGGGCCAGTTCCTTGTTGATTAGTCCGGTTAGCACTGCAACGACCACTTCCAGCGATTCCGGAGTGGTCGCGCGTAATCCGTCCACCCAAGCCGCCTCTGCACCGAGGCGCTCCTGCCAGTCGCTGACCGCTGCGCCGCCGCCATGGACGATGACGACCTTGTGTCCTCCGCGGTGCAGCTCAACGCAGTCGGCCAACGAAGTGTCGTGCTCGCCCAGGGTCGAGCCCCCGATCTTGATCACGATCGGTCCATCGTTGGCCGCTGCATTCATGGATGCAAGCGTAACCGACGACCCAATCGACGGAGGCAGGGTCGAACCCGATACCGTCGCAGCATGAGTCCCCGTGCGACCAATCACGCGATCCTGTTTCTGCTCAGCGTCGAACTGCTCTCCGGCCTGATCTCGTTCACGGTCGGCAGGCCGCAGGGCGAGTGGGTCTTCTGGCTGCACGGAATTGGCGGATTCTCGCTGGTTGGACTGGTGATCTGGAAGTACCGGATTGTCCTGCGATCCTTCCATCGCCGAGGGGTGGCATCCGAAACGGTGGGCTCGATCGTGCTCGCGCTGCTCTTCGTCGGCGTGCTGTCGACGGGCACGCTCTGGGCGATCATCGGCCGCGGCAGCCTTGACATTCCCGGCTACGGCAACATGCGGCTGCTGGTGATCCACACGACGCTGGGGCTTGCGTTGACGATTCCGCTGATTGTCCACGCGGCCATGCGTTGGCCGAGGCGCGTGAGGCGCAGCGACTTCGCCAATCGGCGCGCGGCGTTGCGGCTCTTCGCCGTCGGCCTCGTCGGCGTCGCCCTGTGGCAGGGCGCATCCGCCGCCGCGCCGGTCGCCGGCAGGCGACCTCGATTCACCGGGTCTCGCGAGGAGGCGAGCGGCGAGGGCAACGCCCATCCCGTCACGCAATGGCTATTCGACAGCCGGCAACGGATCGACGCGGGCGAGTGGCGGTTACGCATTGAAGGCGAGGTGGCGCAACCGATGCTGCTCACGCTGGATGAGATCTCCGCAATCGCGCGCCACCGCGCAACGGCGACGCTCGACTGCACTGGCGGCTGGTACACGATCCAGGACTGGAGCGGTCTGCTGCTGTCCGAGCTGCTCGACATCGCCAGTCCGAGTCAGAACGCTGAGAGCGTCGTGATCGAGTCGGTGACCGGCTTCAACCGACGCTTCTCAGTCTCTGAGGCGGATCGGTTGCTGCTCGCAACCCACATCAAGGGCGAGCCGCTCTCGACCGGTCACGGATACCCGCTGCGCCTGGTCGCGCCGGGTCATCGCGGCTACAACTGGGTCAAGTGGGTGACGAGGATCGAGGTCAGTAGCATGCCGTCCTGGTGGCAGTCGCCGCTACCGCTGCAGTGACAGGCGCGGTGGGACCACGAATGGCCTACGTCACGTAATCGGCGTTGAAGCGGACGTACTCCTCGGTCAGGTCGCAACCCCAGGCGGTGGCTTCGGCCTTGCCCTCGCCAAGGTCCATGCGCAGGAAGACCTCCGCGCCCTGGGTCTTGGCCGAGGCTTCCTCCTCGGGCACCCCAGTGGCCGTGCCGTCGAAGACGCACAGGTCCGAAATCCAGATACGTACCCGATCCAGGTCATATGCGACCCCGGCTCGCCCCGCAGCCATCAAGATTCTGCCCCAGTTGGGGTCGTACTTGCTCAGGGCGGCCTTGAGCAGCGGCGACACCGCGATTGTCCGTGCCACATCGCGGGCGTCCTCCCAGGTCTTCGTGCCCGAAACCGTAATCGAAATCCGCTTGGTCGCGCCCTCACCGTCGCGAGCCATCATCTTGGCCAGGGCTGTCGATACCGCGAGCAGCGCCGAATCAAACGCTTTGAGCGACTTCCCGGTCAGCGGCTCTCCTCCAGCGGCGCCGTTGGCAAGAATCACCGCGGAGTCGTTTGTTGAGGTGTCGCCGTCGATTGTGACCATGTTGAACGATCGGTCCATCGCGTAGCGGAAGCAAGCGTCCAGAGAGTCGGCTGGTACCGGTGCGTCCGTCGTGAAGAAGGACAGCATCGTCGCCATGTCGGGATGGATCATGCCCGCGCCCTTGGCGCAGCCGCCCACGGCGTACGTGACGCCGTGGGCCTCAAACGTCGCGACCGCTTCCTTCTGGAAGGTGTCGGTGGTCATGATCGAACGGGCGAAATCAGCTCCGCCGTCGGGCACTGGCTGGAGTTGGGGAATCGCGGATCGCAACAGGTCCATGGGCAGGTAGTGACCAATGATCCCGGTCGAGTTGACAAACACGTCGTCGGCCTCACAGTCGATCAACGAAGCGGTCAGTTGTGTCATCTCACGGGCGTCGGCGAGTCCTTGTTCACCGGTGGCGCAATTGGCGTTGCCCGAGTTGACTACTGCCGCACGCAGCGACCCGTTCGCCGTGTGCGCCTTGCTGATGTGTACCGGCGCTGCCGTGCTCTGATTCTGGGTGTAGACCGCAGCTGTCGACGCCGGTCGGTCCGAGACAAGCAGGGCGAGATCCGGCAGTCCCGACTCCTTGATCCCGGCCGTGAATCCACAGGCCGAGAATCCCTGCGCTCGGGTGACGGCGCCTTCGGCTTCGGAATTGGCGCCGAGCGCATCGTGGTTTTCGCTCATGGGTAGACGCCGATCTTGCTCAGGCCTAGCTCTTCGGACAGGCCGAACATCAGGTTGAAGCACTGCACGGCCGCGCCGGCAGTCCCTTTGACCAGGTTGTCAATCGCGCTGATCACCATGACCTCGCCGGTCATCGGATCGACGGTGGGGTAGACGATGCAGGCGTTGGAGCCGAGCGTCTGCTTGGTCGAGGGTGCGTTTGGCGCGACGTGCACGAACGGCTCGTCGGCGTAGTAGGACTCGTAGACGTCACGGAGCGCCAGGGAACGCTCCTCGGCGTTCTCAGGCAACGCGCCGTCCGCAATGGACGGATAGCAAGTCGCCAAAATGCCCCGCGTCATCGGTACGAGATGGGGCACGAAAGTCAGGCTCAACTCCGAGTCGCTCTCGCTCTGATCCTGCAACGTGGACAGTTCCTGCACCATCTCCGGCTGGTGCCGGTGGCCCGAGAGTCCGTAGGCCGAGAAGTTGGAGTCGACCTCGGAGAAGTGGGACGTCAGCTTCAAGGCGCGACCCGCGCCGGAGACGCCCGACTTGGCGTCGACCACGGTACGGCCGTCCAGCCAGCCCTTGGAGGCCAGCGGCGCCAGCGCGAGAATTGCCGAGGTCGGATAACAGCCGGGCACTCCGACCAATCGCGACTCCGCGATTGCGTCTCGATGCAGCTCGGGCAGGCCGTACACCGATTCCGGCAGCAGGTGCGGCGACGGATGCTCGCCGTACCACTGCTCGTAGGTCTCTTCGTCGTAGAGGCGGAAATCCGCCGATGCGTCAATCACCGGCGTGCCGCGCTCGATGAACGGCGTCAGCCTTTCGGCGGCCGCCGCATGGGGGAGACCGGAGAAGATTACATCGACATCGTCTTCGACCTCAGCCACAATCGGCAGGTCGAGCGACCACAGGTGCGGGAACACTTCGGGCAGACGCTTGCCCACCTCGGAACGGCCGGTGACGCAGACGATCTCGACACGCGGGTGTTGCGCGAGCAACCGCGCCAACTCCGCTCCGACGTAACCCGTCACATTGATGATCGCTGCCCGGATCGGCGATCCGGATGCCGAGGTGCTCACAACCGTTTCCGTTCAACTGCGGCACGTCCGCCAACACATCGATCGTGTGTTGGTCGGAAAAGATGAAGATACACAAAGTGCCGTCCACTCAACCTGTCGTACTGTATTGACTATGTCCCAGACAACGCAGGCTGCGTTAAGCCCATATCGCGTCATTGACCTGACTGCCGAGATCGGCGGCCTCTCGACGAAGCTGCTCGCCGGACTCGGCGCGGACGTGATCCGGATCGAGCCGCCCGGTGGCCATGTCACGAGGAGACGCGGTCCGATGCAGCGCGAGGACGAAGACTCGTCGCTCTACTGGGTTCAAATGAACGCGGGCAAGCGCTCGATCATGCTTGATCTGGACCAGGAACAGGACCACGAACGGTTGCGCGCGCTATGCGAGACCGCCGACTTCCTGTTCGAGTCTGACGCACCCGGAGCCATGGCCGCTCGCGGACTCGGCTACGACGACCTGCGCGAGCGCGCGCCGCAACTGATTTACGTCTCGATTACGCCGTTTGGCCAGACGGGGCCCAAGTCGATGTGGGCCACGTCCGATCTAATCGGTCACGTCTCGGGCGGGCTCAGTTCGCTGGTTGGCGACCCCGACCGGGCGCCGCTGCGCCCATCGGTCGAGCAGGCCTACAACATCACGGCGCTCAACGCGGGCTCCGCAGCCTTGATCGCGTTGCACGCCCGACACCTGTCCGGGCGAGGTCAGCACGTGGACGTGTCGATGCAGGCGGCGATGGCCAACACGCTGGGCAACGCGAGGCTCTACTACGAGATGGACGGCATCGTCACCGAGCGAGCGGGAGGCGCGCGCGCATTCGCCGACCGCGCGACACGGATCATCTACTCCTGCGCCGATGGTTATGTTGCCTTTGTCCGCATCCCCGCGTCGATGAGGGCGCTGCATCGCTGGATGACGGCCGAAGACGCACATCCCGGGTTCGACGCCGAGAAGTGGGCCGGCATCTCGATCGCCGGCAACAACTTGCCCGACGACGACGAGGTCGCGGAACTGGAGTTCGAGATCGAGGCGTTCTTTGCCGCCCGCGGCGCGCAGTCGTTGTACGAATCTGGACAGCATCACGGCGTGATGATCTGTCCGGTCAACACGATGCAGGACATCGTCGACAGCCCGCAACTTGCCGCGAGAGGCTTCTTCGACGAGATCGACGATCCTGAGCTGGGTCGACTGACGGTCCCGGGTGCGCCGCTGAAGATGTCGGCGACGCCCTGGCAGACACGTCCCGCGCCTACGCTCGGTCAACACCAGGATGAGATTCTCACCGCCGCCGCATCGGAAGTCAGAGACGGGGATTGAGCCATGAGCGAAGACCACCTGTTGATCGAACGACGTAGCAATGGCGTCGTACTGGCCACGCTGAATCGACCGGAGGTGCTCAATGCGCTCTCCAATCGGATTCGCGACGGCCTGCGCGAGATGGTCGCCGACTTACGCGCTGACCCGGACGTCCGCGCGCTGGTGATCACCGGCGCAGGCCGCGGTTTCTGCTCGGGCGCCGATCTCTCGAATCGCGACGAGCGCGTCGCGGCCGAGGCCGAACCCGGCCTCGCCTCGACGGAACTACGTTACGGCTTCGCGGCCGAGTTGCAGCAGCTCGAGATTCCCGTGATTGCTGCCGTCAACGGGGCCGCCGCCGGCGCCGGGTTTGCGATTGCGCTCGCCTGCGACCTGCGCCTGATGTCCGACCGGGCGAGGTTCCACCCGGGATTCCTGAAGATCGGGCTGGGCCCGGACTGGGCCGCTTCCTGGACGCTGACCCGCCTCGCCGGTCATTCGCGCGCGCTGGAGGCCTTCTGGCTGTCCGATCCGATTGACGCGAACCAGGCGCTGGAGATGGGCATTGCCAACCGCGTGGTCAACCACGACGAGCTGATGCCGGAAGCGCTGGCGCTGGCTGACCGACTTGCGCAGCACGCGCCCTGGGCAATGGCTCTGACCAAGCGCGCCATCTACGCCGCGCTCAACAACGACGCCACGCAGCAGGCGCAACTGGAAGAACTGAACCAGGCCTGGCTGCGAAACTCGCTCGACGCCCGCGAAGGCGCGCGCTCGTTCGTCGAGAAGCGTTCGCCCCAGTTCCAAAGGCGCTAGGTCGAGTCCGTCCGATGGCCAGCAGTAACGTTCCCGGCGCGCATGTGTTTGACGGCGTTCGCATCGCCGACTTCGCCTGGGTCGGCGTGGGACCCAATGCGACGATGCAGATGGCCTTCCACGGCGCTGAAGTCATCCGAGTCGAATCTTCGAATCGTCCCGACACGTTCCGCAACGGCGGCCCTCGACCGCCCGGCGTCAATAGTCTCGACGCCTCGGCCTACTTCGCCAAATTCAATCGGGGCAAGCGCTCGGTGGCAATCAACCTTGCCCATCCTCGCGGCGCGGAGGTCGCCACACGCCTGATCGCCACTGCCGACATCGTCACGGAGTCGTTCGCGCCCGGCTTCATGCAGCGCATCGGCCTTAGCTACGAGGACGTGCGCAAGATCAAGCCGGACGTGATCATGTGCTCGATGTCGATGGAAGGTCAGACCGGACCCCACGCCGGATTTCGCGGCTTCGGCCTGACGTTGCAGGCCACCGCAGGCGTGACCGGGGTGACAGGCTGGCCCGACCGCAATCCGGTGGGGACCGGCGTCGCCTATACCGACTGGGTGGCGACCCACCTCGGCATCATCGGCATCCTCTCAGCGCTCGACCACCGCAGGCGGACGGGCGAGGGCCAGTACATAGACCTCTCCCAGCTCGAAGCTTCGACGCTGGTGCTCGACGCCGGCGTGATCGACGCGGCCAACACAGGGCGCGTCGCCCAACCCCTGGGCAACCGCGACCTGCGCCACGCGCCGCAAGGCGTCTATGCCTGCGCCGACGACCACACCGGTGGCGATCGCTGGGTGGCGATTGCAATCACGAACGACGATCAATGGCACCGACTGGCGCTGCTCATGGATCGGCAGGACTGGATCGAATCGGACGAACTCTGTCACGCAGCAGGCCGACTGGCGGCGCAGGACGCGCTCGACGAGGGCGTCGAGCGCTGGACCTCGACCCAGACCGTTTCCGAGGTGGAGCAGATCCTGCAAGCGATCGGTATCCCCGCGCATCGCGCATCCAATGTCCGAGACGCGCACGAAGACCCGCAGCTCGCCCATCGCAATCACTGGTGGACCAGCGACCATCCTGTCATCGGAACGATGTCCTACGAGAGCCCGGCCTGGCGCCTGAGCGACACGCCGCCGCCGATGCCGAGGCGCTCACCGCTGTTGGGCGAGGACTCGGAGTACGTCTACCGAGAGCTGTGCGGCTACTCGGAGGAAGAGTTCAAGCAACTCATCGTCGAGGGCGTGGTGGAGTAGCTCACGGTAGCGACCGACCCGCCAGGATGCCTGTCGGCCGGCCCTCGTCAACTGCGAGCTGGCCGTTCACGATCACGTAGGGAATGCCTGCGGGCGGCGTTCTCGGATCGTTGAAGTCGGCCGTGTCGATCACCGTGTCGGCGTTGAACACGACCAGGTCGGCGAACTTGCCTTCGGCGACGACGCCGCGATCAGTGAGGCCGAAGCGGCCGGCGGGCAGCGAGGTCATGCCGCGCACGATGTGTTCGAGCGAGACGCCACTGCGTCGCCGCAGCCGACCCACGATCCTGGGGAATGTGCCGTATGCGCGGGGATGCGGGATGCCCTCGTCGAAGGGAATGCCGTCAGAGCCGACCATGTAGTCGTCGCGCGAGAGCAGCGCCATCACGTCCGCCTCGACCTGGCGGACCACCGACGGGCTGGCCGGCATGCCGTCGCGGAAACCACACTGCAGGCCCGACTCACGCATCACCTTGAGCATCATCTCGGAGACCGAGGATCCCAACTTCTGAGCCGCGTCGGCGAAAGAGACGCCTTCAAGGTGCTTCAGGTGTTCCGCACCGATCCAGGTCCAGATAGCCGCGTCGTTTCGACCAGGAAACAGGTGCTCCAGCGAGTCGATCAGCCGATCGCGCCAGGCTGGATCGGCCAGGCGCTGCAGCAGTCGGTCGATGCCGCCGATGTGGCACTCGCCGCGCAGGAAATAGCCGGGCACGGTCGCGGCGGCGGCGTATGGGTAGCACTCGAGCGTGACGTCGACGCCGTCCGCCTTGGCCCGGTCGACCTCGGACATGATTGAGTCGATGTCGCCGGCGTTGCTGGGGAAGGTGCGGTAGTGCGAGATGTGCACCTTGACGCCGCTGCGGCGGCCGATGTTCATCGCCTCAACGATGCCGGAACCATCCGGTGCGCGGTCGTCGTTGTGGTTGCGAATGTGCGTCACGTAGACGCCGTCGTACCGGGCGACAACTCTGTTCAGCGCCACCAGTTCGTCAGTGTTCGAGTATGAGTTGGGATAGTAGGACAGCCCCGTCGAGAGTCCAGTTGCGCCCTGCTCCATCGCCTCAGCGACCATCCGCTCGGCGTTGTCGAGGCCCGCGCCTTCGAGGGGGACATCCTCAAAGCCGACGCTCTCCAGTCGGACCGGTCCGTGCGGCGCCTGTACGGCGACGTTGCAGCCTTTGCCGTCGTAGTGCGAGCGGAAGGCGGCCATCGTCGACATGTCCAGCCCGCTCGGCGGCGGACCGTAGAGTCCGGCGATGTAGCGGCCGTAGGAGTCCAGATTCTGCTCGGACAGCAGCGCGTAGGAGAGTCCGTCCTGGGTGATGAACTCGGTGGTCACGCCCTGCACGAGTCCGTGCGCGTGCACTGGATCGCGCAGCAGGACGCCGTCGGAGTGCGCGTGGGTGTCGATGAAACCGGGCGCGACAGTTAGGCCCGCGGCATCAATCTCCCGCTCCGCCGTCAGCTCCGACAGGTCGCCGATTGCGCTGAACCGATCGCCCTCGATTGCCACGTCGGCAGGGAATGCGGGCGACCCGGCGCCGTCGACAACCGTGCCGCCGCGAAGTAGCAGATCAGCCATCGCCCGGCGCCTTTCCGGTCGCATCCCAGGCTTCAATCTTGTCGGCAATGTACTGCCAGCGCTCGTCGATTTCCTTATGCAGCAGCCGGACCGCGGCGCGCCACTTAATCTCTCCTGGTCCGTTCTCGTCGGCCAGGACATGCGGCTCGATCAGCTCTGTGATCGCGTTCACCCGCGCATGCATCTGTTCCAACGTGACGACTTCCTGCATCAGCTCACGCGACGCCTCGATGTAGCGTTCCCAGCCCTGCGTCACCAGCGCGTGGATTACCGCATTGCAGTGCGGCGCGCGGGCGTCGATACCCCAGAACACTTCGCGCGAGCGGCAACTGCGATCCGGTTCATCCCAGTCGGGCATGCCGTAGTAAGTGCGGATCGGACTAGGCGAGCGCCAACTGTTCTCGACGTCCCAGGGGATCAGGCTGAACTCTCCCGAGAGCGCATCTTCGTACCAGAAGTAGTTGTGATTGCCGCACACCGGCACGCAGTACCAGGCCACGATCCCGTCCCAGTTGTCGGTCAGGCGGTCCGCGGCCAGGTAGCCGAAGAGCGTGTCCAGGTCCTGGATGTAGTCCTCCAACACGGCGAACACCGCCGCGGCCGGATCGTCCGACTGCTCCGCCTCGGTGAGCGACGCCGAGAACTCGCGTAGTCCCGACGGATCTTCGGGTCCGCGCCTGATCGCTCCTTCAATCGTCTCGCTGAACGCCGGCAAGCGTTCAATGTTGCCCGGCCAGATCTCCTTGTAGAGCACGCCGCGCCCGCCATCGCGGAAGCGATCGGCAATGAACCGATCGTCGATGTCTTCGGACAGCGTGTACAGCCCAAGCGGCTCGCCGTTGAGGCGCAGCAGGGCGAATACGGAGCGCGGCGCCGCTACCCCGGCGTCGCGGAACACCTGGTAGGTCAACACTTCGCGCATCTGCGCGTCGTCGCTGTTCATCTGGTGGAAGTTCAGACGCTTCAAGCCGTGAAAGCGCAACGACGGTTCGTAGTGGTTGAACTTCAACTTCCAGGCCAGCTTGTCGCAGGTATTCACGCCGGTGAAGAAACACTGTCGCAGCACACCGAAGAAGCCTTTGTAGCGCACGCCGATCGGCCCGTAGTGTTCGCCGTCGATGATCACGGCCCCTTCGACGTATTGCTCAGCTGTCGGATTGGCGTCGAGCTTCGCCTGTTCCGCTTCATCGAGCAGGATGTCGTAGACCCGTACCGTGCGCTGATCGAAGACGATGTTGGACGGATCGCTGCGCTGCTGTTCGACGCCAATCGTCGACTCGGCAGCCTCTGTGGGAATGCGGGGATCCAACGCGTCTCCTGCAGTGGCGATCACCACTGCGGCGATAATCACACCGGCCGCCAGGACGAGCGCCAACACCGCTTGCCGGTTCATCGCGCCTCCGGGCCCGGTCGAGCCGGTCCAACAACGGGATAGCATATCGACATGGCGCTCACCCTACGCCGCCCGGGAAGTCGGAACCAGATAGCGGAAGCGGACTCGCGCGAGGAGCGCAAGTACCCGTTCCCGGCGGCGCGGGCGAGCCTACTGACCGCCTGGCTCGATGCGCGACTGCCGCGCGACCCGCAGTACCCCGTCGGCATCGTGACGAGCTGCTACTACGACACACCGCAGCTCGACGCCTACCAGGAATCGGCCGACGGCGAGCTGCGCAAGCAGAAGCTGCGCCTGCGCTGGTACGGCGAGCCGATTGATCCATACGCTGGCGTCTGGCTGGAGATCAAAACGCGCGACGGCGTGCGTTCCTCCAAGCAGCGTTATCGCTATCCGATCTCCGGCGCGGCCAATGCACTCGGCCTGGCGATCCCTCGGCGCAGGGAACTGGCGGCCTGGCTTACAGAGTTGTCGGCCAGCGTAGGCGCGCCGCTCGATCCGACGATGGAGCCGACGGCGCTGGTGCGCTACGGGCGGATTCGCTGGCAATCGAGCGACCGGCAGGTTCGAGCCGCGCTCGATACCGAGGTCTGCGCCGCCGCGCCGTCGGGCGCTCCGATCTGGCTGCCGATTCCCGACGGATCGGTGCTGGAGTTAAAGTCTGCAGGCGACCTGCCGCCGCAGATGGAGCAGCTGGGCCGGCTCGGCCTGCGCCGTACCGCGCACTCCAAGTACGCGCTCGCCGTCGAACGGCTCTACGGCGGCGACCGCCCGCCGACCCGCTAACGATTGACCGATGAGGAGGCGCGGATGCCCATTGTGATGATCGAGTGGCCCGACATTCTCGGCCCCACGTCGGAGATCGTGCTGGAGGAGTACCTCTTCGCGATGCTCGTGTCGCTGGCTGCTTCCGTGGCGACGTATGCGCTCTACGTGTTGTTCTACCGAGACTGGCAGCGCGGCGCGGGCATCCACCGCGTGTTCCTGCTCGCGGGACCGGCGATCACGCTGCTGTTCATCGCCATCCAGTGGTCACTGCCGCTCTCGCTGGGTCTGCTCGGCGCGCTCTCCTTCGTGCGCTTCCGCACGCCGATCAAGGATCCGGCCGAGATCGGATACCTGCTGGTGATCATCGCCTCGTCGATCGGCGCAGCAACCTACAACTACGAACTGGTCGGCATCCTTTTCGCCATCGTCGCTGCCGTCCTGATCGCTCAGCGGATCTTCGGTTCGACGGGTCTGCGCGGGCTTGCCTCAGGCAGCCGCGACCTGATCATCACGATGCCGGCCGAGGACTACACGGAGCACGAGTCTTCACTGCTGGAGTTCCTGCGCGCCAACCTGCGCGGCTTCAAGGTCGCATCGACGACACAGAATGCCGGCGCCGCCAGTCTGCACATCAACTTCCGCCGCTCCCGCCTGGACGACCGCTGGGGCGAGTTTCGACAGGAGCTTGAAACGGTCGTATCGCCGGCGTCGGTGGAGTTGTACGTCGGCTAAGCTCACCTGCACGGGAGCGGAAGGGGACCGGTGTCCCCCCTAGTCTTCAAAACTATTGCGGGGCGGCCCGCGCCGTCTCGGGTGGGTTCGACTCCCATGCGCTCCCGCCATTCAAAAGCTGCACGCGATTCGATCCCCGCTTCCCTCTAAGGGAAGCTATCCCGTAGGGATTGAAGGGGGGCGCATCGTAGCCAGAGCCCCCCTCTGCCTTCGGCATCTCCCCCCGCTGCGCGGGGGGAGAGCGAGTTAGGGGAGCGCGTCGATTACGGCCTGGGCGAAGTCTTCGGTGCTGGCGCTGCCGCCCTGGTCGGGCGTCAGTGTTTGGCCCTCTGCATACACCGCGTCAATCGCCGACTCCAGCGCGGAGGCCTGGTCGTGATGACCGAGGTGGTGCAGCATCATTACCGCCGAGAGCATGGTTGCGGTGGGATTGATGCGGTGCATGCCGGCGATGTCCGGGGCGGTGCCGTGGACCGATTCGAAGTAGGCCCAGTCCTCGCCGAAGCAGCCCGACGGCGCGAGGCCGAGGCCGCCGATGGTGCCCGCGCCCTCGTCGGAGAAGATGTCGCCGTAGAGGTTGGGCAGCAGCACGACATCGAGATCGTGCGGCGAAGCGACGAGGCGGCGGGCAAAGTCGTCGGCGATGAACGACTCGAACTCGACGTCGGAGTAGCCGGAGGCGACCTCGGCTGCGATCTCGACGAACCAGCCGTCGGTGCGGGACAGGACGTTGGTCTTGGCCGAGCAGGTCAGCTTGCCGGGATATCCCTCGGCCTTGCGCTGCTGAGCCAGGCGGCAGGCGAAGTGGGCCACGCGCTCGACGTTGGCGCGGGTGAAATACTTGATCGCATAGCGGCCCTCGGCCTCGGCGAAGTGGCTGAAGCCGCCCGGCACCTGGGTCCGCGAGACTCCGCCGAAGCGCGGACGGTCGGCCAGCCCCGAGGCTGCGACCTCGGACAGGTCGCCTTCGATCCCGGCGTACAGGTCCTCGAGATTCTCGCGCACAATGATGTAGTCGATGCCTTCCGGCTGCGCCATCGGCGAGCGGAATCCGGGCCGCCATTTGATCGGGCGCACGTTTGCGAAGGTCTGCTTGCCCCAGCGGAAGTAGCCGACTCCGGGCGTCTGCCCATTGGTCGAGCCGAACAGGACGGTATCGCAGCGCTCGGCCGTGTCGATCACCAGTTGGGTGCCTTCTTCGCGCGACATCCTGGCGGCGAAGTCTGCGCCGTCGGGCAGGACCTCGAACCCGATCGGCAGTTCCATCGCCTGCAGCACCGTCATCGAGGCGTGCACTGCCTCGGGCGCGGCGTCGTCGCCGGGCAGCACGCCGACCGTCGACTGCGCGCCGGGTGAGTTGGCCATGGTCAGTCGTCCTCCCGCGTCAGGTAGCTCGATTCCAGCGCACGGAACCAGGCCTCGTCGACCGCGGTCACGCGGCCCAACTCATCGAGTATCAGTCCGAGACCCTGGCGCTGCATCAAGTCGATCAGCTCGTCGCCGTCGATCAGCCGCGTCCCGTCCTCCGAAGACTCGGCCTCGCTCCGCGCCGAGGCCGAGAAGTCGCCGTTGGTGATGTACAGACCCTCGTAGTCTTCCTCGTCCATACGCTCGTGCAGGTCGCGAATCTGATTCGCCCCCAGTGATCCGAACGAGCGGCGGAAGATCACGTAGACGCCGACGCCGTCCCCATCCTCGTTGCCGCCGCTCGTGGCAACGCACTCGACCGCGCCGTCGAACGCGGTCCGCTTGACTTCGATCTCGGACAATCCGATGGCCGTCAGGAACTGGAGCGTGAAGCGCTGGAATGCGTCGGACCCCAGGTTGCGGATCATCGAGTCGACGCGCGAGCGCCACTCGAACTCGCTCATCACGGGAGCATCGGTGACCTCGCCCTCAAACTCGACCCGGCCGCCCATCGCCTCTTCCTCCTCAGCCGCGCGCTGCTCCGCTTCGCGCCGCTGCCGGCCGCGCCGCATCGTGCGCCAGCCGAGAAACAGCATGGCCAACACCAAGGGACCAAACTGCACCCAGGCCGGCGCCGTCTCGCCCTCCTCGACCCCCGCAAGCCGAGATAAGATCGCCCCGCCAATCATCAGGATGAGCAAGGCGACGAGGACATCAACGAGGACGGATCGCATGTTGCTCACTCTGCATCTTCGAACTGGGCGAAGTAGGTGTCGTCTATGAAGACATCCTCGACCGTTCGTTCAATGACGCGCACTCCCAGCCTGTGTTGTTTCAGCAGTTCGCAAAGCGTTGCGCCGTCGATCAAGTCGACAGGAGGGGCACCGGCCTTGCCGGCTTCATCAAGTGCCGATTTGGTGAAGCTACCGGTTGTGATGATGATTCCTCGATCAGCCTGACCAATGAACGAGCCACGAAAGTCCCGCACAGTAGAGGCGCCAACTGAACCTTGGTATCGCTTGCATTGAAACGCGGTGTGAAACGAAATCAGACCGGCAGGTCTGTACACGCCAATGCCGTCAATCCCCCCATCCCCGCTCCCTCCTGTAACGCGGACATCGTCGAACCCCGCGGCCTGAAGCAGTGAGCCAGCCAGGTGTTCGAAGGCCCTGGGTGTCACGCGCAACAGTCTGTCCAGCATCTGTCGGGACCAGTCGTCCTCCGAGCCCTCGTCCGATTTGGCGTGGGACAATGACGGGGCAGTAGCTTGCTTGCGCTTAGCGTCTTGCTCACGAACCCTCTTTCGATGCAGCTTCTCGATCTCATCGCTTGAGATCGTTCGTCCCCAGTCAGTCAGCTGATACAACCCCCGAGAAGGTTGCTCACAGACTCCGATTTGCTTCAAGTTGTTGCAGGCCCACTCGCTTTGCCATCCCACGAAGGACCGATGACTGTCACCACCACCGCTGCGGGGTTCTCGAATAGCCAACTGCACGTCGGACAGTGCGAGCCTGGAGGCAACAGCCGCGCCGATCTGCTCGCGATTCACAGGATTGGGCATCTCCTTCAGTAGCTCGAAGACGACGGCACGCATTCCAGGTCCAGTCGGCAAGCCTGCTTGCTCGCGTCGAGACGCCATCATTCAGCCCTCCACACCGCAGACTAGACGCAACACACTTGTGCGCCGCCCAACAGGAATGCAGCGCCGCTGACGCGGCGCGCCTGCACGTGTGGCGCGGGTGACTCAGCTGATGGCTCCAGAACCGGCTGGGTTACACCGGCAGGGCTGCGCGATCGATGTTGTAGAGCTTCTGCACGTTGCCCCAGACCATCTTGTCAACGTCTTCCTGGGGGACGCCCTCCATGATCTCGTCGAGGATGCGGTGCGAATTCGGCCAGATCGCGTCGTGGTGCGGGTAGTCGTTTCCCCAGAGGAGGTTGTCGACGCCGATGCCGTCGCGCGTCTGCACGCCGATCGCGTCGTCCTCGAAGGTGACGTTGAAGTTGCGGTGGAAATACTCCGAAGGCAGCATCTCCAACTCGGGCGTGCGGTCGACGGCGCGGGCGCGGTAGTAGGCGTGGTCCCAGCGCTCCAGCGTGTGGGCGATCCAGCCGGTCTCCCACTCGGCCATCACGAACTTGAGGTTCGGATGCCGCTCGCAGACGCCGGAAGTGACCAGGTTGGAGATCGTGTTCCAGGCGGCGGCGTGGGCGAGCGTGTAGCTGACGACCTCGTCCCACTCCTTGGGCAGCCCCATGCCCGGCTCCGCGCCGCAGAAGATGTGCATCGTCAGCGGTAGGCCGACTTCTTCGGCGGCCGTCCAGAAAGGCTCGTAGTAGGAGTCCGAGTAAGGCTTGTCCTTGGGCGCGGTGCAGGGAATCGCGAGTCCCTTGATGCCCATCTTCGCGCAGCGTTCGAGCTCGGCGATCCCGGTCTCGACATCGCGCAGCGTCAGGCAGCCGACGCCGATCAGCCGCTCCGGCGCGTGCGAGCAGTAGTCGCGGATCCAGTCGTTGTGGCGCTGGAAGACGGCGTTGACCACTTCAGTGTCGTCGACCATATAGGTCAGCATGTTGATCGACGGGTACATCACCTCGCCGACCACGCCGTCCTGGTCCTGCTCGGTCAGGCGGGCGACCGGGTCCTTGACGCCCGGATTGATCAGGTCCCAGCCGCGCTGCATCTTCTCCTTGGTCTCGGGCAGGTTGAGGTTGGCACCGGCGATGCCCAGCCGGCCGACCAGCATGGCGAAGTCGATCTGCGGCCAGGCCAGGTAGACGCCCTCGCGGCCCTTCCAGCCGTCGACCACGCGCGGCGCGCGGTCGCCGTACTTCTCGACCAGACCCTCGAACACCTCGGGTCCTTCGACCACGTGGGAGTCGCAGGAATAGACAATCTCGCTGACCATTGGGACACGTCCTCTCGCTGTCGCGATCAGGATAGAGCGCGCGGTAGGCTGGCGTGCGATCGACCAGCGGGCAGTTAGGGATGAACGGCGTGAATCGGCGCAGCATCGGTATCGGCCTTGCCGCGATACTCGTACTCGCGATTCTCGCCGGAGTCTGCAACACCGAGACATGGGACGCTCCCCGGCAGCGGGAGGCCACCCAGCAGCGCCAGGCTCAGGAGCAGGCCGCAGCTGAGCAGATTCAGCGGCAACCGGAAGCGCAGCAGCAACAGCAGCCGAAGCAAGAGTCCGAACCACAGTCCGAGCCGCCGGCCGGATCTGCGGAGCCGCCGCAGGCTCAGGCTCAGGCCGACCCCTATCAGGAACTGCTGGCGCAACTCAGGGTGGCTCCCGAGTCGGCCGCCGGAGTCGACTACGACCGCGACGACTACATGCCGCGCGGCTGGCTATTCAGCGCGCGTCCCGGCTGCAGTGTCCGGGAGCTGGTGCTGATCGCCGAAGCAGTGTCGATCTCCCAGGTCGACCAGGATTGCCGTCCGCTCGATGGTGTCTGGATCTCGTGGTACGACGGCGACACGTTCGACCATCCGTCGGAGCTCGACATCGACCATATGGTGCCGCTGGCCGAGGCGCACCGCTCGGGCGCAGCCCGATGGAGTCCGGAACGCAAGAGCGATTTCGCCAACGACCATGAGCAACCCGCGGCCCTGACCGCGGTGTCCGCGTCGAGCAACCGGAACAAGGGCGCCGACGATCCTGTCGATTGGAAGCCGCCACTGCGCAGCGCCTGGTGCCAGTACGCGCTCGACTGGATCGCGGTCAAGCTCAAGTGGTCGTTGAGCGCCGAGCAAGCGGAGGTCGATGCCTTGCGCGAGATGCTTAACACCTGTCCCTCCGACTACGAGCGACCGGCTGAGCATCCCGATCGCCAACCGACCGTCGTCTTCGTCGAGGACGAACCCGAGCAGGACCAGGTGGAGTCTGGTGATCCGGAGACGCCCGTCGGCGTCTACGCCTCCTGCGATGATGCCGAGCAAGGCGGGGTCGAGCGGCAGCGAGGCGCAATCGGAGACGGTCGAGGCTTCCCCGCTGAACTCGTCCCATCAGCGGGCGACGGTGACAACGACGGCGTCGTCTGCGAGCGGTAGCGGGGGTGTTCAGGCCCCCAACGGAATGCCCATCTCCGACGACAGCTCGCGCAGCTCTTGCAGCGTGGAGGCGGGATAGACGACGTGCCCGGCCGCGATGCGTTCGTCGTGGGCTCGCTGCTCGATCTCGCCGGGGGCGAAGACCTCGTTGACGCCCGGCAATGGGTCGGCCGACTTGATCTGCTCGACCATGGAGTCGACCTTCTCGGCGAACTCGTCGGCGTCGCCGAAAATCTCGGGGTCGATCACGAGCAGGAACTGTCCCCGCTTGCCGATGTTGACATCCTTCGAGTGGTAGCCGCCGGGCAGGGCACCGGCGAGCAGGTTCATGAACAGGCTGAGTCCCGAGCCCTTGTAGGCGGCGACCGCGCCCAGCGCCGGGATGATGCCCGACAAGGCGGTTTCGGGATCGGTGGTGGGCAATCCCTCGATGTCGAGGAAGCCCCATTCCTCCGGAATCTCGCGGCCCTCCGCCCGCGCCCGCATCACCTTGCCCAGCGCGACCGGCGTCAGCGCCATGTCGAGCACGACCGGCGGCCCCGAGGCGCGGGGCGCGGCGAAGGCCATGGGGTTGTTACCCGAGATGCGCGTGCGCGAGCCGAACGGCGCGATGTTGGGCACGCTGGTCGTGGTGCAGAACGAGACGAAGCCCTCGGCGGCGGCCATCATCGGGTAGAACGCGCCCATGCCCCAGTCGTTCGAGTTGCGCAGCGTGCCCAGCGCCAGACCGGACTGCTTGGCCTTGGCGATGGTGCGCTCCATCGTCCGCGCGACGATCAGCTGGCCGATCCCGCCGTCGCCATCAACGACGAGAGAGATCGGCGTCTCCTTGAGCACTTCGAGGCTGGGCGTCGGGTTGTAGCGGCCGGACCGCAGGTGTCCTGCGTACCAGCCGAGCCGCTGGAAGCCGTGCGTGTCGACCCCGCGCAGGTCGGCGGTGAGCTGAATCTCGACCGTGAACACCGCGTCATCCGAGGGCACGCCGCAGGCCTCGTACACCGCCGTGCCGAACTCGCGCAGCGGCTCCAGCGGGACGACCTCGGTCGCATCCTGGTCGGCCATCAGTCGCCGCCCTCACTGCCGGCTCCGAGCAGGCCGCCGTCCGACATGCCCCTCGCCTCGCCCTGCGTCTGCGCGGCGCAGACGATGAACTCGAGGTCGTCGGGGCCCTGGCTATAGATCTGGTGGGCGATGTCGGCCGGGAAGAAGAGGAAGTCGCCCGCTGTGGCGGTCGTGCGCCAGGGGCCACAATCGATCTCGGCGTTGCCTTTGAGGAAGTAGTAGACCTTCTCCACGTCCTCGTGGATGTGCCGTACGTTGGTCTCGCCCACGGGCAGCACGTTGTAGAGCACGAATTGAAACGAGGACTCGAAGCGCCCCTCCGCCGTCGTGAACATCCGCCGAGCCTGGATGTTGCGTCCCACGCTTACCGGCGTCTCCGACATCGGCTTGATCACGAAACGGGCATCGTCGGGCGGCGGCACCGGGTCGCCCTCAAGCGCCGGCGCCACCGGCGGCATGTTCCGTTCAGGCGTCTGCTGGGTCATCGCGGCCTCCTCGCTGACTCGCTCGGTTCGCAGGATAGATGGGGTTTGTCAACGCTCCCCCTCTGGGGGAGGTCTTTTCAGAACGGCAGGCCGATGGCTTTGGTCAGGAAGGCCATCCACTCGCGGGTCTCCTGGAAGCGGCGGATGGAGTAGTCGACGAAGTCGGGGGCGGTGACGTCTTCGGCGTCGACGTAGTGGGTGAGGATGAAGTGCTTGCGCTTGATGTCCTCGATTAGCGGATGGTCGGCGGTGTAGCCGCGCGGGGGCCGCTTGAGGCTGTCGCCGTGTCCGCCAAGTTCCCAGTCGTCGGACTCCGACAGTTGCTTGAGGGCGAGCCACTCGCGCGGTCGCTCGTCAATGGCGCGGCGGTAGGCGGCCAGCGCGTCGCGGTCGGGCATGTAGCTGCCGACGCCGATGAAGCAGTCGTCGGGCGCGATGTGCAGGTAGTAGCCGGGCGCGTGCACGTCCTTGCCCGACTCGTGGCGGAACTGGATACCGACGTTGGTCTTGTAGGGCGACTTGTCGCGTGAGAAGCGGACATCGCGGTAGATGCGCATCAGCGAGCCGCCCTGCTTGCGGTCGGAGGCGGTCATGTGCGGCGAGATGTCGGCCAGCGGATCCGCGATCCGGCGGACGTACTCGAGCGCCGGTTCGCGCAGCACGGTTTCGTACTCGTCCCTGTGGGCGTTAAACCACTCGCGGTCGTTGTGGGTGGCCAGTTCGACGAGGAAGTCGATCAGTTGCTCGCTGAAGACCATGTTTGCTTCGCTCCGGTTCGGTGCTTCAACTGACGAGGGTATCGGGCGCATGGTCGGGGGCGCGGTAGCGGCTGATCGAGCGCCAGAGCAGGCCGATCAGCAGGGTTGCGCCCAATCCGATCGCGCCGCCCATGAAATAGGTGTTGTCGACGCCGATCTCGTCGCCCCAGAATCCAACCCAGATGATGCCGATATTGTTGGCCGTCTGCGCCATCAGGACCATCACCGAGAAGGCGCGGCCGCGCATTTCGTCGGGCGTGGTCAGGTGGACGGTGACCTGGCGCACGGCGACGGTGACGGCGTCGGCGGCGCCCAGCATCGCGATCACGATCATCCCCACCCAGAGCCATGGCGCCGCGCCGAGGGCGAAGAGCAGCGCCGCGTAGAAGGCGGAGGCGGCCAGCACCATGATTCCCTTGGCCCGGTAGTTGACCAGGAACAGGGCGAGCAGCATGCCGCAGGCCGAGCCGACCGCGTTGACGGTTCCCAGCGCGCCGGCCGAGCCGACGCCGGCCATGAACAATCCGGTGGCGAGCAGTGGCAGGATTTCCCGGTAGTAGCTGATCACCGTGATACCCCAGTCGAGGATGAACAGTCCGGGCAGAATCGGATGTCGGACGACGTAGCGGGCGCCTTCGATCACCATCCGCAGCGTCGATTGCCGCTCCGAGACTGCCCGTGCCGACGTGCGAATCAACGTGGGCATGACTGCTGAGACGGCGGCGAATCCGGCGGCGACCCAGAGCATGCCGATCGCGTCAAGGCCGATCGCCAGCGCCGTGACGATCAGACCGCCGAGAATCCAACCCGTCATCTGGGTGCTGGTATCGATCGTCACCGCGGCGCTGAGGTAACGCGGGGGCACCACGCGCGGGGTGATCGTCGCCCTGGCCGGAGCGACGAACGTGGCCAATCCGCCCAGCACTCCCAGCGCGACCCAGGCCATCCAGAACTCAAGCGCGTCAAGGGTTGCCGCGGCCGCGACGAGCACGAGGATGATCAGCACGCTCGTGTTGGCGGCCGCCATCAGCCAGCGGCGATCGAAGCGGTCGGCCAGCACGCCGCCGTAGAGCACGGCGAAGGCCTGGATCGGCAGTTGCACCGCGCCGATGATCGCCACCTCGGTGAACGACTCGGCCCCGGTCTGGTCGAGGAACCACTGGGGGATCGCGATGAAGCGGATCTGCTGGGCGATGATCATGCAGAGCGCCGCCACCCAGAGCACGCGGTAGTCGCGGATAGCGAACAGGCTGCGCAGGGGCGGCCGTGCCAGGGTGGGACGTTCGCTCATGCCGAGCGCCGCCGCTCGGCATGCTCGTCAGTCATACTGTTCGGCGAACCCAATCGCATGCGGCGCATATCTGAGCAGGGTATCGCCGAAGCCGAGCGCAACGGGAGGTCCACATGAAGGTCGGCATCTATCTGCCCCAGATCGGCGGCGCGGCGAGTCCCGAACAGATCACACGCGTGGCGCGTTCGGTTGAGGCGAACGGCTACGACTCGCTCTGGACGCTGGACCACGTCGTGCTGCGGCCCGACCAGGGTTCCGACTATCCCTACTCCGAGGACGGCCGTTTCCTCGTGCCGGCCGAGGCGCCGATGCTGGAGCCGCTGACCCTGCTGACCTACGCCGCCGCCGTAACCGAGCGGGTCGAGCTGGGCACCGCCGTGCTGGTCGCGCCAATGCGCGCGCCGGTGCTGCACGCCAAGATCATGGCGACGCTCGATCATCTTGCCGGCGGCCGGCTGATCCTCGGCGCCGGGGTCGGCTGGTGGAAAGAAGAGTTCGAGGCGCTCTCGATGCCGTTCGACCGCCGCGGCGCGCGGATGGACGAGTACCTGCAAGTCCTGCGCGACCTGTGGGAGAACGAGGTCGGCTCGTTCGAGGGCGAGTTTTACAACACCGCGGGCTGGTACTGCCGACCGCAGCCTCCGCGCCGGGTGCCGATCCTGCTGGGCGGCAACAACCCGCGGCAGCTCCGCCGCGCCGGGCGCTTCGCCGACGGCTACCTGGCCAACCCGGCCATGCTCGACACGCTTGAGGCGGACTGGGCGCTGGTCCGGTCGGAGGCCGAAGCGCACGGCCGTGATTCGTCGCAGCTGCAACTGATGATCAACCGGATCACAGTGATCGCCGAAGACACGATCGACGAGGCGGCGGCGACGCTGGCCGAGATCAGGTCGCGGGGCTTCGACCACGCGATCGCCAACCTGCACCCCGCCGCCGACGCCGAGGCCGTCCTGGCCGAGTTCGCGGGGCGGCATCTGCAGGGTTTGCAAAGCGGGTGAGGTTGCTCGGGCCGGACTTCGCATGAAAGCGAAGGGCGCGTTCCCTTGACGTGGAGCTGCGTCATCAAATGTTGATGGGCTTCGCTTTGATGAGGCGCTTCCTCATTCAAGTTTCTCGACATATCTTTTGATTTGAGATATCGTCATTCAAGAATGAAGTGTCACTCTTGAATGACGGAGTGTATCCACGTGCAGCGCGATGACAACGGCCGCTACGAGATCACGACATTCGCCGACGAGCAGGTTCGGGCCTTCGTGCCGCGGCCGCTGCCACCGATTCCACCACTCGTCCTGACCGGGATGCAGCGCAGCATTGAGCAAGCCGGTGCGTCGCTGGGTCGGCTCGACTCCGAATCGAGGCTGCTGCCCGACCCTGAGTTGTTCATCTACGCCTACGTTCGCCGCGAAGCGCAGCTGTCCTCCCAGATCGAAGGCACACAGTCCTCGCTGACCGACCTCTTCGAGCTTGAGTTGGACGGGACGGCGGAGCTGTCCGGCGATGATGCGCTGGAGGTCTCGAACTATGTCAGCGCGCTCGAACACGGGTTGCGGCGGATTCGCGATGGATTCCCGATTAGCAATCGCCTGATGCGGGAGATGCACCGGCTGCTGCTGCACAGCGGGCGCGGTAGCAAGAAACAGCCGGGCGCATTCCGCCGTTCACAGAACTGGATCGGCGGCACGAGACCGGGCAACGCCGTGTACGTGCCGCCGCCGGCCGAGTTGATCGAGGATTGCATGGCCGACCTGGAGCGCTTTATCCACGATCAGACGCACGGATTTCCGGCGGTCGTGCGGGCGGGACTCGTCCACGCGCAGTTTGAGTCGATCCATCCGTTTCTGGACGGCAACGGTCGCCTGGGACGGCTGTTGATCGGATTCATCCTCCAGAACGAAGGGCTGCTGCGCGAGCCGCTGCTCTACCTCAGTCTCTATCTCAAGCGGGAGCGGCAAACCTACTACGACCTGCTCTCGCAGCTGCGGACGAGGGGCGACTGGGAGTCGTGGCTGGAGTTCTTCATTACCGGTGTCCGCGAGACGGCCGACGATGCAGTACAGACGGCCCGCCGTCTGGCTGAACTGTTCGCGACGGATCGGGCGCGAATCGCGGGCCAGGGCCGGCGCGCCGGGTCGGCGCTGCGGGCACATGAAGCGCTCAAGCGCAGCCCGCTGGTCTCAATCCGTCACGTGCAGCAGCAGACGGGGGTCTCCTGGCCGACGGCGTCCGCGGCGATCGAGTTGCTTACTGACCTGGACATCGCGCGCGAAATCACCGGACGCAAGTCCGATCGACTCTTCGCCTACGGTGAGTACATCGACATTCTCAGCGAGGGCGCAGAGCCGCTCTGATCGACGCGCGGGTAAGCTGAGCCGCGCAGTACAGAGGAGGCACCAATGGGCGACACCGTGACCTATGAACGCTCGGGGCGGATTGCCACGATCACCTACAACCGACCCGAGGCGCTGAACGCGATCAACCACGAGTTGCGCTCCGACCTCAACGCCTGTTGGGAAGAGTTCCGCAACGACGATGAGGCCTGGGTCGGGATCGTGACCGGCTCCGGGCGCGCCTTCTCGGCCGGCGCCGACCTGCGCTCGCCTGCGCCGCCCGAGGAGCACACGTTCTGGGAGGTGCCTTCGCTGACCTCACTCGAGTCGGGAATGGAAGTCTGGAAGCCGACGATCGCCGCCGTCAACGGCTATGCGCTGGGCTTCGGCCTGACCCTCGTCGCGGCCTGCGACTTCGTCATCGCCTCCGACCGCGCTCAGTTCGGATTTCCCGAGGTGCAGATCGGCGTGCCCACGATCCAGGGCGCGATCCGCATGCCCAAGCGGATCGCTTGGCATTACGCGATGGAGCTGCTGTTGATCGGCGACCGCGTCGATGCCTGGCGGGCCAAGGAGATGGGCCTGGTCTGGGAGATCGTCCCGCACGACGACCTGATGCAGGCAGCGCACAATCTCGCGCAGCGCCTCTGCAAGGGCGCGCCGCTCGCCGTGCGCGCGACCAAGGAGGTCTCGCACCGAGGCCAGGAACTGCCCTTCGTCCAGGCGATTCGCTTCGGCGAAACCATGCGTCGCGTCGCCCGCGAGACTGCCGACGCCAAGGAGGGCCCCGCAGCCTTCCGCGAGAAGCGCGCCCCGAGCTGGGGCGCGCAATAGTGTCGGATCCCGAGCGTCGCTTCTACCGCGCCTCGCGGGTCGCCAACGCGGCGATGGACGGTTGGCTGCCCGACCATGCGGTCGGTGTCGCGGGTGGCAAGATTATCGACATCCTGCCCACGGCCGACGCGCCAATCGCAGAGACGGTGGATCTCGGCGATGTCTCGCTAATGCCCGGACTGGTGGAGGGGCACACGCACATCCCCTGTCCGCCCCGGGTTGACGCCTTCGACATCATCTCGCAAGAGCCGAATGAACCTGCCCTGATGCGGGCCGCTCACGCGGTCGGTTTGGCTCTGCGCAGCGGGATCACGACGATGCGCGACCTGGGGTCCAAGAATGAAGTGGTCTTCGCAGTCCGCGGGGCGATCGCCTCAGGCGTGATTCCCGGGCCGCGACTGCTGGCGGCGGGCGCGCCGATCACGCGGACGATGGACCACTGCTGGTTCTGGGGCGGCGAAGCCGACTCGCCCGAGTCGGTGCGCGCCCAGGCGCAGTTGACCGTCGACGAGGGCGCGGATGTGCTCAAGGTGATGGCCTCGGGCGGCAACTTCACGCCGACATCGAATCCGCGCGACCGGCAGTATCCGCCGGAGACGATCCGCGAGATCGTCGAAGCCGGGCAGTCGGGCGGCATCGAGGTCGCCGCGCACACCCATGCTGCAGAAGGCATCCGCGCCGCGGTTGAGGGCGGGGTCCGGCACCTGATTCACTGCCGCTGGCTCTCTGCCAATCCCGAAGAAGGATTCCGCTACGACCCCGAACTGGCACAGCGGATCGCGGACGAGGGCATCTGGGTCAATCCGACGATCGGACTGGGACTACTCGCCTCGGAAGCGCGGAAGCGGGGCGATGCCGCGCCGCGGCGCAATCCCAACCTGCAGGGACCGTCGCCGCGAGAACAAGGGTTGGAGATCCTGCGGGACATGCGCGATCGGGGCGCTCGCTTCACGTCCGGGCTCGACATGGGCATGGCCTACGCCGACTTCAACCGAGCTCCGGCCGAGGCCTGGGCATTCGTCGAGGACGTGGGGTTATCCGAGTGGCAGGCCCTGCGGATCATGACCTGCGACACCGCGAACGCAATCGGAGTCGGCGAACAGGTCGGCAAACTTGTCAAGGGCTACGACGCCGACCTGGCCGCGTTCACCGGCAATCCTGCGGCGAACATTCGCGACCTGGATCAGCCTGTCTTCGTGATGCAGCGCGGCAAGGTCGTCGTTTCGCCGATCTAAGGCAACGTCAACACGATCTCTCGGCCTTGCCGCGTTTCCAGGTCCAGTTGAACGATGCGGTGGTTGTTGGTGTCGGCGACGAGGAGGGATCGGCCGGGGCCGTTAGTCAGCCCGCCCGGCTCGTCGAACTGGAGCTCGCTGAAGCTGCCCAACGCATCGCCGTGGCCGCCGACCAGAGTGTTGACATTCTCGGTCAGCGGAAAGACCTGTTTGATCTTGTGATTGAAGGTGTCGGCGACATAGAGCTCGTCACCGACGCGCGCGACATCAAGCGGGTGCTGCAGCTTGGCGATCGCGCGTCCGCCGTCTTCATCGCCGAAGTGGAAGAGGCCGCCCTGTCCGGTCTTGCCGATGAACGTGGTTGTGCGGCCGTCGGGATCCCATGAGATTTCGCGCACACCGCTCGACTCGGAGTCGGCGAATGCGAGACCGCTGGGGCCAGGCGCAAGACCCGAGACCTGCGCAAGCTCCGACTGCATGCGCGGACCGTCGACAATGCCTTCGCGACCCGATCCGCCCCATGGGCCGACGTAGGAGTCGTCGCCGGCGTGCTCGCCGAGCGGCATCCTCCAGATCTGGTGGATGCCGGCCATGGCGATGTACAGGTCGCCATCGTGTACGGCGACATCCCAGGGCGAGCTCAAGGCCGTTTGGCGCGCCGGTTCGCCCTGCGGCATCATCCGCGCCTGCGCGCCGGTGCCCGCGATCGTCGAGACGCTGCCGTCGCGCAGATCGATACGCCGGATGGCGTGGTTCTCATTGTCGGCGACGAAGACGTAATCCCCGTAGATCTCGACACCCTGCGGCTGATTGAACTGCGCCTCGTCGGCCGTACCGTCGCGGAGTCCGGCCTCCGAGCCGCCGATTACCTGCGACACGTTGCCGTCGAGGTCCGAGATGATGATCCCGTCATTGTTGCTGTCGGAAACGACGAGCCGTCCGGAGGCGTCGTCCCAGGCGACCTTGCCCGGGAACGAGAGCGCGCTGTCGCGCCCGGTCTCGCGCACGAGGCCGAGGTCTCGGCGCGTGAGCACCGACTCGGCCTCGTACTCGGCCAGCCAGCCGTCGATCAGCGGGGCGGCCATGTCCTCGGTCAGCTCGCCCTCGTGGATACCGATCACGTTGCCGCGCGGATCAATGAAGTAGAGCGTCGGCCAGGCGCGGGCGCCGAAGGTCTGCCAATACTTGAAATCGGCGTCGTTGAGCACGGGATGTTCGATCCGCAGGCGGAGGATGGCCTGGCGCAGATTCTCGGTCTCGCGCTCGGTAGGGAATTTGGGCGAGTGGACCGAGACGACCTGGAGGGTGTCGGCGTAGCGTCGTTCCAGCTTCCGCAACTGCGGGAGCACATGCAGGCAGTTGATTCAAGCGTAGGTCCAGAAATGGAGAATCAGCAGGCGTCCCTGGAAGTCCTCCATCGACATCTCGCGACCGGTGTTGAGCCAGGTCATGCCGGGGGGAACGGCGGGCGCGGGCGTCTGTCCGAATGCGCGTGAAGTAGTCATCGGGAGCTCTCTCCGACCATCAAGTCCTGTCGTTGCAGACTAGCGCTCACCTGCGACCAGCTTGAGGATCGGACCACTGAAGACAAGCACGTAGATCTCGCCATCGTCATCGGTGGCGAATGAGGCAATCCGGGAATCGGACTCCAGGATGACGTCTCGCGTCCAGCCAGTCTCTGTGCTGTCGTTTGGCCGAAGACCCCAAATCGTGCCGGAGCAGTAGTCGCCGAAAATGTAGACGCCCTGCAGATGGGGCAGCGCTTCGCCCCGGTAGACCATGCCTCCGGTGACCGAGCAGCCCTCGTCGTGTCCGTAGACGCCGACCGGCGCGACGGCGTCGGACAACGTCGCGCAGGCGTCCTCGCTGCCGAAACACTCGTCGCCTTCGAATACGTTCCAGCCGTGATTTTCCCCGGCGCGGACGATTGCGATCTCCTCGACCCGGTTCTGACCCACGTCGCCGACCCAGAGCATGTCTGTCTCGGGATCGAAGGCCATGCGCCAGGGATTGCGAAGTCCGTAGGCCCAGATTTCGGGCCGCACGCCGGCGATCCCGAGGAACGGGTTGTCCGTCGGAATGCGGTACGGCGTCGTGGCGTCGATGTCGTTCACGTCGATGCGGATGATGGTGCCCAGCAGGGTCTGGCGATTCTGCCCGTGACCCTGCGGATCGTTGGCGGCTCCGCCGTCGCCGAGTCCGAGGTAAAGCATGCCGTCGGGGCCGAAGCGGACTGCGCCGCCGTTGTGGTTGGGGAATGGCTGGTCGACCTCGATGACGATCAGTTCAGAATCGATATGCGCCGCGCCGTCGCGCAGCTCGAACCGCGACAGGCGTGAGACGTTGGTCCCTCGCGGGGAGTAGTACACAAACAGATAGGGAGCGTCGGGGTACTGCGGATCGAGCGTCATGCTGAGCAGCCCGCGTTCGCCGCGGAACGCGACCGCCTCGGTCAGGTCCAGCACGCCGAACTGTTGAATCTCGCCGCCGCCTTCGACGAAGCGGGTGATCGAGCCTCGCTGCTCGGCGATCAGGAACGAGCCGTCGGCCAGTGCCAGCAGCTCAGTCGGTTGCTCGAACTGGTAACCGCCGAGGATTGGCTGAAGAGTGGGCTCGAGAGGCGCGGACGGTTGCTCGTGTGCTTGCTGCTGTTCGGCGGCGGCTGTGGTCTGTTCCTGAGCCGGTTGGTCTTGCCGCTCTCGGTTGGCGGCTACGCGCGATTCGACTGCGGGCTGCTCAGGTTGATCTTGCGGTTCGACCTGTGCTTGCATTGCCGGCTGTTCGGGCTCCGGGTTGCCCGGCTCCCTTGGTTGGTTGTCTCCGCAGGCTGCCAGCAGCATGATCGCGGAGACGATGATGGCCAGCAGGGCGGGGAGCCCCCCACCGTCACTACATGACAACTCCCCCCGCTTCGCGGGGGGAGGGGGATAGGAGTGTTGCGACACCTTCCTGCGATGCGCGGGGGGAGGGGGGTAGGAGTGTTCTCTGCTAGGTGGCTGGTTCATACCGAAGCAGCGTAGTCTCGGTGCCCGGCAGAACCTCGAAAACCGGCTTCACTCTCATCCCGACTGCAATCTGGTCTTCATCCACGTTGACCAGCGTCGATGTCAGGCGCGGACCTTCGTGCAGCTCGATCACTGCGATGATCTGCGGTTCCTCGCCGGCGAAATCCGGTGCGGTGGGACGGCGGGCGATGGTGTAGGTGTAGAGCGTGCCCTCGCCGGAGATGTCTCGCCACTCGAGGTCGTCGGCCAGGGTCAGCGGCGCGTGCGAGCGGGGATAGAAGACCCACTGGTCGCTCGAGGGCGAGTACTGGATGCGCACCTTGCGCTCGCGCAGGCCATCCCAGAAGGGCTGCGAGCGCGGAATCGGCGTGGGCAACGGCCGGCTGCTTACCTGGTTGGACTGGTCAACCATCAGTCGCCCTCCAGGATCAGCGCGACCTGCTCCGACATCAGGCCGCCGTTGCCGGTGATGAAGGCGACGTCGGCGTCGGGCACCTGGTGGTCTTCGGCGCGGCGCATGACCTGGCGAGCACCCTCGGTGATGTGCGACATGCCGCCCGCGAGCCCGGCCTGACCGAAACCGAGCTGTCCGCCGTGCGTGTTGCAGGGGAAGTCGCCCTTGAACGAGAGGTCGTGCTCGCGTACAAACGGCTGACCCGCGCCGCGCGGACAGAATCCTGCGTCCTCGATCGTCATCAGCACGGTGATCGTGTAGCAGTCGTAAACCGAGATCAAGTCGACTTCTTCGCGACTCCTGCCCGCCATATCGAATGCCTGGTCGGCGGCCGGGATCAGCGCGGTCGAGAGCAGGTCCTCGGCGTAGGTCGGCGTCTTGTGCAGCACGCGCTCGCCAAAGCCGGAGATCCAGGCGGGTCGGTGCTTCGAGCGTCGCGCGACGTCCTTGCCGGCGACGACAATCGCCGCGCCGCCGGAACAGGGCATCACGATTTCAAGCATGTGGATCGGGTCGGCGATCATCGGCGAGTTGAGCACGTCTTCGATCGTGATCGGTGTCTGATGGAAGACTGCCGCCGGATTGTGATTGGCCGAGACGCGCTGGTCGACGGCGATCTTGGCCAGCGCCTCGGGGTCGTAGCCGTACTCGGCGCCGTACTTCATCGCGATCTGCGCGTAGCCGCAGTTCTGGGCGACGTTGCCGTAAGGGATGTCGAACTCGGCCTGGGGCGAACCGTAGTTGGCCGACGAAGCGCCGTAGCGCCAACTGCTGGGTCCCGAGGGCGGATTCGGCGGTCGCGGCGAGGGCCAGGAGGGCGCGGCGATCACGACGACGTTGCAGAGGCCGAGCTCGATGGCGGCGGCGGCGCGCCAGACCATCGCGGCGCAGGACGCGCCGCCGAGATCGACGACCTCGGCGAAGTTGACCTGCATACCCAGGTACTCGGTGATCGTGGAGGGGACGAAGGAGTCGGACTCGCGGATGTTGGTCGCACAGATGCCGTCGACCTCGGAGGGGTCGATACCGGCGTCGTCGAGCGCCTCGCGAGTCAACTGAGCCCACTGCTCCAGCGTGAACATCGGAGGCGCAGTGGGCCGCCGCTCCGGCTTCCACTCCGCAATGCCAACGATCGCCGCTTCGCCTCTAAGTCCCATGATCTGCTCCGTTTCGTCGTCAGAGCATTGTAAAGCGGGGGCGCTTCACTCGCCGACGCAGAGGTTGTGGACCGAGACGACAAGTCGCGAGCCGTCGGGTGACCATCGCCATTCGCTGCACCCGGTGTAGCGAAACGTGGTGCGCAATCGGCCGTCGGAGGCGTAGATTCGAATCTCCTCATTGCCGACCGGCCAGTCGTGCCGACCGTCTTCAACCGTGAGGTACTCGCCGTCGGGAGTTGACCGATAGCGCAGCAAATCTCGGGGTTCGGAGGCGACTTCCTCAATTGGTCCCTCTGTACCAACTTCGCCGATCACAGTTCGACCGTCCTTGTAGTAGAAGAACCGTTCACTGTCGGGAAGCCAACGAGCGTTGTAACCGGATCGAGCGGAGTGTAACTCTCCCTGATCCGTGAGGATGAGCAGGACGTCGTTTGTCATCGCAATCAACAATTGTCCATCTGGTGAGACACGTAGTCCTGTATCAGCAGGGATGGAGCTGAAATCCGGCCAGCCTTCACCGTCGAGCGTCAGCCTGCGCACTCTGTAGTCACCCGGTTGACCTGGAACAGAGACCCGGACGTAGAGGGACTTGCTATCGGGATGAAACTCTGCCGTATCGAAGATTGGCAGCCATTGGGACTCCTCTGCGAGCAGGTCCACACGCTGGTTGATGTCAGTCCGATACAACCAGAACGCCCCTGCATCGTGGTCGGCTACCGCATGTCTGGGGATGCCCCAGTCCCGGAACACGACGGTCCGACCGTCTGGCGACCATCGCGCCTGTCTCGACAGCAATCGGCCTCGACCACACTGACAATATAGGAACGCTTCTCCGATCTCGGTCGTGCGTCCGTCGGGCTCAACGATTGTAAGCGTGAGAGAGGGCTCTGTTCCGAAGCCACTTGTTTCAGTGCGTCTGGTGTTCATTACAAGAACTCGGCCGCCGGAGGGCGCGACCAGAATGTCACCGCCGCCATGGGGCAATGCCGCTATGTCCTTCGCTTCCGTCGTGTAACGCTTGAGTTTCGCAGCTCCGGACTCCTCATAGTGTACGAACACGATGCTCTGATCATTGGCATCGAAGTCCCATGGTTCACTTCCCCAACTGTCCCTGATGGAGTCGGAGAGCAGATGGGACCGCATACCGGGATCGGTTGAGACGAGCCAGAGCCCGTAGCTGTGAATCACTGGCGCGCGGTCCAGCAACGGGTCGTACTCCAGATCTCCAACAGGAATCCATCCTTCCCACAATTGGTATCTGTTCGAGACTCTGCACCCTTGATCGCCCGGACGGGCATACAACCATTTGCCATCTGGACTGCGTCCTGCTACTTCAACTTCAATGCCTTCCGGCAAGACACAGTGATTGTCTCCGCGGGGCTCACTATGTATGACCGCACCTTGCTTCGTTGTCGCGTGAGCGACTGCATCGGCGCGATCGAGACGAGGCAGCCCTTTCAGGTCCGAGACCTGTAATCGCAGAGATTCCGCAGTCACCCACCCGGGCGTTCCGTCGGAAGTCTGAACCAGCAGCCAGCCAATCTCGTTGCCACGCGGAGTCAGGGGGGCGAGTCCGAGGATGGATGCTCGCTGGCCAGGCAGGAGGATGGCAACCGTCGGCCAGTCGACATTGGGCCACGCATGCAGTTCAACTGAGTCGATCCAGTGCGGCACGTACACGTCAACGGCTGTCTCGGTCAGACCTCCGCGTGCTTCCGGTTCGGGTGCTGGTCGAGCCGGAGAGTCAGCCGCGACCGACTGTGGCTCACTGTCTTGTACTGTGGACGACTGTTCCCTGTCTTCCAGTTGCAGCGCGTCAGCTTCCGGTTCCTGGGGAGTGCGGACGACAACCTGGATTTCGCTCTGCGGCGGCGGCTCTGCGGACTCCGGCTGTGGAGACGCACTCGGCACGTCATCATGGCAGGCGCCGAGGAGGACCACCAGCAGAATCGCCCACGGAGCCAGTTTCGCCAGCACGCGCAGCCCCACCTTGTGCCTCGCATCTTGCGACAGATCGCGTCGCTAGTTGATGCGGGCGTTCTAGTCAGGACGACACGGGGCAGTGAGAAGTTCCCAGGCCGGGTTACGCCAACTCGACCGGCTCCGACCAGACGACGCCCTCCGAGCGCAAGCGCTCGACATCCCCGCCTCGGCCTATCTCCGTGAGAATCTCGTCGGTTTCCTGACCCGCCAGCACGCCGGGGCCGTAGTCGTCTCGGCCGCCGGCCATCGTGGTCAGGGGACCCCAGCGGCGGACGGCGCCCAGGCGGCGGTGATTGGCCACCGGATTGAAGCCGTTGGCGAGGACATGCTCGTCGTGGGTGAAGAAGTCTCCAACGCTGGCGGAGTCGGCGCGGACGCAGCCGACGCCGGCTGCCGTCAGGCGGCGCTCCCACTCTTCGGCCGGCGCCCGTGCGAAGACTTCGGCGATGGCGGCGGTCATGGCCGCTTCATCGTCAGCGCTCAGGTCCGAGAGATGCGGCGCGGCGGCTTCGCAGAACGCCTCCCACTCCTCGCAGGTTGGCGCGGCGAAGAAGACCCAGCCCTCGGACGCCTCGTACAGCCGATACCAGGGCGCGGTGCCGTAGAGCTCACCGTCGACCTGGCGGCGCGGCGGCTTGCCCTCGTACTGGAGGAAGTCGTCGCTGTTGGCGTAGGCGTTGGCGGTCAGCATGTTGACGTAGATCTCCTGGCCGACGCCGTAGCGGCGCTGCGCGTAGAGTCCGAGCAGCGTGGCCGAGGCGACCAGCAGGCCCGTGTTGGGATCGGGATTGGCCTCGTTGGCGCGCATCAGCTGGCGCGAAGCCTCGCGGATTTCCTCGATCGTCTCGCAGCCGGCGGGCGGCATCGCCGATCCCGCCTGGAACAGCGCGCCGCCGATCACCGCGCCGGGAATCGGGTGCGCCGACGGCCGGCGCGCGCCGGGGGCGTCGGGGCCGTAACCGTTGGCCGAGACCCAGACGATTTCGGGATTGATCGCTCGGGCGGTTTCGTAGCCGATGCCGAGGCGGTCGGGGACGCCGGGGCGGTAGTTGTGCACGATGGCGTCGGCCCCGGCGATCAGGTCGGCGACGATGCCCTGTCCTTCCTCGGACTTGAGGTCGATGCAGATCGATTCCTTGGCGGCGTTGGTCTTCGACGCCAGCAGACCGCGCAGCGGGCCGCCACCCATGCCGCGGAACGGGTCGCCGCCGATCGGTTCGACCTTGATCACGCGCGCGCCGAGATCGGCGAGCATCGAAACGCCGATCGGCGTGGCGATGATCGTGGCGAACTCGAGCACCGTGAAGCCGTCCAGCGGCTTGCCCGAGGGGACTGCGCCGTTGGGCGTGGTGGTCATCGGGATGTGGCCGTTGCGGCCGTCACGTGTGGTCCAGGAGAAACCGTTCGACTCGCCGACCGCCGGCGCCGGACGCTCGATCTCGGCCGGCGTCTCGCGCAGGTGCGCGATCGGGCCGACCTGCTTGACCGGACCGAACTCGGGATCGTCGAGCGTGATCGTGTCGCCGTTGGCGGCCATGTCGAGGCTGTCGACGGCCTCTTCGGTCGGCGTGAACGGCTCCGCCGCGACGTTGCCCTGGGCGCGGAATATGTCCATCCACTCGTCGCAGGTCTTCTCCTGCAACCGTTCGAGGATGCGGTCGCGCATCTCCTCGGTCGCCTCCGGCGTCCACTCGGCCTGACCGCCCTGCCACTGCTCCTCGGCGAACAGCAGGGTCAGGTCGGCGGCGTCCATGAAGGCGTAGAAGAGGTGCTCGAGCAGGTTGCCGAGCTGGATCCAGCGGCCGTCGCGAGTCATCACCGGGTGATAGTTGAGCGTCGGCATGCCGCCGCCGATGTTGAAGAGCTGCGGGTAGGTCTCGGGGTCGCGCTCGGAGAGCTGGGTGAGCAGGAGCTGCAGCAGGTCGAACGGCATCAGGCCCTGCAACAGCGAGGTTTCGACGATCTGGCCGCGACCGCAGCGTTGGCGCTCGATCAAGGCGGCGAGGATGCCCTGCACCGCGCCCTGCGAGGCCCCGTGCGCTCCGACCGGCACGGCGGCAAATCCCGGACCCTCGCGCAGCCGTTGACCCGAGAACGACAGCATCCGCCCCGACTTGGCCGAAACCAGCGCCTCGTAGGCCGGATATTCGGCATAGGGCCCGGTCGGGCCGAAGCCGGTGATCGAACAGAAGACAGCCGATTCGTTCAGTTCACGGATGTCTAAGTACTCAAGCCGGCGGGCCTTGGCCTGGGCGGGCGAGTCGGTCGAGACCACGACGTCCGCCTCGCGGATCAGGTCTTCCAGCCGCGACCGATCCGAATCCAGGTCCAACTCCAGCGACCGCTTGCCGCGCAGCCACATCGGCGCCGCGGCCAGCGAGCGCCAGGGATCGCCGCCGAGCGGCTCGACCTTCACGACTTCAGCGCCAAAGTCGGCGAGGACCATGGTCGCGACGCCGCCCACCGGTCCGCTCGACAGATCAAGCACGCGCACGTCAGTCAACGGTGGAGCCATGGGAATCCTCGAAATCAGCAGATACGAAGCCGAGTATATGCGCCGCCACCCCCAAGTCCCGGGGTCACCCACGGCCCCCCGCCCCCCAACCCCCCCCCACGGGGGGGGGGTTGGGTAG
>VXQT01000036.1:64322-241997 GCA_009838915.1 Chloroflexota bacterium
GCTTCACGCAGGGACCCGCTCCCCTCTCCCCCCGCGCAAGCGGGGGGAGATGTCTCGTAGAGACAGAGGGGGGCTCCCGTTCCCCCCATTGGCCGACTACGATCCGTGAGTCCATCCCCCTTGACCGACTTGACACCCTCGACGATCCGTAACTACATTGTCGTAGTGACGAGGGGAATGACGGAGTTTGTCGTGGACCTGGGATCTGGACAAGAGCAACGCCAATCTTCGCAAGGCGACACGCGGCGAGAGGAAGGCATATGACGAAAGGCCTCGATGATCTGCCGACAAGGGTTCAACAGGAACTGCTGGCGCTCGACGAACTGGCCGACGAAGACATCGACCTGAGCGACATCCCCGAGATCACCGACTGGTCGGGCGCCGAGCGTGGCAAGTTCTACCGCCCGGTCAAGCAGCAAATCACGCTCAGAATCGACGCCGACGTGATCGCCTGGTTCAAGGCCCAGGCCCCTCAGGGCCGCGGCTACCAGACCAACATCAACCAGGCCCTCCGCGACCACGTCCAGAGGACTGCCCGGTCAACGCGATAGACCATCCACGTCCCTGACCACGCTCAGGGACCCGCTCCCCTCTTCCCCCGCCGCAGCGGGGGGGCGTCTCGTAGAGACAGAGGGGGCAACCCACTAAGTGCCGACCAATTGACCAAGAGGCGGAATGCGGCAACCCGCAAACGCCCTGGTACATGGCGCTGCAAGGTCGCGATTTCTCTCTCACTTCGTGGGCCCGAACCCCCGCCGGCCGCAAGTCTTCCGAGACAGTCACGAAGTTCCTCGAGCTGGTGCGACTCGTCCCAACGGGTACTTTTGAGTCCGCCGCACTCCTGAATGCGGCCGCTAATGACTTGGTTAAAGTGGGAGAGTTGAAGATCTTCACTCCAGTCTTCCTGGTGCACGTCCGCAAGCCCGCGATAGCCGAGTGATGCAATACGCGAATCCTCAGGTTCTCGCGCGAGGAACGTTCCCCGCCTGTTGAGGCGCGCCGAGCGGACGGTTACCCGTAGCCAACGGGCTGGTACCGGCTGGCGTCGACGGACTCCCTCCGCCCTGGCGAGATCCGTTATCTCGAGTGTCTGGGCAAACAACTCGAGGTCTGGCGAGCGCGGGAGAGCGGTGAGATCCGCCTAATGGACCGTTCTGCCCGCACCTGGGAGCCAATCTCGCTCGGGGACGGGTTCGCCGAGACTGCATCGAGTGCCCGTTTCACCACTGGCAGTTCGACTGTGAGGGGGGCGTCAAGCATGTTCCCTACAGCGATCGTCCGCCGGGCGGAGTCCTGGCATCGACGTATCCGCTCGTCGATGTGCACGGCGACCTGTACCTGTTCCACCGCTGCGACGGGTCTCCGGAGGACGTGGAACAACCACCTCCGTATCAGGCCCCTCGGCTTCCGGAAGTGGACAGCGGACAGTTCGTTCCTCGGGGACGGCACAGTATCGGTCGAGTAGGGATGCACATCGTCGAGATCGCCGAAAACGGCGTCGACTCCGCGCACTTTCTGCCGCTTCATGGAAGATTTCGAGTGCCGTGGACGCAGATCCCCATACCGGGAGTGGAGATCGCGCACACCGCGAGTTGGTCGCTCGATCCCGAGCGTGCGTGGGTGTCGTATGCCGACGACAGCGCAATCCTGCGAGTGTTGGGCCGCCAGGTCAGTGCATTCGAAGCCCGTGTCCGGGTTTCTCACATTGGTCCCGGCAGCCTGCTGTGTTTCCGCTTCGATCTTGCGGGGTGGGGCGAAATTGCGTTGTATCAGACGCTCTTGCCTGTCAGCCCACTCGAACAACAGGTGGACTTGCGATGGTTCGCCGACCGAAGGCTACCCAGGCTGTTGGTCTGGTACATCATCGGCAACTGGATATCTCAGTTTGTCCAGGACATTGAAATCTGGGAGAACAAAATCCATGTACCTCAACCAAGGCTCTGCCGAGATGACGGTCCGATCTATGAGATGCGGCGCTGGTATCGGCAGTTCCTCCCGTAGGCGTCAGCAGGGCGTGCAGCAATCGCTGGACGCTTAGTCGATTTCTTTCCCCTCTCCCCCCGCGCAAGCGGGGGGAGATGCCGAAGGCAGAGGGGGGGATCCGACGTGCAGGAGCGGCCTGGGGAGTGCCCCCCTCTGTCACTACGTGACATCTCCCCCCGCCTGCGGCGGGGGGAGATGGGAAGCCGAGCGGGCCCCTGTGGTCACAGGGGCTGGGGCTGCTACTGCGGGGCGATTGGGAGCCAGCGGTTGTCCCATTCGGGGGCGAAGCTGAGGGCTCCCAGGTCGGTGTAGTCGGCGAGGTTGTAAGTTCGGATCTCCTCGTTGCTGAGGAGGTGAATGCGGCCGCCGATTGGCATGGCGCGGCGCGCTTCTCCGTGCACTCGGAGCGTCGACTCGTGGGACAGACCCTCGGCCGTGACGCGGACTCCGAAAAATGCGCCGTCGTGGTTCTCGCGCAGCCGCCAGTCGGTCGGGCCGACGGGAATCCAGGCGACGCCGTCCTGGTAGCGGAAGGCGCGGTGGTCGGACTCGACCGAGCTGAAGGCGTTGTCGCCCAGCGGCAGCACCGAGAGCTGGGTCGGATTGGCCGGGTCGGAGACGTCGAACAGCGTCGCCTGCAGGCCGCGTTCCCAGCCGGTCTCGGGGTCGGCGTCGCGTCCGACTCCCAGCAGCAGTCCGCCGCTGAGCGGATGCAGGTAGCGCGAGAAGCCGGGGATCTTCAGCTCGCCGAGCGACTTCGGGTCGGTCGGGTCGGAGAGGTCGAGCACGTAGAGCGGGTCGACCTGGCGGAAGGTGACGACGTAGCCCACGTCGCCGGCGAAGCGGACCGCGAAGATGCTCTCGGTCACGCCGAGGCCGGACTCGAGGCCGACCTGTTCGAGCCGGCCCTCGCCGCCCTCGCTGACCGGTTCGAGCACGAAGACGTTGCTGACCGTGGGCCAGCGGTCCCGGATCGTAGTGGCGACGCGCAGGTAGCCCTCGTGCTCGGACATCGACCACTGCGAGAGGAGCTGTCCGCGCACCGAGCCGCTGCCGAAGTAGGTCGGCTCGAGCGGGTCGGCGATGTCGAAGCGGTGGATGTTCGTGTTCCACCATTGTCGGTCGGGCGTGGCCAGGTAGAGGGAGCCAATCGAGGCGTAGACCGTGGGCTGGTCGCTCATCACGCCAACGCTGCCGCGCTCGGCGAGGCCGTTGGCGAGGTCGAAGGAGAGCATGTAGTTGACGCCCTGCCGCCAGGGCGGCGCGTCGGCGCCGTCGGGCGCGAAGGTTTGATCGCAGTCCAGGGCGTAGCCGCTCTCGAAATCGTTGTTCGCGTAGTCGCGGTGGCTGAACAGCGGATGCCAGAGGCCGAGTTTGCTTCTGGCGATCACGGCCTCGTTGTAGGCGGCGGCGTCGCGCTCGGCGTTGCGCTGCCAGCCGAAGTCCCAGGGTCCGACCCAGTAGTGGTACGCCTGGTGGCGGAAGACGACCCGCGCCGCGCCGTCAACCAGGCGGGCGGAGACGAACCGACCGTCCAGGTCCAGCTCGCGGAGCAGCCGCGGAGAGGCGGCGTCGCGCAGGTCGATCTCAAGGATCTCCGACTGGGGCCGCACGCGCTCGGGGCGCCACGTCGGCTGGGCGATGTCGCCGACATCGGGCGGAGTTCCCGAAACCGCATCTTCGAGTTGGCGAACGACGATCGCTTTGGCGGCGCCGATCAGCAACTCCTGGCGATGGGCCCAGGCCCTGAACTCGATGCGGCCGACCTCGACGGGCGGTCCATCCTCGGCCAGCTCGGCGATCAGCAGCGATTGCGGGCGCAGCACGTAGAGATACTGGCCGTCGGTCTTGATGATGTCGGATTCGTCGACCCCGCGCTCCTGGACGTTGGTGCCGGTCTCGGAGATTTCGCCTCCGTCGTCGGGTCCGCCGCCGGTAGCGGGGAACTCGGCCCCGGCCGAGTCCTGGGCCACCTCTTCCTGGGCTTCCGCTTCCTCCTCTTCGACCTGAATGTCGTCGTAGTAGCGGTCCTGCGTCTGCGAGCGTCGAGCCTGGTCCTGGTAGTGCGCGAGCAACTCGCCGCAGGAGGCGAAGCCGCGCAGCGGCCGCGCCTCGGCGGAGCCGGCGAGAACGGTCAGGTTGGCCGCGACCAGCGCGACGGCCAGAATCGGCGTCGTAAGCAGCAGCCAGCGTCGGGATCTGGTCATGGGAGGTCTCCAGTCGGTGGCGTCACTCTAATGCCATGTCTGTGAGACGCCGTTGAGGCCAGCGAGGTTCCCGCGCTAGTAGCCGCAGTGGTTGAGATTCTGCTGCACAGGGGTTGAGAAGATGGGCGGCAGGTCAAAGCGGGCGTTCCAGATCTCCAATTCGGGCACTGAGACCACGAGCGTCTGACTGCGCGCGAGCGCCTGTACAAGCGCAAACGACGACTCGGACCGCAGCTGAAAGCCGTCGGCCAGCGTGAGTCCATGCCATTGCTCGGTCGCCTGCGACGTGTCGTCGACACTCAGACTGACCTCGACAGCTCCAGTCCCGCTGATTTCCCAGTCCGCCGGAAACATGAGCAATGCCGTCACTGCGCCGGATGTGTTGCACCCGATCTCAAACTGGAACGGGATGCCGTCGTACACAGGCGCTTGCCCCACAGTTGTGACCACCGAGCCATTCCTGACCTCCACGGCCGAGTATTCGATGGCTTCGCCGTGCTGTCCTTCGAGGTCGAAAACGGGCTCGTACTCAGGCCGCTCAAACTCGATCGGCTCGTGTTCGCTGTCCTCACAGCGATCAAAGTTCTCCAGAACCGGCGTCGACCACATCGCTTCCAGGTCAAAGTGCGCCGGCCCCACGTTGAGCTGCGGAACCTCGATCGTGAACTGCTCGCCGCCCTGGAGTTGCCGATACAGCGCCGCAGGATTCGGCGGCGTCGCATCGAAACCCGATCCGACCTCGTAGACGTGTGCAATCTCCCACGACTCCGCCTGGATGTCGCCCCCGTCGACCTGCCAGCGGACCTGCACCTCAGACAGAGAGGTGCTGGGCAGCATCGCAAGCCAGAGGTTGTACTCGCGGTCAACGCACTGGATGGCGAATGTGCCCATCCCATAGCGGAACCCGCCTGCCCGGCTGAAGTTCAGTACCGTCGAGAACTCGCGCTCGTTCCAGAAGATCGTGTGGACTTGAACATCCGCGAACATTGGCGACGCCGCCAATGACTCGCCTCCTGAGGCAGGTTCTGCCACCTCCGTGCGCTCATCAGAGCACCCCGTCGCAGCGAGAGCGAGCAAGGACGCGATCACAACAGCGGCAAGGAGCCGCGTGGTAGTCACCTGTTGCGCCCCGCGCTTAGCCGCGGGGCAGGCCGAGGCCTCGGGTGGCGATGATGTTGCGCTGGATCTCGCTGGTGCCGGCGGCGATGGTGCCGCTGACGCTGCTCACGTAGCTGCGGCTGAGGCGGCCCTGGAGCGCGGCGTAGGGGCCGTCGGACCAGATGTTGCCGCGCAGGCCGAGGAGGTCCATGCCGGTGCGCGAGATACGCTGGCCCAGCTCGGAGCCGAACAGCTTCGACATCGAGGCCTCGTGGTTGGCGACCACGCCATGCTCCTGCATGTAGGCGATGCGGTAGGCCATGTAGGTGCCGACCTCGACCTCGATGTGGCGCTCGGCCAGCTCGTAGCGGGCGTTCGGGCGCTCGTCGAGCAGGTGGCTGTTGTCGCGGGCGAACTGGGTGATCTCCTCGGTGGTGCGGCGGCCGCCGGCGAAGGCGCCAATGCCGCTGCGCTCGAAGTCGAGCGCGACCGCGAGGTGGTACCAGCCGCGGTTGACCTCGCCGACCACGTTGGTCTGCGGGATGCGGACGTCCTCGAAAAAGACCTCGTTGAAGCCGTGACCGTCGGCCATGTTGATCAGCGGCCTGACGGTCACGCCGGGCGTGTCCATGCGCAGCATGAACATCGTGATGCCCTTGTGTTTGGGCGCGTCGGGGTCGGTGCGGGCGGCGAGCCAGCCCCAGTCGGAGACGTGGGCGCCGGAGGTCCAGATCTTCTGGCCGTTGATCACGTAGTCATCGCCGTCCTTGACGGCGCGGGTCTGCAGCGAGGCGAGGTCGGAGCCGGAGCCGGGCTCGGAATAGAGCGTGCACCACCAAGTATCGGCATCGGCGATGCCGGGCAGATGCTCCTGCTTCTGCTCGTCGGTGCCGTAGAGCATCAGCGAGGGTCCGACCCACTGCACACCCATGTTGCCGCCCGCGCCGGGGGCGCGGTGGTAGGCCATCTCTTCGGACATGATCATCTGCTGCGAGTGCGGCGCGTCGAGTCCGCCGTGCTCCTCGGGCCAGGCCATGGTCAGCCAGCGGCGCTTGGCCATCTCGGACTGGAAGGCGCGGGTGACCTCCATGATCTGCGGGTCGTAGCCCTCGCCCTGCGATCGGTTGCCCCAATCGCCGGGCAGGTTGTCGGAAATGAATGTCTGCACTTCCTTGCGGAAGTCAACGATCGTCTGGTCCTCGCGATAGTCCATCTGCTGGTTCCCCTCTGCGAATCGCGGATCAGCATCAGTCTAACGGTTGCGCCGCAGTGCGCCCGGACCCCGCCCTCACGATTGACTGGTAGTGTGAGTCGTAGCGGGGTATGAGGACAGATCGGGCATGCGCGACGTGCCACGATTGCCCAGGTTCAGTCACGGCAGACTGCTCATTGCGCTGCTGGCGCCGGCGGCGCTGGCGCTCAGCGCCTGCGTATTCGGCGGGGAGTCCGATCGCGACCTCTCGCAGTACTTTCCACCGCCGCCGGACGAACAGTCGCAGAGCGCGCAAGACGGTTCCGCATCGGACGCAGCCGCCGTGGGCGCCGACGCCGCATCGGGACGGGCAGGCTACATCCCACCGGCTGAGGACCTGGAGAATCTCGATGTCGCGCCGCCGTCGGCGCGCTTTGCGGTTCAGAGCTTCTTCCACCTGATTGCGACCGGACAACTGGCCCGGGCCTATGAGCGAACCTCGACCGAGACGCGCGAGCGGATCAGCGCCGAGGCGTTCGAGCAGCGCTATCGCGATATCTGGGCGGAAGCGACGATTGGCGGCGTAAGCTGGGAGGTCGTGGCGCACGAGGACGAGAACGCGTCTTCCCACGAAGTCGTGCTGCGCTATCAGACGACGTTCTTTGGCGAGATCGAGGAGATCGTCCAGGCGAGGACGTTGCGTCAGCCGCACTGGGTGGTCGATTGGACACCCGACCTGATCTTCAGTGGTCTGGGCTCTCCGGGATACCTGATTCACGCACTGATCGAGACGCCGGCGCGCGGTCGGATTCTCGACCGCAACGGCATCGTGCTCGCCGGCGAGACCGAGATCGTGAGCGTCGGCATCAGTTGGGACGACATCACAGACGAGGAGTTCGTGCTCAACTTCTTCACCGAACGAATCGGCGCCGACGAGGAAGAAGTTCGGGCGCGGATGTACCAGGACTTGCCTTCATATCAGTTCATCAAGGTGGTCGAGCTGCCGCTGGATACCGCGCAAGAAGTGATTGACGAGTTCGAGAGACTAGCCGAGGATGGCATCCTGCTGAGCCGTAACACGCGGCGTTTCTATCCCCGCGGCGACCTCGCCGCGCACGTGATCGGCTATCTGCAGGAGATCAATCCGGAGGAGCTGGCCGAGCTGTACATCGAAGGCTATCGAGCCGGCGACTGGGTCGGCCGCGACGGGATTGAGCAGACCTTCGAACGGATCCTGGCCGGTCGGCGCGGTGGCAGCCTGTTGATCGTCGATCCGATTGGCCGGCCGCTGCGGGAGATTGCCAGCCGCGCCGCCATCGCCGGAGCCGATGTCCGCCTGACACTGGACGTGCGGGTGCAGCAGTTGGCCGAGAACGCGCTCGCGGAAGAGTCCGGCGCGATCGTGGCGGTCGATCCACGCAGCGGACACGTACTGGCCATGGCGTCGTATCCGCGGATCGACCCCAACACGATCGTCGACGGGGTGACACAGGAGGAGTACGAGGACTACTTCTTCGATCCGCGCCAGCCGTTCATCAATCGCGCGGTCGAGCAACTCTACGCGCCGGCGTCGACGTTCAAGGCCATCACGCTGGCAGCGGCGCTCGAGGGCGGCGGCTATGAGATTGGCGATCGCATCTCCTGTCCGGCGGAGTGGATGAAGATCGGCGATCAACCGCTGCACAACTGGAAAGACACCGATCAGGGGCGGATCACGCTCTCCCAAGCGCTGGCGGAGTCGTGCAACACGGTGTTCTACGACGTGGGGCTGCGCCTCGACCAGATCGACGAGGCACTGTTGCCGGATACGGCGATGAGCTTCGGGTTCGGTCAGCGTACGCAAGTCTTCCGTCTCAACGAAGAACCCGGGGTCATCCCCAGTCCCGACTGGAAAGAGGCCCAGTTCAACGAGGCGTGGTACACGGGCGACACAGTCAACATGAGCATCGGCCAGGGGTTCGTCTCGGTGACGGTGCTGCAGATGGCCAACGCCTACTCGGCGCTGGCGACGAACGGCGTGGTGGGCACGCCGATCATCGTGCAATCGATCGAGCCGCGCGGCGCGGCGCCGCAGGTGACCGAACGCCGCTCGATCAGCGTGCTGGCGGTCTCGGCCGAGACACTCGAACAGGTTCAGGCTGCGCTGCGCACGACCGTTTCGCAGCCGTACGGCACCGGCTTCCACGTCTTCCGCGGCAGCGTGCTGCGGGTTGCAGGCAAGTCGGGCACCTCGGAGGACGTGATTCTCGAGCCGGACGCCGAACAGCAGGCTCAGGAAGAGTCGGAAGAGGAAGAGATTGCGGTCGGATTGAACAGCGAACAGGAACAGGCGCAAGACGCAGCCGACGCGGAGGCGGATGATGAGTCGCGTGAACGCTCGACCAACCACGTGTGGTTCACGGGTTGGGCCAACTTTGAAGACCCACGCCTGGTCGTAACGGTCGTCCTGGACGATGCGTTTTCCGGATCAGACGACGCCGGACCAATCGTGAGGCGCATCCTCGAGGGTGCAATTCTCAACAACTGGGTACCCTGAGCGAATGCGACGTTCACGATTTCGGCGGTTGGTCGAACGCGCCCTGGACGAGATTCCCGATGAACTCGCCGGGCGGATGGACAATGTCGTCATCCTGGTCCGCAATCAGCCGACCGAGGAGGAGCTTGAATCGGTTGGGCTGAGTTCGCGGGAGACGCTGCTTGGACTCTACGTCGGGCGTCCGCTGACGAGCCGCGGCTGGTACGGCGAGACGCTACCGGACCGGATCATGATCTACCAGCAACCGATCGAGAGCATCTGCCGCAGCGAGGACGAGGTAGTGGAGCAGGTGCGCGAGACAGTGCTTCATGAAGTGGCGCACCACTTCGGGATTGACGACGATCGGCTGGACGAGATCGGGATCGCGCCGCCGCCTCGGCACCATTACCGCGCTGCGATCAACCTGAGCGAACGCCGCCTGCCCTACCTGGAATAGCGCTGCAGCAACCGAACCACGGCATCGCGCACGAGCTCATCGGCACGGGTCATCGCATCCTCGACTGATACCCCCTCTGGAGTCGACGCTTCCCGATCGGCAATGCCAGATACTGCGGCATCGCCTTCGATCAGTCCGGCCACTGCGAGACAGGGTACGTTCAACGAGCGGGACAGCGCAGCGACGCCGGCGACTGTCTTGCCATACGCTGACTGTGTGTCCAGGCGGCCTTCACCGGTGATCACGAGGTCGGCCTGCGCGACTCGGTCGGCGAGGCCAACGGCGTCGGCGACAGCGTCGAACCCGGACTGGAGCGTCGCACCGCAGAATGCCACCAGTCCGGCGGCCAGCCCTCCGGCAGCGCCGCCGCCTGGGATGTCGCCGACGCGGACCCCGAGATCGCGTTCGACGATGGCGGCGTAGTTGGCCAGTGCGCGATCGAGTTGGGCGACCTGGGCCGGCTTCGCACCCTTCTGCGGGCCGTAGACGGCGCTCGCGCCCTTCGGACCGAGCAGCGGATTCCGCACGTCGCAGAGCACGCGGATGTCCGTTCGGTCGAGGCGCGGATCGAGTTGCCTCACATCGATCCTGGCGAGACGCGCCAACGCCGCGCCGCCGGATGGCAGCCGACGGTCGTGTTCATCCAACAGGACAGCCCCGAGCGCCTCGGCCATGCCTGAGCCGCCGTCGTTGGTGGCGCTGCCGCCAACGCCGATCAGGATTCGCTCGACACCGGAGTCCAGTGCGTGAACGATGAGCTGTCCGGTGCCGTACGTCGACGCTCGATCGACGTCCAGTTCTCCGGCGCTCAGAAGCGTGAGACCGGACGCGGCGGCCATTTCGATGACGGCGCAGCGGCCGTCGTCGATGCGGCCCCAGCGGGCGTCGACCGGCGCGCCGAGGGGGCCGTCGACGCGCGCGATGGAGGTGCGGCCGCGCGCCGCGTGGACGATTGCTTCGACCGTGCCGGGCCCGCCGTCGGCGAGCGGGGCGCGGTCGATTTCGGCGTCGGGCATGACTCGCGCCACGCCGATCTGGATCGCGTCCACTGCTTCGACGGCGGTGAGGCTGCCTTTGAACTCCTGCGGCGCGACCAGGACGCGCATGGGACTAGAAGCCTTCGCCGCCCAGGATGCGGACGAGCGCGATGGCGAAGATTGCCGCAGCCCAGAGCAAGGCGGCAAGCTGGATGCGCCGAAAGAGGGACAGCACGCCGCCGAAGTTCAGGTATCCCTTGAGCCAGAGCGCGGTGAGGACGGCGAGGACGATGAAGAGCAGGGCAACGCTGTTCACGCCACTTACTGTACGGCTTGTTCGGCCTGTCGGGACGAGCGGCGAAGCGACCAGGTGCGGCGGGCAGACGACGAGCTAGCGGCGGCGAGCGCTGCGACGGCGGCGGAACGTTGCCGGCTTCGCCCCGAATCCACAGACCACGCAGACCAGTCGGCGTCCGTGGCTGGCCGTGGGTCCGTTGCACCACGGACACGGCGGGCTATGGACCGGAGGATTCGGCATCGAATCGGCAGACGACGGTACCGCGGAAGACTGCAGCATCAAGGGAAGTTGCGCGCCTCGGGCGATTGGAGCGTTGTGGCTGGGTGAAGCCGCGGACATATTGCCTACCTGCACGTGCGTTCTGCCTATCGACAATGTAGTACACACGTACGAGGAGATCAAGCGGCGCCGGCGTACTGTGCCCTCACTGTGCCGCGATGCGCACACACGCGTGACCCTGCGCTGCCACACGGGCAGGCACAGAGAGAGAACGAGGATTCGCGAGTGACGCTTGCCCGATACTCAGCGCTGGTCTTCAGGCCGATCGAGCCAGTCAACGAAGTCGCGCATCTTCTCATTGAGCGTGTCGTAGCGTCCGCGGTCGGCGGCGACCAGGATGCTGACGAACAGGATGGCCAGACCGATCTCCACCATGGCGCGCCTCCGTCGTCGACTTCTGTGAGTATGGTAGTTGGGCATGAGCCGCAGTGCATCAACCGAGTCGACGAAGAGCGCGCCACTGGTCGCGACGCTGACCCTGGGCTGCAAGCTGAACCAGTCCGAGACGCAGCAGGCGGCGCGTGAACTGCAGCGCCGCGGCTGCGTCACGGTGGACCGCCCGACACCGGCCGACGCCTATCTGATCAACACCTGCACTATCACCCATGTCGCCGATCGCAAGGCGCGCCGCCTGATTCGAATGGCGCGCAGACTCTCGCCCGACGCCCCGGTGATCGTGACCGGCTGCTATGCCGAGCGGGCGGGCGCAGAACTGTCTGAGCAACCGGGCATCCAAGTTGTGGCCAACGTCCGCAAGGCAGAAGCCGCAGAAGCAGTGTTCGCGACTCTGGCCGACGTTGGCCCGACGTCTGCAATCCGGACGGCATCAGTCGGCCGAACACGGGCGTTCATCAAGATCCAGGAAGGCTGCGACGACGTGTGTGCGTTCTGCATCGTGCCGCGAGTTCGGGGTAGAGAGCGGGCGATTCCGATCGATGAGCTCGTCGCTGAGGTGCAGGAGCGAGTCGAGGAAGGCTTCCAGGAGATCGTGCTGACCGGGACGCAGCCCGGCGCCTATGGCCGTGACCGAAGCGACGGGACGACAGCGGCAAGACTGATTGACGCTCTGTTGTCCCGCACCGACGCGGCGAGAATCCGCTACTCGTCGATTCAACCACAGGACATCACGCCAGAGTTGTTGTCCTGCTGGGACGACGCGCGGATGTGCCGGCACGTGCACCTGGCCCTGCAGAGCGGGTCGGACGCCGTGCTCTCGCGGATGCGCAGGCGGTACTCGGCGGATCAGTTCATTGAGGCGGTGACGGCCTTCCGCCTGGCCGCGCCGGGCGTCTCGGTGACCACGGACATCATCGCCGGATTCCCGGGCGAAACGGATGACGATCACGCTGCCACACTCGCGCTAATGCGGGAGGTGCGATTCACCGACGTGCACGTGTTTCCCTACTCAAGTCGATCTGGTACTTCGGCGGCGCTGCTGAGTGATGACGTGCCGCCGGAGGTCAAGCGAACCCGAGCCGCGGAGCTGCGAGCACTTGGCGAGCGTCACCGTGGCGGAGCGTTGGAGTCCGAAGTCGGTTCCTTGCAGTCGGTGCTCTTCGAGACGCCTGGCACGGGCCTGACCGACACCTATCTGCCCTGCCGAGTGGAGACGGATGACGATCTGAGCAATCAACTGCGGAGCGTTCGAGTGGCCGCTGTCGATGATTCCGGGCTGGTCGGCGAGCTGGTGTGATGACCACGGAAGAAACGACGCCGGTCGACCCGCTGCCGCCGCCCAAGGACCTGCGCCTGGCGATTGAAGCGCTGCTGCTGGTGGCCGAGTCTCCTCCCACGATTCGCCTGTTGGCCCAGGTCACGAGCGTCCCGGTATCGGCGGTCGAGGCGGCGCTGTCGGAGATCGATGCGGACACGTCTCGGGGGATTCGCCTGCGACGGCACTCGGGGACAGTTGCCCTGGTCTCGGCGGCAGAAGCCGCTCCATACGTCGAACGCATGCTTGGTCTCGACACGCCATCCAGACTGTCGAGGGCCGCACTGGAAACCCTGGCCGTCATCGCTTACCACCAGCCGGTGACGCGAGAGCAGATCGAACGCGTACGCGGGGTCGGCGCCTCGGGAGTGATTCGGTCATTGCGGGCCCGCGATCTGATCGCCCCGAGCGGTCGCCTGGATACCATCGGTCAGCCGCTGCTGTGGAGCGTGACCCCGCGATTCCTCGACCACTTCGGGTTGTCTGCGCTTGACCAGCTGCCACCGCTTGAGGACCGGGAGCGTCCGGCGCAACAGTCTGTGTTGCCGCTGGAGCCGGAAGAGTCATGACCGTCGTCACGGTCTTGACGGTCGAGTTGCTGATCTTCGAGTCGGCGTCGCTCAAGGACAAACGATCGGTCGTGCGCAGCGTGCTGCAGCGAGCTCGGAACAAGTTCGGCGTGGCTGCGGCGGAGGTCGGCGACCAGGACGATCGCACACGGGCGAAGTTGGCGTTCGCCGCAATCTCGTCGGATTCGCAGATATCGCACGCCAACGCACAGAAGGTGATCGAGTTCCTGGAGCGGGAACGGCTGGACTGCCAGCTGGGAGAGGTTTCGACGGAGACGTTCTCGCTCTAGTCGATCAGCTCGGCCCAGAGGTCGTGTCCGAGCGCGTCGGTGATCCGCACATCGACCATCTCACCTGGATTCGCCTCGCCGAGAGCGAAGACGAGGCCGTCCACCTCCCCAGCCTCACGATAGGTGCGGCCGGCGATGATTGGCTCGCCGTCTTCAGTCGTCTGCCCCGGCTCCGACTCGACCAGCAAGGGTAAGCGGCGGCCGATTTGCAGTTCATTGCGACCGGCGGAAATGTCGGCCAGGGTCGTCATCAGCTCGTCGAAGCGCTGTTGCTTTGTTTGGTCAGGCACCTGCTCGGTCATGGCGGCGGCGGGCGTGCCGGGCTGAGGAGAGTAGGTGAATGCGCCGGCGCGATCGAACTGGGCCTCGAAGATGAAGTCGAGCAATTCGCTGAACTCGGCGTCGGTCTCGCCGGGGAACCCGACGATGAACGTGGTGCGGATGGCGATGTCGGGCATGGCCGAGCGCAAGCGTTCGAGCGTCCCGCGGACCATGCGCATGTTGTGCGGCCGCTTCATCCGGCGGAGCACTGCAGGAGATCCGTGCTGGAGCGGGATGTCGAGGTAGTTGCAGACCTGCGGCGTCTGGGCCATGACTTCGACCAGCGACGGCGTCACGAATCCGGGATAGGCGTACATCAGACGCAGCCACTCGGCGCCCGACTCCGCGGCCAGCCGTTCGATCAGGCGGGCGAGGCCGTCGGGATCTCCCCACTCGGCGCCATAGGCGGTGCTGTCCTGGGCGACGAGCACGACTTCCTTCGCCCCTCGTTCGACCAGGGTCCGCGCCTCTGCGACGAGCGCATCAGGTGCGGCGCTGCGAAACTGGCGACCCTTGATCGCGGGGATGTTGCAGAAGGTGCAGGGTCGAGCGCAGCCGTCGGAGATCTTCAGGTACGCGGACGGACCGACACTGAGCGAGGTCTCGGGAATGTCGCGTTCAGCCGTCTCCTGCCCAGCGTGATCCGCAATCTCCCGCCAGGCCTCGATACCAAAGGCGGCATCAATGCCGTCGATCGCGATCACCTGCTCCTGCTCGATCTGCGACCAACAACCGGTGACTATGACCTGTTGATCGGCGGTGCGTTCGGCCGCGAGTATCTCGGCGGACTGTTTCGATTCCTCGCGCGCGTCGTCGATGAAGCCACAGGTGTTGAGAATGACGAGGTCGGCGCGTTGCCGGTCGAGAGCAGCCTGATGTCCCGCCGCCTCGAGCGTCAGCGCGATGCGATCGGAGTCGGTCGTGTTCTTGGGGCAGCCGAGCGTGACGATGTGATAGCGCATCAGCCACCGCCACTCGCGGCGTCGGTCGAGTCTGCGCTCGCTGATCCTGGGCGAGGGCCTCGGCTGACGACCAACGTCACGACCGCATCTTCGTGCGGCTCCACGCCTGCAGCGGGGGACTGCTCGAGCACGGTGCCGGCAGGCGAGTCGTCGTAGACCGAGATCAGTACATAGGGCACGTTGAGCAACTTGACGTGGTTGACGGCCTGCCGCGATGTCAACTGGGTGAGATCGGGTAGCGGGTCGAAGTCAGTTGAGCTGGGCGTCACCGACGTAGCCGATTCGAGTTCGGCCGAGACGTTGTCGATCCCCGGCACGTCGCGAGAGGTCTCGATCGGCTGTACATCGTCGCGCAGGCTGACAACGGCAACGACCCCGACGATGATGACGAGCACCACGAACGCGGCAACGAGCCAGGGTCCCAGTTGCACGCCCGTCGGCCGAATCTCGTCTCGCGGACTTCCGCTGCGCTCCAGGGATTGATAGGACTCGACCGTTTCCTCGCTGGGATGCAGACCGTCGCCGGGCGAGGTCGGCGCAAGCGGAAATCGCTCGAGCAACGGGCCGTCGTCCAGGCCGAGGTACTGCGCGTAGGAGCTGAGGAATCCGCGGGCAAACGGAGCGGCCGGCATCTTCGACCAGTCTTCCGACTCCAGCGCTTCGAGGTACTGACGAGCGATGCGTGTCGCCTGGTTGGCCTGGGCGATCGAGCGGCCGCGTCGGATGCGCGCCTGTCTCAGCTCTTCACCGATACCGGTCGGTCCATCGCCGCCTCGCCTGATCATCATCAGCCGTCCGGCAGCACGGCGGTCTTGAGCACGGCGGCATCATCGCGCGACGTGTAGGCCTGGTCGGCCTCGGAGAGCGCGAACCGATGCGAAACGATGCGGTCGACCGCGTCGAGAGTGGGCAGCAGCGCCGCAGTGCGGCGGAACTGGTCGGGCGTAGCGTTCTGGGTGCCGGTTAGCGAGACCTCGCGGTAGTGCAGGTCGTTGACGTCGACCAGGGCGCTTGATTCGGGCGGGAAGCCGGCGAACAGATTGACGCTGCTCTGGCGTCCGGCGACCTGCAGCGCCGTTTCGGTGAGACCGTTCAGTCCCACGGAGACAACCACGATGTCGCAGCCGTGGCCGGCCGTGGCCTCGTCGACCACGGCGCGAAGTTCCTTGGAGTCGCCGCTGCAGACCCGGCTCGCCCCGATGGCGACGGCGGCGTCTCGGCGGACATCCACAGGCTCGGCGACGATGATCTCGCCCGCGCCCAGGGCTCGGGCGAGCAGCACATGGAGCAGACCCATCGGCCCGGCGCCGAGAACGGCGACGCTGACGCCCGCGCGAAAGCGGCAGGATTCCAGCGAGTTGAGCACGCAGGCCGTGGGCTCGGTCAGCGCAGCGCGACCCCAGTCCGCGCCTTCGGCCAATTTGACGGCATGTCCCTGCGAGACCAACGGGGCGGGCAGCAGCACCTGCTCGGCCAGCCCGCCGTTCGCGTCGTAGCCGAGCGTCCGTCGCGACGTGCAGCGATTGCGCAGGCCTCGGCGGCAGAAGTCGCAGCCGCCGCAGGCAATAATTGGATACACCGCCACACCGTCGCCGAGGCGGAGATCGGTCACGCCGTCGCCCACGGCAACGACGCGTCCGGCGAATTCGTGACCGGGAACGACGCCCGGTTTCGCGTACTTCTCTCCGCGGTAGACGCGCAGGTCCGAAGCGCAGACGCTGGCCGCGCCGACTTCGATCACCGCTTCACCAGGTCCGGGTTGCGGCGTGGGAATATCGTCCACCCGGATGTCACCGGGTCGATCAAATATCAGTGCTCGCATGCAAGCGCCTCGTGCGACATGCGGGAGGGTGTGGCAGGCAGGTTAGGGGGTTTGCGCCGGCGCCGGCGGCCGCATTCGCGGCCGTCGCGCATCATCGGGGTTGCGCGAGACGTGATATTGACGCAAGAGGCGCGACTTCTTGCGAGCCGCGGTGTTGGCGTGGATCACTCCGCGTTGGGCCGCGCGGTCGAGCGCGCTCACGGCCTGCTCGATGGCCGTGTCGGCGTCGGTCCATTCCTGCGTGTCAACGGCGTCATCGATGGCGTCGAGGGCGGCGCGGACGGAACTGCGCGCGTAGGTACGGATCGGCTTGTTACGCATGCGCCGCTTCTGGCTCTGACGCAGGTACTTGATTGCGGCAGCCTTGTTGGCCACGATGACTCCTTTTGCTGAATCGATTTCATCGTATCAGCCGATCGGAGTGTGTCTAGCGGTGCGGACGACTCCCTCTCCCCCCGCCTGACGGCGGGGGGAGTGTGGATCCGCGTGCATCTTTGATTACGTTGTCTCAGAGTGAACAAATGAGTCTTGACGCACCAACCTCCGTGGGCGCCAGGATGTTCGGCAGCCGCAGCACGGTGATTGGCGCCGTGATCCTGATTGGTCTGTCGTTCCTTGGCTCGCGCTTGCTGGGCGCCGGCCGGGCTGTGGTCATCGCTGACCAGTACGGCGCGACGGTCGAGCTGGACGCCTTCTGGGTCGCAATGCGGCTACCGGATCTGGTCTTCCAACTGCTCGCCGGCGCGACCCTGGCTTCGGCGTTCATTCCCGTCTACGCGCGGATCCTGCAGAATCGCGGCGAGCAGGCCGCCTGGCGGCTGGCCAGCATCGTGCTCAACTGGGTCCTGATCGGCACGGTTGTCCTGGCGGCGGTCGTGTTCCTCGCGGCCGAGTGGATCGTGCCGGCGCTCGCTCCGGGACTCGGCGAAGACTCCGGCGCGCAGGACCAGGTGATCGCGGACGCCGTGTTCCTTACCCGAGTATTGCTGCTTTCTCCCATCCTGTTCGCCGTCAGCGGAATGTTGACCGGAATCCTGCATGCGCGTCGGCATTTCCTCCTGCCAGCGATCTCGCCAATGCTGTACAACCTGGCGATCATCCTCGGCGCATTGCTGCTGCCGGAGGAACTCGGAGTTGAGGCGCTGGTGATCGGTGTGATTGCCGGCTCAGGCTTGCACCTGATGATCCAATTGCCGGCGCTGTCGTCGGCGCTCTCGCGAACTGGGGGTGGACTGGGTCCGCACTTCAGCCTGCGGGATGTCGAGGTGCGAGAAGTGCTGCGCCTGATGGGACCACGCACGTTGGGATTGGCCGCGGCGCAGGTCAATCTGATCGTCCTCACCTTCTTCGGGTCCCTGGTCGGCGATACGTCTATCTCCGCGCTTAACTTCGCCTGGCTGCTGTTGATGTTCCCGGTCGGCATCTTCGGAATGTCGTTGGCCACTGCACTGTTTCCCAGCCTGGCCGAGCGCGCCGTCTCGGGCGGGCCATCGGCCGTGCGGGAGATGGTCTCGCAGACCCTGCGGTTCACGCTGTTCCTGGCCGTGCCTGCGTCGGTCGGGATGCTGCTGTTGCGCGAATCGATCGTCTCAACGCTGCTCGAACACGGGGCCTTCGATGACGCGGCCAGCTCGCTGGTCAGCGACGCACTGTTGTTCTATTCAATCGGGCTGTTCGCCCACGCCGCGATCGAGATCGTCTCGCGTGGTTTCTACGTGCTCGGCGACACGCGCACGCCGGTGGCGCTGGCGATCGCATCGATGCTGCTCAACATTCTGCTCTCCGCGCTGCTCGTCGGTCCGCTGGAGCTGAAGGGGCTGGCCTTGGCCCTGTCGGTTTCGGCCATTGCGGAGTTCGTCGTCCTGGTCCTGCTCCTGCATCGCTCGCTGGCCGGTCGGCTGTTCTCGCGCGCGATGAGTGTGTCAACGCTGAAGACACTGCTGGCAACTGCGGTCATGGGACAGATCGTATGGCTACTGATCGAGATTCTCGCGCAAGTCGACATCGCGCGTGACTCGTGGATCACGTTGGCGCTCGGCGTCAGCGGAGGCGCGGTCATCTACTTCGCGTTGAGCCTGATCGCTCGCCAAGTGGAAGCGGAGTTGATGTTCCTGCGCCTGCAGACAGTAATCTCCCGCGCACTGGGACGCGGCGCATCGAGAGTGCGCGGGAGGCTCTGATAGAGTTGGTCTTGTTAACGGGCCGATCGAGCAGCGCCGCTGCGGTCGGTGAGACCATTGCGAGAAAACATGGCACTGCAGGATCGACAGATCGCCTGCCGCGATTGCGGGCGAGATTTCACGTTCACGACGGGCGAGCAGGAGTTCTACCAGTCCAAGGGGCTGCAGAACGATCCGGTGCGCTGCCCCGAGTGCCGTTCGGCGCGCAAGTCGATTCGTACTTCGCCCGAGGCCGAGGCCGGCTACGTGCGCTACGGCGGCGCCGCATCGTTCGGCGGCCGCACGCCGCGTCAGATGCATCCTGCCGCCTGCGCGATGTGCGGCGACATGATCGAAGTGCCGTTCCTGCCGCGCGGCGACCGTCCGGTCTTCTGCACGACAGTCAAGCGGATCATGACGCTGGGCTACCAGATGGATGAGATTCAGCAGCGCTGGGGGATACACCCGTGCCAGGTCGAAGGGATCAACCAGGACCTGCGCCGCGGACTGATCCCGCCCAAGCCGGGCGTCGAGATCCCGGACTTCGAACGCACACGCTCCTAGACATTCTCCGTTCACCAAGAAGGACCACATGGCAGACACGACGGCGCAACGCTGGATGCGCCTGATGGGCGGCCAGGGTCGGCCCACCGCCCGTCCGCCGAGCGACGCCGACGTCGCCGACAACGTGGCCCGCTATCCCGAACGCGCCGCACAGGCGCTGGTCGACCAGTCGCGCGCGCTAGGACAGGCCGCCTCGGCACGCCAGGCTCGGGGCTGGATTAGGGGATTATATCGGATAGTGCCCGCGCCATCAGGTCAGGGCCAGCCTTTTGAGCCGCGCTACCAAGTACTCCTGCGGGCGATCCCCCTTCACGCGGTTACAGTGTCCGCAGAGCAGTTGGAGATTGTCGATGTGGTCCGAACCGCCGCGCGCCTGTGGGATCACGTGGTCAACCTCGAAGTGGCGGAATTCGAACGGCGACGCGCAGCCTGCACAACGGCCTTCCTGCTCGCCGAACAGCACGTGCTTGTTCTGCCGGTAGTTCCTCGGAGCCTCAATGTCGTCTCGCCTCGGGATGTCGTCTCGCGTGGTGACGAATCCGTGGTGAAACAGATCTCCGATGGTCTGCTGCAGGCGGACGTTGACCAGTTCGGCGGCCTTCGGCGAGATATCGATCCCGACCCAATCGCGGTCCAGCAACTCGGCCGAGACGCACGCCGTCGCGCAGCCACAGAATGGATCGAGCACTAGATCGCCGGGATCGCTGCTCGCTTCGATGATCCGATCCAATAGGGCGAGCGGTTTCTGTGTCGGGTAGCCGACGCGCTCTTTGGCCTGCGAGTTGATCGGCGAGATATCATCCCAGACCGATTGCGCAGGCCTGCCGTCCAGTTCGTCGAGATAGCGCTTGCGACGGATTCCGCCGTTGCGAGTGAAATGCAGATAGCCATCGTCGTCGAGTTGCCGCATCGTCTCCAGGGGCACGCGCCACAATGAGCGGCAGCCGCGATACTCGTATTCGTACCCCCCCCCGATAGGCCCTTCGCGGTCAGATTGTCGTCGGACCACTTGCGACCGTCCGCATCGGATCGCTTGAATCGAGCGAGATAGCGGGCATCGTAGGGCTGATAGGGCTGATTCCAGGTCCACGACTCACCCGCTGTGTAGAACAGAATCTGATCATCTACACGCCCGTATCGGCTGGCGTCGCTGTGGGCGGTCGTGCGCTTCCAGGTAATCGAGTTCTGAAACTGCCTGCGTCCAAAGATCGCGTCCATAAGCGTCTTGAGATAGGCGCTGGCGAACGAGTCGCAGTGCAAGTAGATCGAACCAGTCGGTTTGAGCAGGCGTTTCATCTCCAGCAGGCGCACGGCCATCATCGTCAGATAGGACTGCATGCCCTTCGAGTGCGTCCGGCCAGCGGTGTCCAGCAGGTAGGCGATGGCGGGCTGTTCGTCGGCGATCAGACCCATCCACGCCACGTCAAGATCGTCCAGTGTCCAGGTGTCTTTGAACGCGGCGCCGGCGGCCTGTGAGCCAACAGGCGCGGCATAATCCCGATTCGAGTTGAACGGCGGATCGGCGTAGATCAGGTCCACGGTCTCCGAATTCATGCCGCGCATGATGTCCAGGTTGTCGCCCGTCCACAGCGTCCGACTAGCGAAGTTGGGCACTATCATGGTAGAATAGTGCCCAACGGGGAGAGAGACAGATGACCACCGCACACGCTCCAGGACAGTCCTACCGAACCGGCATCAGCCTGATCGAGCTGTTCCGCATGTTCCCCGACGACGCGACCGCCGAGGCGTTCTTCGCAGCGGAGCGTTGGCCTGATGGCCCTGAGTGCCCCTACTGCAAGTCGGACAACGTGCAGAGCGGAGCGAAGCACAAGACGATGCCGTTCCGCTGCCGCGCCTGCCGCAAGCGGTTCAGCGTCAAGACTGGGACGGTCATGGAAGCGTCGAACGTCGGCTGCCAGAAGTGGGCCCTGGCCGCGTTCCTGCTGACCACGTCGCTCAAGGGCGTATCGAGCATGAAGCTGCATCGGGACTTGCAGGTATCGCAGAAGACGGCCTGGTTCATGGCGCACCGCATTCGCCAGGCGTGGATCAACGACGGCGGCCTGTTCGATGGTCCGGTCGAGGCGGACGAGACGTTCATCGGCGGACTGGAAGGCAACAAGCACGCGGCGGACAAGCTGCACGCCGGTCGCGGTCCAGTGGGCAAGACGGCGGTTGTGGGGATCAAGGATCGCGAGACGGGCAAAGTCGCTGCGCAGGTCGTGTCGGGAACGGACGCGGCGAGCCTGGTTCCGTTCATCACCGACCGCACGGACGTTGAAGCGACGGTGTACACGGACGAGCATGGCGCGTACCGGTCGCTCCCGCGTCGTCACGAGACGGTCGCGCACTCCGTCGGCGAGTACGTCAACGGGCAAGCGCACACGAACGGGATCGAGTCGTTCTGGTCGATGTTGAAGCGTGGCTATCACGGGACCTACCACCAGATGTCGCGCAAGCACCTGGATCGCTACGTGACAGAGTTCGCCGGTCGCCACAATCAGCGACCGATGGACACCATCGATCAGCTCCGAGATGTCGTGCGCGGGATGGTCGGGAAGCGGTTGCGCTACTCGGACTTGATCGGCTGAGGCTTCTTCTTCTCGCCTCGATTGCTCAGCATCGCCTTGATCACGGTCTTGGTCGGCGCGGGAATCCGCAGGTCCTTCGGGGTCGGCATCAGAGGTGGTCCGATCGCTGTGGCGGTGTAACACCGCCAAGATAGCAGTGATGTCACGAATCGTTGACATCGGCGCGGGTCAGGTGGGCACTATCCGATATAATCCCCCTGGATTACGGGGCAGCTCAACGAAGCTGCCGACTTGCTCGACCAAGCGACTCGCGACCGCATTGGCCAACTGGCCGACGCGCAGATCGCGCAACGATTCCCTGAGGACTCATCCAACGATGGCTGACACCGCTACCGAAGCCGTAAGTTCCGAACCTGACTCTTCCACCTCTTCCGCACGCGATCTGACCTTCCGACCGGTCGGGACAATGATGCCCCACCGCGAGCTCGAAGACGAAATTCGCCGGTTCTGGCGCGAGCGTGACATCTTCCGTCGAACGGTCGATGAGCGTCCCGCCGACGACGTCTATTCGTTCTACGAGGGTCCGCCCACGGCCAACGGCACACCCGGCGTGCACCACGTGCTCTCGCGCGTGTTCAAGGACCTCTTCCCGCGCTACCAGACGATGCGCGGCAAGCGCGTCCCGCGCAAAGGCGGCTGGGACACGCACGGCCTGCCGGTCGAGATCGAGGTCGAAAAGACGCTCGGTCTGGACAGCAAGCCGGCGATCGAGGAGTACGGCATCGCCGAGTTCAACCGGCACTGCCGCGAGTCGGTGATGCAGTACGTCCAGCAATGGGAGGACATGACGGAGCGGGTCGCGTTCTGGATCGACATGTCCGACGCCTACCGTACTTACACGCCCGAGTACGTCGAATCCTGCTGGTGGATCTTCAAGACGCTGTGGGACGCCGGACTGATCTACGAGGCCCGCCGCACGACGCCGCACTGTCCGCGCTGCGAATCGTCGCTCTCCAGCCACGAACTCTCGCAGGGCATGCAGGACGGCGTCCGCGATCAGGCGGTGACCGTGCGCTTCCGCGCCCACAACGACTCGCTGCCCGAGAGTCTGCGGAGCGAGGGCACTACCGATTTCCTTGCCTGGACGACCACGCCGTGGACCCTGCCGGCCAACTCCGGCCTGGCATTGAACGCAAACGAGTCCTACGCGCTGGTGGAGATCGCCCCCGGTGAGCGGCTGATCCTGGCTCGAGAGCTCGTCGGCGCGGCGCTCGACGGAGTGGTCGATCAGGCGACTGTGATTGGAACGGTGCAGGGCGCGGAGCTGGTCGGTGTGACATACGACGGCCTGTACGAGCCCGATCAATGGGGCGTACCGATGTACCGCTTCGACGGCGCTCGGTTGGTCGAGTGGACCGAGGCGGACGGTCGGTTGCCGGCGCGATCCGTCGCGGCGGGCGACTTCGTGGAAATGGAGAGCGGGACCGGCATCGTCCATATCGCTCCGGCGTTCGGCGAGGACGACTATCAACTCGGCCGCGAGGTCGGGCTACTGTTTCGCCAGCCGGTGGACCTCTCCGGGCGGATCGTCGGTAATGCCGACGATCCGGCCGCTCCGGCGTTCGTGGGCAAGTGGGTCAAGGACGCCGACCCGATAGTCATGGACGACCTCGAGGCACGCGGCCTGTTGCTGCGCAAGGACATCTACGAGCACACCTATCCCTACTGCTGGCGCTGCGACACGCCGCTGCTCTACTACGCCAAACCGAGCTGGTACATCGCCACATCGCAGGCCAAGGATTCGCTCACCAGCTCCAATGCGGAGCTGATCCACTGGCATCCTGAGCACACCGGCACGGGACGATACGGCGACTGGCTGGCCAACAATGTCGATTGGGCCGTGAGCCGCGAACGCTACTGGGGTACGCCGCTGCCGTTCTGGCGCTGCACCGAGTGCGGCGATGTCTCTTGCGTCGGTTCGTTCGACGAGCTGCGCGAGCGGGCCAGGGCGTTCAGCGGCGTTGAGCCGGACCTCTCTGATCCGCACCGCCCGTACGTCGACGAGATTGAGATCGGCTGCGACAAGTGCCCTGGCGCTGCCCGTCGATGTCCGGAAGTCGCCGACGCCTGGTTCGACTCCGGCGCCATGCCTTACGCACAGTGGCATTACCCGTTCGAGAACCAGGATCGCTTCGACGAGCGGTTCCCCGCCGACTTCATCTGCGAAGCCGTCGACCAGACTCGCGGCTGGTTCTACTCACTGCACGCCGAGGCCGCAATGCTGCACCGCGCCGAGGCGGTGCCCGAACCGATCTCGTTCCGCAACGTGATCTCGTTGGGCCACATCCTCGATGAGGCGGGCGAGAAGATGTCCAAGTCGAAGGGCAACGTCGTCGATCCGTGGGAGGTGCTCGACCAGAGCGGCGCCGACGCCTTGCGCTGGTACTGCTACGTCGCTTCACCGGCAGGCAACCCTCGGCGGTTTTCGCCTCGTCTCGTGAGCGAGGCGCAACGCCGATTCCTGCACACGCTGTGGAACACGTACTCGTTCTTCATCACTTACGCCAACATCGACGGCTGGCGTCCGACCGAGCGGACGGGCGCGCTGACGGTCGAACTCGACCGCTGGATCCTGAGCGAACTGCACAGCCTGATTGGCCGCGTCACCGAGGCGTTGGACGACTACGACCCGACGACGGCGGCGCGCGAGATCGACGGATTCGTCGACTCGCTCTCCAACTGGTATGTGCGGCGCAGCCGGCGGCGCTTCTGGTCGTCGGCGCGCGGCGGGGCGGCCGCCGACCTCGGAGCCAAGCAGAGCGCCTACCTGACGCTCTACGAAGTGCTGACCACGCTGGCGCGGCTGCTCGCGCCAATGACGCCGTACCTGTCCGAGGAGATGTGGCGCAATCTCGTCGCCGAGTTGGATGCGAATGCGCCGGAGTCCGTACACCTGGCTCGCTGGCCCGAGGTCGACGCGTCGCTGATCGACGAGCCGCTGAACCAGGACATGGCGCTGGTACAGCGTGTCGCGTCGCTGGGCCGTGCGGCGCGCAGCGCGGCAGGACTCAAGGTTCGTCAGCCGCTGGCGGCGGTCTCGGTCGCCGTCCGCAGCGCTCGCGACGCCGATGCCGTGCAGCGACTTCGCAACACGATCGCCGAGGAGTTGAACGTGAAGTCGGTGACGCTCGCCGACGCGGCGTCCGATTCCCGGCGCTACACGATCAAGCCGAATTTGCGGACGCTGGGCCCGCGAATCGGTCCGAAGCTGCCGGCCCTGCGAGCCGCGCTGAGCGATCTGCCGCCGGAGCTGACCTCGCACATCGCACAAGCCGCCGAGTCGGGTCAGACTGTCGAGGTCGAAGGCGTGGAACTGGAGCCTGCGGATCTGCTGATCGAAGTGGACACGGAGGCTGCCGCAAGCGCCGCATCGGCCGAAGACGAGCGCTGCAGCGTGCAACTCTCCACGGAACTGACCGCGGAGTTGATCGCCGAGGGCAAGGCTCGCGAGGTGATCAACCGAGTCCAGGGCCTGCGTCGAGATTCGGGACTGGATCCGGACGACCGCATCCAGCTCCGGATGGCGTCGGAAGACGACGAGTTGCGGTCGGCGCTCGCGACGTTTGAGTCTTTGATCGCAGCGGAGACACTGGCGACGTCGATCTCGGTCGACGCCGAGCGCCTGCCAGAATCCCAGAATCTAGCAGAGGCGGATATCGACGGCGCAGGAGTCGTTCTGTCACTGGAGCGCGCCTGGCAGTAGCCACGTAGGACGTGTCAGAGTGTGATCATTGGTCGCCGAGATGCTCGCTGCGCTCCGACGCCCTGCGTTGTTGCCGCGCATCCCTTGTCTCGACGGCGGGAAGATTGGCTGGAGTCTCTTGCTCGTGTCGGAGCTGACGCACCGCTGCCTGCTTCAGCCGCCCGCGGAGGCTGGGGGAGTCGGTCTCTTCGGGAGGCGATTCGTCGTCGTCGTAATGGCCGTGCATGACTCGCGGCCACTCGGCCGCGATCTCCGCGCCGAAGAGCAGGACACACGCGCCGAGATAGACGAAGAAGAGCAGCGCAATCGCCGCGCCCAGCGATCCGTAGACGGCGTCGTAGTTGGAGAAGTTGCGCAGGTAGACGGAGAAGCCGAACTTCAGCAGCTCGAACAGCAGCGCGCCGACCAACGCGCCGCCGATCACGTCGCGTTTACGGACGCTCACGCTGGGCACCACAACATAGACGACGCCGAACGTGAACCAGGTGAGCAGGAAGGGCAGCAGCACGGCGATGATGTTGAACAGTCCGCCAGCATCCGCGCCGAACGGTCCCAGGCTCTGCGAGACCGAGTCGGACACTTCGCGCCCAATCTGCAAAACGGCGGTGGCGCTGATCGAAGCCGTGAGCAGCGCGCCCACACCGAGCACCAGCGCGAGGTCAACCAGCTTGCCGCGCACGAACGGGCGGCGAAATTCGAGATCCCACACGGAGTCGAGGCTGAATCGCAAGGCCGACATCATCCCGGTCGCGGCCCAGATCAGGCCAACCACGGAAATCACGCCAACCGCCGAACGGCCGCTCGCGATGGGGTCAATCAGCGACTCCAGGTCCTCGCGGCCGGCGCCGGACTGCAAGGGCAACAGGTCGAAGAGCGCGTCCACAACGTCCTGGCGCAGGCGGTCGTCGGTCAGCAGCACGCCGGCGATCGAGACGACGAGAGTGGCGAGCGGGAAGAGCGAAAAGAAAATGTAGTAGGACATCGAGGCGGCGAGCTGCGGCACGTGGTCGTCCATGAACTCCTGGACGGACCGCCGCGCCAACAGGAAGAGATCACCGCGCCACCACTTGAGGTGCAGCGCCCACCAACGCCGCCAACGCCTGACGCGCGGGCCAAGATCATTGACGATGGAACGGAAGCGGCTGCGCATAGCGACATTATCCGCCGAAACGCCTCGCTCCCGCTGCGAGCGGCGGTGGCCGCATGACCGACGCACAGGCAAGACGAATCATCTGCAAACTGGGCACCAACCTGCTCACCTCGGGGACGGATCGTCTCGATCCGGCCGTGTTGGAGTCCGTGGTGCGCCAGGTAGCAGAGCTGAGACTGGCTGGCGTGCAGGTGACAGTAGTGACGTCCGGCGCCGTGACAGCTGGACAGGCAAGAGTCGGCGCGACCCGGACACGCACATCGGTCGGAGCGCGGCAGGCGTTGGCCGCAATCGGCCAGGCCCAACTCGTGCAGCGCTATGACTCGTTGCTTCAGCGTTACGGGTTGACCGCGGCACAGGCGCTGATCACCCGCGGCGACGTGACCGAGCGGCGCGGATACCTCAACGTGCGCAACACCCTGCTCAGGCTCCTGCAGTACGGCGTCGTGCCGATCGTCAATGAGAACGACGTGGTCGCCGACGAGGAGCTGCGCGGCGGCGCGTTCGGCGAGAACGACGCACTATCCGCGCTAATCGCCAACTTGATCGACGCCGACCTGCTGATCCTGCTCAGCGATGTCGGCGGTGTATACGAGCAGGATCCCCGTGTCTGCCCTGAGGCCAGGCTGATTCCTATTCTCCGCGATCCGATGTCGATGATGGGCGCTGCAGGCGACGTAGGCGAGCGCAGCCGGGGCGGGATGCGGGCGAAACTCGAGGCGGCGCGGCGAGCTTCGGCGGGAGGCACCGACGTGGTGATCGCGTCCGGACGCGAGCCGGATGTGATCACACGGGTCGCCGGCGGAGAACAGCTCGGCACGCTGATTCCCGCCGACACGACGGTCCGCGACAGCCGCGAGCGCTGGCTGTTGGCCGGTCTGCACAACGGCGAAGGACTCGAACTCGACTCCGGCGCGGTGCAAGCGTTGGTCGAACAGGGGCGCAGCCTGTTGCCGGCGGGCGTGGTCGGCGTGCGCGGCGAGTTCGAACGCGGCGACGTGATCCAGCTCTATGACCCGCAGAACCGCCCGATTGCGGTCGGCATCAGCAACTACTCATCCGTCGAGGCGGCGAAGATCCGCGGCAAGAAGTCGTCCGAGATCCTCGACGCGCTGGGCTACTACTACGGATCATCGGTGGTGCATCGCAACAACCTCGCCCTGTTGCCGGTGACCGATTGAGCGTTGCATCGCCGGTCCGCCGGTGCTCGCCGCTGATCGACACGGCCGATACGATTCAGCCATGACTGAACTCACCGACTATCCCGCATCTCAGATCTACTTCTCTCAGCGGCTGCGGCTGCACTACGTCGACTGGGGCAACCCGACGGCGCCGGCGCTGATCCTCGTCCACGGTGGCCGCGATCACTGCCGCTCCTGGGACTGGGTGGCGCTGGCGCTGAAGGATCGCTATCACGTGATCGCACCCGATCTGCGCGGACACGGCGACTCCGAATGGGTCAACGGCTCGGGCTACGCGATGATCGATTATGTCTACGACCTGGCGCAGCTCATCCGCCAGAAGCATCTTGCCCCAGTGACCTTGCTGGGTCACTCGCTGGGCGGACGGATCTGCATCGAGTACTCCGGCGTCTATCCCGAGCGGGTGGCCAGGCTCATCGCCATCGAAGGTCTTGGCCCGTCGCGGCGCGAGACTGACATGCACTCGTCGGTTCCGGCGCATCAGCGGATGACGGAGTGGATCTCCGAACGTCACCGCTTCGCCGGGCGCTTGCCGAGGCGCTACCCGACGCTCGAGGACGCGGTCGAGCGGATGCAGGAGGCGAATCCGCGCCTGTCAGCGGAGCAGGCGCTGCACCTGACCACGCACGCCGTGCACCAGAACGAAGACGGCTCCTTCGTCTGGAAATTCGACAACTACGCCCGCGCGCACTCGCCCTATCCGTTCAACGAGCTCGACGCCGAAGAGATCTGGGAGCGGGTGAACATGCCGACGATGCTGATCAGCGGCCTCGAGTCGGCCGGCGATCCCAACCAGGACGAGCGAACCAGCACGTTCCCTTCCGCTCGCAAAGTCGGTGTCGCCGACGCCGGCCACTGGGTCCACCACGACCAGCTTGACACATTCCTCGACGAGGTGAATGAGTTCCTCGATGACTAAGCTCTCTCCTCACTCTCCCCGCGCTCTGCGGGGGGAGATGCCGAAGGCAGAGGGGGGCACGACGTACACTTCGCCACATGACCGCACGCCCGGCCCCCAGGTTCAGTTGGTTCGTCCCGATTGACGGCGATGGCGACCGGATCGGCTCGCTGCGGGCGCAGCGGCTTCCGACGTTCGAGTATCTGCGCGATGTGGTGCTCAACGCCGAGCGGCTGGGCTATCACTCGCTGCTGATCCCGACCCGCTTCGCCAACGGATCGTTCGAGCACTCAGCGCCGCTGGCCGAGACGTGGACCACGGCGACGGCGCTGTGCGCGGTGTCGTCGCGGATTCGGCTGCTGATCGCGGTGCGTCCTGGCGTCACTCCGGTGGGCCTGTTCGCGCAGCAGGCTGCGACGTTGCACGAGATCTCGCGTGGTCGGATCGACATCAACATCGTGCCGGGCGGGATCCAGGGCGACAACGAGCGACTGGGGATCACGGGATCGCACGATGACCGCTACGCGCAGGCCGACGAGTTCATCGACGCCTGCGCGCAGCTCTGGAAGACGGGCGGTCCGCTTTCGTACGAGGGCGAGTCGCTCCGACTGAACGGCGCGATCGTCTCGCCGACGCCTACGCATCCCGAGCCCGAGTGGTACCTGGGCGGCGCATCCGACGCTGCGCTGCGTCTCGCAGCCGAGCGCGCCGATGTGTTGCTCTGCTGGATTCAACCGCCAGAACCGATGGAGGCCCTGCTCGACCGCGCCCGCGATGCCTTCGCGCTCGCGAAGCGGATCCCGCGCTTCGGGCTGCGCACGCACCTGGTCGTGCGCGACACGGAGGCTGAGGCCTGGGACGCGGCGGCGGAGTTGCTCTCCGACGCGCATCCTGACGTGCTTGCGCAGCGGGCGGCGGCGGTGCAATCGACCGCGATGGTCGGCGCGGCGGCTCAGGCGAGGCGAGTCGAAGACGACCGCCTGGGCGAGCGGCTGTGGAACGGCATCTCACGCGTGCGAGTCAACCTGGGCACGGCGATCGTGGGGACGCCTCAACAGGCGGCCGACGAGTTATCCGCGTATGGGCGGTTGGGATTCGACGAGTTCATCCTCTCGGGCTATCCGCACCTGGAAGAGGCGGAACGGATCGCCCGTGATGTGATTCCGCTGGTCGAGGCCGCCGAGCGGGACCCCCTCAGTGTCTACGACACCGCTTCCCCTGCGAGGTGGAGCGGCAGCTGATTGGAGCGGGATCGACCATGGGCTGGCCGATTCATCGTCCGCTGGGGCTGACGCATCACGAGCCGTCGCGATCGTGCAAGGGCTACACGCTGATGTGCGGACTGGGCGCGCAGGACGCGGTGTTGCTGGACATGCAGGGCCGCGTCGCGCACCGTTGGCACTTTGCTGATCGACGCCTGTTCAACGTCGAGCTGCTGCCCAACGGCAATCTGTTGGCGATGGTCTCGCCCCTGACGCCGCCGCCGCCGCGAACAGACGAAAACATCACCCGTTTCACGCTCGATCCTGGCGCGCCGCCGGACACGTTCAACTTCCTCGGCGGCCGCGGAGTCGGGCTGCGCGAACTGGACTGGGACGGCGAAGTCGTCTGGGACTACGAGAACGAGGCGATCCATCACGACTTCCACCGCTGCGAGAACGGCAACACGATCTTCCTCGAATGGGTAGCAATGCCCGAAGAGATCGGCGAAGCAGTGCTCGGCGGCGGTCACCTCCCCGACCAGCCCGGCCCGCCGACGATGATCGGCGACGACATCGTCGAGGTCGATGCTTCGGGCAAAGAAGTCAGCCGGATTCATCTCTGGGACGCGCTCAAGCCGGAGGATGCGCCCAAGTGTCCGCTGGAGCACCGCTGGGAGTGGACGCACACGAACAGCATCGAGCAACTGCCGGACGGCGGCCTCCTGTTCTCTTCGCGCGACACGAGCATCGTCGGTATCATCGACCTGCCCAATGGAGGCGAGCCGGCATCATTGCGGTGGAAGTTTGGCTGGCCGGAGATCTCACATCAGCATCACGCCAACCGGCTCGCCGACGGCCGCATCCTGATCTACGACAACGGCATGCACCGGCTACAGGACCTGAGCTACTCGCGGATCGTCGCAGTTGATCCCGAGAGAGACAAGGTTGACGTCATCTACCAGGGCGTGCCGAGAGAGCAGTTCTTTTCGGCGCACATCTCGGGGGTGTCGCAGCTCTCCAACGGCAACTTCCTGGTGACCGAGGGCGCGGCCGGGCGGCTGTTCGAGATCGACGGGCGCGGACAGGTGGTCTGGGAGTGGGTCTCGCCGTTCCAGGTGAAGCAGCGCGGCGACACTTGTAACTGGGTTTTCCGAGCCTGGCGCTACGACGGCGACTACGCGGGCCTGGCGGATCGGGAGCTACACGCGGAGCGGTTCAGTGAGTTCAACCGTCTGCACGGACTGGTTGTGTAGGGGCGGGGAGCCCCCTCTGCCTACGGCATCTCCCCCCGCTTCGCGGGGGAGAGGGGACCGTTTGGGTTACGAGCCGGAGCGGGGGGATTTCATGCGGCGGGTGGCGATCAGCAGGTCGTGGGTCTTGCCGTCTGCGTCGATCACGTAGTCCCAGAGGACGGCCTCGCGCTGGAAGCCGAGGCGGCGGAAGACGGACTGCGCGGCGGCCTGGTCGAGCACCATGCGGGCAGTGAGGAGCTGCAGTTCGAGCAACTGGGCGATGGCGTAGATTTCCTCGGCCAGCACGCGGCCGAGTCCGCGACCGCGGGCGTTGGGCGAGAGCAGCAGGCGAATCTCGCCCAGGTGGCGTGTCCAGTCGGCGGAGGAGTAGTTGAGGTCGCCCTCGCCGAGCAGTTCGTCGCCGTCGAAGCCGAGCACGGTGAAGGTCCGCTGGGTCTCGATCTCGCGCATCCAGTCGTCCACGGCGGACGGCTGGGTGATGTCGCGGCGCAGGAACAGCAGGTCGTCGGAGGGCAGCGAGCGGGCGAAGCCGAGGATCAGCTCCTCGTCGCCGGGCGCCATCAGTCGCAGGTTGATGCGGTGCCCGTCGCGCAAGGAAGCGGAGCGGGGGTAACGAACGGCGATCTGCTGCTGCGCGCCGGAGGTGGAGTCGGCCATGCTGGCGAGCCTCTCAGGATGGTCGGAGTGTGTGAATTTCCGCACGAACTCGGTGGAGTTGACTGCCACAGAATATAGAGGCGATCCGCCACAGACAGCGAATGAGCGCCCCCACAGGTGAGGCGCTCAATCGCGTGGTTTACGTTCGGGGGCTGTGCCCCCCTCTGCCTACGGCATCTCCCCCCGCCGAGCGGGGGGAGAGGACTCTTCCTGCTATGCGCGGTCGCCAGGGAAGTCGGGGTGGGTGGTGTCCATCCAGACTTCCTTGCGCCAGTGCCAGCCCTCGCGCTCCCAGACGTTGAGGCTGCGCTCCGGGACATTGACGTACGGCCAATAGATGCCGGTGTCGATGCCGTTGCCCATGATCGAGAAGTCGCCGAAGCCATCGAGGCCATAGCGCTCGTCTTCGCCAAGCAGGATGTAGGTGACTTCAAGCGCCATTTCACGCCGCGCTTCTGCGTCGAGTGTCACCTTCATCGTCTTGACGATGTCCTCCACCGGTTTGAAGTTGTAGTGGGTCAGGTTTCCCGAGGCGCCAAAGACCAGACGCGAGTTCCACTCGCCGGTGGGGTCGCCGGTACCGGCGCCGACCCAGATCGGGAACTGACCTGGGTACCTGCCTTCAACGAGGCGCTGAGTGATGCCGTCGTATGGCACAAGCTCGACGCTGACCGAGATGTCGAGCGCGTTCTCGTACATGCTCTGGTAGAGCTCCGAACTGCCCGGGTACAAACCTTCAAAGATGTCGGCGACGATCATCGGATAGCTCGTGCCCGGCTCGACGCCGGCCGCGTCCATCAGCTGGCGCGCCATGGCGATGTCTTCGTCCTTCGTCGGGCGATAGCCGGGGAGCGTGCGCATCTCTTCCTGGGGGATGGACCAGCCGTGATACCAATTGATGTGCTGCTGAGTCGACGGCTTGCCTTTGCCGAGGTAGACCGCGTCGATGATCGTGTCCCGATCCATGACTAGATGGAAGGCGTAGGGAACGCGGCGGTCGAGCCACGGATTCTCGTCCCACTCGGTGTTGTAATTGAAGCGCATCGCGAGAGGCAGCACCACCCCCCGGTCGTAGCGAATGTGGTCGGGGAAATCAGCTTCTACTCCTTCGATCGCGACAGCGTTGCCCGAGAAGTCGTCGAGCGCTCCCGTGCGGTACGCGGTCTCCTGAGCGGTCGGGTCGCCGAGGAACCGCCAAGTCATGCTGTCGAGGAAGGGGAGTTGTTGGCCGTCAAGCGATTGCCAGAAGTCCGGGTTGCGGACCATGTGGATGTGGCTCTCGGGTGAGAACTCGGTCGGGATGAATGGACCGACGCCGGACATCAGGTCAACGTTGGTCTGTTCGTCGATCCACTGCTGATCCCAGAGTTCAAGCGCCTCAATCGAGGTCATGAACGAGTATCCCATGTGGGTGGTCTCGAGATAGGTGGCGTTCGGACCGTTGGTCTTGCAAATCAGGGTCGCCTCGTCGGGGACATCCACCGAGGCGGTGTCCTGGTACAGCGCGGCGCGCCAGAAGCGGGCATCAGGCTGGCCACTGGCGTCAACCGAGTCGATCTGCCGCTGGATGTTGGCGGCCGCGTCCTCAGCGGTAAACGCGCGACCACCCTCGGTGGGGTACCGATCCCAGAACTTCGCGCCCTGATCGAAACGGAAAATGTACGTTTCGTCGTCGGGGACTTCGGGCAGCGACGCGATGGAGGCGGTGTAGACCGGTCCTTGATTGTTGTAGATCTGGTTGAGCCGCATCAGAGCGTCATTGAACACCTGGAACGGCGTTGCCAGATTGGCGCGATGCGGGTCGAAGCCATCCCAATTGGGGACGATGTTCAGCGTGTAGTTGCCACCGTATTGCCGGGCCGGCGCAGCCTGCACGACCTGTTGCTGTTGCTCTTCCTGCTCGGCCGGCGTCGCTTCCTGCTGAACCTGTTGATCGGCCTGTTGCTGGGCCTGCTGGTCCTGCATCACCTCTTGCTGGGCCTGTTGCTGCGCGGCTGGCTGACCCTGCTGTTGCTGCTGCTCGACCTGCGCCGCCGCCTGCTGCTGGGCGTCGTCGTCATCGTCGCCGCAGCCGACCAGGGCGAGTCCCGCCGCGCCGACCCCGGCGCGACCGGAGGCCCGCAAGAGCGCGCGTCGGCTCATTCTCGATCGGCGCATCCGCTGCCAGTAGTTCCTGCGTTCCATGGTTCGCTCCTTTGTCTGGCTCCCTTGTCAAAGGTGGTTGGCCTGTCTTGACGGGTACTCGCTGCGCCCCTCTGCCTTCGGCATCTCCCCCCGCCTGCGCGGGGGGAGAAGGACTTCGCGTCCTAGTCGCCGCCGGCGGCGGCGAGAAGGCCGACCTCTTCAACGGCGCCGAAGTCGGGGAGGCGGGTTAGCGGGGCCCTGTCGGGTTCCTCGAAGGCGGGCATCACCTCGGCGGCGAAGCGGCGCAGCGACTCGAGGATCTTCTCGTGCGGGACGACCTGGTCGAAGTTGATCAGGAAGACCATGCGGTCGACGCCGATCGCTTCCCACTGGCGCAACGCATTGATCACGGTCTCGGGATTGCCGATCGGCGTGCCCTGCTGGAGCGGGTTGATCACGTCGCCGGGCCGGTTGCGAAGCTGGATCGCCGAGGCCTGTGAGCTGTAGGCGGGTGAGGGGTAGATGCTGCCGACGCCGACGAGATGGGCGGCGGCGCTCATGAAGGCGGCCGCGCCGGCGCCGCCCAGGGCGAGCGCTTCCTCGTCGGTGTCGCCGCAGTACATCCAGCCGACGCCGTTGACCTGGTTGTTGACGAACTTGCCAACCGGGTCGGCGTTGCGGATCACGCGGCGGTAGTCTGCGATTCGCTGCTCGTACTGGTCTGGCGTGCCAATGGAGACGCCGAGCAGTCCCATGCCGCGCTCGGCCGCCTGGATCGCGGTCTCGGGGCTGGAGACAGCGACCCACATGGGCGGGTGCGGTTGCTGGACCGGCTTGGGCAGGACGGCGCGCTCGGGCATCGAGAAGTACTTGCCGTCCCAGCCGGCGACCTCGTTGGTCCACATGTGGGGAATGGCGCGAATCACCTCGTCCCACATGTCCTTGGTGTCGTCGGGCTCGACCTGAAAGCCGCCCAGTTCGGTCCAGGTGGCGGCGCGGCCGGTGCCGAACTCAAGGCGTCCGTTGGAGATGATGTCGAGCGCTGCGGCGCGCTCGGCGACGCGGGCGGGATGATTGACCTGGGGCAGACAGAGCGCGATGCCCTGGCCGATGTGGATGTTCTCGGTCATCGCCGCGGCGGCGGAGAGGAAGACCTCGGGCGCGGAGGAGTGGCTGTACTCCTCGAGGAAGTGATGCTCGACCTCCCAGACCTGATCGAAGCCGAGCTCGTCGGCGAGACAGATCTGTTCGAGGGCCTGGTGGTAGGCGCGCCACTCGGAGATCTCGGTCCAGGGCCGCTGGACGGAGTGTTCGTAGAAGATGCCGAATTTCATGTCGGTCTCGCAGTCCTTCAGGCAAGGAGCATGGGCGAGTTCCCGCCTGATCGATCGCCGCCGCAATCAGTAAGACGGCGTGCGAAGATGCTAGCATTCTGACCGCGCCCACGCGGGCTGGTACGGGCAGGAAAGGCGAGACGGAATGTCGGTCGCCATCGTCTGTGACTCATCGGTCGATCTGCCCGCTGAGGTGCTGGAGCAGCGGGGTCTGCGCACAGCGCCGGTCGGCTACAGCCTGGGCTCTCGCATCTACCAGCAGGGCGAGCAGACGCACGAGGAGTTCTATGAGGCGCTGGCCGGCGGCGAGACGCTGATCATCAACGGCGTCAACTCCGACAGTTGGGAGGCGGTCTACCGAGCGGCCGCCGAGGGACACGACGACGGCGTCGTCTGCCTCTGCCAGGCGTTCGGTTCCAACAGTCCGTCGTTCGACTTTGCCGAGTACGCGGCTCGGCGGTTGAATCACTTCGAAGAGTTGAATGTTCGCGTCCACCAGACGCCGCGCTCGACCGCGGGACAGGCGGCGATCGCGCTGGCGCTGGCCCGAGTCGCACAAGCGGACGGCGATTTGCAGGCGGTCGAGTCTGCGCTGGACCACGCGACCGGCAGCGCCGACATCTTCATGATCGCGCCGAATGTCGATGGCCTGGATCGGGCGGGCGAGCTGCCGCTGGTGACATCGTCGAGCGGGCTGGGTCCGCTGGACTTCGGCGTACCGGTGTTCCGCGCCCGCGACCGGATCAAGGCGGTCGACCTGGCCGACGACGCCGAGGAGGCCGAAGAGATGCTACTCAACCGAGCAGCCGACATTCTCGGCGGCGAGCCGTCGATAGTGGTCGTGACCCACGCGCTGGCGCCCGAGGCCGCCGCTCGGTTGCGAGACAAGGCTACGGCTCGGCTCAACGCGGACGAGGTTCACGTGACGGAGCTTGGTCCAACGGTCGGCGGGATGCTGGGCGCGGGCGCCTGGGGCATGGGATTCTGCAACGCGCCAGAGCCCCCGACGTAGCGGGACCCCCTCTGCCTGCGGCATCTCCCTCCCCGCCTTCGCGGGGACGGGCTCTGCGAGGGGGAGAGGAGAGCCTGAGAGGAAGCATCATGCCAGAGTCCGGTCTGATCGAGAGCGCCAACCTACCCGTGGTCAACGGCGAAACGAGCGCGCCGGAACCGCCCTGGCAGATCGGCGAGGCGGAGCTGCAGCAGATCACCTTCGAGGTGCCGGTGCCGAACGCGCGCCGCAACCTGCCCGACGCGGTAACACGCTCGGCGCCGACCTACGGGCGCATCCTGGTCACCGATCGGGCCGACAGCCCCGTCGGCCCCTATCGCGAGGCGGTACTGATGGTCGGCTGCCGGGTGGGGATGCTCCCGGCCAACTATGTAGTCGCGGCCGTGGTCAACTCGGAAGCGGCGCGGGACGCGATCGCAGCCTACTGGAAGTACCTGCCCAACCTGGGTGAGATTGGCTTTGACCGTTCCGACGATGCGATTCAATCGACCATCGACGCGGGCGACGGCTTGACCGTGGAGTTGCACTCGCCGATCGGCGAAGCGGCGGCCGCGACGATCCTGCGCTGGGACCCGCTGCTGGTCGTGCAGCCGCAAGACGGCGCTGGCGCGGCTTCGGAGATTCCCAGCGAGCACGACGTGAAGCTGGCCTGGCTGGCTCGCGGGAGCGCGCTGACCTACAGCGGCGGGACGCGCTCGAGTCCCTGGATCCAGTTGCGCTCGTCGAATCCAATCACGGCAGTGGCAGCGGTCGAAGGGCAGACGATTGAGCCCTTGGCAGTGGTCGAGCCGATGAGCTTCGGCTAGTGAGCCGAGATCGAGTAGTCATTCGGACACAGGAGGAGTGTCGTCAGGGCGATAGCCTTGACGTGTCCGCCCGTCGAGCGGGCGTGGGACACGCGCCGATGGGCTGCACAGCGACCGGTCTGAGAACTCCGTGATCACGAAACTCCGAAGCGCCTACTACGGCTGGTATCTCGTCGGAGCAGCTGTCATCTGCATGGCCGTCGCCGCCGGTGTGTCCTTTTGGTCACTCGGCTTCTACGTCGTGCCGCTTGAGAACGAGTTTGGCTGGTCTCGGGCGCTTGTACTCGGCGGGCTGTCCGTTTCGCTGGGAATATCAGGATTGGCGTCACCGCTGGCGGGCAGAATCGTTGACAGGCAGGGCCCGCGTCGCGTGATCTTCCTCGGCACGGTCGCGACTTGCCTCTCCTATCTGCTCTTGGCAACCACCGAGACTTGGTGGCAGTGGTTCCTGTATCTGTCTATCAACTCCTTCTTTCGGGGGTTCATGTTCTACATCCCGTTTCAGGTCCTCATCTCGCGTTGGTTCGACCGCAAACGTGGGCGCGCAGTGGGCATCATGGCGACCGGATTCTCGCTCGGCGTGGTTTTGGTTCCGCTCATGCAGTGGATCATTGACGAGATCTCATGGCAAGCCTCGTTCGTCTTCGCCGCTGCGGTGCTTGCGGTTCTATTCCTACCCATCTCACTCCTCGTAGTCCGCAACAGCCCGCAAGAGAAGGGTCTGGCGATCGACGGCGAGCGAGTTCATCCGGGCCAGCAGAGACTTGGCGCAGGACCACCTCAACTTGCCGGACTGACCGTTCGACAAGCAGTTCGGACGGTCAACTTCTGGCTTGTCGCCTTCGCGTTCATGACGTTCTTCTTCTGCATGTTCGGCTGGATGGTCAACGGCGTGAATGTCTACGAGTCCTATGGTCTCCCGCGCGGGACTGTGAGTCTCCTCATGACTATTGCGGGACTGGCCGGCATCATCTCTCGACCCACGTTCGGCTACTTCGCCGAGCGGATACCTTCGGTCGAACTTGCTTCGGTAGGCCTCGCCGTGTTTATGTGCGGCGGCATTCTCGCCCTGCTGCTCTCGGGCGGAAGCTGGGTCGGCATTGGCATCTTCATCGCTTGTTGGATGGTCGGATCTGCAGGCGGACCTGTTCTGGAACCTCTAATCCTGCCCAAGACGTTCGGTCTCGCTCACTTCGGCGCGATTATGGGAACAATGTTCATGGTCGAGACAGTTGGACAGGTCGGCGCCCCGTACATCGGCGGATGGCTGTTCGATCTGACCCAGGGCTATGACATCTTGTTGATCATCTTCATTTGCTCTGGCATCGCATCGATGCTCTTCTTTGTTCTGGCTCATTACGCTCCGAACCCGCGTATTCCGAGTCCGACGGTGCGGGTCCTGCGGCCGTTGCTGGCGAGCCTCGTGGCTCGGCCGGAGCCGCAGCATCAGGCGGCCAACGGCGTACGGGCGGTCTCGGCCAATGGTGCGGCTAGTGCCGAGCCGAGCGGGTCCCAGCGTGAAGCCGGGACTGGGATGGTTGACTAGAAGATTCCCAGCTCGAACTTGGCCTCGTCGGAGCACATCTCGCGCGGGTCCCAGGGCGGGGAGAAGACGATCTCGGACTCGACGTGATCGACGCCCTCGACGGTCGAAGCGGCCTGCTCGATCTGGGCCTTGATCATCGGACCGACAGGACAGGCGGGCGAGGTGAGAGTGAACTCAACCTTGACGCTGTCCTCAGTCGGGGTCTCGACGGCATAGACGAGGCCGAGGTCGACGATGTTGATGCCGATCTCCGGATCGAAGACGGTCTTGAGCGCTTCGAGGACTTCCTGTTCCGAGGCCATGATTGGCTCCTGTCTGCCTGAGCTGTCTAGCTGCTGGTCACGCGGGTGGGGATGTCGCTGTCGTCGGTCACGGATTCGCCCGTGGCGTTGGCGAGCGCCTGGTCGAGCACCTTCCAGGCGAGCAGGCCGCACTTGATCCGCACGGGGAACTTGGCCACGCCGGAGAGCGCTTCGAGGTCGCCGAGGTCGACCGCGTCGAGATCGAAGCCGTCATCGGTCAGCATCTGCTGAACATGACTCGACATCTCGCGGGCCGACTCGATGCTGCGGCCGCTCATCGCCTCGGTCATCATCGAGGCGGAGCTCTGCGAGATCGAGCAGCCGCTGCCGCCAAAGCCGAGCCCGCTCAGCGTGCCGTTAACGATCGCCACGGAAAGCTGGATCTCGTCGCCGCAGGAGGGATTGAAGCCCTCGGCGGAGACGGTCGCGTCGTCGCGAGCACCGCGATTGCGAGGACTGCGGTAGTGATCGAGGATGACATCGCGGTAGAGATCGTCCAGATCGACCGGGTTCTGCGCCTCTCGATTGCTCGACATCGTTACGCCCCTCGCTCGAAGCCGAACCGTTCGCCCGCCTCCAGCAATCCGTCGACCAGCGCGTCGACCTCCGAGCGCTCGTTGTAGAGGTAGAAGGAAGCGCGCGCGGTCGCGGGGACGCCGAGCGTGCGCATCAGCGGCTGGGCGCAGTGATGCCCGGCGCGCACCGCGATGCCGCTGCGGTCGAGAATCGTGGCGATGTCGTGCGAGTGGATGTCGCGGTAGTTGAAGGCGATCACGGCAGAACGATCCACTGGGTCGGCTGGGCCGTAGATGTCCAATCCTTCGAGTCGCGACAACTGCTCGACGGCGTAGTGTGTGAGTTCGGCGTCATGCGCGGCGACGGCGTCCATGCCGACCTCGTTGAGGAAGTTCAGCGCCGCGCCGAAGGCGATCACATCGGCGATGTTGGGCGTGCCCGCCTCGAACTTGTGCGGCAGCGCCGCCCAGGACGACTCCTCGCGGGTGACGACGCTAATCATCTCGCCCCCGCCCAGGAACGGATCCAGGTCGGCCAGCAGTTCCTGGCGACCCCAGAGCACGCCGACGCCGGTCGGTCCGAGCATCTTGTGGGCGGAGAAGGCGACGTAGTCGGCGCCGAGTTCGTTGACGTTCACGGGGATATGCGGGGCGCTCTGGGCGGCGTCGACGATCATCGTCGCCCCGACGGAACGGGCCATCTCGGCAATCTCGGCGACCGGCGCGATGCTGCCCAGCACATTGGACATGTGCACGATCGAGACGATGCGGGTGTTGGCATTGATCGCGGCGCGGGCCGTGTCGACGTCGATCTGTTGGTCGTCGTTGAGCTCGATGAAACGCAGGACTGCACCGCTGCGCTGGGTGACGAGCTGCCATGGCACGAGGTTGGAGTGATGCTCGGCCGCCGAGAGTACGATTTCGTCGCCCGGGCGCAGACGCGTCCCGAGCGTGTAGGCGAGCAGGTTAAGTGACTCGGTCGTGTTGCGGGTGAACACCACTTCTCGGTGGCTGGATGCGCCGACGAACTCGGCGACCTGGCTGCGCACGCCCTCGTAGGCCGATGTCGCTTCTTCGGCCAACGTGTGCAGGCCGCGGTGGATGTTCGCGTTCATCGTCGAGTAGTAGCCACTCAGCGCGTCGATCACCGACTGCGGCTTCTGCGTTGTGGCGGCGTTGTCGAGGTAGACCAGCGGCTGCCCGTGGACTTCACGCGAGAGGATCGGGAACTGCGCCCGGATCGCGGCGACGTCCAGCGGCGTGGCGGTAGTCATTTCAGTCAACTTCGATCTGGACCTGACCGTCGTCCACGGAGACGGCGAAGCAGCGGACCCTGCCGATCGCCGGCAGCGTGACGGCGCGGCCGTTGGTGACGTCGAAGAGTGCGCCGTGACGTGGGCATTCGATCCGGTCGCCCTCGAGTTCGCCCTCGCCGAGCGGGCCGTCGTCGTGCGTGCAGCGGTTCTCGATGGCGTACAGATCGCCGTCCTCGACGCGGCAGAGGGCAACGCTCTGTCCACCCACCTCAACGACCCTCGCGGTCCCCGGCTCGATCTCGTCGATGCTGCCGACTTGCTCGGTGGTCATGAGGACGACCTCGCGGGTTCGAGCTGGATTTCGACGAGCTGGTCAATCACGTCTCGCATGTGCTCATCGGGTACACCGTCGGCGATCTCGGCGAGAAAGCCGCGCACGACCATGCGCTCGGCAGTCTTGGGCGGAATGCCCCGCGCCTGGAGGTAGAAGAGCTGGTCAGGATCGACTGGACCAACGGCTGCAGCATGGGAGCACTTGACGTCGTCGGCCTCGATTTCAAGCATTGGGATCGGATCGGCGCCCGCGCCGTCGTCGAGCAGCAGGTTGCGCATCGTCTGATGGGCGCTGGTCTTCTGACCCTCCGGCTCGATGCGGATTAGGCCGTACTGCACGGCCTGCGATTCGTCGGTGAGCACGCCACGGATCAGCAAATCGCTGGTCGCGCCGACGCCCTTGTGATGCTGCCGGGTGACGTGCTCAATGTGTTGCTTGCCGTCGCCGACAAACAGACCGCGGATGTCTGCGTAGCCGCCGTTCTGCGACATGTCCATGTCGATTCGCTGCTTGTCTAGGTCGGCACCAAAGGCGGCTGTCGTCACGCGAATCGTCGCATCGCGGCCAACACGGCCTCGAGTCGTAGAAATCGCGGCGGTCTGTCGATGCCAGCGCTGCACGGAAGCGAACTGCAAATTCGCACCCGCTTCCGCAATCAGTTCCACCGAAGCGTGGATCAACGGCGCCTCACCAAGTTCCGCCCGTCGATCATCGGCGTCGCCACCATCGATCAACGAGAGCTGCGATTCACGTTCTGCGACGACCAGCGTGTAGTGCCAGTGGTCTCCCTGCTCGACATCCTGGGTAATGAGGTAGAAGAGCGATTCGTCTATGACAGCGCCTGGAGGCGCGTAGACAAACACGCCCTGGGTCCAGAGCGCTCTGCCGAACGCGTCGTATCGGTCGCTCGGAGGACCAACCGAGCCGAGCCATTCCTGAATCAGACCGGGATGCTCGCGCGCGGCAGCCGAGAGCGGCTTGATGATCACGCCCTGGGCGCGCGCCTGGTCGGCCAGGTCGGAGGCTGCGACACGCCCGTCGATCTGGTGGACCATGCCGGCGTGCGCGTCTGGAGCAAAGACATGGGACGGAACCGATACCGGGGTGCCGTTTGAGCCGCCGGCCACACGACCAACCCTTGCACGACGCGGCAGCCGCTCTCGCGGAGTCCTGCGCCAGGATTCTTCCTGGCCCGTCCACCAGTTCATGCCTAGCGCTTGCTCGAGGCTGGCCAGGCGGAAGGCGACCAACCAGTCAGGCTCGCCCTTGGACCGACTCAGCGCCTCGACCTGCCCGCGCAACTCATCGGGCTTGATCTCCGACTCCGACGGCGCTTCCAGCGTTGCTGTGGTCATCGCCAGGCTTTCGTTGACTCTGATTGGTCGGCAGCGGCGGACGCGTTCGTTAACCGATCGCGCCGTCCATCTGCAGCTCGATCAGGCGGTTCATCTCGACCGCGTACTCAAGCGGCAACGACTTGATGATCGGCTCGACGAAGCCGTTGACGATCATCTTGGTCGCCTCCGCCTCCGACAGACCGCGGGCCATGAGGTAGAAGAGCTGCTCGTCGCCGACCTTTGAGACGGTCGCTTCGTGACCGATGTCGACCCGCTTTTCGTCGATTTCCATCACTGGATACGTGTCGGAGCGGGAATGCTCGTCCAGCATCAGGGCGTCGCAGCGGACGTTGGAGCGACAGCCGTCGGCGCCGTCGTAGACCTTGAGCAGGCCGCGATAGGTCGAGCGTCCACCGTCCATCGACAGCGATTTGGACGTGATTACCGAGGTCGTGTTCGGCGCGGCGTGGACAATCTTGGCGCCCGCGTCCTGGTGCTGACCCTGGCCGGCGGAGGCGATCGAGAGCACTTCGCCGTGCGCGCCCGGCTCCATCAGGTAGACGGCCGGGTATTTCATCGTCAACTTGGAACCGAGGTTGCCGTCGACCCAGGTCATGACCGCGTCCTGGTAGGCGGTGGCCCGCTTGGTGACCAGGTTGTAGACGTTGTTGGACCAGTTCTGGATCGTCGTGTAGCGGACGTTGGAGCCCGGCTTGCAGACAATCTCGACGACCGCCGAGTGGAGCGAGTCGGACGAGTAGATCGGGGCGGTGCAGCCCTCGACGTAGTGCACCTGCGAACCTTCGTCGGCGATGATCAGGGTGCGCTCGAACTGTCCCATGTCCTCGGAGTTGATCCGAAAGTAGGCCTGCAGCGGGATGTCGACGGTCACTCCCGGCGGAACGTAGATGAAGGAACCGCCGGACCAGACCGCCGTGTTGAGCGCGGCGAACTTGTTGTCGTTGGGCGGGATCACCGTGGTGAAGTACTCCTGGACGAGGTCCGGGTACTCGCGCAGCGCCTGGTCGGTGCCGAGGAAGAGCACGCCCTTTTCTTCGAGGTCCTCGCGGATGTTGTGGTAGACGACTTCGGAGTCGTACTGCGCGCCGACGCCGGCCAGCAGGCCCTGCTTCTCGGCCTCGGGGATGCCGAGCTTGTCGTAGGTGTCCTTGATGTAGTCGGGGACATCGTCCCAGTCAGACTCGTCGCGGTCGGTGGCGCGGACGTAGTAGTGGATGTCGTTGAAGTCGATGTCACCGAGCTCTCCGCCCCACTCAGGCATCGGTCGGGCGTTGAAGTGGTCCAGCGCCTTGAGCCGCAGCTTGCGCATCCACTCGGGCTCTTCCTTGATGTCGGAGATCGTGTTGACCACCTCGCGTGAGAGGCCCTTGGGCAGCTTGACCAGGGCTTCCACGTCGTCGTGGAAGCCGTACTCGTACTCGCTGCGCGGGGTGACCGGAGCTTCCGTCGTAGGGGTCGTCATGAGGCCATCACCTCTTCCTTGGTTCGTGCCATGAATGGTTCGTAGCCGTCCCGCTCGAGGCGTTCGGCGAGACCGGCGTCGCCCGACTCGACAATTCGTCCGTCGATCAGGACATGTACGTGGTCGGGCTGTACGTAGCGCAGGATGCGCTGGTAGTGGGTGATCAGGAGGATGGCGTTGTGGTCGGAGTGGAAGGCATTTATGCCTTCGCTGACGATTCGCAGCGCGTCGATATCGAGTCCGGAGTCGGTCTCGTCCATGACCGCGACCCTGGGCTCCAGCAGTCCGAGCTGGAGGATCTCGGCCCGCTTCTTCTCGCCGCCTGAGAAGCCATCGTTGACGTAGCGGCGGACGAACTGCTCGTCCATCTGCAACCGGCCGAGGACCTCGTTGAGGACCTGGCGAAACTCGCGCACGGGAATCTCCTCACCGCGGCGCGCGCTCATCGCGCGGCGCAGGAAGTTGATCATCGAAACCCCGGGAATGTCGGTCGGATACTGGAAGGCGAGGAAGAGGCCGAGCCGGGCGCGCTCATCGGGCGCCAATTCGACCACGCTCTCCCCTTCAAGGCGAATGTCGCCGCCGTTGATCGTGTAGCGCGGATGGCCCATCAGCGAGTTGGCCAGCGTGCTCTTGCCGGAGCCGTTGGGGCCCATGATCGCGTGGACCTCTCCGGGCTGCAGCGTGAGCGAGAGGCCATTGACGATCTGTTTGTCTTCGACAGCCACTTGCAAGGCGTCGATCTCAAAGAGTGGCGTGGTCATTCACAAGTTGCTTTCTGTTGCCCGGACGCCGGGAGACCGCCGTCAGACAGCCTGTTTGAACTGTGCATCAAGCGAGATAGGCTCCAGCGGCACGATGTAGACGCAGCCGTCGTCGCCCTTGGCCAGGCGCTCGGTCTGTTCGACTTCCACGCCGAGCAGTTTCTCGATCGCCAGCCGGTCCGCGTCGCAGACGCAGGAACTGGTGGTCGCGGCGCCAATGTACGGGCAGGCATTGTTGACGAGTTTGAGTTCGCGTTCGGTGCGCTGCCAGTGGTCGAGGATGCCCTCGGGGCGCAACGCGTCGACGACGGCGTTGACTCGCTGTTCGAGTGAGCCGACCGGCACCTCAGCGCGGTGGGCGGCGGCTACCTGATCGGCCAGCGCCTCGGAGATCGATGACTGTTCGACCTGAAGGCGCGCCATCTCAGTCAGCAGCCGTTCGGCAAGCTCCGAGGTGTGGTCGCGGACTGTGCGGACACCGTCATCGGTCGCTCGATAGAGGTACGAGGGCCGGCCGGGTCCACGGCGCACTGCTTCGATCTGCAGCAGGCCTTCGGCCTCGAGTCGCTCAAGGTGGCGGCGCACGGTGGCGTCTGAGACCTCCAGCTCGCGGGAGAGCTGCGCGACGGTTGCGCCGCCCAGCTCGACGATCCGTTCCAACAGCGTGGTACGAGTTTCGCGTGGCCGCATGAGCGCCTCCCGCCTGTGAGATCCAGATGCCCGCGACTCGACCGCCTGCGTCGGCTGGAGTGCGGTGCTTCCAAGTTTATCGCAAACGCTATGCAAATATGCAAAGAATCAAGAAAAAGTCAGCCGAGGTGTTGGCCGGAACACGTACCCATGGGTGCTACTGCGCTCATGCGATGCGCTGGGCGATCGACGGGACAGCTCCGCCTCTGAGACAGCCAGGCAATCTCACTCGTGTGAGACCGAGGCCGGCAGCGGAACCAGCATCGGCCGCTCAAGGTTGGGGTGCGATTGGAGCACGAACGCCATGCCGAAGACGGGGGCGAGCAACTCCGGTTCGAGCGCCTCATCGACCGGGCCGTAGGCGACCGTCCTGCCGCGATGCAAGACGAGCGCGGTGTCGGAATACATGGCGGCCAGGTTGAGATCGTGCAGCACCGCCACGACCGCCGCGCCTTCGGAGGCGAGCTCCTGGGCTAATTGCAGGACGAGATGCTGGTGCCGCAGGTCGAGATGCGCGGTCGGCTCGTCGATCAGCAGAATCGGCGTTTCCTGCGCGAGCACGCGGGCGAAGGTCACGCGTGACTGTTCGCCGCCGGACAGGGTGGGATACTCGCGCACGGCGTAGTCACGCGTGTCGGTCAGACCCATTGCGTAGTCGGTCAGTCGAGCGCCATGCTCGCGCTCGCCGCGTTCCCCTTCCCACGGTGCGCGGCCCATGCGCACGACCTCGCGGGCGGTGAAGAGGAACGGCAGATAGGAACTCTGCGGCATGACCGCGCGGCGTCGGGCCAACTCGCGGGAAGTAAACGACGACAACGGGCGCTCGTCGATGAAGACGTCCCCGCTATCGAGCGGCAGGTCTCCCGAGAGCGCCTTGAGCAGGGTCGTCTTGCCGGCGCCATTGGGTCCGACCACGCCGACCAGTTCACCGCCGCGCACACTGAGGCTGACGCCGTCGAGCAGCATCTTGTCCTCGACGCGCACGACGAGTTCATCGCCGCGGATTGCGGGCTGCACATTCGTCACGCGCTCAGCTTACTCCGCTGTCTGTCCCAAGGACTACCAACCAGCCGACGCCAGGCTGCGACGGGCGCGGTGGATCAGGTAGAGAAAGACGGGACCGCCAATCACGGCGGTCACGACGCCAAGTGGCAACTCAGCTGGGCTGACGATCGTTCGCGCGCCGAGATCTGCGCCGAGCACCAGAATCGCCCCGGAAAGGGCGCTGCCGGGAATCAGCCGGCGGTGGTCGGGACCAACCACGAGCCTGACCAGGTGTGGCGCAACCAGACCGACGAATCCGACCACGCCTGCGACAGCGACGCCTGCGCCCGTCGCAAGCGCGGCCGCGCTGACGATGATGAACTGCGAGCGTTCAACCTTGAGTCCCAGATGCCGAGCCTCGGCGTCGCCGAGCGTGAGCAGGTTGAGCGCGCCGGTCTGGCGAATCAGGACCGCGATGGCGATCAGAATCAGAGGACCGGCGGTGATCGCGTACTCCCAGACCGAACCGCCGAGTGAGCCCAGGATCCAGTAAACGATGTCGCGCAGCGCGCCGTCGTCCGACAGCGAGAGGATGAACGAGATGGCGGAGGCGAGCAGCGCATTGACGGCGATGCCGACCAGCAGCATCGTCGCCATCTGCACGCGGCCGGCGGAGCGTGAGAACGCGTAGATGCCGAGAGTGAAGATCAAGCCGCCGACGAACGCCACCAAGGGTTGAATGAACACCGCGGCCGAGGTGAGCCCGAGCAACACGGCCAGGGCAACAGCGAACGCCGCCCCGCTGGAAACGCCGATCAGGCTTGGGTCGGCGAGCGGATTGCGAAACACTCCCTGCAACGCCGCGCCCGAGACGCCGAGTCCGGCGCCGACCAGCGCGGCGAGGAGCAAACGCGGCAGGCGGATCGCCCAGACCACGGCCTCCTCGGCCGCGCTGTACTGGACGCCAATGTCGATGCCGACTTTTCCGAGCAGGATGGCGACGATGCGGTCGACTCCGACCTCGAATGCACCCAACCCGAGATTGGCAAGTACGACGACTGCGAGCAATGCGACGAGCATGCCCCACGAGAGTGGGGCGCGTAACCGCGGGATCGCCCGGGCCGGTTCGTCGCTTCCGGGATCTCGTTCGCGTAGCTGCGCGAGCGGTCGAGTGACCATGGGCTTATCGGTCCGTGGTGGACGCATCCTGCAGCGACTGCCGGACCTCTGCCATGTAGTCGCGTAACTGCACGATAGACTCCGCCATTCGCGGACCGAAGCCGAGCAGCAGGATGTCCTCCATGACGATCACGCGTTGATGTCTGCCGGCGGCAGTCTCGGACATGCCGGGTATGTCAAGCAGGCCATCGAGTCCGCCGACGGCGTCGTAGCCGAGCTCCATTACGAGATAGATGTCGGGGTCGATGGCGAGCAGCGCCTCAGGGCTAAGGGGCTGCCAGCCTTCTATCCCGGCTGCTGCGCCCGCGTCCACGCCGCCTGCGGCGGTGATGATCGTCTCGGCTTCGCGGCCGGCGCCGGAAACGAGCTGGATGCCGCCGCGCCGCAGATAGACGAAGAGCACGCTGAGCGGTTCCGTGTCAACGTCGGGGCCGGGACCGGCGGCCGCGATTTCGGACTCGACGCGCTGTGCCAGGGCCTCGGCGCGCTCGGGAATGCCGAGCGCCGCTCCGACCGCGCGAATCTTGACTCCGGGCGAGTCGAGTCCGACCAGCTCCGGCAGGATCAAGACGTTAACGCCCGCCTGCTCCAGTTGCTCGACAGCTCCCGGGGGACCGGGGGCAACGATGCTGCCGCCGATCACGATGCTGGGATTGAGTGCGAGCACGCCCTCGACGTTGAGCGCACCTGCGAACCCAACATCGGGCAGCCCCTGCGCAGCCTCAGGGAAGACGGATGAGACATCAACGCCGACGATGTAGTCCTCGACCCCCAGGGCGTAGAGAATCTCGGTGACGTCGCCGAACAGACTGACGATTCGCGTGCCTTCGGGAACCGTTTGCCCAGCGTCGGCCTGCTCCTGACTCGCGGCCGCTGAGTTGGCCTGCGACGGCTGCGCCGCCAGGCTGGGCTGCTGCGACCGCTCCGACTGTCCCTGCGAAGCCAGTTGACGAGGATTGGCCTGCACCGCTTGCTGTTCGCTCTTCGACTGGCCGGCCTGGCGGTTCTGTTGGTCTGCCGTCGCGCTCGCCGGCTGAGCGGGTTGCGCGGTCTCGGTGGGTTGTTCGGGCTGGGACTGTCCGGCCCCTGAGACGACGGATTGCGGTTCCGGCGACGATTCGGCACACGCCAGGTTGCTGATCGCAAGGGCGACCAGAAGAGAAGCGATCGCCGCGCGCATCTGGGCTACAGCTCCACGACCGCGCCGTCGCTGGCCACCAATACCTCAGCCTCGAGCCACTTGCGGGCTTCACGGCCTGCGGCGTCGCGATCCGCGTCGTACCAGAAGTGGGTGAGCATCAACGACTGGACGCCGGCGGACGCGGCCAGTTCGGCGGCCTGGTGCGCGGTCAGATGCCCGCGCACCGGCCCGCACTCCGGTTCATCGAGGGTCGCCTCGGCGAGCAGCAGGTCGCTGCCGGCGGCGAGGTCGCGAATGTCGTCGGACGGCGCCGTGTCGCCGGTGTAGGTCAAGCTGGCGCTGCCATCGATCCGGATCGCCCAGCCGGGGACGTAGTGGATACCACCGGCAAGCCGCGCGCTGACGCTGCAGCCGAGGTCATGAGTGCTGCCGGGCTGATACTCGCTGACCTGCCAGACGCTCGAGAAGAAGTTAGCCGGGAAGCAGACCGCTTCCAGCAGACGCTCCAGGGACTCGCCGCCTCCCGGCGGCAGATGTAAGCGGCCACAAGGTTGGGGCAGGCCGTCCATGTCCCGGGTGACAGCAAAGCGCAGGGGGAGCAGATCGATGAAGTGATCCGCGTGCATATGCGAGATGAAAATGTGGTCTATGGTGACGGGCGGGCATCGCGACACCAGCGTGCTGGCCACGCCATGTCCACAGTCGAGCAGAATCCTGAGTCCCGAGTCTTCGACGAGATAGCCCGAGCTGTTGCCGCCGTTGCCCGCGCACGCCGCACCGGATCCCAGAACAGTGAGTCGCATGCTGATTGGAATTCTCTGCCCTGATTCGGCCCGGCTGCGGCGTACGGCGCAATTGGCTCAGGCCCGACGTTCCATTCATGCTACGCACGACTCCAATGGAGCTTCAAGCAACGAGTCATGACCGAGCGAGAGCCAACGCCACCTGTGACACTCTCGGAATCGCGCTGGGGGTTGTGCGCCACCTGCGAATGGGCGCGCCTGGTTCCGACGAAGCGGGGCTCCGAGTTCTTGCGCTGCACTCGATCCGAGTGCGACGCCCGCTTTCCCAGGTATCCCTCCGTTCCGGTTCGCCACTGTGCTGGTTATGCCAAACAGGGAGACCATTCGCGGTCGGAATCGGGCATATGATCGAGATCGCCCGCCGTCCGTTCACCGGCTCGGAGAGCCGGCGTTTCCGATCTACGTATCCGCTATGAGTTCGCTCGCGCCGCGATGGCTCCAAACGATCTCGGAGGTTGCCCTCCGCGTGATTGTGGTGGCCGGATTCCTGATTCTGCTCGGTCTGGCGCTGGATCGGCTGCGGCTGATCTTCCTGCCGCTCCTGGCTGCGCTGATCCTCACCTCGGCGCTGCTGCCGGCCAAGCACATCCTGATGCGGCGGGGGATACCCAATGCGGTCGCCGCCATCGCCGTGGTGGTGGCGGGCCTGGCCGCGCTGGGCGCAATCGGCTACTTCACGGTCAGCACGTTGACGTCGGAGTTTGACGAACTCGAAGTCGACATCGAGGCAGGCTTCACCGAGGTGCTGCAATCGATCGGCGACTGGGCCGGGATCTCCGATGACGAGGTCGACCAGGCAATCGACGATGTCCTCGAAGGTGTGCGGGGCAACGCGGACACGATCGCGGGCAGCGTCTTCTCGGGCGTTCGGTTGGCAGCCGAGGTGCTTGCCGGGATCATCCTGCTGGCCGTCTTGACGTTTCTCCTGGTCAAGGATGCCGAGTCGATCCAGCGCGGCATTGCACGGCGGCTGGGACGACGCCGCAGACGAGATTTCCTACTGCTCACGTCCGGCCTGGTCGACACGTTGGGCAAGTACTTTCGCGGCGTCACAATCGTCGCCTTCATGGATGCCGTGCTGATCGGCATCGGACTGGTGATCATCGGCATCCCGTTCGCGCTGCCATTGGCGGTGCTGACGTTCTTCGGCGCATTTATTCCGGTGATCGGGGCGGTGCTGGCCGGTCTGGCGGCGTTCCTGATTGCGCTGGCCGCCGAAGGGGTGACGGCGGCGCTGATCGTTGGCGGACTGGTGCTCGCCGTGCAGCAGATCGAGGGCAACGTGATGGCGCCGTTCATCCTCGGGCGCTCGATCTCTTTGCATCCAATGCTGGTCATCCTGGCAGTCGCCACCGGCGGCGCGCTGTGGGGGATCATGGGCGCCTTCGTCGCGGTGCCGCTGACCGCGATCGCCGTGGCGCTGCTCGACTTCTACACGATGTCGGGCCGCTTTGCCTCCCGCAAATCGCGACGAGCGGCCGCAGAAGCCGATCCGTAAGCCGGAGATTCGGCCCTCAGTCAGGCCAACAAGTACAAGAGCGCGCTCGCGCCGCCGTAGGCCCCGACCAGCGTGGCGCCCTCGGGAGTCCACAGCCCTCTGATCCGCTGCCTCGGTCGAGTCATGATGCCGACGATGACCACCATCGTCATCAGTACCGCGATCAAACCGGAGATCACGTGCACGGTCGATACGGCGGACCAGACTGCGCCGTCGGTGAAGGCGACGTCGTCGAAGAAGAGCACGATACCCATGTTGAAGACGTTGCTGCCCAGGACGTTAGTGATGGCGAGTTCAGGGGCGTTGAGTCGCAGCGCTGCGAACGACGTTCCGATCTCTGGCAATGATGTGCTGATCGCGAGGAACTGTGTGCCGACGAAGCTCTCTTCCCAGTGCATCGTCTCCGCGATTTGCTCGCCGACATCGGCCAGCCAGACTGCGGCTGCGACAACCACTGCAGCGGACAAGGCGTAGATCAGCAGAGCTCTGGACAGGGTCGGAGTCCTGCGCTCCGCCGCGGGCTGGTCTGGCGACTGCTCGGCGTCCTGGGACTCCTGGATCTGTTGCGAATGGCGGTAGATGAGGTACATGGCGGCGATGAATCCCACGATCAGCAGGATCGTGAATGGGCTGAGGAACCAGTCGGCAGTCACGTCAGTCTCGCTGTAGATGAAGATCGCGAGAGCGGCCAGTCCGATCAGTCCCGCGCCCAATGCGCCGACCATGACGGACGTGCGCGACACGGCGTTGAGCACGGGACCGTTCTGCCAGTAGATGTCGGCCAATCCAATGATCATCAGGTTGAACAGGTTGCTGCCGAAGGCGTCGCCGATCGCCAGGTCGGGCGCGTCGAGCCAGGCGATCGAGCTGATCCCCGTCGCGAGCTCGGGCAGCGATGTGGCGGTGGCGAGCATGACCACGCCGATAAACGAACGGCCCAGGCCGGTGCGTTCGGCCACGGTGTCGGCTGAACTGGCCAGGAAGTGTGCTGCGAGCAGGATCAAGACGGCGGAGGCGACGAACTGAAGCCAGAGCACTGCCATCGGCGTCGGTCCTGCCCTCGCCCAACCCCCCTCTGCCTTCGGCATCTCCCCCCGCTCGCGCGGGGGGAGAGGGAGCGTCAGTCCCAGCTCGGCTTCTCAGCTCCCGACGCACCTCGCATCAGTTCGCGGTCGTGGGGCGCGTTGGTTCGGGCGCCGCGAAAGTCGCGGAAGGGGCCGTCGCGCCACTCGAGGGCGGACTTGAGACCGTCGCGTCGGACACGCTCGCCCCACTCTCCGGCTTCGGGGCGGTGCTTGGACATCGCCTCGACGTCGGTGCCGGAGATCATCGCAGTCTTGTAGCCCTGAATCTCGTAGGCGCGGTTGACGGAGCGCTTGGAGTACATCAGCAGGTGGTTGTCGATGTGACCCATGCGCTGGGCGAACTCCATCGTGAACTCGTCCAGGTCATCGGCCGGGAGTGCGTAGTTGGCCCAGCCCCAGCGGTACATGTCGGCGCCCGAGTGCGGGTCGCCAAGATAGGCGAACTCGCGCGCCTTGGCCTGGGGCAGGTGCCAGGGCGCCCACATCGCGTCCATCGTGCCCATGGCGCGGACCGGCGGGTAACCAACCTGGCAGTCTTCGGCGATGATCCTCAGGTCGCAGGCCGATGCGAGTTCGGTCGCGCCGGCGAGGCAGTAGCCGTGGATCTGGCCGATCACCGGCTTGGCCAGCTCCCAGATAATGAAGTTGCCCATCACCGCATGCCGCGACCAGTCATAGTGCTGCGGATGCGTCGTGCCCGTGTCGGGCAGGCCGGTCCACTCGTTGGTATGCGGATTGGCGAGGTCGGGGGAAGGCTGGAGGTCGTAACCGGCCGAGAACGCGCGTCCCGCGCCCTTGATGATGATCACGCCGATTGAGGAGTCGGCCTCGGCCGCCTTGAGCGCGTGGAACATTTCGCCGCGCAGCTCGTTCGAGAGCGCGTTCAGCTTCTCGGGACGGTTCAGCGTCACGGTCGCAACGCGCCCATCGGTGTCGTAAAGGATGTTGTCGTAGGACATGCGGAACTCCTGTCAGGTCAGAGGGAATGCTATCGCACCTCAATCGAGATCCGGCAATGGTCGGAGGGTCCCCACTCGTCTGGGTTGAGACCGTTCAATGCGCGTACCGTGACTCGCTCCTCAACGTTGCGCGTGGCGAACACGTAGTCCAACTGCTGGGAAGCGTTGGCCGGCTCGCGCTCGGCCGGAAGGTAGAAGGTGACCACGTCCTCGGCGTGACGAGGCTGTCGAGCCTGCCGCCCGCCCTGCGGAGCATCAGGTCCGACACAAGGCACATCCAACGAATCCATTCGAGTGAAGATCGACTCGCGCCGTCTCCAGGCATTGAGATCTCCGGCGGCGATCAGGCGCGTGCGTTTGCCCACCAGCCGAGAGAGGTCGGAGATCAGGCGATGCGCAGATCCAGCCCAGGCGTTGTGCGACGGACGTCCCGACTCCTCCGTCCAACGTTCTGCCGCGGCGTACATCGAGACCACGGTCAGCGGCACACCATCGGCCAGGGTCACGACCGCAGCGGCGATCGTGCCCGGCCGACTGACCGCGAAGTCGTGGTTACCGGCCTCGGGAATCGACTTGGCCTCGATCCACTTGACGCCTACATCCGAGCGGTCCTTCAACACGACCACAGCCGCCTTCCAGTCGCGTTTGACTCCAACTCCCGCCGTGTTCCACGGACCCGGATCAACTTCAATGAGATCGGCGATCTCAGGTCGCGGACGCCGCGCCTCTTGTAGCAGGGCAACGTCACATTCGCCGGCCTCCAGCATCTCCACGACCACATCCCAGGGGGCAGCGCGGCCGGCGATGTTCCAGCTGACGATCTTCAACGCGCCAACCCTCCGCTAGATTGCTTGACGAGTCGAACAGCCGAGGAACATCATGCCAGAACTCACCACAGACACCGTCAACTTCGAACTGTCCGACCGCATCGCCACGGTCACGCTCAACCGTCCCGAAGCGATGAATGCGCTGGATCCGGAGACGATTGCGTCGCTGGCTGAAATCTGGGTCGAGATCCGTGACAACCCGGACATCTGGGTCGGGATCGTGACCGGCGCCGGCGAACGCGCATTCTGCGCCGGGGCCGATCTGAAGAAGACAATTCCCACGCGACCGGGGACCCTGGGCGTGAACTGGCCCGTGTTTCAGCCCTCGCTGCGCAACACGATTGACGGCGGCATGCAGATCTGGAAGCCGATGATCGCGGCGGTCAACGGCTACTGCCTGGCGGCGGGGCTGACGCTGCTGTCAGCCTGCGATTTGCGGATCGCCGCCGAGCACGCGCAATTCGGATTGCCCGAGGTGATTCGCGGCATCGTTCCGACGCTGGGTGCGACGCAGCGGCTGACGCGCCAGTTGCCCTGGTCGGCGGCGATGGAGCTGCTGCTGATGGGCGAGCACATTGACGCGCAGCGGGCGTACGAGATTGGGCTGGTCAACCGAGTCGTCCCCGCCGACGAAGTGATACCGACGGCTCGTGCCTGGGCGGAGAAGCTGACGGCCGGCGCACCGCTGACCCAACGGGCGATCAAGGAGGCGGCCGTACGCGGCCTGTCGCTGCCGATCGACGAGGGGATCCGGATGGAGGAACTGCTCTCGGCGCACATCCGCAAGACGGAGGACTTCAAGGAGGGTCCGAGGGCGTTCGCGGAGAAGCGGCCGCCGATCTACGGGGGGAACTAGGCTGAGCAACGCGGCAGCATGGCAGGGGGGAGCCCCCCTCTGTCCCTACGGGACATCTCCCCCCGTTTTGCGGGTGGAGAGACTGAATCACAGGAGCATACCTATGGCGATGCGGATGACCTTCGGGGCGCAGATCCCCGGCAACTCGACGGACTTTTCCCTGATGCGCGATGTGGCGCAGACGATGGATGCGACGCGCTGGCACTCGGCCTGGACGTACGACCACTTTGTCCCGCCGCTGGTCTTCATGGACGAGACGCAAGACTCGTTGGAAGGCTGGATGACGCTGGCCGCGCTGGGTGAGGCGACATCCAATCTGATGTTGGGCACGCTGGTCTCGGGCGTGACCTATCGCAACCCCGGTCTGTTGGCCAAGATGACGGCGACGCTGGACCACAACACCGGCGGACGGGCGATCCTCGGTCTGGGCGCGGCCTGGCACGAACGCGAGCACGCCGCCTATGGCTGGGACTTCCCGGAGCTGCGGGAGCGTTCCGACCGATTGGAAGAGGCGACCGCTCTGATCCGTGCCTTGTTCCGCAGCGAGGGACAGGTCCAGTTCGAGGGCAAGTACTACCGGCTCGACCACGCTCCCTTTGCGCCTCGGGTGCATCCCGACCACCCGGGCGAGGCCATTGAGATCATGATCGGGGGCAACGGCGCCCGCCGCACCCTGCGCACGCTGGCTCGCTACGGCGACATCTGCAACGTGCGCGGCACGCCCGAAGAGGTTGCCGACATGATCGGCGTGATTCGCGGCCACTGCGAGGACGCGGGACGCGATCCGTCAGAGATCACCCTGACCACCGTGATGCGGCCCGCACTGGTCGACGAGCAGCACAAGATCGACCGGCTTCGCCAGGTCCACGGCGCTGAGATGAGTGACGACCAGCGCGAACGGCTGCCGATTGGCCCGGCTGAGCACCTGGTCAGCCTGTTCCAGGAGTATGAGGCGGTGGGCGTCACGGGATTCGTGTTCGAATCGATCCCGAACAATCCGCGGCTCTACGAGCAGTTCGACGAGCTGGTGCTGAGCGCGTTCGACGACTGAACAATAACGTGGCAAGGTGCAACGATGAGCATGCGACTCACATTCGGGGCTCAGATTCCCGGCAATCAGACCGACTTCTCACTGATGCGGGACGTCGCCCAGACGATGGATGCGACGCGCTGGCACTCGGCCTGGACCTATGACCATTTCGTGCCGCCGCTGGACTTCATGGACGAGACCGGAGACTCGCTCGAGGGCTGGATGTCGCTTGCTGCGCTTGGCGAGGCGACCTCCACGCTGATGCTGGGCACGCTGGTGTCGGCGGTGACCTACCGCAGTCCCAGCCTCGTGGCCAAGATGACCGCGACGCTCGATCACAACACTGGCGGCCGCGCCATCCTCGGGCTGGGCGCGGCGGGCCATGCCCGCGAGCACGGCTTCTACGGCTGGGACTTCCCCTCAATCAAGGAACGCTCGGACCGACTTGAAGAGGCCGCCGAGCTGATCCGCTCGCTGCTACACAGCGCAGGCCGGGTCAATTTCCAGGGCGAGCACTACCAGCTCAACAACGCGCCGTTCGCGCCTCGCGCGCATCCGGATCATCCGGGCGGCTTCGTGCAGATCATGATCGGCGGCAACGGTGAGCGGCGCACCCTGCGCACACTGGCCCGTCATGGCGACATCTGCAACATCCGCGGCACGCCGGAACAGGTCGCGCGGCTGATCGAGGTCATTCACCGCCACTGCGCCGACGCCGGGCGCGATCCGTCCGAGATCACCCTGACCACAGTGATGCGACCCGCGTTGGTCTACGAGCAGCACAAAATCGACCGCCTGAGTCAGATCCACGGCGAAGGGATGGCTGAAGACGAACTGCAACACTTGCCGATCGGTCCGGCGGAGCACCTGATCCGCGTGTTTGAGCAGTATGAGGCGGTCGGCATACAGGGGTTCGTGTTCGAATCGATTCCCAACAACCCCAGGCTGTACGAGCAGTTCGATAGCGAAGTACTCAGCGCGTTCGACGACTGATTGCCTGCATCCTGCTGCGTTGGATCGACAAACACACTCTGTGTCAGGCTATGCGCTCCGACCGGCGAGCGGCTGCTGACCCATTGGGCGCCGAGTCGATAATCTGCATGTCACCATGTCACGTTGAGACGTGACCTCGTTACATGCGGGAAGGTATGTATGCCATGAGTTCATTCCCCCGATTGGGCATTCGATGGTTCGCGATCACATTGCTCGCTGCCTTGGCAATGGGATTGTTTGTTGCCTGTGGCGACGACGAGCAACAGGCTCAGCAGCCGTCTTCGGCGGCGCAACAGGAGCAGCCGCAGCCATCGCAAGACGATGCGCAACAGGCGCAGCCTGCACAACAGCAGGAGCAGCCCGCTCCGGCCGCCGCGCAAGGACCGCTGAAGATCGCCTTCCTCGCCGATTTCTCCGGCGGCCTGGCGGAATACGGCCTCTCCATGCAGCGCGGATTCGAACTGGCGATCCGCCAGGTCAACGCGGCCGGCGGCGTCTGGGGCCAGCCGGTGGAGATCGTCTTTGGCGACACCGCGCTCGACCCGACCCAGGCGACCGAGGAGGCGCGGCGGCTGATTGAAGTCGAACGCGTGCACGCCATCGTCGGGCCGCTGGCTTCGTCAATCACGCTGGCTGTGGTCGAGTCCGTCGCCGCCGACGCGGGCGTGCTCGTCGTCTCGCCGTCGGCCACCTCACCGCAGATCACCATTTCCGAAGACAACGACTTCCTGTTCCGCAGTTCACCATCCGATGCGGCACAGGGCCCGGTCCTGGCGCAACTGGCGGCGGACCAGGGTCTGAGCCAGGTGGGCGTGCTGTACCGCAATGACGCCTGGGGACAGGGCCTGGCGGACGCATTCGGATCTTCCTGGGGGGGCAGCGCCAACTTCGTCGCAATCGAGGTCGGCCGCACGTCCTACATTGCCGAACTTCAGCAGGCAGCTTCGGGCGGGATGCAGGCGCTCGTGGCGATGGCGTTCCCGCCTGAGTCGGAAGTGTTCATCCGCGAAGCGCTGGAACAGGGACTGTTCGAGCACTTCATCTTCACCGACGGCAACAAGAGCCAGGACCTGATCGACGCCATCGGCGGCGAGTACCTCAACGGCATGCAAGGCACAGCGCCGGTTTCGGGGCCCGAGACCGAAGCGTTGCTCAACTACCGCGCAGACTTCGCCGCCGAATTCGGTGAGGGCGCAGATGAGCCCTTCGTGGCACAGGCATACGATGCTGCGCTCGTGGTCGCCCTCGCCGCCGAGCACGCGGGCCGCGACGACCGAGCAGCGATCCGCGACAGCCTGCGCGCGGTCGCCGGACCCCCGGGCAGCACTATCCAGGCGGGCGCCGACGGCGTCGCCGAGGCGCTCGCCGCCATCCGCGCGGGCGAGGATATCGACATCGCCGGCGCTTCCACCTCGCTCGACTTCGACGTCAACGGAGACATCGCCACCGGCTTTATCGGCGTCTGGCAGTACGCCGAAGGCACGATCGCGGAAGTCAGCGTCACCGCGTTCGACCTGAGCGGCGGTCCGCTGGTCGTGACGCCGGGCGCGGAAGCCGAGGCCGCCCCCGTGGTCTCGGACGAGCCGCTCAAGATTGGACTGCTTGCCGACTTCTCAGGACCACTGGCTGAGTTCGGACCGTCAATCCAGAGCAGCGTCGAACTGGCGGTGAAACAGCTGAACGACGCCGGCGGTGTCCTGGGACACCCGGTGCGACTCGTCACCGGGGATACGGCGCTCGATCCAACCCAGGCAACCGAAGAAGCTCGCCGCCTGATTGAAGTCGAGGGTGTGCATGCCATCGTGGGACCGCTGTCTTCGGCCATCACGCTCGCCGTCGTCGAATCGGTGGCGGCAGATGCCGGCGTGCTGGTGATATCGCCTTCGGCGACCTCGCCACAACTGACAATCGCCGAAGACAACGACTTCCTCTTCCGCAGTACCGTCTCCGACGCGGCGCAGGGCCCGGTCCTGGCGCAGCTCGCGGCCGACGAGGGCTACAGCAACGTCGGCGTGATCTACCTCAACGACCCGTACGGTCAGGGTCTGGCAGAGGCGTTCAACTCCTCCTGGAGCGGCGACGCCAACCTGGTCTCGATTGAGCCACGTCAGGCGACATACCTAGCCGAACTGCAGCAGGCCGCCGACAACGGGGCCGAAGCACTGATCGTGATTGCTTTCCCGCAGGAAGCCGAGATCTTTATCCGCGAGGCGCTCGAGCAAGGGCTGTTCGACGAGTTCCTGTTCGTTGACGGCAGCAAGAGCCAGGAGCTGGTTGACGCCATCGGCGGCGAATATCTCGAGGGCATGAGAGGCACCGCTCCGTCGGCAGGACCGGAGTCGCCGGCGTTGCTGCTGTTCAACCAGGCTTACATCGCCGAGTACGGCGAGTTGTCACCGTTGCCGTTTGTCGCCGAAGCCTACGACGCGACAATAGCGATCGGTGTGGCGGCGCAGGCCGCAGGCTCGCTGGACTCGGCCGCGATCCGCGACAGCCTCCGCTCCGTCGCCGGTCCGCCGGGCGATCCGTACGCGATCGGCGGAGAAGGCGTCGGCGCCGCGCTGGCTGCCGTGGCTGAGGGTTGGCAGGTCGACCTCGAAGGCGCCGCGACGTCGCTCGACTGGGATGAAAACGGCGACATCACGTCGGGTTACATCGGCGTCTGGGCCTACGAAGGCGGCGAAATCGTCGAGATCAGCGTGACCGCATTCGACCTGACCGAATAGCCGAGCGGGGCGTCGAATGCGTCAACTCCTGGTCCTCGCGGCGAGCGTCGCCGCGATTCTCGCGCTGCTCACGGCTGCCTGCTCGAGCGATGACGCGCCGTCCGAGCAGGCGGGTACGGCCGATCGGCAGGCTCAAGCGGAACAGGCACAGTCACAGCAGACTGACGCGTCCGCTCAATCGGACGGCGCACCGGGGCCGCTGAAGATTGCCTTTCTCGGCGACCTGACCGGCGGGCTCGCCGAGATCGGCGTCGAGATGCGCGACGGCTTCCTGCTCGCGATCAAACAGATCAACGCGGCCGGCGGCGTCTTCGGGCAGCCTGTTGAGTTCGTGATTGGCGATACCAACACTGATCCGACCATCGCCATTGAGGAAGCGCGGCGGATGATCGAGATCGAAGGCGCGCATGTGATCGTGGGGGCGCACTCCAGCACCAACTCGCTGGCGGTTGCCGAGAGCATCACCGGTCCGGCCAGCATTCCGCAGATCTCGCCCGCGTCCTCCTCGCCACAACTCGCGGTCGCGGCGGATAACGACTTCCTCTTCCGGGCCACGCTCAACGACAAGGTCCAGGGTCCGGCGCTGGCGCAACTGGTCAGCGAGCAGGGCTACACAAACGTCGGCGTGATCTATCGCGACGACGCATGGGGACAGGGGATCGCAGATTCGTTCGCCGAGGCATTCATCGAGCGCTGGGCCGGGCAGGTCGTGAAGGTCGCCGTGGCTCCGCAGCAGACCACGTATCTCAGCGAGATCCAGCGGTCGCTACAGAATGAGCCGGAGGCGCTGGTGATGCTGGCCTACGTCCCGGAAGGCACAATCATCCTGCGGGAGTCTATCGAGAACGACCTCTACAACCGCTTCGTTTTCGGACCGACGAGCCGCAACCCGAGCCTGATGGAGGCAATCGGGCCCGAGCATCTGGGCGACATGCACGGCACCGCACCCGGAACTGCTCCCGGCACGGAGTCGGCACTGCTCTGGGAGTCGGCGTTCATTGAGGAGTATGAGCGACCTTACGGCTTCCCGTACACCAAGCAGGCCTACGACGCGGCGGTCGCCTTCGCGCTCGCGGCCGAGGCCGCTGGCTCTACCGACGGCGCGGCCATCCGCGATCAGCTCCGTCGAATCGGCGGCGCGCCGGGTCAGGTGATCGTGGCCGATGTCGGCAGCATTCGCCTGGGCCTCGAAGCGGCGCGTAACGGCGAGGACATCGACTATGAAGGCGCCGCCCAATCGCTCGAATGGGACGAGAACGGCGATCTCGCGCGCGGATTCGTCGGCATATGGCGCTTCACCGCCCAGGGCGGCATCGAGGACACCGGCGTCATTCCGTACGGCGAATAGCTGACCGGGTCAACGAGACATTGCACGCCGCGCTCGTTGCAAGATCGTTGCCCGCTCGTCGCCCTGATTGTCCGGACCCTCCGAGACGAATCGGCTGACGCGGTTCCGTTCGGCCAGGAGACCTTGCGGCCGCCAGAGCAGGAAGACGACGATCAGCACGCCGATCAGCAGTTGACGGACCTGGAACACGCGGCTGCCGAGCCAGTCAGGCAGGCTCTCCTGGATCAACGGCGTCCCGAACCAGAAGAAGCCGACCACCAACGCGCCGAGCACGACGCCGCGGTGATTGCCGCTGCCGCCCACAATCAGCATTGTCCAGACGAAAAAGGTACCCAGCAGATCGGAGAACGTGAGCGGCGAGATTGTCCCGCTTCGATGCGCGTAGATCGCGCCGCCGAGTCCCATCAACATGGCGCCGAGGACAAAGGCGACCATGCGGAACCGCACTGTGTTCTTGCCCGACGCTCTGGCCGTGTCCTCGTTGTCGCGAATCGCGCGCAGCGCCCGTCCCCAGGGCGACGCAGTAGCCCGCGAAACCAGCCAGTAAACCACGATCAACACTGCCAGCGCGATGGCGAGTTCGACCCAGCGGTATCCGCCGCCGCTGACCTCGTCCTGCAGCAGGCCGTCGATCCCGTTGAGCCCGCGGCTGCGGTTGACCAGCCCCTCGACCGAGTTGGCGATGCTGCGCAGGATCGCAGCCACGCCGATGGTCGCGATAGCCAGGAAGTCGTCGCGCAGCCGCAGCGTGGGAATGCCAAGCAGCAGGGCCAGCACCGCGCCGGCTATGGCAGCAAACATCCAACCGACGGGAATCGGCAATCCCCAGCCTGCGACGTACGCTTCCAGCCCCTCAGGCGGGGGAAGCGTGAGCACGGCCGAGACATAGGCGCCGACCATGAAAAAGGCGGCGACGCCGAAGTTGAGGATGCCGACGCTCCACTGCACGTTGAGCGCCAGCGCGAGGATTGCGAAGATCGCCACCGTGGTCAGGAAGCCAACCGTCCAGTTGACGGCGCCATCGAACGTGACCAGCGTGACGATCAGTTGTTCCATCTCAGCGCGCCTGCCCGAAGAGTCCGCGAGGCCGCAACAACAGGACAACAATCACGATCACAAAGGGGATGCCCGGTTTGAGGCCGGTGTTGATCCACTGCGTCGAGACCTCCTGGGCGATCCCGACCAGCAGCCCGCCGAAGAGCGCGCCCCAGGGATTGCCGATCCCGCCCAGGATCACGGCGGCGAACAGCGGCAGCAGCAGCCGGAACCCGGCGTCGAAGCGGACCTCGGCCTGCAGTCCGAGCATGACTCCGGCGAGCGCCGCCAGCATCCCGCCCACGATCCAGGTGCCGTAACGGATCCGACCAGTATCGATCCCCGAGGCCTCGGCCAGTCCGGGATTGTCAGCGGTTGCGCGCATCGCCTTGCCAAAGCGGGTGCGATAGAGCAGCCAGTAGAGCAACACGGCGGCGAGAATCGTGACGCCGACGATGAAGAACTGGTCCGGCTTGACCTTGATCCCGCCGAGAATCTCGGTAGCCGGATGGATTCCTGGGGTGTAGCGAAAGTTGGACGGTCCCCAGATCAGCTGGATGATCGCGCGCAGGCCGATCGAAATGCCCAGCGAGGCGATGGCGAAGACGAAGAACGTGCCGCCTGCAGCGCGCAAACGTCGGAATACAAGCCGTTCAAGCACGAGCGAAAGCGCGGCCACGCCGAGCATCGCCACCAGGATGCCCACAACCAGCCCCCAGCCGAACGACAGCGAGCCGAACTGTCCCCCGGCGAATCCGAGGTTCGCGCCCTCGGACGAGACGACGAAGAAAGCCAGGAACATCCCCCAGCCCATCTTGTCGCCGTGGGCGAAGTCGCCGACGCCGAGCACGCCGTAGACCAGGGTCAGACCCATGGCGCCGAGGGCGATGATCGAACCGACGATGATGCCGACCGTGACCAGTTGCGCGATATCTATTGCCGGCTCCCCTCCTCCAGGGTGAACCCCTCTCCCTCGTCCTGGCCGAGAAACGCGCGTCCGACTTCCGGGCTAGTCAACATCTCGCGCCCGGATCCTTCAATCGCCTTTTCCCCGTCAACCATGACCAGGCCGCGATCGGACCAGACCAGCGCTTCGGTCGCGTTCTGCTCCACCATCAGGATGCCGACGCCGCTCATGTGAATCTGGTAGATGCGGCTAAGCAGCTCGCCGCGAGCAGCCGGCGAGAGTGCCGCGGTCGGCTCGTCGAGGCAGAGCATGACCGGATCAAGCATTAGCGCGCGGGCCATGGCGAGCATCTGGCGTTGTCCGCCGGAGAGCCTGCTCGCCCGCTCACCGGGTCGGCTCTCGAGGTCGGGGAACATCGCCAGGACCTCGCCGATCCGTTCGCGCAGACCGTCCTTGCGCATGTAGCCGCCCATCTCGAGGTTTTCGCGAATCGACATCGAGGTGAAGACATTGTCGATCTGCGGCACATAGCCGACGCCGGAGGCGATCATGCGGGGCGTCGACCAACCGCTCACATTCTCGCCGCCGAAGAACCGCCGTCCGCGCTCGAACGGCAGCGCGCCAACGATCGCCTTGAGCAGCGTCGACTTTCCCGCGCCGTTGGGACCGATGATCGTCAGGATCTCGTCCCGGAACAGATCCAGTTCAACATCGTGGATGATTTCGATCCCTTCGACGTAGCCGCCGCTGAACTGTTCGACCCGCAGCAATGGACTTCGCGTCGTCATGGACGTCGTCCGCTCAAGTAAGCGGCCTGGACCTCGGGATCGGCGAGCACCTCATCGGCGGTGCCGATCGCCAGGACTTGTCCCTGGGCCATGACGATCACGGGCTCGCACAGTTGACGGACGAAGTCGAGGTTGTGTTCGATGATCAGGAAGGTCAGCCCGAGCCGTTCCCGCAGTTCGCGGATGTGCTCGGCCAGCCGAAGGACCAGGGCGGGGTTGACGCCGGCTCCGGGCTCGTCGAGCAGGATCATCTTCGGCTCGGCCATCAGGGCGCGCGCGAGTTCGAGCAGCTTGCGCTGGCCGCCCGAGAGCGCGCCCGCGCGAGTGTACGCCTGGTGACCGAGCTGCGTCTGGGCCAACACTTCGTGTGCGCGCGCCTCCAGCCGCTGCTCCTCTTCGCGCACCCGCCAGGGCACGAGCCAGTTGCGCCAGACCTGCTCGCCGGACTGCCGCTCGCCGGCGAGCATCAGGTTTTCAAGCACGGTCATCGTCTCGAGCTCCTGGGGAATCTGAAACGTGCGGACCAGACCGTTGCTGAACATCCGGTGGGGTGGGAATCCGGTCACGTCCCGGCCGTCAAAGCGGACGCTGCCGGCGTCGGGCTTGAGGAATCCGGCGACGCAGTTGAACGCGGTCGTCTTGCCCGCGCCGTTGGGACCGATCATGCCGGCGATCTGACCCGGTTCGACATCGAAGGAGGCCTGGTCGCAGGCGCGCAGTCCGCCGAAATGCTTGTCCAGATCGGTGACCTTGAGCAACGCGTCCATGACGTCTCAATCAACCAGGCGGCCAGGTCAGCGCGCGACCGCCGAGCACGTGCATGTGAAGATGCGGGACGGTTTGACCGGCCGCTTCCCCGACGTTGACGACCACTCGCCAGCCGCTCGTTTCCAGGCCCTCCTGCCGAGCCACGGTCTGCGCCGCCTGCATCAGGTGTCCGAGCAGCGCGGGATCGGCCTGGTCGGCCTCTTGCAACCCGCTGATTACGATGCGGGGAATGACGAGGACATGCACCGGAGCTTGTGGATTGAGGTCGCGAAAGGCGATGCAGTCCTCGTCTTCATAGACGATCTCGGCAGGAATCTCGCCGCGCACGATCGCGCCGAAGACGGTGTCCGACGATTGCTGCGAGTCACTCACGCGAAACTCTCCCCAGCCTCCGCGGCGGACTGTCGGCACACGCAGGGTAGCCTGTGGTCATGTCGGACGGTGCCAACGATGCCAACGATGCCAACCTGGTCCTGGTGCGGCACGGTCAGAGCCAGTGGAACCTGGAAAACCGCTTCACCGGCTGGATCGATGTCGACCTGACAACACAGGGCGTTGCCGAGGCGCACACTGCGGGACGACAGATCCGAGAAGCCGGGATCGAGTTCAACGCGGCCTGGACGTCGGTGCTGCAGCGGGCGATCCACACTCTCTGGATCATCCTCGACGAGATCGAGGCGCCGTGGCTGCCGGTCGAACGGGAATGGCGACTCAACGAACGCCACTATGGCGCCCTGCAGGGTCTCAACAAGGCCGAGACGGCGGCCGAGCACGGCGAAGATCAGGTGCTCATCTGGCGCCGTTCCTACGACATCCCGCCGCCGCCGTTGGACCGCGACCATCCCGATCATCCACGCTTCGACCGTCGCTATCGGCACGCGCCGCAGCGCGCATTGCCGGCCGCCGAGTCTCTGAAACTGACGCTGGAGCGCGTGCTGCCCTGGTGGGAGTCAAACGCGGCGCCTGCGCTCCGCGACGGTCAGCGGCTGCTGATTGCCGCGCACGGCAACAGCATCCGCGCCATCGTCAAGCACCTGGAGTCGATCTCCGACGAGGAGATCGTAGGTCTGAACATCCCCACCGGCATGCCCCTCGCCTATACGCTCGACCGCGACTTAAGCGTGAGCGAGCGCGGCTACCTCGCCGGTGAAGACGCAGCCGCCGAGGCGGCGGCCGCCGTGGCGGCGCAGGGTCGGTCGGCACCATCCGCGACTCCGTGACACCGCCACAGAGGGGAGGGTCTAGGCGGTAACCGCTTCGCGGTACTGACGCACGGCCTCGATGTGGGCGTCGATGTCGGGCAGACCGGCGTTCATCGTGGCAATTGAGATGGCGGTCGCGCCGAGGTCGGCCCAGCGCTGCGCGTGCGACACCCACAGCTCGGGATTGCCGCCGCGAATCTGCGCCTGAGGCTCAATGCCGAACCCGGCCGGGTCGCGGCCGTTCTCGCGCAGGTATCCCTTGATCGCGTCCACCATCGCGGCCGAGTCCGCGTTGGGTGCGCCGACCGGGAACCAGCCGTCGCCGATCTTCGCCGCGCGCCGGAGCTGGAGGTCGTGAGCGCCGCCGAACCAGACCGGGATTGGGTCGTTCGGTCGCGGCTCGATCCCGGCGGCCGTGACCTTGTGGAACTCGCCCTCGAAATCGACGAGGTGGTTGTTCCAGAGCTGCCGCATCAGTTCGATCTGCTCTTCCTGCCGACGTCCGCGGTTACGGAAGTTCTCGTTCAGCGCTTCGTACTCAACCTGGTTCCAGCCGCTGCCCACGCCGAGTCGGAAGCGATTGTTCGAGAGCACGGCCAACTGCGCCGCCTGCTTGGCCACAAGGACAGTTTGGCGCTGAGGCAGGATGACCACTGCCGTCGCCAGCCCGAGGTCACGAGTGCAGGCGGCGATGAACCCGAGCGTGACGAAGACTTCGTGGAAGGGATGCTCGTCCGTGTAGGGACCGCTCATCCGGTGCACCGACGGATCGGCGCCGAGCACGTGGTCGTAGATCAGCAGGTGGTCAAAGCCCATGCCTTCGACGGCCTGCGCATAGTCTCGGATCGCCGAGGGATCGCCGCCGATTTCATTGGTTGGCAGCACCGCCCCCAGGGTCAGATCAGTTGCCACTTCTCTCCTCCTTCACGGATCGTTCACGCCTCTCCGATCATAGGCGCAGCGCCGTCATTGCCAAGCTCTGGGTCAGGTGTGGCAGGTGCAGGTGCAGATACGCTTGCTCAAGAGCCAATCCAGGAGCCTGACCTATGCCCACGCCCCGACAGTTCTTCCGTCCGCTTGTTCTCGGAGCGCCGTCGCCCCCGGGCGAGATTCCGACCTACCCCTCGCGGATGATTCACTTCTTCGATCCGTCAAACGAGCGCATCCGCAACCGGCTGCCGCAACTCGCGCCGACGGTCGACATCCTGCTGGGCAACCTCGAGGACGCGATCCCGCCGCACGCCAAGGAAGCGGCGCGGGCCGGGCTGATCGAGGTGGGCCGGTCGCTCGATCTCGGCGCGACCAGGCTGTGGACTCGGGTCAACGCGGTCGACAGCCCCTGGTTCCTCGACGACATGCTGGAGCTGACTGCCGAGATCGGCGGCGTGCTCGACACGGTGATGCTGCCCAAGGTCAACGGACCGGAGGAGATTCGCTTCCTCGATCTCTTGCTTGCGCAGCTTGAGGCCCGCAACGGACTCACGCGGCCGATCCTGATCCACGCCATCCTGGAGACGGCCGAGGGCGTCTCCAACGTCGAAGCGATCGCGCAGTCCAGTCCGCGACTGCAGGGCATGAGCCTGGGGCCGTCCGACCTGGCGGCCTCGCGGCGGATGAAGACTACGCGCGTGGGTGGGCCGCATCCGGGCTACGTAGTGCGCACCGACGCCGACCCGGACGACGAGTCGGCGCCGCGCACGCCCTACATCCAGGATCCGTGGCACTACACGCTGGCTCGAATGGTCGACGCCTGCGCGGCCAACGAGATCTATCCCTTCTATGGGCCGTTCGGCGACTTCTCCGATCCGATCGGATGCGAGGACCAGTTCCGTGCCGCCTTCATCCTCGGCTGCGTCGGCGCCTGGACGCTGCACCCGAATCAGATTCCCATCGCCAAGGCGGTCTTCCGTCCCAATCCGGATGAAGTGTCGTTCGCGCGGCGGGTCGTTGCGGCGATGGAGGAAGCCGGCGGTTCCGGAGGCGTCGCCGTAGTCGACGGCAAGATGCAGGACGACGCCACTTACAAGCAGTGCCGCGTGCTGCTTGACCTAGCTGAGATGTTGGCGAGCAAAGATCCTGAGTTGGCGGAGCTATACGCCGGCTAGATCGCGCGGCCGCGCGAGGCGAGTTCCTCGTACTTCTGCCCGGTGAGGCGACGCATGATCTGCTCGGCATAGGTCGACAGTGCCCACTTGCCGACCATGGCGAACGTGACGGCGAAGGCGATGATCGCCCACTCGGCGGCGGAGAGCGGCGAGAAGTCGAAGAAGTTGCGCAGCGGCGGCGTGTAGAGCGTGAGAATGAACGCGCCGAGCAATGCGACGCCAAAGAAGGTGACCAGCGCCGGGCGCATCAGGCTGTCGCGGGTGGCGCCCTGGTAGCCGATCACTTCGACCATGTAGGCCAGCCCGACGATGCCGATCGTGGTCGAGACCAGGGTTCGCGCGTCCTCGACCGGACGCCCGAGGATGCCCTCCGTGAGTAAGTGGACGGCGACCGCCGAGATTGCGAGCGCCAGCGACGCCGGGATCGCGAAACGCATAGTGGACGAGAGAAAGTCGTGGCCTGCGGCGCGCGGCGGCTTGGTCAGTGTGATGAACACGGCCGGTACGCCCAGCGTGAACAGCGCGGTCAGCGATCCATGGCGCGGGAGGAACGGGAACTCCAGCCCCATCATGTTGGAGATGAAGATGATCAAGAAGGCGTAGAAGCTCTTGGTGACGAACAGCTTCGAGAGTTGCGAGGCATTGCCGAGCACGCTCTGTGCAATGCCGGTGCCCTGGACGAGCGCCTCGAAGGAGTCGTTGCGCAACACGATGGACGCGACCCCCTTGGCCGTGCTCGCTCCCGACTCCATGGCCACGCCGACATCGGCCTGGCGCAGCGCGCGCACGTCGTTGGCCCCGTCGCCAACCATGGCCACGTAGTGGCCGTTGCGTTGCAACGCCGCCACGATCTGTTCCTTTTGCTGGGGCGCGATGCGGCCGAAGACCGAGTTCTCCTCAACTGCGTCGGCCAGTTCGTCCTCTTTGAGCCGAGACAGCGTGGTTCCGCTGATCAACCCGCCGTCGAGCCGGATGCCGAGTTGCTGGATCAGGGCGGCGACCGTCGCCGGGTTGTCGCCGCTGATGATCTTTGGTTCGATCTCGAATTCCTTCATCATGCGGAAGGCGTTCGCGATCTCCGGGCGCAACTCGTCCGCGACGGTGATCAACGCGACGATTCGCAGCCGGGGCAGGGTGTCGGTCTCTGCGTCGGGCATGGCGGCGGCCTCGGCGAAGACGACGCCGCGCAAGCCGCGCTCCGCAGCGCGCTCGTACTCCGCAAGCAGCTCGTCCCGGACATCGGAGTCATCACCCTCCGAGCGGAGCAAACGCTCAGGCGCGCCGAGCACAAAGACTCGATCCTCGCCATCCACACGCAAGCGCGCCGCGCTCCAGCGGCGCTCTGAGTTGAACGGCTCCTCTGCCACCGACTCCGCGCCGTTCGACTGGAGCGCGAAGGCCGCGTCGAGTGCCTGAGCAGTGCGGTTGTTGGCCGAAGTTGAGGTGGCGAATGCACCCAGCCATCCGACCAGCGCGCTTCCACCGGGCGCCCAGCGGACGTCGTCGACCTGGAGTCGGTTGGCAGTAATCGTTCCAGTCTTGTCGAGGCAGATGGTGTCGAGATAGTTGAGCGCCTCCACCGCGGTGTTGTCCTGCACGATTGCGCCGAGCCGCGAGACGCGCAGTGCGCCGACGGCAAAGGCGACGGTGAAGCCCAGCATCAATCCCTCCGGCACGACGGATGTCGCGGTTGCGATCGTCGCCTTGACCGCTTCGTCGAACTCACGGCCGGTGATCAGGAATGAGATCAGGATCAGCAAGCCGAGAATCGCGGTGGCGACGATCAGGCCGTCAAGGATGCGCTTGAAGCGAAGCTGCAGCGGGGTCTCGGTTCGGGTCAGTTCGCGGGCGTCGCGGGTTTCGCGCACCGCGCGGGATTGGTCACCGACGCGGGCAGCACGGTAGTAGCAGGAGCCGCCGACGCAGAACGCGCCCGACTCCAGGTCGTCGCCCGGCCCGCGACGGACCGAGCTGGTCTCGCCGGTGAGGATCGACTCATCCAGTTCGGCCACGGCCCAGACCACAGGACCGTCGGCCACGACCTGATCGCCGCTGCGCAGGACAACGAGATCGTCCTCGACCACATCCGTCGCCAGGACTTCAGCCTCCTCGCCGCCGCGCACCACGGTCGCCGTCGGTGCTGTGAGGGCGACGAGCTGGCGCAGCTTGCGCGTGGCGCGCAGTTCCTGGAACGTCCCCACCAGCACATTGGCGAGCACGACCATGCCGACGAACGCAGCGTCCTGGAGGTGGTCGGTCTTTCGTTCGGTCACCGCCAGCACGAGCAGGATGCCGATCAACCCGAAGAGGACCAGGTTGAAGTAGGTGAAGACGTTGGAGACGATGACGTCAACGTCGCCGCGCTGCTTCGAGGTGTCCTGGTTGACGCGTCCATCGAGCACGCGTTGCGCGACTTCTTCGCGGCTCAATCCGCTCAGGTTCGGAGGCTCGCTCTGCTCGACGCGTCGAGGTTGCGTTGTCGGGAGATCGTCTTCGGGGTCAAGCAGCGACTCGAGTGGCGGCGGCGGCTCGAGGGTCAGAGGCGGCGGGGCTGTGTCGGTCGGCCCAGCCGGCCAGTCGGACAGCCAGCCACGCTCGGTTCGACCCTCCACCTCTGCGAGCGCCTCGGAGACGCGGGCGAGGGTCTCGGAATCGAGCGGAGGTTGTCCCTCTTCCAGAGCGGCGAGATCGAACAGCGGCGGCGCATCGTCCAGGGGATCGGGCGGGACGGGCCGGGAGTCGCTGACCATATGTCAAGTCTAAAGAGCTTCGGTTTCGCGGCGCCGGAGCGCTCAGTCGTTGAGCGCGCGTTCGAGACCGGCTAGCCGCTCAGCGCGGCGCGTGGCGCTGCGACCGCGCCTCGACTCAACCACACCCCAGAGCAATGTCAGAGCGAACACGGCCGCCTGCACCAGCACGACCGTCGCGCCTGATGACACGTCCACGAACCAGGAGACGTAGACGCCGATGAAGCCGGTCGCCGCGCCGATGGCAATGGAGATTAGGAACATGCGCGGGAAGGAATCGGTCAGCATGCGGGCGACGACCGGGGGGATCACCAACGCCGCCGCGATCAAGGTCACGCCCAGGACCTGCAGCGCCGCGACCACCGTTGCCGCGAGGACCAGCGAGAAGATCGCCTCAACCCAGCGCACGGGGATGCCGTACGAGGTGGCGACATCCTGATCGAAGGTGATAAACACCAGCTGCTTCCAGAAGAGGAAGAGTACGACGGATATCAGCAGGACCATACCGACGGTCATCCACAGGTCCTGTGAGGTGATGCCCAGGATTTCTCCGAAGAGCGCAGCCTCAAAGTCTCGGGTAAAGCTCCTGGCGCGGGAGATCACGGCGATGCCGATGGCGAAGGCGGCGGTCGTGATGATCCCGATCGCAGCGTCGCCGCCGATCTGCCGCCGTCGCGCCGCCTGGTTGATCAGGAAGACCGAGAAGGCGCCCCAGATGCTTGCGCCGAGAAAGAAGTTGATGCCCAGGGTGAATGAAACCACCGCCCCGCCAAAGATGCTGTGCGCGAGCCCGTGACCGATGTAGGCAAGCCGCCGCAGGATCACAAAGACGCCCACGGCGGCGGTCACGCCGCCGACGAGCGCGGCGGCGACCATGGCGCGCTGCATGAAGCCGAACTCGAACGGCTCAAGCATCGTCGTGGTCCGGCGCGGCGATCACCTCGACCTCGCCTAACGGCAGGGCATCGCCCTCGTGCGCGCCCGGCGCTTCCTCTGGGACCGGCAGCACATAAGTCTCATGACCGCTGCGTACGACCAGCATCGGCTGACCATAGGCGCGTTCGAGTACGTCGGGTTGCAGCACCTCGGAGGGCGGACCGTCGGCCAGCACGGTTTCTTCGCCGAGCGCGATCAGGCGTGGCAGGTGCGAGGCGACGCCGTTGAGGTCATGCGTGGTCAGCACCACAGTGACGCCCGCCGCGTTCAACTCAACCAGTTGGTGGAGGATTTCATGGCGGGTCTTGATATCGACGCCTGAGGTCGGTTCGTCCAGCAAAAGCAGATCCGGCGATCCGACCAGCGCCCGTCCCAGAAAGGACCGCTGCTGTTGGCCTCCAGACAGGGCGCGGATGGCCCGGTGTGCGAACTCGGCAATGCCGAGCTGCTCCATCACTTCGTGCGCTCGGGCATGGTCGGATCGAGTGACCCAGGGCAGCCAGCGCCGGGTCCGCCATCGCCCGAGCAGCACCACCTGCTCGACGGTGATCGGAAAGTTCCAATCGACCGTCTCGACCTGGGGTACGTATCCGACTCGCGTGTTGTCGGCGACCAAGGCTTCGCCGGCGTAGATTTCGGTTTGGCCCAGCAGTGCACGCAGGAGCGTCGTCTTGCCGCTTCCGCTGGGTCCGACTATGCCGATCAGCTCGCCCGGCTCGATGCGCAGGTTGACATCGCGCAAGGCGACGAGTCCCTCATAGCCCAGAGCCACGCCGTCCAACCGAACCAGTTCGTTTACTCCGATGGTCGCCACGTGCTGCCTACATCAAAGCCGTCCAGGGCGGAGGCGTCGCCGCCGAGCGCCGTGACCATGGTGCGGACGTTTTCGACCATCATCGCGACCAGGGTGTTCTCCGCGTCGCCGGGTTCTCCGGGCAAGTCGTCGTCGGACAGGGTAGAGACTTGCACGGCCCCGGCTTCCTCGGCGATTGTGTCCAGCACTTCGGAGGGAAACACCTCCGACCCGAAAATGGCGGGCACGCCGGCCGCTTGCACCTGTGCGATCAGGTCCGCGACTTCGCGCGGCGACGGCTCGGAGAAGTCAGACGGTTGCACTGCGCCGATCACTTCCAGTCCGTAACGCGGCGCGAAGTAAGGGAAGGAGTCGTGATAGGTGATCAGCTTGCGATGCGCCTCGGGAATCGTCTGCGTCACCGTCGCGATCACCTCATCCAGCTCCCACAGCCGCTCAATGAAACGCTCGGCATTGGCTTTGTAGTACTCCTCGCCGTCCGGATCGACCTTCGATAGCTCTGCCCGCACGATCTCGGCATATTTGACCGCCTGGTCCGGCGCAGTCCAGAGATGCGGATTTGGGTTGCCACCTTCCTCCGGGAAGGAGAAGTCGAAGACGTACTCGTCGGGCGAGACGGCCAGGTCCCCCAGGAGCACGATCGGCGTGTCCTCCGAGGCATTGGCTTCGGCCAGCTCCAACGTCGGCAACTCGAGGTTGAGGCCGTTGATGATGATCAGGTCGGCACTCTCAATCTCCCCGACCGCTGACGGCGAGGGATCAAAGGTGTGGCTGTTGGTGCCTTCCGGAACCAGGGCAATCACGGAGATGCGGTCGCCGCCAACCTCTTCGATGATGTTCCGAAGCGGCGCAACCGTCGTGACAACGAGGAGCTCATCGGACTCCGCATCGTCGGAACATGCTGCGGCGCCGAACAGCAGTAGGACGGCGCAGAGTACGACAGCAGGCCGGCGAACGTCGAAACCCATCATGATCTGATCTCCGTGACAAGCGCGAGGTCAGACTATGGGGACTCGACCTTTATTGCAATCAGTTGCAATAGGTCGTTGCTTCCTGCGATCAGACGAGGCCGGGACGGATGCTGTTACGAGGGAAGCCTCCTGCGCCGAGGGTGTGCGGCCAGAGGTCGAAGAGCGTGTCCATGTCGATCTTGTTGTCGTCGAAGTGCAGGTAACGCTCAAGCACCGGTTCCGAGAACAACGAGATGCGGTGTCCGCTCGCGCCGAAGATGCGTCCGTTGGCCGCGTCGGACTGATCCGAGGCGAGCCAGGCCACAATCGGCGCAACGTTCTTGGGGTCGCGCGCCGTGCCGGCGGCCGACTCGGACGGCGCCGGCTCGGAGGCGTCAACGCCGCGCCCGCGGTCGGTCATGCGTGTCGATGCGCCCGGGGCGATGCAGTTCGTGGTCACGCCGTAGCGTCCCAGCGCGCCGACGTTGGAGCGCATCAGCCCGAGCTTGGCGGCGTGGGCGGCGGAGTAGTTGGGTTGACCGGCCGCGCCGCGGATACCGGCGTCGGAGGTGAAGTAGATGATCCGCCGCTGCGCCCCGTCGCGGTTGGCGCGCCAGTAGATCGAGGCGAACTTGGTTGGCGCGAAGCAGCCCTTGAGATGAGCGCGGACGAGGCCGTCCCACTCGTCCTCGGTCATGTTGAAGATCATCCGCTCACGCAGGATGCCGTGCGCGCAGACGAGCACGTCGAGTCCGCCGAACTCGTCAATCGCGGTCTGGACCATGCGCTCGGCCGTGTCCATGTCGGCAACGTCTCCGACGAACGGCACGGCCTCGCCGCCCGCGGCACGGACTTCGTCGACGATCGCCTCGACCTTCGAGGCATCCATGCCGAATCGACCCTCGACATCGAAGCCGGTGTCGGCGACGACGATCTTCGCCCCCTGCTCGCCGAAGACGCGGCAGAGGTTGGAGCCGATGCCGCCGGCACCGCCGGTGATGATGCAGATCCGGCCTTCGAGGTGTTTCACTTTCTGGTCGCTCCTTCCGACGAAAGGAGGCGTGTTGTCGGAATCCGGAGTAGTCATCGTGATCTGCCTTGCGCGGTGTAGGGGAGGTCTCCGTATCGGCTAAGGGAACTGCCGGGGAGGCGGCCCCATGCCCTGAAGTTCAAACGTCATCGGGATCAGGTCGAAGAGCGTGTCGATGTCCCAGTACGGATCGACATTCCAGATCGTCTGCTCCCATTCGGGTTCCTTCCAAATGGTGAGGCGCCCACCGGTCGTGCCGACGACGCGCCCGCTGATATCGGCCGAAGCGTCGGAGGCGAGATAGGTGACGACGGGAGTGACGTTGCCCGGGTCCATCATCGTGCCCGCGGCCCGGAGGCTGGGCGCGTCGGCGCTCTGGTCGACTTCGCGGCCGCGGTCGGTCATCCGCGTCGAGGCGGCAGGCGAAATGCAGTTGGAGGTGACGCCGTAACGCTCAAGCGCCTCGGCGTTGGAGAGCGACAGGCCTATCTTGCCGGCATGGGCCGCAGAGTAGTTGGGCTGTCCGGCTTCGCCGCGCACACCCGCGGAAGAGGTGAAGTAGATGATCCGGCGGTTGCCCTTGTCGCGGTTGGCGCGCCAGTGGATCGCCGCGAACTTGGTCGGCGCAAAACAGCCCTTGAGGTGAATGCGGACCAGCTCGTCCCACTCCTCCTCGGTCATGTTGAACACCATCCGCTCGCGCAGGATGCCGTGGGCGCAGCAGAGGATATCGAGGTCGCCGAAGGTGTCGATCGCAGTCTGCACGGCGCGCTCAGCGGTGTCCATGTCGGCGATGTCGCCGGCGACGGCGACGGCCTGCCCGCCGTTGACAATGATGTCGTCAACGACCGCCTGGACCTTTGAAGGGTCCATGCCGGCGCGGCCTTCGACATCGAAGCCGGTGTCGCAGGCGACGACCGCCGCTCCCTGCTCGGCAAAGACCTTGCAGATCTGCGAACCCATGCCACCGGCGCCGCCCGTGACCAGCGCCACCTTGCCATCGAGGTGTCCCATATCGTCCCCAATCCCTCTGCGCGAGATACGGAACGAGGCTAGGCGCGGTCGACGGGCAGGGTCAATGCAACAGGGATTCCGCATCCGTCACTTCTGATAGAGGCTCCAACTTGCCGCATATGTCGTCAGGCCCAGTTTGCGCGCCACAGCCAGCGACGCAGTGTTCTCCCACGAGGTGCTGTACAGCGGCGTCCGACCCGACTCTCGAACTGCGATCGCCCATGCGGCGGTGACCCGTTCGGCCAGACCCTGCCCGCGAAACGGCTCAGCCGTCTCCAGGCTCGCCTCCGCCGCCTCGCCGGTCCGCCGGGCACATGCGCACAGGCTCACGGCGTGCCCATCGACCATGACCGCAGCCATCGGCGTGCGGCCAGATATCTCCTCGGCGGTCCAACCCGGGAAGTGACGCTGCAACACTCGCACGTCGTCGATCAGGATGACGCCTTCGGGCGCGTCGATCCGATCGGGAAACTCCAGCGCCGGCCCTGAGACCAGAACACCACCAAGAAGCGCGCGGTAGCGCTCGGCGAAGCGCGGCGGATCACGCCACTCCTCGAGCGGCGGTTCCCGCCCCGCCAGCAAATCCAGCTGCTCGGCAAGCCCAGGAGCGACGCGCGATCCGACCGCCCAGACTCGCTTCGAGAGACCGCGAATCAGCGTGAGCGATGGCCCATCCGTCGGTTGCGGCTCCAGCGTCGATTCGGTCCGCCCGGCCGCATCGAAGAGATACAACGTGCGTAGATGTAGCGAGGGTGTTCCGTTCAAGACTTGCTCAGCCACTCGGGATCAAGCAGCCGCCTCACCATCTCGACAGCCTCGGCCTTGTCGAAGCGTTGGTAGGAGTTGGCCTTGGACAGCTGCTGGTCGCCGAAGAAGAAGCGTTCGTAGAGCTCCTGGCGGCCGGCAAGAGAAGTGCCGACGACGTCCCATGCGAGACGGAAGAGCGGCACTTTCTCGATGCCCTCCTCGGTCATGTCGGCGGCGCCCTTGAAGTAGCGCTCGACAGACGGACCGACGGCCTCGGTCACGGCTTCCATGTTTGCTTCGGACGGTGCAGCCATAAAGTTGCTGCCGCCGATCTGCTTGATGTGGTCGATGATCTGGACGTAGTACTCGGGGTACAGGCGCAGGCCGGCGGTGATGGCGTTGGCGTTGCAGTACCACACGCCGTTCGCCGGATTCTCCACAGATCCTTCAACCGCTGCGATGGCGATTGATTCGAGCGTCTGCAACATCGTCACGATCTCGCCGAGCCGGATTTGCACGTTGACGAACGAGTTGGTCTGGGCCGACTCGGCGAGTAGGTGGGCGAGACCGAGCAGAAAGCGGGTCTTGGCGACGTTCTTGACGATCACATGATGACCCAACGACTCCTGAAACTGCATGGCCAGGAGCGCCGCGTTGTGAACCTGCTCATCCTGGAAGTCAAAGACGTGCTCCCAGGGCACCTCGACATCGTCGAACACGGCGACAGTATCGATCTCCTCGAAGCGGCTGGAGACTGGATAGTCGCGGCGTGAGCGGTCGGGGTCGAACGAGTCGCGGCAGACCCAGTGCAGGCCCGGCGCATCGACCGGAATCGTGAAGCCGAGCGCGTACTTGAGCTCGGCCTCGCCCTTGATGATCGGCAGACCGAAGGATACGTTTTCGTCGCAGAACGGCGCTAGCGTTCCCAGTACTCTCGAGCCGCGCACGATCACGCCATCGGAAGTGCGCTTCACTACCCCGGCGTTGAGATATGGTTCTTGCTCGCCGAGCGGCGTCTTGCGGTCGATCTGCGGAGTGACGAACGTATGGGTCAGGCAGACATCGTTGCGGCGGCAATGGTCGAGAATGTGCTCGGCGTGCTCGCCGAGCTCCGGTTTGCTCTGTCCCCAGTGATGGCTGGCCGCGGCGACGCCTGCCATGGCCGCATTCATGTAGTCGGGCGCGCGGCCGAGTTGTCCGCCGGTGTGTTCGGCCCAGGCCGCGTAGGCGGCCGTGCGTTTGCGTAGGTCGTCCTTCGAGCGCGGGATCTTGAATGAGCGGTGGGAGCGTTCGCCGTCCTCATCCTCGTAGGCAACGATCTCGCGATTGGCGGGATCGCACTGGAAGTCGTAATACGCGGCAATCGTGCGGGCGGCGTTGGCAAAGCCGGGCGCAGTGGTGACATCCTTCACCAGCGCGCCGTTGTGCCAGATACGCCGTTGATCCTTCAACCCGGCCAGGTAGGCCGCGCCGTCGCGCATAGCCATCCGTCGTCGGACCTAGTCGCCGCTGGTGAAGGCGGGCGTGGGTTCGTCGACCAGCGCTTCTTCACCCTCGGTCGGCAGGACCTCGGCGTAGTTGAGCGCGCCGTCGATGTCGCCCTCCCAGTGCTCGCGCGGCAGCTCGTACAGGACTTCGATGCCGTGGCCGTCGGGGTCGTTGATATAGACCGAGTGCGTCATCCCGTGGTTGATGCGCAGGTTGAACTTGACGCCCCTGGCCTGGAGGAAGGCAATCTGCTTCAACCAGGACTCGCGATCGGGATAGTGGATGGCGAGGTGGTTGAGGCCGGGACGGCGCGGGGCCATCGACCAGTCGTCCGACTCTTCCGATTCGCCCATAATCTCGGCCAGCGCGAGGTCGTGGTGGCTCTCGGAAAGGCCGTTGTAGAAGCGCATCGTCATCCGACCGCCGCCCTCACGGGGCTTGAGCGATCCGATGTGGCGGAAGCCCATCACGTCAGTCCAGAACTCATGCGCCACGTCGATATCGCGCACGTTGAGGACAAGGTGATTGACGCCTACGGGAGTCATCGCGCGTGCGGGTGCGTCGCTCATCTTGCTGCATCCTTCCGATCGTCGATCCGTCCATGCGTCTGTCCGCACAAGGTAACAAAGGAAGAAGATGTTGAAACGCGGGAGTGAACTGACATTCACCGCAGGCGTTTGATCGCCTCCGTCATCGCCTCGCTCTCTGGACCGTCGCGGTCGGCGGCCGCAACGACCTCTCGGAAGCGACGCACCGTCTGTTGCAAACGAATCCGGCGGAACAGCGAGGCGTCAGCGACCGAACCGAGTGAGCCGTAATGCTCAACGATCCGCCAGCCCAGGTCCGCGCCGTAGGCGTCAACCAGGGCGGCGAAGTCGAGCGCCGGATCGGCCACGCGCACGCGCTGCCAGCTCGTCACGGCAGTCAGCTCACGGACGAGCGGATCGACCAGCAGGCATTCGGCGTCGATGCCGCCATGAATCAGCGCCGGCTCGTGATTCCAGATCGACTGGTCGTCGAGAAATCGCGACCACCAGCGGCGGGCCCAGGTCATCTCGGACCAACTAAGCAAGGGCCTCAGCAAGGTCTGCGCACGGCGTGCGAGCGCCTCGTGCTCGTCGCGCCAGGAACGAAACGAGGCTGCGCCCAGGCTTCGGGCCCGCTCCACAGAGAAGCTGTGCAGCTCATGGAAGAAGCCTGCTAGCTCGCGGACCAGGCGCTCGCGATTCTGGTCGACGATCAGCTCGGGGTGAAGCGGGCGGCCTTCCGGTAGGCGAGCCGCGCGCCAGGATCGCGACCAGTCAACTCCGTCGCTGGAGACGTCCCAGAGCGGAATCGCGGGGCTTAGGAAGCCCCGCAGATGCGGCATCACTGCAGCCACGGCCGCGAGCTGCTCGGCGCCGCCCTCGGAGCGCGGAAAAAGCGCCTGCCACTCGTTCCATTCGACGACGACGATGTCGCCACCTGACTTGAGATCCAGCCTGAGCTGCTCAACCGAGAGTTCAGGGAATCGCCCCTGTAGTGCGAACGCGTACCTGGTTCGCAGGTCCGAGGCGACTACAGATTCGGGCATTAGCCGAGTGTATCGGCAGTCTCCGCTGTGTCCGCGCTGTCCGGCAGGAGCATGGGCAACGCCGGCCCGTCATCACGGGTCCATTGGACCGGATCCAGATCGACGCCCTGGACGATGACCTCCCAATGCAGGTGCGGGCCGGTCGAGAGACCAGTCGTGCCAATGTTGCCCAGCCAGTCGCCGCTGTCGACCTCATCGCCGGGGTGAACTGCGATCAGGGACATGTGCCAATAGCCGCTATACACGCCGGCTCCGTGATCGAGCATGACTCCGATGCCATGGATGGCGAGATCGCCCGTCCAGACGACCCTCCCCGGGGCCGGCGCCACGATCGGATCGCCGTGATGGGCCGCAATGTCATGGCCGTGGTGCCACTGGTCGGACATCACGCCGTCGTAGGAGCGGCGCGCACCAAACACGCCGGTCACCTCACCCTCGACGGGCAGGATCCACGGCCCCAGCCAGCGGGGCGGGCCGGAGACGGCGACGTGTTCGACGAAGCGGACGTCGTGGTCGCGCTGCACTTCTTCCGGACTCGCGGCGACTCCGCTGCCGCCCAGGATGATCTCCTCCAGCGGAGCTGGACTAGCGAGCACGAGCACCGTGGCCGACAGGGAATCGAGCCAGACGCCACCCTCGCTGTACAGGTCCACGACCAGCAGCGCGACGCCGTTGGGCGCGTCGCGGGGTACCGCGACGATTCCCCACCAGGCCGTCTCGTCGACTCGCTGCAGGTTCCAGGTACGGTTGCCGACCGTGGCAACCACGGAGTAGGCATCCGCATGCTCGACCGTCAGGCTGAACGACTCTCCCTGTCGGATGACCTCAGGCGAGAGCCTGACCAACGGCTCGGGCTGCGCCTCTTCTCCCTCGACCGCGAGCTCGCCTGCGTCTTCAATCGGCGACTCTGACGCGTCGGCAGGAGGCTCGGAGGCGTCGACCATTTGAGACGGTTGCTGCTGCGCTTGCTCGTCTCCGGACGAGTCAGCTTGCGGAGGCCCACGGGACTCGGCCGGCTCTGGCGCTGATGCGACTCGCGATTCCTGTGCGCCGGGCTTATCATCGGCGCTCGCTGCGGCGATTCGTTCGACCGTTGGCCTCGTAGGCTGCTCTGTTGTCGAGTCGACAAGCAGCGCTGTCCCGGCGCCTATCGCCGCAGAGGCGATTGCCAGCAGCAGCACCAGGCTCAACCTGTTGCGAGTCAATCCAGGCTCCAGCGACTAGCCGATCAAGCGGATCGGGACCGTCTACCCCAACGACGCACCCGCAGTTGGATGACACCGCTTCGCCCCATACCCTCACTGTAGTCAGCGAAGCCAAGTTCTGGCTGGGAGTAGCGACGTGACAGTTGAGTCGGCCCTGACTTCCACTGGACCGTCTGCGTTGGCGGAGCCGTACCTGGAACGCATCGCCAAGCCCTGGGGCGAGGAACTGATCCTCACGCGAGGCGCGCACTCGGTTGTCAAGATGCTGCGGATCCGCCCACACTGCCGCCTGTCGCTGCAGTACCACCGGCACAAGCACGAGTCGCTGATGTTGCTCGATGGCGGTGCGCTGCTCAGCCTGGGCGCGAATACGCGGCGCCTCCGACGCGAACCTCTGGTTGCGGGGGTTAGACGCGACATCCGGGCGGGCATGCTGCATCGGCTCAGCGCGGGCGCATCGGGAGCGGACATTCTGGAGGTCGCCTCGCGCCTACCGGGCGACGCCGAGGACATCGTCCGGCTCGCCGACGACTATGGCCGCGCTCCATCCGCTGAATCGCGCGCCCTCTCGACTGATTGACCGCTGACGTGCCGCGCAATGACTTGTTTCAGCGAATCGTCGAGGGAGACGAACTCGCCCTGCGGGACGCGTTCCGCGCCTACGGCGCAACCGCCCGCGACCTTGCCCGACGAATTGCCGGACTGGCCCTCGCTGATGAAGTGGTCGAAGAGGTCTTCCTGTTGATCTGGAGCGAGCCGGAACGGTGGGCGTCGTCGGCGCTCGATGTCCATGTCCTGCGGATCACGCGGGACCTTTCGCTCGCCGTGCACCGCCGCGGAGTCCGTCCAGGTCTCGCCTCGCTTGAACTGGCACCATTCCCGATCGAGCCGGACGCCGCACTTCCTGACGTCGTCGACGACATCGACCACGAGGCACTGCAACGGCTCATGCTGCGTTTGCCGGACAATCAGGGTCGATTGCTCGAAGACGCCTGGTTCGACGGTCGGTTGGCAGACGAGCAGGCGCTCGGCGCGGCGCTCGACGCCATGGTCGATGCCTTCCGCAGTGAACGGCTGGACAGGATCCAAACGTGACACAGGCGGTTCCCCATGGCTGAGCTCGACCGGAAGCTTGCTGCGTTCTACCTGGGCTTGCTGGATGACGAGTCGCAGGCGCAGACCGAGCGCGCCGTTCGATCCGACGTCGATCTGCGGAGGCGTCATGCTGCCTGGCCGACGGTCATCGCGGCGATCACGGTCGGCGCCCTGGTCAGTGACGACGAGTCTGTGGAGGGCCGGCTGGAACAGCGCCTGATCCAGCGCGCCAGAGTGGTCCGTCCGGCGCGGACACACTCGTATCGGCTGCTCTACCAGGCGAGTCGACGCGCGCGCTGGTTCCTCCTGGCCGGACTCGTGGCCCTTGCCTCGGTGTTCGGTGCCCTGGCATTCACTCCCGACGACCCGATCTCGGGCAGGGCATTGCCCCTGACCGAGGATGGCGCGACCGGAGTTCTGATGCCCCGCTACGAGTCACGGCTCTTCGCCTTGATCTTCTGGGGTCTGCCCGAGATCGACGAGACCCAGACTTGGCAAATCTGGTTGGTGCGCGAGTCGGGAGCTGTCGAACCGGGCCCGACCTTTCTCGGTGATCACGAGGGCAGAGCCGCCGTCACTATCGACCCCAATCTGATCGAGCGCGGCGATGCGCTGATCGGCTTCGCCGTGTCGCGCGATGATCCGAGCTTGCGCGGCAACGGCGCCGCCTCGTCTGAGGACATCCTTTACCAGTTTCCGAGGGAATAGGGTGAATCTCGACCGCTCACAGATAGACTGGTGCGGAGGACTGAATCGTTAGCGAGGATGCAGGATGGACTTTGAATTCAACGCCGAGCAGGAAGCATGGCGGAACGAGATTCGCGGCTGGATTCGCGAGGAGTTTGGCGACGAGTGGAAGGGCCTGGACGTCTCCAACGACGAAGAGGGCTCGGACGAAGCCTGGGAGTTCTCCAAGGGCGTTCGCGCCAAGCTGGCGGAGAAGGGCTGGACCGCGCCTGCATGGCCAACCGAGCACGGGGGCATGGGGCTCTCCTTCGCCGAGCAGGCGATCTTCAACGAGGAGCTCGCCTACAACCGCGTTCCCGGACCGGACTTGATCTCGGTCGGTTACGTCGGGCCGACACTGTTGGTCTACGGCACTGACGACCAGAAGGGCCAATTCCTGGACGATATCGTCAACTCGCGCGCCTCCTGGTGCCAGGGCTACTCGGAGCCGGGCTCCGGCTCCGACCTGGCCTCGCTCCAGACCCGGGCTGTTCGCGACGGCGATGACTACGTGATCAACGGCCAGAAGATCTGGACCTCGAACGCACACCGAGCCGACTGGATGTTCGCTCTGGTTCGCACCGACCCCGACGCGCCCAAGCACCGAGGGATCACCTACCTGCTGGTCGACATGAACACGCCGGGGATCACCGTGCGACCGTTGATCAACATGCTGGGCGGACACGGGTTCAACGAGGTCTTCTTCGAAGACGTCCGTGTGCCGGTCCAGAACCGTGTCGGCGAGGAAAACCGGGGCTGGTACGTGGGCATGGCGACGATGGACTTCGAGCGCAGCGCGCTGTCGGGCAGCGCTGTGCTGCGCCGTACCTTCGAGGACTTCATCGACTACCTCGGCGAGACTCCGACAACGAGTCGCGAGGCCAAGCTGGGAGTGGCCGACACGGCGATCAACATCGAGGTCTCACGCATGCTCTCGCTGAGAGTGCTCTCGATGCAGCAGGGCGGGCTGGCGCCAAACCACGAAGCCTCGGTGGCCAAGATGTTCTCCTCCGAGCTGTCGCAGCGCTTCGCCAGATTCGGGATCAACACCATGGGCAGCTACGGCCAGGTGCGCAAGGGCGATCCCTACGCGCAGATGAAGGGTTGGTTCACCGAGCAGTACATGTCCTCGGTTCCTGCGACCATCGCAGGCGGATCGTCCGAGATTCAGCGCGGCATCATCGCCACCCGCGGCCTGGGTCTGCCGCGGGCCTGACGCCCGTCAGCTCGCAGGAGCGGCCGCATGGCCACGCTGTACGACGACTTCACCGAGTACTTCGAGGCGGCGGCGCAGTATTCGGAGTTGAATCCACGACTGCTCGAGCAGGTCAAGACCTGCAACAACGTCTACCAGATGTCCTTCCCGGTCGAAAACGACGACGGGGAGATCGAGGTCATCGAAGCCTACCGGGCCCAACACAGTCATCACCGGTTGCCTGCCAAGGGCGGCATCCGCTATTCGACCATGGTCGATGCGGACGAGGTCAAGGGCCTGGCGGCGCTGATGACGTTCAAGTGCGCCATTGTCGACGTCCCCTTCGGCGGCGCGAAGGGCGGGGTCTGCATCGATCCCTACCAACGATCGCCGGAGTTCGTCGAGCGGGTCACGCGGCGGCTCGTGATCGAACTCAATCGTCACCAGTTCATCGGACCGGCGATCGATGTCCCGGCCCCCGACTACGGCACGAGCGCGCGCGAGATGGCCTGGATTGCCGACACCTACCGCACGCTCAATCCGCACGACATCAATCACTTCGCCTGCGTCACCGGCAAACCGCTTTCGCTGCACGGGATTCCCGGACGCCGCGAGGCGACAGGCCTTGGCGTGTTCCACGGGATCATCAACTGCCTGGCCGACCCCGAGGCCGGGCACGACCTCTCGCCCGGTCTCGACGGCAAACGGGTGATCGTGCAGGGTCTCGGCAACGTCGGCTATCACGCAGCCCGGGAGTTATCCGACCACGGCGCGCGGATCGTGGGCATCGCCGAGCACGATGCAGGCCTGTACGATCCGAACGGCCTGGATATGGAAGCGATCGCCCGGCATCGATGGGATCACGGCGGGATCGGCAACTTCCCCGCCGGTCAGGTGTTCGCCGACTCGATCGAGACCCTCGAGCAACCCTGCGACATCCTCGTTCCGGCCGCGCTGGAGCATCAGCTCACGGTCGACAACGCCGATCGCATCCGGGCGGAGATCATCGCCGAGGCGGCCAACGCTCCAACCACGCCGGAGGCCGACCGCATCCTCCGCGATCGGGGCATCACGCTGATTCCCGACCTTTATCTCAATGCCGGCGGCGTCACGGTTTCCTACTTCGAGTGGATCAAGAACCTGTCGCACGTGTCATTCGATCGGATGCTGACCGGTACGGCGGACATGCAAAACCGGCGCATCCTCGACACAATGCAAGCGATTACGGGCAGCGCCGTGCCGCTACAGGAGCGGGCGATGCTCGAGCGCGGCCCGACCGAGATCGATATCGTGCACAACTCGCTGGCCAAGACGATGGGCGAGTCGTATCACCGCATCTCCGAGCTGCGCCGAGAACGCAATCTGCCCGATCTCCGAACGGCCGCGTATCTCTACTCGCTCGAACTGGTCGCGCAGAGCTACCTCGAACTGGGCCTGTTCCCCTGAGCGGATAGCCTCAGCAGTGAAGGAGTTACGACATGGGCAACCCTGAAATGTACGTCGACCTCACGCCGGAATTCACCGACGCCGGCACGCCGGTGATCAAGTTCACCAACGACGACGACGCAAACGAGCTGCTGGCCAACGACCCCAACGCCTTGCTGATCGCAATTGTGCTCGACCAGCAAATCACGACGAACAAGGCGTTCAGCGGGCCGCGCGACCTGAAGCAACGGCTGGGCCACCTCGATCCGGCCCGGATCGCCGAGATGGACGAGGACGAGTTCCTCACCATCTTCCGCGAGAAGCCCGCGATTCACCGATTCCCGGCCTCGATGGGCAAGCGAGTACAGGCTGCCTGCGCGGTCGTGCGCGACGAGTACAGCAACAGCGCCGACAACATCTGGGACAACCAGCCCGACGCGAAGACGATCATGAAGCGCCTCGGCGGCGTGCCCGGCGTCGGTCCGGCCAAGCAAAAGATCGCCATCCTCTTGCTTGCCCGCTACTACGGGATGGACATTCCCGGCTGGCGCGACGCGATCCCGATCACCCTGCCCGACTGAGTACGAGCGCTATCCTCCACTGACTGCCTGTGCGGCGGCGAGCGCCGCCGCCAATGAGAGTGGTTTCTGATGGCCGTATCGTTTGGCGTTCACACCGGACAGCAGAATGTGACGATGAGCGATCTGCGCCGGCTCTGGCGCTGGATCGATGAACAGGGGATGGACTGGATCTCGGTCTGGGACCACTTCTACGAGGCGCCGCCCGTCGACGGCATGTCGCCGCACTTCGAGGCGCTGACCTGCATGGCCACGATTGCGGCTGAGACTGAACGGGTCCGAATTGGCTGCCTCGTCTTCTGCGTCCCCTACCGCAATCCGGCCTACCTGGCCAAGTCGCTGATGACCCTCGACCACATCTCCAATGGGCGGATCGAGCCCGGGCTCGGTGCCGGCTGGCACCAGATGGAGTTCGAGGGCTTCGGCTACGGCTGGCCCAGCCTCGGCATCCGCTTCGAGATGCTTGAAGAGGGCACGCAGATCATCAAGGGGATGCTCTCCCAGGAGCGCACCAGCTTCGAGGGCGTTCACTACAACGCGATCAATGCGACCAACGAGCCGCGTCCGGTGCAGGAGCACGTGCCTCTCTGGATAGGAGGGCGCGGCGAGCGCAAGACGCTGCGTATGGCCGCTCAATACGCCGACGGCTGGAACGTGCCTTACATCGGGCCGGAGGAATTCGCGCGGTTGTCGGGCGTGCTCGATGTCCGCTGCGGCGAGCAGGGGCGCGATCCGGCCACCATCGACCGCACCGTCAACCTGCAGTTCAACCTCAGCCCCACGCAGGCGGAGGCGGAGATCGCCCGCCGGAAGTTGGAAGAGCAGTGGGGTGAGCAGGCCGACCGTGTCTCCGAGGGCGCGCTGCAGGGCACGCCCGACGACGCCTTCGACCGCGTCTCGATGTACTGCGACGCCGGCGCTGCGGGCGTCAACGTCGCGCTGCGCGCTCCCTGGAGCGACGAGGCGCTAGCCGCATACATCAACGAAGTCGTTCCGGCGCTGCGCCAGAAGTACGGGGCCGTCGACCTCTAGTTGACTGCCTCCGGCGCGCGACAGGGGCTACCCTCACAGCATGAGCAATGAACACGTTGACAACGCACTGACGATCGACGACCTGCCCGACGACCTGCGCCGTCCGATTCTGCTGCTCGCCTTCTTTGGCTGGAACGACGCCGCCGAAGCGGCCAGCGATGCAATCAAGTTCTTGCGTAATCTCGATCCCTCCGCGCCGGTCGCCTCGCTCGACCCAGACGACTTCTTCGTCTTCACCGAGCATCGCCCCACTGTGAAGTGGATCGACGGAGACAACGCCCGCCGTGAAGTGGTCTGGCCTGCCACCGAGTTCACCATCCTGCGCCGACCACAGGCGGAACACGACCTCGTGCTCGGACTGGGCACGGAGCCGGACCTGCGCTGGCGGCGTTATTGCCGCGCCGTGTTGCAGGTCGCCGAGATGGCCGGCGTGGAAGAAGTAGTCACGCTCGGCGCGCTGCTCGCCGACGTGGCTCACACCCGGCCGACGAGGGTCTCAGGCGGATCGTCCAATCCCGAGCGCCAAAAGCAGTTCGGATTCCAGGGCTCGCGTTACGAGGGGCCGACTGGCGTGGTCGGTTCGATCGGTGACGCCTGCCGCATCGCCGAGGTGCCGCACATGGGCTTCTGGGCCTCGGTGCCGCATTACGTCACCTCGCGGCACAACCCCGGCGCGACTAAGGCGCTGCTGACCGAGATTGACCGCGTCTTTGACCTGCAACTCGACCTGCAAAAGCTCGACGGCGCACAGGAACGCTATCGCGCCCAGATCGACTCGGCGCTCGAGGAAAAGCCGGACATCAGAGACTACGTGCGAAACCTGGAAGCGCAGGCGGACGAAGAGATGAAGCAGGAATCACAATCCGAGACCCCGCTTGACAGCGACGACATCATGGAAGCGGTCAATCGCCTCCTGCGCGGTGACGAGTCCAATTGACATGACGGTCCAAGAGGGCGCGCAAGACCAGGACATCGGTCACGACCACGAAGAAGACCAATCTGGCGAGCCCTACGTCAACGAGATTGAGGTCCGCGGACTGATCGTCGGCGCGTTCCAGGAAAACTGCTGGGTGATCGGCAATCGACGCACACGCGAAGCGATTTGCATCGATCCGGGCGAACAGGCCGACGACATCCTGCACATGGCCTCGGAGATGGGCGTGACCATCAAGATGATCGCCAACTCGCACGCCCACCTCGATCATGTGCTGGGTGTGCGCGGTGTGCAGTCCGCCGACAACGCCGCCTTCCTGCTGCACGAGGCCGACCTCGACATCCTCCAGGGCGCCGCAGCCTCAGCCGCCAACTTCGGAATGCAAGTTGAGCAGCCGCCCGACCCCGACCACTACATCGATGACGAGCAACGGGTCGAAGTCGACGGCGTCCAACTGCACGTGATCCACACGCCGGGACACACGCGAGGCTCGGTCTGCTTCTACGGACACGGCGTGTTGTTCTCGGGCGACACGCTGTTTCGTAACAGCATCGGCCGCACCGACTTGCCGGGCGGGGACTACGCGCAGGAGATGTCGTCGATCGTCGACAAGCTGCTGATGCTGCCCGACGACACGATCGTCCTGCCGGGACACATGGACCAGACCACGCTTGGCGCAGAGCGCACGCAGAATCCGTTTGTCTTGCAGACCCTCCAGCAGCGCGGGCTGCAACCCGGAGAACGTCAAACGCCGGGCGGCCTGATCCTGCCGAACTGAAGCCAACCGACAGAGGAGCGTTCAATGACCGACCGAGCAGCCACGCTGGGCGCGATGCAAGATGCCAAGGCATCACTTGAAGAACGGCTCAGCCGAATCGATGAAGCGCACGGATCGTGGGAGGGCGCCGTCGGAGAGTGGTCAGTGGCGCAGTTGCTTCAGCACATGCACGGCTGGCTGACTGAGATGACCACGGCGGTCGAGCGCATGAACGCGGGGCAACGCCCGACGCCGGAGGGCGTCGACTACTCGGACCCGGAGGAGTGGAATCCCCGCTTCGTCGCCGAACGAGGCGAGCAGACCTACGAGCAGGCTCGAGCCGCGTTCGGCGAAGCGCACGAGGCGTTCGTGAGCGCGGTTGGCCAAGTCGATGCCGGGCGCTTCGGCGAGGGCAAGACAATCAATCGGATGGTCGAAGGAGTGGTCACGCACCACTACGCCGAGCACGCGGAAGACCTAGACGCCTTCCTCGGTGGCGAGCACTAGTCCGATCCGTAGCGCCAGAGCGGCGCTGAGGTGATACTTGATCTATTCCATACGGATCCCAGCAATTCCCCGGGAGGGGCTGAAACAGAGAGTCAACCATGAGCGATGACGAGAGTCTGATCACGCCAGCAATGGAAGCCGCCGTCGGCTCCGAGGGCGAACCTCGCCAGGCCACGATCGACAAGGAACTGGTCCAGCGCCTGATGGTCGCACTGGACGAGGACGACGAGGAACTGCTGGCCGCCGTCGAGGCGGGCGACACCTCGTACCCGATTCCGACGTATGCGCTGCTCACGACCAGCACCTCGCAACGGCAGCTCAACATTCCCGACGCACCAGAGCGAGCCTTGATGGCTGCCGACGCCTGGGAAGTCAAGGCCGACATTCACCTCGGCGATACGATGACCATCGTCCCCAGAGTCGCCGACATCCAGGAGCGCATCGGCGGGCGCGTGGGACACTCGCTCTTCATCCACCACGAGTGGGTCTACACCAACCAGGACGAGGTCGAGGTCGCGCGGGTGCGCCGCACCGTCACGCACTTCCAGCAGCAGCACACGGGAGAGTAGGTAGCCGATGACACTCGATTACGACGCGCTGCACGAAGGCGTCGAACTCCCGACCGAACATCGAACGCCGACGACCGAACAGGTCGTCGCCTTCTGCAACGCCACCGGGAACCAGGGACCGCAGTTTCTCGACCCCGAGTTCGCCAAGGAGCGTATGGGCCTGCCCGGACCAATCATCCCCGGCAACATGAAGCAGGGATTCCTCGATCAGTACCTGCGCCGTCACTTCGGCCGCCATCAGATCACGCGGCTGCAGCTCAACCATCGAAGGCCCGATGTGCACAACGTCGAAATGACAATCGGCGGCGAAGTGACGCGCACCTACGATGCCGACGGGCGGCGCATGGTCGACCTGGAGATTCACATCGACAATCCACAGGGCGACCGCTCCGTGCGCGGCGCCGCCAGCATCGCCTACGACTAGCGCAGGACTGCTCGGTGCCGCTACCGCGCCTGATCGATCTCGGCGATTTGCGCGAGGGCACGCCGTTGCCCGAACGTGTACTCGCGCCCGGCATCATGGATGTCGCAAAGTTCATCGGCGGGGCAGGATTCGCGATTCCGATCTTCCTCGATCCGGCCGCCGCCCGCGACACGGGACTGGACGGACCGGTGATTCCAGCCGAGTACAAGTCAGCCTTCCTGCTCGGATACCTGCGGCAACTGGCGCGGCCCGACGGCCGCATCCTGCGCTTGCAGTCCGGATTCCGGCGTCCCGACTATCACGGCAACCGGTTCACTATCGGCGGCCAGGTGACGAGAGTCGATAGTGTCGAAGGCGGCCGCGAGGTGAACCTCGAACTCTGGCTCGAGCAGGCGACGGGCGAGCGCAGCGTGCGCTCTTCGGCGGTCATTCTGCTGCCTCATTGACCCGCGGACCGCGGGCTCACGCGCCGCTGACGGTCATCCGCGACATACGCAGCGTGGGCGACGAGGTGGATCCGAACCACTGCGCGTCGCTGCCGACCGCATCGATCCGCTCAAGCATCTCCAGCAGATTGCCCGAGACGTTGATCTCCTGCACCGGCTCGGCGAGTTCGCCGTTGCGAATCCAGATGCCGGCAGCGCCGCGCGAGAAGTCACCGGTCGTGTAGTTGACGCCAAACCCCATCAGCGTGGTCAGGTAGAGACCGTCCTCAACATCGCCGATGATCCGCTCGGGCGCCGTCTCGCCCGCTTCGATGCTGAGGTTGCCGCTGCCGATCTGCGGCAACCCGCCGACGCTGCGCCAGGCCGAACCGGTACTCGCCGCTTCCAGCCGGCGCGCGTTGTAGGAGTCGAACAGGAAGCCCTGGAAGACGCCCGACTCGATCAACGCGTTGCGCCTCGTGACCACGCCCTCGCCGTCGAATGGTCTTGAGCCGAGCCGTCCGCTCAACGTGCCGTCGTCGACGATGGTCAGCAGCGGCGAGGCAATCTCCTCTTGTTCACGCTCGGCGAGAAAGGTTGCCCGCCGGTAGAGCGCCTCTCCGCTGGCCGCGCCGGACACTATGCCGGCCAGACCTGCCGCCATGCGCGGCTCCCAGACCACCGGTACCTCGCAGGTTGACGCCTTGGCCGCGCCAAGCTGTCGCAGTGCCCGCGCGGCAGCCTCGCGGCCAACTTCGGCCGCGTCATCAAGCCGGTGCAGCGAACGCTCCGACGTCGACCAGCCCGCGTTGCGCATCTGGCCGTCTTCCTCTTGCGCCATCACCTCGACCCACATCGAGGCGGACGTGTCGGCGTACGTCCCGGAGAATCCGTTGGTGTCGACCAGCGCAAAACTGCTCACGCTCGTGCTGAAGGCCGCGCCGCCGCTGTTGCTGATTCGCGCGTCAGCGTCCAGCGCCGATTGCTCACAGACCATCGCCTGTTGCAGGCGATGATCGCCGTCGAGTTCGGGAATCTGCTCATCGAACAGCGCGAGTTGCGGTTCGCTGCGCGCCTGCGTCCCAGGATCGGCGAGTCCGGCGAATGGATCGTGTTCGGAGATCTGCGCCAGTTCCATCGCCGTGCGCACCGCTTCGTTGAGCGCGGCATCGCTGACATCGCTCGTCGAGACCGTGGCCTGCCGGCCTCCGAGGATGACGCGCAGACCGACCGAGCGCGCAGTCGACTCCGAGACTTTCTCCAGCTTTTGCAACCGCACGGTGGTGGATGCGTTGGTTGATGACACGGCAACCGCGTCAGCCTGATCGGCGCCCGCTGCTTCCGCCATCGCCAGGATTCGGGAAGCGAGTTCCAGCGGTTCCGTCGAGAACGTCGGGGCGGCCATCACGCCGACATCCCTGCGCCCGAGCGCATCTGGGTCCCGCCGACCGTGATCCCCGAGACGAGCACCGTGGGAATCCCCACGCCGACCGGCACCGATTGTCCTGACTTACCGCAAGTCCAGCGTCCGTCCGACATTTCCAGGTCGTGGCCCACGCCGGTGACCTTGGAGAGCACGTCCGGCCCGTTGCCGATCAGGTTCACGTCGCGAATCGGCGCGGTAATCTGCCCGTCCTCAATCAGGTAGCCCTCGGTCACCGAGAAGACGAAATCCCCGTTCGTGATGTTGACCTGCCCGCCGCTGAACGCCTTGCAGAAGATGCCGTAGTCAACGCGCCGAACCAGATCCTCGGGGTCGTCGTCGCCCGCTGTCATGTACGTGTTCGTCATCCGCGGCATGGGCGCGTGCCGGAACGACTGCCGGCGACCATTGCCCGAGGGCGTAACGCTGAAGTGGTCCGAGGAGATCCGATCCTGCATGTAGGCGGCGAGCTGGCCGTTCTCGATCAGCAGGTTGCGCCCTGCAAGTTCGCCCTCGTCGTCGATGTTGACCGAGCCGCGCGAGCGGTCGAGTGTGGCGTCGTCAATCACTGTGACCAGTTCCGACGCGACCGGCTGGCCGATCCGGTTGGAGTAGTTCGAGGTGCCCTTGCGATTGAAGTCTGCTTCAAGTCCGTGCCCCACTGCTTCGTGCAGCAGAATGCCCGAGTCTCCGGCAGCGAGCACGACCGGGAACGTGCCGGCCGGCGCCTCCCGCGCCTCCTGTTGCAGCACCGCCTGGCGGGCCGCCTCCTCGGCCAGTGACTCGGGCGATTGATCGTTGAAGTAGGCCATGCCCATGCGTCCCCCGCCGCCCCAACGCGCGTTGCGGCGCTCGCCGTCCAACTCGGAGAGACAGGACACGTTGAATCGCAGCAGCGGCTGGTAATCGGCAACCATCCGTCCGTCGCTGCGGACGATCAACACGCGTTTCTCTTCATCGACCATCGACGCGTCCACACGGGCGATGCTGGAATGCCAGGCGCGCGCTGCTTGATCGGCGCGGCGCAGCAACTCGACCTTCTCGGCCAGCGGCGTGGAAGTGCTGGGCGATGCGATCGCGTAGCGGTCGGCAGAGTAGGACTCAGCCGTCACGTCGACCGGCTCGGCGTCCCGTGACCCGTGGGCAATCTGGGCAGCGGTCTCGGCCGCGCGGCGCATCGCGTCGGGCGAGAGATCCTCGGTGTAGGCGTAGCCGATTGCGTCCCCTTCGACCACGCGGATGCCGACCCCCTGCGAGAGCGACGCCTGGGTCGATTTGACCTGTTGATCCTCGAAACTGAGCGACCCGGATCGCTTGTGCTCGAAGTACAACTCGGCAAACGAACCGCCCCGGCCGAGTGCGGAAGCCAGGACGGACTCGGCGGCCGCTTCGTCAACGCCGAGTTGGCTGGCGTAGAAGCCGATCACGTCGGCTGGGGTATCGCTCATCTGGAATCCTCTCGTCGGGATTCGCCGCCGTCAGTTGGGCAGCGCGCCGCCGGCGCGGAGCGCGGCGATGTCGTCCACGCTATAGCCGCACTCCGCGAGAATCGAGTCGGCGTCGGCGTTGAGTTCAGGTGCCCGGCCTTGCACCGTGCCAGGAGTCTCCGAGAACGTCCACGGCAGACCGGTCACCCGGCGCGTGCCGTAACGAGGATCGGGAATCTCGGTCAGGTAGCCATTCGCCCAGACCTGCTCAGACGCCTCGACATCGGCATAACTGTTGACCGGGGCCGACGGAATGTCCGCCCCGCGCAGCCGTCGCAACCACTCATCCCGATCCGCCGAGGCGAAACAGTCTTCGAGCAGCGCTTCGAGGTCGGCGCTGTGCTTCAGCCGTGCAGGCGCGGTCGCGAAGCGCTCGTCCCGCTCCCACTCGGGATGCCCCATCAGTTCGCAGAGCGCGCGCCAGTTCTTCGCATCCACGACGCCAATCACCAGCGAGCGGCCATCGGACGTCTCGTAGAAGGTGAACGTCGGCATCCGCCGCCTGCGCATATGCGGCTGTTCGCCGTCATGGAGGAATCCGGTGAGGTAAACCGACTGCAGCGCGATCTGCGAGCCCAGCAACGACACGTCCACATGCTGTCCGCGGCCGGTGTCTTTGGCTGCGATCAGTCCCGCCAGCATGGCGATACAGGCCTGCATCGCGCCGACCTGATCGGCGAACCCGCCCGGGAGCGTGCGCGGCTCCGCATCGTCGCCGAGCGCCTGCAGCGACATCACGCCGCCCGTCGCCTGGCCGATCACGTCGTAGCCAGGTTCGCCAACTTGCGGTCCCCGCGATCCGAAGGCCGAGGCAGACACCATGACGATGCGCGGATTGCGCTCGCTCAGCGTCTCGTAGCCGATTCCCAGCCGGTCCATGACGCCGGGACGGTAGTTCTCGATCACGCCGTCGCAACGCTCGGACATCTTCAGCACCGCCTCGACAGCGGGCGCCTTCCTGAGGTTCAAGACGATTGACCGCTTGCCCCTGCCATGCGCCTCGAAGTAGCGGGAGAACCCATCCGCGGAGAGATCGGAGCCTCGGCCCGGATCGCCGCCTGGCGGCTCTACTTTCCAGATTTCCGCGCCCAGGTCGGAGAGTTGCACCGTGGCAAACGGCCCCTGTTGGTATCGCGTGAAGTCGAGGATTCGATATCCGTCCAGCGGTCCCGGCATGTCGGTGTTGCCCTGCGCTCATACCCAACGTCGTGTGTCGCTCACGGGCAGGATACCGTTGCCCTATGCCGCCGCGAGTGCGATTGACGCCGGACGAGACTGCGCGCCTGCCCCGTCTGCTGGCCCGTGTTGACACACTTCGCGCCTCCTTCCCCGTCCACACCGGCGCCTCAGGCCAGGCAGCCTGGATTCGCGAGCAGTACACCGACGGACAGCCCCCGTCGCTGAACCTGATCACCCTGCTGCTCTTCGAGCACGGTGTGCACCGTTCGACGGAACAGGTGGCGCAAGACCTCGCTATGCTGCGTGAGGAATCCTGAATCCACTCCGGAAGGAACTCATATGGCACTCGACGCAGCGGACAAGATGGAGATTCTGGAGCTCGCGGCGCGCTACAACCATGCCATCGACTTCGGCGACGGTGAAGCGTGGGCTGGCACGTTCACCGAGGACGGCGTCTTCAACGGCGGACCGCAGCCAGTGAGCGGCCATGTCGCGCTGGCCCAGTTTGTCGCCGGCTTCGGCCAGCAGATGGCGGGCGCTCGGCATTGGACCAACAACCACATCGTCGACGGCGATGGCGATTCCGCCACCCACTCCTGCTACCTGAACCTGGTCCAGACCAAGGATGGCGGCAACAGCATCATCACCGGCGTCTACAACGACAAGCTGGCCAAGGTCAACGGCCAGTGGCGCTTCACGGAGCGCAACGTCACCCCGGACGCCCGCGATTAATCACCTGCCTCAAGACAACGCGACGCGCCCTCCGCCGTCTCGCCAGGAACAAGTGGCGATAGCGGAAGGCGCGTCTGTTGCGTCCCGGTGGGGCCGAGAAGCGCAGGCCTTACTCCCCCAGTGAGTCTGAGTCCGTGCCCTCATCGGCAGCCAGCGAGTCGTCGGCCGCAAGTTGATCGGCTTCGTCGTCGGTGGCCAACTGGTCTCCGCTGGTGGCGGCATCGGTGGTCGATGCCTGCTGAACGGTGTCAACGTTGGTCTCGACCGACGTGGTCGCGGTGGTCAGTTCGATGCCGGGCACCTCGCCCTGGAAGCCGACCGGGACGAGCAACACGTCGCCCACGTAGATCATGTTGGGGTCGGTAATCCCGTTGAGCGCCATGATCGCCTGCACCGAAGTGTCATTGGCGATTGCGATGGCTTCGAGGCTGTCCCCTGCTTCAATCGACACCGGGGCGATCGTTTGCCAGTTCGCCAGGTCGGCGGACAGCGAACGGTCTCCGGCCGCGGCCGTTGTCGCTGCAGTCGATCCGTCGGCAGCGGACTCAGCAGCGCCGGCGCCGGACTCGGCCGGGGCGACCGCAACGACCTCCTCGGCGAAGCCGACCGGGATCATTAGCAGCTGACCTACGCTCAGAGTCTCAGGATCGGCAAGGTTGTTCAACGTGGCGATGGCTGTGACTGTCGTGCCGTGGTTCTGCGCAATCAGCCAGAGGGACTCACCCGACACTACTTCGATCGTCTCGATATCGCTCCAGGCTGCCAGTCGAGCAGCGGGATCGAGGCCGGACAGATCGACGGTCTCTTCCGCCTCAACCGAAGCCGCTGCGGTTGCGGCGCTGCTCGACGCTGTCTCGGACGTAGTGGCCGTCGGGGTCACCGTGCTGACGGTGGTTTCCGGCGTGGCTGCGGTCTCGGTCGAGGTCGGCACTGCGACAGCGATCGACGCGCTTGCCGCTTCGGCTGCAGCGGCGTCTGCCTCAGCAGTTGGGGTCACCACTCTCGTCACTGTCGGGGCTGAAGCTGAGTCACTGCCGAACAGTTGCCATGCCACGATCGCGGCAATGGCGGCCGGCACGACGATGGCCAGGCTGACCACCGTCCACGCGCGGCGCCGCTTGGCGCGCATCTCATCGCCGTTGCCGTCGGACACCGTGGCGTCCGCGTCGGGCGAGATGGCGTATGGACTAATGAACGGCGAGTTGGACTGATCTTCGGCGCGCGCGGGATCACCATCCGCCAGGGGCGGATCGAACGGTGAATCAGCTCGCTGAGGATCCGTGGGTTGCGCCGCTCGCGGGCCAAAGGACCCTGACGAGGCGGCTTCTTGCAGGGACATCCCGGTCTCCCAACCGAGTCGCCCCGCCGCATGGGCTGCCCGAAGGCGCGTCGCTTAGCGGAACTTCGCCGGACGCTTCTCGAGAAACGCGGCGATCGCTTCCGCATGCTCCGGTGTCTGCATCGCCCACTCTAGCGCCTTACCTTCACGTTGTTGCACCAGCCCGATATTGCTCTCCAACTGATTTTGCGAAAACAACGATTTCACGCGACGCATGATCGAATCGGGATTCTCGGCCAGCTCTTCGCCCAGCGCGATTGCGCGATCGAGTAGATCGTCGTCGGGCACAACTTCACGGACCAACCCGGCCTCAAGCGCCTCGTGCGCACCGACGAATCGGCCGGTCAGGCACCAGTCGAGCGCCCGGCCCACACCGACGAGACGCGGCAGGAGCGTGGTCGACGCGGCCTCTGGCAGCAGTCCCATCTTGACGAACCGGAAGCCGAACTGCGCGCTCTCCCCGGCGATGCGGAAGTCGAACGGCAGAATCGTGGTCACACCGACACCGACTGCGTAGCCGTGGATCGCGCCGATAATCGGCTTGCTCTGGACGCAGAAGTCCGTGTAGGTGTCGTCGTGCTCGTCCGCCTGACCGGCGCGCCGCGAGGCGTTACCGCTGGACACGTCCGCCTGCTGCTGTTGCAGATCCAGCCCGGCGCAGTACGCGCGCCCGTTGCCCGCGAAGACGATCGCCGCGACCTGCGGATCATTGTTGAAGTCAGTCATGGCCTGCTGCTCCTCAGCGGCCATCTCGCGACTCCAGGCGTTCAGTTTTTCCGGCCGGTTCTTGCGGATAACTCCCACGGCTCCGCGCGTCTCGACTTCGATCAGTTCATAACTCATTGCTCACCCCGGATACGCGGGCCTTGGCGGCGCCGCACTGAGAAACATGACGGACAAACCCAATGACGTGTTACGTCACCACCAAGAAGTTATCACTCGCTTGACGGACTCAGGGTCCACGATCCTGATCCTCGTGCCTAGAGTGACATATGCGCCGATTTGACTGGTCGAGGGGGCCGCTGCGGCTGGCCGCGCTCTGTGCGGCGCTGCTGATCACGGCCGGACTCGTCGGAGTGAACGGTTGGAGTCGGGCCTCCGCGGATACCTACACGATCCAGGCTGGGGACACGCTCTGGGGGATCGCCAATGACCTTCAGATAGGCGTTTCGGTCCTGCTCGCGTTGAACGGCGACATCACCTCGCCGGACAGCATTTTTGTCGGCCAACAAATCCAGATTCCCGACAACACGGCCACCAACGGCTTGCCCCCTGGCGTTAGCAGCAATCAGGGGAGTAGCGACTTGAACCACCAATCATCCAGCGCTCTCGCAACTCCGCCGCAGGTCGGTACCTACACGATCCAGTCCGGAGACACCCTGAGCGCGATCGCCCTGTCGCATAGCACGACAGTCGAGGCCATCCTCGCGCTCAATCCCTCGCTCCGACCTCACTTGCTCTGGGTCGGAACCGAGATCGCGCTTCCGCGCGGAACATCTACGCCGGGCGGCGGAAGTACGGGTTCGCGCACGTCGCTCAACGCCGGCGTAGTCTCAACGGAGCCGCCGTCCACGACCTGGCAGACTACCGAGTACATCGTCAAGTCGGGGGACAGCCTGTCCGGAATCGCAGTCCGCGCCTCGCTCACGCTGGAACAGCTCTACGAGTACAACCCGCACGCGCGTAACTCCATGATTCACCCGGGCGATGTGATCCTCATCCCGATCCCCGATTACCTCGCGCCCGCGCTGGATCCCTCCGACGCCAATTTGGCGCTCACGCAGATATACACCGTACGCAGCGGCGACAACGCCTCTCAGATCGCCGAGCGATTCGGCATCACGTTCGCTGAACTCACTCAGCTCAACGCCGGTATGAGCCTGTCGACGATCTACATCGGCCAGACCCTGACCGTGCCCTGGACGCACGATCTCTTGAGCTCGGCGCCGGGCACGGTGCCCGCCGTGGAGCAGCGGCGCCGGTCGCACGAGGTGCAAGCGGGCGACACGTTCAGCGCCATCGCCGATCAACACGGCCTCTCCATGGCAGAGCTGCGGGAACTGAACCCGATGCGTTCCACCAACCTGCTGATCATCGGACAGCTCATCTATCTGCCCGGCCACATCGACCTGCCGGTCGTTTCCGAGGAGCGCACACTGGCGGAGGCCGACCTGGTCCAATACGCCGCCGCAAACCTCGGCGTGACCCCCCACACGCTGCTGGCGAATCATGGTTGGCTCGACCCGGGGCAGTGGATCGAGGCCGGGTCAAGCTGGCGACTGCCGCGTCGCGAGGGGTTGCTCGTCACCGTCCAGCGCGGCGACACGCTTCAGGCCATCGCGCAACGGCACGGCGTCGATATGCAGGCAATTCTCGCCGACCCGGCTCACGGTGTCGAAGACCCCAACGAGATCGTGATCGGTCAGGAGATCATCCTGCCGCTCGACACGCCCAGCTTCGTCTGGCCGGCGATCGGGCAGATCACGGATCCGTTCGGCCTCTGCCGCAGTTGGGACTGCTCTTACCGCCACAAGGGGTTGGATATTGCCCTGGACACCTACGAACCGATCCTCGCGGCCGCGGATGGACTGGTGACTTTCGTCGGCGGCGACGCGCACATCGGGCTCGGCTGGTACATCGAGATCGACCACGGCAACGGTTGGAGCAGCGTCTACGCGCATCTCGTCGAGTTCGCCGTCTGGCAGGGGCAAGAGGTCAGCGCAGGCGAGATCATCGGCTACAACGGCAACACCGGACACAGCACCGGGCCGCATCTGCATCTCGAGATCCGCCACAATGACTGGTACGTCGACCCACTCGTGATGCTGCCCTAGGCGAGCCTGCGCTGCAAGTCGACACTGACGCGTCGCAACGCTTCGGCGTCAGGCTCGCCGTAGACGGCCAATGAGCGCTCCCGGTAGTCCGTGCGCTCCCGCCAGCCGGGCGATGCGGCTTCGACGATGCCGTCGATCTCCGCCGCCGCCGCCAACGCCGTCCAGTGGGCCCCGGTCAAGTCGCCCGCGCCGGACAGCGCCTTGCTGCCCGACCTCGCTGGCGCGGTGCCGCGGTCAAGCCGAGGCACGAGCGCCGCGCCGACCTCAGGCATCCGTGCATCCAGGTGCGCGCGGCAGAGCGAGTACAGGCCGTCCACGGCGGACCATCGCTCCTGCAGCACGTCCGCATCCTCCGAGAGACGAAGTGCCTCCGAAACTTGCGACCAGAGGTCCAGCATCTTCAACAGCCGTCCACCGGCCCGCATGCGGCGGGGCAGACGCAGGAAGTCCAACGGCTCGCCGACAAACGCGCTGACCGCCTGGAAGAGGCAGGTCCGCACGGACTCGACGGCGTGCACCGGAAGCTGCGTCGCCTCGTAGTCGTCCAGCGCGACCCGCGCCCGCTGCAGCGCGTGAGCAGCCCGCTGTTGCCGGCCCTCGGCCGAGTAGTAGCGATCGCGGAGACGCTCAAGCACATCGCGCAAAGTCGGATCGGCCATGCGCAGGATGTGCATGTCGGCCAGGTTCCCGGCCAGCGGCTCGACGTGCAGGAGCTCTTCCAGCTCGACGAGCGCACCGGACGTAATCGAGTCGACCACGACCCGCACGCCGTTCTCTTCGGCGATCCCGCCCTCCTCGATCAGCGCCTGATCGCGATGCCGGAACAGGACGATCTGCAGCAGCGAGCCATCCCAGACCTGATTGCGGGCGTAGTCGCCGACGACGCCGACGCCCCGCACCAGCGAATCACGGCTGCGATGCCGCGCGCCGACTCGCTCGGCTAGCTTTGCCCACTCGCTGTCCATGGCGAGCTTAGAAGCCGCGATAGCGATTGGCGATCGGGAAGCGGCGATCACGCCCAAACGCACGCGGCGTGATCTTCAAGCCCGGCGCCGCCTGGCGGCGCTTGTACTCGGCTCCGGTGACCAGCGACATCACCCGCTTCACATCCGCTTCTTCGAACCCAGCCGCCACGATCTCGTCCAACGACCTGTCCTCTTCGACAAAGGCCTCGAGGATTGCGTCCAACCGCTCGTACGGCATCAGCGACTGCTCGTCGAGCTGATCGGGCCGCAGCTCGGCGCTGGGCGGCTTGGTCAGCACGGACACCGGGATGATCTCCCGCCCCGCCCGCTCATTGACCAGCTCCGAGAGCCGATACACCAGCAGCTTGGGCACGTCCTGGATCACGGCAAGACCGCCGGTCATATCGCCGTAGAGCGTCGTGTACCCGGTCGCCGACTCGCTCTTGTTGGACGTGGTCAAGACCAACGAGCCCATCTTGTTCGAGAGCGCCATCATCAACACGCCGCGAATCCTGGCCTGGAGGTTTTCCTCGGTGACATCTTCGGGCAGTCCCTCGAACAACGGCGCCAGCGTGTCGAGGTACGACTGGTACGGCCCCTCGATCGGCAGCACGTCCATGCGAATGCCGAGGTTGTCGGCCAACGCGCGGGCATCGGCCACGCTGCCCTCGGACGAGTAACGCGACGGCATCGAGACCCCGCGCACGTGCTCCGGACCCAGCGCGTCCACCGCGATCACTGCGGTGATCGTCGAGTCGATCCCGCCGGAGAGCGCGATTACGACATCGCTGAAGCCGGTCTTGTGCACATAGTCGCGCGTGCCCAGCACCAGCGCCTCGTAGACCTGCTCTTCTTCGCCGGGCGGCTCGGCGATCGCATTGCCCAGTTCCGAACCGTACTCGTCGCTGGACTGAACGGAGACCACGGTCAGTTCCGCCTCGGCCTGCGGCAGACGGCGCAGACGCGGATCGTGCAGCCGCGTCTGGCGCACCTCCTCCACGTCGAGATCGACCGTCAGCAGGGTTTCCTCGAACATCGGCGCACGCGCAATCAGCTCGCCGCCCGGTCCGTAGACCGTCGAACCGCCGTCGAAAATCAGGTGATCCTGTCCGCCGACCAGGTTGCAGTAGAGGGTCAACACGGCATTGTCGGCCGCGCGGGTCGCGAGCATCTGCTCGCGTTGGAACGATTTGCCCGCGTGAAACGGCGAGCCGTTGATGTTGACCACAATCTCGGCGCCGGCCAAGCATTGATCCTGCATCGGACCCGAGGAGTACCAGATGTCCTCGCAGATCGTCACCCCAACCTGCGCGCCGGCGATCTCGTAGAGCTGCACGCCCTCGCCGGGCCGGAAGTAGCGCGCCTCGTCGAACACGCCATAGTTGGGCAGGTACTGTTTGTGATACGCGCCGAACAACTCGCCGTCGTGCAACACGGCCGCCGCGTTGAAGATGTCGTGGCGGTAGTCAACGAAGCCAACAATCGCAGTCACATGACGGCCGATGGTCGCCTCGCGGATCCGATCCAGTCGCTCCAGGTTGGCCTCGACGAATCCCCGCCGTAGGACGAGGTCCTCAGGCGGATACCCGGTCAGCGCCAGCTCGGGGAACGCCACCAGATCCGCGCCGAGCGACTCCGCCTGTCCGATGTAGTCGATGATCTTGTCGGCATTCCCATCGAGGTCGCCGACGGTCGAGTTGATCTGAGCCATCGAGACGCGCAGACGTCGCACGATCTCTCCTGAGCAGCTTGATTCCGCCGTCGGCCGCTGAATTGCAGCGTATCGCACCACAGATACACTCAAGCTCGTGCCCTCGCCCGTCCATTCGTCCATCGACTCGGAGTTGCCGGCGCAGCTCAGCGCCGCCGGATTCGAGTGGCCGGGCGGACGCGGCGTCACCGACATCGATCTCCAGGTCCGGCGTGGAGAGACCGTGACGTTGCTGGGTCCGAACGGCGCCGGCAAATCGACCATCCTCAAGATGCTCAGCGGCGAGATTGCCCCGCAGCGCGGCGGCGTGGCGATCTTCGGATCGCCGCACGGCGCGGCGGCGCGCAGGCAAATCGGACTCGTGCTCCAGGAGCCGAGCACGGACGACCTGATGACCGTGCAAGAGACGCTTCTACTGCACGGCCGACTGTTTGGCCTGCCGCGCGTGGAGTTGTCCCGGCGCTGCGACGACATCCTGAGCGCGCTGGACATTGCGGATCGCGCCGGTGACCGCTGCGAGACGCTCTCGGGCGGTCTGCGCCGGCGCTTGGACATCGCCCGGGCGCTGCTGCACGATCCCGAATTGCTGCTGCTCGACGAGCCCACGCTGGCCCTCGACCCGGAGTCCAGCGCCGCAATCTGGTACTCGCTGCAGCGGCGCGCTGCCGCTGGCGTCGCCATCGTCGTCTGCTCCAACGACACCGCCGAGGCAGAAGCCAATGCCGACCGTGTAGTGATCATTAGCGACGGTCGTGTCCTGGCCGATGACACGCCGCAGCACCTGACATCCGCGCTCAAGCACGACGCACTGGAACTCGACTGGCCCAGCCCAAGCGATCATGAACTCTCAACCCTTGCCTCCTGGGACGGCGTGGGCGCGATCGCGAGTCACGACGGCGCGCTTCATCTCACGGTCGACAGTTCCGCCGAGATCGTGCCGTTACTGTTTCAGCACTTCGGCTCACGGATTAGCGGAATTCGGATCCGCGAGTCGAGTCTGCGCGATGCCTGGTTCCAGATTGTCGGACTGCCACTCGATGAGCATCCGACGCAGCAGGCTGCAGCGCGCGAGCGCCCAGAGGGAGTGCAGCAGCAATGATCGGTGCGGCGGTCGCTTCACTGGCGCTGCTCGAACGCGATCTTCGCGCGGTCGCGCGATCGCGCTCCCAGCTCTACTCCTCGGTGCTGTTTCCGTTGATGCTGATGGCCCTGCTGGGCGCTGGCGTATCGAGCGGCCTGGCCCCGAACTCCCCACGCATCATTGACGGGGACTACACCTCGTTCCTGGCGCCGGGCATGATCGCAATGACCGCGCTGTTCTCCTCCACCTTCTCCAGCGCCGGCTTCTATCGAGACCGCGAGAGCGGCCTGTTGCGGGCGATGCTCGCCTCGCCGTACAGCGCGCGGACCATCCTCTTCGGCAAGGCGCTCAGCGCCATCCTGATCGGCTCATCGCAGGCGTTCGCCGTACTCGCGCTCGCCGTCGTGATTCCCGGCATCGACCTCGCCTGGCAGTTCGGCTGGCTCGGCGGCGCGGCCACGGTCGTGATCACCGTGCTCGCTCTGAGTTTCATGCTCTCCGGCCTCTCGCTGCTGCTGGCTCTGCGAGTCAAGACGATGCAGGGCTTTCACCTGGTCTTCAACCTCGTGCTCTTCCCACTCTTCTTTCTCTCCGGCGCGTTCTTCCCGCTCGATCAGGTACCCGGATGGCTCGAAGTGATCGGTTACATCAATCCTCTCACCTACGCCGTCGATCTGCTCCATTACGCCTGTTACGCGCCGTCGCCGGACGGATTGATTGGACCACGGATCGACGGACTCGTGCTCGGCGGCCTGGCGCTGATTGTGTTCGCGCTCGGCCTCAGTCGAGCGCCCAGGGCGGTGTGAATCCATGCGCGTTCGAGCATGCGCGGTCCTGTCTCTGATCCTGATAGCGGGGCTCGCGGCTTCCTGCGATCGCGACGACCGCAACGTCATCTCTCCCACCGAGGCCGCGTTCGTGCCCGTGATCGAGTCGTCCGAGCTGTATGTGGCGATGCCGCGCCTGGTGCTGACGTTGCTCGATCGCGACCGCCAGCCCGAGTTCAGCGACGACGCACTGTTCCGCATCCGCTACTTCGACCCCACGGAGGCGGGAATCAAGTTCCACTCCGAATCGGAGCTGACTTCGATCACTGTCGAAGGACTTCGCTACCTCGTCGCCAAGGATGTGCCTTTCGACGAGCCCGGCCAGTGGGCGGTCGCCGTGACGGTCGAGTTGTCCGACGGCTCCTCCGAGAGCAGCCCACGGTTGCCCATTCTCGTCACCGAGTCCGCGCGAGGACTCACGCCCGGCGATCGCGCCCCCGACGTCCCCACACCGACGATTGCGGACGGCGTGTTGGAGCGCATGGCGGCGGTCGAGGACGTTCGACGAGCGATGTACGAGCGATCGGCCTCCCAGCTACTGAACGCCGGCGAGCCCTTCTTGATCGTCTGGACATCGGCCGAACGCTGCGCAGGACGTCTGGCATGCGCCCGCGCCCTGGAGCAGGCGGCGTCCGTCTCGCAGGAAGCTGAAATCGCGGTCCTCCACGTCGAGCCATTCGGACGGCCGAGGTCAGGAACGCTTCAACAACTGATCGACGATGCGGTCGACGCCTGGAGCATCGAAGCGGAGCCTCAGTTCTTCATCGTCGACTCCGACGGCGCCATCGCAAGTCGCTTTGAGATTGTGGTCGAGGAACTGGAACTCAGCGCGGCGATTGACGAGGTCTTGCGCTAAACGAGGACATCGAGTCCCACCGCGGCAAAGACGATGAACAGATAGGCGATCGAGGCGAAGAACAGCCGCATCGGCGGCGCCTGCTCGCGCCAGACCTGCCAGGCGATCCAGATGAAGATCGCGCCCGAGATCGCGCAGGTCGTCTCGTAGCACCAGCTCAGGTGGCCGCCGAGCGGTCCCAACAGACTGACCGCGACCAACCCGACCGAGTAGATCAAAAGCTGCTTACGCGTCTCTCGCTCGCCAGAGACGACCGGCAGCATCGGCACGTTGGCTTTCGCGTAGTCGTCGCGGTACTTGAGCGACAGCGCCCAGAAGTGCGGCGGCGTCCACATGAAGATCACGAGGAACAGAATGAACGGCGTCCAGGTCACTTCGCCTGTAACCGCAGCCCAGCCGACCAACGGAGGAATCGCGCCGGCGGCTCCGCCAATCACGATGTTCTGCGTGGTCGAGCGCTTGAGCCAGACCGTGTAGACGAGCACGTAGAAGAGCACCGCCGCCTCGGCCAGCAGCGCCGCGAGCAGGTTGACCGTCAGCGCGAGTTGCACGCCACCGATCGCAGCCAGCAACACGCCCCAGGCGAGCGCGTGACCGGGCTGTATCAGTCCCGACGGCAGCGGGCGGTCCGCGGTGCGCTCCATGATCGCGTCGATGTCACGGTCGAACCACTGGTTGAACGTGTTCGCCCCGCCGGCGGTCAGGATTCCACCGAGCAGTGTCAGCAAGATCAGCACCAACCCGTCGACGAAGCCGCCCTTTGGCCAGCCGTCGGCGGCCACGATCATGGTCGGTACCGTCGTAACCAGCAACAGGCCGATGATGCCGGGCTTGGTCAACTCCCAGTACCCGCGAGCCAACTCGATAGCCCGGCGAGAATTCGGGAGCGATGCCGGACGGTCAAGCGTGAGCGGGCGTTCGGTCATCCCTCGCCCTCACTCTCGGCTGCATTCCCGGACGCCACAGCCGACATCGGCTGCACGGTCGCGGACGCTCGGCGGTCAGCTCCCAGCCAGCCTGCGCGATACGCGGCGACCAGGGCAGCCGCTGCCGTCAGCAGCCAGACGATCGAGCCCATCGACAGGTGTAGCGCTCGCGCCCAGTTGTCGAAGTTGATCCAAATCATCGCCGCTCCGATGAATACCTGCGCGAGGTAGAGAGTCGCCGCCCCGTGCAACAGCAGCGTCAGCGGCCGCGAGCGAGGCCGCATCATGACTACTCCCATGGCAGCTCCGAAGATTGCCAGCCCACCGACCAACACGAGAAGCCGGTGGCTCATGTTCCACTGAGCGTACTCCCCATCGGGCCAGAGTCCGCCGTAGCACAACGGCCACTGGTTTCCGCACGCCGCTCCGCCCGGTCCCACGTGCGCGCCCGAGTCCGGACCCGCTCCAACATGCGTAACGTAGGAGCCAACAACGACCACCGCGTACACCAAAATCGCCGTGACCAGTACAACGCGCGCGAACGTGCGCGCCTGCGATGGCGCGTTAGATCCCAGCGGCGCTTCGTCCTCGGACGTGACGACCCGCCAGTCGAACGTCCCCAGCCACGAGACCGCAACTGCAGCCAGGATCAGCATCGCCGTGGCCAGGTGCAGCGTGACGATCACGTCTTCGAGGCGCTCCGTCACCGTCAGCCCGCCGAGCACGACCTGGACGGCCAGGAGCGGAATCGCCGCCACGGCCGGCCACCAGACCTGGGGCCGATCAGGCAGCCTGCGCCAGGTCGCGATTGCGTATCCCAGGATGATCAATCCCATGATCGCCGCGACCAGCCGGTGCGTCCACTCGAGCCAGACCTGGTACGCGGCGAACTCACCGAAGTCTCCCGTGGGAAACACGCTGCCGTAGCAGGCGGGCCAGTCGGGACAGGCCAGCCCGGAGCCGGTCACGCGCACGATCCCACCCAGCGCCGTGAGCACCAGCAGACCGATCACCAGCCCGAGTCCGACGCGTTGGTATCTGGTCATTGATGTCATCTGCAGCTGCTCTGGTCGCCGAGCCACTGAGCTCGACGCTGCGACCTTAAGTCTCGCACTTCTATGCGTCCTGGCGATACTCGCCCTGACAGTCGGCTGTACGCCTGCAAGCTGATTCGCTATTGCTCGCCCGGTCGTGGGCCGAGCGTCGGGATCTCACCGTGCACCCGAATCTGCATGTCGCGCACGACATCGTTGCGGCGGTCCTTGAACCCTTCACGCTCCGCCCAGTAGTAGACGGTAATGATGATCGCCAGGGCGAACATCATCGATCCCGGCACCCACATGATTCCAGCGCCGATGCGTTGGTCCATCAACGCCGTGGGACCCCACTCACGTACTGCTGCTGCAGTCGCGTAGGTGTCGTAGATCGGGTCGCCCACATTGATCAGGATCAGTCCCAGGCCGATGTTCTGCAGGATCGCGAAGACCAGCAACACGCAGCGCCAGACGTGGTGCGGACGCAGCCGGGTCGCGTCGACTCCGATCACCAGCCACCAAAGCAGCACCGCCCCGAATAGAAACACGCCGTGCTCGACGAAGTGCAGACCCTCCGAGGCGATCGCGGCGTCGTAGGCATCGGGCCAGTGCCAGCTCCAGACGCTGGCGACATAGATCGTCAGCGCCGCCGGCGGCCAGGTGAGCGCCCTCACTAACCGCGAGTTGAGCAATGGAATCAAGTATGTCGTTCGCACCCGAGGCGAGGCGGCGCGCAGCGCCAGCGTCGCCGGCGCGCCCAGCAGCATCAACGGCGCGACCAGCATCGTGATAAACACGTGCTGCAGCATGTGCACCCAGAACAGGTCGTCGGAGTAGGTGTCGACCGGCGAGATCAGCCCAATCAACATGAACAGCCAACCGGCGGCGAAGCACCATCCGTGCCAGCGAGGGAAGTGGAACTGCGGCGAGTCGCGCCGCAGCCGGTAGTACGCCCACCCATAGAGACCGCCCACCACGGCCAGAATGACAATGCCCGGGGCGTCGACGCTCCAGATGGTGAGTGCGTTGAGGAAGTCGCCCGACTCGGCGTAGCGACCGTCGTGGGCCCGCAGGGCTGACGGAACCAGGGCGGCCGCAACGGCGAACACTGCCGCGATCAGCGCTCCAAGCGCTGGCGGTCTCCTCGTCACGGGCCGGTCCGCGTCAGCTCAGGAAGAAGACGAGCGGGAAGATCACCAGCAACCATACGAAGCCCACGAAGTGCCAGTAGAGCGTCGCGGCCTCAATCGCCGTGTTGCGCCTGGCGTCGAAGTGTCCCAGCAGACCGCGCAGCCACTGGGCGAAAATGAACAGCAGTCCGCCGATCACGTGCGCGCCGTGGAATCCGGTCAGCGTGTAGAACGTCGCCGCGTAGGGACCGTCGGAGATGCCGAAGCCCGCATGGGTCCACTCGAAGTACTGGTTGATGATGAATGCCGTGCCAACAACCAGCACGATGGCCATGTTGATCAACATCGCGCGGCGATTGCCCTTGCGAATCGCAAACGCCGCGAACTGCATCGGGATCGACGTGCTGACCAGCAAGATCGTGAACAGGATTGGCAGCAGGTGGTCGCCTTCGACTCGGCCTGCTCCGTTGGTCGGCTCCCAGAACAGGGTGTCGCTGTGCAGGGCCAGCATCGCCGCGATCAGGCCGGCGAAGAACATGATCTCCGAGAAGATGAAGAAGATGATGCCCCACAAGCCGGTCGTCATCGGCTCCTCGCCGACGAGGAAGCTGCGAATCGGATGGACGCGCCGCTGGGGAAGAGTACCGACTGCCATGACTAGCCCTCCTCCCTCGCTGTTGCCGAGGGCGTCCTGGCGCCGCCCCCGCCATTGCCGTGCCCGTTGCCGTTGACGTGGTAGTGCGGGTCATCCTGCAACCGCTCACCGAAGCGCAGGTCGAAGAGCGGGCGCTCGGAGCGAATCTCCGGCAGCGAGTCGAAGTTGTGCGCCGGCGGCGGCGAGGTCGTCGCCCATTCCAGCGTGGTGCCTTCCCAGGGGTCGGCGCCGGCTCGCTCGCCCCACTTGAGCGAGTAGAAGACGTTGTAGAGGAAGACCATCATCCCGGCAGCCGAAACGAACGCACCGATCGTGATCAGCATGTTCATCAGTTCCCAGCCAGGGTTGTCGGCGTAGTCGTTGATCCGCCGCGGCATGCCGTCGAGGCCGAGCAGCAACTGGGTGAAAAAGACCAGGTTGACGCCGATGAACAGCAGCCAGAAGTGGAGCTTGCCCAACCCCTCGTTCATGAACTTGCCGAACATCTTGGGGAACCAGTAGTAGCACCCGGCGAGGAAGCCGAACGTGGCCGCGATCGACATCGTGTAATGGAAGTGCCCGACCACGAAGTAGGTGTCGTGCAGCGCGAAGTCGACCGGCACCGCCGCGTGGAACACGCCGGTGATGCCGCCGATCAAGAAGAGCATCAGGAAGCCGACGCTGAACAGCATCGCCGTAGGGAAGATGTTCGATCCGCGCCACATCGTTGCGATCCAGTTGAACATCTTCACGCCGGTGGGCACCGCGATCAGGAAAGTCGCGCCCATGAAGAAGGGCAGGAACACTCCGCCGGTGGTGAACATGTGGTGCGCCCAGACGATGAAGCCGAGCAGCCCAATGGCGACCAGCGCCAGCACCATCGAGCGATAACCGAAGACGGGCCGGCGAGTGAAGACGCCGAACACGTCGGAAACGATACCCATCGCCGGCAGAATCATGATGTACACGGCCGGATGGGAGTAGAACCAGAACAGGTTTTGCCAGAGCAGCGGCTGACCGCCGTTGGACGGGTCGAAAAACGCGCCCATCGCGCCGTTGCGGTCGATGAATCCCAGCACCAGCGCCGCCGCCAGCACCGGGGTCGAGAGCAGAATCAGCAGCCCCGTGACGAGCGTCGTCCAGGTGAATAGCGGCAGCCGCCACATCGTCATGCCCGGCGCGCGCATCTTGAAGATCGTCACCAGGAAGTTGATCGATCCGAAGATCGACGCCTGGCCCAACAGGATGACGCCGACCAACCACATGTCCATCCCGGCGCCGGGCGGTTCGGCGTTGTTGCCGCTGTCGAGCGTGATTGGCGGATAGGCGGTCCAACCAGCGGAGGCCGTACCGCCCTCAACTGCGAAGCTCAGGGTAAGCAGCACGCCTCCAAAGAGGAAGATCCAGAAAGAGAGCGCGTTGATGCGCGGAAAAGCCATGTCCAACGCGCCGATTTGCAGCGGCATCGAGTAGTTCATGAACGCCGCGCCGATTGGCAGCAGGAAGAGGAAGATCATCACGCTGCCGTGCATCGTGAAGATCGAGTTGTAAGTTTCCGCCGAAATGATGGTGCCGGTCTGGGCCAGCTCGGTGCGCATGACGAGGGAGAACGCCATGCCCACCAGGCCGAACGCCCCGGCCGTCCACAGGTACATGATGCCGATCTTCTTGTGGTCGACCGTGGTCAACCACTCGAGGATCACTCGCCAGGCGTTCGCCCCGGCATAGGGTGTGGTCTGTGCCCCCGCCAGTGTCGCCATCGTGTCGCCTCCCTCTGCGAATCCCCGGTTCGTCGTCTCGTTCGGGCGGGGCTAGCCGCCGGCCGCGATCAACTCGGCAAGCTTGCTCGGAATCTCCTGAGCGACCGGAGGCCGCTCAACAGTCTGCAGCCACGCGTAGACATCGGCGATTTCTTCATCCGAAATCTGATCGGGCGGGAATGCGGTCATCGCCTCGAGCGGCTCGCGGTACTGCTGAATCACGCGGTCCAGGGGAACCACCGTCATCGCAATCGTCGGACCGACGAGACCCTCGCCCTGGTCCCCGTGGCAGACGTTGCAGCCCATCGCAAAGAACAGGTTCTGCCCGTTGATCGGGTTGCCGACGGCGCCTTCTTCCTGCTCAACTTCCTGCTCGCCGCCGAAGTCGCCTTCGACCGGCTCCGGCGCGCTGCCGGCCTTGTTCTCGAACCACGCGTCGTAGTCGTCCTGGGCCATCGCCTCCACCGAGAAGATCATCCGCGCGTGATCTCGACCGCAGAATTCCGCGCACTGGCTCTGGAACACGCCGGCTTCGGTGATCCGCACCCAGAGCGTCTGCACGCGGCCGGGCACGGCGTCGAGTTTGGTCAGGAACTGCGGCGTGTAGAAGGCGTGCAGCACGTCGGCCGAGGCGATGTTGAAGCGAATCATCTGCCCGACCGGCACAGTCACAATCGGCGTGTTATCGGCCGCCTGCAGCCGGCCCTCGGCGACAGTCTCGGTGCCGTTGAACGAGCGCAACACCAGCGTACCGGCGCTGTGGCGGATCGGTACGGTACCGTTGACGGCCCGCTCGACTGTGACTACGTCGCCCGTGCGAGCGACGACCCGCATGTGCTCGACGCCCAGCTTGAGCGTCATAAACGGCACGACCAGCGACGGGTCTTCAAGCATGATCTCGGTCTGCGCCGGGTCGTTCGAGATGGACTCGGCGAGACTCGTGCCCAGCGGCACCGCATAGTTGAACGCCCACGCCCACTGTCGACCCTGAACGTCTACGACCGTGACGTCCTCGTCACTGTCTGCGCCTGCCTGAACATCTTGAAGCACGAAGAACGATGCGAAGAACAGCACCACCACGATCACCAGCGGAATCCCGGTCCAGAGAATCTCGGCCGTCGTGTTGTGACCGATCTGGGTGGGCAGTTCGTCGTCCGACTTGCGCTTGTAGCGGAATACCACCCAGATGATCATCGCCTCGACGATGAGGAACACGATCACGCCGACCGCGAGGATGACGAAGAACAGCGCACGGATGTCGTCGCCCTGCTCGGAGACAGCCTCGGGCAGGGCGACCTGGGCGCTGACCAGCCCGGAGAGGGCGAACAGCGCCGCAGCGACCGCGCCGATGACCAGCGTCAGCCGGCCGATTCGCGTTCGCCACAAGCGTTGAAGTGCCGTCACACGCCCGCTCCCTTCGCTCCCTGTTTCAGCTCTATCTGTGCCTGTTAGCCGGCGCTGGGCTCAGCGCCGTCGGCGCCGTGCATCAGCGGCGCGTCCGACTCGTGCTCGTCGTGGTGATCGTCATGCGCCGGTTCCTCGAAGTACCGGATGTCCTCCAGCAACCAGCCCACTCCTCCGAAGACAATCAAGGTGATGCCGGCGCCAAGCACCTGGTCGGTGAACACCGCGCCGGCCGCCGTAATCATCAGCCCGGCCGCGAACAGCAGCGGCATCAGGCTGGGCGGCGGCAGATGAACGCCGGGTGGTGGAGAAACATCGGGCATCACCTTCAGGGGATGCTGTCGATACTCGGCCGGGCCGCCCGCCTCGAAGTAGCCCATGTCTTCCATGAACCAGCGCACGGCGCCAAGCACGATCAAGGTGATTCCTACGCTTAGCAGCTCGCCGACGAAGATCGCCCCGGCCGCCATCACGATCAGGCCCAGGGCGAACAGGATCGGCGCCAGGCTTGGCGGTGGGAGGTGCGACTCCGGAGAGTCATGCTCGCCTGCGCCATGTTCGTCTTCGAGGCCGGAGGGCAGCGCCAGTGTGGCATCCGGCTGCGGCGCCGGCGCCGCGATGGCCGGCACGTCGCCGGTACGGTCTGCAGGCGCGGGGTTGAGGTATCCATCCACGACGCGCATGCGTTCGTTGCGATAGGCCATCGGTCTCAGCGCGGGCGGCACCAGTCCAGCAATCGGCTTGAGCAGGTCCGGACCGCTGTAAGCCTCCTGCAGGTCGATCCCGAATCCCGCCGGCCGTTGCCGATAGATCATCAGCTTGTGCAGCTTGATCCCGTTCAGTCGGCACAGGCGGATCGCGCGCCCGCTCTGTCCCATCGGGACGTAGAGGATCAGCGGCGCGGCCTGCGACAAGGGCATCCAGCGCTCCACCGCCGTGTCGTTGGTCACTTCATGCGTGAGCGCCAGGTCGGCGGCGAAGGCGATGAAGTGCCCGGGTTCGTCGGTGACCACGATGTCGGGATAAAGCCAGCCGCCCGACCTGACCCGCACGCCCAGTTGCTCTTCGGGAAAGTTGGTCGTGAATTCGCGATCGGGGAACTCGTCGTTGGGATAGGCGTACGACGCCTCAGCGATCTGCTGAAGGACGCTCGCTCGCTTCTGCCTCGCCGACTCCAGCGTGGGCATTGCCGCCTGTTTGCCTCTCGCTCACGCACGCCGCAACCCTGTGGCGCGGTCGATCTCAAATCCTACCCCAGCACTGAGACAGAGGCTATCCCTGAATCCGGCGAAACCGGGAAACGGGTCGAACCGCGATCAGCCGTCGATTGACCGCTGCGGCTGATTGATTGGGATGTATCGCGGTCGATAGATGGCTACGCCGCGACCGTTTCGGGCGCGAGTCCGTTCATCCACGATCTGCGCGCCGATCCCGGAAATCCGCGACCAGCCGAACAGGGTCGTGTAGTAGTCGGGGTCGGTGAACCCCAACGCATTAACCAGACTGCCCGAGATCAGGTCAACGTTGGGGTACGGATTGGAGACCTTGGGGTTCTCCTTGAGCGCGCGGATGCCGCCTTCGCGGACCGCCTTGACCGCTTTGAACCAGTGATCGTCCGGGCAAAGCTCTTCGCCGACGCCGAGCTGCACCTTGGCCCGTGGGTCCTCCTGGCGCAGCACCGCGTGACCGAAGCCGAAGATCAGGCCGCCGTCGGCCAGGCGCTGCTTCAGAGTCTGGTAGGCCACTTCGGGATCCTCGGTGTCGACTTCGCGGACCATCTTGAAGGCGTCCTGGTTCGCCATCCCGTGACGCGGGCCGGCAAGCGCGTTCATGCCCGAAGCCATTGAGCGGTACATGTCGGCCAAGCCCGAGGCGACGGCGCGGCCGGTGAAGGTCGAGAGATTGCCGCCGCCGTGATCGGCGTGCAGGTTGTAGTAGACCGACAGCAACCGCGTCAGCGCCGCCTCGTCGCCGCCGGGCATGCCCAGCATGTGCACGAAGTTGTTGACATAGCCGCGCGACGGTTCGGACGGAATCCGCTCGCCCCAGCCTTCGCGCTGGCGGAAGATCACCGCCAGCGCGGTCGGAATCCGCGCGACCAGATTGAGCGCGTCCTCGTAGTAATCGTCCGTCTTGCCGGTCATGCCCAGGATCTGGATCGCGGCACAAAACAGGTCCATCGGGTGGCCCGACATCGGCATCGCCGCGATCGCCTCAAGCGCCTCCGCGGAAACTTCCGATCGTTCGGCGATATCGTCCGCCACGCCCTTCCGTTCCGCGTCCGTCGGCAGCGACTTGTTGAACAGTAGGTGGATGATGTCCTCGGCCGGCGAGAAGGCAAGTTCTGCGATCGGGTACCCGACGTAGGAGACGCCCTCTTGCGGATCGACGTAGCTGGTTTCGCAGGTGCCTACCGGATAGCCGCGCAGGCCGGTGTCCAGGTTGTCGTTGGTGATCGTGAACTCAATGGTCGGAATGTCGGACATCGTCGTCACTTTCCCCGCGCGCACCGAGGGAGAACAGATGCACGCCGCTCCCCGATGCGCAACGGGCGCGGCTCATCTCGCTCTTAGGAAATCTCGCCTCCGCCAGCAGCAACATCGGCCGGATTGGGCCGATCAGCCGTTGACGGCAAGCAACCGGAACCGTTTGCGCCCGCTGGGGGCCTGGATTTCGATCTCCCGCCCGGCAGCTTGGTCGAGCAGCCCGCGGCCAAGCGGGCTCTCGACCGAGATCCGCCGCGCCGCCGCGTTCGCTTCGGTGGTTCCGACCAGAGTGTACTCCTTCGAGTCGCCAACCATCCCGTCCGACTCGTCGATCTCCACGACCGACACTCGGCTGCCGAGCTTCGCCCGACCCGTCGCCTGTTGTTCCCTCACGACCGCATGTGCAATCTGGTACTCAAGCTCATCAATGCGCGACTTGAGCCGCTCCTGATGCTCGCGAGCAGCCTCGAGCGGAGCGTTTTCGCGAATGTCCTTGTCCTCGCGCGCGGCGGCTACGGCCTGTACCGCCTCGGGCATTTCCGCGTGCAACTGGCCCAGCTCGTTGTGCAGGTGCTGCAGACCATCGGCGGTCATCTCGAAAGTCTGCGCCTCCTCGTGCTGGAATGCCGAGGCGTCCCGCACGACGTTGGTCGCACGCTTGATCCGCAGGAAGTTGCCCAGGTTCTGCGGCTCCGCCTCGCCGCCGGCGCCGGCCGTCATCGTGTAGCGCCGCTTCGAGCAGAAGCGCAGGAACTCCTTGACCGGCTGCAACCGGGCCACCGGATCCATCGTGTTCGAGCCGATCGTCTCCTGGAAGCCCTCCATCGACTTCGGCGACAGCTCGGTGACCGCGGTGCTGGGACCAAAGTGCCAGAGGAACCGCGTCACTGCCTCGCGCGCTGCCTCGTCGAAGACGTACGCCCCGCGCTTCGGAGCGGTCGCGCCCGACGCCTTACGCCGGGCGCGCTTGGCCTCACGATCCTCTTCCCAGGCGAAGTACTCCATCACGGCCGCGTCGAGCGTCAAAGGACTAGTCGCCACCGCGACCCCGCCACCTGAGTCGGCCTCGGGCTGGTCATCCAGCAGCTCGGCCTCGCCCTCCACGACATCGTCCGTTGCGTCGTCCGAAAACTCGTCCACGGCATCGGCGGCCACAGCGTCGTCCAGGATTGCCATGCGTCGTCTCCCACTCTCCAACCGCAGGTTGGTCCATCAGTGTCGACATTGTTGTCACAGTTGACACGCGGACCGGCCAGAGCCTCTGGCCACGCCCGCGCCTCTATCCTAACTCCCCAGCCGATGATCGACCTGCCAGACCCACATCAGATCAGCCGCGCGCTTGATCGTGCAGGCCTGCGTTATGTCGAAGACCTGAGACCCAACCTTCCCGATCAACTCAGCCGATGGCTCATCGCACTGCGCGCCTCAACCCGTAATCTGACCGCCATCCGCGATCCCGAGCAGGCCATCGAGCGCCACGTGATCGAACCGCTGCGCGGGCGACACCGCCTGATCGCAGCCGACTTGCCTGTGCCGCACGGCCCGCTGATCGACGTGGGCAGCGGCAACGGCGCGCCGGGCCTGCCGTTCGCGCTGTGCGAACCGGAGCGACCCGCGACGTTGCTCGATTCGCGCGTCGGATCGTTGAGTTTTCTTCAGGCGATCGTCCAGCAACTCGGCGCAAGCTGGATCGCCATTCACGACGAGCGTGCTGAACGCGCAGGTCACGGTCCGCTGCGCGAGCGCTTCGCGCTCGCCCTCAGCCGAGCCGCCGCTCCGCCGGCAACGGCGCTTGAACTGACAATCCCGTTCCTTCAGGTCGGGGGCATCGCCATGATCTGGACGGGTCCACTCGACCCAGGCGTCACGACGCAGATCAACGCTGTAGCAAATGTCCTGGGCGCTGAGGCCACGCCGCTCGACCCGCCCCACGACATTGCTGTGTTCACCAAGGTCCGCCCCTCCAATCCGAACCATCCCCGACCGTGGCCGCAGATTCGCCGCCGGCCACTGTCCGAAGTTGCTCGTTAAACCTGGCTCGCGGGCTGGTCCTACCCTGATTGTCATGGTTCATCCACAGTCCGCCATCGCGCCGGCGGCGTTCGATCCCGCTCCCTATCGACGCAATATCCGCGTCTACTACCTGTTCATGGGCTCGACCGGCTTCATGATCTTTCTGCCAATCTGGATCATCTATCTGATGAACGGCCGTGGGCTGTCGCTGACCGAAGTCGGTGTGTTCGAGGCGGTCTTCTGGATCACGATCATCGTCGCCGAGGTGCCGACCGGCGCCGTCGCCGATCGCTTTGGTCGTCGCGTCTCGCTGGCGCTGGGCGCCTGTCTGTTCGCCGTCTCGACCGTCATCTTCGCCATGGCAGACGATTTCTCCTTGCTGTTGGGTTCCTATCTGGTCATGGGTATTGCGATGACGCTGTACTCGGGCGCCGGCGACGCCTTTCTCTACGACACGTTGAGAGTGCTCGGACGGACGCGGGAGTACGAACGCCTGGCCGGCCGCTCGCACGGCGTGTTCTGGGGGATGATGGTCGTCGCGACGGCCGTCGGCGGACCGATTTCCTACCTGATCGGCTACTCGGCCACGATCCTGATCTCCAGTAGCTTCTTCCTCGTCTCGGCCGTGTTCGCCTTGCTCATGCACGAACCGCCGCGCCGCGAGTCCGACTTCCCGCCCGACCCGCTACACGCTCCCCCCGCAGATGTCCAGCACAGCTCCGTCGATTCCTCGCACGCAGGCCTGCCGATCTTCCACGAGATGGTCGAGGGATTCCGGATGGTCTGGCGCATCCGGCCCGTCCGCTTCCTGGTTCCGTTCGCCGCGGTGATGATTGCCCTGTTCGACATGCCCCGTTTCCTGACTCAGCCGTTCGTGGCCCAACATGGACTCGATCCGCTGGCCAGCGTGACCGACGGCTTCGTCTGGTCGGCGCTGCTGGTACCCGCCTACCTGGGATCGATGATCGGCATGCTCTCCGCAGGACAGTTGATGTCGAGATTCGGCGAGCGGCGCTCGTTCCCCGCCGTCCTGCTCTTCGGCGCGGTGTTCATGATCCCACTGGTGATCTGGAACCACCTGGGGTTGCTCGGCGCCATTTTCCTGATCAGCATCGCGCAGGCGGTCGTGCGGCCCATCGCGAGCGGATACATCAATCGGCGGATCGCGTCCGATCAGCGAGCCACCGTGCTCTCGATCTTCTCGCTGATCGGCGGCGGCGCGATGGGCGTCATCCTGGTCATCGTGGTACCCGCCGCCGATGCGTTGTCGTTCCCGTTTGCGTTCGGCATCGCGTTCGCTATGGTCGCCACGATCGGCGTGGGACTGTGGTACCTCTGGCGACTGGCTCATCGTCGGGACCAGTCCGAGCGCATGCGTCAGTGGTCGCTGCCGATTGCCAAACCACAGGCCGAACATGGGCTCAACCGGTCAACGCCACAGGCCGGCCGGTCGACCGCCAACGGGACACAGGGAACAGCCGACGACAGTGTTCTGTACCCGAATGTGCAGAACCTCGACTGATCGGCCTCGGCGCTCTGGCGGGGCCGACCCGCTCGTACGTAGCATCAATCACATTGGCGGCGGCTGACCGTCCCGTCGCGGTGTCCCAACATGACCCAGACCCAACGCTACGCGCGCAACATCCCGATCTACTACCTCTTCCAGTTCGCCACTGGATTCTTGATCTGGGTGCCTGTCTGGATCATCTTCCTGCAGGATGAACGCGGCCTCTCGCTCACTCAGGTCGGCCTGATGGAGGCCGTCTTCTGGGTCTCGATGTTCATTGCCGAGGTTCCCACCGGCGCCATCGCCGATCGCTTCGGACGGCGCATCTCGCTCGCCCTGGGCGGGTTCATGTTCACCGTCGGCACCTTCATGTTCGTGATGCTCGAGAGCTTCGCCGGTCTGGCCTTGAGCTACGTGATCATGGCCGTCTCGATGACGCTCTACTCCGGGTCCGGACACGCCTTGCTGTTCGACACCCTGCGCACGCTCGGCAGGACTCGCGAGTACGAGAAACACATGGGCCGCTCGGAGGCGATGATGACCGGAGCGCTGCTCGGCGCCGGGCTCTTCGGCGGGCCGATGGCCGGTCTCTGGGGACTCGAGACCGTCTTCCTCATCGGCGCATTCACGATGGCCTTCGCGGGCTTCATCGCCTTGTTGCTCCGCGAGCCGCCGCGCACAGAAGAGGAGTTCGGCGAAGACGGTTTGTTCGGCGCGCCCACCTCGCCCACGGATGCCGCCGCCGGCGACCACTCACCGCAAGGCGTCGCGAGCTACATCCTCGAGGGCTTCCGCATCGTGCTCCGACGGCGGCCGATTCTCTGGATCATCGTGCTGGCCGGACTCGTCACCGTCGCCTACGAGATGCCCAACTTCTTCGTCCAGCCCTTCCTCCGGCATCACGGACTCAGCCCCGAGGGCAGCTTCCTCGACGGCGCAATCTGGAGCGCCTTGATTGTTCCAGGATTCGCCGCCATGTCCGCCGGATCACTGCTCGCCGCCCCCTTCGTTGCGCGCGTCGGCGAGCGCCGCGCCCTCTCAGTACTGATCTTCGGTGGCGCCTTCCTCTTTATTCCGCTCCTGCTGTTCAACCATCTCAGCATCATCGCCCCGATCGCCATTCTCGGAGGCATTCACGCGGCGCTCCGCCCAATCGCGACGGGCTACATCAACCGACGTATTCGCTCCGACCAGCGGGCCACTGTGCTCTCGATCTACGAGCTGACCATGGCCGCGCAAATGGCCGTCATCGTGCCTGCAATCTCCGCCTCGGCCGACACCATCGACTTCCGTTTCGCCTACGGACTCTCGGTGGCGGTCGTGCTCACCATCGGCGCTGCGTTCTGGTTCGCCTGGCGACGATCGCACCGAAGTGAACAGGCCGAAGGGGTACGCAGAATCAGCGTCCGTCGAGCGCCTCAGGCCATCGGACTCCCGCTCAACGGATCCCGCAACGGCTTGCATCACAACGGCGATCAGGGCGCGACTCCATCCGACGTCGCACTCACGCGCCAGGATCAGGCGTGAGCGAGTCGGCGTCGCACGGTTCTGTCTCGACCAGCCCCCTCGCGCGCAACATTCCGCTCTTCTACGCGTTCCACTTTCTGTTCGGCTTCCACTTCTGGCTGCCCGTCTGGTTCCTCTTCCTGCGAACCGAGCACTCGCTCTCCTACACGCAGATCGGCCTCATGGAGGTGCTGTTCGGCATCGCCACGATCATCGCCGAAGTGCCGACGGGAGCGATTGCAGATCGCTTCGGGCGACGCAGCGCGCTCGCTCTCAGCGCATTTGGCTTCGCGGCAGGCATCACCCTGTTTGCCGGTCTCGGTTACCCGCTTCTGGTCCTGGGTTACGCGCTCATGGCCGTCACCCGCACGCTGCTCTCCGGCTCCGGCGATGCGCTGCTCTTCGACACGTTGCGCAGCCTCGGCAGAACCGGCGAGTATGAGCGGCACTCCGGACGCGCCCGCGCGTTGGCCACCGCCGCACTACTCGTCGCGACGCTGTTCGCCGGTCCGATCGTGTCATCGCTCGGGTTCCAGGCGGCCATCCTGCTCAGCGCCGTCGGCATGGGATGCGCAGGGGTTGCGGCGCTGCTGCTGCGCGAACCGCCCAGGCGAGAGGCTGACTTCGCCGATTCAACCGAGCCTGTCGACGAGCCGCCGGTACGGCGGCACACGCTTCACGACATAGTGCAGGCCGTGCGCATCGTCAGGACGGTTCGTCCGGTGCTGTGGACCATCCTGCTTAGCGCAGTAATGTTCGCCACCCTCGACCTCCCAGACTTCTTCATCCAGCCGTTCATCCGCTCCCACGGCATCGACCCCGTCGATGCGCTCGACGCAGGCTTCACCTACTCCGGCCTGATGCTGCCATCGTTCTTCGGCGTCATGCTTGGTTCGATCATTGCCGCGCCGCTTGCCGCCAGACTCGGAGAGTCGCGAGCCCTTCCCACTATCTGGCTCCTGGGAGGCCTGGCGATGTTGCCGCTGCTCCTCGTCGACCATCTCGGTCTGGTCGCCGCACTCTCGCTGCTGGCGGCTTCGACCGCGATCGTCGAGCCGCTCGCCGGCGGCTACATCAACCGACGCATCCCCTCCGACCAACGCGCGACCGTGCTCTCGGTGTTCTCACTGGTCACGGCCGTGATGATCACCGTCGTGATCGGCTCCGCTTCCGCGCTGGTCGACTCGTACGACTTCCGCGCCGGCTTCCTGTTCGCCTTCGCCCTGTTGCTCGTCAGCGGACTCTTCTGCTTGCGACGATGGTCGCTCTCCCACCGACACACCGAGCGTGCGCCAATGCCGTAGTCGGCACAGAACTCAAGCCACAATCTCCCGCTCGCGCAGATCCGCGACGACGTCGGCATCCATTCCCAGCGCGTCGAGTAGCGCTTCCGTGTCCTGACCGCGTGTCGGAGCACCCGCGCGGATCCGCCCGGGGGTCGCCGAGAGCTTGGGCGCGACGCCCGCCTGACGCATCACGCCGCCGTCGGGGGTAGGCACCTCGACCACCATCTGGCGTGAGATGTTGTGCTCGTCCCGCAACGCCTCCTCCAACGTCAACACCGGCTTTGCGCAGACATCGACCTCGTTCAGCAACTCGTGCCATTCTTCGGCGGTGCGTGTCCGGAACGCCGACGCAAACGCCTGTCGAATCTCCTCGCGCCGAGCGCTGTCGTTCGTGCCCTGATCCTCGATGTACTGCTCCAACCCCAACACGCGGCAGAGGTTGGCGTAGAAGTACGGCTCCATCGAGCCGACCGAGAACCAGCGCCCGTCCGATGTCTCATAGACCTGGTAGTGCGGCTCTCCGCCGTTGAGCACGTGCGCAGCCGGGGACATGTCAGCTTCCGCGCCCTCGTAACCGGCCAGTGCCGACGTGATCAGCGACAGCACCCCGTCCGACATGCCCAGATCGATGTATTGCCCTTCGCCCGTGCGCTCCCCCGCCTGCAGCGCGCAGACGATCGCGAACGCCGCCATCAAGCCGCCGCCGGCGAAGTCGGCGATGATGTTCACCGGTATTGCCGGCCGACCTTCGGCCGCATAGTCGCCGATCATGCCCAGCGCGCCGCCTGTTGCGATGTAGTTGATGTCGTGCCCCACGTGCGACGCGTAGGGACCCGTCTGCCCGAATCCGGACAGCGAGCAGTAAACGAGCCGCGGGTTGCGCGCGCTCAGCGTCTCCCAGTCCACCCCCAGCCGCTTGACCACGCCCGGGCGAAAGCCTTCCAGCACGACATCAGCGTCGTCCGCCAGCCGATGGAAGATCTCGCGCGCCTCTTCGGTCTTCAAATTGAGTCCAATCGACCGTTTCCCCCGTCCCAGCGCATACGAGGAGAATCGCCGCCGCTCTTCATTGGGATCGCGTGCCAGATCGCGGCGACCGCGCGGTCGCCCGGCCTGCTCGATCAGGATCACCTCGGCGCCCATATCGGCGAGCAACATCGAACAGTAGGGACCGGGCGCGAGCGCCGACAGATCCAGCACGCGGATTCCGTCGAGGGGGCCGTCGAGCGTCGTCATCGCCTGCTCCGTTCGCTGCGTGCGAGGTCTGGCCTACAGACTATGGCTCGGCCTGCAGATCGCGGCGTCGCGCCGAGACCTGGAAGAACCACAGGAACAGCAGCCCCACCATGGAAATCGGAATGATCACGAGCCCATGCAGAATCGCGGCGAAGGCGACCGCCGTCGCCTCGGCGCCCTGTTCGCCGACCGTGCCCAGAGTCGGCAGCCAGATCAGTAGCGTCGCTTTCGCCGCCCACTCAAACGGACCGACGCCGCCCGCCGTCGACGGCGCGGTGATCAAGAGGTTGGCCGCCGCCGCAACCAGCAGGTAGACCGGGAATGGCACCCCCAGGTTGAAGGCCTGACCAACCATCCAGTACATCACCGCCTCCAATGCCCACGCAATCAGGCTGGCCACCAGCGCGCCTGACACCTGGCGTCGGTTCGCCTGCGCCGACATGCCCGTGATCAGGGGGCTCAGCCAGTTCCACTCGCGATGCGACTGACCCGGAACTCGCGCCAGCAGATTGCCAATCATCCGCTCCGCGTCGTCGGGACGGCGAGCAATCGCGCCGAAGACCAGGAACGCGCCGATGATCCCGAAGACCAGGAACGACATGGCGCCGGTTAGCTCGTCCCCTGCGTCGCTCATCCCCCACAGTCCGATCAGGCTCGCGATCACGCCGACCACGAGAAAGCAGGTCAACATCAGGCCGTCGTAGACGCGAGTCATGAATATGCTCGACAATCCCGTCAGTCGCGAGATGCCGTGCCGCTGGTACAGCACATGCGCGCGCACCAGCTCGCCGGCGCGCAGCGGCAGCACGTTGTTGACCCCGAAACCGATCGCGACGATCGGAAACAGCCTCCACCAGGAAATCCGCTCGATGTGCAGCAGCAGCCAGTGCCAGCGCCAGGCGCGAGCGGCGATGCCCGCGAAATAGACGACCAGCGCCGGACCGATCCACCAGGCCGAGACTTCGGTAAAGGCGCGGCCCACCTGGTGAAAGTCGGCGTTGCGCAGAAAGAGCACCAGGAACACGGTGCTGCCGCCGAGTCCCAGCGCCAGCCTCGCTCCGGAACCTGTGGTCCAGCTCGGCAACCGTCGCGTCATCACCTGTCCCCGCAGAACGTTGCGGGAAGGCTAGCTAGTCGGAATGCGCATCGGCGGGAGGCGCAACGCCTCTCGCAGCCAGTTCGCGACCCGCACCCAGCGCTCCTCGAGTTCGGCGCTGCGCCGCTGCAGCCAGTAGCGCACGAACCGTCCGCCCTCGACCGCGCCAAACGCAAACGCCGCAACCGCGCCCCCGGCGATGATGTCGGCGATGTAGTGCTCACCGAGGTAGACAAGTGCAAAGGTCAACGCGGCCGAGTACAGCAGTGCGACGCCGATCAGCCAGCGTGAACGTAGGACGATCCCTACACCGACCACGACGAACGAGGCCGCAAAGTGCAGCGACGGCATCGCGGCTGAGGGATTCGGCTCGGCCATCGCCTCGAAGGCCCAGTTGTAGAAGTCAACCCCGAGTATCGCCGGCCCAACGCTATGCATGCCGCGTACGACATCGTTGATTAGCCCCTGCTCTGCTGCCATCCATGGTGGCGCTGTGGGGACCGTGAAGTAGAGGATGACGCCCAGATAGAAGGTCAGCGCCACAATAATCGTGACCCGCCAGGCCATGCGCCGCACAAACAGCCATGTACCGATCACGGCAGCGTGCGGGAAGACGAACCAGGTCCAATGGACAATCGCGGAGAAGTACGCCGGAAGTCCCGGAGCCGACTCCGCCCCGCCGATCCGCGACTGCAGCCAGGCCGACGGCGTCACTCCGCCGAACATCCACAACTCCCAGTCGAGCACGTAGCTGGTCAGGATGCGCAGACCCGTCTCGTCGGCAGCGTCGCGCAATTGGATAAAGAAACCCATCGACACCACGTAGGCGACCAGGATGCCCCAGTCGCCCCAGCGACGCGCCAGCACAAACACACCCACCACCGCACATCCCGCGATCGGCGCGAACACGATTGCATCGAGCGACGCGATCTGCCGCAGCACGACGGTCAGGACGCCGAGCCCCAACGCCGCCCAGCAGAGCGCGCCGATCACTTGCCGTCGTTGAATCTTTGTGGCTCGCTGCACCGACCCTTTCACCTCCCCGCTTCGCCGTCTCGTCACTTTCTGACTATGCGCCTTGCAAGCCTATCGGCTATGCCCAGATAGCGTAACGAATTGTACGCGCCAGCGCGGTGTCCCCTAGCTCGCCGCCGAGAGCTGCTCCGAGATCGCCTCGGCGATTCCGGTGATGTCGGTCAACGGCGAAATCGACCCGCTGTCGGCGCACGACGCCCCGCCCCCGCCCGCTGCTCCCTCGCGCGTGGCTTCAATCACGCTCTTCATGAACACAATCACCCCGTTCTGGGCGAAGACAAGCAAGGCCGATTGCCAACAGCCCCCGCTGTGACCGTGATGGAGCTCGATCAGCACTGACGCGTCACCGACTATCGGCGCCTCCCGGAACCTCGCATCGAACAGTTCATGCTGAGGCACGATGATCCGGGCCAGCGAGGGCGGCTGCGACGCAAGATGTCGGACCCACTCAATCGCATCCTCTCGAGAACGGTCCGTGTACACGTGGATCCAGAACGTCTCCCCGGTTGGGCTGTCCAGGCTGGGTTGATAGAGCACGCCAACCGAAGCCTCGGCTCGACCCGGCAACGCCGCGACGATCGAATCCTCCGATGCCTCGAGCCAGAACTGCAACCCAACCTCGATCTCCGTCGGCTCCAGGTGCCGACCGATCCGATGTCTTGGCACTTCCAACGTGAGTCCGCCGTTCGCTTCTGAAGCCGGCTCGGCCTGGTCTCCGTTCTCCGTCTCTGTTACCTGTGCATCACCGTTCGAATCGGAACCGTCCGTCGGCTGCGCATCCCCGCACGCCGCCGCGACACAGGCGACCACGATCAGCCCGGCCAGCGCGTACAGCACGCCGAATCGCCTGCCAAACCGCTGCAAGACCGACACCTCAACCCAGCTCCGGGCCTGAGCCATCCACCAACTGCGCCCGCTCGGCGCCGTCCTGGGTAGCGAGCAGCACGATGTGAAACGTCGTTCCTACTCCCTGCTCGCTCGACACTCGTATCTCGCCCCCTTGTGCCCGCACCAGCTCGCGCGCGATCGCCAGTCCCAGTCCCGTGCCGCCTTGCGCACCGGGCCGATCGGACTTGTAGTAGCGGTCGAACAGGTTCGGTATCGCCTCCTCGGGAATGCCGACTCCCGTGTCGGCGACCGCAATCGACACGCTGCTCCGGCTCTCAACTGTTGCGCTCAACTCTACGTCCCCGCCCGGCGGGGTGTGGCGCAATGCGTTGTCGACCAGATTGCCCAGGACTTGGTCCAGCCGGTCCCAGTCGCCCAACACGTCGCCCACCTCAGCTCCATCGTTGACTGCCACCGTGAGCCTGACGTCCAACTCCTGCGCCCGAAGCGCAAACAGATCCCCCACGTGCTCCAGGAGCGATGACACGTTGACCGGTTTCGATTCGACCCGCACCTGCCCGGCCTCGATCCTCGACAGATCCAGCAGCCCCTCGACCAGGCGCAGCAGTCGGCGCGACTCGTCCTCGATGATTCGATACGCGTTGCGTTGTTCGTCGTCCTTGACTACATCGTCCATCAACGCCTGCGAAAAGCCGTTGATCGATGTCAGCGGCGTCTGTAAGTCGTGAGAGACGTTCGCAAGAAAGTCACGCAGCGCAGTCTGCTGGCGCTCAACTTCCTCGGTCATCTGATTGAACGAGGTCGCCAACTCCTGCGCTTCTTGCGACCCGCCGACATCCACGCGCTGCTGCAACTGTCCTCGCGCGACACTGCGCGATGCAGCCGCCACCCGCTGAATCGGTCGATAGATCGACCGCGAGACGAGGAATCCGACCAGCGACGCCACCACCAGCGCGACTATCCCTGCGATTAGCATCTGCGGCGCCAGATCGGCTAGTACCGCCGAGCGCGAGCCGCCGACCAGGCCAACCACGATGCAGCACACGTCGCCCTGCCGTTGTTGCGCCTGTGGGCCGAGACCGGTCAGCACGTACGAGAGACGCTCACCGTCTGCCGTCGTCACCTGCCCTTCCACGACATCGTTCCGATTCAACGCCTCAAAGTCCAGGTCCAGTTGCTCGCCGTAGAAGCGGTCACCCGTCTCATAGGTCCTCACCACTTCACCTGCCGATGTGATCCCGAGCACGACCACGTCGAGCTCATCGACAATCGACCCGATCAGCCGGTCGTCCGTCTCAAAACTCCTCAGTGTGCGCTCGAGCGTGCGGCCTTCGCGCTCCTCCGAGAACAACTCCGGGCCCCAGGCGGTCGCCAGTTCCCGCAGTCGCGATTGATCGACGCGATCCTGGTACCCGCCCAGCAGGAGGAAGGTGGTCAAGCCCACGACGACCAGCGTCAGAATGACAATCGCGACCAGGGTCACGTAGATGCGCGAACGGATCGTGCTGAACTGCAGACCCGGACGGCGCAACTCGGGTACCCGCAGCCGCGTGGTCATCGCCGAAACCCGACTCGTCAAGCGTGACGACATCAGCATCCCGGAACCAGCGCGGCCGGGTCCAATCGCGTTCGGCGCTTAGCCGCGCTCGTGCGGTTCGCCATTGGACGAAAGCGCCAGGCTCGACGGATGGTCGCGCAACGTCATCTTGTAGCCCACTCCGCGCAGCGTTTCGATTTGCAGATCGCTCTCGCGCAGGTGTTGACGCAGGTGGTTGATGTGCACATCCACAGTCCGTGTTTCGCCGCTGAACGTGTAACCCCAGACCAGGGAGAGCAGTTGCTCGCGCGACATCACCGTCTGCAGGTTCTGCGCCAACGCAAACAGCAGATCGAACTCCTTCGTTCGCAGCTTCAGCGATACGCCCCCCAGGGTCGCTTCCCGCGTCTGGCGATTGAGCGTCAGGCTGCCGACCGAAACTTCCACCCCGGACCTGGCAATCCCGTCGGCCCGCCGCAGGATCGCTTTGACCCGCGCGACGAGTTCCTTGGGATTGAACGGCTTGGTCAGGTAGTCGTCGGCGCCCAACTCGAAACCGGCCACCTTGACTGCGTCTTCGCGGCGCACGGTCAGCATCAGGATGGGCACGTCCGAATCCTGGCGAATGCCCTTGGTCACTTCGAACCCGTCGAGCTTCGGCATCATCAGGTCGAGCACGACGAGATCGGGCCGCAACATTACGGCCTTCTCCAGCGCTTCCTGTCCGTCGGAGGCGAACTCGAGCTCGTATCCCTCGCGGGAGAGGTACAGGCGGACGAGCTCACGAATGTGTGGCTCATCGTCGGCAATGAGAATCTTCATGGTCGTGCAGCCTGCCCGCCAACCGATTTTCACTATAGAACGTCACGCGTCATCGATCGGACCATGAATGTCGGGCATTGAACGATGGAACGCGAATGTCAAGCTCGGGCGATGCCGTAGACCTGGCTCGTTGATAGCCTCAGTTCGGAAACGCAGCGGACAGTCCGCGAGGGAGCGAACGATGCCTAGACGTGAAGTGCCGGCCGGAGTGGAAGTGCGATCCGCGAACGCAGAAGAGATGGAGGACTTCCGCTTCATCGCCAACCTCGCGCTCGGAGAACACGGCAATCCAAAGCGCGACCCCGTGACCTTTCTTCAGCCCGAGTGGTCCACCTGCGTCTTCGAGCACGGCGCGCTCTCGACCACCTTTGGCGCCTGGCCGTTCTCGATGCGTTTCAACGGCGAGCGCGCCCACGTCGCCGGCGTCACCGCCGTCGGCACCGACCCGACCAAACGCCGCCGCGGCTACCTCCGCCTGGCAATGGAACACTCCCTGGACGAACAGTACGAGCGCGGCCAGTCGCTGGCGGCGCTCTACGCATCGCAGGCCGGCATCTATCAGCGCTTCGGCTACGCCGTCTGCTCCCGCCGACTTCGGTACGAGATCGACCCGCACGACCTGAACTTCGTACAGGCTCCCACGCCGACGGGCACGCTCAGCGTGTCCAACGCCAGAGACCTGCCCGACAACGCCGTTGTCATCCGCGACCTGTATCGCGAGTACATGCAGCCGCGTAACGGCTTGTTGCACCGCGGCATCAACCTCTGGACCGCCGAAGTCCTCGACGAGCCATCGAACATCGAGGAGGGTCCGGTCCGCGTCCTGCTCTACGAGGAGGACGGCGAAGCGCTGGGCTACATGGTCTACACCAGCCGCGAAGACCAGGCGATCAGCGAACCCAGCGCCTTCCAGCGCGATCACCGGATGACGATCCGCGAGTACGGCTGGCTCACCCCGGCCGCCTACGTCGCGATGTGGCAATACGCCGCCAGCCAGGATCTGACCTGGCGCATCTACCTCAACGACGCCCCCTCAGACGACCCGATCCAGCACTTCGCTCGCGATCCGCGCACTCTCCGCGTCAGGGCCATGGACGGCATCCTCGTGCGCATCGTCGACCTGCCCCGCGCGTTGATGACGCGCCGCTACCAGGTCGAGTCAGAGCTCACGTTCCGGGTTGTGGACGAACTCTGCGAATGGAACCAGGGCACCTGGAAACTCAGCGTCGGACCCGAGGGCGCGGACATCCGCCAGGTGGACGAGTCACCGGAGTTGACCATGGATGTGTTCACCCTGGCGCACCTAGCAACCGGCGCGCTCACGGCCACATTCAATCACCGTCTCGGTCGGGTCGAGGCCGCCGACTCTGCGGCGCTGCTCCGCGCCGATCATCTCTTCGCCACCGAGTACGCGATGCACTGCATGAACCACTTCTAGGCTCGCCGTCCGCGTCAGACCGGCTCGCCCAGTAGGTAGCGACCGACCGCCTCTTCCAGCGCGGTGACCTCGCGCGGATCCAGGTCTCGATACGGAGGTCTTGTGTGCGTGCGCGGCAGACCGCTGGTGATGTGAGTCAGTTCCTTAAGCGCCCCGACCCGGGGAAACAGGTTGAGGATGTCGTGCAGCTCGTTGAGCTGGTCCTGCGGGCGCTGCGGCTCGCCGCCCTCGCGATGCGCGAACTGGATGGTCTTGACCAGCGCCGGCACCGCGTTCGCCATTCCCGAGACGCCGCCCACGCAACCCGCCTGGTACAACGACGCGTGCGCCGCATCTGACCCGGCCATCACTCGGAACTCCGAGCCGGGACCCTCCGCCGGCACCTGCGCCATATAGCGCGCCGTCCGCTCCGCGTCGCCGCCCGAGTCCTTGATTCCCATCAGTTGCTCCGGATGCCGACGCAACACGCCGGCGAGTACATCGTCGGGAATGTCGATGCCCGCCTGCGCCGGCATGTTGTACAGCAAGGCCCGTCCGTCGGACGGCAGTGACTCAATCACCGCGCAAAACCACTGGATCATGCCCCAGGAGTCGACGTTCTTGAAGAAGAAGGGCGGCAGCAGCGCCACTGCGTCCGCGCCGGCGTCGAGCGAGTCATTGGCCGCTCGAATCGTATCGGGCAAGGAGGGACAGGTGGCTCCCGCGACCACCACCAATCCGCCGCCGATGCCCCGCGAGGCTTCCTTCACCGCCCTGACCACACGCTTGCGCTCTTCCATCCCCACCGACGGACCTTCACCGTTTGTGCCCAGAGTGAGAATGCCGGTGATCCCCATCGTGCGCATCCAGTCGACGTGCGGACCGATCCAGTCCAAATCAATTTCACGGCCGCCCTCGGTGAACGGCGTTACCTGGGCAGTCATCAGCCCGTCGAGCCGCTCGTGTTTCAGCGCCATGACGCTGCCTCCATTCGCTGCCTGATCTGCAGGCTATCCCTGTTCGAAGTCGCGCCCGAACGATTAATCTCAGTGCCATGCCTCGCGTGTACGTCTGTAGCGCCACCGGTGCATTGACCACCGACGCGGCCCCCGTCGGTGGAGGCGTGGCCGTGCTCGAAGCCCTGATTCCGCATCTGCGGGAGTCCGACTGCGAACTCACCCTGCTTACGCCGGGCCGCGAGGCGTCTCTCGACGGCTTTCGGCAGACGCTTCCGGTCGACACGCTCTCGATCAGCGAGCCGGACCGCATCCTTGACTTGAACGCTCGCGGCTATGCACGGTTCGCGATCGAGTGGCAGGCGGCGCTATCCGACTACTTCGCCGATATCAACCCGATCGACGCCGTGGTCATCGCCAACGACACTTCCGAAGGACCGCCGTTTGCCCATCTTCAGGCCAACGGCTTTCGCCAAATGGCACTGCTGCACGTCATCGTCAGCGAGTTCTTCAGCCGCCGCTACATCTCACAGCCGATGGGCCTGCCGCTCAATGGCGCGCATCTGTCGGCGCTCTGGCGATTGGCCGAGCGCCGTGGCATCGCCCGCCATGCCCCCGACATCGCCCGACTCGTCTGGTCCAAGGAGCGGGATCTCGCCCGCCATGTGGATGTACCCATCGCGCCGTCGGCACCGGTCGCAAGATCCCTGGCCGACTGCTACCCGGGCACCGGCGTCTCGCGGCGCACGCAGATCGTCCCCTGGGGTGTGATCGGCGATGCCGATCCCACGCTGCGCGAACACCGCGCCGAGACGCTGCGCGCGGTTGGCGCAGACCCGAATCGGTTCACCCTCCTCACCCTCAGCCGAATTTCGCCTGAGAAGCGGATCAACCTCGCCATCGACGCGCTGAAGCTGATCGAGCGTCAATCGCCGACCACCGCCGAGCGAATCCAACTGATCGTCGCCGGCGGTCCCGCCTACATGGGCGGCGAGGCATACGATCGCAAACTGCGCGAGGACGCGGAGCGTTTTCGGCGAGTCGAGGTCGTGTTTCCGGGCTACATCGCTAGCGAGCAGAAGTGGCGACTGCTCGCCGCCGCCGACACATTTCTCTCACCCAGCTACTACGAGGCCTACGGCCTGACCATCGCCCAGGCCCTGGCGAGCGGCACGCCTGTCGTGGCCACGCCTCACGCCGGCGCCCGTGCCACCGTTAACGAGCGTCACGGCTGGATCGCGGAGGCGACACCCAAGGCGTTCGCCGCGACGATTCGCCGCGCCCTGCACGCCGACGAGACGCGCGAGATTCTGCGCCGCCGCGAAGCTGCCGTGAGTTGGGCCCAGGAGCGACCCTTTCGCGTCGCCGCTGAGCGCATCATCACCATCGCCCGTACACTCGCTCACGGTGAATCGCCGCATAAGTGACTGAGGAGTTCGCATGACGAGTCAGCGCGCGGTGCTGTTTGACTTCGGAGGAGTCTTGATCCGCATGGACTGGGACGGCTATGACGAGTTCGGCAAGCGCTGGAATCTGCCGGCCGGTACGTTGGTCGACGCCTTCTACCGCACACCCGAATGGCATGCCATCGAAACAGGTCGCGGCAACTGGGAGACTTGGCAGCGCGGCGTCGAGCAACGTCTATCGCCGTACCTGCAAGGTGATGTGGCGCGCGGCGTGCAGGACCTGCTCGACGCCTGGTACGCGCAGCCCTGGCAGTATCACCACCCCAACTTCGAACTCGCGCACGACCTCCAGGCCAACGGCCACAAGATCGGCGTGCTCTCCAACGCGCCCGACGACCTGCGCGACCGCTTCCTCAGCAATCTCCCGGTCGAGGTCAGTTGGGACGCCATCGTCGTCTCCGGCGAGATCGGCATGCGCAAGCCCGATCCCGGCATCTTCCATCACGCCGCCGATGAGATAGGCGTCGCGCCCGAGCATTGCTTCTTCATCGACGACCTCGAAGAGAATGTCCTCGGAGCCCAAGCCATCGGAATGGGCGGCTACCACTTCACACGCAACAACTACAGGGCCCTTCGAATCGCCCTCCGCGCCGCCGGCATCGACGCCTGATCCCCGCTCCCCCTGCGCTGCGGGGGAGATGCCTCAGGCAGAGGGGGGCTCCGACGAACTCCGGTCGCGCAGCGCCGCAAAGAACAGCGCCGCGAACAACGCCCCAAGTCCCGGCGCGACCCAGTAGACCCAGTGATTGTCCCAGAACCAGGCGATCGCCGCGGGACCGAACGCGCGGGCCGGATTCATCGACGCCCCCGACACAGAACCGGCCAGCGTTACCGCCGCCGCCACGTAGAGTCCCACCGCCACCGCGAACACCGCCGCGCCACGACCGCGCTCGGCCAGCATCAGGATCGCATAGACGAGGAAGAATGTGATCACGATCTCCGTGCCGAACGCCTGGATCACGGGCCCCGTGCTGAAGTTGGCGCCCAGCCACGACTCGCCGTCGCCGGTGTGATTGCGGAACAGCCCGTGCATCACCGAGGACGCGATCAAGGCGCCGACCAGTTGCGCGCCGACATACGGAGCTAGTTTGCGGCCCGGCAGCCTGCCCGTCAGCCACAGTCCAAGCGAGACCGCCGGATTCAGGTGCGCGCCCGAGACCGCCCAGAACGCGAAGATCATCACCGCGACGCCGAACCCGTTCACCAGCCCTACACCCAACGCGCCCAGCTCCCCGCCCGACCACCAGTTCACATGCGCCGATCCGGCGCAGAAGAAGACCAGCCCGAACGTCCCCAGCACTTCCGCCATCAGTTGGCGGGCGTTGGCCTGGTTGCTCGCCCGATCGAGACTCAGCCGTCCCAGCAACACATTCACCACTCGCCCGAACGGAGCCAGCGCCTGTTCAATCGGACTCATGATCGAGGCCTCCCGATGACATCACGAGTTCGACCGAAACGCTAACAGCCGACCTCGAACCTCCGGCGCGGGCGCTGTTAAGGTTGAGCCATGCCAAATCGACTCGCCGGGGAGACCTCTCCCTACCTCCTGCAACACGCCAACAATCCCGTGGACTGGTTCCCCTGGGGAGAAGAGGCTTGGGCTCGAGCCCGGGCCGAGGACAAGCCGGTCCTGGTCAGCGTCGGCTACGCCGCCTGTCACTGGTGTCACGTGATGGAACGCGAGTCCTTCGAGAACGACGCCATCGCCGCCATCCAGAACGACCTCGTGGTCAGCATCAAGGTCGACCGCGAGGAACGTCCCGATGTGGACGAGATTTACATGGACGCCCAGCAGATGCTGCACGGGCACGGCGGCTGGCCGCTCAACGTCTTCTGCACGCCCGACGGACGCCCGTTCTTCGGCGGCACCTACTTCCCACCCCAGCGTCGGACCGGCATGCCCGGTTGGACCGACGTACTTCAGGGCGTCACCCGCGCCTTCCGCGAACAGCGCGAGCAGGTCGAGCAACAGGCCACCCAGCTCACCCAGCACCTCAACCTGCGCGTCGAACTGGCAGGCGAAGAGCTGACCGAGTCGCCGGCGCAAGTGCGCTCCCGAGCAGCCGCGGCGTTGCTCCAGTCCGCCGACCGCACCCACGGCGGCTTCGGCGGCGCGCCCAAGTTCCCCCAGCCCTACTACCTGCAGTTGCTCGTACAGCAAGCCCTGGACGAGTCAGCAAGCAACCGCAACGACGCAAGACGGCACCTCGCCCACTCGTTGCGCCGCATGGCCGAAGGCGGCATCTACGACCAACTCGCCGGCGGCTTCCACCGCTACGCCGTCGACCAGATCTGGCTCGTCCCGCACTTCGAGAAGATGCTCTACGACAACGCCCTACTGAACTCCCTCTACCTTGACGGGCTGCGGCTCGCCGACTCCCCAGCGGACGCCGACCTCTTCGCCCGCATCGCCCGAGAGACCGCCGACTATCTGCTCAACGAGCTGCAAACCCCCGACGGCGCGTTCTACGCCTCCACCGACGCCGACTCCGAAGGTGTCGAGGGAAAGTACTTCGTCTGGACCCGAGATGAACTGCACGAGTTGCTCGAGCCGCAGGACGCCGAGATCGCCTGCCGTCGCTGGGGCGTCGATGTCGGCGGCAACTGGGAGGGCAACTCGATCCTGCTAGCCGCGCAGTCTCCCGAGGATGTCGCTCGTTGGCTCGATCTACCCCTTGCCGAAGTCGAGGCGTCACTCTCCAAGAGCCGGGAGAAGCTGCTCACGCACCGCGCTACGAGAGTCCCGCCCGCTACCGACACCAAGATCATCGCCGCCTGGAACGGCATGGCTATCGATTCACTGGCCAGAGCCGGAGCGGTGCTGGAGGAACCTCGCTTCACCGATGCCGCCCGCCGCGCCGCCCGCTTCATCCTCGACCGCATGCGCACCTCCGACGGCGGCCTGCTCCGCATCCACTCCGCCGGACGCGCCTCCGTCGACGCCTTCGTGGAGGACTACGCCGCCCTCGCCGACGGCATGATCTCGGTTTACGAAGCGACCGGCGATGAGTCCTGGTACGCCGAAGCCCGCTCGATGATCGACGCGATGATCGACCGCTTCTGGGACCACGATGGCGGCGGATTCTTCACCGTCGGACGCGACGGCGAACAGCTCATCGCCCAGCGCAAGCCGGTCCAGGACGGCGCGACGCCCAGTGGCAACTCGCTCGCCGCGCGCGCCCTCGCGCGCATCTACGCGCTCACCGGTGAGGGCCGCTACGCCGACCTGATCGAGGCAATGCACGAGTCCTTCTCCGCCTACCTGAGCAAGGCGCCGACCATGCTCGGCCTGTTCGTCTCGGTCGAAGACTGGCTCACCGACCACCGCTCCGTCGCACTGGTCGGGCCGGCCGACGACTCCGAGATCGCGCAGATGCGCCGCGACCTCTGGACCGGCGCTCCCCGTCCGATAGTCGTCATGCAGCGCACCGCCGACGGTACGCAGGTTCCCCAACTCGCCGACAAGCCGCAGCAGGGCGGCCAGCCGACGGCCTACGTCTGCCAGGCCTTCGCCTGCTCAGCTCCAGTTCACTCTGCTGAGGACTTGCGTAAGATTCTCAGTGAACCACTATCAACCTAAGGAGCGATCCATGCCGCACCAGACCATCATTCCCTCCCTCCGCTACGACGATGCCAACAAGGCGATCCAATGGCTGCACGAAGCGTTCGGCATCACCGAGCACTTCGTCGTGCGTGACAACGAGGGCCGCGTCGAGCACGCGCAACTCGCCTGGCGCGGATCGATCGTCATGCTGGGCGATGCCTCAGACGACGTGCACAACCTGCCCCAGCACCACGGCTCCATCAGCATGACCGCCGAGTCGGCAGCGCAAGTGGACGAAGTCTATGCACGCGCAGTCGCCGCCGGAGCCAAGGTCATCCAACCGCTGACTGACACCGACTACGGCTCACATGCCTTCACCGTCGAAGACTACGAGGGCAACCACTGGCACCTTGGCACCTACGACGCATTGGCCCAGGACCAATAGGACGGAGTCTGCCATGACGCACCAGACCATCATGCCCGCCTTCCGAGCCAAGGACGCCCCGGCATTGATCGAATGGCTGCGCGACACGTTCGGATTCACTGAGCGGATGATCGTGCCCGACGGCAACGGCGGAATCGCCCACGCGGAACTCGAATGGCGCGGCAGCCTGGTCATGCTCGGTTCCGCCCGCGATCAGGTCGACTCACTCAACGAAACGATCGGCAGGGCGTCAATCAGCTTGACGGCAGAATCGAACGAGCAGGTCGACGAGCTGTACCGCCGGGTCCAGGACGCCGGAGCAACCATTCCAGTCCCCATGGAAGACACCGACTACGGCTCGCACGCCTTTATGGCACGCGACCCTGAAGGCAACTTCTGGCACTTCGGCACGTACGATCCGCTCGCGCCGCAGTCGGAGTAGGACGACGATGAACATCCCCGAACCGGAACGACCGCATATGCCGGACAGCTTCGGCTTCAGCATCGAGGACTACCCCTTCGAGCCGATGTCGTGGCAGTGGGTGACGGAACAACTGCAGACCGCCCGCAACTACTGGGTCGCGACGACCCGGCCCTCGGGCCGACCCCACTCGGTGCCCGTCTGGGGCGTCTGGGTCGACGACGCGTTCCACTTCGCCACCGATCCCAAGGGCGTCACCGCCCGAAACCTGATCGAGAATCCGGAGTCGGTCGTCAACCTCGAATCAGGCGACGAGGTCGTCATCCTTGAGGGCCGTTTCGAGCTGCACGATTCCACACCCGCCATCCAGGTCGCTTTCAACGCCAAGTACGACATGCCCTGGGGCGAGGACGAGACCATCCCCGTCTTCACGCTCAGGGTCAAGAAGGCGCTCGCCTGGACCGAGGCCAACTTCCCCAGCAACGCCACTCGCTGGCGCTTCTGACCGGCTGGATACGCCTAACTGCCGGTGAACTCCGCCGTCCGGCGCTCGTTGAATGCCGCCACGCCCTCCTGCATGTCGTCGGTGTAGGCCAGCCGCTCGAAGTAGAGCTGCTCGATTCGCAGCCCCTCGTCCAGCGAGGTCTGCATCCCGCGCACCGCCGCCGACTTGCAGGCCCGCACCGCCAGCGGTCCGTTGCGGTTGATCCGCTCCGCCATCGCCCGGGCCGAATCCATCAGCTCGTCCGCTTCGACGACCTGATGCACGAGGCCGATCTCGTACGCCCGCTCCGCCGAGAGTGGATCGCCGGTCAGCATGATCTCCATCGCCCGGCTTTCACCCAGCAGGCGAGGCAGTCGCTGCGTCCCGCCCCAGCCGGGCAGCAGGCCCAGGCCGACCTCGGGCTGTCCCATCTGCGCGCCGCTTGCTGCAATCCTGATGTCGCAGGCCAGCGCGACCTCAAGCCCGCCGCCGAACGCGTAGCCGTTGATCGCCGCGATTAGCGGCTTCGAGATGTACATCCCCCGCATAATCGACGGCGGCAGCTCAAACCGTTCCTTCGACGGCTCGTCCATCAGCGCCGGGATCATGTCGCGCAGATCGGCACCGGCAGAGAATGCGCGCTCGCCGGCGCCGGTGACGATCGCGACCCATGCCTCGTCGTCGTCGTTGAATCGAGCGCATGCCTCGGCGAAGGCCGAATACTGTTCCCGGTCAAACGAGTTCAGCGCCTGTTGACGATCCAGCACGATCGTCGCAATCCGATCCGATACGTCATACGTCACTGTCATGATTCGTCCCTTCGGCATCGTGGACGCCTGCCGCGCGCGCCCGATGCAGACTATCCGACGGTCTCCGCAGGCCGGTATGCAACACGGCGCTACGCTAGTTCGCAGTAGCTGGACCAACACTCAACCGCTGAGGGGTACACCATGAGCCGACGCATTGGCATGGGATTCGACTGGCAGGGATCGATCAACCGCGAGGCCGCGCTGAAGCGCGCGCAGGTCGCCGACGAAGTCGGGATCGACTCGATGTGGGTCGCCGAGGCATGGGGTCAGGACGCCTTCACCACGCTCGTGCAGCTCGCCGAGCGCACCGACAACGTCCAGGTTGGCACCAGCATCGTCAACATCTACTCGCGCACCCCGGCCGCACTGGCCCAGCACTTCGCCACTATCGACGAACTCTCCGAGGGCCGCGTGATTGTCGGACTGGGCAACTCCGGGCCGCAGGTCATCGAACACTTCCACGGCGTCCCCTTCCAGCCCGCCTTCAAGCGCATGCGCGAGACCGTTGAGATCATGAAGATCCTCTTCTCGCACGAGCCGCTGAACTACGACGGCGACATCTTCAAGCTGCAGCGCGGCTTCACCCTACGCTTCGAGCCGTACCGCAAGCAGATGCCGATCTATCTGGCCACGCTCAATCCGAGATCGGTCCAGATGACCGCCGAAATCTCCGACGGCTGGCTGCCGGTCATGATCCCGATCGATCGGCTCAAGGATGAAATCGACCAGGTCAACGATTGGGCGCGGGGCGCAGGCAAGGACCCGGCCGACTTCACCGTTCGCGCGCCAGGCGGCGTCACGGTCGCCAACACTCCCGAGGACCACGCCCGCGCCCGCGCCGGACAGGCCGGCACGCTCGCCTTCTACTGCGCCCGCATGGGCGAGTTCTACTATCGCCAGCTCTCGCGCCAGGGCTACGAAGACGAGGCGAACGCCGTCCGCGTCGCCTGGAAGGACGGGGGCGGAGCAGCCGGCGCGGCGGCGATCCCCGAAGACATGCTGCTCCAGTTCGGCTTCGTCGGCACCACCGAGCAATGCGTAGAGCGCCTCGAACAGGAACAGGCCGCCGGCGCCCTGCTCCACTCTGTCAACGTCATGGAGCAGGACCCCAACGAGTTCGGCAAGATCCTCGAGGCGCTCAAGGGCTAGCTAGTCGAGGCACTAGTCCCGGCCCACGCACCGGTCCCCGCTCGGACTCACGAGGCCCACTCGATCCACCAGCCGTGGGGTGATGAGCGGGCCAGCACCTGACGCTCGGCGGCGCCGTTGGTGTAGCGCGTGATCGACAGGCTGGGCATCTGCACTTCGTCGATATCTTCCATGCGCAGCTCCAGCGTGACCAACCAGACCGGACGTTCCTTGCTGGTCTGTTGCAGCGTGCGGAAAATTCGTTCGCGACCGGCTGACGGGATCTGATAGAGCGCGACCGTGGAGTAGACCGTCAAGGCCGTCTCAGGCGGCGTATCGGCGATCATCTGTGGCAACAACTCAGCGGCGTCGCCTCTGCGCAGATCGACCGGTGACTGCCTCAACTCGGCTGCGGCGTCGATGAGCCGTTGGTGGCGTTCGATGTGCTCAGGCCAGATCAGGGCCCTGAGCCAGAGCAGTTCATGTTCGTGACGCAGGTCAATCGGATTGAGATCGATTCCGCCGCGAAACTCGATCGACAGGTCTTCAGTCAGCTCCGGCATCCGACCTTCGCCGCGCAGTTCAGCCTCCAGCGATACCTTCGCCTCGGGAAGGCCCCAGACCGCCTCCTCTTGCCCGCCGCGCAGGTAGCGGTAGCGATAGCGGTCCACATTGAGGTTCAGACCTGCGCTGGCTCCGACATCGATCAGCGCCAGGGGGTGCCCCGACTCCCGCTGGACCATCGAGAACGCCGGCAACAGGCACGTGCAGCGCCGGACCACGTTGGTCTGCGTGCGGTGCGATCGAATCAGGTCCAGGAGCTCGTCGCGGTGCGAGAGGCAGAAGTCTCGAAACGCCGGAAACGCGGGCTCCATCGGACGCTCGGCTCCGGAGACGATCGGATAGTGAGACGCCAGCGGATGTTCCGAGTACTCGCCGCCTCCGAGCAGCAGATACTGCACCGCGGCGAACAGCATGTTGGGGGCTGGTTGCCGTTTCCGCTTCTGCGCCGCCAGCTCGAGTAGCTCGGGGTCGAGCGACACCCCGTAAGACAACTCGGCGTACAGCGGCGAGGTGAGGTCGGGCGCTTCAACACGCGCAAAGCGATGAAACACGTCACGGTACCGCGCCGCCGTCGGCGCATCGAGCTGACTCCTCTGAGACATGTCCCGGCTCAGGCGCTCAGAAACTCGCCGATCTTGCCCAGCACCGCTTCCGGCTCCTCGACCTGCGGCATGTGGCCGGAGGCGTTGAACATCGCGACTTCCGAGTTGGGAATCGCGCGGTTGAAGTCCTCGGCATACTGCGGCGAAATCAAGCCGTCCGAGGCGCCCCAGACGATCAACGTCGGTGAAGTCACCCGGTGAATCCGCTCGGACAACCGCTTGTCCGGAATCGGCCACATAAAGCGGGCCGCGGTCTGGAGCATCTTGGCGCGCTCGACGGTCACAGTGCGCAGCTCGTCCGGGTCCTCAGGCGGCGGCGCGGTCATCATCTGCGCGCCGGGGTGGTTGGTGTCGTGGAACAGCGCGGGAACCAGTTCGTTGGGCATCATCGCGAAGAAATCGGCGACGGGGTAGTCGTCGTTCCAGAGACCGGCCGGAGCGATCAGCACCAGCTTGGAGACCCGGCTCGGCTGCATCGCCGCCACCTCAGCCGCGAACCAGCCACCCATCGAGTGGCCGACCACGACCACCTCGTCCACGCCCAATGCGTCGAGAAAGTCCCAGTAGAAGTAGAAGACGTCGTGGTGGTCCATCAGCCACTCGACGCCGGTCGAGTTGGCCGTGCCCGGCAGCTTCGGCGCGATCACCCGGTGATGCTGCGAGAGCTGCTCCAGGAACGGGTCCCACATCAGTCCGCCCGCGCCGTGAATGAAGAGCAGGTCCGGACCCGAGCCGGCCTCCATGTAACCTACGTTGAATCGACCGTTGACGAGCGAGATGGTCTTGTCTTCCATCCGGATACCTCCAGGAACGCACACTCAATCTTGAACCCACGCGCCACGCGGGCACACGTACAGAGGCTATGAGTCACCCGCGAGCAGTGTCAATCCGACTCGCCCACTCGCGCCGCTGCCAGATGACGCCGCCGATCACGATCGCGAGACCGAACAGGATCGTTCCAACCACGCCGACGGTCCCGATGTCGTCGTCCACGATCAGCAACAGACCAGGCACGTACACCCCCAGCGCGCCAAACAACACCTCGATCCAACTCCGCTTGACGACGCCGGCGACCAGCAGCGCGAGTCCCCAGACGATTCCGAACACCGCCAACCAACCGCCCTCGGCCGCAAAGAACGAAGCAACCACGACGCCGCCCAGGAGCAATGCGCCCCACCACACAGGGGTCAGCCAGTGATCGGCCAACGGGCCCAGTCGTTGGGACCACGCGCCACTCATCACTGTGGCTTGCAGGAGTAAGGCCAGGATCAGCAGGCTTAGCGCGATCCGTGCATCGCTGTGGAAGTCGGACAGACCGCCGGCAATCGAACCCAGGATCAACAGTGCCGACGCCGGCAACAGTTCAATCCGCTGGTGACGGAACGCGCTCGCAGTGATCACAACGCCGGCGAGCATCGACATCCAGTCCATGACCGGCTCCGACGACGCGCCGGCCAACCCTAGTAGGCCAATCGCGCCGGCCGCTGTGGCGCCCAACCGAGCCCAGATTGAGAGATCACTGGCCTCCCATCGGGCAACCCGCAGCAGCAGCCACAGCAAGCCGCCGCCGACCAGCACGACGAGCGTAAACGCGACCCACAGAGACCATTCATCGATCTCCCGGTAGCCGCCAAAGATGCCCGCGTCAAACGCACGCCCCTCGACTGCGATTGCGAACGGCGCAGCAACAATCGCCGCAGCGCTCAGGGTCGTAGCGATTGGCGAGCGCATGGAGCGTGCGAACCAGCCGCCAACGACGGCGACACAGAAGCAGACCAGGAGGAACCCAACCGACTCAGGACCGTCGCCGCCGATCTCATCGAGCAGCAGCGTCAGACCGACAGCGACCAGGACGATGGAGCTGCCGGCGACGCAGTCGGCAAACGCTCGCAGATCCAGTCGAGCCGCGGCCCACGCCATGCCTCCTGAGGCCAATCCCAGCAGAAACGGCAGTGCCAGTAAGGCATCGCCGTCGCCCTCGGTCAAGGCGACTGCCATCAGCGCGCCAGCCAGCATGATCGCCCCGCCAAAGTAGGACAGGGCATCTACCAAACGACCGGCGTGCCGACTCGGCGCGTTTGACGCCTCCCAACTGCGAATCCGCTCAGCGTGCTCGTCATCGACAAGTCCGGCGTCCTGCCAGCGCGCGAGCAACGACTGCCAATCGCCGCTTGGAGGCCGCTCCCGCATCGTCCGCCGCCAATCGGGTGTGCCGAATACAGTGTCGGCATGCCCGATCCTACGCTGCCAAGCGAAATCGTCCGCGCCTACGACATTCGCGGCACGACGCCCGATCAGATTGACGGTGAAGTCGCGCGGCGCGTCGGAAACGGCTTCGCGCAATGGCTGCTGGACCGCGGCGCCACGGCGCTGATTGTCGGCCACGACACCCGCGACAGCTCGCCGGAGTTGTACGAGGCCGCCATCGAGGGTGCGCTCCGAGCCGGCATCGATGTACACGCGGCCGGACTCGCCCCAACGCCGGTGGTCGGCTGGGCGGTCGACCGTGAAGGCCTGGGCGGAGGGCTGGTCGTGACCGCGAGCCACAATCCGCCGGAGTACAACGGCTTCAAGCTGCTGGCCGACGGCGCGCAGCCGCTGCTGCCCGAAGAGATCCAGCACGTCGCCCGCCACGGACCGGCCGCGGCCGCCGACCAGGGAACACGCCGTGAGATTGACGCGGTCGATCCGTACATGCAGATGCTGCACCAGCGATTCCGTGACGGCGGCGCACACGCCGTCGCCATCGATCCGGGTAACGGCACGACCGCCCTGACGGCAGCCCAGGCGTTGATCGCCGCCGGCGCGCAAGTCCTCGCCATCCGCAATACTCCCAGGCCGACGAGACAAATCGCCGCCGACCCGCAGAATCCGGAGACGATGCGCGAGATGGCGCGCGTGGTGCGGGCGATAAACGCCGACCTCGGTATCGCCTGGGACGGCGACGGCGACCGGATCGGCGTGCTCGATCATCTCGGTCGGCGCTACGAGGCGGACTGGTTGACTGCGGTGCTGGCGCGACCGCTGCTGTCACGGCGTCCGGGCTCCGAGGTGCTGCTCGACATGAAGACCAGCAGCAGCGCCATCGACGACATCCGGCGTCGCGGCGGACATCCGCTGACGGCGAAGACCGGCTACTCCTTCTTCCGCCGCATGATGCGCGAGCAGCAGATCGCGTTCGGCGGCGAAACCAGTGGTCACATCATGTTCGGTCCCGAGTATCGAGCAGGCGAAGACGCGCCCTGGATCGATGACGGCGTCTACGCCGCCTGCGCACTTGTTGCATATCTCACGTCCAGCGGACGAACGCTGGCCGAGGAGATGTCCGAGATCGAACCGCGTCCGATCTCACCCGAACTGCGACTGCCCTGTCCCGATCATGACAAGACACACATGGCGAATGCGCTGGGCGACTGGTTCGCCGAGCGCTATCCGCGGGCCGAGATCGATCGCAGCGACGGCGCCCGCGTCCACCTGCCGGACGGCTGGCTGCACGCCCGAGCCTCCAACACCGCTCCGGCGCTGAGCCTGCGCTTCGAAGGCCGGAGCGAGTCGGGCTACCGTCGGCTGGCCGAGCAGCTTGAGCAGGCGCTCTCACGTCACCCGCAGGTTGACGGCGTCGAGCAACTCCGGCGTCCGCCGACCATCGGCCCGCAGTCGCTCATCTGATCAGCTAATCAGCAGTTGGACGTCGAGCCGATCGGACAGACTGCGAGTTTCCGGCAGCGGCTCCGCCTCCAGGACGAGCATCGCCCGCACGACGCGCTCAGGCCCGTCCAGCGACTGTTCCGCCTCCAACACCGCTCGCATCTTGACCAGCGCGAACAGCGCCTGCTGCAACTCGTGCGCCTCCGCGCCAAGCGGCCGGACCTCGACGATCAACGCCTCCGACGCGCCGATGAAGGCGGCGTCGGACTCGTCGCCGGACGGGAACCAGCGTTCGGTCACTGCGACGGCGTCCGCGGGAGCACCCAGCAACTCACCGTTCGCAGCGGCCCACTCCTTGAGCGCCCGATGCGCCGAACTCTCCGGCGTGCCGGAGATGGTCTTGGTCGGCGGCGGACCGAAGGCGTAGATGCCCGCAGTCACCCAGTCATAGCCCTGAAGCGCCTCCAACTCGTCCGGCGTCGCGCCTCCGAGCAACGAGCGCAGATCCGGCGCGTCCGGATAGTGCTCGACCATCCGCTCGTGCATCGCCTCGGCGACCGACGCAATTTCGTGAGCGTCGGCAGATCCAGGCATACGCGCACGAGCCAGTTCGGGGTCGGCCAACTCGCCTTTGCGGGCGCACTTGGTCAGATAGCGATAGAGCGCGCGTTGCGCGTCCATGGCGGAGACCGTCTCTGTCATGGTCGTAGAATATTGATCCATGATCGATTCGCCGATCCTCCGCGAGATTTTCCGCGCCTACGACATTCGCGGACGTGCGCTCGGCGCAGATGCGTCGCTCACGCCCGACCTGGCGATGCGAATCGCGATGGCCTTTGCCGAGCTGATCGACGCGGCGGAGCGAGTCGTGGTCGGCGGCGACTGCCGATCGACCACTCCTGCGTTGCAGCAGGCCGCGATCGCGGGCCTGCTGGATGCCGGCCTGGACGTCGTGGACATCGGCCGCGCGCCGTCGCCGCTGGTCTACTGGGCCACGGCGCAGCTCACGCAGGAGCGTCCCACCGCCGGCATGGTCGTCACCGCCTCGCACAATCCCGCCGAGGACAACGGGATCAAACTGCTGCATACCGACGCGATGCCGTTCTCGCCGGAGGAGATCCAGGCGGTCGCGGACCGAATGGTGTCTGGCGTACGTGTTGGCCTGCGTCAAGGCAACCGCAGCCTGTGGAGTCCGCGGGCCGACTACGTCCAGAGCCTCGCCGAGTCGTTTCCCGTGCGGCGGCCGCTGCGGGTTGCGATCGATCCCGGCAACGGCGTCGCGACTGTGACGGCGGGACCGGCATTGCGGTCGATCGGCTGCGAAGTGATTGCGATCAACGACGATCCGGAAGAGCCCGATCCACCGCATCCTGCCGACCCGCAGCATGCCGACAACGTGGCCCAACTTGCTAAGTTCGTCGCAGAGTCCGGCGCAGACCTCGGCTTCGCCTTCGACGGCGACGGCGACCGCCTGGGGCTGGTCGACGGACGCGGCCGACGCGCAACGCCCGACCAGGTGCTCGCGCTGCTGGCCGAGGATTGGCTGGAGCGGCGTCCCAGAGCCGACATCCATGTCGACGTCAAGACTTCGCAGGCAGTCATCGACCACATCCGCGATCTGGGCGGTCGGGCGCGCTTCGGGCCGGTCGGGCATTCCCTGGGCAAGTATGCGATGCGGGAACAGGGGATCGACTTCGGCGGCGAGGCTTCAACCCACTACTACTACCGGATCGACGATCCGCCGCACATCACCGACGACGCCGTGAGAACCGCCTGTCGGATCGCGCAGTTCGTCTCAACCAACACTATGGAAGAACGGCTCGACCACATCCCGCGCTACCGCATCTCGCCCGAGGTCAAGATTCCCTGCCCCGACGATCGCAAACACGCCGTCGCGGACCGGATTGTCGCCGATGCCCGGCGCGCCTGGCCGGTCAATGACATCGACGGGGCGCGCATCGACCTGTCACGAGAGTCCGCCGGCGCCTGGTGCCTGATCCGCGCCTCGAACACCACGCCGTTCCTGACGGTCGTGGTCGAGGCGCGAACGGATCGAGAGTTCGAGCAGGTCCGAGCCGTGACGGCGGACATACTCAACGGTCAGGACCTGGATCCCTCGCCCCTGCTCAGTCAGCGACCGCTCGACTGAGATTCGCTGCGGGAAGCTCGAACACATCGGCGAGCAGCTCGTAGGAGCGGATCCTTGCCGCGAAGTCATAGGTGATCGTCAACACGATGAACTCGTCAACGTCGTAGGTTGCGGCCAGTCGCTCAAGCTTCTCGCGCACGCGCGACGGCGAGCCGTGGATGCTGCGGTTTTGCATGTAGCCGATGTAATCGAGTTCCGGCTGCGAGTAGGGGAAGTTGAGCGCCTCCTCGACGGAGGGGATGCCGCCCCGCGCGCCGCGATTGCCCTTGATCCGCCAGCACCAGCGGCTCCAGCAGAGCTGCTCCGCCTCTTCGTCGGTCTCGGCGATTGTCACCGAGACGCCCAGCGAGGCTCGCGGCTCGGCGCTGACTGGCGAAGGCTGGAAGCGCTCGCGGTACTTGCGCACCACCTGCTCACCGCCCTCGGGCGAAATGAAGTGCGCGAAACAGTGCGACCAACCCAGTTCGGCCGCCACGTGGCCGCCGTAGTGCGACGAACCCAGCAGCCACAACTCAGGCATCGGCGCGTTGGGCGGCGAGGCGCGAACGTCGCGGTACTGGTGGTCGTGGGGCAGATCGTCCGCCAACCAGCCGTACAGGTCGAGCAACTGCTCGGGGAAGTGGTCAATCCCCAGCGCGCCGGGTCCGTGCACCAGCGCTCGCGCGGTACGTCCGTCCGAACCCGGCGCCCGTCCCACACCCAGGTCAATCCGATCGGGAAACTGCGTCGTGATCGTGCGGAAGTTCTCGGCCACCTTGAGCGAGCTGTAATGCGGCAGCATCACGCCGCCCGACCCCACACGAATCGTCGACGTACGCGCCGCGACCTGGGGAATCAGAATCTCCGGTGAGGAGCAGGCCAACGACCCGGCGTTGTGGTGCTCGGCCAGCCAGTAGCGCGAATAGCCCAATCGGTCGACTGTTTCGGCCAGCTCGAATGTCTCGGAGATCGCGTCGGCTGCCGTGCCTCCGTCGCGAATCGGAATCTGATCGAGTACGCCGAGGCGAATCTCCTGCGCCATGCCGCAAGCCTACAACCGAAGCGCGATCCTCGCGTAAGCTGACTTCGTATCCGCCCTCGCACCCCGCCAACCCGGAGCGCCAGATGCCCACAGGTTCTCAAGCCCCCGAACAGTCGCTCAGCCCAATCAGCAGCCGCGCCGCGGATGCGGCTCGCGAGGCCTGGGGTAGCTTTCCGGCGCTGCACACTGCCAACTCGTCGAGCAGGGGACTGTCGCCGGGCAGCGCGACGGCGTGGGGCCTCTCTGAGCGTGCGCCGCTGACGCAGCGCCCACCGATTTCGCTCGGCGGCGGGATCCCCGACGCCGACACCCAACCGCGCGCCGAATTGCTTGCGGCGATGGAGCGCGTACTCGCCGAGCCCGGCGACGCGCCGCTGGTCTACGGCGGACCGCTGGGCTTCGAACCGCTGCGCGACGAGGTCGCGCGATTCTTCGCGCGCAACCATCCCGCCGCTCCGACCGCCGCCTGGTACCTACTGACAAACGGCGCCGCCGGCGCGATTGAATCGATCTGCGCCGCCTTCGTCAATCCTGGCGACATCATCATCACCGAGATCCCGACCTTTACCGGGTCCCTCCGCACAATGCGCGGCAAGCAGGCCACGGTGGTCGGCGTCGGCATGGACGACCAGGGAATCAAGCTGGACGAACTCGAGGCGACCATCGACAAGCTCGACGCCGATGGCAAGACGGTCAAGCTGATCTACACCCAGCCCACGTTCCACAACCCCACCGGCCTGACGATGACACTGCAACGACGGCTCGACCTGATCGAGGTCGCCGCGCGGCGGCAGATCCTGTTGATGGAGGACCATGCCTACTCCGAGCTCTACTTCGACGCTCCGCCGCCGCCGACCTTGTCGGAGTTGACAGACGGCTGGGGCGTGCTCACCGTTGGCACCTTCTCCAAAGTGATCGCCACCGGTCTGCGCGTCGGCTGGGTGCAGGCGCGAGCCGAGTGGATCCAGGCGATGGTGCCCTCGCGCTTCGACATGGGCAACAGTCCGCTCTTGCATCGGATGCTGCACGAGTACATCGTGCGCGGCAACTTCCATGAGCACGTCGAACAGATGCGCCGCCTGTACCAGCGCAAGATGCAGACCCTGACATCGGCGCTGGAGCCGTACGGCGAGCCGTACTTCGACGTGACCGAACCTACCGGCGGCTTCTTCCTCTGGCTCCACCTGCGCGATGGGTTAGTCGCCGACCGGGTCCGCGACATTGCGGCCGAGGACGGTCTGATCTTCCCCTCCGGCAATCGCTTCTATCCCGCCAACGAACCCGGCGAGGACGGCCAGTCGCTGCGCCTCTCCTACTCCTGGCCGCGTATTGAAGCGCTGGAAGAAGGCGCGGAGCGCCTGGGTCGCGCATTCCACCAGGCAGCCAACGGCGGGTAGCGATGCCCTGCGGCAGACCGACCGAACACCAGGCGCCTCTGGACGACCAGCGGATCGCGTACGAGCTGCATCGCAGCCCTCGCCGACGCAAGAGCATCACTGTCACTGTGGAAGACAACTCGGTGCGCGTGCTTGCACCGCTGCGAACTCCGCAGCGCACGATCGACGAGTTTGTCCGGCGACGCACCAATTGGATCGCCCAGCGCCTCGACGCCGAGCAACCGCGTGGCCTGAGAACCGAGCTGTGCGATGGCGGTAGATTGCCGCTGCTGGGCGTGGTCTATCCGGTCGTCGCCGAACCCGCATCATTTCACTTCGATGGCCTGCAGTTTCTCGCCGATCTTTCAAGGCCTGACTGCGCCGCACGCGCCGAACGCTGGCTGCGCAACTTTGCCCGCGTCCACTTCACCTCACGAGTCGAACACTGGTCGCCCGTCGTAGGCGCCAGCCCCGAACGAATCCAGATTCGCGATCAGAAGACTCGCTGGGGCAGTGCATCGGCATTGGGCACGCTGAGCTTCAACTGGCGCTTGATCTTCGCGCAGCCCGAGATGGTCGACTATGTCGTGGTGCACGAACTCTGTCACCTGCTTGAGCCTAACCACAGCGCCGCCTACTGGCGCCTCGTCAACGAGTCCATGCCCGACGCCCAGCTATGGCGTCGGCGGCTCAGGGATGTTGGAGCGTCATTGGCCTGGTAAGGGCTGGCGCTCAGTCTGCCGCCTCGGCCGGCTCCTTGAGGAACTCGGGCACCTCCTGGCCGGCGTCCGTGAACGCTTTAGCCAGGACGTCGTTGCGGCTGAACGAGACCGCTCCGCCGCCCGAGGCCACCCACTGCTGGGTGCCGCGCACCGACTCAAGCTGGCCCTGGAAGCGAGGCGCGACATAGCGGGCGAACAGCTCGTAGGAGCGGCGGATACCTTCGCGGTTGGCCCACTCGTGTGCGAGCATCATTAGTCCACCGAAGCCGCCAGAGTTCTCTTGCAGGATCTCGATTGCCTTCACCGCATCGTCGGGATCGCCGATGATCGCGCCGCCCGTCTCGACCGCGCCCTCCGGCGTCTCGGCCGTGCCGGGCAGCACCGCCTGCAGCGTGTCGCGGAAGTAGTCGATCTGCCAGGCGCGCCAACCCTCGCGAGCCTCGGCAAAGGCCTGCTCGCGCGTCTCGGCGATGTACATCGGGATCACGAGCCGCCACTTGTTGCGATCGACGACCTGACCCTCGCGCTCGGCGACTTGCTCGACCTCGGTCCACTGACCCTCGAGGTTCGAGCGTCCGCCGGGCAGGTAGACGCCGATGCTCAGCATCCCCATCCCGTACTTGCCCGCCATCTGCCGACCTGCAGGCGAGACAGTCGAGGCGACCGCCATCTCGAAGTGCGGCTTGCTGTAGGGCGAGACCTGCAGCCGCGCATCGGTCAGCTCGAACCAGTCGGTCTGCATGTTGACCGGACCGTCCTGCTTGAGCAGCGCCAGGATCGCCCGCAGCGACTCGTCCATGCGCTGGCGCTGGTAGAGCGGATCGATGCCCATCATTCGCGCGTCGGACGAGAGCGCCCCCGGTCCGACGCCCATCATCACTCGTCCGCGGGTCATGTGGTCGAGCTGAATCATGCGGTCAACCACCATCAGCGGATGGTGATAGGGCAGCGAGATCACGCCGGTGCCCAGGCGGATGTTGCTGGTTCGCTCGGCTGCAGCCGCAATGAACACCTCGGGCGAGGCGATCAGCTCCCAGCCGGCCGAGTGATGCTCGCCGATCCAGGCCTCGTCATAGCCGAGCTGGTCCAGCCACTCGACCAGCTCGAGGTCGCGGTGGATCGCCAGCGAAGGGTTCTCGCCCACGCGGTGAAACGGCGCCATGAAGATGCCGAAGTCCATTCGTCCGTCCGTTGCCATGTCATCCCCCGTTCGCCATCTGGTGAGTCGGCGTTACCTTAACCGCGAGTCTAACTACCGCCGGCAGGATTGAGTGGCAGGCAGCACGATGACTACGTCTCCGTACGTTCAGCGGCGCACAAGCCGCTTCGATCCGACGATCAACTGGCGCGACGTCTTCGCCGACCGGCTGGCCACTCCCGAGATGGCCGCCGCGATGTTCAATTCGGGCGACCACCTCTGGATCCCGCCGGGCCACGCCTCTCTGCCGATCCTCGAGGCGCTGGTCGCCCGAAGCGATGAACTCGAAGGGGTAGAGGTTCGCGGCATCGTCGTGCCCGACGCGGGTTGGTTCACCGAAGAGATGATGTCGGCCTTCAGCGTCGCGCCGCAGTTCGGCACGCTCTTTGACCGCGACGCCGTCAACGCCGGGATCGCCGACTATCACCCCTACTGGCTGGTCGGCATCCACAAGGCCTGGGACGCCGGCCGTGAGGATGAAGCGTGGCCGATCGACATCTTGCAGATCCGCACGACTCACCCGAACGAGTCCGGTTTCGTCTCGCTGGGCAGTTCGGTCTGGGACGGCGTGACCTCGGCCAAGCGGGCCAAGACTGTGATTGCCGAAGTCAACGACAATGTCGTCGAGACCTTTGGCGACTCCTGGCTACACGTCTCCGAGATCGACTGCTTTGTACCCGGCGACACGCCGGTCATGGTCAACCTCGAACACCCTGAGCCGAACCAGGTCGATCTCGGCCTTGCCCATTACGTCTCCCAGCTCGTCCAGGACGGGGACACAATCCAGGTCGGCGTCGGTTCCCACTCCGGCGCGCTGGCGCGTCTGGGCGCGTTCGACGAGCGCGAGAATCTCTCCTACTTCGCGGAACTGACTACCGAGGGACTGGTGCCGCTGGTCGAGCGCGGGATCATTACCGGCAAGTACTCGAAAACGCATCCCGACAAGTTCGTCGCCACCGTGATCGGCAACACGCCCGACGAGATCGCCACGGTGCACCGAAATCCCGCATTCGAGACGTACAGCATTGAGTACCTGCTCGACCCGCGCCAGATTGCGCGCAACGAGAACATCGTCGCGATCAACGGGGCGCTCACCGCCGACCTGACCGGTCAGCTTGGCGTCCACACGATAGGTCCTCGGGTTTATGCCGGCGTCGGAGGCCACCTCGCCTTCGCCATGGGCGCATATCTCGCGCCCAGGGGGCGCTCCGTCACCGTGCTGCCCTCGACCAGCCGCGACGGCACGATCTCGACGATCATGGCCCAGTTCGACCCCGGCCAGGTCGTCACAGTCCCCCGGGACATCGCGGACACGGTCGTGACCGAGTACGGCATCGCCCGCCTGCTCGGCAAGACAGTCCGCCAACGAGCCGACGAGCTCATCGCCGTCGCCCACCCCGACTTCCGCGCCGAACTGCGCAAGGCAGCGCAGAGGCTGTTCTATCCGTAGCACGATCGATGGTCGACTGTCGGATGAAGCTCTACACCATCGGCTTCACGAAGAAGTCCGCCAGCGAGTTCTTCGATGAACTGCTCCGACCCAGTGGTGCGAAGCGGGTGATCGACGTTCGGCTGAGACCATCGTCGCAACTGGCGGGCTTCGCCAAGGTCTCGAAGTCGGGTGGCGACTTCGAATTTCTGCTCGACCGACTCTGCGACATGGACTACGTCCATACCCCGCTGCTCGCCCCGTCGGACGAGTTGTTCACGTCCTACCGGGGCGGAGACATTACCTGGGATGAGTACGCGGAGAGGTACCTGGAGCTGCTGGCCGTGCGTGAGGTCGCGCGCGTACTGGACCGGGCGCTGTTCGCCGACGCGTTGCTGCTCTGCAGCGAACACACGCCGGAGCGCTGCCACCGACGACTCGCGGCCGAGCACTTGCAGCGGCACTGGGGCGATATCGAGATCATCCACCTCTAGGCGTGGTCGCGGATCCACTCGCCGATGCGGTCGATGGCCTGCTGACCCTCGGGCAACATAGGGGCGAAGCCCTGCCAGACGTGGAACATGTCGTCCCAGATCTCTTCCACCACCTCAACGCCGGCTTCGCGCGCCTTCGCGGCCACGCGCTCGGTGTCACGGCAGATCATTTCCACGCTGCCTGCCTGCAACAACAGTGGACAGATGCCGTCGTAGTCGGCAAAGACCGGTGAGAGGAACGGATCGCTGCGGTCCGCATCGCCGGCATACATGGCGGCCCAACCTTGCGATGCCTTGATTGCCACCGAGTTGTCAGGAATCGTCGGGTCTTCCAGCCCGAATGCCGACAGCTCCTCCGGTCCTGCGGCCAGGTCGGCCCACGGTGAGAGGCCAATGCCTCCGGTGGGCATGCGCATGCCTCGATCACGCGCGGCGATCAGCGTCGCCAGCATCAGGCCGCCGCCGGCTGAATCGCCGCCGACGAAGACCGAACTCGCCTCGCCCGGCTCGACAGGACCGTTGGCCCAGATGTACTCGAGCCCGCGTATCGCGTCGTCAAGCGCGGCAGGGAAGACATGCTCCGGAGCCAATCGATAATCCAGGCTCAGCGCGACGCAGCCCGCTGCCCGGCAGATGTCAGCGACCAGTCGGCGGTGAGTGCCGATTGATCCCAGCACGTATCCGCCGCCGTGCGCGTAGAGCAAGCGCCGGTTGTGATCGGACCCGGGCAGCACCGTCCACTCGCCCAGGACGCCGTTGGCGTCGGCTGCGGTGAGCGAGATGTCGTCCTGCAGCGGGAAGCTGAAGCCTGCTTCCATCGCAGCGCGCTGCTGTTCGACGCTGAGTTCGCCTTCGATCATGCCGGCGGCTTGCGCCTGCATCGCTTCGACGACCTGGAAGTACTCGTCCGATGGCATGACGTGCCTCTCCTATCGGGGAATCGGAACGCGTCTATGCGTGTTGACAGATGAACTCGCCGATCCGATCGATGGCCGCCTGACCCTCGGGCAGCATCGGCGCGAACTGATGCCAGACGTGGAACATTTCGTCCCAGACCTCCTCGACCACGTCGACGCCTGCGGCGCGTGCCCTCTCGGCGACCCGCGTCGTATCGGCAAGCAAGACCTCGGCGTCGCCGACCTGGAGCAGCAGCGGCGGCAATCCGGCGTAGTCCGCATAGAGCGGCGAGGCGAGGGGGTTGTCCGCCGCAGCCTCACCCAGGTACTGCGACGCCATGACTTCGACCATCGACGCGTCCGTGATCAACGGGTCGGCAGCGGCTCGGGTCTGAATCGTCTCGCCGGTGATCGCGAGGTCGGTCCAGGCGGAGATCCCGATCGCTGCGTTGGGCTGATCGACGCTCTGCTCTCGCGCCGTGAGCAGCGTCGCCAGCGTGAGTCCACCGCCGGCCGAGTCACCGGCGACGAACGTCGCGTCCGCGGCTCCTTCCCCATCTGGGCCGTTGGACTGAATGAACTTGAGACCTGCAATCGCGTCTTCGACCGCAGCCGGGAACGGATGCTCGGGCGCGAGTCGATAGTCGAGGTTGAGGACCGAACAACCGCCGGCGCGAGCGATGTCCTCGCAAAGCCGCCGGTGCGTGACCGCGGAGCCGATCACGTAGCCGCCGCCGTGGACGTAGAGCAGGCGCCGGTTGGGGTCGGACTCGGCGACGGTAACCCATTCTCCCGGGACGCCGTTGGCGTCGACCGGTGTGACGGTCGCGGCGTCGGTGACCGGGAACGATGAGGCCTCCATGCCGGCGCGCATTTCCTCGAGCGTGGGATTGCCCGCACCGAGCGGTCGTTCCGCCATGAGTCCGAGAACCTTCTGCAACTCTTGCGATGCCATTCGTCTGTTCCTTACTGGTTGAGCGATTCGTGTCGCGATGCAGGCTAACGACTCTCGTGCGCCATACTGGGAAGAGTCACAGTGAAGAGTCCAATCGGCCTCCATTCACGTCTCAAGGAAATCCACAATGCGCATCCTCGCTCCACCCAATGCTGCGACGCTCGCCGGCAAGATCGACGCCGTCAAACAACTGGAAGCGGATGGGTTCGCCGGCGCGTTCCTGCCCTCGATGGCGCACGACGCGATGACCGTGCTCGCGCTGGCCGCGGGCGAGACCTCGGAGATCGAACTCGGCACCTACGTGATCCCGACCTACACGCGCCATCCGGTCGCGATGGCGCAGCAGGCGCTCGCCGTCAACGCGGCGGCCGGCGGCCGCTTCACGCTCGGTCTCGGCCTCTCGCACGAAGTCGTGATCCAGGATTCCTGGGGGCTCGACTTCAGCAACGTGGTTCGGCACATGCGCGAGTACCTGGAGATTCTCGTCCCTCTGATGCGCGGCGAAGTCGTGCATCACCAGGGCGAAGCCTTTGAGGTCCACTCGCAGGTCGAGCTGCCCGACTGCGAGCCTCCGCCGGTCATCGTGGCTGCCCTGGGTCCGCAGATGCTGCGCGTCACCGGGCGCCTCGCCGACGGCACCGCGCTCTGGCTGGCCGGCCCAAAGTGGATTGAGGATGTCGTGATTCCCGAGATGGGCGGCGCGGCGCGCGAAGCGGGCAGAGCCGAGCCTCGCGTGATCGCCGGTGTGCCGATCTCGGTTACGGCCGACCCGGACGGCACCCGCGAGCGGATCTCCAAGGCGTTTGCGATGTACAACACGCTGCCGTCATACCAACGCGTAATCCAGGGTTCAGGGGCCGACGATCCGGCCGGCGTCTCGATCGTCGGTAGCGAAGAAGAGATCGAACGCGAACTGCTGCGCTGGCGTGAGATCGGTGTGACCGACTTCTACGCGGCGTTCGAAGGGGTCGACGCCGCGGAGCGGCAGCGGACCCGAGAGTTCATCGCGGCGCTGGCGCCGAGTCTCTAGCCTGCGCTCAACGCAGATGCGCATTCAGGAGTCCGACATGGCCGTACTCCTCGAAGTCCGACATCGGATCAAGCCAATCACCAACACCGCCTTCGATCTGTTCGTCGACTTCTACGCCGACACGGTCGTGCCCGCGACAGAGCGTCACGGGATCGACCTGATCGGCGCGTGGAAGATGACCGGCGGCGAGATGGGCTGGGACATCTCGCTACAGCGTTACGAGAGCATGGCTCACGCCGAGGAGTGCCTGGCCTCGCTCGCGCAGGACCAGGCGCTCTGGTCGGCGGTTGAGAAGCTGCGCGGCGAGATCGAGATCGAAGAGGTCACCAAGTTCACGCAGAGCGTGTCCTACGGCACCGAGGCACGTCTCGAAGCGGCGCTGAGCGCCAGCCCGGATCAGCCGCGACAGTACATGCTCGCCGTGCTCCAGACCGCAACCGGCGGGTTGCTGCCGGCGATCGACGCGATCGGCGGCCTGGTCGACACGATGGACAGCGCCGGCGCGCTGCAACTCGTCACGGCATACGCATCTCGGATCGGAAGGTCAGGGGAGTTGACCGACCTCTGGATCATGCCTCACGGCGCGAGCGGCATGCTGGACTACCGAGCCGGCGACCCCCTGAAGGACATCATCGGCCCGCTCCGCAAGCACGCGCCCGAGGAATCAATCACCTTCCTCAACCCGCTGCCCTACTCCAAGCTGCAGTAGTTGAGCAACTCTGGCGGATTCCTTCTCTCCCCCCGCTCTGCGGGGGGAGATGCCGAAGGCAGAGGGGGGCTTGCCCTGCGCCCAGCGCGGCGTGCCCCCTCTGTCGCTCCGCGACATCTCCCCCGCTTCGCGGGGGAGAGGACTACACCCCTCTTCTCCGGCTACGTCACCATCCGACGCACGATCTCGTACGTCAGCTCGACGCCCATGTTGAAGTTCTCAACCGTCATGTGCTCGTCGTTGCCGTGGAAGCCGGACGCTTCCTCGGGGCTGAGCAGGACGGGGATGAAGCCGTAGGCGGGTATGCCCTGCTGCCGCAGGAAGCGGTTGTCGGTGCCGCCGACGCAGGTGGAGGGCACGACCGTCGCGTCCTCGACCGCTTCGGTGACGACGGCCTCAATCATGTGATAAAGCTCGGTGTCCCAATCGACCTCGACCGGCTGGTCCTGGTCCCAGCCGGAGAACTCGACCTCGATCCGGTCGTCGTCGATCACCTCGATCACCTGCTGCCGCCAGTCCTCGCGGTCCTGTCCGGGCAGCAAGCGGCAGTCGATCACGGCCTCCGACTTGGCCGGAATCACGTTCGCCTTGATCCCGCTGTTGACCATCGTCACGTTGAGCGTGTTGATGAACATCGCGTGGACGTGCGGATGCTCGGTGATCAGCGCCGCCAGCTCGTCCTCGCTGTCGAACGCGGGGATGTGGCCCTCGTCGACCAGCCGATCGAGCCAGATGCGGGTCGAGGGCGTGATCGTGACCGGCCGCTCCCAGGCGGCCAGCTTCGAGAGCGCGTTGACCAGGTGCACGGCGGAGTTGTCGTAGTGCGGGCGCGAGCCGTGCCCCGGCGTGCCGATCGAGGTGAGCTGCAGCCAGCAGATGTCCTTCTCGTTGGTGGCGACGGAGAAGATGTCGGCTTCCTTGCCCATTAGCTGGGTCGAACCTGAGCCGCCCTCGGAGAGCTCGAACTCGACATCGACGAGGTCGGGGCGGTGCTTACAGAGCCACTCCATGCCCCAGACCGAGCCCGCCTCTTCGTCGGGTACGCCGCAGAAGACGAGGTCGCGCTTGAGCGACGCGTTGCTGCGCTGCAGCAACAGCATCGTCATCAGGTGCATGATCCCGCAGCCCTTCATGTCGACCGCGCCGCGCCCGTAGATCTTGCCGTCCTCGATCAACCCCTCGAACGCCGGCTTGGTCCAGTAGGTCTCCTCGACCGGGACGACGTCGAGATGGTTGCAGAGCATCATTGGCCGCTTGGAGCCGTCCCCGCGCAGCCAGGCGAAGACCGCCTCGCGCTCGGGCTGAATCTCGACGTACTCGACCTCCATCCCCGCCTCGGAAAGGATCTGCCCCATCCAGCGAGCCGCCGGCTTCTCGTTGCCCGGCGGGTTGGTCGTGTTGATCTGCAGGTAGTTGACGAAGTAGTCCAGCGCCTCGTCGAACACCGGTTGCCAGTTGATCGTGCCGTTGGTGGTCATCTCGTCTACTCCGTCGGTTCGTCCGTACGCTGAATCAGGTTAACTCTCGCCGCAGGAGACTTGCGCAGGCATCCTCCGCTACGATACGGAACATATGAGCCAGACCGCGGTGCAGCCCTCCGTCCTCGACCACTTCCACCCGCTGGTGCGGGACTGGTTTGTTGGGCGCTTCGGCGCGCCGACGTTCGCGCAGGAGGACGGCTGGCCGGCGATTCGGACGGGGGAGGACTGCTTGATCGCGGCGCCGACCGGGTCGGGCAAGACGCTGACGGCGTTCCTGGCGGGGATCGATGAGCTGATTCGCGAAGGAGACACAGGCGAGCTGCCCGACGAGGTACGAATCCTGTACATTTCGCCGCTCAAGGCACTGTCCAACGACATCCGCCGCAACCTCGAGGAGCCGCTGACCGAGATTCGCCAGCTGGCTAATGAGCGCGGCGTCGAACTGCCGCGCATCCGCATGGGGCTGCGCACTGGCGACACGACGCAGGCCGAACGCCAGGCGATCGTCAAGCGGCCGCCGCAGATCCTGATCACAACGCCCGAGTCGCTCTACCTGATGCTGACCGCGAAGCGGTCGCGCGAGATCCTGCGCACGGTGCGGACGGTGATCCTCGACGAAATCCACGCGGTCGTGCGCGACAAGCGCGGCTCGCACCTGTCGTTGACGCTGGCGCGGCTCGACCATGTCGCAGAGCAGCGACCGACGCGGATCGGTCTCTCGGCGACGCAGAAGCCGATGGAGGAGATCGCCGCCTTCCTCACCGGACTCGACCTGGCCGGCAAACCGCTGCCCTGCCGCATTCTCGACCTCGGGCATCGGCGCGAACTCAAGCTGTGGATCGAAACGACCGACGCGCCCCTGCAGGCGCTGGCGACGCATGACCACTGGGGCGCGGTCTACGACCGCCTGGCGGAGCTGATCCTGCAACACCGGACGACGCTGATCTTCGTCAACCGGCGCTCGCTGGCCGAGCGGGTGGCGCACGAACTGGGCATCCGCGTGGGCAAGGAGCACGTCTCAGGACACCACGGCTCGCTGTCCAAGGAGCGCCGCCACGTGATGGAGCAGCGGCTCAAGTCGGGCGACCTCAAGGCGGTCGTGGCGACGGCATCGCTGGAACTGGGCATCGACATCGGCTCGGTCGACCTCGTCTGCCAGGTCGGTTCGCCGCGGCGGATCGCCACCTTCCTGCAGAGAGTCGGACGCTCGGGCCACGCCCTGGGACTGGTCCCGCACGGGGCGTTGTTTCCCACGGCGCTGGACGAACTGGTCGAGTGCGCGGCGATGGTCCGCGCAGTCGAGCGCGGCGATCTGGACCGCATCTGCCAGCCCAAGGCGCCGATCGAAATCCTGGCGCAGCAGATCGTGGCGGAGTCGGCGGCGGAAGAGGAGTGGCGGGAAGACGAGTTGTACCGGCTGATGACGCGCGCCGCGCCCTACGCCGAGCTGGAGCGCTCGGCGTTCGACGAGACCGTGGAGATGCTGGCCACCGGCATCGGCGAGGCGGGCGGACGCTCGCAGCCGCTGGTCCACCGCGACCGGATCAACGGCGTCGTGCGGCCGCGGCGCGCAGCGCGGATGACGGCAATCCTCAACGGCGGCACGATCCCCGAGACCGGCGACTACCGCGTGATCAAGGAGCCCGAGGGCGCGTTCATCGGCACGGTCAACGAGGACTTCGCGATCGAGACCGCCGCCGGAGACATCTTCCTGCTGGGCAGCACGTCCTGGAGGATTCGCCGGGTCGAGAACAAGGGCATCGTGCGGGTCGAGGACGCGCACGGCGCGCCTCCGACGATCCCGTTCTGGCTGGGGGAGGCGCCCGGCCGGAGCATGGAGCTGTCGGCTGCGGTGGGCGAGCTGCGACGCGACGTCGGCCGGATGGCGGACGATGCCGAAGGCGCGGTGCGCACGCTGCAGCGCGAATGTCACATGCAGGCGATTGCGGCCGAGCAGATCGTCGAGTACCTGTCAGAGACCCAGGACTCGCTCCAGGTCATGCCCTCGGACACCGATGTGGTGTTCGAGCGCTTCTTCGACGAAGCCGGCGGGCAGCAGCTCGTCGTCCACGCGCCGTTCGGCTCAGGCGTCAACCGCGCCTGGGGACTCGCATTGCGCAAGCGGTTCTGCGTGCGCTTCGACTTCGAGCTGCAGGCGGCGGCGAACGAGGAGGGCATCCTGCTCTCGCTGGGTCCGACGCAGTCGTTCCCGCTGGAGGAGGCGTTCGAGTACCTGAAGGCGGACAACGCCGAGCAGTCGCTGCGCCAGGCGGTGCTCTACGCGCCGTTCTGGAATACGCGCTGGCGCTGGGCCGCGACGCGGGCGCTGGCCGTCCCCCGGCGCCGGGCGGGCAAAGAAGTGCCGCCCTACCTGCAGCGGATGATCGCCGACGACCTGCTCGCCGCCGTCTTCCCGGCGCAGGTCGGCTGCCAGGAGAACCTGGCCGGACTGCTCGAAGTGCCCGACCACCCGCTGATCGCACAGACGATGGACGACTGCCTGCACGAGGCGGTCGACACCGACGCGCTGATCGGCGTGCTGGAACGGATCGAGCGCGGCGAAGTCCGGCTGCACGCCCGCGACACGGTGACGCCGTCGGCGATGGCGCAGAGCATCATCAATATCAATCCGTTCGGCTTCCTCGACGACGCGCCGCTGGAGGAGCGTCGGGCGCGCGCCGTAATGACCCGTCGCACGCTGCCCAACGAGGAACGCGACTTGGGCAAGCTCGACATCGACGCGATCGAGCGGGTGCAGGACGAGGCATTCCCGCCGATCCGCGACGCCGACGAGCTGCACGAGTTGCTCCACTCGGTCGTCGCATGGCGCGAGAGCGCGAGGGCGCTCTGGCGCGAGGGCGCGCTGCCGGCGCTCGATCCGGCGATGCTGGCCGAGCTGCGCGAGAGCGGCCGCGCCGCGCGCGCCACACGTCCCGATGACGCTGACGGCGCGGTCTGGTTCGCGGCCGAGCACCTGGAGTCGATCCGGCAGCTCTTCCCCGATCACGCGGTAGAGCCCGGCTTCAGCGTGCCCGAGTCGGCGCTGGCCCTGCCCGACGACCGCGAGGATGCGCGGCTCAAGCTGGTCCGCGGACACCTGGAAATCTCGGGTCCGATCACGCCGGAACAACTGTCTGCACGCTGTGGACTTGCGGCTTCGGACTGCGGCTACGGCCTTGCGCAGCTCGAGGCCTACGGCGAGGTCATGCGCGGGCACTTCACGCCCACCCTGGCTGAGGCAGATGAGGAAGAGTACTGCGACCGACGGCTGCTGGCGCGGATTCACCGCTACACGATTGCCCGGCTGCGGGCGGAGATCGAGCCGGTCACGGTGCAGCACTACCTGCGCTTCCTGTTGCGCTGGCAGCACTTGACGCCGGACAACCGGCTGTCCGGCAAGGCCGGCGTTCGGGCGGTAGTCGAACAGCTCCAGGGTTTCGAAGCGCCGGCGGCGTCGTGGGAGCGCGACCTGATCGCAGCACGCGTCTCGGACTACCGCGAAGCCTGGCTGGACGAACTCTGCCTGGCGGGCGACATCGCCTGGGCGCGGCTGACGACGCGCTCCGCGCGGCGCGCGCCGACCAAGACCACGCCCGTGGCATTGACATTGCGGCGCGACTTCCGTTCGTTGCTCGCCGCCGTGCGACGCCCGGCTCCGATCGCGGCCGCCCGCGGGCGCTCCGCGCCCGAGCCCCAGCCCGATGCCGCCGAGCAGCTGCACGCCGACGGCGGCGCGGCCAGCCAGATTCTGCGAATGCTGAACGAGCGCGGCGCGCTGTTCTTCGACGAACTGGTCGACGGCACGCGTCGAATCGCAACCGACGTCGAGAGCGGGCTGCGCGAGCTGGTCGCCTCGGGGCTCGCCCACGCCGACGGTTTCCAGGGCCTGCGCCAGTTGATCCGCCCCAATCGCAGGTCGCGGCGGCCGCGCTACGGCGGCGGCGGCGTCTTCATCGGCGAGGGTCCGGCGGGCCGCTGGGCGGCGCTGCCCCCGTCGATGCCGGCCACGACAGATCCGGAGGAGGCGGATGAGCTGGCCGAACGCATCGCGCGCATTCTGCTGCATCGCTACGGCGTCGTGTCGCGAGAACTGGCCACCCGCGAGAGCCTGACCATTCAGTGGCGCGACATCCTCCGCGCCCTGCGCCGACTCGAAGCGCGCGGAGAGATCCGCGGCGGCCGCTTCATCCAGGGCCTGATCGGCGAGCAGTTCGCCCTCCCCGAGGCCATCGACCGCCTCAGAGCCGTCCGCCGCAGCGCCGAGACGGGTGAACGGGTCACGATCGCCACCAGCGACCCCTGCAACCTCGTGGGCATCCTGCTCCCCGGCCAAAAGGTCCCGTCAAGGCTCGGCGCCAAGCTGACCCTCATCGACGGCGTGCCGGAGGAAGAGGCGCTACTCGGAGCCGTCGCAGCCGACTGATTGCGACGAGCATGTGGTGCGGACGCTAGCTTCCCGTCGTCTCGGGCGGTCTGAGGTAGGCGATGGTGAGTTGAAGTTCGGGGCGCGAGATTCTGTGGTCCAGGCGGTCGTGGATGTCGGCGGTACTGGCGTCGGGGTCGCGTCCCAGTTCGCGCCGCACCGCCTGGATCTGTTCCGTTGAAGGGAGCGCGGACTTGAGGTCGATATCGAGTCCGTTGCGCAGGGCGGTGGTGAGGTGCGATGCGACCGTGCCCGGGGAGAGCATCCGCCGCTCGGCGATGGCGAGGATGGTATGGCCGTCCTGGTAGAGGTCGGCGCTGATCTGCCAACTAGGGGTGTCGCTGTCGTCCTTCAACGCTGCCAGCGGAGCCGGTGCGGGAGTGGCCGCGCGGCCACCGAGCAGCTCCAGCAGCCGGTCGGCGTGACGCTCCGTAGCGGCAGCTCCGACACCGTCGACGGCGGCCAGCGCTTCCCTGGTCGCGGGCGGCGACTGGGCGAGTTCACGCATGGCCGCGAAGCTGATCAGATCCGACGGATCGCACTGCTCGTCGGCGCCGGTCGCCGTGCGCCACTCGGCGAGCGCATTGAAGCGTTGTTGCCAGTCCTCCGGCGGTGCGTCGAGCGTCATCTGGATCGCTCCTGTCGATTCCTCGGGTGCAGCGGCGGCGGCCTCAGGGGCGTGTTGCGCGACCACTTCGAGTAGTTGCTGGCCGAATCGGGCCGCCTTGCGGTGACGGATGCCCTTGATCTCTATCAGTTCCGCAATCGTGCGGGGTTTTCGTCGCGCGATGTCGGACAGCTCCCGATTGCTGGCGACGATGTAGGCCGACGTTGCCTCCGCGCTCGCCAGTCGCGAACGCTCCTGTCGCAGCGCCTCGTACAACCGATCTTCTTCGGGGCTGAGCGGTTGCTGTGCGTCCTGTCCCGGCGGCCCCGGCGGGTCGGCGGGATCGACGAGTCTTGGCGATGCGGCGTCGGCCGACGCAGGCTCCTCGCCCAGGCAGTTGTCGCAGTGGCCACACTCCGTCGAGCCGGGCTGCTCGCCGAAGTACTTGAGAATGGTCGACCAGCGGCAGGCCTGCTGCTCGCAGAAGCTCATCATCGTGCGCAGGCGGTTGACTCGCTGCCGGCGCTCCTCCTCATCCTGGATTTGACGGATGAAGAACTGCTGCGTGTGCCAGATGCCCTTGGTGTAGAACAGCAGGCATTCCGAGGGCTCGCCGTCGCGTCCGGCCCGACCGGTCTCCTGGTAGTAGGACTCAATCGAGGGCGGCATGTCGAGATGCGCGACCAGACGGATGTCGGGCTTGTCGATGCCCATGCCGAACGCAATCGTCGCGCAAATCACCGGCGTCTCGCCGCTCAGGAAGCGGTCCTGGACGGCGTGCCGATCGTTGCCGTTCATGCCGGCGTGGTAGAACTCGGCGCGGATTCCGGCTCGGCGAAGTTGCTCGGCCGTCTTCTCGGTGTTGTTGCGCGACTGGCTGTAAACGATCGCCGAGCCTTCGCCGAGCTGCCGCAGCCGCGCCGCCAGGCGTTCAGTCGCCTTGCGCTTCGGGACGATGCGCAGCGTGAGGTTGTCGCGCATGAACGAGGTCAGAAACGTCTGCATGCGCGGACGGTCGAGCTGATCGACGATATCGCGCTGGACCTGCGGCGTCGCCGTCGCGGTACAGGCAACGGTCGGGACGTCGACGAAGCGCTCGGTCAAACGGCGCAGCACGCGGTAGTCCGGCCGGAACTCGTGGCCCCACTCCGAAATGCAGTGCGCCTCGTCGATTGCGATCAGGCTCGGATTACGCTGCTCCAGCAACGCCCGGAAGCGGTCGGTGTTGACCCGCTCGGGCGCGACGTAAAGCAGCCGCACCGATCCGTCCGCGACCTGCCGCTCGACCTGCGCCGACTCCATCGGCGAGAGCGTGCTGTTCAGGTACTGCGCGTTCGCCCCGGCGCGCTGCAGCGCGGTGACCTGGTCGTGCATCAGCGCGATCAACGGCGAAACAACGACAGTGAGGCCGTCGGAGAGCATCGCCGGCAACTGGTAGCAGAGCGACTTCCCGCCGCCGGTCGGCATCAGCACCAGCGCATCGCCGCCCGCCCGCACATGTTTAATCGTCTCCCGCTGTTGTGGACGGAAGGAGTCGTAGCCGTAGAAGTTGCGAAGGGCGTCGAGGACAGAATCGGACATGTGCCTCTAGTCTTCGGTAACGATTTGGAGGTCATTGGAGTTGTACCCGAAGGTTTCAAGTAGGCGCTCACAAGTCTGTTTCATGTCAAAGTAGCTAAGATTTGTTTCGACAAAGTAGGATGAGCTACTGATTTGTTGAGGCCTGATGAAGCCCTCGTGTCCATGCTGAAATCTGCTCAGCCCAAGAACACGCTCAAAGTCATCGTGATGGCGATCAAAGACAAGATCAGCAACAGTCGTGAGGACCTGATACTGGAAACTCACTCGATGTGTATGACCCCACAAGTGAAACATGCGAACCTTTGTGGTCGGACGCTTTTGTCTGCCTTTCGTAGTGATTGGCGTTTGAACTGCTCTTGATGGCACCCTACTCGGCTCTGGGCTCGCTTGCCGAGGTGCGACTCCTTGCGAAACGGCTGGACGACCAAGAATGCTCCGCAGTTCCTGCTTGACTTGTTCATTGCTGGGGCGAGCGCCAACTGCATCTTCGACTTCTTCCTGAACAAGCTCGATCAGCATTTCGTTGGGTCCAGCAACAAGGCGCTGCCACGCGCGCGGGATTTCGATGCGCAGCTGATTCTCCAACTGGAGTGCATCAAGCAGCACCTTGGCCCGTTTTTCTCCTTCGCCGCTCGTCAACGCCTCATACCGCAGGCAGGACTCGAGCTTGTCAGCAGTTGCCGAAGCATCGTCATTTGGCAGATCAAGTGAGGCGAAGCGCCGTTCCTCAGGAGTGCCTTTCTCTCTTGGCAGGTACAACCACCAGACGATGCCGTTCGTCAAGACGCAAATGTCTACGCCTTCGTGGAACGCGTAGTTGAGCACTTGCGCAACGTGACCAGCAAGATCTTCGCGCGGCGCCTTGGCTTCGATTAAGGCCACGGGTTTGGTGCCCGAGCCGATCAAGGCATAGTCCAGCCGCAATCTGCCTTGATCAACCGCATACTCGGACCGAATCCGCTGCAAGCCTCTCCAACCAAGCTCGGACAGGATCGGCGAGATCAATGCTGCCTTCGTATCGGCTTCATTGATGCTGCTACCCGCAGCGGCAATCTCTCGCTTGACTTCCTCAATCACATCGCGCAGCGCCATCTTGATCCTCCCGCGCCATGCTAGCCCAGCACTTGAGGCTCCCCTTGGTTCGAGGCACCACCGCGTCGAGGGGACGAGATTCCCGCCTTCGCGGGAATGACGAGTTGAGGGGTGCAGGGAATGACAATGATGTGGCGCGATGTGTTCTACGATCGCTCGCCTGCCAGGTAGGCGGCGGCTCGGCGGAAGGCGTCGGGGGCGGCGTCGGTGCGGGGTTGTTGGCCCCAGGTGGGCCCGTCGATCCAGAAGCCCTCCGGAATCATGAAGCCGCGCATCATCAGGAGCGGCGGATCGCCGACTTCGGCGATGCGATGCCCGATCTGCATCAGGGCGCGACCCAGCGCGGTCTCGCCAAAGATCCAGGTGTGCATATCGTGCTGCGACGGCGGAGTCGTGCCCGGTCGCGAGGTCACCGCCTCCTGGTAGAAGGCGCGCAGGTCCTCGACGACGTAGCGCAGCAGCATCGGCATCGGGTGGATCCAGTTGGGACCCTGCGCAGCCTCGGGGACAACCGAAAATCCGGCGCCCTCGGCGCAGGCGGCGACGAACGAGACCACGGAGTCGATCTGCTCCGGCGTGGCGCCGCTCATGCCGACCGTGCTGCGCCCGCGCGCACGGCGCGTCTCCTCATACCAGGGCATGAGCAGATCGACCTCGCGGCGCAGCGCCGATTCCAGGTCGCTCACGTCCGGTTGGGGCATGGAGACTGAGCAGGCCCAGACGCCGTCGCCGTTGCCGTCGGGCGCTTCGTGCGGATAGTCCTCGATGACCGGCTCCGCCGCCGTTTCAAGCAGCCGCAACGCGCTGCGCAGGACATCCTTCTGGAACTCGGGGTCATCGGCGACGCCCAGCGGCCGCCCCAGCGGGAACGGCACCCACAGGGCTCGGGGCGGCTTGACGATCTCGCTGTGCTCGCGGATCAGGCTAATGCCGGTCGTGGCGATGCCCTCCGCCTCGAGGAAGTGCGCGAGGGTACCGACGGTACCCGTGCAGGCCGGTCAAACCGGAGTCAGCATCGCGCAATGCACGTCCGACTCGCGCATGCGCTGGGCCAGGTCGGCGGCGGCGTCCTTGAGGAAGAATGGATTGGGGTTGGAGCCGAGCACCGAGTAATGCCACTCCGACACGCCGCCGATCTCGCCCGCGTCGGCAAGCTCACGCAGCCGGTCGAGCGGCAGGACCACGTTGATATCGCGCTGGTAATGGGTACGGTCGAAGTTCACGCTGACCTGGGTCTGGATCAGGTCAGCCCGGTCCACGTCGTTGGGAATGATCCGATAGCCCATGTCGCCGAAGCGGAACGGACGGTCGTGGCGACGGTGCAGCCCGGCCGACGTGATCAGGGCGATCTTTGCCTCTCCTAGGGGCGGCGGCGCGGTGAACGGCGTGTCGCCCAGCGGCATCCGCGAAAACCGCTGTCCCATCCCCCGCATGTGCTGCGCTTCTTCCGGATGCAGATCGTCCAGACGAACCATGCCGTGCTCCGTTCGCTCTCCCGCCGAGGTTAGGGCGCTTCCTCGATTGTCGCCGAGAGCGAACCCCGGCAATGTGGGATTCTCGGATCCGGCCCCCAGCCGTGAATCTGATCCTGGTGCTTCTTGACCGTCTCGTAGTCGGCCGTCTCGACGATGCCGCGTCCGTGGCCGTCGATCATCGATGCGATGGCGAACGCCTTCTCGCGCGAATAGCCGAAGACGCCGCCCAGCATCTCGATCACGTACTCGTAGGTGTGATCGTCCGAGTCGTGCAGGAAGAGGTGATAGCGCTTGTCCAGTTCGCTGCCGCGCTCGGCGTCGACATCGTCCTCAACGACGACATCGGGTCGCGGCAGGGACGGTTGCGAGGTCATGCGGCGGCCTCTTGCAGCGCGCGCAGTTCCGGCGATTCGAGGTCTCCGTTCGCCCACAGCTCGGCGGCCCGGCGGAAGGCCTGTTTCGCTTCGTCCATCTCGCTCCTGGCTGTCTGCGCCCGACCCCAGCGGAACAGGTCGCGCGCCGTCGCGCCGCGATCCAGCCGCTCGCGCAACAGTTCGAGCGCTTCCTCCGTCCGGCCCGCTCGCAGCGAGGCCTCGACCAGCGTCTCCTCGAACACGTCGCGCTGTGCGTTCGACCCGCCCAGCGTGACGATCAGGTCGCGGACATCCGACAGCCCTTCGGCCGCTGCCTCGTAGTCGCCCTGCCCGAACGCGGCGAGCGCTTCGACCACCGGCGCAACCACCAGTCCTGCGGTCGGATGTCCTCGATCGGCCGCTTCGCGCAGTCCGTCGATCAACGCGCCCAGCCCCGCCTGGTCGCCCAGCGCGGCGAGCGCCATGGCGCGATGCACGTCGACCCAGGCCGTGCCCGGTCGCGGGAAGGCCGATTCGGCCAGTTCGGCGATCTCCCGCCAGTCGGGATGTCCACCATTGCCTCCGCCGACGCTGTCGTGCAGCCGACAGCGCCAGAGCAACGAGGCGGCGTCGGCGACTCCGCCCAGCGCGTCACCGTGCTCGTCTGCGCCAGGCCGGATCGTGTCGTCGTGCAGGGCCAGCGCCTCCGAGCGCTTGCCGTTAGCGAGCAGGAAGAGCGCCTGGTGCCAGGTCAGATGCCGGTAGAAGCCGGCCCGCTCGGGAAAGTCCGTCAGCCACTCGCCCAGGAATCCCGCGCCGCCGTCAATGTCGTGCTCCTCGAAAAAGACGTGCGACATCGCGTGCGCCGCCTGGCCGTTCTGTCGGCGCAGTTCCAGGGAGCGCTCGACCAACTGCCGCGCGGTCTCGAGCTCGTCCATCTCATGATTGGCGAAGGCGTGCCAGCTGAGGAACCACCAGTCGTCGCCGAACGACGGAGCCAGGCGGTCGAACTGTTCAAGCATGCGCTCACGCTTCTCCACTCCGCCGCCGTAGAAGTTGCCGCCCAGCCACTGCAGGACGATCGGGGCGTCGCGCGGCGTCTCGTCGAGGTGCGCATCGATCAATGCCGGCGCTTCGGACGCCTTGCCTCGCGCGGCTGCGCCGAGAATGGCCGCGTGCCGCTGTTCGCGGGGGCTCGCCTGCTCGGCCAGCTCGTGCGCCGTGTTGGCCAGCTCAGCCGCCAGCTTGCCGTTGCCGCGAAACAGGCGAAACAGTCCAAGTTGCGAGTGCGCTAGCGCGAAGTTCGGATCAAGTTCAATCGACCGCCCCAGCGCCTCGTCCACGCCCAGTTGGTACGAGAGCATCCGATCGACGCCCAGGCGATAGGCCTCCGCGGCTTCCTCCGAGGTCGTCAGCGGCAGGCCCCAGGCGTCGTTGGGCAACGTCATCACGTACTCCTCGCGTCGCGGCGATCACGGTTCAGCGTAGTCAGGTTAATCGGCGTCCCGCGTTGGTGTCGCCTTAGTCAGGACCTAGGCTGGTCGCATGACGACGACCGACGATTCGGGACCGGTCGGCCAAGCGCCACACCTCGCCAAGTTGATCGAGACCTCTGGCGGCGGCCCCAGCGACCCCGATCGCGCCAGCGGGGTCCTGCTCGGACTCGCGGCGGGCAATCTGCTCGGACTGCCGGTCGAGGGAGTCGGCCGCGACACGATCCGGAGCCGATACCCACAGGGCATCCGCGAGATCGATCCGCGTGAAGTCCGGCGTCCGATGGACGACGACCTCGCGCAGGCGGTGGACCTCGCGGAGGCGCTCACCCATGATCCGGACCCGGTGGCGGGATTCGCAAACCGACTGGTCAAGTGGCGCAATGAGAACGGACGCGGGATCGGGATCATGACCTCGACGGTCATCGATTACCTCGAAGTGGGACTTGGCGCGCCGGGTGCGGCGAAGGCGTTCTGGCAGGAGCAAGGCAGTCCCGAGACCCAGCCCAACGGCGCGCTGATGCGCTGCGCGCCTGTGGCGCTCAGGTACCCCATGCAGCCGGCGCAACTGATCGCGCAGACGGCCGCGACCTGCGCCGTCACGCACTACGCGCCGGGCGCGCAGTGGTCCGGCATTGTGGTCAATGCGGCGATCGCCATGCTGCTGCGCGGCGCAGAGCCCATTCGCGACGATCTCGTGCTCGCGGCAAGCCAGGACGGCGCGCCGGCCGAGCTCGTCTCCTGGATGCTCGCCATTCCCGACGACATCGCCCAGCGCATCGCCGACGAGCGGGTCAGCGGACACACCTACCTCTGCATGCAGACCGCGCTCTGGTGCCTGGACGCGAGCGGCACGCTGGAAGAGGCGCTCGTCCGGATCGTCAGCGCCGGGGGCGACACCGACACCAACGGCGCCGTCGCCGGCGCGGTCCTGGGCGCGCGCTACGGCGCAGCTGCGATTCCCAAGCGGTGGCTGCACTGCGTCCCGGACCGGAAACGGATCGATCGGGCAACCCGAGCGTTGCTGAACGCCGGATAGCGATCAGACGCGAGCGGTAGCCGCGCCATCAACGGCGATGGTCTCGCCGGTGATGAAGCCGGAGTCGGCCGCCAGGCCCACTACAGCCGCTCCCACATCCTCGGGCTTGACCAGCTCCTTGGCCGGCAGCATCCGCGCAACTTGCGCGACCGCGTCGGGATCGTCGCCGAAGCCGTGCTGGCCCTCATAGATGCCGACCTGCAGCGCGTTGACGGTGATCCCGGCGCGCGCCCACTCCTGGGAAAGCGAGCGGGTGAGCGCCAGGACTCCCGCGTGCGCGGCAGCGTAGGCCGACGTGTTGGCGACGCCACGGGCGGCCAGCACCGACACGACATTGATGATGCGGCCGTATCCGTTGACGCGCATCACGCGGGCGGCGGCGCTCGCCAGCATCGCCGGCCCGAGCAGGTTGGCGGCGAGGATGGCCTGCCAATCCGACGGACTCAACTCGTCGATTGGAGCCGCGACCGGTAGGTCGGCTGCGTTGACGAGGATGTCCAGGCGTCCCAACTCGGACGAAGCGCGCGCGATGGCGGCGTCGACGCTGTTGCCGTCCGTGGCATCGAGGGTGATCGCCACGTTGTTGCGGCCCAGCGACCAGATCTCGTTTGCGACGGAGTTGACGCGCACCACTTCTTGGGTCCCCGCTCGCAGGCTGGCCACGGCGACATCGGCGCCCGTCTGTGCCAACGCCACCGCTGAGGCTCGGCCCACCGGATCGCCCGCGCCCACGACCAGCGCAACTCGGCCCCTGAGCAGAAACGGATCGTCGGGCCGTTCGGGATTGGGAGTCGGGACGAACTCTGACATCGCGTGCGCCCTTATGTCGGCTCGGTGAGACGAACGCGCGGCGCCCAACCGGTGGGACCGATCGCCGCCAGCCCGCCGCCGTCCTGGGCGATCGTCTCTCCGCTGATCCCCGCGCTCGCATCGGACGAGAGGAAGACTGCCAGCGGACCCATCTCCCAGGCCACGCCTGCCCGGCCAATCGGGATGTAGCGGCCGCCGCGCCAGCGCTCGAGCGCCTGCGGGGTATGCGGGAAGATGCCCGGCGCGATGCAGTTGGTCCGGACGCCGGCCGGTCCGTAGGTCACCGCCAGCGAACGCGTCAGGTTGACCACTCCGGCCTTGGCCGAGACATACATCCAGTTGTCGCGGCCGCCCCGCAGGCCAAATCCGCTGGCCACGTTGATGATCACGCCGGAGCCGCGCTCGGTCATGTGCGGCAGCACCGTTCGCGCGCAGAGCATCTGCGACGTCAGGTTCATGTCGATGCCCCAGCGCCACTGCTCGTCGGTCAGTTGCTCGAGCGGAGCGCCGTCGCCCTCCGCGCCGCCGCCGGCGTTGTTCATCAGGATGTCGATGCGGCCGAAGCGGTCGATGGTCTCGGCGACCATCGCTTCGACTGCCGCCGGATCGGTCACATCAGTGGCGATCGAGATCGCCTCACCGCCGCGCTCGGCGACTAGGTCGGCCGTCTCCTCTAGCTGTGAGAGCGTGCGCGAGGCACCCGCCACCATTGCTCCCGCATCGGCGTAGGACAGCGCCATCGCCCGTCCCAGGCCGCGCCCCGCTCCGGTAAGCAGGACGACCTGTCCATCGAGCCGGAAACGGTCGGGAGTGGCCATGGCGGTTAGGTCGATGCTGCTTTGCGCTGTTGGGCGGCGGCCGAGCCGCGGCCGTCGCCGAAGCGATTGTCACGCCACTCGAGCGCGGCCTTGAGGCCCTTCTCTCGGGCCATCTTGCCGAACTCCATCACGGCGGGCGCGAGGTGCGCCCGGGCGTCGTTCTCCGACGCCAGCCGCTGCAGCGTGCGCGCGCCCATGATCTCGAGACCGAGATTCACGATTCGCTTGTTCGCGGAGAGCAACTCGTGATCGATCATCGCCATCTTGTTGGCGAGGTCCTCGACCTCTTCGTCCAGCCGATCGGACGGCACGGCGTCATAGACCAGACCCCGACGCGCCGCTTCCGCGCCGGAGATGCTGTCACCGGTCAGCAGCATCCGCTTGGCGAACTGGGGACCACCGTGGTAGAGCCACATATGCGCAGGAGGCGCGCCCATCGCCCGCACCGGCGGGAAGCCGATCACCGCGTCCTCGGCGGCGATGATGATGTCCGAGAGCAGCACCAGGTCGGTGCCGCCGGCCAGGCAGTAGCCATGCACCTTGCCGATCACCGGCTTGTGCATGTCGAAGATCGCCATCCGCGCGCGCTGCGCCTTCTCCATGCCCCAGGTGTCGTCGTCGAACGTGACCCGGCCGCGATAGACCTTGTCGTACGTCTCCTGCGAGTCGCGGGTCGAACCGGTCAGGTCGTAGCCGGCGGAGAAGGCGCGGCCGGCGCCGCTCAGGATCACGCAGTGGACGGCGGTGTCGTTGTCCGCCTCCCACATCGCCTGCGACAGCTCGTCTTGCAACGCAACGGAGAGCGCGTTCAGCTTCTCCGGTCGGTTCAGCGTCACGTACGCCTTGCGGTCCTCAACTCGGTAGAGGATGTTCTCGTAGTCGGTCATGGAAATGCTCCATCGATTCAGTGTTGGGCCACTTGTCAGCGCCGCCAGTCTAGCCGAGCGCCCAGCAGGCCCTAGAGGTGCTTCAGCACGCCGCCGTCGACCTGGATGGTCTGGCCCGTGATATAGCCGCTCGCCTCCGACGCCAGGTAGACCGCGAGCGGCGCCGCTTCCCAGGCCTCGCCGAAGCGGCGCATCGGGATGAAGCGCAACAGCAGGTTCTCGTCGGCGTTCGACGGTCCGCGGCCTTGCGTCGAGTCGCTCCAGCCAACCACGATCGCGTTCACCGTCGTCCCTGCCGGCGCCAGTTCCTGGCTCAGCGCCCGCACCAGCCCAATCACGCCCGATTGCGCCGCGCTGTAGATGCTGAGGTTGGTCAGACCACGCACCGCCGAGGCGTCAAGCACTGCTATCAGTCGTCCCGGCTTGCCGCGAAATTCGCGGCTGGCGCTGCGGAAGGCCGCATAGGCGCCGCCCAGATTGGCCATCAGCACGCGCTGGATGTCGGCGTCGAGCGTCTTGCGGATCGGCGCGGCGTGGTACAGCTGCGGCACGACGATCGCCGCATCGAGACCGCCCAGTTCCTTGCTGATTTTGCGCGTCGCAACCTGGATGTTGGTCCCGTTGGACAGATCCACGGACTCGTTCGGACCGCCGTCGGCTGCCTTCTTCAGGCGAAAGAGCGAGGTGCCGTCGGTGTTCGCGCTGGTCACGCCTACGGCCGCGCCGGCCTCGCGCAGTCCCTGCACGATCGCTGTCGCGACCGGTTTCTCTGCGCCGTAGACAATCGCTCGCCGACCGCTCAGGTCGAAGCCCTGTAGCGCGCCTTCGCCCACTTCCGGTGGAGTCACGGGATTCTGCAGACTCACGACGCCACGCCTCCGATCCCCGACTGCACATCCCACCCCGTCGGCGCGAGGCCGCCGGCCAATCCGCCGCCGTCGATGATCACCGCCTCGCCGGTCATGTAGGCCGAGGCGTCGGAAGCGAGATATACAGCCAGCGGTCCCAGCTCCCAGGCTTCGCCGATGCGGCCTGCCGGAATCCGCGAGCCCTGGTTGCGGGCGCGCTCGATCTCGTCGGTGCTCTCCAGCGTCTTCTGGGCGACGAACCCTGGAACGATGCAGTTCACCCGGATCTGTTCGCGAGCGAGCTGGGTCGCAAGCGCTTGCGTCAGCGTGATCACGCCCGCCTTGGACGCGCCGTAGACGAACAGTCTCGCGTCGCCGCGCAGCGCGGTTCCCGAAGCGACGGTGATGATATTGCCCGGTTTCGACTCGGCGCGAAAGTGCCGCGCCGCGGCGCGGGCGCAGTAGAAGGCGCTGGAGAAGTTGAGATCGACCGTGTCGCGCCAGTCCGCATCCGAGACTTCGGTCACGTGCTTGAGCGAGGCCGCGCCGCCGCCGCCGGCGTTGGCGATCATGACCTCGAATCCGCCCCATTCGTCGATCGTCCGCTGGACCATCCTGTCGACCTGGCCGGAGTCGCTGACGTCGGTAGGAACGACGAGGGCGCGACGGCCCTTCGCCTCGATTTCCTCGGCGACACCGGCGATCTGCGACTGCGTCCGCGCGGCGCAGACGATGTCGGCGCCGGCGTCGGCGAGATGCAGCGCCATCTGGCGTCCGAGGCCGCGACCGGCGCCGGTCACAATCACTCGTTTGTCGTCCATGCGAAGCGATTCAAGCATGTCGGCAGTCTACGCGCTGATTGCTCCGTAGCCGGTCGAGCGAGCGCTAACATATTGCCCGAACCAGTGCACACCGGATGCGGCAGTTGTCGCTCCGTGCAACGACATGAATGGAGTTGGAAATGGCAATCGGTTTGACCGTGGAGTTCAACATCGGCGAGGGCCAGAACGAGGCCTTTGAGGCGTTTATGGCCGGCGCCACGGCCAAGGTCAAAGCCGAGGACGCGGGCTGCAACAACTACGATCTCTTCCGTTCGGTTGACGACGACACCCGCTACCTCCTCTTCGAGAACTGGGCGACCGAAGAAGACCTGACCGCGCACGGTACGTCGGAGGCAATGGCAGGCATGGCCGGCATCCGCGAGTTTACGACCGGACGTCCGGTGCTGCACCGTTACGACGTACCCGACTAGCTCGAGCCGCTCGCTCGTCCAGGAAAGGACAACAACATGGTTGAGCAGATGGGATCCGAACTGCTCGCACGCCAGATGGTCAACGAGGGGGTTGAGGACCTCTTCTACATCATGGGCGGACCGATCATCGAAGCGGCCGGCTTTGCCGCCGAACACGGCATTCGCACGATCGACTGCCGGCACGAGCAGGGCGCGGCGATGGCCGCGCATGGTTACGCGCGCGTCAAGCGGGTGCCCGGCGTCTGCATGGCCGCATCGGGTCCGGCGACCACGAACCTGCTGACCGGCGTCGCCAACGCTTTTCTAGACGGCGTACCGATGGTCGCCCTGGGCGGCGCTGCGGCGTTCTCATCGTTTGAACGTGACGATTTCCAGGAGTACGACCAACTCGCCATGGCCGTCCCAGTCACGCGCTGGGCCAGCCGTGTAACGCACTCGGCGCGCATGCCCGAGTTCTTCAACCTCGCCTACCGCGAGGCGCAGGGTCCGAAGCCAGGCCCCACCTACCTCGACCTGCCCGGCGACACGCTCTATCAGCAGTCGGACGATGAAACCACATGGTTCCCGGACGCCGGCGCTGCGCGCTCGCGTCCCGGTGCTGACCCCGACCAGGTCAAAGAAGCGATCGAACTGCTGGCCAATGCCGAGCGGCCGATTGTGCTGACTGGCACCGGCATTTTCTGGTCGGACGCCTCCGCCGAGCTGCGTGAGTTCGTCGAGACGTCCGGCATCCCCTTCTACACCACCCCGCAGGGTCGCGGCGTCGTCCCCGAAGACCATGACCTCTGCTTCATCGCAGCTCGCTCCAAAGCGTTCCGCGAGGCTGACGTGGCGCTCGTCGTCGGTACCCGGCTCAACTTCGTAGTCGGCTCCGGCCTGCCACCGCGCTGGTCGCCCGACCTCAAGGTGATCCACGTCGACACCGATCCGACGGAGATCGGCCACAACAAGGAAGCAGCGGTCGGCATGGTCGCTGACGCCAAGCGGGCTCTTGTGGCCCTGACCGCTGCTGCCAGGGAGGCCGGACTTGCACCGCCGACCGACTGGATCGCAGACCTGCGCGAATCGGACGACAACCGCCGCCAGCAGTCGCTGGAACTGGCGCACTCGTCGACCGTGCCGATTCACCCGCTGCGCCTCGCCGACGAAGTGGTGCAGCGCATGGACCGCGACGCCATCGTCTGCGTCGACGGCAACGCGACGCTCGCCTTCGCCCGCCAGTACATCCCCTCATTCGCCGAGGGCGGCCGTCTCAATCCTGGACCCAACGGCTGCATGGGCGTCGGCCTGCCCTTCGTGCTCGGCGCCAAGGCGGCAGCGCCCGAGCGGCAGGTCATTGGATTCGTCGGCGACGGCTCGTTCCTGATGAACGTGCAGGAGATCGACACGATGGTCCGGCACAACCTGCCGGCCACGATTGTGATCTCCAACAACGCAGGCTGGACCGCCGGCTCTAACGACACGCCGGGCCGACCGCTCGGCTACGGCCAGCGCTACGAGGACATCGCCGTCGCCCTCGGAGGCCACGGCGAACACGTGACCGATCCCGAAGAGATTGGCCCTGCGATTGAGCGGGCCATGGAGTCGGGTCTACCAGCCGTAGTCAACGTCGAGGTCGAGCAGCACGCGATGCCGGGCCAGGCCCGCTTCGGAGGATACTCGGCCACCCTGAGCCGCTAGCCGGGTCTCCCTCTCTCCCCGCTTCGCGGGGGGAGAGGGCTGGAAAAGGACCAACAATGGCATCCGTTCCCGCCGAACACGCCGACCTGGTCGGCGCGCCCAACTTTGCCCACCTCGTCACGGTCAACCGCGACGGGTCGCCGCAGTCCTCGCCGATCTGGATCCGACCCGACCGCGTCTCCGCCGACGGCGCGGTCGAATCGATCTTCTTCGTCACCGGTCTGCGTTATCGCAAAACGCTCAACATGCAGCGCGAGCCGCGCGTCGCGCTCTCGATCCATGGCGCGGACGATCCCTACCGCATGCTGGAAGTCGTCGGCACCGCCTCTTTCGAGCCGCGTAGCTCATGGGACGAACTCGACGCCATCTCCAACCAATACATGGGCCGTGATTACCCATTCAAAGGTGATGACCCGGCTGGCTGGCACGTGACCGTCGAGATCGAACGCGTCACGCTGCCCAGCGGCGGCGATCAGCCGCCCTCCGTCGATCCGCCCGCGGCCAACTCCGACCTGCTCAGCCCGCCGCACTTCGCACACGTGGCGACGGTCAGCTCGACCGGTCAGCCGCGCTCCTCGGTGGTCTGGCATAGACGGCCCGAAGACGGCGGCGAGAACGACATCGAGTTCTGGACCGGCGCAGAGACGCTCAAGACCCGGCATTTGCGCAACAACCCGGCGGTCGCGGTCAGCATTCACGACGAGGCCGATCCGTATCGCTACACGGAGATTCGCGGCGAGGCCCAGATCACCCCAATCGACGGTCGAGAGATGGCGGACGAGTTGACGCGGCTCTACTGGAAGCTGGACGAGTTCCCGATGGACATCAGCGAGATGAACAGCGTCGCGATCCGCGTGGCGACCACGCACCGGGTCGGCTAAGGCTCACTCCATCGCGTTGATGGCGGCCTGCATCTCTTCGCCGCTGACCTGGTTCAGTTCGTGGTGGAACCACCAGAGGCCACCCTCCGGGTCTTCGGCCCGGTAGGTGCGATCGCCGTAGAACTGGTCCTCCGGCTCCTGCAGGATCTTCGCACCTGCAGCGGCGGCCTCAGCATGGTGGGCATCGACATCGTCGACGTAGACCATCACCGCGGCGTGCCGGTGAGGCAGGCGCCCGGGACCGCCCAGACCGCCTTCGGGATAAGCCGTGGCCAAGGTGATCTCCTCGTTCCCGATCAGCAGCGAGCAATGCCCGACGCTGCCGTCGGGCATGTCCAGCCGAAATCGCTCGACGAAGCCGAACGCGCTGCAGAGAAACTCAATCATCGCCGGCGCGTCGTCGTAAGACAGCGCCGGCACGATCCGCTGACGACGGCCCGGTCCGAGATCGTTCTGCTCAGTCATGGCGCTACTCCGTTGACTACATGTCCGCCGCCGCCGCCGCCATTTCTTCCGGCGTCACGTCTCGGATGTGCTGAGTGAAGACCCACTGATGCCCCTCGAGGTCGACGGTGCGATAACTGCGATCGCCGTAGAACTGATCGGCGATCTCCTCGGTGATTTCCGCGCCTGCACCTCTAGCGTGCTCGTAGTGAGCATCAACGTCGTCAACGTAGACCATCACCTGCCCGTGGACGGCACTGAGGCTCTTTGGACTGGCCAGACCCATCTCATCGAAGGCCGTGGCGAGGAAGACGACGTTGTCGTCGAGATGGAGTTCAGCGTGTCCGAGCACCCCATCGCCCATGTCCAACTGCGTGCCGGCCTCGAACCCGTAGACGCGGCAGAGAAATTCGACCGCCGCCGGGCCGTCGGCGTATGCCAGATAGGGAATGATCCGCTGATTGCCTTCCGGTGGATTCTGAACCATTGTCTCGTCCTTTCGCTCGTCACTCTGACTGCTCGATTGAGTCGCTCGCGCCTGCCTGCGGCTGCATGAAGGCCCAGCGATGACCTTCAAGGTCGATCGCCTCGTACAGGCGGGCGCCCCAGGGCTGATCCACGGGCCCATAGCGAATGCTCGCGCCCGCCGATTCCGCTTGCCGGAAGTGCGCGTCGACATTCTCGACATGGATCAGCACATGGCTCGGCAGCGCCTCCAGCGTCTGCGGAGAACAGTAACCGCCGCCGTCGAACAGCGAGGCCAGCATTACCTGCGCGCCCTCCAGCGCGAGCGCTGCGTGCACCACGCGGCCGTCGGGAATCGTCTGCACATCCAGCGGCTCGAAGCCGAACACCCGGCAGAGCCAATCGATCGCCGCGGGAGCATCTGCGTAGGCCAGGTAGGGAAAGACGCGCTGCGACTCCGTCACGATCAATCCTCGTTGCTTGCGATCTTCAGCATCTCCGCCGCCGAATCCTCGTCCGACACGGACCGGAGCTGCTGCTGGAACGTCCAGCGGTGACCCTCCAGGTCCTCGACCCAGTAGGTGCGACCGCCCCAGAACCGATCCGCCGGCTCGGCCAGGACGCGCGCGCCTTCATCCCGCGCTCGCAGATAATGCGCGTCGACATCGTCGACATAGACGGTGATCTGCTGATGCAACGCAGCCAAGTCGCGCGGAGACAAGGTACCGGCTTCCTCGAATGGAGACGCAAGCATGATCTCCTCGCCAAGCAGACGCAGTGCAGCATTCCCGATTCGCCCGTCGCCCACTTCCATCCGCCGTACCTCCTCAAAACCAAACACGCGGCACAGCCACTCGATCGCCGCCGGCGCATCGGCGTAGGTCAACGCGGGAACGCTCCGCTGGTGACCCAGGTCAGCCGCATCCGCCATCAATGCCCTCGATCCGTCCACTCACGCGACTGCATCTCACGCTAGCGCATATATGTTCGGATCAGCAACGCCGTTCATCTCCGCACCATGCAGTCAACACGCAATCTGGCGCGATAGGCGGGTATCCGATAGCCTCAGATTCGCTGCGCGTTTGCGCGTGCCTAACTCAGGCGTATTCACGGACCCCTCGACCGACGACGGGCCGCGACGGAGGATGACATGGATCTCGGACTGACTGAAGAGCAGGAACTGCTGAAGAACTTCGCCCGCGACTTCCTCACCAACGAGTGCACGGAAAAGCTCGTGCGCGACATGGAAGAGGACGATCGCGGCTACACCGACGACCTCTGGAACGGCATGGCCAACCAGGGTTGGATGGGCCTGATCACCGCTGAGGAACTCGGCGGCGCCGGGCTCAACTTCCTCGACCTCTGCGTGTTGCTGGAAGAATTCGGTCGTGCGCTGGTGCCCGGACCGTTCATCAACACCGTGCTGACCGCCGGTCTCGTCGAGGCGATCGGCAGCGATGCGCAGAAGCAACAGTACTGCACCGCCGTTGCCGCCGGACAGCACGTGATGACCTTCGCGCTGACCGAGCCGTCGGCCCGCTTCGACAGCTCAGGCGTCGAGGCCACGTGCGCCCCGGACGGCGACGGCTATGTGCTCAACGGCACCAAGCTGTTCATCCCTGACGCGCACGTCAGCGACACGATCGTTGTCGTCGCCCGAGCCGCAGGCTCGGAGGGCGACGAGGGCGTTTCGATGTTCCTCGTGCCCGGCAACGCCGAGGGTCTCTCGACCACCGTCCTGCAGACGATCGCCGCCGACAAGCAGTGCGAGGTCACGCTGAACAACGTCCGCGTCGGCGGCGACGCGCTGCTCGGTCCCGAGGGCGGCGCCTGGCCAATCATTGAGATCGCCAAGCGTTACTACACGGTCGCCTACTGCGCCTACATGGTCGGTCTGGCCCAGCGCGACTTCGAAATCTCGGTCGACTACGCCAAGGAGCG
>VXQT01000035.1 GCA_009838915.1 Chloroflexota bacterium
CTCGTGATCCTTAACGCGATCGTCAAGCATCAATCGCCCTGGCGAGACCTGTCTGATCAAGTGGCAACTCCCTCCTCTTGACTTTCAAGACAGTTGCTTTCGTTGAGTGCGGTGTGCGGGGAAGCGGGCTCAGGCGAGGCCCTGCTGCTTGATCGACACCCAGCCGTCCGCGCCGATCACGACGTGGTCCAGGAGTTCGATGCCCAGGAGATTGCCGACCTCGGTGAGGTCCCTGGTCAGCTTGATGTCGTCGCGGCTCGGCTCCGCATCGCCGGACGGGTGATTGTGCACAAGCACGATGTGCGGCGCGGCTTCGACCACGGCGGGTCGGAAGACCTCGGCCGGGCGGACCAGCGCCGTGTATCCATTGCCCTGGTAGATGGTGCGCTGGCCGACCACCCGGTTCTTGCGGTCGAGCAAGAGCACCCGGACCTGTTCCTGGGCGAGTTGGGTCATCTCCTCGCCCAGGAGGTCGACGACCGTCTCGGGCCGGTAGATGGTGGGCATGTCCGGGGGGCGTTCGGGCCGGGTCTCGACCTCGTAGCGGATCGCGAGTTCGCCCAGCACGCGCAGGTTCTGCCGGAGCGCGTCGAGCAGCGCCTGTCGCTCGGGGTCGTCGGTGGACGGGATGAGGGGAGGTTGGTGCGCAGTAGTCATTTGGAGGTCCTTTCTGCGTGGACATGAAGCAGGGCCGCGTCCGACGAGGGAGCGCGGCCCCTTGTAGCGCCTCGCTATGAGGCGTCGATGAACGATGGAGGGTCAGAAGGGCTGGTCACCGTCGGCCTTGCGACCGTTGCCCTGACCGTTACCGTTGGCCGAGCCGAGGAAGATCACCTCGTGGGCGTGAACTTCGATCCGGCTGCGGCGCTCGCCTTCGTCGGTCTCCCAGCTCTGCTGCTGGAGCCGGCCGGCGACGTAGACGCGCTCGCCCGTGCGGACGTACTCGTCCACGGCCTCGGCCTGCTTGGCCCAGCAGACGACGGTGTGCCAATCGGTCTGGGTCTCGCCGTCGCCATTGCGGCGGTCGGTCGCCAGCCTGAGCTGTACGACAGCGGTGCCGCCCTGGGTGTGGCGCAGCTCAGGGTCGGCTCTGACCCGGCCCAGCAGTTCGACTCGGTTGATCGTGCGTGACATTGGTGCTGCTCCTTTCAAGAGCGTTTGGCGCCGGCTCTCGGCGCCTGCAAGAGAGAAGCGGGGCCGGCCTCCAGGAAATGGAGGCCGAGCCCGTGGTGCGCCTCGCTGAGAGACGTCCTTGAACGCTGTGCGGCTAGAAGGGCTGGTCGCCATCGCCCGAGGCGTCACGACCGTTTCCGTTGTCCGTGCCGAGGAAGATGACCTCGTGGGCGTGGACTTCAGTGCGGCTGCGGCGCTCGCCTGCGTCGGTCTCCCAGCTCTGCTGCTGGAGCCGACCCGAGACGTAGACGCGCTCCCCCGTGCGGACGTACTTGGCCACGGCCTCGGCCTGCTTGGCCCAGCAGACGACCGTGTGCCAGTCGGTCTGGGTCTCGCCCTCCCCGTTGCGGCGGTCGGTCGCCAGCCGCAGCTGGACGACGGCGGTCCCGCCCTGGGTCTGGCGCAGTTCGGGGTCGGCCCCGACCCGACCCAGCAGTTCGACTCGGTTGATCGTGCGTGACATTGGATGTGCTCCTTTCAAGAGCATGTGTGGCGCGGAACCCCCGCGCCGGTTGAACGAGGCAGCCCCGCGTCCCTCGAGGGAGCGCGGGGCTGAGTAGCGCCCGGTGGAGCGGGCGTCGATTCGACGGGTTGGGCGGTCAGCTGACCCGCAGGTACTCACTGACCTGTTCGGTCACGATCTCGGCCCGCTGCTCGGGCTCGAGCAGCGCGTTGAGCCGCGTGTGGTCGACCGCGTAGCGTCGGCTCTGGACCATACCGACCGTGCGCTGCTTGGCCGAACCCTCCAGCCTGGCTTTCCGTTCTCCTTTCCCTTGGAGCCAGTGTTGAAGGGTCTCGAGCGCGCCGCGCTTGTCGGCTTCGAGCGACTTGATCCGCCCATGGGCCTGCTCGTACTCGCGCAGCGCCGCTCGCGCCTGTTTGTCCGAGACCGGTTCGGCGGACTCGCCGTCGTCTTCAGCCTCGCCCGCCCCGCCGGGCCGGCAGAGGTTGAGGTAGGGGCAGCGCTGGCACTGCCAGTCCGCCGCGGTGAAGTCCCGTTCGGGCAAGGCCTCAGGGTCCGGGCCGAAGGCTTCGTGGTGGTCGGCCAATGCCTGAAGGCGGCCGGTGGCGTTGAGCCAGGTGCGCTCGGTCCGGGCTGCCGGAACAACCTCGTAATCCCAGCTGCGCGAGCCGGTGTCGAGCGTGGCGATCACCACGTCGCGGCACTCACCGAACAGGCCCAGCGAGTAGCAGGCCGCCTGGGCGACCGACTCGGGATGGCTGCGTTCGGCGCCCAGCGTCTGCCAGCGCTTGAACGCCTCCGGTCCGCGCGTCTTGACCTCGATGACGAGGTCGTCCGTTTGCACGGAGGGTTCGTCTTCGCCGAACAGGAACTGTTCGACGGCCGCAGTGGCTCCGCCCTCGGAGGGCGGGAAGCCGGTGGCGTCGGGATGGCCGGTCACGATCAGTCCCCGCGACGCCTCGACCGAGACGGACACGGGATCGTCGCGGTCGGCGGGCGTGACACTCCAGCCCGAGCGGCGCATGGCGCGCACGACGACCGGTTCGAGCGCGTTACCCGCCTCGACCAGGGTCAGCGACTCGGGCGGGGTCGGGTTGGTCACCAGCCGCTCGGTGGCCGTGTACCAGAGCGCGCGGCGGCACTGGCCCAGGGCCGAGGCGCGGATCTCGAGCCCGCCGTCCGTGAAGCGGGCGGCGGGCCGGTTGAACACGTCCGAAGACGTGGATGCGGTGGTGGTCATGTCGACTCCTTTCAAAAGTCCGGTAAGGGAGAGCAGGGCGCTTCAGCCATGCTCTCCCTGGCGGCGGCGTTCGAGCTTGTCGGCGGCCGAGGCGATCAGCGGGTTGAGTTCGGCCGAGCCGAGGTCTTCCAGCGCGTGGCCAGTCTTGGCCTGGACGGCCGAGCGGACCTGCTCCTCGGTGAAGCCCTGCTCCCGGCTCAACTCGATCAGCTGGGCGCGCATGTTGGCCGCGTCGCGCTGGTCGTCCTCCATCGGCGCAGCCGGTTGCACGACCCGGCGTCGGGGTGGCTGTGCTGTACCGTGTTCCGCTGCCGGCTGCGGTCGAGGTCGTGAGTCCGGCTCAGGTGCGCGCTCATGGCGCGCAGTCGTCGGCGGGTCGCCGTAGAGGCCGTTGCCGAAGCGGTCGCCGAAGCTGCGCAGGGCGCGCTTGAGGGCGTCGGTGACGCATCCCTTGTAAGCGGTCTCGTGACCCTCGGCTGACTCGTCCGTGACCGGCTGGAAGCCGACATCGGTGCGCGCGGGCGCGCCGGGGACACTGACCTTGACGAGGGCCGAGTAGGCGACACTCCTGGTTACCTCTCCGGTGCGCGAGTCAGTTTGCTCGATCGTGCGCAGGGTCACGTCGCCGACCAGTTCATAGCCCCACGAGCCGAATCCAAAGATCTTGTTAGCCTGGTCGATCGCGGTGTGGCCCTCCACGTAGTCGAACATCCTCCCGCCGCGCCCCTTGCGTTGTGAGACCAGCTGCGGGTCGAGCGGTTGCGCCAGCGCCTCGGTGACGCGGGGTGCCAGCGCGTCCCAATGCAGCGCTTCGGGCGCGGGCGGGGTCGGATTGCGGTCGGCGCTTACCTGCGGATCGCGCTGGGCTGTGGCGCCATTCCTGTTGCTCCCGGATGGCGCCGGGTTGCGACCGTTCGCGTTGCGGCGGACCGCCGTGGCGATCCCGTTGCCTCCCGATCGGGTCGGGGGCAGGCTGTTGTGGTTTCTGCCGTTGTTCATCTCGTGCTCCTTGCTCAAGTGGTGGGTTCGGATGGTTGCGGCCGCCGAATCGGTCGACCGTGTGGCCGTGCTCGCGCACGGTCGGGTAGAGGCCATGGGCGGGCCTTTCGTTGGGTGACCAGGTGGCTGGTAGGTGTGCGGGATGAATCCCGCGGTCCCGGCGTTACTGCCGAGGCGTGTGAGCCGCAGCTCGCAGCAGGTCGAGGAACACCGAGCGTCCGTCCTGTCGAGCGCCCAGTTCGCCCACATCGTCAACCCCTGCGGGCAGCGTCACGACGCGGGCGCGGTGCGGTCCGAGCAGTGCTTCAAGTCGGCGTGCGGCTTCCGAGCCGGTCTGGTCGGCGTCGAAGGCGAGAAAGATGCGCGGCTGTCCCTGTAGGGAGGAAGCGAGCCTGTCCATGCCCTGAGTGCCGAGGGCTGCGACGGCGGGCAGGCCCCAGGCGGCCAACACGAGCCAGTCGAACAGCCCCTCAGCGACGACGACCCAGGGCGTGTGGGCGGGCAGCCGCGAGAGACCGAGCACTGGCTTGGGGCTGGGCAGCGCCTGGAACCTCGGCCGAACCTGGGGCCAGACGGCGCGACCGGCGAGCCAGTGGACGCGGCTCCCGACCAGTTCGGGCACGACGATCATCCCGCGGAAGCGCTCCCGGCCGCCCGAGGCGAGACCGCTGCCGAGGATTCGCCGGTCGTCGAAGCCCGCCTGCACGAGCCAGTCGCGCAGCCCGCGACCGCTGGCGTAGCCGAGTCCCAGGCGTCGGACGGACTCGAAATCGATGCCGCGCGAAGCGAGATATGCCTGGGCATCCTTGCTGAGCCCGAGCTGGCGCTGGTAGCAGCGCATCGCCGCCGTCAACAGGGCCGGATCCCTGTTGGCCGGCAACGCTTGAGGTGCGGAAGTCTGACCGGCCTTCGTGGCGGGTAGCCGGGTCGGCGGAGCGGTCTCCAACCGGTGGATCGCCTCCGGGAGGTTGACCCCGTCTGTGCGCTGAACGAAGTCCAGCACGTCGCCGCCCAGCCCACAGCCGAAGCAATGGAACTTCTGCGTGTCGGCGTAGACGGTGAAACTGCCTTCCCGTTCCTCGTGGAAGGGGCAGAGGCCCTGGCGGACCCGGCCCCGCCCGAGCAGTTCGACGCCGGCCGCTTCGACCACGTCGCCGAGCGGATGGCGTCGCTTGAGCGCGGCGATGTCGACCTTGGCAAGGGCGGAACTCACCGTGCACCGCCTCTCGCCAGAGGTCTGAGCCCCCTGAGGCTGCGCTGTGAGACGAGTTTGCCCGGCCGCCAGCGCATGCCCAGAACGGCTCGGACTTCGAGCGTTCCATCGTCGCCAAGGGCGTCGGCGGTCAGCACCGCGGCGCGGCCCGTGCCGGGTCGATAGACCAAGGCCTCGTCATCGCGGAACCGCCGCCGGGCGATGTCGAGGAACTCGGCATGGGCCCAGCGCTGCTCGCCGTCGGTCGCCTCGGACATATTGAGGTCGGCAAACACGGCGAGCGCTCGGTCGAGGTCGCCCGTCTGTCTCAGGCGGCGCGCCTCGTGGATGGCGCGGGCCGGCGATGTGATCGGCTGGACCGTCTCGTCCAGGCCGAAGATGGCGTCGATGATCCGGTCGACCAGTTCCTCCAGCGTCGGCCGGGGAGCGGTCATGGTCGTGGTGGCTGCAGTCATGGGGTCTCCTTTCGTTGAGGACGTGCGACTGCGTGTTGCCCTGGGGCAACGAAGCGGGGCCGCCTCCGGAGAGACGGCCCTTGAGGTGGATGGACTGTGTGCAGATGGCTCAGCGCGGTCGGCCTCCTCTCGCGAGCGAGCGGCGGCGGCTGAGCAGGATGCGACGCGCGAGCCAGCCGGCCCAGCCGAGGCCGACGGTGTTCAGCGCCATGAGCTGGAGGTCGTAGCCAAGGACGAGCGGCGCCGCCGCGAGCAGGACGATCAACGACGCCAGGGCGAGGCCCGATGAGCGGCCGCCCGTCCTGTCGTTCCCGCCGGTCTGGTGAACCTGAGCTTGCGTCGTCGTCGAAGCAGAGGTGCTGTGTTAGGCCGAGTAGGCCGACCAGATCGACTCGCCGGTCAGTTGCTCCAGCGAGCGGATCACCCGCTCGCGTGAGCAACCGGCCGACTTGCAGCGGACATCGATCCCGTCGCCATCCGGCCGCTGGCGGAAGGCGGTGAGATCCCGCTCCGAGCCGTGGCAAACGGCGGCGGTCCAGAACCAGCCGCGCTCGAAGCGGACCCGCTGCCGGGGCGCGATCAGCTCGGCGATTCGTGCGGCTGTGGGACCGACGTAGCGGGCCCTGGTGCCTGTGGCGTGCTTGACGTTCTCCATCGAGAACTCCTTTCGTCTTCCTGCGTTCAGTGGGTGGTGTGTGATGTTGGTGACTGGTGACTGGCGCCGGCATCCGGAGGCGCTGGTCTTCGCAGTTGGCGGATGAGACTGGCTGACGGACGCACTGCTCCCGTTGGCGGATGCCGAGACCGGCGGGAGTCGGAGTGCGCTGAAGGGGGGTGGGCGGTTCGGCCGAAGCGCGCCGGAGAGCAGGTGTGCTCAATCGGCCAGGCTCGATCTATGGGCGCGGACACGAAGCGACCGAACTGCGCCACTCGCAATCCGGTCAGGTGTCAGTTCCGGGGCCCTGGAGCCATTCGGCGTCCGCCCGTGTCGATTCCGCTTCCTGAACCAGCCTGGGGGAGAGCAATCCTCATCCCTTGGCTCGTTCGCGCTGCGGAGGAGCACTTGTGTCCCATCTTGAGTCCGGACTTGGGAGAGCAGACCTCATCCAAACTTGCCGGTCTCGGATCAGGGACGAATCCTCCAGCGTTTCTGGGCGGGAAATGCTGGCAAAGCCTGAAACCATCTCCAGTAGTACGCCCGTCCGGTCGGGATAAACAGGGCGCGGGCGTCGGGTTCTGGAAACTCGTTATGTCCCTGGGCCGGTCGGGCGTCGCCGAGGCTCGCCTAGCCTCGTTCTGTAGCGGTTGCCGCTCCATGGGTGGAGGCGCGATGACGATTACGGCGAACCAGGTCGAGCTGGCCATAGCCCGGGTCGAGCCGCCCTGCAGCGATGGGCCGAACGGCTTGGCGCTGCTGGCCGAACAGGTCAACGGCGAACTCAGCGTCTGGGGGCACGCGGGTCACGAGGTCACCCTGGAGCGGGTGCTGCCGTTCTTCGGCGACCCCGGTGTGCTGTCCTGGCACTGTTGGTGCGAGACCTGCCATGTCTCGCAGTTGGTGCTGCTGGCGCGGCCCGAGGCTGGGTGAGCGTCGAGAACGCACGCGGCCACGTCGTAGTGTTCAGATCGGCTGCGATCGGTGACGCCTGAGTCCAAGACCCATGGCCTTGCTGGTTGACGGGTAGGATGGCGAACCGGCCCTGCTGGAACAGGTGCGCACCGAGGACACGACGATGCCGGACGACGGTTGGGCATTCCTCGGCGCGGTCGGCGATGCGCTGCGGCCGCTGACTTGGTCGTCGATAGCCGCAGCTGCATGTGCAGGCAGCGGTTGCAACTCATCAAGTCGAGATCGGACAGGGTCGAGTTGCGCGAGGACAGGACCCAGGGGCGGGTCAGTTGTTCGTCTACCTGTAGCTGAAGTCCTGAGTCTGGGCCATGCATCGACCGTGATCACTCGGGGATCGGTGCGGCGGGAACCCCTCGGTGCCAACGGAGCCATGGAGGCGGTCCCGGTCCCGGTGCTCGGTCCTTGGTCGGTGTCCCGACATCGTCGCGCACATCCGCCAATGTCCATGTCCTCTCCGGCACCCCACCCCGCCAACCTTGATGCGGCCGCCGCATAGCCGAACCGGCCCCGCCCGGCCGTTGACGCAGGAACCAAGGCTCGGCGACTCACTCGCTCAGCCGCAGGATCCGGTCCAGCTCCCCGCTCAGCTTGCGCCTGCTCGTCCAGCACGTCCCGGTCGTGTCCCTTCCGTCCGCTCGGCAGGCCGCCAGGGGCAATGGTCGCTCCAGGCCAGACGGATGACTCTCGTCCGGGGCCAGCGCTCCGCGCCGTTCGCCAGCCTCAGCGCGCCAGGCTGGCAGACGGACCAGCAACCGAGATGCGAGTGCGCGCGGCGCAGCAGGGAGCGGGAGCGCTGCTACTCGCCGCGCGGGTTGGGGGGCAGCTGCGAGCAGATGTCGTCGATGCAGAAGCGATCGTCAAGCAGCCGCTGCCAGTCGGCCTCGCTGAAGGATTCCAGGTAGGCAACGTAGCTCGCCCAGGCGAGGCTCACCTCCTCATTGCTCCAGCGGTCGCCGCTCGCCTGCGACCAGCTGGCCGAGTGCGCAATCCGCTCGCAGGCGCCCGACTGTCGAGTCGGCACCGCATTGAAGGAACTGACCAGAGCAAACTCGGCGGAGACCAGGCAGCGCTCGCCCGCGGCGAG
>VXQT01000004.1:0-51180 GCA_009838915.1 Chloroflexota bacterium
CCCCCCCGGCCCGGGGGGGGGAGATGCCGAAGGCAGAGGGGGGCTCCGTGCGCGCGACGTCGGGCGTGCCCCCCTCTGTCCCTACGGGACATCTCCCCCCGCGCAAGCGGGGGGAGAGGGTTCCTCTTGCCAGGAACTCTGTAGAGTTTGAAAGAGACCGCGGGCGGGCGACAGTCGGGGCATCGTCGGGCAAATGAGTGCTTGTTCACGGGCGGCGCGGCCGATCCTGGCGATTGCCTTGGCCCTGCTCGCGGGCGTCCTGCTCCTCCTGCCCACGACCGCCCGTGCCGAAGGCGGCGTCCCGATCCCGGCCGAGGCAGGCACGACCTGGAGCATCATCGCCGGATACAACACCGGCACGCACTCCGAGGCCGACGGTAACGATCCCCACGCCATCGACATCGTCCGCACCGATGCCGCAACTGATTGGACCGAGGTCCTCTCGCCCGTGGACGGCGAGGTCACCTGGCGCGGCGACGAGTGCTTGACCATCCGCGATAGCGCCGGCTACGCGCACTTGCTCTGCCACATCTCGATCCACGCGCGGTTCCAGCGCGGAGTCCAGGTCAGCATTGGCGACGACCTGGGAATGGTCTATCCCGCCGGGTTGGCCCTGAACGGCGGAGTCGCGCACATCCACTACGCCATCCACGAGACCTACGGCGGCGGATACCTCGCCCACTCAATCCCATTCACCGGACGCTATGCGATTGAGGGCCGCGAGCTGCACTACACCACGGAGTACAACCTGCACGCCAACGTGGAGTTCACTTCGACCAACGTCCCCGGTTGGATCGCGCCGCAACCGGTGGTCGAGGAGCCGCCCGCCGAAACCACCGAGCCAGGCCCCAACACCGGACCGCACGATCACGCAACGCAACAACCTGATCCGGAAACCTATGTGGATTCAGGCCCCGCATGGATCGTGCCCGCCGACGCGCCCGTAGGCGGCTGGCGCACGATTGGCGTCTACCAGCGGACCTCGGTCGCCGGGCTGTTTGCCAACCTCAATTCGCCGCTGCGTGAGTTGGTCGTGCACAATCCCTTCCAGGACACATTCCACCGCTTCGACCCAACCGACGAGGCGTCCGCGCAGATCGCCGTTCGGTCGCTGCAACCGGGACAGGCCGTCTGGGCGCTCGTTGAGCCTCAGGCTCGCTGGCTGCCCGCACCGCCGGTCGCGCCGCAATCGGTAACCATCCGCCTGGCCGCCGGTGTCAACATGGTCTCATGGCAGGGACCCGACCGCGACATCGCCAACGCCCTGCGCAACGTCGACCATCTGGAACGCGCCTACCGCTACGACGCCTACACGGACACATGGGCCCTCTACAACCCCGGAGCGCCGGACTTCCTCAATACGCTCGACACGCTCAAAGCCGGCGACGCCTTCCATCTGGTCGTCAGCGCCGGATCCATGTGGACGCAATTGCCCTGATGATCCCATCTCCCCCCGCTTGCGCGGGGGGAGAAATAGACGTTTCTACCGCTGGAGCCAGCCGAATTGCTGCTTCCGACGCTGGGCCTGCGGTGAGATCTCGACGTTGATCAACGTCGAGCCCTCCTGCGCGAACGAGTCGTCGAGCGCCGCTTCCAGCTCCTCGGGACTGCGCGCGTAGTAGCCCTTGCCGCCGAAGGCTTCCATGATCTTCTCGTAGTGCGCCATCGGCGTGAGCTGCCCCGGCGACAGACCGCCGGTCTCGTACTCCTCGGGCAGTTCGGGCGCGCCGCCGCCGATGCCGTTGTTGTTGAAAATGATCCAGGTGATCGGCAGCTTCTGACGCACCGCCGTCTCAACCTCGCCCGGACCGAAGCCGAAGGCCGCGTCGCCCTCGAGCGCGATCACGCGCTTGCCGGGATTGACCACCTGCGCCGCCAGCGCGAAGCCCGGACCGACGCCCATCGTGCCCCAGGTACCCGCGTCGAGACGCTTGCGCGGCTCGTACGACTGGATCACCTGACGCGCGATCGCCATCGTGTTTTCGCCCTCGGTCACGAACACCGCGTCGCGCGGCATCCGGTCCTGGATTTCCTTGAGCGGGCGGTAGTAGTTCATCGGCGCCTCGTCCGACGACGCCCACTCGGCCTGCTCGGCCGCCTTGCGCTCGACCTCTGCGTTGATCGAGGCGATCCACTCGGTCGTGTCCTCGAACTGCCAGGGATTCTCGTCCAGGTAGCTGTTGAGCTGACCCATCACTGCCTTGCCGTCGCCGACCAGCGCGACCTCGGTGGGGACGTTGGTGCCAATCTCTTCCGGCTCGATGTCGAGCTGGATGATGCGCACGCCCTCCTTGAAGCGGGGCGGCTTGCCGAAGTGCAGGATCCAGTTGAGCCGCGCCCCCAGCAGGACGACGAGGTCGGCGTTGCGCAGCACGTGAGTGCGCGCCGCCGCCGCGTTGTTGGGCGCATCCGCCGGGACCACGCCCGCACCCATCGGCGTCGACAGCCAGGGGATGCCCGTCTTGTCGACGAACTCCTGGACTTCCTGCTCGGCCTGCGACCAGGCCATGCCCTTGCCCACGATGACCAGCGGGTTCGAGGCCGTTTTCAATGCCTCGATCGCCGCCGACACCGACTCCTGCGAGACGGTCGGCCGCTGCGGCTCCTCGATGCGCGGCGCCCACTGCACTTCGTCCTCGTCCACCACCGCGTCGATGATGTCGCCCGGCAGGTCGAGGTAGACCGGACCCGGCCGACCGTTGACCGCCGCGCGCGTCGCCTGCGCGATCATCCTGGGGATCAGGCGCACGTCGCGAGCCTGGTCCGACCACTTGACGAACGGCCGCGCGGCCTCCACCTGCGGCGCGTCCTGGAAGTCGCCCATCTGCGAGAGACCGATGTTGGCCGCCCCGCCCAGCAGGATCATCGGCCAGCAGTTGGCCTGCGCATTGCCCAGCGCCGAGATCACATTCGTCATCCCCGGCCCCGACACGACCAGCGCCGCCGACAGGTGTCCGCGCATGTACGACGCCGCCTGCGCCGCATAACCGGCCGCCTGCTCGTGCCGCACGCCGATAAACGGCTTGCCTTCTTGCATCCAAGCCACCGAGATCGGCACCACCGGCACGCCGACCAGGCCGAACATTTCCTCTACACCCTGGGTCGCCAGGGACTTGGCGACAATCTGCGCGCCACTCAATTCAGCCACGAGAATTCTCCTCTAGTGAAACGACTCACACTGTCCGCAGGCTACACCACGAAGCCGAGCAGATAGTTGCGAGCAGACAAGCTTCTCCCCCCGCCGAAAGGCGGGGGGAGATGTCGCGGAGCAGCCTGCCCCCGCGAAGGCGGGGGACAGAGGGGGGCTTCCCGCCTACGCCCGCCGCCGCACTCGCCAGACGCCCAGTCCGAGCGCCAGCGAAGCCAGCACCGCGAGCGTCCCGATCAGCGCCGAGGTCGACGGGCCCCGGTCGGCCAGACCGCCGCTGCCGGACACCGGGTACACCTGGTACTCGTCGTCAGATCCTTCTTCAGCCGCCGCGCCGCCGCCCGTGCCCAACGCCGGCTCGGAGTCTTCTGCCAGCGCCTCGTCATCCTCGCTCATGTCCATCGTGCTGTAGCCGCTCGACATCGCATCCTCGGCCTCGGCCGCGTCAGAGGCAGTCTCGCTGACCGCGACAACCGGTTCGTCGTCCGAGTCTTCGCTCGCCTTCGGAGCCATCAGCGTGACGCTCGCGTGCCCTTCACCGGTCGGCCTGATCAACACGTCGACGGCGACATCGTTCACGGCAAAGCGCAGCTTCGACATCACATCGGAGTCGCACTGGACCTGGACCGACCACACGCCCGCCGTTTCCACGGTGGTCGTGCCCAACTGTTCGCCCTCGTCGTCCGTCACGGTGATCGTGTCGCCCGCCTGGCCGTCGCCATAGAGCAGCAGCGGCGGCCGAGACTGAGCCGACGCGCTCGCCATCAGGACCGTCAGCCCCACGAACGCGAGTGCTGCCACTATCGCCGCTCGCCAACCAACCGCTATTGTCGCCAGTCGCATCAGACTCTCCATTCACCTGGGATCACAAGGGGTCACTCTGAGACTCCCCTTGTCCAGGAGCCAGCCAATAATCAGTCATCCATCAACGCCGATTACGTTCCCGATACACAGGCAACTATCACCGACGCACCCACGGACTACATGTCGGTGACACCCAGGTGACCAATCGACTCGCAAAAGGCCGCATGTTCGTCAACTTCTTCACAACTACAGAACATACGTACGCATACTATCGATCCCATTCACCTCCAACGGGAAGGAGCCGACCATGCCGATTGAACTCGCCTACCGAGCAGCCATGGAGCGGCTCGCCGAACTCGCCGATTCCAACCATCCGCCACACGTCAGTGTCAAGGCCGCTGTCAAGCTGGTCGATGAGCTGTCTCCCAACAACTCACGCCATGCGGAAGTGATGCGCGCGCTCAACGGCGACACCATCGAAGCCCAGGTCGTCTCCGAACCGCTCTTCGAACCCGGCCAACACCCCTACACCGCGCTGCTCGAAGACGGCGAGAGCACTGACAATAGCGATGACCTTGAGAGCGGAGAAGCCGATGACGACCCGCTCTAATCCCTCAAGCCTCTCCAGCCACCGTGCTCGACGTTTTTTTCCCACCGAGCGCCAGAACGAGTTGCTCAAGGCAATCGCCGCAGGCCCTAGACCTGGGCTGATCCTGCTCGGCTACGGTGGCGCCATGGGCGGCGGCAAGACCCGCGCCATCGTCGAACTCGCCATCGACGCCGCCTTGGCCTTCCCCGGCAACAACATCCTCGTCGCCCGCCAGCACTTCACCGACCTCTCCTCCACCACCATGAAGGAGTTCTTCGACGTCTGCCCCGACCGATACATCCGCCGTCGGGTCTCAGCCCCCACCAATCTCGTCGAAGTCGCCAAGCCCGGCGCGCCAGACGACGAGATATCAACCATCAACTTCCGCCATCTCACCGAGTGGACCGGCCTCGGTTCCCAGCAATACGGCGCAGTCCTCATTGACGAAGCCGGCGAGGTTGCCGAGGAGGCCGCGTTGATGCTGCTTACCCGGCTGCGTCACCCGGCTCAGCCGCAGCGATGGTTCGTCGCCGCCTCCAATCCCTGGCCGGGCTGGTTCGAGCGATGGTTCGCCCGACGCGAGCTCGACGAGGAGGCGTTCGCTGCAGCCAACGGACGGATCGTGTACATCCCCGCCAGGATTCCCGACAACCCGCACCTACCCGACAACTACGCGGCACAACAGCGGGCGCTGCAGCCGGGCGAGTGGGTCGATCGGTTCATCGAAGGTCGCTTCGACGCGTTCGACGGTCAGATCTACCAGCACTTCGACCCGCTGCGGCATTGCTGGGATGCGCCGCTGCCGCACTTCACCCGCTACATCGGCGGGCTCGACTTCGGCGGACAGTCGCCCCGCGACCACTACACGGCAGGCGTCGTCGCCGGCATCACCTCCGGTCTCCCTTCTCCCCCCGCGCCCGTGGGAGCAAATGGCGGCTTAGCCTCCTTCCCTTCTCCCCCCGCGTCAGCGGGGGGAGATGCCGAAGGCAGAGGGGGGGCTCCGGCAAACATCCTGATCCGCCTGGGCGAGTTCGAAGACCGCGGGCCCGGCGTCACCGAGCGTCTCGAACAGTGGCAGCGCGATTGGCGAGCCAAGCTCGGACCGATCCACTGGTGCGCCGATCGTTCCCAGTCCGCCTGGATCGATCACCAGCGGCGTCAGGGCAACCGAGTCGTGCCCAGCAAGGGTGGACCCGACTCGGTGAGCTGGGGTATCTCGCTGGTGCAGCAGCGCCTCAACGGCGATCCGCCCAGCTCCTACTACACGCCAGGCATGAGGCAGTTCGCCACGCGAATTCGCGAGTACCAGTGGGACCGCTCAGCACCCGACCACGCGCCCAGGCCGCTCAAGCGCAACGACGATCTGCTCGACGCCGACCGCTACATGCACGAACTGGTCGTGCAGCGCCGTTCCTCCCCGGGCATGGTGCAGATCGAGCTGCCGCCCCCCGGCCGAGTCGCCAGGTGGCCGGAGTGATCGGACCTTGCCAGTGCTCAGGGGCCCGCGTGCTCCAGCGTCAAAGCAGTGGAACCGCAGCGATCACGTCCTAGACTCTTTCCATGAACCCTGGACCCCTCGACGGCGTGACCGTCCTCGACCTGACCGAGCACATCGCCGGACCGTACTGCACCAAGCTGTTCGCCGACTTCGGCGCCGACGTGATCAAGGTCGAGCGGCCGGACGGGGACCCCTCGCGCTCCGTCGGTCCCTGGCACCAGGGCATTCAGGGTCCCGAGCGCTCGGGCACATTCTTCTACTTCAACACCAACAAGCGATCGCTGGTGCTGGACATCGAGCGGCCCGAAGCCGTCACGGTGATCGAGCGATTGCTCGCACGAGCCGACATCGTGGTCGAGTCCCAGCCGGCGGGCCGGCTCGACTCGCTCGGCCTTGGATGGGAACGCGTGTCATCGCTCCGCGACGACTTGCCGATGGTCTCGATTACCCCGTTCGGCCAGGACTCGCCCTACCGCGACTTCAAGATCTCGGACCTGGTTCTCTACGGTTTCGCAGGCGAGATGTACTCGATCGGCGTGCAGGACCGTGAACCGGTCAAGATGTACGGCACGGCGTCGCTGGTCGAGTGCGGTGCAGCCGCGGCAACGGGCGCGATGGCGGCCCTGACCGCCGCCGAGCTACAGGGCGTCGGACAGCATGTGGACTTCTCGATGGCCGACGCCCAGTTCAACGGCGTCGACCGTCGTCATGCAGCCACGATCGGCTTCGAGTTCGCCGGCCGCCGTTCGCTGCGCGCGCCCGGTCCGGCTGCGGGCATGCTCGCCGGCGTCTATCCCTGCGCCGACGGCTACATCGAGTTCTCCGGCGCCGCGATCCGCATCCCGCGACTCAACGAGATGCTGGGCCGTCCCGACTGGTTGCAGGACGAGAAGTGGTGGCAGCCGGGCGTGGGCCTGATTGCCGACCTGGTTGACGAGTTCAACGGGCTGTTCCTGCCCTGGGCGCTGGAACGGACCAAGCGTGAAATCTGGGAGGCGGCGCGCGAGGCCAAGGTCCTCTGCGGCCCGCTGTTCTCCGTCGACGAGTTGTTCGAGGACACCCACTTCAGCGATCGCGGCTTCTGGTCCACGGCGGAACACGACGAGCTGGGCGAGGTCAAGCTGCTCGGCCGTCCGTTGACGATGCCCGCATCGCCCTGGTCGATCCGTCGCCCGCCGCCCCGCCTCGGAGAACACACCGACGAAGTGTTGTCTGAGTTGGGCTTCGAGGACTCGGAGATCGCCGAGCTACGCGCGTCGGGCGCAACGAGCTGACTCAGGACCGTCGCCATGCCATTGCCGCTCTCCGGAATCCGCGTAATCGATCTCACCGTCGTCTGGGCAGGAACATTTGCGACGACGCTGCTGGCCGACCTGGGCGCTGAGGTGATCAAGGTCGAGAACATGCACGTCTGGCAGCCAATGACGCGCGGCGGGCAGGCACGGCCCTCCCCGGCGCTGGTCAAGGCCGGTGCCGGCTGGGCGACCGGGTACCCCAACTCCGAGCCCGGACCGCGGCCGTGGAACTACTGCCCCACCTTCGTCCAGCAGTACCGCAACAAGCACTCGATGACCGTCGACCTGGTCTCGGACGAGGGCCGTGAGATCTTTGCGCGGCTCGTGTCCGAGTCCGACGCGCTGGTCGAAAACAATGCCACCGGCACGCTGGAGAAGATCGGGATCGGACCCGACTTCCTGCGCGAGGCGCGAGACGATCTGGTCATGCTGCGCATGCCCGCCTACGGCTCGGACGGGCCGTACCGCTACGCGCGGGCGCTCGGCGTACACCTTGAATCGGTGATGGGCCACACGCTGCTGCGCGGCTATCCCGACCTCGACCCGTCCTACATCACCTCGATCTTCTCCGGCGACTACGTCGCCGGCGCGCACGGCGCATTCGCCGTGATGTCGGCGTTGCGGCATCGACGTCGCAGCGGCGAGGGACAACTGATCGAGCTCGCCCAGGCCGAGTGCGCCGGCGGGATGCTGGCCCAGGCGTTCATGGATTTCTCCTTCAACGGCGTCGTGCAGGAACGGATCGGCAATCGCTCGGTTGACGGCTTTGCGCCCTACAACCTCTATCCGGCTCTCTCCGACGGCGACGGCTCGGACGGCGGCGACCGATGGATCTCGATCTCGGTGTTGGACGATGATCAGTGGCTCGGCCTGCGCGAGGCGATGGGCGACCCCGATTGGGCGCGCGACGCCGACTTGCGCCACAACGAGGGCCGTCTGGCTCGCCACGACGAACTGGACGAGCGAATCTCGGTGTGGACATCCACGCGCAACGACTACGAGCTCATGCACCTGCTGCAGTCGCACGGCGTGCCGGCCGCGCCGGTGCTCGAGGCGGCGCGCATCTACGACGATCCCCATGTGCAGCACCGCCAACTCAACGAAGTGCACGAGTTGTACGACGGAGTTGGCGCATTCCGCTTCAACAAGCCGTTCATCCGCTTCTCGGAGACCCCGCTCGGCATCCGCAAACCGCCGGTCGCGTTGGGCGAGGACAACGACTACGTCTATCGCGAGGTGCTCGGCTACTCCGACGACGAGATCGCCGGCTTTGTCGAACGCGGCCACATCGGTATGGACTACGACCCGGACATTCCCTAGAAGTGAATCAGCCAAGCGTGCCGGCGGCGGCGAGACGGCCCATGTCGTCGTCGCTGTAGCCGAGCAGCCCCTGGAGGATGTCCTCGGTGTGCTCTCCCCAGAGCGGGGCACGGACCGCCGGCAGCCGCTCGCCGTCCCAGAGAATCGGCTCCCTGATGATCTGGAAGGTGCAGCCCTCCGGCGAGTCAGCAGGGTGGTACGCGTCGCGCATGGCGGGATCTTGCCCTGCGAAGAAGTCCTCCAGCCGCTCAACCGGGCTGGCAGGGACGCCGGCATTGATCAAGAGACGGTACGAGGTCCACTCATCCTGCGAACGCGTCCACTCGGAGACTGCGGCTTCCAGCTCATCTTCACTCGCCTGACGACCTGCGACAGTATCCAGATCGGTTCTTGACGCGAGATCCGCGCGACCGATCACGCGGCACAGGTTGCGCCAATCGGCGTCGTCGCGGCAGGCGATTGCGACCCAGCGATCGTCGCCGGCGGCGGGAAACACGCCGTGCGGCGACATGAACGGAGAGCGGTTGCCCATGCGCGGACGTTCGGCGACGCCGTTCAGCGTCTCAATCAGCTCGGTGTCCAGCAACTGCACGGCAGTCTCGTACTGGGCGATCTCGAGGTAGCGTCCGCTGCCGCTGCGTTCGCGATCGTCCAGGGCGGCCATCACCGACGCGGCGAGATAGTAAGGCACGGTGAAGTCGGAGTGCAGCGTGCCGAGGCCGATCGGCGCGCGGCCTGGGAATCCCGAGCGATGCGACAGCCCGCACATGGCGATGATCCCGTTGCCGTAGGAGCGCCACTCGGCCCGCGGTCCCTCGATGCCCATCACGGCCACGTTGCAGACGATGATGTCGTCCTTGACCTTGCGCAGATCGTCATAGCCGATGCCCCAGCGGTCGAGTCGGTACGGGGTGTAGTTGGAAGTGACGACATCGGCGTGCTCGGCTAACCGGCGCACGGCTTCGATGCCTTCCTCCGTCTTGAGATTGAGCGTGACCGACCTCTTGCCGCCGGCGCAGTCGTTGAACGTGCCGTTGGTGTTGATCGAGAAGCGGTCGGGCGGCTGGACGCCGCGGTAGCGGATCGGGTCGATGCGCGATTCGGACTCGATCTTGATCACCTCCGCGCCGAGGTCGGCGAGCAACCGGGTGCCGAGCGAGCCGGCGATGGCCCAGGTGAAGTCGAGCACGCGAACGCCGTCCAGCGGACGGCGTGGCGGTGGTGGAGCGGAGTTGTACAGCGTCGAGACGGACGGCGTCCGCCTCTGTCGCTCCGCGAGATCTCCCCCCGCGGAGCGGGGGGAGAGGGGAACGGTGGCATCGAAGAGCTCGTCGTTGTGTTCGCCGAGGAGTGGGGCGCGGGCGGCGCGGGGTTGCTCGCCTCTCGTGCGGACGGCGGGTCGCGGCAGCGTCAGCGTCGCGCCGAGCTGGGGGTGCTCCACCTCCTGGAAGTAGTCGCGGGACCAGAGATGCGGATCCCTGGCCACTTCCTCAACGGTGTTGATGGGAAGCACCAGCAGCCCAAGCTCTTGCCCGCGATCGTGCAGTTCCGTCACGGAGAGGGCGCCGCAGAGCCGCTCGATCCAGGGGCGAATCTCGTCGTAGTGCGCCTCGCGGTACAGCTCGTCGTCCCACTGCGGCTCGCGCAGCTCGGGAGCGCCCAGCACCTCGTCGACCCAGTTGACGAAGCGCGGCCAATGCGGCGGATGGATCGTGAACGAGACCCAGTGGCTGTCGCCGGCCTGAAACGTGGCGCCCGAGCCAATCGGTATGTGGCGGTCGGGCGACATGCCGTGCCAGGTCCAGAAGTTCCCGCTGGCGGTCTGCAGGGTGGTAAACGCGACCGCCTCCTGTAGCGAGACCGTGATCCGTCCGCAGCCGCCGCCTCGGCGACGCTGGACAATCAGCGCCATGGCGGCTTCGGCCATGGCCAGCGATCCCTGCTTGTGCGAGAGATTGCCGCCCGGCCAGACCGGCGGATCTTCGGGGTGACCGTTGAGCACGATGTGGCCGCCCGCCGCCATGGCGGTCAGATCGGTCATCGGCTCCTCCGCGCCTCGGCGGAACACGGCATCGACCAGCGGAATCCTGGACTGCCATGCGCCCTGCCGTCCGCGCGCCAGCCACTCGGCCAGCGGACCGCTCGCTTCGAGCGGCGCCAACACGACGTCGAAACGGGGCAGCAGCGACTCCATCTCTTGCCAGGTCGCCGGCTCGTCGAAGTCGACGGCAACGGAGCGCTTGCCCGCGTTGTAGAGCAGATGCGCCCAACCGCGCTCGACGCGGGGCGCGTCCGACTCGACCGCCGGCTCCCGCATTCGCAACCCGTCACCGCGTTGGTCTTCGACGCGAATCACCTGCGCGCCCAGGTCGGCCAACAGCCGCGCGCCCAGCGCCAGCGGTTCGTCGGTCAGGTCCAGGATGCGCGTGTCGTTGAGCATTGGCGCAGGATAACGGCGCTCCCGGCGGTGGAGCCCGGTAGTACCGAATACAGCCGCCAGCCGCTGGGGCTTGAATTCCGCTTCTCAGGAACGTATGTTCGTCTTATCAGCGTCGACCTGGATGCGCGCCTCCGAGCGCCGAACGGTACATAGCCGTCGGCGCTCAGTTTGTTTGGAGGCATGCGATGGAAACAGCTCAGTCCGCTGCGCAGCTTGAAGCTCCGCCCGGCGAGGGCGAGGCAGCACTCGACCAGGGCGCCGAGCGAGCGGGCGCCGATTTGCCGCTGCGCGAGGCAATGCTCACGGCGATCGGCGAGCTGTCCGAGGACGAGCGGGCGCGCCTGTCCTCGGCCGAGCAGCCCGACGACGTGGCCGGCGTCTGGCGCGACCTGATCGCCGAACGTGCGGCGCTGGAACGCGAGCAGTCAGTCCGCGCTGAGCTGACCCGCGAGTTCGAGACACAGGTCCGCAACGCGCAACAGCGTCCGACTTCGGGTTTGCACGGCGGCGCGCCGCCGCCGCAGCCGAGCAGCGTCAACGAGTGGACCGACTTCATCCGTTCGGCGGAGGGTCAGGAGCTGCGCCAGCAGCGTCGGACGCAGTTCGCCAACTGGTTGGCGGCCCATCCCGAGGCGTGACGTTCGCGCAGAGAAATCGAGATTCCCGCCTTCGCGGGAATGACGAACAGTCCAGAAAGGAACACACGGAATGGCAGACACACTCTCTTCCAACATCTCCGCGTCCTACGCGGCGATGGTCGAGCGCACGATTGCGCAGATGCCGCAGTCGGCGCCGATGCTCTCGCTGGCGCGCAAGTTGATCGTGCCCAAGGGCTCGGGCAGCGCGCAGATTCCGCGCGTGTCGAGCGTCTCGACCGTGCAGACGCCGGCCGAGAACGCCGAACTCTCGACCACCTCGCGCTTCACCCTGGCCAGCACCACGATCTCGCCCACCTTCCGCGCGATCTACGTGCGCATTCACGTGCGGGCGATCAACTACTCGCAGGAAGACCTGGTGCGCCTGGTCTCCGACGAGATGGCGCTGTCGCAGGGCCAGGACATCGACACCGACCTGACCGGCGAGTTCGCCAACTGGCACACCGACAACGACATCGGCGCGACCGGGAAGAAGCTGACCCTGGCGAAGCTGCGCGAGGCGCGGCGCGTGCTGCAGTCGGTCAAGCGAGCCAAGGGCGGCCCGCCGCGCGGCGACATCGTCACGGTGCTCTCGCCGGTCGTCGCCGAGCACGTGCTCGAAGACCTCGGCGCGTCCGGCGTGAGCGGCAACTCGGGCTGGATTCCGGCCGGCATCTCCGAGCGGATGATTCGGCGCTTCCACGTCTCGGAGATCCCGCTGATGGGCACGGCCGTGTTCGTCGACGGCTACATGGCCGCCGACGGCGCCGGCGACTACATCTGCTCGATGTTCGGTACCGAGGCCTTGGTCTGGGCCTGCTCGATGGATTGGGAGATGTCCGTGTTCGAGGAGGCGGAATGGCCGGGCGTCACGCTCCGCTCGATGGCCGACTACGACACGGGGATCGCCGGGTTCGCCCATCACGGCTGCCAGATCACCGCGGACGGAGGCTAGCCATGCCGCTGGACGAACGCGGCCTCTGGACGCCGGCCGACTTCTCCGAGCTGCGGTCCGAGCGCTACTCGGCGCCGCGGCTGGGAACCGGACTTCGCGCCCGGCGCGCGCACCTGCGTGCGCCGAAGCGCGACCACCACGGTCGCGAGTACCTCGGCCGCGATCACGCCCTGTTGGGCCATGGCTTCCACGACGCGCGCGAGGCCGAGCGCCTGCTGCTCGACACAGCCGAGGGACTGGGTCTGTCGCACGAGTCGGTGGAGATTGAGGCCCAACCCTGGCTCGAGACCGAGATCAATGCCGGTCTCGGTCCGAGCTGAATCACACAACTCGCACCCGTCCGCAGAGACGGAAGAAAGGAATCACCACATGGCAACCACCAAGAAGACGAGCAAGCCGGGTAGTCCGGCGCTGGTCGCGCCCGGTGAGCGGGCCGTCCTGCTCAGCCACCACGAGTACCAGCTCGCGCGGGCGCAGGGCAACGGCCTCGACGGCTACGACCTCGTGATGCGCAATCCCGAGGACGCCGACGCCGCAGGTCAGCCGCTCAGCGAGGACGAGCGCTGGCAGGCAGTCCCCGCCGGCAAATACCTCAAGCACCGCGCGATGGAGTGGCGAGAGGCCGGGTCACTCGACGAGCTGCCTACGCAGTGGCAGGAACTCGCCCAGGACCGCGACCCGTTCCCTCAATCGGAGAGCTGAGCGCAAACAGGCCCCTGCGCACGCAGACCAATCGAAAGGAACCCATGTCGAGACCACAGTTCGCACCAAACAGTTCGCAGCCGCCCGACTCCACCCCGGAGTCGGGCGGCTGCCCCGAGTCGTGCACCCAGGCTCCAGGAGTCAGCCAGACCGACGCGCTCTGGCAGTACCTGCACCGAATCGAGAGCGGCCTCGACCAGATCGACGCCCGCATCGACCGGCTCTACGTCGCGCTCGGCGGCGGAACCGTCCTGCTGGCCGCGATCGGTCTGGGCTCGGCATTCATTGTCCGGGCCGGCTGAGCGGCCCATTACACGAGAGAGGAACACTGATGAGTGGACAGAATCAACCCTTGGCCGGCTCAGATTCGCAGGAGCCGGAGCGGGCCGCGACGCCGGACCCGCTCTGGATGCCGCGAGGCAGCGTTCGTGCCCTGATCGCGATCGGCGTGGTCGCTGTTTGGGCGTCGCTCGAGACCGGGCTGGTCGGCGTCCCGCCCTCCGACGCTGTGCGCTCAATCGCGGTCGCCGTGGCCGCCGGCTACGGCGTGCTGCGCAGCCGCGACCAACGCAGCGACCGGTCAGACCGGACGGGAGGACGCGAATGACCACCGCGAAGCTCGATCCGCCGCCCGACCTGGTCGGGATCCGCGGACTGCCGTACGGCGCTCGCCTCATCTGGCGGCCGGCGCATCCGTCCAACTTCTACGCGGCCTCATCACGGCCGTATTCAGGTGCCGAGAGGCGCTTCGTCGCGATCTGCTACCACACTCCCGAGGAGCCATGGGACGACAACGAGGTCACCCCGGCATGGTTCGAAGATCCGCGCGCCAACGCCAGTACCAACTACTACGCCGACTCAGATGGTGACCTCTACCAGATGGTCCGCGACCGGGACTTCGCCTGGGCCCAGGGCGTCCGCCGCAACGACCTGGTCCTGCCTCGTCCCGCCTGGTGGCGCGATGAGTACGTCAGCTACAACGCCTGCATGCTGTCGATTGAGATCGAGGGCTACGCGCGAGAAATCGGCGAGACCTTCGTTCCGGGTAGCCGCCAGCTCGAGACGGTCGCCGCCTGGTCGGCGTACGTCTGTAAGAAGTACGGCATTCCCATCGACCGCCGCTACCACGTTGGCCATAGCGAGCTGACGCGACAGAAGTCGGACCCGGGCCGCGACTTCCCCTGGAAGGCGCTGCTGAATCGGGTGAGGGAACTGTCGTCGGGTGACCGCGAAGCTCGCCTGGCCCAGCTCGAACGCCGCGTCGCAGCGCTGGAATCGCACACGCATGGCGGACCAGTCGGCATCGAGTGAGATCCCTCTCCCCCGCGAAGCGGGGGGAGATGTCGCGGAGCGACAGAGGGGGGCACGCGCCATCGCCAGGCGCACCCACCTAGTTGTCGATCTTCTGACCCGACATCAGCGCCACGTGGCGCAGCATCGGCGGCGGCGGCATGGCCGACACGGCCACCGCCCCGCCGCCGTTCGTCTCGCCGGCGAGCGCCGGCATCGCCGGCAGCGGCGGACGATCATACTTGCGAATCGCGAGCCAACCGAAAACGCCCAGCACCGTGATGACCAGCGCCGCCAATCCCATGAGTGCAAAGACTTCGCGCTCGCCGATGGCGTCGGCCAGCGCGCCAGCCGGTCCGCCCGCGACCATCTGCACGCCCCAGGCCATCATCGTGAAGGACATCACTCGGCCGTAATAGGCCGATTCGGTGTGCATCATGATCCGTGCCTGCAGGATCATCACCGGCCCCTGCAAACCCGGACCGAGCAGCGCCATCGCAATCATCGCCTGGCCGAGATTCTGCGATGCAGCCAGGACGAGGTATCCGATGCCCATCATGGCAACCAGCACGAACACCGCCGGCCAGGCCCAACGGGTCGTCGGTGCTCCTGCCACGACAACGGCGACGACAGCTGCAGCGATTCCGTTGACCAGGAACAACGGTCCCATGTCGCTGGTCGGACGACTTAGGTGCTGGTCGAGGAACGCCGGCATCAGGATGCGGAAGAGGAAGCCGATCACGACCGAACTGACGAAGACCAGCAGCATCAACCGCAGGGAGGGACGTGACCAGACGTATCGCGCGCCGTCGGCAATGTCACTGAGCACGTTCCTGCCTGGCGCCGCAGCGTGTCCTGCCTCGGCTTCGCGCAGCTCCCGCTCCCGCTGGCGATTGGGCATCAGCGCCACGGTGAACACGCCAACCGCGACCAGCGCGCCCATCACCACATAGGTCCCACCCGAGCCGACCAGCGATTCCACCAGAATCGACGCGATGAACGGGGACAACGGTTGGCCTAGCGTGTTGGCAAGCTGGCTCAGCACAATCGCGTTGGCGACCAGCCGCGGCCCAACCAGATCGGCGGTGAAGGCATTGCGGGCCGGTCCCATCACCACAAACGAGAAGCCGAGCAGCATCATCAACACGAACATCAGCGGCAGCGTCAGCCAGCCGAGCAACAGCAGCAGCCCGGTCAACGCGAGCATCGCCGCGCCGCCGCCCTGGCCGATCACAATCACCCACTTGCGGTTGGCGCGGTCGGCAATGACGCCGCCAAACGGCGCAAGCAGCATCGCGATCCCGACGCCCATCCCGATCACCCCGACCGCGGTGTTGTTGCCGGACAGGTCGTAGGCGACGATCGACATGACGAGGAACATCATCATGTAGGCGAAGGTCGCGAACAGCGTGCCCACGAAAAGCAGGCGGAAGTGGCGGTCGTTCAAGGCCGCAAACGTGTGCTGCCGCCAGGATGAGAGTGCGGAGATACTTCGCGCCATGCGAACAGTCTATGGCTGCGCTATCTCGGCCGGGATGGTCGGCGGGCTATCGCGATCGCCACCGGTTCGGGGAGCCGTCGGCTCAGCTAGCCTCCGCCGACCTGGTAAATCGTGCGGTGCCGCAGGCGGGCGATGTCCTCGCCCGACTCGTCGCTAATCGTCACGTCCAGCAAGCAGTACTCGTGCTCCTTGCGCCGGTAGCCGTCGGTCACGTGGCCAGAGACGACCAACGTCTGTCCGGCACGGGCCGGCGCGAGCATCTGGATCTGGCTGCCGGCGTGGATGCCCGCCGGGTAGTGGTAGGTGTGCTTGGTCAGTCGCACGCAGCGTCCGGCGATCCAGCCGGGATGCAGCCTCGCGCCCTCGCCGCGCCAGCGCGTGTGCGGATCGCGGGCGAAATGGTCGGCGTAGACTTCGGCGTCTTCGGTAGACATCGGCACAGCCATCGCCGGCAGGTCCTCGCCGATCGGTAGGTTTTGAGGAGTGAGCAGCGTGGGCGGATCAGCCGCGGGTACGGGGTCGCGATTTCGAGCCACCGCAAGATCTCCGTAGAACTCCGCCTCGCCCATTCCGGCGGCGCCGGCGATGCAGACCTCGCCGGAATCCTTAGCCATGGTGAACTCGACAGTCGGGAGCCCCCCTCTGTCCCTACGGGACATCTCCCCCCGCGGAGCGGGGGGAGAGCTGACCACACGAGTTGTGATCTCGTCTCCCGGATAGACCGGGCGGCGGAGGCGGAAGTCGATCCAACCGGAGTCGAGCCACTCTTGGCCGAGGGCTTCGATCAGCGCGGGCACGGCCCACGAGTACACCGTCACGCCGCCGACCAGCGCGCCGCTGAAGCCAAACTTCGCCGCGCCTTCGGTCGAGTGGATGATGTTGTCGTTCTCGATCGAATCTTCGCCGTCGAGGAAGGCGGTGATCGAGCGCTCAATGGTCTGCGCGGTCATGGAGTTGCTCCTCAGCGTGCGGCCACCTGGTAGATCGTCGGTTGGCGCATGCGAACCAGGTCTCGGCCGTCCTCCGACGTGATAGTGAGATCGATCACGGCATACTCGTGGCCCTTGCGCTCGTATCCAGAGGCCAGTCGTCCGCTGACCAGTAATCGCTGGTCGGGGTGCACCGGCGCGAGATGCTGAATCTGGCTCGATGCGTGGATCGCGGTGTAGCGCCAGGTGTGCGCGAGCAGGGCGTTGGCTCGTTGGGCGATCCAGCCTGGATGGACTCGACCTCCAGCGCCGCGCCAGCGTGGGTCGGAGTCGCTCGCTTTCTCATCGGCATATGTTTCGGCATCGACATGACTGAGATCAATCGCCATCGCCGGAAGGTCTTCACCCAGGGGCGCCAGGGCTCGAGTGATGAATGGTCGCTCTTCCGGCTGGGGGACCGGCGTGCGATCGGCGGCCGACGTGATTTCCGAGCTGAAGTCGGCGGTGCCGAGTCCGGCGGTACCCCGGACCGCGACCTCGCCGTTGTCCTTGGTCATGGTGAACACGATCGCCGGCGGCCCCCCTCTGTCCCTACGGGACATCTCCCCCCGCTTCGCGGGGGGAGAGGAGATCGCCCGGGTGGTGATCACTTCGCTGGGATAGACGGGCTTGCGCAACTGGAACTCGACTCAGCCCTCGTCCAGCCAGGCGTCGCCCAGAGCCTCGACCAGGGCCGCCGCCGACCATGAGTAGACCGTCGTGCCGCCGACCAATGGACCGCTGTACCCGAAGCGAGCGGCGCCGGCCGTCGAGTGGATGATGTTGTTGATCTCGAGCGAGTCGTCGCCGTCGAGAAAGGCGGTGATCGAGCGTTCGACGATTGCCGTAGTCATCAGATCACTCCATCCGCCGCGAGTTGTTCCAGCTCGTCGTCCGATACGCCGAGCAGTCCGCCGTAGATCTCGCGGTTGTGCTCTCCCAGCGTCGGCGCTCGGTGCTTCACAGATCCTGGCGTTTTGGTGAGGCGCGGTACGATGCCCGGTTGCGGCGTGGCGCCGTGCTGCTCCGAAGGCACGTCGACGATCTGATCGCGCGCGTCGTAGTGTTCGTCGCTCATGATGTCGGCGGTCGTGTAGACCTTGGTCGCCGGAACGCCGTGCTTGTCCAACAGGTGCTGCACCTGCTCCAGCGTCAGTGAGCCGACCCAATCGCCGACGATCTCGTGAATCGCCTCGTAGTTCTTGCGCCGCACGACGTGGACCTCGAAGCGAGGATCGCTGAGCAGATCAGGACGCTGCATCGCCGCGACCAGTCGCTCGAACGTGCCTTGCGTGGTGGCGTTGATGATCAGGTGGTGGCCGTCGGATGTGGCCCACTGCTCCGCCGGCACGACGCCGGGCCAGTAGTTGCCGCTGCGCTCGCGATTCCGGCCGCTGTGCGCGAACTGCGACGCGTGCGTGCCGGACTGCTTCCAGATCGCCTCGTACAGCGCAACGTCGACGTCCTGGCCGAGCCCGCCGTTGACGTCGCGCGCGCGCAGCGCCATCAGCGTGCCCATCGCGGCGAAAACGCCGGCCGAGTAGTCGGCGACCATGTAGCCGGGACGCACGGGCGGGCCGTCGGCCCAGCCGGTCTGATAGGTCATCCCGGCGAAGCCCAGCGCGACACGGTCGAAGCCGGCCCGCTCGCGATAGGGACCGGTCTGTCCATAGCCCGAGACCCGGGTCACGACCAGGCCAGGGTTGAGTTCGCGCAAGGAGTCAGGCGCCAGGTCCATCTTCTCCAGCGTGCCGGGACGGAAGTTCTCGATCAGCACGTCGGCCTGCAGGCACAGGCGTCGGAACAGGTCCTTGCCTCGCGGATCGGCGAGATTGCAGGTCACCCCCCGCTGCGAGCGGTTCTCCTGCACATAGGAGATGGTGCCGTGATTTGGTTCGCCCGTGCCGGGTCGTTCGACCTTGATCACGTCAGCCCCAAACTCGGCGAGCATGGTGGCGCAGTGAGGCGCAGCGAGAATCTGCCCGGCATTGATCACGGTGACGCCGTCGAGCGGCGGTCGGAGTTCGTTGGTAGTCATGCAGTGGAGGATACGCGGGCTACTCGAATAGGTCTTTGGGAAGTCCTGACTGGTTGACAATGTCGCCCAGGGTCCCCGGTTTGACGGTCCTGTGGCGTGGAACAGTCACGTTCTTCTCTTCTCCGTTGACGATGCCTCGATATCTCAGGTGGCTGCCGCGCTGCCGTCGAAGAACAAACCCCTGGCGCTCCAGGATTCGGCAGACTTGCTGCCAGGAGAGCGTGCGCATCGTCAGTGTGAGAGGACAAAGGGCAAGTCGGCCTCGACGGTGATCGAGCAACTCTCGATGAGCTCACAGCCCTCGAGTATTTCTTCTTCAGTGATGTGGCTATTGGCGAAGTAGGCGCCGCTGAGGCGGCCCTCGTACTCCTGCTGGCTCATGTCTTCGAGGGTCAATTCCACAGCCTCGATCAGCATTTCGCGCGCGTGGTCGATCGTTTCTCCCTGGCTGCCGATACCGAGATCCGTACAGCGGGAGATGTACCAACCGTCCTGCAGATAGATGGCAGCGTTGAGAGTCAGGCGTTGCATGACGATCTCCTGAGCCCGAGCGTAACAGGATGACGGAGCGGGACGTCGGGTGAGGGAACATCAACAACAGCCAACACCCTACGATCTGGAGAACCGGGGACTGCCCCTCGACGGAGGAGATTCGGCCCATGACCTACGACTTCGACCTCGGCTCCTATAGCCGCTCGATCACGACTTCTTCCCCAGCGGCACAACTCTGGTTCGACCGGGGACTGATCTGGACCTACGGATTCAACCACGACGAGGCCGTCCATTGCTTCCGCCAGGCGGTCGATGCCGACCCCGACTGCGCCATGGCTCACTGGGGCATCGCCTATGCGATTGGCCCCAACTACAACAAGCCCTGGGAAGCGTTCGGGCGAAAGGAAGTCGCGAACGCTTTAGCGACGGCCTACGAGGAAGCCAACCTGGCCGTCTCGCTGTCCGACAATTGCACTCCTGCGGAGCGCGACCTGATTGCCGCTTTGCGGAGTCGCTATCCGCAGACCGAGCCGCTGGAAGACATGATGGGCTGGGTCGACGACTACGCCGACGCCATGCGCGAAGTCTACACAAGGCACTCGGACGACTCCGACATCGCCTCGTTGTTCGCCGAAGCGATGATGAACCGGACGCCTTGGTCGCTCTGGAATCTGGACTCGGGCGAGCCAGCCGACGGCGCCGACACGGACGAGGCGCGCGAGGTGCTGGAGGGCGCGATGGCGCGCATCGCTCACTGCGGCGAGCCGCGGCATCCCGGCATCCTGCACATGTACATCCACCTGATGGAGATGTCGCCCTTCCCCGAGCTGGCCCTGCGCGCCGCCGACCAGTTGCGCGGGATTGCGCCGCATTCGGGACACCTGCAGCACATGGCGACGCACATCGACGTGCTCTGCGGCGATTACCTCAATGTGATCAACTGGAACGAGCGCGCCATCCAGGCCGACCGGCCGTACGTCGAGGCGCGCGGGCCGTTCAACTTCTACACGATGTATCGAGCGCACAACTACCACTTCAAGATCTACGGCGCGATGTTCCTCGGCCAGTTCGAGCCGGCGATCGAGACCGCGCGGGCGATGCAAACGCAGATTCCCGAGGAGCTGCTGCGGATGGAGACGCCTGATATGGCCGACTGGCTCGAGGCCTTCGTGCCGATCGAGCAGCACGTGTTGGTCCGCTTTGGCAAGTGGGAGGAGATCCTGGAGCAGGAACTACCCGAGGATCGCGAGCTCTACTGCGTCACCACGGCGACGATGCGCTATGCGCGGGCGATTGCGCTGGCGACGCTGGGCCGGACCGACGAAGCGGTGGCCGAGGCGGCGGAGTTCGATCGCGCCTACGACCTGGTGCCCGATACGCGCTACCAGTTCAACAATCCCAGCCGCGACATCCTCGCCATCGCAAAGCAGATGATGCGCGGCGAGATCGCCTATCGGCAGGGCGAGTTCGACACCGCGTTCGCGCACCTGCGACACGCGGTCGAGCTCGATGACCACCTGCACTACGACGAGCCCTGGGGCTGGATGCAGCCCGTCCGGCACGCGCTGGGCGCGCTGCTGCTGGAGCAGGACCAAGTGTCGGAGGCGCTCGACGTGTACCGCGCCGACCTCGGCTACGACTCATCGGTCAGCCGGCCAAGGCAGCACCTGGACAACGTCTGGGCCCTCGCCGGCTATGTCGAGTGCCTCGAGCGCACCGGCCAGGACGACCTCGCCGCCGTCGCCCGCCAACGCCTCCACCTCGCCCAGGCCCGAGCCGACACCGAAGTCCACTCCTCCTGCTTCTGCCGCCTCGACCTCGAGGACGATTGCTGCGAGTAGGCGGGTAGTCCGGCGATCGCCAAAGTCGCTTTAGCCGCCCAACCACGCCGACTCCGCCGTTGACGCGATCTCTTCGCCGATCAGCAGCGACGCCGTCGCGCCGGGACTTGGGGCGTTGAGGATGTGAATCAACCGGTCCTGGTGGGCGATCTCGAAATCGTCGGCCAGACTTCCGTCGCGGCGGAGGGCCTGGGCTCGGACTCCGGCGCCTCCTCGGACGAGCTGGTCGGGTTCGAGGTTGGGCATCAGGCGCTGGAGGGCGCGGACGAAGGCGGACTTGTTGGCGCTGCGCCAGACTTCGCCGAGGCCGGTCTGCCAATGGTCGCGGGCGAGGCGGAGGAAGCCGGGCCAGGTGAGCGACTCGGTAGCGTCGCGCAGGGCGATATCGCGCCAGCGGTAGCCCTCGCGCTTGAGGGCGAGGACGGCGTTGGGTCCGGCCTCGACGCTGCCGTCCAGACGTCGGGTGAAGTGGACACCGAGGAAGGGGAAGGCCGGGTCGGGGACGGGATAGATCAGGTTCCTGAGCATGCCGCGGGCGGCGGGAACGAGGTCGTAGTACTCGCCGCGGAACGGCACGATGCGCAGGTCGCGAGCCTCAGGCGCGCCGGCGCCGCGGGCAATGCGGTCTGCCTGCAGTCCGGCGCAATTGACGGCGTACTTCGCTTGGACCATTCCGCTCGTGGTCGCGAGCTGGACGCCGTCGGCATCGACGCGGACGCCTGAGACGCGCGAGCGGAGGCGGACGGATCCGCTGGCGGACTCCAGGAGCTCGCGGTACTTCTCGCAGACGCTTCGGTAGTCGGCGATGCCGGTCGAGGGGATGTGCAGGGCGGCGACGCCGGCGGCGTTGGGCTCGAACTCGCGCAGCTCGTCGGGTCCGAGTTCACGGATGTCGGGCACGCCGTTGGCGTCGCCGCGACGGTGGAGTTCGCGCATGCGCTCGAGCTCGGAATCGTGGGTGGCGACGACGACCTTGCCGCAGCGCTCGGCGCCAATGCCGTGCTCGTCGCAGAAGGCGTACATGCGCTCGGCGCCGGCGACGGCCATGCGCGCCTTGGCCGAGCCGGGCCGGTAGTAGAGGCCGGAGTGAATCACGCCGGAGTTGTTGCCGCTCTGGTGTCGCCCGACGCCGGATTCCTGCTCCAACGCGACCACGCGGAGGCCGTCGTGCCTGGTTGCGAGAGCCATCGCGGTGGAGAGTCCGAGGATGCCCGCGCCAATGACGGCGACGTCAGCGTCGTAGTCAGACACGGGGGTTCTCGGGCAGACTGACGCTGAGGCGGCCGCCGTCGGCGGGTTCGGTGACTCGGGCGATGGGTGTTGCGCTGACGCCTCGTTGTTGTAGCTCGTGAATCAGGTGCGGCGCTTCGATGACTCCGGCGGCAATCAGGAGCCCGCCGGAGGTCTGGGGATCGTAGAGCAGGGCTTCCTCGAATGTAGTCAGTTCGCGGCCACCTGCGACGGTCAGGCGAGCGCCATAGTACTCGCGGTTGCGGGACTGTCCGCCTGAGCCGAATCCGGCCGCGACGGCTTCTGAGAGGCCGCCAAGCGCGGGGGCTGCGCCGAGGTCAATCTCAATGGCGGCGTCGCTGAGTTCGGCCATCTCGTGCAGGTGTCCGGCGAGTCCGAAACCGGTCACGTCGGCGATGGCATGGACGCCGGCAGCGAGGTCGGGGTCGGAGGCGGCCTCAGCGGCGTCGCGATTGAGCGTCATCATCTGGGCAACGGCGGCGTCCCAGTGATCCTGGGAGACTGCGCCCTCCTGATTGGCGCCGATCAGGACGCCGGTGCCGAGTTCCTTGTTCAGGATGATCGTGTCGCCGGGCTGCGCGCCGCCGGTCGTGCGAATCAGGTCGCGCGCGACCTCGCCGGTGACGGCGAGGCCGTACTTGGGTTCCTCGTCGATGATCGTGTGTCCGCCGGCGATGACCGCGCCGGCCTCGCGCACCTTGTCGGCGCCGCCGCGCAACACCTCGGCGATGACGTCGGGCGGCAGATCCTCGGGGAACGCGGCGATGTTGAGCGCGAACAGGACGCGACCGCCCATGGCGTAGACGTCGGACATGGCGTTGGCGGCCGCGATCGCACCGAACTGGTAGGGGTCGTCGACCAGCGGAGCGAAGAAGTCGAGCGTCTGCACGAGGGCGCGCTCGTCGTCGATGGCGTAGACCGCGGCGTCGTCAGGACGGTCGAGACCGATGAGCAGCTCCGGGTGCTCGGACGGCGGGAACTGGGGACCGAGATGGCTCAACACGTGAGCCAGGCCTTCGGGGCCGAACTTCGATCCTCAACCGCCGCAGCGGGCGAGGTCGGTCAATCGGACGGCCCGGGTGTCGCGGTCGGACATACGCTGAGCGCTCCCATCTCCATCGCAGCGTATCGCGGGGTGTGGGCGCACTTAGAATAGTACTTGCGTTCTAGCCCCATGATCCATAGCCTGTGACGGAGACGGAAGTTGGGGAACGCACCATGACCGAACACTGCTGGATTGAGACGCAACTGGGCACGATGTACCTGGCGATCGCCGACGGCGCGCTGCGCGAGGCGGGCTTCGTGGAGACCTGGGCGCGGCCCGTCCTGGAGCCGGACCCCGAATCGTCTGAGTCCGGTCTGTCGCCCCAGGCGCTGCGTGTCCGCGACGCGGTCGCGGCGTACTTCGAGGGTGATGTCGAGGCCATCGATGAGATCGCAATTGATCCGCAGGGCACCGACTTCCAGCGCGCGGTCTGGCAGGCCATTCGTGAGGTGCCGGCCGGCAGGACGGTGTCCTATCAGGACATCGCTCGCGCCGTCGGTAAACCCGCAGCCTACCGGGCGGTCGGTACGGCGACCGGGCGCAACCCGGTCGGGATCGCCGTACCCTGTCACCGCATCGTGCGCGCTGACGGCGGCCTCGGCGGTTACGGCGGCGGACTGCACCGCAAGGAGTGGTTCCTCGAGCACGAACGCACGCACCTGCCGGTCAACGGGAATGGACGGGACTAATGGCTTCAGCATCGGATCCGGGCGTCGCGGAGGCCCTAGCCAACGACCTCGTGATCGACATCACCACGATCGGCCGCTCCAGCGGCGAACCCAAGCGGCTGGAGATCTGGTTTCACAACGTTGACGACCGCTACTACATCACCGGCCGTCCCGGACCCCGCTCGTGGTACGCGAATGTGATCGCCAATCCTGCGATCACGTTCCATTTCAAGCAATCGACCGAGGCCGATCTCGATGGCACGGCTCGCGCCGTCACCGACCCCGCCGAGAAGCGCTCTGTTTTCCTCTCGGCCAAGAAGCTGAACGAGTACATCAACGAGGACAACGTCCAGGAGTGGGTTGACGGCTCACCGTTGATCGAGGTGGTGTTCGGGGACTAGCGGGTCGCCAGCACCGCGATCTGCGTGAACATGAAGAAGGGCTGATCGGACTCGGCCCAGGTCGCCCAACCCCTCGAGATGCGTTCCAAATCGGACTGTTCGGCGAGCCCGTGCTCGAGCGCCTGCTCGGCGATGCCGCTGTAGAGGATGCGCTGTGACCAGCTTCGACCCCAGATGCGCGCCTCCTCGCCGTCCATCGCAACTACGTTTGGATGAATCTCTACCTCCAAGAATCCGGCTGCTCGAACCCAGGCCGGTAGCGTGCGCCCGGCGTCGGGCTCGGCGTGGTTGCGGTATGCAACCCGGTGATAGAGCTCGTTCCAGTCGAGGAACTCCGGGAACTTGGGGTGCGGTGACATCGTCGCGTAGTCGGCGTCGCGGACGGCGAGCAGACCGCCGGGCTTGAGCACCCGGCGCATCTCGCTGATCGCGCGAACCGGGTCAGCGAGGTGCTGCAGGAGCTGGTTGGCGTACACCACGTCGAACGCGCCTTCCGGAAAGTCGAGCGCGTAGACATCTCCGGCGATGAACGTGACGTTGTCGACCCGTTCCTCTTGGGCATGGCCGCGCGCATGCTCCAGCACGCCGGGCGCCGCGTCGAGTCCGACCACGTTCCCCGGTGAGACCGTTCGAGCGAGGCCGGTCGTGACCGTGCCCGGACCGCAGCCCGCGTCGAGCAGGCTCATTCCAGGCCCGAGTCGGGGAAGCAGAAACCAGGCCTCGACCTCGGCGCGGCGGCGCGCGTGCGACTGCACCACCGACTCGTGGTGGCCGTGCGTGTATCGATCCGTGGAGGCGTCACTCATCCGCGAATCCGTCGACCAATCGGGTCAGCGCTTCCACCGTGCGCTGGGAGAGCGTCAGTCGCCGCGCCGCAGCCTGGCCGTTGGGCGACATCTTACGCCAGGTCCGGCCCAAGGCCCGTCTGAGCTGGCGGTCGTCGAGATCGTCCAGCAGCGGTTCCAGTTGCGTATCCAGGAAGACCAGCGAGAGCGCGTCCTCCAGCGTTTGCGCGTCAGAGTCGCCTGCTTGCAGCAGGTCAGCCTTGGCGACTAGCGCTGCGACGCGCTCGACCGAGCGGCGCGCATAGCCGCATTCTTCGAGGATCGCCGCAGTCAACTCGGCATGGACGGAGTGCAACGCGCGACGCCAGCGAAGGTATGCCGACCGCCCGGCCGGGAACGTCGAGCGAGGGATCATCCAGCGTCGGATGTGATGGGCCCGAGCCGCGAGCAGCAACTCCTCGGACGCCTGAGGATCGAGTTCGCTCACCCAGCCAGTCATCATCTCCGCGTGGGTCTGCTCCTTGGGCAGCGCTGCGCCGTCAATGGTGAGCGTGAAGGGATCGTCGGCGTTGGCCGCGTCGATGGCTGCAATGGCGCGTTCGAAGCGTTCGTCGCCGGTCATTCGGACAGCTTAGGGCCGCGCCGTCTCCCACTCCGCCGCGAACTCATCGCAGACATCCACAGCTCGGGCGAACGTCACGCCCGACTTGGACTGCATGTACTGGATCAGCCGCTCCAGCATCGCAACGCGGCCGGGGCGTCCGATGATGTAGGGGTGCATCGTCAGCGTGAACACGCCGCCTCGACGGCGGATCTCGTCGAAGACGGCCTTCCAGGTCGATTCGACCTGCTCCGGCGCGGCCTGCAGGCGGCGGCCGTCGGTGGGAGCGAAGACGAAGTAGGGATAGTCGTCCAGCGCCCAGTGGATCGGCAATTCAACCAGCGCCGAGTCGCCGGCAGCGACCCAGTAAGGCGCGTCCGATCCCATCAAGGAGGAGTCATAGCGGAAGCCGCGCTCAGACATGAGCTCCAACGAGACATCACTCAACTCCCACGAAGGCGAGCGGTAACCCGCGACCGGCTCGCCGGTGATGTCCTGCAGAATCTTGCTGCCCCTGTCGAGCACCTCGGCTTCTTCCTCGGCTGAGAGTGTCGCCGGCGGCTCGTGCAGGTAGCCGTGATGCCCGATCTCGTGTCCGGCGGCGGCGATCTTCTCGACCGTGGCCGGATTGCGCTCGGCGACCCAGCCGGGGATGTAGAACGACGCCGGCACGTTGGCTCGGGCCAGCGCCGTCAGGATGTGCGGCACCGCGACCGTGGGGCCGTAGTCGCCAAACGAACGCGCCGAGGGGCGATGCTCGATGCGCGAGTCGCGATTGATCATGCCGGAGGATCCGTCGACGTCAAACGACAACACGACGGTGCATTCCGCCGCGCCCTGATCGGTGTCGGGAGACCACAGCGCCGCGCCGCAAGCCGGGCAGAAACGGCGCTCGCCGATCCATTCGCAGTGTGGACAGTCGTGAATCACGCGCTGTGCCTTCTTCGCGAGCAACCACGAGGTCGCCGTGAAACTCCTCGCTCCCCCCGCAAAGCGGGGGGAGCTGTCCCGAAGGGACTGAGGGGGGCTCGCCGAGGGCAGAACCTGCGCAGAACCCCCCTCTGCCTGCGGCATCTCCCCCCGCCAAGCGGGGGGAGAGAGTAGCTAGGCAAAGTCGTTGATCGTGACGAAGCCCGTGGTCTGGAACGTCGTCATCGACTCGACGACCTCCGGCACCTGATCGATCGAGATGGTTTCCGAGACGATTGTCTCCGGCTGCAGCTTGCCCGAGGCGACCATGTTGAGCATCGACGGGTAGTTCTGGTTGGGCAGGCCCAGCGAACCGCGGAACTCGATCTCGGACATCGTGATGAAGTCGATCGGCAGGCCGACTTCGCCAGCCTCGTCGGCCGAGGTGATGCCGATCTGCACGTGCACCCCGCCTTTGCGCAGCGAGTTGACCGAGTTGAGCATCGTCGCCTTGATGCCCAGCGCGTCGACTGAGACATTGGCGCCGCCGTCGGTGATCTCACGGACCCTCGTTGGTACGTCGTGCTCGAGCGCGTTGATCGTCTCGACGGCCCCTTGCGAGCGGGCCAGCGAGAGCTTGCCCTCCTCAAGATCGACCGCGATCACCTGCGCGCCGAGCGACGCCGCGACCTGCACCGCCGAGAGGCCAATGCCGCCGCATCCGTTGACCACGACCCAGTCGCCGCCCGAGACCTCGCCGCGATCGGCAACGCCGTGGTAGGAGGTCATGAAGCGGCAGCCCATCGCCGCGCCGGCCTCGAAGGAGACGTTGTCGGGCAGCGGTATCGCGTTGAAGTCGGCGTTGTAGATCGCGGCCTTCTGCGCGAATCCGCCTGCGAATCCGCCCTGCGTGTCGCAGATGTTGGGCAGTCCGCTGCGACAGATCTGGCAGTTGCCGCAGCCGTTGTGGAACGGCGTCAGCACGCGCTGGCCGGGTCGGATGTGCTCGACCTCGTCGCCGACCGCTTCGACTGTGCCTGCCCACTCGTGGCCGAGCACGCAGGGAATCGGCAGCTCGAAGCCGACCCAGGAGAGGTCGCCCTGCCACAGGTGCCAGTCCGAGCGGCAAACGCCGCAGGCCTCGACGCGCACCAGCGCGTCCTTGGGTCCAATCACCGGGTCCGGGAACTCGCGCACCACCAGCGGCTGGCGGACGCCTTCCATCACGACAGCTTTCATGTCCGATTCCTTCCTAGGAACGACTCTGGAAGCCCAGAGGAGCGGGTGAGAGGAACGCTAGCAAATCCAGCACGCCGACAACACTCCACCACAGTTCGTTCACCCTGCGTCAGCCGCCAACACGCGGCAGGCATCGGGCCGCAGCAGCCGCAGCGGGCCGACCTGCGCGGACTCCGAGACTGCGTACGTCGCAAGCGCTTCACGGTAGACGACGCGCCGCTCAGTCTCGGAGACGGGCAGCGATAGCGCCCATGCGTCATGCGGAAAGCCCACGCGCCTCCCATCGGACAGTTGCACCACCGTGACCTCGGCCCCCAGCGCCGCCTGTTGCAACTCCATCAGCATTGCCGCCAGGGACTTCGACTGCGGTACACGCGAATCGCCGGCGACAGCCGTCAGCGCCGCCTGCTCGACTTCCGACGCACGAGGGTCCAGTGCATCCCCCATTCGCTCGCGCGGCAGCGAGAACACGTAACGAATCGAACGCTCTACCTGCTGCCAGCGGATGCGGTACGACCAGCGCAGCGTCTGCCAGTCGTCGCTCGGCTCAGCCGGCACCGTCGGCACGGCGAGCCGCGCCCGCAGCCCCGCCTCAGCCTCCATCCGTCCCAGCTCCTCCAGGAGCCAGGGCAACATCGGGTCAGGCGTGTCAGTCATGGGCCGACCGTAAAGCTCATTCTGAGTGCGGAAACTAGCCGCTAGCGAAACACCGGATCGCGCTTCTCGAAGAAGGCGGCCAGACCCTCCACGGTTTCCGGGCGGCGCGCCGCTTCGGTGATCGCGCGGGTCTCGTACTCCATCTGGGTCTCGAGACTCTCGTTCCAGGACAGGTGATAGAGCCGCTTGGCCGCGCCGATCGACTCGGTCGGTCCGGCGGCGAGCTGGGCGGCGAGCGCGTGCGCGGCCTCGTGCAGCTCGTCGTCGGGCACGATCCGGTTGATCATGCCCCAGTCCAGCGCCTCCTGTGCCGAGAGCATGCGGTTGGTCAGGCACAACTCGATCGCCCGACGCAGTCCAACCAGTCGCGGCAGGAAGTAGGTTGAAGAACCATCGGGCGTCAGACCGATGCGCGAATACGCCATGGTGAAACGCGACGACTCGCCGGCCAGGGCCAGGTCCCCGATCAGCGCCAGGCTCATCCCCGCTCCGGCGCAGGTGCCGTTGATCGCGGTGATCATCGGCGCGTCCATGCGCGCGAAGCGCGACACCGCCGCGTGCAAGTAGGTGGTCATCTCCTTGACGAACGTGGCCATTTCGGGACCGGCGGGCGGGAAACCGCGCAGGTCTGCGCCGGTGCAGAAGAACCGCCCCGAGCCGCGAAAGACGACCGCGCGCACCTCGGGATCGTCGTCGACCTCTATTGAGGCGTGCATCAGCTCCTGACACATCTCCATCGAGAGCGAGTTCGCCGCCTCGGGCCGATTGATCGTGATCGTCGCCACGCTGTCGGCGACCTCGTACTCCAACGTGCTGTATTCCGTCATCTGCCCGCTCCTGTCGAGAGTTCGCTAGCGTTGATGAGCTGAGTCAACCCCAACATGCTCAGACTACCGCGAGTTCGAAGGGTGACCGATGCCCAATCAAACCGTCCAGATCCCCTCTGTCGACGGCGATCTGTCGGCCTATCTGGCCGCGCCCGCCTCGCCGGACGAGTCTCGGCCCGGTGTCCTGGTGCTGCATGAGGCGTTCGGACTCAACGATGACATGCGCCGCATCGCGCGACGTTTTGCCGAGAACGGCTACGTCGCTCTCGCACCGGATCTCTATTCCCTGGGGCCGCGCCTGAAGCCGATCTGCATTCGCCGCGCTATGGGCGAGTTGCAGTCCGGCAGCGGGCGGACCTTCGATGACATCGAGGCGGCGCACACCTGGCTCGCCGCGCGGGACAACGTCGACGACACCCGGATCGCCGTTGCCGGCTTCTGCATGGGCGGCGGCTTCGCCATCCTCCATGCTGCGCGATCCGACGTGGCCGCCGCTGCTGACTTCTATGGAGCGGTACCCAAGGACTCTCATGCGCTCGACGGCATCTGCCCGGTCCTTGGCGCATACGGCGCTCGCGATGGCGTGTTTGGAGCGCAGGCAGAGCGTCTGCGAGGGCACCTTGAGGAGCTCGGCGTCGAGCATGAGGTGAATGTCTACCCCGACGCGGGACACTCGTTCATGAGTCAATACGGACCCGTCCTCTCGATCGTGGTCAAGTTCTCGCCGATGAACGCCGGCTATCACGAACCTTCCGCGGAAGCAGCCTGGACAACAATGCTGGACTTCTTTGAGCGCCACTTGGGCGGAACAACCGAGCCGGCCGAGACGTAATGTTGGTGAGGGGTCGCGAGAAGCGGCATCCCGCGAAAGGGAGAGGGTATGAAGCTCAATGCACTGCATGCAACGTCCGGCAGAGTGCTGGCGTTGCTCGGACTGGCGGTGGTAGCGGCGGCGCTACTGATCGCCGGCGCGCTCAGGGTAAACGCCGAGCAGGAGTACGATCTGAAGCTGGTCCCGTCATCGACTGAGCAGTTGACCACGCTCACGATCGAGGGCGCGGCCTCGCGGACGGTTGCATACGACGGCGCGGTTGCCCGCTTCCGCGTGGTGGTTGAGCGGGATTCGGCGCTCGAGGCGCGCCAGGTCGGCGCAACTGTGGTCGACGCGATCAGAGATGCAATCATGGAGAACTGCACGGTCGATGAAGGCGACGCCGATCACACGGCGGACCCCACATGCATCTCTCCAAGTGGTTTGCAGACCGTCAGTTTCCGGCTCAACCAGGTCTGGGACTGGACCGAAGCAGGACGCGTGCTTCGAGGCTGGGAGTACGAGTACCGCCTGCAAATCGCAATCCGCGGGACCGGGTTCGCCGGCGGCCTCGCCGACCTGGTAATCGGCGCCGGCGGCGACAGCCTGCACTTCGACGGGTTGGACTTCACCGCGTCGCGCAGGGCTGAATTCGAACGGCTGGCCCTGTTGGACGCGATCGACGACGCCCAGTCGACCGCCGATGCAATCGCCGAGCACATGGAATACGAGATCGTACGGGTGGTGGAGCTCAGTCCAGTAGGCAACCTGTCCGCATCGCGGACGATTCTCGAATCCGCCGAGGCCGCCTTGGCCGACGAGTCCTTCGAGCCGACGCCGGTCTTTGCAGGAAGCGAGACCGTGACATCCAGGGTGCGCATGGTCTTCGAGCTACGGCCGATGCCTGCCGTTGCGTCGACAGACGCATCGAACGGCGGCTAGGGGGGGCTCTGTCTTCCGCATCTCCCCTCGCGGAGCGGGGGGAGATGGGAGGTGTTTAGCCCGCAGCGGCCGCTTCGGCGTCCTGACGGACCTTCTCGGCGACGTGTTGCGGTACCTGGTCATAGCGGTCGAACTGCCAGGTGAAGGTGCCTCGACCGCCGGTCATCGAGCGCAGGTCGGTCGCGTAGTGCAGGAACTCGGCCATCGGCCCCTCGGCGAGCACGACCGATGACCCGGGCGGCTCGTCGGCCGGTTCCATGCCCAGCACCCGCGCGCGGCGCGAGTTGAGGTCGCTGATGATGTCCCCGGTCGAGGACTCGGGCGCCGTGATGCGGAACGTCTGGATCGGCTCCAACAGGATTGGCCTCGCCGAAGAGACGCTCTCCTTGAGCGCCTGTGACGCCGCCAGCTTGAACGCCATCTCCGATGAGTCGACATCGTGGTGCTTGCCGTCGAAGAGCGTGACGCGCAGGTCGGTGAGCGGAAACACGCCGCGCGGCAAGGACTCGACGACACCTTTCTCGACCGCCGGGATGTAGTTGCGCGGAACCGCGCCGCCGACGATTTCATCGCTGAACTCGAATCCGGCGCCGCGAGGCTGCGGCTCGACGCGTAGCGCCACGCGCGCATACTGTCCGCTGCCGCCGGTCTGCTTCTTGTGCAGGTACTCGGCCTGCCCGGTTGTGGTCACAGTCTCGCGGTACGGCACGCGGCGGTCCTTGATCTCGACCTCGACGTGGTACTTGCTGAACAGGCGTCCGGCCGAGAGCTGGACGTGAGACTCACTCAGCCCGCTGAGGATGGTCTCACCGGAGTCGCGGTCGCGTTCGATCTGCAGCGTCGGATCGCCCTCGACGAGTCTGGCCAGCGATGGTCCGAGTTTGTCCACATCGGCCTTGGTCTTCGGTTCGACGGCGGCGGCGAAGATCGGCAGCGGCATCGAAGGGGCAGGCACGATCAGTTGGGTCCCCTTGGTTCGCAGCGTGTTGAAGGTGGTGGTGTGCTGCAGCTTGGTCACCACGCCGATGTCGCCGGCGGACAGTTCGGACGCGGCGGTGAGCGTCTTGCCCGAGGCTCGCGACAGTCCGGCCAGCCGCTCATCCTCACCGCTCTGCGCGTTGTCGAGATGCACATCGCTGCCAATCGAGCCGGACACGACGCGCAAGTATGACAGGCGTCCTACAAACTCGTCGGCGGTGGTCTTGAAGACGAACGCCGCCGCGTCGCCCGTGTCCTCGATTCCTTCGACAATCGGCGGCGCTTCCGACGGGTCCGGGAACACCTCACCGAGCAGGCGCAGCAGCTCGATGGAGCCTACGCCGTTGACCGCCGAATTCGGCAGCACGGGGGCCAGCGAGCCAGCCAGGACCGCGGTCTTCAGCGCCGACCGCAGGTCGTCCTCCTCGATCGCCTCATCCTCCAGATAGAGCATCATCAAGTCTTCATCGGCTTCGACGATCTGCTCGATCAGGCCGTCGCGGCCTTCAGCGTCGGCGTCGCCAAGCACGTCAATCAGCTCACTGAAGGACGATTCGGAACCGTTGGGCAGGTAGAGCGGCTGGCACTCGGAGCCGAGAATCGACTGCACCGAGGCGAGCGCGTCTTCGAACGACGAATTGTCGCGGTCGAGCCGCGAAATGACCACAGCCCGGGGAATGCCTCGCTTGCCGGCCATCCGCCAGGCCGCCTCGGTGCCCACCTGGACGCCCGAGGCGGCGTCCACGACGACGATCACCGCGTCCACCACCGACATCGCGGCCACCAGCTCGCCGATGAAGTCGGCGTAGCCGGGCGCGTCGAGCAGGTTGAGTCGAACCCCCTCGTGTTCGAGCGACACCAACGAGGTCGAAATCGACATCCCGCGTTCCTGCTCCTCGGTGTCGTAATCCGAGATGGTGTTGCCGTCCTCCACACGACCCAGCCGCGTGGTCGCGCCAATCGCAAACGCCAGCGATTCGACCAGCGTCGTCTTCCCGGCGCCCTGGTGTCCTACCACTCCAACGTTGCGAACAGTCATGGTGACAACCCTCTCAACCAACTCCGAAGCGTCGCGCCGAATCTGATTCAGGCTAACGGATGCAACCGCCCGCGCCGCCGCTGACGACAGACCCGTCAGTCCGCTGTAGACGCCGAGGAACGGCTACCCGTCCGAGCTGCTCACCGACAGATCCAGGATCTCCAGCTCGGGTCGCCCGCTGAGACCGCGCCGCAGCCGCCAGACGAGATCGACTTGCGACTGAACCGCCGCTGCCGCCTTGCCCAGCCGCCAGCCGATCGCCGACCAGCCCTCCAGATCGAGTCGCAGGTGCGCCCCGTCCTGGCCCACGGTCTTGACGCCGCGCACGTCGACGCCGTTGCTGAGAAACACCGGCGCAGGATTGCCCTCACCAAAGGGCGCTAGGCGTTCGATCCAGTGGACAATCCCCGGCGTCAAGGCCGTGAGCGGAACCTGGGCATTGATGTCCATCCGACCTTCCAGCGCGGCCCACGCGCCGGCGTCGCCGGCGTCGAGTTGCGACTGGGCCGACTCGTTGAAGCGCGCGACCAAAGCGCCCATGTGCTGCGGCAGCGCGGAGAATCCCGCCGCCATCGCGTGCCCGCCGCCTCGGATCAACAGTTCGCGGGCGCCGTCGAGCATCCGCACGAGATCGAATCCGGCGGCGCTGCGGCCCGACGCCCGCGCTTCGCCGTCGACCAGCGACCAGGCGAACGCCGGCCTCGACCACTGGTCGGCCAGTCGTCCGGCCACGATGCCGACGATTCCGTGGTGCAGCTCCTCGCCGCCGACGAACAGGACCAGCGGCGCTTGACCGGCAGGATCGAGCTGGCGCTCAATCTGCGACTGCGCTTCCTTCATCGCCTCGTCGGTCAAACGTCTGCGCTGGTCGTTGAGTTGATTGAGCCGGCCGGCCAGTTCGCGGGCTGCGTCGCGATCCCGCTCCATCAGCATCTCCAACGCAAGCGAGGCATCGTCGAGCCTGCCGGCGGCGTTGATCCTCGGCGCGAGTTGAAAGCCGATGGTCTCCGTGTCAATCGGCGCCCGGCTGCGCCCCGACTGAAGCAGGCTGCGCAATCCGGGACGTTCGGTCGCCTGCAACGCCCGCAGGCCCTGGTGCACGATCCAGCGATTCTCACCGCGCAGCGGCACGACATCGGCGACGGTTGACATCGCGGCCAGATCCAGCCAGCGGCGCTGGTCCGCCGGGGACTGCATCCGTTCCGCTACGGCGTGCGCGAATCGATATGCGAGCCCGCCGGTCGACAGCTCCGAGAGCGGGTGACCGGACGGAGCGAGCTTGGGAGTCACGATGGCGTTCGCCTCCGGCAGGACGTCGGCCGGTTCGTGGTGATCGAGCACGATCACGTCCATGCCGTGCTGTTCGCGCGCGGCGGCGATCTCGTTCAGCGCGGTGATGCCGCAGTCGGCGGTGATCAGCATCTGTGCGCCGTCCGACGCCAGCTGCGCCAGCGCCGCATCCTGGATGCCGTAGCCCTCGCGCTCGCGGTGGGGGATGAACGGCCGCGCGTCGATGCCGACTTCGCGCAGCGCCTCGGTCAGAATCGCGGTCCCGGTGATACCGTCCACGTCGTAGTCGCCGTAGATCGCCACCGCCTCTCCGCGCTGGGCAGCGAGCGCTACCCGCTCAATCGCCTCATCCCACTGTCCCAGCACCGACGCATCGGCGGGCTGATACCAGTCGGGGTTGAGGAACTCCTGGGCCGCCGGCACGGTGTCAACGCCGCGCCGCCGGAGCAGGCGGCCGACGAACGAGGGAGCGTCCAGCCCCTCGATTGGCGGAGCGTCGTGTGGTTCGGCGATTCGCCAGGTCCGTCCGAGCCAGCCGTCCGTTCGCTCACGCACCACGAATAGTGCCCCTGTCCGGCTTGGAGTCGAGCGGCTCGGCTCAGCCTTCCCAACGCTTGAAGACGAGACAGGCGTTGTGGCCGCCGAAGCCCATCGAGTTGGAAAGCGCGACGCGAACCTCGCGTTCGCGGCAAACGTTGGGCGTGTAGTCGAGGTCGCAGTCCGGATCGGGATGATCGAGATTGATCGTCGGAGGGATCACGCCGGACCGGATCGCTTCGACCGTCGCTACGGCCTCGACCGCGCCCGCGGCTCCCAACAGGTGGCCGGTCATCGACTTGGTCGAGGAGATCGACAGGCCGTAGGCCGACTCGCCGAAGACGCTCTTGATCGCCATGGTCTCGAACTTGTCATTGAGCGGCGTCGACGTGCCGTGCGCATTGATGTAGTCGACCTCGGACGGCGCGATGTCGGAGCGCTCCAGCGCCAGTGACATGGCGCGGACGCCGCCGTCGCCGCCCTCAGCCGGTTGCGTGATGTGATAGGCGTCGCCGACCGACCCGTAGCCGCACATTTCGGCAATGATCTCCGCGCCGCGCGCAACGGCGTGCTCCGCCCGCTCGAGGACCAGCACCGCCGCGCCCTCGCCCATCACGAATCCGTCGCGTTCGACGTCGAAGGGACGCGACGCGGCAGCGGGGTCTTCGTTGCGGCCCGAGAGCGCGCGAGCCGAAGCAAACCCGGCCACGGCCATTTCGCAGAGCGGGGCCTCCGCCCCGCCGACCACCATCACGTCGGCCTCGTTGCGGCGAATCGTCTCGGCTGCCAGGCCGAAGGCATCGGCCGCCGAGGAGCAGGCCGACATCGGCGCGAGATTCGGTCCCCGCGCCTGCAACGCAATCGAGACTTGTCCTGATCCCATGTTCGGCAGCATCATCGGCACGGCGAACGGCGACACCCGGTCGGGGCCGCGCGAGTCGAGGATGCGGAATTGCTCCTGGGTCGTGGTGATTCCGCCGATACCGGTGCCAATCATCACGCCGACCCGGTCGGAACCGTCGAACCCGCTGTCGAATCCAGCGTCGGCGGCCGCCTCGTGCGAGGCCACGATGGCGAACTGCGAGTAGCGATCCATGCGCCGCGCGTCCTTGCGCGCCATGTACTCTTCGGGCTTCCAGTCCGACACTTCGGCCGCGATCCGCACTGAGAGGCGCGATGGGTCGAAAATGGAGATCGTCTTGACGCCCGAACGTCCCGCAACCAGGGAATCCCAGGTCTCCGCCGCCGTCGCCCCCACTGCCGTGACCGCGCCCATCCCCGTCACCACGATGCGCTCGTCCATGAGATCCCCCGTGTGTACTGCTGCCTCAGCCTACCCCGTGGGGGCGTTTGAAGTACCGCAACAGACGCGGGGGGAACCTCACGACCGAGCCCAAGCATCGCCCAGGCGGATGCCTCCGGCTGATAGTCGGGCCCAAGTCACCGACACTGCAGATCAGCCGCCGGCAGCGGCCTGACCCTGGAGGTCGTGCTCGTACCACTCCGCGGTCTCTTCGCCGGGTTCGGGCAGCACCATCCCGCCCTCCATCGTCCAGCTCGCCGGACCCTCGGTGATTCGCCCGCTGAAGTCTGCTTCAGCCACGCCCGTGATCTCACGGAAGGCGCTCATCAGGTCGTTCAGCAACTCGGCCTTGACCTCTTCCGAGCGGCCCGCGCGGTTGCCGCCGTCGAGGAAGAACGGCGTCTCCCAGCGGTCGTCCGCCTCGTCAAACACCACGTGGACGAAACTGCGCGGTGCGCCTGTGTTCCCGCAGTGAATGTCGGTAAACGCCTTGGCGACCGCAGCCCGCTGGTCGTACGACACGGAGTCCTTCGGCACGACGCATCGGTAAAACGGCATAGGGGACTTCCTCTCTCGTGATCGGGAGTTTCAGGGCTATGTTACCGGCCGCAATCACGCATCGCGAGCGGACACGACCAACTCGTCGACTGTACAGCCGCTGATCTCCATCCACATATCGCAGATTCCACGCATCAGCTCCTCGCGCACGTCCTGCGTCACGCCGCCGCCGATGCTGCCGTTGACCAGCGACGTGGTCGACGGCTCGCCGCCGCGAAATCCGAATCCTGATGGAATGTCGCTAAAGCTCACCGGGATATCGTCGGGCGACTCTCCGAGCACGCCTTTGGTCACCTGGCGCAATCCATCGGCCAGACGCTCCCGGGTCGCCTCGTCAATCTGACCCTCCTGCATCGTGCAGCGAAAACTGACCTTGCTCATCGGATCCTCCTGCCTGGCTCGTTCCTCATCGTAGGGTTTACTGTTGCCCGCCCAGCAGACCCTCGAGTCCGCCGCCGAGGCCGCCCTGACCAGCCATCTGGCCGAGGCTGCCCAGGTCGCCCATGCCGCCGCCGAGCCCGGCGGCGAAGCCGCCCATCGACGGAGCCTCGACCGGCTCCTCGCCGGCCAACGACCGCGCGGCCATCGCCAGTTGATCGGCCACATCGCCTGCGGTCACACCGATCGATCCGTGCTGTCGGGCCGCCCGATTGCCTGCGTCGCCGTGCAGGTAGACGCCCAGCGTCGCCGCGTCGAACGGACTGACGCCCTGCGCAATCAATGCGCCGATCGCTCCGCTCAGCACATCGCCAGTACCGGCAGTGGCCAACGCCGGCTGCGCGACCTCGGAGACCCGCGCGCGGCGATCGGGCGCGGCGACAATCGTGTTCGCGCCCTTAAGCACCACGTGACATCCCCACTCGGCGGCGCTGTCGCGGGACAGCGTCAATCTCCGGCCCTGAACATCGTCCGTCGACAGCCCGGTCAAGCGTCCCATCTCGCCCGGATGCGGCGTCAGCACGACCGGCGCGACCGCATCGGCCAGCCCGGAGACATCCGCCGCCAACAGATTCAGTCCGTCGGCGTCGACAACGACACCACGGACGGCTGCGACCTCTTCCGAGATCAGGAAACGGCGAACGAAGACGCCGCTGTGATCGTGCTGTCCGAATCCGCATCCCAGGACGACCGCGTCCACGCCGGGCAACTCGTCGCGCACGACCTCCCAGGCCGCGTGTCCGGAGATCACCCCGGCATCGTGCTCGGGCAACGGCAGCAGCGTCGCCTCCGGCAGCGCGGCGATCAGGTGCAGGGCGATTGACTCCGGCGCCGCAATCGTGACCAGCCCCGCCCCCGCCCGATACGCGCCCCGCGCCGCCAGCAGCGCCGCGCCGGGATATCGGGTCGAACCGGCGATGACCAGCACGCGGCCAAACGTGCCCTTGTGCGCGTCGGGTGCTCGCACCGGCAGCAACGCCCGAGCCGCCCGACGTTCGAGCACCTCGGTCTGCAGATCGTCGTCCAGGCCTGGGGGAATGCCGATATCTACGTGCTGAACCGACCCCGCCGCGCCTGCTCCCGGCTGCATGTAAAGCCCAACCTTGGGCGCATGGAAGGTGACGGTTTCGTCGGCGGCCACCGCCAGCGGATCGAGCCGCCCGCTGTCCGCGTCGAGGCCGGTGGGCAAGTCGACGGCGACCAGCTTGGGTTTGACCGTCCGTTCGCGCACGGCCGCCAGCCGCTGCATGATCTCGGCCAGGTCGCCTTCGATTTGCCGCGACGACCCGGTGCCAAGCAGCGCATCAACGATCGCCTCCGCGCCCGACAGCAACGCCTCCAGCGCCTCGAAGTCCTCATCGTCCGACGCCGCGCCGCAGGGCACGCCCTGCTCCACGGTCTGCGTCCATTGCGCGTCCGAGCGCTCGCGCAGCGCGTAGACCCGCACCTGCGCTCCCCACTCGTGCAAATGCCGCGCAGCGACCAGGCCGTCGCCGCCGTTGTTGCCCGGTCCGACGAGCACGGCAATGCGCCGATCCTCCAACGATCCGAGCTGCATCCAGATCTCTTGCGCAACCGCCAGACCTGCGTTCTCCATCAGGGTGTCGGTCGAGACGCTGGCGGACTCCGCCCGCTGTTCCAGCTCGCGCATCTCGGCCGAGGTCAACAGTTTCATCGTGATACTCCAGCTAGAAGTCGGCAGCGATCGAATCGCTACGTCCGCGTCCGCGGTTGTCCGACCGCGAAGGCGCAGACCATGTGCTTCTCGTGAGTCAGGCTAATCTCGATGCGTTCGAGGCCAATCTCCCGCGCGCGCTGCCGCGCGCCGCCGTGCAGGATGACGATTGGCTTGCCGCGCGCGTTGGCCAGGATTTCGATTTCCTTCCACTTCACGCCGCGTACGCCGGTGCCCAGGCACTTCATCACTGCCTCCTTGCCGGCAAACCGGACCGCCATCTCGGCCACGCGACTGCCGCAGTAGTCGCGCTCGCGGTCGGTCAGGATTCGTTGGGGAAAGCGCTCGGGATGCCGATTGAGCACGCTTTCGAAGCGCTCGATCAACAGCAGGTCCACGCCGCAGGTCAGGTCTCCGAACATCAAGTCGCAGCGTATCAACGTCCGTTGCCGGCCAGTCCCATGCAGCACTCCGGCTCTGGCGTACGCTGACCGCATGACGGCCACCATCATCGACGGCGCGGCAATCGCCGCCGGCATCCGCGAGGCGCTGGCCCGGCAGGTCGAAGACATGATCCTGCGTGGGTTGCTGCCCCACCTGGCCGTACTGCTCGTCGGCGACGATCCCGCATCCGCTTCCTACGTGCGAGGCAAGGAGCGCGCCGGCGAGCAAACCGGGATCAAGGTCGTGATCCACCGGATTGAGCCTGGCTTCGATCCCGAGCAGACCGAGCGCCGCGTCCGCGACCGGATCGAGTTGCTCAACGCCGACGCCGATGTGCACGGCATCATCCTCCAGCTGCCACTCCCCGATGGCGTCGACTCCGACGCGCTGCTCGACCGCATCGACCCGTTCAAGGACGTTGACGGTCTGCATCCCACCAACCAGGGACGGATCATTCAGGGGCGCGAGCGATACCTGCCGGCCACACCGCACGGCGTGCAGCAGCTCCTCGTGCGCAGCGGCGCGGATCCGAGCGGCAAGCGAGTGGCTATTGTCGGACGCAGCAGACTCGTTGGTATGCCGCTCGCGGCCATGCTGGCGCAGAAGCGGCAGGGGGCCAACGCGACCGTGACTGTCTGCCATACCAACACGCCCGAACTCGCCAATGTCACACGCCAGGCCGACATCCTGATCGCCGCTGCGGGACGACCACAGACGGTCACCGCAGACATGGTGCGGCCGGGCGCGACAGTGATTGACGTGGGCATCAACCGCGTAGAAGACGACTCGCGCAAGCGCGGTTACCGACTGGTCGGAGATGTCGAGTTCGAGTCCGTCAGCCAGGTCGCCGGGGCGCTCACGCCGGTACCAGGCGGCGTCGGCCCAATGACGGTCGCGATGCTGCTCAACAACGTGACCAGGGCCGCACGAATCTCGCAACAGCGCTAGCTGGCGCGCCCTAGTCGCGGCGCGGAGCGAGAACCCGCGCCAGCATCAGACCGCTGAGCAGCACCAGCGCGCCGGCGATGCCGATCAGCGGATACTCCCAGGGGAACGGCTCCGCGACCTCGAAGACCGGACGCTGGCGGCGTTGATCCTGCCGCCGTTCGATCTCGGCGACACGCTCGGCGATCTCATCCTCCGAACGGGACACCTCAACCTGCTCGGGCAGAGCGTCCTGCGTGTCCGAGCCTTCGGCGGACTGCTGCGCGGCCTGACGATCGCCGTCCTCCCGCGCCTGCGCGGCTCCCGCCTCGGCCTGCGATTCCGAGTCGCCCTCGCCTGGCGAATCATCCGCGTCGGCCACCTCCGGTCCGCCGATCACGTCATCCTCGATTCGCGTCGAGCGATCCTCCTCCTGCTCACGCGGCGGCAGACCAACCGAAGCGCGCCAGGCGTTGTCGAGCCCTTCCCGGTCAAGTCCATAGACCGAGGTCAACGCATCGTTGACCGACTGGCCCTCCTTGAACGCCTGGAAGAGGTCGTTCATGCGCTCGGTGCCGTACTCGGTGAGCAGGAAGAGCACGACCGCTGCCGACTGTCCGTAGAAGATGTCGACAAAACCGGGACGGTTGGATGGCGACTCCATGCTGCGCAGCGACAGCACGAGATCGTTGTTAATCGCGTACTGCAGCGCGCCGCCGCGCCGATCCAGCCAGTCGCCCTCGGCGATCGTGGCCATGCCCTCGTCGAGCCAGGCCGGCAGGTCGCCGTACGGTCCTTCACCGGCCAGCTTGGTCAACACGTGGGTCAGTTCGTGCCGCACGACCCAGCGCGACGGCGTGTAAATGTGGACGAGGTCGGCGAGCACGCGCGTGCCGCCGGTAATCACGGATTCCTCGAAGCTCTCCGATTCGATCCGCTCGACCTGACGGGCGTCGTCGGAGTTGGCCCAGACGTAGACCTTCATCGGGATCAGTTCGTCCAGGCCCAGGAACGGCGCGATCTCTTCAAGCGCTTCAAGCCCTTCCCGCAACATTTGCTCGGCTACGCCGCGGTCCTGGTAATAGGCAACTTCCAGCACGCCCTCGTGGAGTGACTCCCACTCGAAACGTGGATCCTCGTAGCGCCAGATCTGCGAATCAGTTTCGTACGTGTCGCCCGACTCGTATTTGAACTCCCAACGCCACTCAAAGTCCGCGCCGGCAGGAATCCAGATCATCGGCTCTCGAGTCGGAAACTCCGCCGTCACGCGGGTCACGTCGCCGGACTGAATTTCGGCCGGCTCGCGCGTGATCGCGCCCTCCGGCAGCACGGCGTAGAGGAAGGTCGCCGACTCAATCTCCTCGGCGTTCTGGACCAGCGCGGTGACGGTGACGGAATCGGGCCAGTTGTTTTCGAATCGCATCCCCTGGACGGTCGGCCGGTCCGCCGACTGCGCGCCGACCACGGCGGTCAGCGCCAGGCCTGCGATGACGACCGCCGCAGCGACAAGTCCCCGCGCCCGACCCGGAACGCTCACGCGACCGCCTCCACCCGTCTGGACTCTCGACCGATCTGGTGCTTGAGCGACGCTCTCAGGAAGTCGCCAATCTCACCGTCCAGCACCGCGTCGGTATCCGACGTCTCGTAACTGGTCCGCAGGTCCTTGACCATTCGGTAGGGCTGCAACACGTAAGAGCGGATCTGGTTGCCCCAGCCCGCTTCGATGTGCTCACCGCGGATTGCCAGCCGCTCTTCTTCACGCTTCTGTTCCTCGAGCATAAGCAGCCGCGCTTCGAGCACCCGCATCGCCGACTCGCGGTTGCGGCGCAACGAGCGTTCGTTCTGGCAGCTCACCACGAAACCCGTCGGCAGGTGTGTGATTCGCACGGCGGTTGAGTTCTTTTGCACGTTCTGTCCGCCGTTACCCGAGGCGCGGTAGACGTCGATCTTCAGCTCGTCCTCATCGATCGACACCTCGGCTGCATCCTCGGTTTCCGGCATGATTTCCACGCGGGCGAAGGAGGTGTGCCGCGCGTGATTCTGATCGAACGGCGAGATACGCACCAGTCGGTGCACGCCGTGCTCGGACCGCAACCAACCGTAGGCGCCGCCGCCGTCCGCCTCGCCGCGCACTTCCAGCGTCGCCGACTTCAGTCCCGCTTCGTCGCCCTGGACGATGTCGACCAGGTCGACGCCGAAGCCGGACCGCTCCGCCCAGCGCTGATACATCCGCAGCAACATCTCGGTCCAGTCCTGGGAATCGACACCGCCGGATCCAGCGAAGATCGAGATCACCGCCGAACGCGAGTCGTACGGGCCCGAGAAGGCCAACTCGAACGAGCGCCGCTCAATCTCTTCGCCGATCGCCTGCGCCTCGGTCGCCAGGTCTTCGGCCAGCTCGTCGTCGTCGGCGAGCTCCAGCAACTCCACTGCGTCAACCAGCCGCGCCTCCAGGCCGCGCCAGACTTCCACCGTGCGCTGCCGCAAGGCGAGCCGCTTCATGGTTGAACGCGCCCGGTCGGCGTCATCCCAGAATCCCAGCGCCGTGGACTCGGTCTGCAACCGGCCCACCTCGGCCTCTACGCCGGTCAGGTCAAAGACGCTCCAGGATGTCGTTCAGCCGACTCTGCAGACCGTCCAGTGTCTCGCGCAACTCGCCAACATCAGCCACAGCGCGTCTCCCGTTTCCGAGTCCTGTGATTTCCAGCGTACTACCGATTGGGCACGATCAGGCCGCCTTCGGTGCGCCGCATCCCCTCCGGCGTTGCCCCTGATTCACGCGCGCGTCCGGCCGCGGCAGCGACCGGATCGAGCGGTCGTGGCCCGGAATGCTCGTGGACGGGCTGCGGCGGCCGCCAGGGCGTGGCCGATCCCGGCTGCGGGGTCAATGGATTGAGCTGCGCGTGCTCCGGCCGTGTCTGCCAGAGCGCAATGAACTCGACCATCGACAGCGGCTCAACCAGCCCGGCGGCGAACAGTCGATCGTCGATGAACAGCGCCGGCAGCGCGTCCACACCGGAACGCGCGCCGATCTCGGCAAACTCCTCTATGGCAAAGACATCGGTCTGCAGCTTCGGCGAGAGCAGCGTCGCCGCGCATGCCGCCAACGCCGCCTGTCCCGAGTTCGGGTCCATCACCGAGCCGAACAGGCGCAGACGCGTCGGGCGGCGCAGCTTGCCCAGCGCGCGCTTCATCTGCGCCGATGGTTTGGCCTGTCTCGTCGAGGCGAGCACCATTGCGCGGATCATCGCGACCAGCAGGTTGCCGTTGGGCGCGCCATAGAAGCGCAACGGACGGTTCAGTTCGCCCCGGATCAGCACGCAGGGGACGTCGACGATGTCGCGGCGCTTGACCTGCTCAGGAGCATCCTCGTGCTCGTAGATCGTCAACGAGATGTGGTCCGACAGCGAGGCGATTTCCTCGTAGAGTTCTTTCGCCGCTTCACAGGTTGGCCTGTCGGGCCGCCCGGGGACCATGACCCGGCGCGGGCTCTGATGGAAGTACTCCAGCTTGAGCGGGCCTTCGATCGCCTCGAACTGCTGTCGAATCTGCGCCCGCTCCGCACCTGCCAGCGCCATGCCGATCCTCGCTCTCCCCCTCTAGCGTAGCTGCCGCACATGTGCCTAAGGACCGGACTCCTGCACGACCCATTCCACCGCCGAGCGCAGTTCCGCTTCGGTGACCGCGCCCTCGAACGCGTAACGAATGACGCCGTCGGCGTCGATTACGAACACCCACGGTTCGGACGGCAGACGCCATGCGACGAACGCCTCCGACTCCACCAACAGCGCTGGATTGTCGGGATTCTCGAACACTTCCACGTGAATCCCGCTGATCGACTGCGCAAACTCGCGCCAGACCGACTTGACCGCCTCCAGGACCGGCGCGCAGGTTCGAGAGTGACAGAACGCCGGCGTAGCGAACGCCAGCAACAGCGGACGTCCTTGCTCCAGCGCCTCCGCGATCGAGACTGCATACAGTCCCGGCTCCGGATCCGGGTCCGAAGTCAACGCCGCTAGCGACTCAACCTGCGACCTCGTACGTGAATCGACGGAGATCGCCGGCTCGCCCGCGGGCGGCGCCGACGGTCGTTCCCGAACCGAGAATCGGATTCGTGCCTCCTCCTCGGCGTCGTCCGAGCTCATCTCCAGGAGCATGCCCCAGAGGCCGGCGGCGTCGAGCTGCATCGGCGCGACATAGACGCCGCGGCCGACCGGCAGCGCCCGGTCCGACACGCTGGAGTTGGCGTGCGCGTGCGCCGCGATCCCCACGCTCCGGTCGTAGGGGATGAACCTCGCATATTGCACCGAGCGCGGGCGCTCCCGATCCGCGTCCAGGGCGAAGAGCGACACCCGAATCGTGGGCGCCGGTTCGTTCGCCTGCAAACCGTCCAGGCTGAAGGCGATCCGCTTGACGCCAACGGCCAGATCGCGCGTCGCCAGAACCGGCAGCCAGCGGACGTCGCCGCCCGCTTCGACGACATCCCAGTCCGAGCTGCCGTCGGTTCCGGGATACTGCGCTGACTGCTGCGAGCTGCCTTCGCCGGCGCAGGCTGTGGCCAGCAGCACGACTGCGAGCGCGAGCCACCCAGCGCAGAGCAGGGTCCTTCCTCGAGCGAACATAAGGGAGAGTCGAGCAGCGATTGACATTCCGCGCGCAAAGCGCTTCAATATACAATGCAACTGCATAGGCGCCTGATCAAAAGTCTGGAGGCCGCGAGCCATGGCCTACTCCACTACCAACCGACGCCAGGAGACATACTTCCTCCATGCGCGGGACATCGAGTTGCGCAATCATCATGCGCAGCGCATCTACTTCTTCGCCAAGTCGGAGAAGCCGGGTGCAATCGACGAGATTCCCGATGGCTATGAGGTCGTCGAGAACTCGCGGACCGGGTTGCCCGTTCTGCGCAAGATCAAGGCACACGCCGACGCCGCCGGTTAGGCGTTCACGGCCGCTCCTGGCGGGCGCAACTCTCCACCGTGTATCCACTCTGTTCACCGCGTTTCTACAACGGGGCGCGCGCCTCGAGCCAACCTTTGACGCTCCGTTAACCTCCCACTTGCTCCAGGCGCACGATTGCGGATCGGTGCACATTCGCATTCGCTGCAGCCAACACCTGGGATCCCGACTCGATGGTCAACGCGGATCCTCCCCAATCGGTCATCTGACCGCCCGCTCCCCGAACGATCGGGGCCAGCGCAAGGTAGTCCCAACTCTTCAGCGAGGCCTCGCACACAATATCCACATACCCCGACGCCAACAGGCCATAGGCATAGCAGTCCGCGCCGTATCGAACTCGATCCAGCGAACCTGCAAGTCGCGCCCAGGCCGCTGACTCTTGTCGATCGAACATCTCCGGCGTGGTAGCGAAGCCCACGCAGTCGGCGAGCGTCACCGTTGACGAGGTGTGGACAACGTGTGAGTTGTGTGTAGTTCGCGCCATTACTTGAGGGACATCAACCCCCGACCAGCGCTCCCGCAATATCGGTTGGTCAAGTACGCCCAGCAGCGGCGCGCCGTTCTGCAGCAGTGCAATCAGTGTCCCGAACGTGGGTAGTCCCGCAACGAAGGCGCCGGTTCCGTCGATCGGATCGACGACCCAGACCCACTCCGCATCGGCTTGCTCGACGCCGAATTCCTCGCCAATCACGCCGTGCCGTGGGTAGCGGTCGGCAATCCGCTCGCGGATCGCGCGCTCGGCGCCGCGGTCGGCCTGCGTCACCGGTGATCCGTCCTGCTTGCGTTCGACCGTGGAGTCACGACGGAACCAGGGGCGGATCGCGTCGCCCGAAGCGTCGGCCAACTCCTCCGCGAACTGCAGGTACATCTCGGCCACGAGTTCGCGAGGATCGGGCATGGAGCCAGATTACCCCCATCCGTCGCCCCAGCTCGCGCGTCGGTATGTTGCTGGCAACAGCGGGACCAGGGCCTTGCTGGTACATTGCAGTACTCGCAGGTGGCACATAAGTGTTCTGGCGCGGTCGCCACGACGCGAGCTTCCGATCCAGTTCGGCACGTCGTTGAGACCGCAGCCTGCGCGGAAGGAACAATCCATGTCCAATGGCTCAAGTGACGCTGACGAGGGTGGCGCACCGACCGGCAAGATCAACGTAGCGATCATCGGCGTCGGCAACTGCGCATCCTCGCTCGTCCAGGGCGTCACCCACTACCAGAATGCCGAGGACGGCGACGAAATCCCCGGCATCATGCACGCCGTGCTCGGCGGCTACCGCATCTCCGACCTCAACTTCGTCGCCGCGTTCGACATCGATTCCCGCAAGGTCGGCCTCGACCTCTCCGAAGCCATCTTCACCGAGCCCAACAACACCGTGAAGTTCACCGACGTGCCCAACCTGGGCGTGCCGGTCGAACGCGGCATGACCCACGACGGCCTGGGCAAGTACCTGTCGGAAGTGATTGACAAAGCGCCCGGCTCCACCGTGGACGTGGCCCAGATACTCAAGGACCGCGACGTCGACGTCGTGATCAACTACCTGCCGGTCGGCTCGGAGGAGGCGACCAAGTGGTACGTCGAGCAAGTGCTCGAAGCCGGTTGCGGATTCGTCAACTGCATTCCCGTCTTCATCGCCCGCGAGGAGTACTGGGCCAACCGCTTCCGCCGCGCCGGCGCGCCAATCGTCGGCGACGACATCAAGTCCCAGGTCGGCGCGACGATCGTCCACCGCGTGCTCTCCCGCCTGTTCCGCGACCGCGGCGTGCAAATCGACCGGACCTACCAGCTCAACTTCGGCGGCAACACCGACTTCTACAACATGCTCGAACGCGAGCGCCTCGAATCGAAGAAGATCAGCAAGACCAACGCCGTCACCTCGCAGATCGAGTACGAGATGCCCTCCGGCGACGTGCACGTCGGACCGTCCGACCACGTGCCCTGGCTCGAGGATCGCAAGTGGTGCCACATCCGCATCGAGGGCACGACCTTCGGCGACGTGCCGCTCAACCTCGAGCTCAAGCTCGAAGTCTGGGACTCGCCCAACTCAGCCGGCGTGGTGATCGACGCCGTGCGCTGCGCCAAGCTGGCGCTCGACCGCGGCCTGTCGGGGCCGCTGCTGGCGCCGTCGGCCTACTTCATGAAGTCGCCGCCCGAGCAGTGGACCGACGATGTCGCCCGCGACTCGGTCGAAGCCTTCGCCCGCGGCGAGTAACCCGGGCGGGCGATTCATCCTCCTCATTTCCCTTCTCCCCCCGCGCAGCGGGGGGAGATGCCGAAGGCAGAGGGGGGCACCGCGCCACTGCGATGAGTCATGCACCCCCTAACGATTGGCTACCAGACGCTCGGCCGCGTCGCTCGGATGTTGCCTCGCCCGGCGGCTTACTTGGCCGCCCGGCGGATGATGGACGCGGTCTATCTCGGCTGGTCCCGAGGACGACGCGCCGCGTCCCGCAACGCCGCGATCCTGTCTCCACATGTGGATTGGCGCGGCAACGCCGACTCGCTCGCCCGAGCCCAGTTCCGGCGCTACGGAGAGTATCTGGTAGACGCCGTCCGCCTCGATGAACTGAGCCCGGCGGATTGCTTTGCCGCAGTCGGCGGCGACGATCCGGCCTGGGCCGAGCACTGGCAGAAGCTCGAAGACTGGTACGGGCGCCGGCCGATCCTCTTCGCTGTCATTCACTTCGGCAACTGGGACATCCTGGGTGGCGCCTACACCCACCGCGTCGGTCCGTCGATGGTGCTGGTCGACGATCTTGGCCATCCCGCGCTGAACCGTGCCATCCAGGACCAACGCGCCAGACTGGGGATGACCCCGGCCGCCGGTCGGAGCGGACTGCGCCGGATCGTCGAACACCTCAACGCCAACGGAACCGCCGCCGTCCTCTTCGACCGACCGCCACGACCGGGCGAGCGCACCACTGTGGAGACGCTCTTCGGTCGGGACATCCGATTGCCCGACGAGATTCAGCGTATCGCCGAGCGCACCGGCGCCAGGCTCATCCCCCTGGCCGCCGAACGCCTGGGACACGATCTTCGATTCCGGCCTCACATCGATCTGAACCACGACCCCCGCAACCCGCTCCTGTCTGCTTTCGAGCCCGCCCTCCGCTCAGCCCCCGACCAGTGGTACCAGTTCCGCGAGCTGACTCAGTCGTGAGAACATGGACGTATGCCCACTGCTGCTGCACTTGGCGTACTGGCGTCTCTCGCTCGCGTGCTGCCGCGTCGGCTGCTCTACGCCCTCGCCGAGACCGCGGCCGCGCTCGCGCTCCCCTTCTTCGAACGCCGACGGCTGCGCATCCGCAACAATCTGCAACGGATCCGGCCCGACGACTCCGCGCGCCAACTCAACCGCGCGGCCTCCGAGGTGTTTGCAGAGACTTCCCGCTACTACGCCGACCTCGCGATCCTGCCCACAATCACGCCGAGACAGGTCCTGGAACGACATCTCCACGTCAGCGGTCTCGATCATCTACTTGACGCGCACCGATCCGGACGTGGCGTCGTGCTGACCACCGCCCACATCTCCAATCCCGAGGTCGCAGTCAAGGCACTGGCAGCGCTCGACATTCCGGCCGTCGCGCTGGTCGAGCAGCTGAAGGACCCGCGTCACCTGGATGCCGTCAACGCGGCCCGCGCTGCGGTCGGCGTCGAGTTCCTGACCGCCACGCAGACCGGTGTCGCGTCCGCATTGCGCACATTGCGATCGGGCGGAGTGGTCTGCATCCTCTGGGATCGGGATCGCCAGGGCGGCGGCGCTTGCGTGCCCTTCTTCGGCCGACAGGCGCGCTTTCCGGCCGGCGCGATTGACCTCGCCATCCGCGCCGACGCGGAAGTGCTGCCGCTCTACGCAGTCCGCAGACCAGGACCCGACCGCTTGCAGTTCGACGTAACCTTCATGCCCCCGCTCGAGCTGCTGCTCAAGGGCAATCGCGCCCTCGACACGCGCACCAACATCGCCGGACTCGCGCGACTCTTCGAGCCGATCATCGCCGAGCACGCGCACCTGTGGCGCGTCGCCGAGTCGCCCTGGGCGCCGTGCCGCGACACGCCCTGGGACGATCCACATCCCCGCGAACACCCGACGGAGGCACGTCCATGACCGAGTCCGACGATGCCACTGCCCGTGCAGACCTGCAAGTCCACACCGAGGAATCCGACGGCATGGACGATGCGCTCACGATTCTTGACGCCGCGCACCGCCGGGGCGTGGACATCGTCGCCATCACCGATCACGACCAGACCCGCGGCGCGCACATCGCCCGCGAAGCTGCCGCGCAGGCAAATCATCCCGTCGAGGTGATTGTCGGTAGCGAAGTGACCAGCCGGCAGGGACACATCCTCGCCCTCTGGATCGAGGAGCCGATTCCCTTCTTTCGCAGCGCCGCAGCGACCGTGGAAGCGATCTGGCAGCAGGGTGGCGTCGCCGTCATTGCGCATCCGGCAGCAGTGTTTCCGCCCGCGTTGAAGATCGGCGAGATCGAGCGTCTCGTCCAGGACCTCGCACCGGAGAGAAATGGCGAGGGCGCGCCTGTCCTTGCGGTCGAGACCGCGAATCCCATCCCGTTCGCGCGCCGGCGCCGCGACGGGGTGATCGAGGCGAACCGTCGCTGGAGTCTGCCCACCACCGGCGGTTCCGACGCGCACTTCCACGAACAGGTCGGCTCGGCCGTGACCACGTTCGAGGGCCAGGGCCAGGCCGCCCTGCGCGCTGCGCTCGAAATGGGCACAACCGCGACCGAGCTGAGGCGCTACCCGAGGCTGAGCAACATCGGTCCAAGCCGACTGCTGCGTCAGCAGTGGCGAGGCCTCAGCGCCACGCCCAAGGCCCTGCTCCGCCGCACCCTTGGCCCAGACGGTTGAGATCGGTATCCCAGGGACATGAGCAATGAGTTTCGCGATGCCGATTCGCGAGTCCGCCAACGCGCCATAGTTGCCGCAGCGCGTGCGGGCGACGGTTCAGTTTTGCCGGAACTGGAGCGCCTGGCCCAGTGTGACCCGTCGCAAGCCGTGCGCCGAGAAGCGGCTAGTGCGATCGGCCGGCTCGCTCGGCGCCATCCTCTTGCATTCGCCATGCTCGTGGGTCTCAGCCAACATGATGATCCTGGCGTCCTGACGCAGGCTGCACGAGGTCTGGTGAGCGCGACGACGGACGCTCAGCAAGCCATAGCTCAACCAATCCTCCGGCAACTTGCCCAGCATCCCAATGAAGTACTGAGCGATTTCGTTCAGTCCGAGATAACCCGTAGCGCTTCGAAATCGAACGTGCGTCCAATCTCGGGGGGGGGGGGGTTATTATAAAAATTACCGAGCGTGGGGGAGACTGGTAGTAACATTCGATTTAAAACGGAGGGCGGTGGCCCCGCGATAGCGGGGGGGTGT
>VXQT01000004.1:51190-67779 GCA_009838915.1 Chloroflexota bacterium
CCCCCCCCCCCCCCCCCCCCCCCCCCACCCCCCCCCCCCCCGTCCGCCCAAGTCTAAACATTCCGAAGCGCTTCGGAACGTGGTCATACAGGGCGACGCCCTCGACTCGCTGCGTCGAATTCCCGAGGAGTCAATTCATCTGACCTTTACGTCGCCGCCGTACTACAACGCGCGCGATTACTCCACCTATCCCTCATATGAGTTTTATCTGGACTTTCTCAGCGATGTCTTCCGCGAAGTGCACCGGGTGACGGCAGACGGCCGCTTCCTGGTCGTGAACACGTCCCCGGTGATCGTGCCACGCGCCGGTCGACAGCACGAGAGTCACCGCTTCGCCATCCCGTTCGATCTCCATCCGCGGTTGACGGAGATGGGCTGGAAGTTCATCGACGACATCATCTGGAAGAAGCCTGACGGCGCCGCCAAGCCGCGCAACAGCGGATTCGCCGTGCACCGACAACCGCTGACGTACAAGGCCAACGCCGTCACCGAGTATGTGATGGTCTACCGCAAACAGAGCCATCGCCTGATCGACTGGAACTTGCGCCAGTACCCAACCGAGATTCGCGATGTCTCGCAAGTACCAGACGGCTATGAGTCGACCAATGTATGGGAGATCGACCCGGCTCACGACCGCGTCCACAGCGCCGTGTTTCCGGAGTCCCTCTGCGAGCGGGTGATTCGCTACTACTCGATGGTCGGAGACCTTGTCCTCGACCCCTTCGCCGGCAGCGGCACGTTGGGAGCTGCAGCCCAACGACTGGAGCGTGACTTCCTGCTCCTGGAACTCAAAGCGGAGTTCATCCAACGAATCCAGCAGCGCCTTGGCTTCGGAGCTCGAGTGATCGCTGCAGCCGAACTGGATTGAACATGACCATCCAACTGACCACCGAGGGCAAGAGAGACATCATCGGCAAGCTCATACGAGATGGAGAGGATCATCGCCTCGCCGTGTTTCAGGAGATCAATCGCCAGTTTCTCGGCGAAGCGCTGGACTTCTTTGCTAGGGTCGCTCAGGCGAAACTCAGGGGCGAAGACTTGGCCGCAGAAGACTGGTACAAGGAGGAGATGATTCTTAGGGGAAAGAACACAGATGATGTGGCAGCAGCTGGCGGTGTTCCGATGAAGACTGTCGAGAATAGCTACGGATCTTCAAGGCGATCGGTCGTCCTGGAGGCAGGTAGGGACAACTACGAGAAGCTGCTCACGACCATGCATGAGCTGCTCGAAAAGAGTGAACCTGAAGTTCTAATCACCATCAAGCTGCGGGGCGTCGGAGTAGATCTGACAGTGACAGAGAGTCTGGTGGTAGTAAATGCACTTGCAGTTAAGCGAGACAAGATTCGTGGCGGGATGTGGAGCGCCGTCGGCAACGGAGCCGAGAAACCACTGATGCAGGTTCTCTGTGAGCTCTATGCGGTGCCAAGCGACTGTCATCGACCTGCGCTCCCAAAGGAGTTCACGACGCAGACAGATTATGTGTTCATTGGACCGGATCGGCTCAACTTGGTGGAGGTGAAGATAGGTGGGAAGGGAAATCCTGAGAACGCCAAAGCCGCTGTGGCACACAAGGCATCCTTGTATGTAGGCGACAAGATAGGCGAAACGAGTCGTGACGTCCTAGAGGAGTCGGGTATCGAGTGGGTTGAGCTGGGTGCTATCCAGGGCTATCGGCGGTTAGGCAAGGCTTTGGCCCAGATGTGTATCCCGCATACCGACCCACCCAACCTCGATCGACTCGATGACATCCTCGATGAGGTGCTGCCCCTACCCTGAGGCGCGTGCGAATCCACCACGTGCTCCCGTACGACCTCGGACAGCCGGGCGGTGTCCAGACTCACACATTGGCGCTCTCCGATGCGCTGGCGCGACTCGGCCACGAATCAGAGGTGTTCGCTCCGACTCGGCCGCTACGCGTGCGGCTGGGCGGCACCCGCGCCGATCTGACCTGGCATCCTGCCGATCTGTGGCGTCTGCGCTCGTTCCTCCAACAGCCGCACGACATCCTGCACGTCCAGGAGCCGATGCTGCCATTGCTTGGGCCGCTGTCGCTGCTGCATCCGGACGACGCGCCGGTCGTCGTGACGCTGCACTCCGCAGAGTCGCTGGCGCGACGCTTCTACCGCGCGACCCGCCCCCTCTCGCGACTCCTACTGGGCCGCGCCGACGCGATCATCTGCGCTTCGGACGTGTCACACGCCGTTGCCGAAGACGCCTTGCCCACGGCGCCGCATCTGATTCCGCCCTGCCTCGATCTCGCTTCGTTCCTTAGCGTTCAGCCCGCCTCGGACTCCGACACGCTCCTCTTCATCGGCCGTGACGAGCCGCGCAAGGGTCTGCGCGTACTGCTGGCAGCGATGCGCCGGCTTCCCGACCTTCGTCTCGTCGTCGCGGGACCGGTCCGCGAGTCGACGCGTCGGGCGGCGGACTCGCGAGCCACGTTCCTGGGTTCCGTGCCGCATGAACAGATTCCCGAGCTGATGGCGTCGGCCGCCTGCGCGGTGTTTCCCGCCACGGGCGGCGAGGCGTTGGGACTGGTGCTGGTCGAGGCGATGGCCGCTGGCGTGCCCGTGATCGCCTCGGACATCCCCGGTTACCGGATCGCGACCGACGACGGCGCTTCCGCTCTGCTGGTTCCGCCCGGTGACCCCGTCGAGTTGGCCGATCGGATCCTCGAGCTGATGCAGAGGGTCGACTTACGCGGCGAACTCGCTGCGCGCGGGCGCGAGACGGCGAAGCGCTTTGCTGCGTCCACCATTGCCGAACAGCACCTGGATCTGTATCTCTCCCTGACTCGGCCTTAACCTGAACTCGTGATCCTACTTCGATTGATCGCGCTGACAGCGCTCATTGCCTTGTCGACGGTGACAGCCCTGCTCGCGCCGAGCGCAGAGGCGCAGGCCGACGGAGTCGAGTGGGTCACGGCAGAACGCCAGCACCTGACCCTGTGGCACACGCAGGGACAGGTCCGCGCCGACGATTTGGCCGACGAGGGTCAGGGCGCGTACGACCTGGTCAGCGATCTGATCGATGCGTCGCTTGACCAACACATCGCTCTCATCGTCTGGCCGCTGGGCGCCGACCCGTCCGACGAGTCCGCACTTCCACCGGGCATCGACGGCGATCTCCTGGTCCTGCACGTGACGCGAAACGCGTCAGGCAGTGTGCGCAACGCCGTCACCAATGCGCTGATTAGCGCCGCAGCGGCGCCGCATGGCGATCAGGTGCCGCTCTGGATTCGATCGGCGCTGGGGTTCTGGTCGCAAGGTCCGTTGCCCGGCTTCTACCTGCGCCGCGCGGGCTCGGTCGTGCTCTTCGACCACGAGGAGTACTACAGCTTCGAGCAGCTCGAGATGATTCCCAGCACCTGGCAGTTCCAGGCCAAGTACTTCGGGCAGGCGGGCGGCATGCTCGCCTGGATGATCCAGGATTGGGGACCGGAGACCCTGACCAAACTGTTCAGCGTCACGGGCCAGGGCGTGCCCTTCTACGAGGCGCTCGAACAGGTCTATGGAATTCCGCGCGAACAGTTCATAGACGAGTTCACTGACAATGCCGAGCGCGCGTTGTTGCTGCTCTGGCCCTACATCGAGCCCCAGGACCAGCCGTTCTACGAGACCCTGAACCTCAACTATGTGATCATGGTCGCCGCCGGTATCCCTGTGTTGCTGTTGTTCTTCTTCATCGGCAAGCGGATGTTTTACGACTGATTTGATCGGCGGAGGCGATTGGCCCTCTTGCCTGTGTAAAGTGAGTTCACGGCGGTCGGGTTCGCTCAGAGATCCACGTGTCTCTCCTCCCCCACTCGATATCCCAGGGTCTATCCGAGCGCATCGGGCGCACGGTCGCGCGCACGGGCCTGACGCCCAATGCACTCACGGTGATCGGCCTGCTGGGCATGGGCGGAGCGGCGACGCTGGCCGCCTACGGCTTGTTCTGGCAGGCCGGGATCGTGATGCTCGCCGCGGCCGCGTTCGACATGCTCGACGGGGCCGTTGCCCGTGCCACCGATCGCGCATCCGACTGGGGCGCCGTCTTCGACGCCGTCTCCGATCGCCTGGCCGACTTCGCCCTGCTGTTCGCCCTGCTGATCTGGTACAGCGACGGCGAGCGCTACGACCGCACGGCAATCGTGCTGATCGGTGTCTCGCTGTTCGGCAGCATGATGGTCAGCTACACGCGCTCCAAAGCGGGCGAGTTCGGCGTCAGCATCCGGACAGGTCTGGGCACGCGTCTGGAGCGCGTACTGATCATGGCCATCGGCCTGCTGTCGGCACAGCTCATCCCCATCCTCTGGCTGCTGGCGGTGCTCACTAATCTGACCGCGCTGCAGCGCTGGTTCATCACCTGGAGAGCCATGCGCTCAATCGAGCAGGACGCGCCGAAGATCAGCGACGACGACGCGGACGAACGAGGGGACAGCCCGTTCGGCCGAACGGTCGGCGACTGACAGGCGCGGGACGCGTCTGCGTTCGACCCTACGTGTTGCTGCGCACCAACTCGACGATCTCGTCAACCGTCGCGTCGCGCCACGAGGCCCACTCGTCGGAGGACTGCAGGTCCCGATAGGCCTGGCGGATGCGGCCGCGCATCTCGTCTTCCGACTCGCCCTCCTGGCGGCTGAACAGCTTCTGCATGTTGGCCATATGCTCGTTCGCCACTGCCGGGCGCTCGATCCAGTGGCCCACGTACTCGTGGTCCAGCGTGTACATCACCGCCGTGGGGATCGACTCGTGCTGACCGTCCTTGAGGAACTCGGACATGATGTCGTTGTTCTCGTCGCGGGCGAAAATGCGAATCTCCCAGCCGGCGGTTGCGGCGATCTCAGCCAGCACGGGCAGTCCACGGTAGACATCCGGGCACCAGTCTTCGCCCAGGACCAGCATCTTCAACCGAGGTAGTGACTGCAGCGCCTCGCGGCCCTGTTCGGAGACTTGCCAGGCGCCCATGTTGCGCACGAAGCGCTCGACGTTGGCGTCGCCGCGCGGCTGCCCACCCGGGGTCAACCGTTCGAAGTTCTCCTCCGAGTTGATAAAGGCCAGGTACTGGTTCCAGGTCATTCCCGACTTGAACCGCTCCGGGGTTACCACCGATTCCTTGGTCGCCGTGGTCATCTCTCAAGCTCCTTCGTGTTTTCGCGTGAACGCGTAGCGCAGTCAGCCGATTCAATCGCAGTGTAGACGGATTCATCTCTCCCCCCGCGCAGCGGGGGGAGATGCCGTAGGCAGAGGCGGCTCCCCAGACCTAGTGCTCCTGGTGACAGGGGCAGGTGCACTCCTCCAGGGAATAGCGCAGCACATCAACGTAGGTCGCCTCGGCCAGGTGTTCGGCGAGCTGCGGCGGCAGCCTCAACCCCTCGGATTGACCCGCCTGGTTGACCGAGGCGAACGCATAGACCGCCATCGCCGCCGCGCGATCGATCACGTCCGCGATGTCGCTTCTCAGAACGCCTTCTTCTCCCGCGTGCCGTTCGTCGCGTGCCAAGGCCGCACCTCGCCGGTCATCTAGCTGCAGGGTCAAACTGCAGAGGAAGTGGGCTTAGGATACACCTGACCAGTCGCGATCAACGAGCGGAGCGACCCATGCCGGAGTACGAGTTTGGCTGCCAGATTCCCGCCTGGCACTGGCACTGGGGCGTCTCCGAGCTGCGCGATTGGGCGCAGGGAGTCGACGCGCTTGGCTGCGACTTCATCACCATGGCCGACCACATCCTCTACGCCTACTCGCGATCGGATCGACCCCAGTCGGGCGCGTACACCGACGACGTGCACCAGCACGAAGTGATGACATTGATGGCCTGGCTGGCCGAAGTCACCGACCAGATCGCGCTGCAGCCCAACGTGCTGGTGCTGGCTCAACGCGAGCCGATCCTGGTCGCCAAGCAGGCGGCTGAAGTCGATGTGCTCTCCAACGGACGGCTGCGGCTGGGCGTCGGCGTCGGTTGGCAGTGGCAGGAGTTCGAAGCGCTGGGAGTCAACATCAGGCAGCGCCCCAGCCGCACCGAGGAGTACATCAAGGTCTTGCGCGCCTGCTGGACCGAGGAGCCGATCTCATTCAGCGGCAAGTACGTACAGATCGACCAGATGTCGATGATGCCCAAGCCGGTCACGCCGGGTGGTCCGCCGATCCTCTTCGGCGGACTCTCGCAGGCAGCGATTGAACGCGCCGCGCGGATCGGAGACGGTTGGGTCGCCACCGTCCACACGGACGTCGATCGTCTGTTGCCGCGCGTCCGCCTGATGCAGGATCAGCTTCGGGCCAACGGCCGCGACCTGGACTCGTTCCCGATCCAGTGGCAACCGCCGCTCAACGAGAACTCGGACGAGGTCTTGCGGCAGATGTCCGCCGCGCGCGACGCCGGCGTGACGCGCATGGGCTGCGGCATGCCCAACTACGAGCGCGAAGGCATCATGCCCGTCGACGACGTGCTGCGGATTATCGAGACCACCCGTCGCGAGGTCTGGCCCGAGATCGTCGGCTCTGCTTGAAAGCAATCCGATCCCCTCTCCCCTAGGGAGAGGCGGCAAATCAATCCCCTCTCCCTGTGGAAGAGGGTTAGGGTGAGGGCCCAGAACACCTGGAGGATCACATGCCCACGTTCGAGTTCGGCTGTCAGATTCCTGCCTGGCATTGGCATTGGGATGTCTCCGAGTTGCGCGACTGGGCACAGGGTGTCGAGGCGATCGGCTGCGACTTCATCTCCATGGCCGATCACGTCATCTACGCCTACGAGCGCCCCGATCGGCCGCAGACCGGGCCCTACACCGACGATGTCCACCAGCACGAGGTGCTGACCACGCTGGCCTGGCTGGCCGGCCAGACCAGCCGCGTCGCGCTGCAGACCAATGTGCTCGTCCTGCCCCAGCGCGAGCCCGTGCTGGTCGCCAAGCAGGCAGCCGAGGTCGATATCCTTTCGGGCGGCAGAATGCGGCTCGGTATCGGCGTCGGCTGGCAATGGCAGGAGTTCGACGCCCTGGGCGCCAACTTCCGACAGCGACCCAGCCGCATGGAGGAGTACATCCGCGTTCTGCGCGCTTGCTGGACCGAGGAGCCGATCAGCTTCGACGGCCAGTACGTGCAGATCGACCAGATGTCGGTGATGCCCAAGCCGGTCACGCCAGGCGGGCCGCCGATCCTCTTCGGCGGATTCGCGCAAGCCGCGATCGAGCGCACCGCCCGCCTCGGCGACGGCTGGATCGCGCCTGTCCAGTCCACCGTGGATCAGCTGGCCGAGTTGATCGGCCGCCTGCGCACGCAGCTCGAGGCCAATGACCGGGACCCTGACGACTTCCCAATCCAGTGGCTGCCGCCGCTCGACGCCGACATGGCCAACACCCAGCGTCTATTGAGCGCCGCCCGAGACATGGGCATCACACGCCTCGGCATCGGCATGCCCAACTACGACCGAGAACTTGCCATCCCCGTCGATCAGTACCTGCAAACCATCGAAACCGCCTGGCGAGAGATCTGGCCGGAGATCAAGGGCGGGTAACCGACTGGCGCGCCTACTCGTCGGGCCAGCACAGGGCGCGGGCGCGGAGCATGGACATCAGGTAGTGCTGGGCGTTGTCGCAGCGTAGGCCGGAGCGGTGCAGGGCGGAGCGGACTCCTCCGATGTGCTCGGGGCCGCCGACCAGGGTGTGTTCGGGGCCGTCCAGCGAGAGTTGAAGCAGGAAGCGCATGCTCAGGATCAGCGACTCGCGATAGCGCTCGACCCGCTCCTGATCGCCCTCGCGTTGTGCGATCGCGAGCGCGCTGACGATGCCCTCGCTGTAAGCCGCCGTGCCGATCCCGGGCGTGTTCTGGAACGCCCCGACCCAGAGCAAATTCTCGCAGTCTTCGCCGTGCTGCTCCTCCAGCGCCCAGTCGGCCATCGCGTAGGCGTAGTCTCGGGTCTGCTCCTCGTTGGTCAGCGCGTGCCACTGATCGCAGGCCTGGATCATCCAGGTGGTGAAGGACAGATCGCGCTCCGCTTCGTCTCCCCAGCGCGCTCGGTAGTGCGCGAGCGAGCGCTCCACCGCGGTCCGCAGTCTGGGACGCTTGCGGATCGCGTGCAGTCGAGCCAGCGCCAGCACGATCTGTCCGGCGTAGTAAGTCTCAGATCCCTCAAGCTCCAGGCCGCGGGCGCGAGTGCCGAGCCGACCGTCTTGAGACTGCACCGCCAGCAGTGAGGCGGTGAGCTGATCGACCGTTTCGCGTGGTATGCGCAGCGACGCACCCAACTCGCAGACTGCGAGCAGCAATAACGGCGGCGCCCCGAGCTTGGCCTCGCCGTACATGTCCTCGAGGTAGAACAGCCGGCCAGGCCCGTCGCGGCGCAAGTGTCGGTCAAGGATGCCGCCGACGGCGCGCGCGGCGGCCTCGGCGATCTTGCGGTCTCGCGTCAGTCGAGCGACCGTGGCGATCCCCCAGGCGCAGCCGCACTGCCGCACGAGCTGATCGAACCAGGTCCAGCCGCCCTCATTGTCGGCGGACGGCGGCGCATACTCGTAGGCAAATGAGCCGTCTGGCCGCTGGTGCCGCAGCAGCCAGGCAGCAGCCTGCAGGGCTGAACCCGTGAGGCGGTCGGGCAGCACTTCATCACGGTCGACCAGCCGGAATCCGCCTGCGCGGGGCGAAATCCGCTCCCCGTCGGTCGGTGCGACCGTGCCCACCGCCTCGACCGTGGTGAACACCTCGACCGTCGTGCTCGACGCGAGTCGCGCGCCCGGCGGTCTCACTTCGCGATTCAGCGCTTTGACCCAGGCGGCCGTGCGGCCGTCCGTGCGTAGGGCATCGATCGGCCATCCGCGCGCCGTGCGCTCGCCGTCGCGAAGCAGCAGTCCGTGCCGGCCGGGCAGCGGCGTCTGCAAGAGTCCGATGAGTCCCTCCGGCGTCCGCGTCGAGCGCTCCGCCTCGACCTCGACGAAGAGCGCGTCGCCGGGCTGGTCCGACTCGTCGGCCAGCGCCGCCCGCAGGTCTGCGCCCGCCGACTGCGCCGCTTGCAGGCCATCGGACCCGCAGGACTCCGCCTGAGCCACGATTCGACCGGCGCGCCACAGCCGCGCCCGCGCCGCGACTTCGCCGTCCAAGGCATCTGCCTGCGCCCCGGCGAAGCCGGCGCGGACGGCGGACAGGATGTCGGCAGGCTCCGAAACAGGCGCCGCCACCTAGTACGCGCCCTGCTTCTCGAAGAGATCGCACGGATTGCCGATCAGCATCTGGTCGACCTGCGATTGCGTCACGCCGCGCTCGAGCAAGGCCGGCACCACGTCGTCCGGGATGTGATTGAAGTGCCAGTTCGGCTGTGCCACGCGGACCGCGTCGATGTCCGGTATCCAGTCCAGGCAACAGGAGGCGTCGTGGGCGAGCAGCATGCGCTCGGCGTAGCCGTCGGCCGCCAGCTTGACCACCGTGTTCACCCGATCGTCGAAGGGCAAAATGCCGTCCAGACCGAACCGATCCAGGCCAACGTACGATCCCCGGTCCATCAGCGACTTCAGGTAGTCGGTATCGGCCGTATCGCCGACATGGCCGATCACGATCCGCGAGAGGTCGCAGCCCTCGTCCTCGAAGACGTCCTGCTGCCTGGCGCCCAACTCGGGTGGACCGTTGTGCGTCGCGATCGGCACGCCGGTCGCTCGATGCGCTCGCGCTCCCGCACGCAGGCACTTTTCGTTGTACGAGTCCACGCCGCCACCCTGGTCATCGGATGCCAGCTTGATGATGTTCGCCTTGACCTCAGTGCCGGCGATGCCTTCGGTGATGTCCTTGACGAAGACCTGGGTCAACAGCTCCGCCGGTCGTCCGCGCCAGTACATCGAGCGCAGCCAGTAGATGCCGGTGCAGACGACGACGTTAATCGAGGTCACCTGCGCGACCTTCTGCAGGAATCCCATATCGCGGCCCAGGTCGGCGGTCGAGAGATCGACGACCGTGCTCACGCCTCGTTGTTGCAACGCATTCAGCTTCTCGTCCGCCGACGCCACGCAGCCGGCCTCGTCCCACAGCTCCGGCCAGTTCTCGGAGATGCCGGGCGAACGAATGCCGATGTGCTCGTGAATCAGCGTTCGGCCCAGTTCTGAGGTATCCAGTTCACCATGCAGCGTATTGATGGATGGCATCGACGCCGTCCTTCCCAGAGGAATCCCACTCCTGCCGAGATGCTAGCGCTCGCAGTGACGAGGCCGATACGCTGATTCCCAGCCACGCTTGACTGACGATGGGAGTTCCAATGGACGCCGACGCCTCGCGACAGTTGATTGAGCAGGTGCGCGAGCTGGCTCGGGGACCATTTCGTGAGCGCGCCGTCAAGGCTGACCGGGAAGGCATCCTGCCGATCGACAATTTCAACGAGTTGGCCGAATTGGGCGTCTCCGGACTGCTGATATCCAAGGCGATGGGTGGACTCGATGCTGACGGGGAGACCTACGTCCGCGTCGTCGAGGAGATCGCCTACGGCGACGCGTCAACGGCGGTGGCGCTCAACATGCACGTGCTCGTGACCGGGATTGCCGGCGCCTTACCTCCGTTTCCGCATCGAGACCGGATGCTCAAGGCCTGCGCCGATGGCGCCTGGTGCTGCGCGCCGGGCAGCATTCCCTCGCGCGAACTGGACAACACTTCAACCGGCTTCGCAGCTACCGAAGACGGCGCGGACCTGGTGATCTCGGGCCGCGCCGGTTTTGCATCCGGCGCCGATGCCGCCAGCTTCGCCATGGTCGGCGCGCTGATCGAGCGCGAAGCGGAGCCGGACCTCGTCATCGCGCTGCCCGAGTTCCACCAGGAGGCGATCACCAACCGGGCCAACTGGGACGGAATGGGTCTGCGCTCGACGGCTTCTCACGACGTCGTGATTGAGAATCTGCGGGTGCCTCGTGCCGACTGCTTCGTCGTGCCGATGTCGCTGCTTCGCATGGGCGAACAGATGATCCCACAGCTCCAATGGCAGCGCCGCGCGCTACCCGGTCTCGGAATCTGCGCAATCTGGCTGGGCAACGCGCAAGCCATGTTCGATGAAACGATCGACTATCTGCAACAACGTCGCGGCTACCTCGCCTCGGCCAACAGTCCGCTGGGCGGAGTCAACGAGTTGCGCTCTCAACAGGCTTGGGCGCAGATGGCGCTGGGCGAAATGGACAGTTGGCTGGCCTCGGGTCGCACAATGCTCTATCACGCAGTCCGCGAGGTAGATCGCGCCTATAGTGACCGCCAGTCCTTCATCCGCATGCAGGTCCGCACGACCCACCATCTGCGGCGCATGGCGGAAGAGGTCGCGCAGATCAGCATCAAGACGACCGGCGCCCACGCCTTCGTCAAGGGTCACCCACTCGAGCGCCTCTACCGGGATCTCACCGGGGGCATCGTCATGGCCTGGAAGACGGATGAACTGCAGCACTCGCTCGGCCTCGCCGCCCTGGGCGAGGAGATCTCGATCGTCGGCCCGGCCGGGACGTAGGCGGCGAGCACCAGGTCAGCCGATGTACTTGAACGGATCCAGGTAATCGACCGGGAGCGGCGCAAAGTCCGTGACATTCCGAGTCACGACTGTCAGCCCCCGAGACCGCGCGATCGCCGCGATCATCGCGTCCAGCGAGTTCTTAGCCTCGTCGCTCAGGGCCATGCGACCCCATTCCCGCGCCGCGGCCGTGTCGAACGACAGCACCGAGAACTGGCCGATCATCGCCTCCTCAAGCCACGATTCAAGCTCGTCCGCAAACAGCGGGTCTCTCGGTCTCACCAGTTGCGCACCGCGTTGTAACTCCGCGATCGTGATCGAACTGAGATGAATCTCGCTGTTGCGTACGGACAAGAACCAGGTCAACACCGAAGCGTTGGGCTCGCGCCGACGCAGCTCAGAGACGATGCAGGTGTCGACGAGGTACATCAGTCTTCGAAGAGGTCAGGCAGCGGCCGAACTCGAAACGACCGGCGGTCAGGGAGCGGGATCCCACCGCGCGCCTCTGGCGCCAAGAGCCACTCCTTGACGCTGCGATACTGGGTCTGCGGCTGGGTGAGCCGCCGCCACTGCTCGATCGGCACAATCACAGCGGTCTCGACGCCGCGCCGAGTCACGAACTGGGGTCCTTCCTCCTGGGCCGCGTCCAGCACGGCGCTAAACTTGGCCTTGGCCTCTTGCACTTGCCAGTGTTTCGGCTCTCGAGGTTCGTAGCTCTTGCTCACATCCCACCTCCCGGTTCAACTGGTTCATCTGACTAGACATCAGACTAGTCTGCTTCTGCTTGCTCGTCAAGTCATTCATTGTTGCCTGCCCGTCACTGCCCGGTCACGCAATCCCCCGGCCGGCTGACCGTGGCCCCCGTCGGAGCACTGGTACCATACCGACAGGTCCAAAAGCCCCGCCCAACTGCCAGTGAAAGGCCGCGCACATGGCTTCCCCACTCAAGACTGAACTCTGCGACATGCTCGGTATCGAGTACCCGATCATGCTCGCCGGTATGGGCGGCGCGGCCGGACCGACGCTCGCCGCCGCCGTCTCCGAGGCCGGTGGACTCGGCGTCGTCGGCGCGACCGGCTACACGCCCGACGAACTGCACGGCATGATCGCCAAGGTCCGCTCGTTGACCGACAAGCCTTTCGGCGTCGACCTGCTCTTGCCCTCCTCGATCGCCGACTCCGGCAACCGCGAAGACCTCGAACTCGAGATCTCCACCGAGCATCACCACTTCGTCGACCAGCTCAAGCAGGAGTTCGAGATTCCCGATCCTTCGGCGCCGCTCGACCGACCGCCGCTGACACAGGACTACTTCCGCCAGCAGGTCGAAGTCATCCTCGACGAACGTGTGCCCGTCTTCGCCTCCGGCCTGGGCAATCCCGGCTGGATGGTGCCCGACGCGCATGCGCAGGGGATGAAGGTGATCGGTCTGGTCGGTAACACCCGCAACGCACGACGCGTCGCCGCCGCCAACGTGGACGCCGTTGTCGCCCAGGGCACCGAGGCCGGCGGACACACCGGCCGGATCGGTACGCTCGCGCTCGTTCCTCAGGTCGCCGACGCCATCGCCCCGACCAAGACGATCGCCGCTGGCGGCATCATGGACGGCCGCGGGCTGATGGCCGCGCTCTCGCTGGGCGCCGAAGCGATCTGGTGCGGCACCGCGTTCCTGGGCACCTGGGAGGCCTACCAGGACTCCGAGGAGCGCGGCGAGACCGACGAGTGGACGCGCAAGGTCCAATGGGACAAGCTGGTCGCCGCCGTCGACGAGGACACGCGGATCGGGCGGATGTACTCGGGCAAGACAATGCGCCACATGTACAACGCCTGGACCGAGGCATGGGAACGTCCCGAAGCGCCGCCGACGCTGCCGATGCCCCTGCAGGGCTTGCTCGTCGGCGAAGCGCTACGCGGCGCGCGCGAGGCCCACATCGAGGAGCTGGTCGGCGGACCGGCCGGCAACGGCGCCGGCCTGATCAAGGCCATCCGACCTGCGACCGAGGTCGTCGAGACCATGGTCAGCCAGGCCGAAGCCCTGATCGAACGCTTCGGCGCACCCGTTAGCGCATAGGCGCAATCGACTGCTCCTTCAGCGCGTGTTCCCTCTCCCCCCGCGAAGCGGGGGGAGATGCCGAAGGCAGAGGGGGCTCCGGGTCCGAGCGCGGGGCCTGCCATCTGCGCAGGCGTCGTTTGCGATAGCGAACAGCGACGATGAAGATCTGCCGCGCCTGTCACCGCGAGACCTTCGACGGCCGTTCGGCCTGCCACCGCTGCGGCGCCGACGTGACCCGCCAGCGGCCGATCGCGCTGCCCAGCCGCGACGCCGCCACGTTGATCGGGCCGGTGCCCTTCACCGATCGGCAGGGCGACTTGATTCTCGACGTCGACGGCGCCACCTTTCTGCGCGAGGACGGCCGGCCGCTGCTGCACATCCCCGCGTCCTCGGTCGAGACGGTCAAGCCGTCTCGCGGTCGGGACCTGGTGATCAAGTGGATCCCGCCCAACCAGAAGCGCGCAAGACGCACCCGGCTGCGCGTGCGCTGGGCGCCGCAGGCCGACCGCACCCTGCGCACCGAGTGGGTCGGCTCGCACTACGCGCTGCGTGAGCCCTACGGCCACCGCGTGCCGCGCGGCCGTAATCGCCGCACCGGCCGCGACTACACCGTCGTTCGCGACCGCTGGCTCTCCGCGCTCGAGATGCTGCTCAGCGCCGACCGCTACGCCCTGGAGCGGCGCTGACCATGCCCCGACGCAACCGCAAGGGACGCCGGCCCGGCCAACGGCCTCGCCGCTATCACTCGAATCGCGAGTCCAGGCGCGAGCGTAGAGAATTGGTCGTCCTCGACGACCAACCCGCGCCGGCGCTCGCCCGAGAGTGCGGCAACTGCCTCGAGTGGCTCCCGCCCCGTGCCGACGCCTTCGGCGCTCGAGGCACGTGCAGCCACCCCGCCTCAGGCGTCCTCGCCCCCGACGCCGACACCCCCGCCTGCAACTGGTTCCAGCCGCGCCGGCCGTCGAGTTGAGATTGCTCCTATGTGGACTGGTAGCCTGAGCGCATGACGACAGAGCAAGTCACCCATTACCGCGAGATCAGCGCCGAGTACCTGGCCCACGCCCGTCGGCTCCTGGCCGAGGGAGATCTGAAACAGGCTTCGGAGAAGGCCTGGGGGTCGGTGGCGGTGTTGGTCAAGGCGGCGGCAGAGTCGCGCGGCTGGCAGCACGAGAGTCATCGGCACTTGTGGCAGGCGTTGGGGCGCCTCGAGGACGAGACCGGTGACCAGGAGATGCGCGAGCAGTTCGGTCTGGCCGGCGAGCTGCACACGAACTACTACGAAGAGTGGCTCGACGAGCGGACAGTCACCCGCTACATGGCCGCGGTGGAGCGGCTGGTCGGGAAGCTCGGCGACTTGTCTTAGGTTGAGTGACGTCGAGCCTATCCACGTTCAACAGGATCTCGCCAGACGATATGCCCGTTGATGTTGTGCCGCTCGTACGTCTTCAACACGTCGCGAATGAACTCACATAGTTGCTTGTCACCCGTATCTCTCGCCACGTCATAGAGGCGGATGAACATCTTCTTGCCAGTCTCGGTCTGACCCAGATTCTTCTTTCGATAGTTGTGCATCGCACAGAGCGTCTGACCGTTCTCGATTGTCGCGCGGCCGCCCCTGTCTTTCGGCTTGATGTGGTCCACATGTAGCTCGACTCCTTCTGCCCGCGAAGCTCCGCATATGACGCACCTATACCCGTCTTGCTTCAAGATCTCCTGCTTGTCGGCGGAGGAGAAATCCTCAAGCATCCGGTCAACAGTGAGGTCCGGGTCATAGCGATAGCTGCCGTTAGCAAGCTTTTGTAGCATGCCTTCCTGGTGAAGTTTGCGGATCATTCGATCTGGGTCTCGCAGTTTCTTGCCCGTTCGCTGTTCCCACTCGGCCGTTGCCCAATCGACTACTTCGGCATGGGGGATCGTCACATTCGGACGTTCCTGGTAGTAGGAGAAGATGAACTCCTTCTGGTTCATGCGGCGTGCCATCAGAATCTCGGCACTTCCGCATTGATGCGCCCCAGCGCCAACTCCCGATACGCCTCGTCAATCTCCGATCCATATGCCTCGCGTTCGTCCCTCGAAGCGGCTACCAGTGTTGAACCGCTTCCGGTGAATGGATCAAAGACCCGGTCGCCCTGGTACGAAAACAGGCGGATGCAGCGCCTCGGCAGTTCGATCGGAAACGGCGCAGGGTGGCCGATCCGTTTGGCCGACTCGCCGCCGAAGGTCCACACTTGCGACGCCCACTCGCGGGCTTCGTCTGATGGCAGTCCCTCCAGTCCTGGACCACGCGGCCTCGTCAAGAGCTCAGCGAACGAATGGCGCAGCTCGCTCACTTTGACCGGCGATGCGCCGCCGAACGACATCGCCCAATCCATCAGCAATGACGGCGCGATGATCGCGTCATCAGCCGATTCGGATGGCGATCCTTCTTCCGGCGCCGTCCAGACGCCCGAGGTCCACTCCATGAACTCGTCGCGCTCGATGGTTACGCGCTCGTCGCCCAGATGCGGACGATTCCACTGCTGCTTGTAGAGCACGACGATGGTCTCGACGGGCGCGATCACGTGGGGCGCGGACGGGCGCATCCAGCTGCCCCAGGCGGTGCGCCGCGAGATGTTCCCCTCATTCCAGATGATGGTGGCGTGGTACTGCCAGCCGACATCGCGGGCGATGTTGGTCAGGTCGGCGGTCACCGCCTGCTTGCCGCCGCTGTTCTTGTCCAGGGGGATGTTCATGCACAACCGACCGCTGGAGTCCGACCAGCGATACACGTTGGCCAACCAGCGTCGGCTGAAGTCGAGGTACTGCTCGTAGCTGCCTGCGTCGTCTACGTCTTCGCCGTAGCTGAGTCCGACGTTGTAGGGAGGCGAGGTGACGGTGAGCTGGAAGAAGTCGTCGGGAAACAGCGAGGCGTCAGTGGCGTCGCCCAGCCTGAGCTGCTGCGGATCGAAGCGGGCGCTCACACTGGCGCTCGCTTGCTGCTTCGGGAAGTTGGCAGATCACGGGGGGGGGGGGTAGGAATAATAAACACCACACCCGGAGAAGGGGTTTTCTGGGATCGTGAAACCATAAAAATGTTGAGGCCCCCGGCAAATATACAACGCC
>VXQT01000018.1:0-34086 GCA_009838915.1 Chloroflexota bacterium
TATGAGTCTGGCCCCATCCTCCGCTGGCAACCCCCCAGTCCCTGACCCCGCTCAGGGACCCGACACCTGTTCTCTCACGTGCTCGATCGGGGCGAGTGACTAGCTCGGCCCCGGACGCAGTTTGCGCCTCCAGCCATCGCTAATCTGTTACCCTCACGGCAATCGCTACTGCTCGATGCACGCGCGGTATTGGAATGCGCGAAGGAGGACCGACAGCGGGAGATTCCCCGCAACTGCCTCGTCACGGAATGCCGAATACTTCTTGCAGGTATCGGCACGAACATGCTACTCTCAGCACGCACCAGAAAGGTTCGGAAATGACATCGAGACCAGACAACAGACGACCCTACGCGTCCGTCTCGAGCGTCCTCGCGGTGATTGACAGGGCGCGGACGATGAATCTCCCGGACTCCATCGATGTGGGGTTCATGAACGTGGCCGGGGTTGAAGGCCAGGCCGTGCCTCGTACCAGAGATACTCTGGCGTTTCTGGGGCTCATCGACGAGACTGGTTCGGGGACTCCGGCCTTTGAGGACCTTGCCAACGTGCCCGACTCCGAGTTCCCTGAACGCCTTCGCACAGTGGTCGAAGTTGCCTATTCGGAGGAGCTCTCCATCATCGATCCGAAAATCGACGACGCGGACAAGATCAGAGGTGTGTTTCAGAAGTACACACCCAAGTCAACGACGGGAAAGATGGTATCTCTGTTTCTTGGACTCTGTAAGGCAAGCGGTATGGAGCTCAAAGAAGCTCCGCCGACGCGATCGTTGGTTTCTTCTACCACGAAGAAGGAAGCAGGTACGCGAGCAAAGCGACCGTCGGGTCGGTCTGGTCGAGGATCTCGTGAGACCTCTTCTGACGGTCCGTCGGTTCTTGTCCACGGCATTTCCGAGGCGGACATACGCTCCTTCAAGGAGAAAGCCGATTTTGACAGCACCTGGCAGGCCCTCGGCAGCCTCATATGGCGAAGGCTGCATCAAGAGGATCCCGAACAACCAGAGCTGCCGCTCTCGTTGCCGTCTGGGATGGAGAGGAACACACAGTGACCGACAACGAAGGCCAGTGGAGCCATTGCGACTTTGCGCGAAGCATGGCTCCACTGGCCGGAAGACACCGAGAGGGGAACCTCCCGATGAGAGTCAAGCGTACACGTCGTGCCACGTCCCGGACGGAGCGCAAGCCGGATGGCAGTGAGATAGTCGAGCGATCTGAGGAAGAGTCCTACGAGGAACAAGACGAGCCTCGGAGATCCGTGTCTCGTGTTCTGCCACGCTTACGCGCCCCAGGCGGTTCCTCGCTCAGAAGGCTGATTGGCCGGATCTCAAGGACAGTAGGCACCCTATTGCTTGCAAACTGTGTGAAGAGTCTCTTGGGCTGGCTAACAGGCCTCGGTGGTTGAACAGCCTCTGTGGCGGCGTGTCGCTCAACTGACAAATCTGGCGTCAGGCGGGCGGGCCTTGCCGCCGTGTACCGACGGCTCGGCGCACCACTTGGCGGCGAGGCGGCGGACGCCCTCGTAGACCGACTCGTCGAAATCGAGCAGGTCGCAGATCACGCGGCGGTCGAGCAGAGCGCGGTTGGGATCGGCATCGGCGAGGTATGCCGGCTGAAGATCGCGCTCACGGAAGTCGTCGAAGATGTCCTCGGCGGTTGCCAGTTGGTCGTCGCTGAGCTCGCGAAAGTCGAGGATCGGAAGCGACTCGGCTGTCCTGACTGTCGTTCGAGCCTTGCTGGACTGCTGCCTAGTGGAATGCCACCAATAGCTCAGCAATCCCAAGCTGGAGTTGCCCCAGACGGTCAGTGAGTAGTCGAATCGCGGATCTCTGAACCTCACGTTCGGCCAGACACTTCCGCCGATGGAAGCGCCTTCGGTGAAGGCAATCAGTAGGGCTTGAGCGCCAAAGGTGAATTCTTGATTCAAGTGTGCACGGCTCGCAGTGGACCACACCTGAGCTGCCTCAGTCTCCCTACCAACTCTTGGTTGCAGTTGTGAATCCGGCACACACAAGATTCTCGTCTCATTCTTGTGATTGTGGTTCCAGAGCGATGGGTACGTGGCTGTCGGACTCGGTGGCAGCTTCTCGAAGGGCGCCTTGGCGCCGGCAATGTTGATGTGGTGCATCCCGCGTGTACCCAGGCTGTCGAGCCGCGCAACCGGAAGGCGAAGCGACTTGGAAGAGCCAGGGAGAGATAGCTGCGAATGGTTTAGCGCGTATGCAGATTGAGCAACCGCATAGTCCAGGACGCGTACTGCTCCCCAGCCGTCGACGTGCCTGCCAATCGGAGTAGTGATAGATTCGCCCGACCTGTCATCTCCAACGACAATCGCCGTTCCGCCGTACGGGCCATCTTCCAGAGTGCGCACTGGCTCAGTTGCAACGATGTGTTTGGCAATGGCGTCGGCGTCGGCAAAGCTGGGCGGACGCTGATGCAACGACGTGAAGTGCACCCGCTCGCTGTGGCTGACATCTGAGTCTTTGCGTCGTCGCGCCACGACCAGGCACTCCGCCATGCCCGTGTCGGAGCTGAATGACATGTCATCGCCGTTGGCGGCAATGCTGACCACCGTCGCGTCGGTGTAGTCATTAGCCAGGAGTGTTCGCACCCCCTGCCACGACACGCCGTTGGCAATGGACAGCGGCAACACGAGGGCGAGCACACCCCCGGGCCGGAGCTTCTTGTTCGCAAGTGCGACGAAGGCCGACGCGATACCGGCGTAGCCGTGGTAGCAAGTGTCCTTGGAGTAGCGACTGAGAATGGCAGACATGTCCTTTTGCGTACCCAGCGTCGTGCCCAGTCCTCGGAAGTGCTTCACATAGTCGGACTCCCGTGCAGGTCCCTCCCAGTCTGACCCGGCGCGGGTGAACGGCGGATTCATGATCACGAGGTCAAAGCCCCCATCGGGAATCTCGACGGCCACCTGCGCTGCCGTCATCTCACCTTCGCTGCCAGTCTGCAGCGCGGGATCGCTGGTGTTGAACAGGGTGAGCAGGTTTGAGGCCTTGAGCAGTTCGAGCGAGCCGATCTGGACGCTGCCGTCTTCCTGGCGCCCATAGGGCATGGTGTAGAGGCGCGACTGCTGGTAGCCGATGTCGGGCTGCACGCCAGCGAGCGTCGCGCCAGTGATGTGCACCGCCGAGGGCATCACGTCGCAGCCGTAGAGCACTTGCTCCATCATCGGCGCGTGCAGTTCGGCCGGGTCGCCGCCGGCGCGCTCGTGGCGGGCCGCGATCTGCTCGTAAGCGGCGGACAGCAATGCGCCGGTGCCGCAGGCGAAGTCGCCGACGCGGAGCCTGGGGACCGCTTCGGGATCCGACCAATCGACGCCCTCCAGCTTGGCGACCGCCAGCCGCGCCAACAGGGCCGCCGACGCGGGCCGCGTGTAGAAACTCGCGAGGTACTTGCGGTCGGAGATCAGGCGCTGGAAGATGCGGCCCGTCAGGTCGCGAGCGTTGTCGACGCCCGCGGCGTCGACCTCCTGCGCAGTGTCGCGCAGGACATCGAGGATCTGCTTGGCGGCTCCGGCCGGGAGTTGGCGCAGCAGATCGCGGGCGATGGCGAAGATGGGAAAGTAGTTGATCTTGAGGATTGCGTCCCAGGCGGTCAGGGTCTTGAACTGGGGATTGGAGACATCGGGGCCGCAGACTTGCAGCAGCGGGTTGATGCCCTCGTGCATCCCGGTGATTCGCTCGTGGAAGATCAACGCGTTGGCGATGATTGCGCAGGCCATGCGCCGCGTCTGCGGCACGTTGCGCATGCCCAACATGTCGGCCACCGAGCGAACCACATGCCGCTGCGTCTCGGCCATGTCGTCGAGAACGACTGCGGCTCGTTCGATTCCTGTCTGTAGCGAATCGGCTGCCTGGTCAACGGCCTTCTGAGGGACCGAGACGAGGCGAGTCAGATCAGCGAGGTCGTCGAGCCTACCTTCGAGCCACCCAGACACCGGAAAGCGCAGATGGTTGTCGTCTTTGTCGCGTTCGTCGTAGAGAACGCAATAGGAGAACGTCGCACCTCGCAGCGCTGATTCGAGGTCGTCGGCTGTCTTGAGCTCAGGCGGATAGCGCAGCGCGATGGCGGCTTCGACGGGTCGCGGTTGATCGACGATTCTCTTGCCCAGCCGGCCCATAGCGTCGGCTTCGCCGGTGTTCGGCAGGAACTCGGCCTCGACTGCGACGGGCGAGCGTCCGGCGGCGGTGATCAGGTTGTCGATCTGGGCGCCGTGCTGTCCGACGATCAGGCCGGTGTGCTCGGAGCGCACGAGGCAGGTCCGCATCATGCCCTGGAGAAGTTTGCCAAGTTCGACGTTGACTGTGGGTTCGGTCTAATTGGGCATGATTGGAGTGTCGCACAGGTGGGGGACCCTCACCCTAGCCCTCTCCCAAAGGGAGAGGGGACTGAAGAGACAGCCCGCGTCGTCCACCGAACGCATGTCCTGATACCATCGATCCCACACCGAGAGGAGAACCGGCGTGGGCATCGACCTCAACTTCCGATCCGCCGTGCAGCGGCTGGCCGAGTTGGCCGGGGACGGGTTCCCGCCTCATATCCAGGTCGACGCCGCTTGCAAGCTCGTCTCCATCCTCTCGCCGCTCAACCGCAACATCGACGCCGTCATGCGCGCCCTCCGACCCAACGGCGCCGAGACCGCAGACGAAGACGAACCCGCAGACCCCGACGACGACCCGCTCTAATCCGCAACCCGGTCCCGCCACGTGTTTTTTTCTGGGACGGGGGAGCGCCCCCCTCTGCCTTCGGCATCTCCCCCCGCAAAGCGGGGGGAGAGGGGACAGGGTGCGTGGCAGGCAGGCGGTCGACGGGCGCTAGTCTGCGGTTGGCTGAACGCGACACGACGAGGAGCCGATCCGATGACTACTCCCGCTCTCGACATTGAGGCGCACATGGACGCCGAGCACCTTGCGGTGCTGCAGGCGTTGCCGTTCCGACTGGACCTGTCCGACATCCCCGCCACGCGCACCGTGATGGAGGGCCTGCGCGAGATGTTGGCGGCGGCGCCTCTGCCCGACAACGTGTCGGTCGAGGATCACATGGCGCCCGGTCCGGATGGCGCGCCCAACGTGATGGTCCGCACCTATCGACCCGCCTCATTGCCGACCAATGCCCCGGCGCTCTACTACATCCACGGCGGCGGGATGGTGCTGGGCGACGTGGCGGGCAGCGACCCGTACTGCGCCAACGTGGCCGATCAACTGAACGTGATGGTGGCGTCGGTCGAGTATCGGCTCGCGCCCGAGCACCCGTTCCCGGCGCCGATCGAGGACTGCTACGCCGGCCTGCGCTGGTTCGCGTCCTCGGCCGACGAGTTCGGCATCGACCGCAGCCGGATCGCGATCGGCGGCGGCAGCGCCGGCGGCGGGCTGGCGGCCGGTCTGGCGCTGGTCGCCCGCGACCGCGGCGAAGTCGAGGTCTGCTTCCAGTTGCTCGTCTTCCCGATGCTGGACGACCGCAACGTCACCCGCAGCAGCCAGGCGATCGTCGACGATCGGGTCTGGAACCGAGCCGCCAATCTCGCCGGCTGGGATGCCTATCTCTCGGGCAATGCCGGCGGCGACGACGTCTCGCCCTACGCCGCGCCCTCGCGAGCCACCGACCTCGCCGGACTGCCGCCCGCATACATCAACGTGGGCACGCTCGATCTGTTCGTCGACGAGGACATCGCCTACGCGCAGGCGCTGTTGGCGGCCGATGTGCCGGTTGAGTTGCGCGTCTACCCGGGCGCATTTCACGGCTCGAACCTGATGGCGCCGGACACCGAGATCTCGAAGCGCTGGAACAGCGACGAACTGGCGGCGCTCGACCGCGCCCTCAACGGTCCGCGCTAACCCGTTCGCTCGGCGTCGATGCGGCGCTGGATGAACCAGGAGAAGTACCCGTCGTAGCGGGACTGGATCTCCGGGTCCTGCCAGTCGAAGCCGGTGATCAGCTTGCGGCACAGCTCGGCGCCGCAGTCGCATGTCATCTCGTACGGCTCGTCGTCGGTCATCGCGTAGTCGATGCTCAGTTCCTCGCCCGCCGCGATCTCGCGCATGGCGACAAAGACGATCTGTCCCTGCAGGCCGAGATTGGGCTCGCAGGAGTGATTGAGATGCATCATCCCGCCCTCGCGCTCGGCGCGCGTGGTCGGTCCGATGAACAGCTCCTCGGTGATCTGAATCTCCGACGGTCCCAGTTCCAGCGAGACGGCGTCGCGCTGCGCTTCGCTCAGCACGTAGCCGCCTTTGACGATCACGATCTCGTCGCGCGCAATCAACTCGCGGGCAAACAGGCCGCGACCATGAATGCCGCTCGCGCGCTTCTCAATCTTGGGCGAGAACCAGGTCAGGTCCATGCGGCCCTCTGCAACGCGATTAGCCGCCGTTCTTGTGCGGATTGATCAGGTACTTCTCGCCGGTCGCGCGCTTGTTGTAAACCGCGATGTGTTCGAGGTCGAGCGCCTCGGCCAGCGAGATCTCCATCACGTAGTCGCTGGCGAAGGTAGTCGTGACTTCGTCGGCCACGCGCTGGCGCAAACGCTCGGCCGCCTCCGGCCCGACCTGTTCGAGGAACGGCGTCAGCAGCCAGCCGCCGAGTCCCCAGGCCATGCCGTAGTTGCGGTGCAGCACCGTCGGCGTCGTGTCGAGGCCGCCGTAGATGTAGACCTGCTTGTGCACGCTGGAGCCGTAGCGGTTGAATCCAGGGCTGTTCACCCGCGCTGCGGCCTCCATGCAGGTCAGGAGCTGACTGGCGAGCGGACCGCCGCCGGTCGCGTCGAACGCGAGCGTCGCGCCGGTCTCGATCAGCGCCTCGGTCAGGTCGTCGGTGAAGCTGTCGGAGCTGGTGTCGCAGACGTGAGTCGCGCCCAGCCCCTTGAGCAGGTCGATGTGCTCGGGCCTCCGAACCACGTTGACCAGCGGGATGCCCTCGTCGGTGCAGACCTTCTGCAGCATCTGACCCAGGTTCGACGCGGCGGCCGTGTGCACCATCGCCGTGTGACCCTCCAGCCGCATCGTTTCGACCATGCCCAGCACGGTCAGCGGATTGACGAAGCAGGACGCGCCCTCGCGCGGCGTCGTGCCTTCGTGCAGGACCAGGCACTGGTTCACGTGGACGACGCGGTACTGCGAGTACATCTCGCGGGTGATCACGGCGACCGTCTTGCCCATCAGTGCCTGGGCCGCGTCGCTCGACCCGGCCTCGACCACGACGCCCGCGCCCTCGTTGCCGACCGGCATCGGTTCGTCGAAGCGCTCCGCCTGCATCGAAAGCAGGTGGGCAGGCACCGGCGCAGTCACGACCGGAGCCTCCGCAGTGCCCGACGCGACCGCCTGACTCATGTCGGCCGTACCCAGCAAGAGGCCGAGATCGGACGGGTTGATCGGCGACGCTTCGACCCGGATCACCACCTCGTCCGGGCCGGGCGCAGGAGTCTCCACCTCGGCGAGCTCAAGCCGGAGCTCCCCGCCGCTCGTGATCGTCGATTGAATCTGCTTGGGCATGGCTGGTCCTGAACTGGTCCTGTAGTCGTGTCCTGTGTCACTGAGTCAGAGGCCAGCCTATCGCTCGCCCTCGAGGATCAGGCGGGTCAGTTCGTCGGGCGTGCTCAGCATCGGATAGTGGCCGGTCTCCAGCTCATGCCAGCGAGCGCCGAGCCGCTGCGCGCAGCGTTGTTGATGTGCGTGCCCCGGATTCGGCGCCTGGCGGCACCAGATCACGGTGGCGTCCCAGGACTGGTCCCAGAACGAGTCCAGCTCGACCGGACGGTTGAACACGGCGGCGGGATGCTGTCCGAACCGGTCGGCGGCCCACTGGGCGAGGTCCGCGTCCATGCTTGCGCTCAGCGCCTCGAGCATCCCCTCGGGCCGCGGTCCGGTGGCGACGTCCGAGTCGTCAATAGCTGCGCCGGAGACGATGTCGCGGATCGTCTCGCCGCTGAGCAATGCGAGCGCGTCGACGAAGACAATCCGCCGCACCCGCTCGCGCGCCCGCTCGGCGACCCGCGCCAGGACCATGCCGCCCGACGACGTGCCGACCAGGATCACATCGTCGAGGTCCTCGTAGCGCATCAGCTCGACGAGTTCCTCGGCGTGGGTTTCCGTGGTGATGCCGGGCCGCACCTGGGCGGAGCGCTCGGCGCAGCCGTCCAGCGAGGGCGCGTACACGTCGTGTCCCTGCGCCCGCAGCCGCGCTGCCACCGGCGACCAGATCCAGCCGCCCTGGTAGGCGCCGTGGATCAGTACGAACGTAGCCATGAGATTCGTCCCTTCGCTCTGCAGACCCTCACCCTAGCCCTCTCCCAGCGGGAGAGGGAATAGAGAATCTGAACTCCCTCTCCACTTGGGGAGAGGGTTGGGGTGAGGGGGCGCCCGCCTAGTTCACCTCAGGTAGACCTTCCGAGCGGCGGACCTCGTTGATTGTCTCCAGGACGCGCTGATCGAAGGGCGCGTACTGGACCTCGAACTCTTCGACCAGGCGCGAGTTGTCCATCAGGTAGAGGCCTGAGGCGTCGTGGCCGCCCTCGTCGGCGTCGAAATCGATCTGCGCATTGGGCAGGAACCGGCGCACGGCGTCGGCGAGTTCGCCGATGCTGGTCGGGTGGCCGCCCGAGTTGTAGATCGCGTGCGCCGTCTGCTCGGCCAGCGTGACGCGGACGAAGACCTCGGCGATGTCCTCCACGTGCAGCGGCAGGGTCATCGTGTCGCGGTAGGGGAAGCGGACCGCTTCCTCGCGCGCGGGCAGCACCTGGCACTGGACGTGATTCATCGATCCGCGCAGCTTGTCCGGGCCGGTGATGTTGGCCGGGCGGATGCCTGTGATCGCCATGTCGTAGGCATGGTTGTACCAGTCCGCCTGGTGTTCGTTGAATCGCTTGGACACCGAGTAGATGCCCCGGCCCAGGCAAAGATCGTCCTCGGTCACCATCTTCTCGCCGTGCAGCCGCTGCGGGCCGTAGACAGCAAGCGAGCTCGCGTAGACCACGCGTCGGATATCGAGCAGGCGCGCCGCCTCGAAGCAGTTGTCCATGCCCAGGATGTTGATCTTCACCTGCGGATGCGGGTCTGCCTCGGACGCGCCCAGCACGTAGGCGAGATTGAGCACGCGGTCCGGCTTGGCCGCGACCAGCGCCTCGACCACGTCGCCCATCACGGTGATGTCGCCGTGCATGATCTCTACCTGGTCGCGCAACGGATCAAGGACCGGCGCGCCGGGGTTGATGTCCATGCAGTGGACCTCGTGCCCATGCTCAACCAGCCGCCGCATCACCCGCGGACCAATGAACCCGCTCCCGCCCAGCACTGAGATACGCATGGTTTGTTCGCTCTCTTCCTGAAGCCCCCCTCTGCCTTCGGCATCTCCCCCCGCGAAGCGGAGGGAGAAGGGAGTACGTAAACTCGCGCCGCCTTCCAGACAGAATGGAGACTACGCCCCGTTCGCCGATTCCACGGCCAGCGCGTCGGCGGCGGCCTCTTCGACGATCGTGCCCTTGAAGAAGTTGGGGTTGTTGTGCGCGTAGAGGCGGAGCTGGTTGGTGAAGGCGAAGTCGCGGAAGTCCTCGGGGCTGATCAGTCCGTTCTCGACCGGCTCGTAGGCCTCGGCGACCGCTTCCGACATATCGGGCACGTCCCAGTGGCCCAGGTCGGTGCTCATGAACGCGCGGATCTTGGCGCCGAACGGGTTGACCTGGTCGTCGAAGGCCCAGGCCGTGATCGGGTCGTCGGCCTCGCAACCGAAGTAGAACGAGGGCACGAAGCGGTCGTAGAAGTCCTCGGCCCGCTCGATGTTCATCGCCGCGAAGTTGTCCTTGAGACTCTCTTCGACGTCCGGGGCTGTGAGGCCCAGCGTCCTGGGCAGATCGTCGAGCTTGCCCTCAGTCAACTCGCCGCCGTAGCGACTGAACAGATCTTGCGCCAGCTCAATGTCGAGATTGTCGGGATCGAGATGATTGAGCTGCTCGGGACCGCGCTTCTCCCAGCGCGCGATGATGTCTGCGTAGATCCGCGCGCCGTGGGCCACGCCGCCCTCGAGCAGCGCCACGCGCAGCTCGGGGAAACGGGTCGTCACGCCGCCCATCAGCAGCGACTTGCAGAGCACCTCGCCGGCGGCGGCGAAGTGGCCGATGTGGTTGTACATGTAGTTGGAGATCGAGGCGCGGTCGATGAAGCCCATGCCGGAAGAGTGCGACGCGACGGCAAAGCCGAGGTCGATGCAGCGCTGCCAGAACGGGTCGTAGTCGTACTCGCTGTCGATTGCGAACGAGTCCAGCCAGGTCACCTGGTTGGCCAGTTCCGGGTACTTCTCGGCGACGGCGGGCACGGGCCGGCGGACGAAGGCCGGCATCTGCGCCACCTTGAAGCCGAGCGAGTGCGCGTACTCCAGTTCCGCGATGCCCTCTTCCGGCGTGTGCAGCGGGATCACGGCGGCAACGGTCATGCGGTCGGAGAACTCGCCGTATTGCTCGGCGGTGAACTGGTTGAAGGCGCGGCAGACGGCCTGACGGACCTCGTCGTCCTGCATGTGCGGGAAGCCCAGACCAATCGTCGGATAGAGCACGACGAAGTCCATGCCGACCTCGTCCATCCGTTCGTGCAGCAGGCGCGGCAGCATCGCCGTGGCGCGGTCGAGCGTGTTCTCGGTCGGCAGCGCCCACCAGGGCGGGACGGTGACGCGCTCGGCGCGGCGCTCGTCCCAGCTCATCGCGGCCCAGCGGCGGCTGACGCTGGAGTCGCGGTAGCGCTTGACGATCTCCGAGCCGCCGACGTCCTTGAGGTAGTCGAAGAACATCGGCATGAACTCGACGATGTGCGAGTCGCCGTCGATGATCGGATGGTCAAGCCGGTCTCGGACGGCGGACGATGGCGATTGGCTAACGGTGGTCATGTCGGGCTCTTTCTCAGGCAGATCGGTGTCGGGACGAGGATAGGGATTTCACGGCAGCGGTGAGCGGCGGTCTGATTGGGCGTTGAAACTCCCTGATGCCGAATCTAGGCTCAGCACACCGACTAACGAGAAAGATGAACGGCCATGGAACTCGCCGGCAAGAACGCCGTCGTGACCGGCGCGGGACGCGGGATCGGCCGGGCCATCGCGCTGCGCCTCGCCGAGGCCGGCGCAAACGTCGCCGCGGCCGACATCGACGCCGAGAACGCCATGAACACGAGCGAGGAAGTTCGGGCGTTGGGATCGGAAGGGCTGTCGCTCCACGCCGATGTGGGCGACCTTGGCGAGATCGACCGTATGGTCGGAGATGCCAGAGACGCGTTCGGCCGGATCGACATCATGGTCAACAACGCCGGCGTGACCCGCTATCTGTACGTGATGGACATCGCCGAGGCGGACTGGGATCGCATCCACCGCGTCAACGCCAAGGGCGTCTTCTTCTGCATGCAGCGCGCGGCCCGGGAAATGATCGAACAAGGCGGCGGCGGGCGGATCATCAACATCGCCTCGATCGCCGGCAAGGGCTACACCGGCACCTCGAACGCCGCCTACGCGGCGAGCAAGGGCGCGGTTCTGTCGATGACCATGATCGCCGCGCATCAGCTCGCCCGTCACGACATCAATGTCAACGCGATCTGTCCCGGCGTCACCGTGACTGAGCTCTCGATCACCAACATGCAGGATCGCGCCGAGGGCTCGGGACAGAGCATGGCCGAGCTCGAAGCCGCCCGCGATCGCCGCATCCCGATCGGCCGCGCCAACGAGCCGGAGGATATCGGTGACATGGCCCGCTTCCTCGCCGGCCCCGGCGCCCGCAACATCACCGGTCAGGCCTTCAACGTCGACGGCGGCCTGGTGATGCACTAGGCAATCACGACCGGCGACACCGACTCCAGCATCCAACGCGCGATCGACGTCATCGCCGCGTCCTGCCCCTGCTGACCAAACACCTGGACGCCCACCGGCATCCTGCCGACGCTGATCAGCGGCATCGTCACCGCCGGAGCGAAGAGCATCGAGCTGGGGAAGTTGAACACCGGACTGCCGGTCGGCAGCGGCGCGAGCGGCTCGCCCGGCTGATCACCGAGCCAGACGTGGGCCGGTCCGGGACAAGAGAGGGTGATAATCGCGTCGGCGGCAGCGGCGACGGCCGCGTGAGCCTGCTGCGCCAGGTCGCGGGCCAGCAGCGCCGCCCGGTAGTCGTCAACTGACATCGACTCGGCGTGCGCCAACGCCGCCCTGGCCCGCTCGCTGACGCCCTCGGGATGCAGATCGACCAGGTTGCGCGTCGCCCAGCGATTCTCCCAGTTGGTGATCGAGTTGCAGACCCGGCCGGCGTCGGCGATTGCACACTCCAGTGACTCGACGAGGCGGCTGTCTCTGCGTCCGAGCGTTTCGACTCCCTGGTCTCGCAGTTGATCGAGCAGCGCGGCGAATCCCTGCTTGCTCGACTCGTCCAGGTTCGCCCAGCCCTCGGTCTCCAGGACGATCAAGCGTGCGGGCTTGTGCGGCGCGGGCGTCGTCTCGGGACCCTGGATGCCCGGCCAGCCGCGATCGCCGCCGGCGCGCTTGACGATCTCGATGGCGACCTGCCACATGTCCTCGATGCAGCCCGCGTGGACGCCGTGCGTGCTCATGCTGGTCGCCTGGCGCTCGCCCCGGTTGATCCCGCCCTGGCTCGGCTTGAGCGCCACGTTGCCGCAGTACCCGGCGGGCCTGATGATCGATCCGCCGACCTGCGAGCCGATTGCCGCCGGCAGCATCCTCGCCGCTACCGCCGCAGCCGATCCCGACGACGAGCCACCGGGCGAGCGCGTCGGGTCGAACGGATTGGTCGTGGGACCCGGATGCGAGCCGCCGAGCTCGGCCGTCACGGTCTTGCCCAGGATCACGGCGCCCGCCTGACGCAGCGCCCAGACCGCCGCGTTGTCGCGGTTGGGGAAGTTGCCGCGCCAGGCCTCGCAGCCGAACTCGGTCGGCATGTCCTTCGTCTCCAGCAGATCCTTGATCCCGATCGGCATCCCGTCGATCGGTGAGAGTGGGTTCCCCGTCGCCCAGCGCTGCGAACTCGCCGCCGCCGACTCCCGAGCCAACACGGGGTTGAGATGGGCAAAGGCCTGGACAGCCGGCTCACGCTTTTCAACTGTCGCCAGGCAACGCTCCAGGTAGTCGCTGGGCGAGTCCTCGCCCAGACGAAACCTCTCTGCCGCGTCGTGAAATGTGAGCGGTTCGTAGGTCGTGGGGTCGTAGGCGGATTCGGTCATCGTCTTATCATCTCGCGCTCTACTCCGACGGTCATCGACGCAGCGTGGAGCAAACAGGCCCGCCGTTCAAGTCGAGGACGGACACTGCCACTCGTTCGCACGAGCGTCGCGTGCGGTCGTGCCTTAGTAGACGCGAGGCACGATCCGCCACGGCACGCGCTGCTGGTATTCGGCCCACTTCTCGGGGCCGTACTTCTCGGCGCAGGCGCGGTCGTCCTCGATCTGCCTCCAGGTGAACATCGTCACGACGAAGATCATGTAGCTCCAGGCCCAGGGATTTCCGAAGTGGCCGAAGCTGAGCGCGATCGCCAGGCCGAACAGGCCCTCGCCAAAGTAGTTGAAGTGACGCGCCGCGCCCCAGAAGCCGCTGCACAGGATCTTGCGGTTTCCGGCCTCAATGACCTCCGGCTCGAACCACAGGAACTTGCGATCGGGCCATCGCTTGAACCAGTACTTCTGCAGACTCGCCCCCCGCGAAATCGTCCAACCGGTCAGGAACAGCGCCGCCGCGCCGCCGACGATTGCGTACTCGGCCGCCGCCGAGAAGCCCGGGTCCGGCTGGTTGGCCATCGCCCATAACGGAAGGATGAACAGCCAGCCGTAGACCACCAGCCCGCCCCAGAACAGCTTGAAGCCTGTGTTCTCGTGAATCAGGTCGTAGGTGTAGAGCTGCACCCGCTCCCAGATGAAGTAATCGGTGATGTAGAAGGTGTAGATGCCTGCGTAGAGAAAGACGCCGAGATTCGCGTCGGCGAAGTTCTCATGGTGCCAGACCGCCCCGGACAGCGCGTTCAGCGACAACATCGCCCCGCCGACGACGTAGAACCACATCTTGACGTCGAAGTACTCGTTGAAGAACGAGAACTCTTGCTTGCGTCCGAGATAGAACGCGATGATCGGGTTCTTCACCTCGCCCTGAGGCTGGCCGAACACGGCGATCAGAGAGAAGATGACGGTGAAGACCGTCCCCCCGAAGACCGCCCAGAGCGACGAGCGGTAGAACCAGTCGCGCGGCATCCCCGTGGCTTCAGTGGCCCAGATGATCACCATGATCGCGAAGACCAGGAGCCCATTGAGGCGGTAGCTGCGGGGCTGCCCGGTCTCGGCATTGGTGACGTACCCGGTCACCGTGCGCGCCGCTAAGGCGATCTGAGCGACCGCGAACGCCGCAAAGATGATTAACGGAGTGAAGAACGCGAGGATCTTCTCCTCCGCCGTGAGGTCGAACAGGTGCTCAATGCCCAGCGATTCAATCACGTTCCGCTCCCCTCAGAGTGAGTTGGCGCCATTATCGGGGATTCAGATTGCGAGCATCGCGACTCGCACGTTCCCCTCCTCCCCCCGCTCAGCGGGAGGCGGTTGACGGAAGCGGGTATCGCCGTGAGCGACATAGAATGCGGCCACACGTCGCCATCCGTGCAGCACAGAGGAGTCGGTCATGGCGCTCAGCGACTTCAACCCAATCGACCCCGAGACGCTCGAGTGCCCTTACCCCTACTACGCGGCGTTGCACGCCGAGGCACCGGTGTACCCAGAGCCAGAGCTCGGCGTCACCATCGTGAGCGGTTACGACCTGCTGCAGGAAGTCGTCCACGATCCCGAGACCTACTCGTCAGCGATGGCAGTGGGCGGCGCGGCCCTGCCCGGCCGCGCGCGGGCCGAACCCGACGAAGAGCTTGCCCAGTTGCGACGCACCTTTGGACGGGCGAGCATCCCCACATTGCTGGCGGCTGATCCGCCCTACCACCGCCGCTACCGTTCGCTGGTTGAGAAGGCGCTCGCCCCGCGCCGCGTGATGGGCATGGAAGGCTACGTCCGCGAGATCGTCACCGATCTGATCGACGGATTCATCGACGATGGCAAAGTCAACTTCACCAGGCAGTTCGCCGACGAACTGCCGATGGCTGTAATCGCCGACCAGATCGGCGTGCCCCGCTCCGACCTCAAGGAGTTCAAGCGCCGCGCCGACTTCGCCATCGGCGGTCTCGAGCGCAGGATTCCCCCGGATGAGGAGCGCGCGATCCTCAAGGCCGGGATCGAGCTACAGGAGTTCTTTCTCGAGCGCGCCGAGGAGCGGCGCCGCAATCCGCAGGACGACATCCTGACCACACTGGCAACGGCGGAACTGGAGACCGACGACGGCTCGCGACCGCTCCACGATGCGGAGATCCTGAGCATCCTGCAACAGCTCCAGGTCGCGGGCAAGGAGACGACCGCGCACTTGATCGGCAGCGCCATGCTGCTGTTCATCGAGAACCCGGACCAGCTCGCTGCCGTTCAGGCCGATCCGTCGCTGATCGGCAACATGGCCGAGGAAGCGCTGCGGGTGGAGTCGCCCGTCCGCGCCCTCTTCCGCACGACGACGAGGCCGGTCACGCTCGGCGGCGTTGAGCTGGAAGCGGGCGCGCGGCTGATGCTGCTCTACTCGGCCGCCAACCGCGATGAGTGCGCCTTCGCGAATGCAGCCCAGTTCGATGTCAGCCGCGAGAACGCGCCGCGTCATGTCGCGTTCAGCGCCGGGCCGCACTATTGCATCGGCGCAGCGCTCGCCCGGCTGGAAATTCGGGTTGCCTTCGAGGAAGTGCTGGCTCGGATGACCAACTTCCGGCTCGATCCTGCCCACCCCGCTCCGAGCCACGTGCCCAGCTTCATCCTGCGCGGCCTCAACGACCTGCACATCCTCTTCGATCGGGCGTAACTCCATTATGCTCGACGACTTCGATTTGCCGCAGATGTTCCGCGAGCACGAAGACGCGACGTACACGGCGCAGCAGCTTGAGCCCACGCTCGCGCGGCTGCGAGCGGCGGTCGCCGACGTATCGACCGAGCCCGTGAGCCCCGCTTCGCTGGCATCGGCCTGGACCCGGATCGCCGAACTGCGTCTGCCGCGCAAGGCGGCGCCGTCGCCCGTGCTGCGCGAGATCGAAGATCTCGTCGTCGCCTGGGGATCACACGGCATCGGCGGCATCGCCGCACATGCCTACTCGCTCGCTGAAGCGGAGCGAGAGTTCGAAGCACAGCGCATCCGCGCGATGCTGGAGATCACCGAATCTGCCGCGGCGAACGCGCCGTCTTCGCCGCTCTATGAGACCGAGTAGCGGTTAGCTCTCGTCGTAGGCCACCCACCTGTCGTAGAGGTCGTGGAAGTGGCGAATCTTGCCCTCCTCATAGGCGGCCAGGTAGATAAAGGGATTGACCTTCGCCTTGAGCCCCTTCTGGATCTTGGGCAGGTTGTAGCTGTCTTGGTTGAGCACGCGGGCCAGGCCGCCCATCTCGGGCGCCTCGGTCCAGTGATCGTCCGGGCCCAGCCAGTGGATCGGCGCGGCCGGCGGCTTGGGCTGGTCCTCCGGCCAGGGCGAGAGGTACATCACCTCCATGATCGACATCTCGGGGTCGTCGCCGTAGGGGCGGAACCGGTAGACGATCCGGCTGAACGATCCCCAGGGATGAAAATTGGGGAAGAGGTTGTTGTACTGCCCGTCGATCAACTCGGCGTCGCAGTAGATATCGACCCGGTCACCGATCACATCGCGCAGACTCTCGCGCATCATGTCGGCCATTTTGTTGCGCGACTCGGACAGCTCCTCGCGCGGCGGGTGGATGTCCAGGTGCGGGCTGGTCCGCACCGCCAGCGTGACGGCCCGCGACCAGTTGTCGAACGAGTCGTACTGGTGATTGGCGCCGTCGCCGCCGTAGATCATCAGTTGCGGATGCGTGGCGATGATGTGGTAGCCCTCCATGAAGGCCTCCTGGTTCACCTTCCAGTTGGCCCGCACGATCTTGGCCACGTGCATCTGCTTGTACTTGATCTCGTAGTCGTACTTCTCGTAGTGCGCCGGCAAGGAGCCGAGGAAGTCCTCGAACGGCTCGGCCTCGGGATCCGGATTGATAAAGACGAACCCGCCCCAGGTGCCGACCCGCGCCTCCGGCAACTGTCCCACGTCCTCACGCACCTCGGGAAAATCCCACTCCGAGGGAATCTCGCGCAACGAGCCGTCCAGCTCCCAGCACCAGCCGTGGAAGGGGCAGCGGAACTCGGTCGCCTGCTTGCCGTCGAATTCTCGTAACTGGCGCCCGCGGTGCAGGCAGGCGTTGTTGTAGGCCTTGAACTCGGCCGCGCCGGTGCGCACCACGATCCAGGAGAGATGGGCGACGTCATAGACGATGTAGTCGCCGATCTCGGGGATGTCGTCCACGTGGCAGGCCATTTGCCAGACCCGCTTCCAGAGCCGCTCAACCTCGAGGTCGTGCCACTTCCGGCTGTAGTAGCGCTCGGTCGGCACCCTGCGTACCCCGCCCGGCTGCGAGCGCTCCATGCGCAGGGTCTCGGGGATGCGCTCCGGGTACTGGTCCAACTCCAACAGTTCGAGGAAGGAGATACCGGTCGAGCGCACGCCGTCCGCTGTCTCGCGGCCAGGGTCGCCCCGGTAGCGGGTGAACGACTCGTCGAGCTCTCCGTCCCTGGACATACCGCCTGAGTAAGACGCCTCCGCCGCCATGGCGTTGTCGAGCGTGCTGCGGGCGCGATAGCCGCCGCGACGAATGATGCCCGGATCGCCCGCTTCGCTCTTGTCTTCCGCTGGCTCCTTCCGGCTCCTGGACGGCCGCGGCGGCAGTTCCGGACCGCCGACCCACTGCAACAGGTGCGGATCGGCGTGTTTCAGGTCTCCCTCGAGATAGTGGCCTTCCCAGTCGAAGATGCCGTACTTCTGCGCCTTGTCGACACGGACTTTGCCCTCGCCGAGCTCGGTGTACGTCGCGCCGCTCAGTGGATGCACTTCCGTCTTCATAACCCGCTCCTCATTGCTCGCGCACAGTCTATTCCTGAGCGTTGCGGTGGCAGGGAGGGTCAGCGCCTAGCATGCCGATATGCCGAAACTCGCCGCCAGCCTGTCGTGGATGTTCCAGGAAGTGGAGCTGCTGGAGCGGTTCCAGGCGGCGGCCGAGGCGGGCTTTCGCGCGGTCGAGATCCAGGCGCCGTACTCCGAGCCGGCGCCCTTGCTGGCCGAGAGAGCATGTGAAGCCGGCCTGACTGTGGCGCTGATCAACACGCCCGTCGCCCTCGCCGCGGTGCCGGGTAAGCGGTGCGACTTCCGTCGTGGAATCGAAACCACGCTCGAATACGCGAAGTCCCTGGACTGCTCCCAGATACACTGCCTCGCCGGCCGCACCGACCATCCTGACGCCGAGACTACGTTCATCGACAACCTGCGCTGGGCCGCCGACCGCGCCGCTGCGCAGGATGCAAGAATCATGCTGGAGCCGCTCAACACGACCGATAATCCCGGCTACTTCCTCACGGGCAGCGCCCAGGCGCGGCGGATCATCGAGCAGGTCGATCGCGACAACGTACGGATGCAGTACGACTGCTATCACATGCAGATCATGGAAGGGAACCTGACCGAGACGATCAGGACGCATCTCGACGTGATCGGTCACGTCCAGATCAGCGGCGTCCCCGGGCGTCACGAGCCCGACCCAGAGCAGGAGATCAACTATCCCTACGTGCTGTCCCTGATCGACGAGCTCGGATACGACGGCTGGGTCGGCTGCGAATACCGCCCGCGGGAGTCCACGCTTGCAGGATTCGAATGGGCGCGACCGTACGGCATTGGGAGAGGACCGAGAGATGAATAGTGAAGTCAAGAACCCTGTGGCGGTGATCACCGGCGCAGGCTCCGGCGTCGGCCGAGCATCCGCGCTCGCGCTGCTGCGCGACGGCTGGTCGGTGGTGCTCTCCGGGCGACGGATCGAACGGCTGGAAGAGACCCGGCAGATGGCCGGCGACGACGCGGAACGGACACTGGCCGTCGTCGCCGACGTGACCCAGCCGGAGTCGGTGACCAGTCTGTTTGCCCAGGTGCGAGCGAACTTCGGTCGCCTGGACCTGCTCTTCAACAACGCGGGGTCCGGCGCGCCGCCGCTGCCGCTGGAGGACTTGTCGCTCGAGCAGTGGCGCTACGTCGTCGACCTCAACCTGACCGCCTGCTTCCTCTGCACCCAGGAGGCGTTCCGGATCATGAAGGACCAGGACCCGCGCGGCGGACGGATCATCAACAACGGGTCGATCTCCGCCGATCGGCCGCGCCCCAACTCGGCCCCTTACACCGCAACCAAGCATGCGCTGACCGGGCTGACCAAGTCGACCGCGCTGGACGGCCGCAAGTACGACATCGCCTGTGGACAGATCGACATCGGCAACGCGGCGACCGAGATGACCGCTTCAATGGGCCGCGGCGTGCCGCAGCCCAACGGCGAGCGGATGCCCGAGCCGACCTTCGACGTCGAGCACGTGGCCGAGGCGATCCTCTACATGGCCCGCCTGCCGCTCGACGCCAACGTCCCGTTCATCACCGTGATGGCGACCAAGATGCCGCTCTTTGGTCGCGGCTAGAGAGAGGCTTCGCCATGCAAGAGCTCGAACTGGTCCCCTACCTGCTCTATGAGAAGGAAGACAGCGGCATCCTCTGGATCAAGTTCAACCGACCGGAGAAGCTGAATGCAGCTGTTGGCGGCACCGAACGCACCGGCACGCTGGCCAAAGTCGGCGAGTACATGCGCGCCGCCGACGATGATCCGGACGTGCAGGTGATCGTCCTGACCGGCATGGGGCGCGGATTCTGCGCCGGAGTCGATGTGCGCGGCTCCGACCTGGGCGAGTTCGAACCCGACGACAACTATCTCGGCAACGCACCCTATGAGCCCGGCGGGCTCGACGCGACCCGCCAGCGCTTCTTCTATGGCCTGACCAAGCTGATGCGCGACATCTCCTACGTGCGCAAGCCGACCGTCGCGATGGTCAACGGCGTCGCCGCCGGATTCGGCATGGATATGGCGCTGCAGTGCGACATCCGCTACGGCTGCGAACACACCCGCTTCATCGCCTACCAGCAGGTCGGCCAGATCATCGAGAACGGCGGCGCGTACTACCTGACCCGTCTGGCCGGACTGGGCCGCGCGCTCGAGTTCTCATTCACCGGGCACCTCGACGCCCAGACGGCGGCCGAGTGGGGTGTGCTCAACCGGCTCGTCCCGGCCGAAGAGCTTGAGGACGAAGTCCGAGCCCTCTGCGCGCGGATCATGCGCAATCCGCCGCTCGTCACCTGGATCAACAAGCGCGTGATTCGCGCCGCGATGGACAGCACCCTGGAGACCACGGCGGTGCTGACCTCCAACGCCTCGCCGATCCTGGCCACGTCTGCGGACGCAGACGAGGCGCGCGCCGCCCTGCGGGAGCGCCGCGAACCCGACTTCCAGGGCCGCTAACGACGGAGAGGAACACGAGATGACCGATGCCACATTCGCGCGATTCCGAGGCAAGGTCGCGCTGATCTCGGGCGCCGCGGCAGGCATCTGCCGCGCCAGCGCCGAGATTATCGCCGCCGAGGGTGGCACCGTCGCCGCCGTCGATATCAACCGCGAACTGCTCGACGGCGCGATGCTGGCGCTGGCCGAGGCCGGCGGCGGCGAGCACATGGCCTACTGCGCCAACTCGCTGGAGCAGGACGACGTCGACTCCGTCGTCGCCGACGTGATCGATCGCTACGGACGGATCGACATCCTGATCAACGGCGTCGGCGGCTCGACAATCATCGCCGACGCGGGCGCCGCTGTCGACGAGCTGACCATGGAGGAATGGCAACAGGTGCTCGATTTCAACCTCAGCGGCACATTCCTCTTCTGCAACGCGGTGGTTCCGCACATGAAGCGACAGGGCAGCGGCAAGATCGTCAACTTCGCCTCGATTGCCGGGCGCGGCAAGAGCGCCACCAGTTCCAGCGCGTACTCGGCGGCCAAGGGCGGGATCATCGCGATGACGACCAAGCTCGCCCTGGAGCTCGGGCCGGCAGGGATCAATGTGAACGCGATCGCCCCGTCGGCCACCTTGACTGAGCGCATCCGCCGGCACTGGGAGCAACGTCCCTCGGAACTGAGGGAACAGGTAGTCGCGGCCACGCCGCTGCGCCGCATCGCCGAGCCGATCGATCAGGCCAACGTGGTCTGCTTCCTCGCCTCGTCCCACGCCGACTTCGTCACCGGCATCACCATCGACGTCACCGGCGGCGCCTAGAACTCCCCTGACTTCAACACCGGCAACACTTCCTGGGCGAAGAGGTTCATCGAGCTCAGTACCTGCTCCTGCGACAGGTCGCCGAACCAGAAGTTGGCGTTGAAGTGGTCGATGCCCATCACCTCGCGCAACTGCCTGATCTTCTCGATGCAGGTGTCCGGCGTGCCCATGATCAGGTAGCGCTCGAGCAGCTCCTCTACGGTCGGTTCCTGCTCCATGGGAACTGCGAGCGCGCGGCCGTGGTCGACCCGGGCAAGACCCTGTCGCAGGCTCAGCGTGACGCGCATGTTCCAGCGCGCCTGCTCGACGATTGACGGCAGCTCCGACTCGTCGTGCGTCACGTAGATCGCCCGCTGCGAACTCACCCGCACCGCCTCGCGCTGCGCCGGATCCGGCAGCGCCCGGTCGAAGGTCTCTCTGAACTCGGCCAGCCGCTCGATTGGAATGCCGAAACCGCCGGTGATCAGGTTGAAGCCGCGTTCCGCCGTCGCCGCGATTGACTCCGGGCTCTGGCCCACGACCCAGATCGGCGGGTGCGGCTTCTGGCTCGGGCTGGGGAAGACGCTGGTCTCGTCGAAGCAGTAGTACTTGCCCTCGTGCGCGAAGGGCTTGCCCGCGAACGACTTGAGCAGGATGTCGACCGCCTCGTCGAAGCGCTCGCGGCTCTCGTCGAGCGAATGACCAAGGCGTTCGAACTCGTAGCGCTGATATCCGCGCCCCAGCCCGACATCGAGCCGCCCGCCGCTGAGCACGTCGGCGGTGCCGATCTCCTCGGCCACGACCAGCGGATGATGCAGCGGCAGCACCACGACCGCCGAACCGACCCGGATGCGCTCGGTGTGCGCCGCCAGGTGCATGGCGAACATCAGCGGGCGCGAGAGGTACCCGTAGGTTGAGAAGTGATGCTCGGCGCACCAGGCGCTGTCGAAGCCCAGCCGCTCGGCCCTCTGCGTCAGCTCAGTCGCCCGACTGAACACCTCGGCATGGTTCTGCCCCGTCGGCGACTGGAGCAGAAAGAAAATCCCACAGTCCATCGTGCCCTCCCCCGTCTGAGACCCTGCCGACGCAGGCTAACGCGCCACCCGTCCAGACCCGTACGGCTCCCTCTCTCCCCCCGCGCAAGCGGGGGGAGATGCCGAAGGCAGAGGGGGGCTCCCCGCTCGACTCCCAGTCCCTGCTTCACGCAGGGACCCGCTCGGCTCCGTTCGGCTCAACACGAGTCAGGCGTTGAACTGTGGGACGAGGTAGTCGTGATCCTTGTGGTAGACCTGTATCCGGCCTCGGCCTCCGTCGCTGATTGCGATTCGGTCCTGGCCGTCGATGGCGATCCCGCGCGGGCGGTCGAAGATGCCGAACTTGATCAGCTCAACCGGATTGACGCGGCGGAAGGCCTGCGCGTACTCCATGTTGACTTCCATGACCTGCTGTGCGGCTTTGGAGAACTCGTGGGCATCTCCCTGGAGACTGCAAATGACGTCGCCGTCCGGATAGTAGATCTGCACGCGCCCGTGGCCCCAGTCACAGACGTAGACATCGCCCGCGCTGTCCACGGCGACGTCGGCCGGACGCTTCAGACTGCCGCCGTCGTCGATGCCCTGATCCGCGAACCGGGAGCCGAAGCGAACCAGACACTCGCCGTCGGGAGCGAATTTCTGCACTCGGTCGTTGGCCCAGTCGGCGATGAAGTAGGCGCCCTCGCCGTCGATGGTCAGGCCCCAGGGCTGATTGAGCTGCCCGGCGTCGGAGCCGTGAGTTCCCCACGCGTTGATGAACTCGCCGGCAATCGTGAACTTCTGCACGCGATGGTTGAGGCTGTCAATGACGACCAGGTTGTCGTCCTGGTCGAAGGCAAGTCCCGAGGGCCGGTTGAACTGTCCGGGCGCGTCGCCAAACTCGCCCCAATCGCCAATCGGCGAGCCTTCGGCGTCGTAGCCGAAGATGCGGTGATGGAATGCGTCGGCGCACCAGACCGAGCCGTCGCGCGCGAGCGCGAGCCCCTCCGGCCAGACCAGATCGCCCATACCCATGTCGCCGAGGAACTCGTCCTCGATCCGATGCTTGAAGATCTTCGGACTCAACGCACCGCCGCCGCCGTACTCAGCCAGGCCAATGTCGGCGATGTGCATCGTGCCGTTGGCCGCCATGGCAATCGAGGTCGGGTAGGTGAATCCCTGAGGCCCGACGAAATGGCCGATCGAGTGGTCGAAGTGCCAGGTGCGTCCGGCGACGGTCGTGGTCAGCATGGCGGTTCCTCTCTCTGCAACCCTCTACGCGGTCGCCAACTGCGGCTCGATGAAGCGGAGCTTTTCGAACTCGCCATCGACAATCGGCTTCGCGTCCAGACCCATCCAGTCTTCGAGCAGCGTCGAGTAGACGCCGCGGAAATCGTGGTTGGGGATGAGGTCGCCTTGCTCCAGGTCGCTGGGCTTGATGCTCGGGAACTCGCCGTGCATGCCGCCTACCGCACTCGGGCCGATGACGAAACAGCCGCCGCCGGCGCCGTGGTCGGAGCCGGAGCCGTTGTCGCGCACGCGGCGGCCAAACTCGGTGAACAGGAACATGATCACGTTGTCGTCGGCGTCGTGCGCCTTGACGTCGTCCCAGAAGTCGGCGATCGCCCGCGAGAGGTCGGTCCAGAGCTTCTCGAAGACCGGCTTCTGGTTGGCGTGGGTGTCGAAGCCGATCAACTGCGTGTAGAAGACGCGCGTGCCGAGGTCGGCGCAGTGGATCGTGGCGATGTCCTTGAGGCTGCGCGAGATCTGCTCGGAGCCCCACTCAACCTCGGTCTCGTATCGGCCCAGGCCCTCTTTGAGGATGTCGGCGCCCTTGAGCGCGTCGAGTCCGGTCCGGCCCAGGTACTCCTGCACGTAGCCGGTGCCGATCGCGCGGCCGTACATATTCACGAACCGCTCGAGCATCTTCTCGCGCTGCCGCTGCTGCTCGATCCCGGTCAGCAGACCATAGGTCGAGAGGTCGGCGACCGAGGCCACAGTCACACCGGGCACAACCAGCGCCCGAGGTAGTCCCTGTCCAATGTGGACGCCGGTGACCGGGTTTTCGCCGGCCGGGTCAAGGTCGCGGATCGCGCGGCCAACCCAACCCTCGGTGCCGACCTTGTTGGGCTCACAGGTGTGCCAGATGTCCATCGAGCGGAAGTGCGAGCGCGGCGAGTTGGGATAGCCGACGCCGTGGATCAGCGCCATCTCGCCCTGGTCGTAGAGCTCCTTGAGCGGCGCCATCGTCGGATGCAGGCCGAAATGGTCGTCGATCTTGAGGACCTCATCCTCGCCGATGCAGAGTCCGCCGTTGCGGGCGTCGTTGTAGTACCCGTCGGCGTAAGGCACCACGCTGTTCATGTAGTCGTTGCCGCCGGTCAACTGGATGATGACGACAACCGGGTCCTTGCTTCTGGTCGCAGTGGTCATGGTTGGGGTCTCTCTGTGTTGCTCCCGTGTGTTGGATGGTCGTTGATTAGCCGAACTGGTACTCCGTGGTTGCGGCGATCAGCGCCAGCATTTCGCCGACGCGCTCTGACGAACCGTCGTAATCCTCGCTCCACGAGAGGTCGCCGCCTTCCGACGCATGCTCGATCAGTTCGAGTCGGGTGGGTTCGCCCACGTCGAGCGGTCCGAACAGGTCGAGGCAGTGGTCGACCATCTCGTCCGGCGCCATGCTCGTGCCGTTCGAGGCCGCGATGCGCCGGCAGATCTTCTGCACGCCGGGCAGCTCGGTGTTGCTGACCCGGTCGGCGACGAAGTTGATCCGTCCCACCACGGCGCCGGAGTTGATCCAGTTGGGGCCCGTCGACCAGCCCTCGACCGAGGGCGGATTGTGCAGGCTCTGACCCATGTGCGCCGATTCCTGGCCCAGCGCAATCAGCTCGGGCTTCGGGCCGAACATGTCCTCGGTCAGACGCAGCGTCGAGACGACCGTCTCGACCGGGCTCTTGACCTTCTGGAACGTCGCTTCCTTGAAGAAGTCGGAGTTGAACAGCGCGCGCAGGACCGGCTTGATCTCGTAGTTCGAGTCCTTGAACACCCCGGCCAGGTATTCGATCGCCTCCGGGTCTCGCGGCGGCTCGATGTCCCAGGCCGGCACCTGTGGTTCGTCAGCGACGAAGAATGTGTACAGGTGACGTGCGATGAAGCGCGGGCAGGCTTCCTCTTCGAGGATGATGTCGATGATGTCGAGGCCGTCGAAGTTGCCTGTGCGTCCCAGGAACTCCTTCTCGCCGTAGTCGTGCTCCTCCGGTCGGAACTCGAATTGGAAGAAGAAGCGGTGGTTGGGCACGCGCGGGATCTTCGGGCCCAGCGTCCAGCCGGTGAACGCGCGCGCGCACTCGAAGACGTCCTTCTCGGTGTAGTTGCCGACGCCCATCGAGAACAGCTCGAGCAGCTCGCGGCCCCAGTTCTCGTTGGGCGAGCGCTTGTGATTCTCGTGGTTGTCGAGCCAGTAGATCATGGCCGGACTCTGGGCCAGCATGATCAGCAGGTCGCGGTAGTTGCCAGTGCCGTGATCGCGGAACATGTCGACCATCGCGGTCAGGTGATTGTCGTTGTCCACCTTCGAGTTGCCGACCGCGAAGATACCGTGCCAGAACAGGGCCATCTTCTCTTCCAGCGGACGCTGCGTGTTGACCAGGTGGTACAGCCAGTTAGCCGCGCCCGGCAGCGTCACCGGACCGCCGGTCTCCAACGACGGCATGTAGCGGAACAGTTGGTAGAGGTCGGCCCGGGGCACGTCTGCCGGCGGATCGACCAGTTGCTCGACCGTCTCCTCGTATCCCTGCGCGACGAGCCGCTCCAACTCGTCGCGTGATGCGCCAAACCCGGCCCGGCGCATCAGGTGCGCCATCTCGCCGATCGCCTTCGTGCTGGACATGAACAACCTCAGATTCCGCAGCGCAAGGACACGCCGCACGTAGATCCTGGTTCGCAAGCTAGCGGTTTGCCAACGATGTCACTGACGAAAGCTCAGCCGCGCTTCGAGGGGTGCCAGCGGAGGACGTAGCGGTCGATGCCGGCGACGATCATGTACTGGCTGATGCCCAGCAGGCAGGCCATCACGATCGCGGTCCAGACCTCGACCGTGTGGACGTTGTTCGCCTCGTTGCGGATGTAGCCGCCCAGGTTCTCGAAACTGCCGCCGAAGTACTCGGAGATGATCGCGACGATCATCGCGATCGTGACTGCGATCTTCATGCCCGAGAAGAAGAACGGCAGCGCGTACGGCACATGCAGGTTCCAGAAGGTGCGGAAGTGCCCGGCGGCGTATGAGCGCATCAGCTCCTGCGCGTTGGCGTCGGCGCTGCGCAGCCCGACCAGCGTGTAAGTGAACAGGATCGGCGCGGTCGCGATGCTCACGGTAGCGATCTTCGATCCGGCCTCGATCCCGAACCAGACGACGGTCAACGGGGCGAGCGAAATCACCGGCACCGCCTTGAGCACGGCCGCGTAGATGCCGATCCCTTCCGCCATCCAGCGAGTGCGGAACGTGATCGCCGCCAGCGCGATGCCGATCCCGCCGCCCAGCAAGAGACCTCGGCCCGCCACGCTCAACGTGTTGCGCCCCTGGCGAATCAGCCTGCCGAAGTCCTCGACGAACATGCTGGCGATCTCGCTCGGACGCGGCAGCAGGAAGCGTTGAATCTCGAACGCCTCGATGATCAGTTCCCAGAGCACGATGGCGGCGACGAAGACGAGCAACGGCGGAATCACCACCGCGGCGTGGCGGCTCCACGGACGCGGCCGTTCGATGCCGCTGTCCAAGACTGGGTCTGCGGTCGTCATAGGCCGCCCGCCATCGCCTGGCCCAGCGACTCGCGAACCTGGGTAACCAGTTCGTAGTAGCGCGTCGACTCCTCCACCTCTGTCGTGCGGGGATACGGCAGATCAATCGGGATGATCTCCTGCACCCGTCCGGGACGGGCCGTCATCACCACGACACGCCCGGACAACAGGACCGCCTCGGGAATGCTGTGCGTGACGAAGAGGATGGTCGTGTTCGTCTCGGCCCAGATGCGGTGCAGCTCGAGATTCATGCGGTCGCGCGTGATCTCGTCGAGCGCGCCGAACGGTTCGTCCATCAACAGGATTGACGGTTGGAAGACGAGCGCGCGCGCCAGCGAAACGCGCTGCTGCATGCCGCCCGAGAGCTGGTACGGGTGATGACGCTCGAATCCGTCCAGGCCGACCATCCCCAGCAATCGCTCGATCTCCTCATCCTTCTTCTCTCTGGACATACCGGAGATCTTCATGATCTCGAGCGGCAACGCGACGTTTTTCCAGACCGTGCGCCAGTCGAACAGCGTGGGAGCCTGGAAGATGAAGCCGTAGTCGCGGTCGAGCCGCGCCTGTCGGGGCGACTTGCCGTTGACCACGACCGTCCCGCCGCTCGGCTCGATCAGATCCGCCGCCAGTCGCAGCAAGGTCGACTTGCCGCAGCCCGAGGGCCCGATCAGCGAGACAAACTCCCGTTCCCTGATTTCCAGATCGACGGACTCAATGGCCAGCGTGGCATTGACGCCGCTGCCGAATTCCTTGCGCACGGCGTCAAACGAGATTGCAGTGTTGGTCCCTAGCGAGACCACTTCTGCGGAGGATTCCGGAGTCGTCATGGCATGCCTCGCTTAGCTCAGTTCCTGGGCTCGGTGTCCGCGCAGCACGACGATCTGGATGATCCGAACCATCCCCACCATCGCTCCGCCCAAGACGCAGGCACCGCCGATGGCCGCGAACAGCGACTCGGGTTGGAGGCTGAAGTACTGCTGCGACGTGAGAATCACGACGCCGATGCCGTCCTGCGATCCAACCGGCAACTCGGCCACTATCGCGCCGATCACGCTGAACGCCGCGGCGACTTCGAGCCCGGTAAAGACGTAGGGCAGCGCGCTGGGCAGGCGCAGCTTGAAGAAGACCTCGGTGCGCGAGGCGCCGTAAGAGGCCATCAGGTCGAGGCTGTCCTGCGAGACATCGCCGATCCCCCGCGCGGTCGAGACCGCGATCGGGAAGAAGGCGAGGAATCCGGCAATCAACGCCTTGGTCTCCCAGCCGGTGCCGAGCCAGATCACGAGTGCCGGCGCGATGGCGACAATCGGAACCGTCTGTGCACCGATTACGAACGGCATGATCCCTCGCCCGGTCCAGCGGCTGAGTGCCATCAATGTCCCGGCGGCGAACCCGGCGACGATCGCAACGGCCAGACCGGTCAACGCCTCGATAAAGGTCAAGCGCAGGTTGCGGCCCGTATCGAGCCAGACCCGATCACCCTGCGAGTTGACGCTGAACAGGTAGTTGACCACCTCGTGGAAATGCGGCAGCGTCGTGCGCGGCGAATCGGTGACCCACTTGAGGAGCTCCCAGCCGCCCAGGAACAGCGCGATCAGGATCAGTACCAGCGTGATCCGGGCCGAAGCAGAGCGAAGCCGGTCTGCGCGTTCGTCCGTGAGCAGTCGATCACGTGCGGCGAGTGGAACCGCGATCTCGGGACTTGCGCCGGCGCTCATGGATCGGCGAACTCACTTTCGGCCGTGCGGGTCGTTTAGCGGTCGCCCCGGACGGCACGTGCGATCTTCTCGACCGTGCCCTGGTAGTCGCCAAGCGGCGTCAACACCGGCTCCGTACATCCAGCGGCAACGAACGCTTCAATCCGCTCAATCGTCTCCGATGTCGTGCCGCAGCAGCAGACATCGCGCACCAGTTCATCGGGGATGAACTGCATCGCTGCTTCGATTTGCTCCTGCGTGGCCGGCCAGCCCATCACGCTCTTGACGCCGGCGATCTGATCCTCGGTTGCGCCGCAGGTCTCGGTGATGTGCGGCTGCTGACCGATGTACTGGGTGAGGAACTTCTTGCAGGCATCGACCGCGGCCTGCGGGTTGTCATCGTCGACCGCCACGCCGAGCAGCTGGGGGCAGTCGATCTCATCCATCGAGCGTCCCATGCGGTCTGCGCCGATCTTGATGTGCTCGACCGAAAGCGCCGTGTACTCGGGCGGCACCAGGAAATCCATCAGCGCGCCGTCGGCGACCTCGCCGACCAGCTCCATCATCCGCAGCCTGACCGCGCCGATGTAGATCGGCACGGGATAGGACGGGTTGTGGTCGTCCTCAGGCGTGTCGAACTTGATCTGCTCAACATCGACGTACTCCCCCTGGTAGGTCACCGACTTGCCGTCCAACAGGTCTTTGAGTGCGAGGATGATCTCTTTCATCGCCGTACGCGGTTTGGCCGTGTGCAGCCCATTGCGTGTTGCCAGCGGCTCCCACCAGGCACCGAGTCCAAGCTTGATCCGGCCCGGCGCCATATCGTCGAGGGTCCGGGCGGTCATTCCCAGCAAGCCAACGCTTCGCGTGCGGAAGGGGAAAATGCCGCTGCCGATCGTGATCCGGCGGGTGTTGGCCGCAGCCAGCGTCATGTGAACGACCGCGTTCCGGGTGAGACGACCCTCTCCGACCCAGACCGTTTCGAATCCCTGGTCCTCAGCCCATTGCGCCTGATCGATGATGTCCCGTGGATGGTCGATGCCCGACATCAATCCGAGTTTCATGATTCCTGCTCCATCCCCCGCTCCAGAAGCGTTGCTGTTGAGAATCGCTACTCGGCGTCCTGAGCGTCGAGTTCCGCGAACACCTCCTGTGCGACCTGTAGTCCCGACAGACCCATCGGGAATCCGCCGTAGGCGAACTGGTGGATAAAGATGCTCTGGACTTCCTCTCGCGTGAACCCTTGCGCCAGCGCCCCGGCGATATGCCCGCGCAGCTGACGCTCGCGGCCCAGCGCCGAGATCGTGGCCAGCGTGATCACCCGCTTGGTACGCAGGTCGAGCGGGCCGTGGGTCCAGACGTCGCCGAAACAGAACTCGGCCAGCATCCGCGCGACGTCCGGACCAACCTCGCCGTTCGCGGCGGCGATTGCGTCCATCCCTGCCGGGTTCATGCTGATGCTCTCCATCAGCTCAACGCCCTGTTGGTAGCGGTCGCTGTCGTGGTAGTCCGTCACGATGAACATCCCTTCCTTCTATAGCCGGATTGATTCGTGATTCCTCGGCAAGCCTAGGAACGGACGGCCGCATCCGTGATGTCGAGTGCCCGATCCACGATCGACAACGCCCATCGCAACTCCTCCTCGGAAATCGACAGCGGCGGATTGCCAAAAATGAAGTCGCCGCGCACGTTGACGAACATGCCCTCGTTGCGGAAAAACTGGTCAACGCGACCGGTGAGCTCGGGGTCGACCGACATCAACGGCGCTTTCGTAGTGCGGTCGGCCGTCAGCTCGAGGACCGTGAACAGTCCGCGGCCGCGGGCCTCGCCAATCGACGGATGCCGCTCCTTCATCGAGGCGTACTCGTCCTGGATGATCTCTCCCATCCGCACCGCGTTTTCGATCAGGTCGTCCTCTTCGTACACCGCGAGCGTCGCGAGAGCGGCCGCGCAACCGACCGTGTGGCTGCCGTAGGTGATCCCGTGACCAAGCGGGTTCTGCTCAAAGTGCTCGGCGATCCGGTCATTGACCATCACGGCGCCCAACGGCACGATCGCGCTGGTCAGCCCCTTGGCCATTGTCATCATGTCGGGCACGACGTCCTCGTGCTCGATCGCGAACCACTTGCCGGTGCGCCCGAATCCGGCCATCACCTCGTCGTCGATCAATAGGATGCCGTAGCGGTCGCAGAGCTCTCGGACGCCCCGATACCAGCCCTGGGGCGGCACGATGATTCCGTTCGTGCCCGTGATCGGCTCCAGCAGGATGGCCGCGATCGTCTCCGGACCTTCGCGCTGGATCACATCCTCCAGGTATTGCATGTACGCCGGGACGAAGTCCTCCTCGTTCACCGCCAACGGACTGCGATAGAGGTATGGATCGAGGATGCGCACGACGCCGGTCATCCCTTCTTCAGAGGGCATCCGCCGGAAGTCGCCCGAGGCGTACATCACGCCCTGGCTGCTGCCGTGATACGAGCGGTAGCGAGTCAGGATCTTGTGTCTGCCCGTGTAGAGCCGCGCGATCCGGACGGCAGCCTCATTCGCGTCGGCGCCGGCCAGCGTGATGTACGACTTGTTCAGTCCCTCTGGAGAGATCCGCGCCAGTTCCTTGCCCAGCCTGCCTCGCGCCTCGGTCGCATGAGCAGGGACGACATAAGGCAGCTCCGCGACCTGCTCGGCGATTGCCTGGACCACCCGATCATCCGCGTGTCCGATATTGACGCACATCGCCTGCGAGTTGAAGTCGAGGTATCGCTTGCCGTCGGCGTCCCAGAGGTGGATGCCCTTGGCGCGCACGAATGGGATCGGGTTGATCTGCTCCTGAGTGCCCCACTCATACAGGGTGTACTCGCGGCACAGGTCGAGGATCTCCTGGGCGCTTGCGCCTGCGGCGGTCTGCTCGGTGGTCATCGGGCGGTCACGCTCTGCGGATGGTCCAGCACATACGGCGTCGAGCGTCGGATGTACTGCCCTCGACCGATTTGACCCAGGAACTCCTCGCCGCTGACGATGATCTCGCCGCGCGAAATCACGGTGCTCGGACGCCCGCTGACCTGCATCCCTTCGTAGAGGTTGTAGTCGACCCGCATGTGGTGCGTGGCTGCCTCGATCGTGTAGTCGGCGTTGGGGTCCCAGACCACGACATCGGCGTCGGCGCCAATCGCGATGATCCCTTTCCTCGGGTACAGGCCGAACAGCTTGGCCGGCATGGTGCAGTTGAGGTCGACGAAGCGCATCATGTCGTAGCGTCCTTCGACGACGCCGCCTTGGTACATCAGGTGCATGCGGTTCTCGACGCCCGGCACGCCGTTGGGGATGTAGCGGAAGTCGCCCTTGCCCATCGGCTTTTGCGGCGGCAGTTCGGCCAGGTCGTCCTGCATTCGAAAGGTGCAGTGATCGGTGGCGATCACCGAGAGCGCGCCCGTCTCAATTCCGCGCCAGAGCTCATCCTGGTTGGCGCGTTCGCGAATCGGCGGCGAGCAGATGTACTTGGCCGCCTCGAAGCCGGCGTTCTCGTAATCCTCATAAGCGGCGAACAGGTACTGCGGGCAAGTCTCCGCATAGACCGCCTGTCCCCGAGCCTTGGCCGCCTCGACCTCAGTCAATGCGGTGCGGCTTGAGAGATGCACGATGTAGACCGCCGAACCGGCCATCTCGGCCATCGCGATCCCGCGGTGAGTCGCCTCGCCCTCGACCAGGTGCGGATGCGCATGCATGTGCATGTGTTCCTGCACCCGGCCGGCGGCGGCGAACTGATCGGTGATCTGCTGGATCACGTGACCGTTTTCGGCGTGCAGCGTGACGATCGCATTGGTGTCGGCCGCAACCTGCATCGCCCGGAAAATGGTCAGGTCGTCAACCATCATCGTCCCGGGATAGGCCATCAGCAGCTTGAAGCTGGTCACGCCTTCGCCAGGCAACGCCGCGAGTTCCTCCAAGTACTCCTGCGAATCCAGATTGGTCGCCATCAAGTGGAAGCCATAGTCGATCACCGCCTGCGACTCCGCCTGGCGGCGTCGGTGCTCAATCGCTTCGATCGGCGACATGCCCTCTCGCTCCTGCCGCGCGAAATCGACCACCGTCGTCGTGCCGCCGAAGGCGGCGGCCACGGTGCCTGATTCCCAACTGTCGGCGGTGATCGTCCGGAACACGGTCTCGCCCAGGTGCGTGTGCACGTCGATCCCGCCCGGGATCACGTACTGGCCCTCGGCTTGCACGACCGTGTCCGCGGCGACCTGGAGGTTGGCGCCGATCTGCACGATCACGCCGTCGTCGAGGAAGACATCGGCGACGTATTGCTCGCTCGCGGTCGTAACGGTGCCGCCGGTGATCAGAACCGAGGTCATCTCACACCTCCATGAACACTTCCAGGGGTCTAGGGCTTGACCAGCGGCTCGTACATGTCGGGTCGCCGGTCGCGATAGAAGGGCCACTCGGCGCGCGCCTCCGAGAGCTGATCCAGGTCCAGGTCGGCCACGATCACCGCTTCCTGGTCGTCGGCCTGGGCGAGCACTTCGCCGCTCGGATTGCAGAAGTAGCTGTGCCCGTAGAAATGCACGTCGGGCTTCAGCGCCGTGCCGACCCGATTGATCGTGCCCACGAAGTAGCCGTTGGCGATCGCGTGGAAGCGTTGCTCCACGTCCCAGAGCACTCTCGAGTGCCCGGCCGTCGCCGAAGGAATGAACACGATCTCTGCGCCGTTCAGGCCCAACGCCCGCGCGCCCTCGGGGAAGTGGCGGTCGTAACAGATGTAAACGCCGATCCGGCCCACGCTCGTATCGAAGGTCGGATAGCCAAGGTTGCCCGGACGGAAGTAGTACTTCTCCAGGAAGTTGTCCGAGTGCGGGATATGCGTCTTGCGGTACTTGCCCAGGTAGCTGCCGTCGGAGTCGATCACGGCGGCGCAGTTGTAGAGGAATCCGGGCGACTCGATCTCGTAGACCGGCACGATCAGCACCATGCCGGTCTCTGCGGCGACTTCCTGCATGCGCTGCACGGTCGGACCGTCGGGCACCGGCTCGGCCAGGCCGTACCAGCGCTTGTCCTCCTCCTGGCAGAAGTAGGGACCCGTCGCCAGTTCTTGCAGACACGTGATCTGCGCGCCCTGCTCGGCGGCCTGGTGGATCAATTCGATCTGGCGCTCGACCATCGCGTCAACGGGCGTCAGACCCTCAGTCTGGATCAGCGCGGCTCGGACAATTCGGGACATGGTTCACCGCCTCTGTCGGGGTGGGGGGGGGGGGGGGGCCGCCCCCGCCCCCCCGCCCCCCCCCGGGCGGGGGGGGCGGGGGGGGAAAAAAAAAAAAAAAAAAACACACCACAAAAAAAAA
>VXQT01000018.1:34096-65696 GCA_009838915.1 Chloroflexota bacterium
CCCCCGCGCCGGCCCGCCTCCCCTCCACCTCGCCGCCGCGCCCCCCGCGGGGGGGGGCGGGCCCGCCGGCGGCCGGCGCGCCCCCCCCCCCCCCCCCCCCGGGGCTAGCTGTCATCGGGCAGCAGATCCTCGACGTCGAGATCCAACGGGTCGTAGTCGTTGCGGAATCGTTCGTCGTCGGAGAAGTCCTCCAGCGCAGCCTCCACGTAGTCATTGGTGTAGGCGGCGTCCAGATCGGCAGCCTCCGAGATCACGTTGTACTCAAGCATGATGCCGGCGGTGCGCGACGCCGACTCGCGGTCGATCACGCCCCAGCCCTTGCTCGACGGCCACATCAGCTTGTTGATCTCGTTCATCATCCAGGTCTGGTGGGCGCGCGGCAGCGCGGGACCGTACTTGAGCACGATCTCGACGCACTCCTCCGGATCGTCGGCGCACAGCGCCCAGCCCTTGGCCGAGGCGCGCAGGAAGCGGGTCACGATGTCCTGGTTGTCCTCGTCCTCAAGCCATTCGCCGCGAGCCAGCAGCGCGTCCTCCAGCGTGTTCGTGTCGTGATCGCCGAAGTCGACCACGTTGAAGTCGCTGACCGGGTTGCCCGCCGCGATCAACTGCGCGAACTCGTTGTAGATCATCGCCGAGGCGAGATCGACCTGGCGCTCCAGCAGAAGCTGCATGTCGAAGCCCTGGCCGACCAGCTCGACCTGGTCGTCGCCCGAGCCCTCGGTCAGGCCGTACTTGTTGATCGTGGCCGAGACCATCTCGTGTCCGGCCCAGACGCCGAGCTTCTTGCCGCCCCACTGTTCCGGCGAGGTGATGCCGTCGTCGGCCCAGGAGACGAGGCGGTAGCCGGAGCGCTCGAAGACCTGCGCCACCGCGACCACGTCGATGCCCTGGTCGCGCGCCGACAGCACGACGGCGAACGGCTGCACCGCCAGCTCCGCCGCGCCCGCCGCGACAAGCTGCACCGGCAGGATGTCGGGGCCGCCCGGCTGAATCTCGACGTTCAGGTTTTCGTCCTCGTAGAAGCCGTTCTCCAGCGCTGCGTAGTAGCCGGCGAACTGAGCCTGCACGACCCACTGGAGCACGATCTTGACGCTGTCGGCCGGGCCCTCCGCCTGATCGTCGTCGCCGCCGCAGGCGGCCAACACCGCCCCGATCGCGATCATCGCGGCGACAAGCAGCGAGGTGAGCTTTGTCAGCCCTGTCAGATAGGGAAGTCGTGGTCTTGGCATTGCGCGGTCTCCTTCCGTCCGTGAGGCCGGTCGGTGACAGTACGCGGTCGCCAAACAGCTCAAACCCGGACGCCAAGAGGCAAGTGATCTCAACTCAAGGTCTCAACACCCGTTCCAGCCCCTGTGGCCACAGCGGCCCGCTTCATTCCCCTCTCCCCGACGGCGGACTCGGGTAGTCTCGCGGGGGAGTGTGCGTTGTGCCGGAGCGCGTTGATGTGGCCGTGATCGGTGGCGGGCCTGGGGGCTCCGCTTGTGCGACGCTGCTCGCCGATCGGGGCTTGCGGGTCGTCTTGCTGGAGCGCGCCAGGTTCCCGCGCGAACATGTCGGCGAGTCGCTGCTGCCTGCGAGCATCCCGGTGCTGGAGCAGATCGGCGCGATGCCGGCCATCGAGTCGGCGGGATTCGTCGTCAAGCGCGGCGCCACCCTGGTCTGGGGCAAGGACCCCGAGCCCTGGAGCTGGTATTTCGCCGACGATCCGGGCCAGCGGCCAACCTCGTTCCAGGTGGTCCGCTCCGAGTTCGACCACATTCTGCTCAAGAACGCGGCCGAACACGGCGTCGACGTGCGCGAGGAACACCAGGTCCTCGACATCCGGTCCGACGCCGATCGGGTGACAGGCCTGACCTACCGACACGCCGGCGAGACGGGCGAGATCGCCTGCCGCTTCCTCGTCGACGCCAGCGGGCAGGCTGCCCTGCTCAGTCGCAAGCTGAGCCTGCACCGCTGGGACGAACACTTCAAGAATCTCGCCGTCTACGGCTACTACCGCGACGCCGCGCATCTCGATCCGCCCAACCACGGCAACATCTTCATCGAGTCCTACGAGCACGGCTGGCTCTGGAAGATCCCGCTGCACACCGGCGCGAGCAGCGTCGGCGCGGTGGTCGACAAGGAGATCGGTCAACGAGGTCTGCGCGAGCTCGGCCCGCGCGGATTCCTCGAGGCCCAAGTGGCGCTCGCTCCGCACACCCGGGCGCTGCTGGACGGCGCGACGCTGGTTGACGAGCCGAGCATCGAGCGCGACTGGTCGTACACCTCGACGCGGTTCGCCGGCGACGGCTACGTGCTCGTCGGCGATGCGGCCTGCTTCGTCGATCCGCTGTTTTCGTCGGGCGTGCACCTCGCCCTGGGCAGTGCGACGCTGGCCGCCAACTACGTGCAGTCAGCGCTGGAGCAGCCGCAGACCCGGGAACAGGCGGCCCAACTCTACGAATCGCTGTATCGCAAGCAGTACGACTACTTCCACGTCACCGCGCAGCTCTTCTACGGCACCAACCGCAGCGCCGACTCCTACTTCTGGGAAGCGCGGCGGATTCTCGGCGACGGAGACGCGACGCCGCGCGAAGCGTTCGTGCGCGTCGTGAGTGGACAGCCGCCGCAGGGATACGAACGCGCCGTGATCGAGCATGGCGAGCTTCCGATGGAGATCGAGTCGGAGGTGCGCCTCCGCGACGAGCGCGCCGAGCGCCGTCGGCGCGCGACCGAGGCGATCACCTCGGAACCGGGCGCGCTGTTCCGCGCCGTGCCGTCGCTGCCCCGGCATGTCAGGCTGGAACAGCGCCGCGCGCTGGCCGGCGCCAACTTTCAACAGGCGTTTCAGCTCGTGGTCCGCTCCGGCGGCCAGAGCTCGGAGCCGTATCCGGTGACGGCGGTGATGGCCGCCTGCATCGGGCAGATGGACGGGCGGGCCTCGCTGGGTGAGATCGTCGCCAACGTCAATCGGCAGCACAATCTTCGCGGCGAGCAAGGGCTGCGTACGATCATCGAGCGTGATCTCCCGCCCTTGATCAATGCCGGTCTGATAGACGTCGCGGCACGGTCTGTCGGACGCAACGATCCCTGCCCCTGCGGCTCGGGCAAAAAGTACAAGCGCTGCCACGGGCGCTGACAATCACTGCTATTCTGGTCAGGTATCTCAAGATTGGCAGGCCGATCCTGGCCGATCAGATAGGAGCGAGCGAGATGGAACGGAACTATTGGTCGAGGATGAAGCGGTCGCGGATGAGCCGTCGCTCACTGCTTCGGGCGAGCGCACGCGCCGGAGTCGGCGCGGCGGGAATGGCGCTGGTCGGCTGCGGCGATGATGACGACGACGACCAGCCGGCCGCCGCGCAGGCCCAGCAGCAGCAACAGGCCGAACAACAGGCGATGCAGCAGGAGCAGCAGGAGGCGGCTCAACAACAGCAGCAGGCTGCCGTCGCGCAAGCGCAGCAGGAGGATCGCACCGACAGCCAGGGCAATGTGATACAGACCGGCGGCGTCTTCAAGCGCGCCGCCGCTTCCCAGCTCACGCTGATCCGCTTCCCCTGGAACTCGGCCGGCAACAACGGCACGATCGACCCGACCGGCTACATGTACAACTGCCTGACTCAGTACGGCGGCGTGCAGCTCAACGAGACCGCCAACCGCTTCTGGGAGTACGCCAACCCGGACTGGGAGATCAAGCCCGATGTCGCCGCCGCTTGGGAGGTTCCCGACAGCCTGACCTGGGTCTTCGACATCAAGCCCAACGTCGTTTTCCACGACGGTCGGGCCTTCACCGCCGCCGACGCGGCGCACAGCTATGAGGCGATCCGCGACCAGGGCGTCTCCGGCGGTGGCTCGCCAGCCTTCAACCTGGGCAAAGTGATCGCCGGCACCGAGGCCGTTGACGACCTCACCATGCGCCTCAACCTCGGCGAGCCACGCGGCTTCACCGGCGCGTTGACCGCCTACGTGCGCATGGGCCACCCCGAGACGGCCGGTTCGGAAACCGCGCCAGCGCTCGATGTGGCGCGCAACGAAGAGGCCGTGCTGATCGGCACCGGCCCCTGGCGCTTCGACACCGACAGCTACGACCCCAACACCGGCTGGCGACTGGTGCCCTTCCCCGAGAGCCACATGGGCGCACCCAACATGGACGAGATCACCTACACGATCTTCTCCGACGCCGATGCCATCGGGATCGCCCTCGAAGCCGGCGATATCGACTCGCACAACGGCATCCCCTTTAACAATCCTGAGACGATCGACCGACTGATCGCCAGCGACGAGCACTGGGGTTGGGCCGGCACCAGCCTCGGCGGGCAGATCTTCCGATTCGCGATCGACGTCGAACCGACGACCGACCCGCGCGCCCGTCACGGCGTCTGGCGGATGGTCGACCAGGAGCGCGTCGTGCGCGACTACTTCGGTCCTTACGACGACGCCGGCCGCCTGTTCTTCCAGCGCGGCTCGCAGGGCTACATCGAGGACCTCGACCGTCCCAACTATGACCCGGCCGAAGGAGCGAAGCTGCTCGACGCCGCCGGTGTCGGCGAGGGCAGCGTGTTGACCGCCAGCACCCTGCCGATTCGCCCCTACGCTCCGGCGCTCGCGCAGTTGCTGCAAGCCGAACTCTCGACGCTCGGGATCGACCTCGAACTCGACCCGACCGAGTACAACGTGATGATCGAGAAGCAGCAAGCGGGCGACTTCGGCAACTTCCTGATTGGCTTCGGCAACTGGATCCGCCCCGAGTCGGCGGCGCTGGCGATGGTCATGCAGGACGCCCTGCACGGCGAAGGCAACGCCAAGCGCGGCGGCGACGCCAGCAACCCGATCCCCGTCCGCGAACGTCCCTACATGGACAACTACTTCCACTGGCTCGACATGATCATCGATGTCCAGACCGGGAACCACGAGGACACCGAGGAATACTGGCGCTCGTTCAACGAGACCTTCCACGAGGTCATGTTCGCCCAGGCCATCGCGCGGCAGCGCGGGGCCGAGTTCTATACGAACCGGGTCCACGTGCCCGATCCGGGTCCGACCACTCCGAACCCTCAGACGATCTGGCTCGAACAGACGTAGCCACGCATCCCACGGGCGCGGTCGCATTCGGACGAGCGCGACCGCGCCCTCACAGCCACCAGGGTTAACGCAGCCGTAGGCGCCCGATGACCTACGTATTTCGCCGCCTCGTTACGCAGCTCATCCCCGTCCTCTTTGTCGCCTCGATCCTGATTTTCGCCTCCGTGCGACTGATCCCGGGCGACCCGGTGGCCGGCGCCATCGGCGACGCGATGGGCAACACCGACCCCGAGGTCTACGAACAGCTCAAGGAAGAGCTGGGCCTCAACAAACCGATGTACGAGCAGTACTGGATCTGGCTGGGCCGGATATTCGCCGGAGACTTCGGCAAGTCGCTCACCGGACTGCCGGTCACCGAGATTCTTGGCAACGCGATCCCGGCGTCGGTCGAGTTGGCGGGCCTGGCCATCATCATCGGATTCACGCTCGGCCTCACGCTCGGCGTGCTCGCCGCGGTCAATCGAGGCGGCTTCTTCGACTGGTTCGCCGCGCTCTGGACCGGCTGGAACATCGGCGTTCCCTCATTCGTCGCGGGACTCGTGTACCTGATCGTCTTCTCGGTCTGGTTCGACCTAACGCCGGTCTCGGGACGAGTGCCCCTGACCGAAGATCCGATCAAGGCCCTCGAGCATCTCGCGCTGCCCTCCCTGGCGCTCGGCGGCATCGTCGCGGCGAACATCAGCCGCTTCACCCGCCAGTCGCTGCTCGACACCATGACCGAAGACTACATCCGCACCGCCCGTTCAAAGGGGCTGACGAATCGAGCCGTGATCGTCCGCCACGCGCTGCGACCCAGCCTGATTCCGGTGGTCACGATCATGGGACTCGAGCTCGCCTCGATCCTCAGCGGCACGCTGGTGATCGAGACCGTCTTCACCTGGCCCGGGCTCGGACGGGCCCTGATCAACGCGGTCAACAACCGCGATTACACGGTGATACAGGCCACGACGATCCTGCTGGTCTTCGTCTTCGTCGTCGTCAACCTCATCGTTGACCTGCTCTACGTCAGTCTCGATCCTCGAATCCGCATCGGTCAGAGCGCGGAGTTGTAGCGATGTCGAGTCGCGCTGCAAGCATCCCGTTTGAGGAAGAGAGCGATCGCTTCCACTTCGTGCGCAGCGTCGGTTCCGAAATGGGCGCCGTCGCCCGCGAACCTCGCGGCGGCCTCGCCTTGACCGTGCTGGTGGTGCTGCTCTTCTTTGCCTTCATCTTTCCCTTACTCGACCCGACCGATCCGAACAAACCGGGTGACACGCCCAAGAACGGCGGGATCAGCTGGGACGCACCAATGGGCACCGATCACATCTCGCGCGATCTGCTCGCCCGCAACTCTGTCGGTCTGGGTCGCACGATCAAGCATGGCTTCGCCGCCGTGCTGGTCGGATGGCTCGTCGGCATCACCATCGGGTACACAGCCGGTTGGCGCGGAGGACGCACCGACACGCTGATCATGAGGGCCGTGGACGTCCTGCTGGCGTTTCCCGGGATCGTGTTCGCGATCCTGTTGATCACGATCATGGGGTCGGGCATCTTCAGCGTTGCGGTGGCGATCGCCTTCTTTAACGTGCCCGGGTCCGCTCGACTCGCACGCGCGGGAGTGTTACGCGAACGCGAGCGTGATTACGTGCTCGCCGGCCGCTGTCTCGGCCTCTCCGGACGGCGCATCCTGTTCCGACACGTCGCGCCGAACACTTTCGGCGCATTCACCGTGCAGGTCCCGCTGGCAATCGTCGCCTCGGTCTTGATCATGGCCGCGCTCAACTTCCTCGGCCTGGGCGCCGAACTGCCCGATCCGACGCTCGGCGCGATCATGCAGGAGGGCCGACCCTTCATGCGCGACGCCCCGCACTTCGTGCTCGGACCCGTGCTCATCCTCGCCCTGATGCTGACCGCCCTGAACTTTCTCAGCGACGTCCTCACCGAGCGCCTGGACCCCGTCCGCCGCCGCCGAGTCTGAGAGGCGTCACAGGGTCGGGTGGGGCAGAGAGCCCCACATCGCAGCTGAGGCTCTCAAACTGGCCAAAGAAGTTGCGTTCGCTCGCAGAAGCGGGCAGCGGTACCCAAACAGGCCCCAACACCAGGAGTTCAAATCGTCACCGAGGCGCTAAGAGGGTGGTAGGCCAGAGTTGGCGAAATAGAGAACGGACGTTTCTTCCTTGGTCGCCCCGTCCGACGGCATGGGAATCGTGTAGGTCAGCGTGGCCTGGTCTCCGACCACTTCGATCTCTTGGACGAAGTTGCGAATCAGCGATTTCCGTTCGGGGAATGTCCCCTGCTGAAGGAACTCTCTGAAGTCCGCGACGTAGGTCTTGATCTCCTCGGTGCTTGGCAGATCGACGCGTCGCTTCTCAAGCTGGCGGCTTAGGTCTTCCTGCGCAGCCATGAGCTGTTCTTCGCGGTGGCGCATCGAGTAGATGCGCGGCGACAGCACTTCCATCGTCAGGTCGCTGGTCTCGAGGGCCTCGTAGAGTCGCGACAGCCGCTTGCGCACGTCCGCTAGTTCGCCCTCGACCGCCTCCAGCTTGCCGCCCAACTCACCGGCGACCTGATCGACCTCTTCGGCGACCAGCGTCACGAGTTCCGTGATCGTCTCGTCCGTGAGGATGCGTTCCTTGATCTTGTCGACCACAATTCCTTCGACCTTGGGGGCGTTGAGGTAACGCGACTCGCACGCTCCGGCGCCCTCGCGCATCAGCTTGCTGCAGACGTAGTAGGCGAATTTGCCGCTCCTCGCACTCTGAATGCTGAAGGGACTGCCGCAGACTCCGCAGCGGAGCAACCCGCTCAGGAGGAATTTGCTGCCCACGCGCGCCGGCGGTCGCATCGCGGGAGCGCGTTCACGCATTGCCTGGCCAACGGCGTCGAGTAGTTCGCGCGAGACGATGGCGGGCCAGGCTCCCTCGACTCGGACGGGATCGGACGCCTTCTTCCCCCTGTTGGTCTTGCCCCAGACAGCCGTGCCGGTGTATGCCTCATTGACCAGGAGCTTGTGAAGGCTGGCCCGCTGCCAGCGCCTGCCTCTGTTGGTAATCCCGCGCTCGTTCAGGTCGCGGCAGATGTCCTTGAGGCCGTGTCCGCGGAGCGCCTTGTCGAAGATCTCCTTCACGACCGGAGCGGCCGCTTCGTCGATTTCCAGTTTGGGCCTCTCCTTGGCGCCGTCCTGGACCTTCACGCGCCGGTATCCGAAGGGCGCGACCGGCGCCATGAAGAACCCCCGGGAAGCGGCCTCGCGCATCCCGCGGCGGACCTCCTGGGCGAGGTTCTCCGAGTAGAACTCGTCCACGCTCTCGATGATCGCCTCCATCAACCTCCCCGTGGGAGAGTCGTCTGCGTGCTCGGTGATGGAAGTGACTCGGATGCCTCGCCGCCTCAGCATCGACTTGAAGGCGACTGCGTGCTCGCGCTTGCGGGTGAAGCGCGAGAACTTCCAGACCAGGATTTCCTCGAAGGGCGCATTGGATTCCGAGGCCTCGTCCAGCATCTTGCGGAATTGAGGGCGGTCGGCGTCGCGTCCGCTCTCCGCCTCGTCGATGTACTCGCGTGCGACGACGTAGCCGTGCCGGTCTGCAAAGTCGCGCAGGGCGCGAAGCTGTGCGGCGACGGAAAGATCGACATCCTGGCGCTCGCTGGAGACTCGCGCGTATAGCGCGACCGGTGTTCGTACAGTGTTGGTTTCCATTGGCGGTCCTCTCAAACTCTTTTCGTGTTCGTCCGCTCGACTTCGAGGTGCAACTCCGAGATTCTTCTCGGCCGCGCCCAGATCTATGTTCGAAACATCTTAGTGAGATTGAGACGCATCATGTGCCGCATACGAGACATCTCTTGCAAGAGTTGATAACCACTTGCGTGCGGTCCAGCGCCCAGACGTTGACCTTGACGACCGCTAACGCATCTCCAAGATCGACAGGAAGCTGGGCGCTCTCAGGATTTCCACCCCCTCGTACTCAGCAAGCGGCAGGAGATGCTGTCGATCGCCGGTGACTAGATAGTCCGCTGAAATCTCAACGGCGCACTCCAAGATGCGGTTGTCCGCGTGATCGCCGTCAATCACTGCGATCGTGCCCGAAGGCTGAATCACCGTCGCGGCGTCTTCGAGCGCTTGCAAGGCCTGCGACGAACGCTCGCGACTCCACCCAAACTTGCGCTCCAGAACGCCAGCGACCTCTGCCAAGATGAAAGGCGACAGAAACAGCTCGAATCGTCCGCGACGCGCTAGTTCTAGCACACGGCGCTCGTTGCCGGGAAAGTTCAAGCCGGAGATGATGACATTCGTGTCAAGAACAACTCTCATGTCTGCGAAGACTGCGCCTCGACCCGATACTCCTCCACCAGCCTGGCTACATCCTCAGGACCGATTCCCTGCTCTCGGGCCTGCTGTTCTCCATATTGGACCAGTTCTCCCCACTCACACTCCACGAGGTAGCGGTCCAATGCTTCCCGCACGAACTCACTCCGAGAACGCCCTTGCAGTCGCCTGGCGTCGTCGACACGGTCCGACATTTCCGGCTGAAGAGACACGGTAATCGTCTTCGTGGTTCGCGGCACGACAGTCTCCGTTGTTACTGAGTCTTACTGGGATCTTGGTCCGATCGGGTGCGCTTGTCAACCTCAGATTTCGTTTCGTCGAATCCGAGTGTCGTCGCGCTCTCCGAAAGCCTGCGCAGAACCACCTGTGGGGCGCTGTGTTGTGTCGTGGCTCGGATATCCAACGTGACTTCTACCTCTGCCTAGGCCAACGAATGGAGGTGGCGGACAACCTCTTCTCCGACTTGGCCCGCTTGGGTGCCCGTTCGCGCGAGATCACGATCCACAGGGTGAGCGACTGCGAGGAGTTCAAACACCGAATGGCACTCTTGACGTTCGGCACGACTCGCAGGTAGGAGTCTCCGTCATGGTGACTTCTACGGACTCATCGCGCATTTGCCGATCGATTCCACAGGCAGTGAACCTGCCATCCGGAAACCCACGATGCACCAACCCTGTGTGCGGTTCGTCGGAATCGAAGTCGGTGTCGCTTCTCCGCGACATGATCCACTCTTGGACGAGTGCCGGGAGGCAACTGAGCCGATACTCCCTGAGCCTGCGCCAAGCATCGGCAGTTCGGACACAGTTGTCGTGCGAGTAAGCCAACAGCGGCGGTCCTGGCGGACGGTCCCACGCCGGCGCGCCAATCGGTTGAAGGAGCGTCTGTCCTTCGTTCCAACGCTCTGCATCAAAGGAGGCCTCGACCAAATCCAGCCGGGCTCGCGTCTTCTCTTCCGCGGTCCACGCTACCTGCACGTCTCGACTCCGCTCCACCCAGACCGTTGACCAGAACTCCGCGTCGGAGAATGCCAAGAAGAGCTCAATCACATCCGCATCCGCCCCCGGTATCCGTTCGGCCGGATCGCCGAGGGCGAACTCGCCAGGAGAGCGCCACTGTCCATCGGATGATCTAGCAGCGCACTCTAAGCAGACAGGTTCGTCTGGTTGCTCCCAGTCAATGAGAGACTGCGCGAAGTCCAGCGTGTGGAGATCGCGGTGACAGCCCGGACATGACGGAGCGCGCCACGGGCAAGAGTTCTCTTCATCGCGGAGGGACCAGCAAATTGGAGAGCAGTACCCACTGAACCCGTCATCCAGCGCATCCATGGTGACGTAGAACGCCGCCTCCAGTTCCGATTGCGCGGCAAGGACCTGCTTGCTCGGCGGGTTGGTGTTCACGACTTCGACGACGGCGACGAATCTGCCCAATGGATCCAGCGCAGCCACATCTGCTCGGAAGTGTCGATGACTTCCTTCGGTCACGACTCGAGCGACGTTCGCAGTCGGGAGCGAGGTCGTGCTGTGGCAGAAAAGGCAACTCAACGGCGGCAGCTTGAAGTACTCCTGCGCGATTCTGTCGCGAAGCTTGTCATGCTCGCTTGCCAGTCCCATTGGTGTTCCTCATGCCCCTGCCCGATGTTGCTGTTGACAATGGAGTCCGATGGCAGGCTCGAACGCTCGCCGAGCGGGCTGCTTATCCTAGCGGCTCGACGCGGAAGCTCAGGATTGCGAAGACGTGCCGCGACTTGCAGCCATTTGTGGTGCTGCGAGTACCGTTCAAGCAGGTGACCGAACTCAAGGGGCGCGAAGAGTGGCGAAACTCGAAGATCTCAAGCAGTCGGCGAGCGTTCGCGGCGTCGTTCCCGACGGCCTCGCGACCGTCGTGAACGTGCAGTGGTTCGGCTCCGACGCGATTGAGTTGACCTTCAAAGACGCCTCTGGCCGTCCTGACAGCGTGCTCCTTTACCGAGACGACGAGGAGCGCCTCGAAGTGGTAGAGGAAGGCCGACCCTGGAGCTTTGATGGCGACGGCGCTCTCTTCAGACTCGTCTCCGAAGCTCAGCGGATTCGGTTGGCCCACCTCTTTGACCCACTGTTAGCAGTCCACACCTCCGACATCGACCCGCTTCCGCACCAGATCACAGCGGTCTACGAGGCCATGCTGCCTCGGCAGCCACTTCGCTTCCTATTGGCTGACGACCCCGGCGCGGGCAAGACGATCATGTCGGGGCTGCTGATCAAGGAACTGATCGCACGCGGCGACCTTAAGCGATGCCTCATCGTGTGCCCCGGCAGTCTGGTTGAGCAATGGCAAGACGAGCTCACTCGCAAGTTCCAGCTTCCATTTGAGATTGCCACCAACGACAAACTTGAGGCAGCGCGGACGGGTAACTGGTTCGCAGAGACCGACCTGGCGATTGCGCGGCTGGACAAGCTGGCCAGGGACGAAGATGTGCAGGCCAAGCTTCAGGCGCCGGACTGCCGTTGGGACCTCGTGGTCTGCGACGAGGCGCACAAGATGTCGGCCTCGTTCTTCGGCGGCGAGGTCAAGTACACCAAGCGCTACCAGCTCGGCCAACTCCTGTCGCAACTGACTCGCCACTTCCTGCTGATGACAGCGACGCCGCACAACGGCAAGGAGACGGACTTCCAGCTCTTCCTCGCCCTACTGGACGGCGACCGATTCGAGGGTCGCTTCCGCGACGGCGTGCACCGCGTCGAGGTCGACGACCTCATGCGCCGGATGGTCAAGGAGAAACTGCTCAAGTTCGACGGACGACCGCTGTTCCCGGAGCGGATCGCGTACACACTTCCGTTCGAACTAACGCCACCGGAGGCTCGGCTCTATACCGAAGTGACCGACTATGTCCGTGAGGAGTTCAACCGCGCCGAAAAGCTCAACAACGACAAGCGCGCCGGGACGATCGGATTCGCGCTGACGGTGCTCCAGCGGCGGCTGGCATCGTCACCTGAGGCCATCCTCCAGTCGCTGCGCCGGCGTCGGGAGCGGTTGGAGAGTCGTCAGCGCGAAGTCGAGGTGATGAAACGCGGCGCCGAGACGCTCGACCGAGCCATTCCGTTGCTTGACGACGACGATCTGGACGATCTCGATCAACTCGACGAGGCACCGGAAGACGAAATCGAAGAACTCGGTCGGACCATCCTCGACCAGGCGACTGCCTCACGGACGATCGCGGAACTCAAGGCGGAGATTGCGACGCTGCAACGGCTTGAGAGATTGGCATCAGAGGTGAAGCGCACTGGCGACACGAAGTGGAAGGAACTCGCTTCAACGCTCTCGTATCTCCTCGATCTCTCAAGCGGGCGAAGCGTGGCAGAGGACTCCCGACCCTACGGCTCCGGGCCGATTCCTCCGCCGCAACCGTCGCGGAACCAGAAGATCGTGATCTTCACCGAGCACCGCGACACGCTCAACTATCTCGTCGACAACATCGCCAACCGACTGCTCGGGCGCAGCGAGGCGGTGGCGGTGATTCACGGTGGACTCGGGCGCGAGGACCGGCAGAAGGCGCAAGAGCGGTTCCTCCACGACGCCGACGTGCAGGTGCTGCTCGCCACTGACGCGGCCAGCGAAGGCATCAACCTGCAGCGCGCTCACCTGATGGTCAACTACGACCTGCCCTGGAATCCCAATCGGATCGAGCAGCGCTTTGGCCGCATCCACCGAATCAAGCAGACCGAAATCTGCTACCTCTTCAACCTCGTCGCCAACGAGACGCGCGAGGGCGATGTCTACCGGACCCTGCTGGAGAAGATCGAGCAGGCGCGCACGGCGCTGGGCGGGCAGGTCTTCGATGTTCTGGGCAAGCTCGACTTCGAGGGCCGACCGCTGCGCGACCTGCTGATCGAGGCGATCCGCCACGGCGAGCAGCCTGAGGTTCGCGCCCGGCTCAACACTGTCATCGAGAACGCGATTGATCGGCCGCACCTCGAACAGCTCATGGAGGACAAGGCGCTGGCGCCGGAGATCATGGACGCCGGCCGCGTGGCCAGCGTGCGCGAGGACATGGAGCGGGCCGAGGCGCGGCGGCTGCAGCCGCACTACATCGAGGAGTTCTTCCGCGAGGCCTTCCGCCGACTCGGCGGCAAGATGAGCGAACGCGAGTCGCGGCGCTACCAGATCACCAACGTGCCCGCGCCGATTCGAGACCGCGACCGCATCATCGGGCTGGGTGAGCCGGTGTTGCGTCGCTACGAGCGGGTCGTCTTCGAGAAGGACCTGATCTCGCCTCAGGGCAAGCCGCTGGCGGCGTTTATCTGTCCCGGGCATCCGTTGCTCGACGCGACGCTCGACCTCACGCTCGAACGGCACCGTGACCTGCTGCGGCGGGGCGCAATCCTCGTCGACGACCGCGATCCCGGTACCGAGCCGCGGATGCTGTTCTACGCCGAGCACGCGATCCAGGACTCAAGCGTGCTGGCCTCGGGCGAGCGGCGCACGATCTCCAAGCGGATGCTCTACGTCGAACTCGATGCCGAGGGGAACGCGCGGCACATCAACTTCGCGCCGTACCTGGACCTCCGCCCGCTGCGCGAGGACGAGCCGGACGTGGAAGCGTTTCTTGCCCGCGAAGAGTGCGAGTGGATCACGCGCGAGCTCGAACAGCGTGCGATGCAGCACCTGATCTCTGAGGTTGCGCCGGGGCACCTGGCCGAAGTGCGCGGGCGGCGCGTGCGCTGGATCAACAAGACTCTCGACGCGGTCAAGGACCGCCTGGTCAAGGAGATCAACCACTGGGACTACCGCGCGGCGCAGCTCCAGGAGCAAGAGGCGGCTGGTAAGCCCAACGCGAGGCTCAACGCACAAGAGGCGCGTCGCCGGGCTGACGATCTCCAAGGTCGGCTGCGCAAACGTCTGGGCGAGTTGGAGCGTGAGTCTGCGATCTCCGCGTCGCCGCCGGTCGTGATCGGTGGACTGATGGTCGTGCCGGCCGGTCTGATCGCTGAGATGACGGGCTCGCGGGCACCGGCGCCGACCATTGACACTCAGGCAGTGGCCGCTGAAGCGCGCAAGATCGTGATGGTAGTGGAGCGCGGACTCGGATTCGAGCCGGAAGACAGGGAGTTCGAGCACCTCGGCTACGACATCGAGAGCCGAGATCCCTCCGGCGAACAGGGATTGCGATTCATCGAGGTCAAGGGACGCCGCGCCGACGCTGACACCGTGACTGTGACCAAGAACGAGGTCCTCTACTCACTCAACCAGCCGGACAACTTCATCCTCGCGCTGGTGGCTTTCGATGGGAACGGCGGGCACGACGTGCGCTACCTGCGCCAGCCCTTCCAGCGCAAGCCTGATTTCGGAGTGACCAGCGTCAACTACGGCTTTGCGGAGCTGCTTGCCCGCGCCGAGACACCGGCCTAGCGAAGGAAGCGACAGCTTGTGGAGTACTTCAGCGAACGCGAGGGCAGTCTGGTGCCCAGGGACAAAGAGCTGCTGACTGATGCTGCCAGGGACGGAATCGGAGTGTTGATTCGCGTTAGGGCTGCAAACCATTCTTTCGCACTAGATTATCCCATCCGATGCAACCGCTGTAGCCATCGCGAGATCTCCCGCTCCAATGAGCAGGACTTCTGGGACGCCCTCGGAGCAGTCGTACCGGAGCTGAAGGGATGGCCAAGGGACAGATTGCCAAGCGGAATCTCGCAGGAAGAGCCTCTGAGTCCGCTGCAGATCTACGACGCGATCGAGTTCTGCTACAGCCGCGTCGCGAAACCGAGGGAAGTGCGCGTTGAAACAAATCGGATCTCCGACATGATCCTGTTGTCGGCCTCTCGTGCTCTGGGTGATGCACCGCGCCACATCCACCTCTCTCTTGACAAGACTGTTGGCAGAAAGGAATTTCGGGAGGACATTGAGGAGATCTTTCGCCGCAATGGGATGGCCTATCAGCTGACGGAGGAAGGTCGCGTCGAACGCTTGTTGCCGCCAGAGTTCGATGATCTTGCTGCGGTAGGGGAGTCTCGAACCGAAGAAGACGAACTAGACCGCTTGCTCAACACAGCGTGGACGAAGTTCCGAGATCCAAGCCTGGAGACTCGACGCGAGGCGTTGGAGGCGCTCTGGGACGCCTGGGAACGACTCAAGACCACGTGGCCTGGCAGGGACAAGAAGGCCCAGGCAGCGGCCATGCTCAACGATGCTGCCGGTACGGATTCTCCCAAGTTCCTCAGGGCACTGGAGAAGGAAGCCTCGGAGCTTACGCTGCTCGGCAACAACCTTCGAATCCGCCACTCAGAAACAACGCAGGAAATCCTCGCGACCAGCGAGCATGTGGACTACATGTTCCTTCGCATGTCTAGTCTGATTCGGTTGATCCTTAGCGCGCGGCAGATGGTCGGAGTGCAGACATGAAAGTCCGTCGCAAGCTGATTGAGGTTGCCCTGCCGCTGGATGCCATCAACAAGGCGTCGGCGCGGGAGAAGTCGATTAGGCATGGGCACCCTTCGACGCTTCACCTGTGGTGGGCTCGGCGACCTCTGGCGGCGGCTCGGGCGGTGATCTTTGCTCAGATGGTGGACGACCCCTCGGCCAACCCCGACCTGTTTCCGACCGAGGCGGCTCAGGAGAAGGAGCGGCAGCGGCTGTTCAAAGTCATCGAGGACTTGGTCCTATGGGAGAACACGACCAACGAGGTAGTGCTGGAGCAGGCGCGCGAGGAAATCTGGCAGTCGTGGCGGCGGACCTGCGCCGAGAACGCCGACCATCCCCGCGCCGACGAGCTGTTCAATCGCGACAAGCTGCCCGCCTTCCACGACCCCTTCGCCGGGGGCGGTTCGCTGCCGCTGGAGGCGCAGCGGCTGGGACTCGAGGCCCACGCCTCCGACCTCAACCCGGTCGCGGTGCTGATCAACAAGGCGATGATCGAGATACCGCCCAAGTTCGCGGGCAAGCCGCCGGTCAATCCAGAATCGCGCGGCGAAGCGCGGCTGACCGACAAGACCTGGCGCGGCGCAGAGGGCTTGGCCGAGGATGTGCGCTACTACGGGCAGTGGATGCGCGACGAGGCCGAGCGGCGCATCGGCCACCTCTACCCCAAGGTGCTGGTGACCGAGGAGATGGCCGCCGACCGCCTCGACCTCGAGCCCTACGTCGGCCGCGAGCTGACGGTCATCGCCTGGCTCTGGGCGCGGACGGTGAAGAGCCCAAACCCCGCCTTCGCCGATGTCGACGTGCCCCTTGTCTCGACCTTTGCCCTCTCTAAGAAGAAGGGTAAGGAGGCTTGGCTCGAGCCAATGGTCGAGGGACACAGCTACAGCTTTCAGGTGAGATCAGGGATCCCGCCGGAGTCGGCAATGAATGGGACCAAGACGGGCAACAGAGGGAACTTTCGTTGCTTGGTGAGCGGCACGGCTCTGCCCAACTCATACCTTCGTGAACGTGGGATGGCTGGGCAATTGGGTCAACGCATGATCGCCATCGTTGCAGAGGGCAATAGAGGCAGGGTTTATCTGCCTGTTTCGAAGGAACACGCGGATGCAGCGAACATCGCTACCCCGGGGTGGCAACCAACGAATCAGATCGTTGGCAGTAATCGCTACATGGCGCCGCCCTTGTATGGAATGAGGAGGTACTCTGATCTCTTCACAGACCGACAGTTGGTGGCTTTGACTACCTTTTCCGACCTTGTGTCGGAGGCACAGGAGCGGGTGCAAGGCGATGCTGTGGCTGCCGGCCTCACCGAAGAGGAGGCAATGGAGTATGCAGTTTTAACGAAAATTTTTTTCGCGTTTGCACGCGATCGTGGTGCTGACCGCTGGTCGAATTTAGCGACGTGGGATAGCAGTGCGGACCTTGTCCGCACTGCTATCCCACGTCAGGCTCTTGCGATGACTTGGGACTATGCGGAAGCAAATCCGTTCTCACACTCCACCGGTCAGTGGGGTGGTGCCATCGCGTGGGTAGCAGAGACCGCAGAGACTCTGCCTGCATCCGTCATCGGGCATTCAGCTCAACGCGACGCCACCAGCCGAGTGGCGGACGCACCCGTTGGCTGTATCGTTAGCACTGATCCGCCGTACTACGACAACATCGGCTATTCCGATCTCTCTGACTTCCATTACGTCTGGCTGAGGCGTTCACTCGCGGGAGACTTCCCAGAACTCTTCGGGACGTTGAGCGCGCCGAAGGCGACCGAACTCATCGCCACCCCTTATCGACACAAGAGCAAGGAGGATGCAGAGTTCTTCTTCCTGGACGGGATGACCAAGGCGCTGAGGCATATTGCTGCGCAGGTGAATCATGCGATGCCCGTCACCATTTACTATGCGTTCAAGCAGTCTGAGGTGAGGGGTAGCGACGGAACAATCAGTACTGGTTGGGAGACCTTTCTTGCAGCATTGATTGAGGCGGGGTTCGTGGTAGATGGCACTTGGCCGATGCGAACGGAGATGGGCAACCGCATCATAGGAAGAAATGCCAACACCCTTGCTACGTCGATCGTGTTGGTCTGCCGTCCCCGGGTAACTGACGCAAAGACTGCAACAAGGCGCGAGTTCCTTGACGCGCTTCGCCTCGAATTTCCAAACGCACTGGTCCACCTCCAACGCTCAAACATCGCTCCAGTAGACCTCGCCCAAGCCTCGATCGGGCCCGGGATGCGCATCTTCACCGAGTACCGCGAGGTACTGAACGCCGATGGCTCTGCCATGACCGTGCGTGAGGCACTGGCCCTGATCAATGCCACGCTCGACGAGGTGTTGGCAGAGCAGGAGGGAGACTTCGACGCCGACTCTCGCTGGGCCTTGACTTGGTTCGAGCAGCATGGTTTCGACGAGGGCGAGTTCGGCGACGCCGAGCAGCTCTCAAAGGCCAAGAACACTAGCGTCGAAGGGGTCGTCCAAGCCGGGTTCGTCGAGGCGAGGCGCGGCAAGGTCCGTCTCTACCGTCCGCCCGACTTCACCGAGGACTGGGACGCCGCCAGCGACTCGCGCCTCACCGTCTGGGAGATGACTCACCATCTAATCCGTCTACTGGAGTCTGAGGGCGAGTCAGCCGCGGCTGAACTCGCTGCCGGGCTCGGCGCCCAGGCCGAGACTGCACGTGACCTCGCCTACCGCCTCTACGTCGTCAGCGACCGCAAGAAGCGAGCCGAGGACGCCCGTCAGTACAACGCCCTGGTCCAGTCCTGGTCGGAGATCATGCGCCTCGCCCAACTCCCTTCGGAGACAGCCCGCCAGGCCGGCCTGGAGTTCGCCGAGGAGTAGGATTGGGCTAACCGAGACGGAGAGCCGCGCCATGGTCACCACGTCATCACCCGAAGTCGCCATGCAGCAGATGGTTGAAGAGCTCGTTGAGCAGTTCGATCCTGAGAAGGTCTACCTGCTTGATGTCCTGATGTCCGGCGATCAGCGGGTCTGGCACGAGGCGAACTTCCTCGTCGTGTTGGCCGGCGAGTGGGATTACCGCGATAAGGTCACCGAGATAATGGGCGCGCATTCCAAGACCGGCTTCGGCGCATTGTTCCGCGTTGTGACGCAGGAGCAGTTTGAGCGCTATCAGGGGCACGGCTACATTCCGCCGCACTTCAATCTCAACGAATCACGCATGCTCTATGAACGGAAGTGAGCGCGACCCACTGGACCCGCCGCTCTGGCTGGACGACGCGGAGGAGGACCTGCGCGCTGCGCTGTTGTTTCAAGAGCGGAAGGATTTTGCCCCTCGTCATGCCTGTTGGTACGCCTTACAGTCGGCGGAAAAGTGGCTCAAGGGCCTAACCGTTCTGGATCAGAGAACTCATCAGAGGACTCACAACCTGAGGGATCTGTTGCCAGAGTCTGCCGACCTGTCGGTCTCCGGAGCGGATCTGGATCACCTCACGGCCGTTGGAGTCGCTGGGCGATATCCCGATGCTGGCTCTCCACCCACGTTCGAAGACGCCCGTCGAGCGGTCGGACTAGCTGGAACCATCTACGATCTCGTCGCCGCGGAGTTTGAGCGTCGCGGCGCGATCAACTAGAGCGAAGTCATGGCAATCACCAATCAAGAACGCGTCGGGCAGGCGCTTGAACTGCTCCGCGAGGGGCTCGGGCCATTCGTCGAGCGCGAGTTCGTCAACGCACACCGCAGTCGCGCAGACGAAGTGGCGCGTTCGTACTTCCGATCCGACAGCCGCCTCTCGACAGACGGACCGATTAAACAGTGGGATGTGGCCGCGCTGTTGAGCGTGATGGGCTTCTCCTGGAACGACATCTTCCGCCAGACCCTGGGCCGCTCGGAGCGCTCGATCGCCAGCGAGTTGCTCGACTGGCGCAACGAGTGGGCGCATCCGAGGGGCAGAGGGTTCTCAAGCGAAGACGCCGAGCGCGCGCTTGATTCCGCCGCGCGGCTGCTGACCGCGATCTCGGCGATCCAGGCTGACGACGTGGAGAAGATGCGGCAAGAGCTGCGCCGACTCGTCATCGATGAGCAGACTCGCAATGCGACGCGCCGGGCCGGCGGCTCGTTGATTCAACCGGCCGCAGCAGAGTCGCTGAAGCCGTGGCGAGAAGTCGTCACCCCGCACGAGGATGTCCGCAGCGGCAGCTTTCAGCAGGCTGAGTTTGCGGCGGACCTCTGGCAGGTTCATCTCGGCGAGGGCAGCGATGAGTATCGCGATCCGGTCGAGTTCTTCCGCCGCACGTACCTCACCGAGAGCCTGACCAAGCTGCTCGTCGGCGGCATCGAGCGACTCGCGGGGCACGGTGGCGATCCAGTCGTGCAGCTGCAAACCAACTTCGGCGGCGGCAAGACACACTCGATGCTGGCGCTCTATCACCTGTTCTCCGGCGTCCGTCCGGCGTCGCTGCCGGGCGTCGAGTCCCTGCTCACGGACTCCGGTGCCGCGGAGTTGCCTTCGGTGCGGCGCGTTGTGCTGGTGGGCAACAAGATCTCGCCGGGCAATCCGGTGACGAAGTCGGATGGCACAGTCGTGCGCACTCTATGGGGCGAGATCGCCTGGCAGCTCGGCGGCTCTGACGCCTATTCCCGGATTGCGGCGGACGACGAACGCGCGTCGAATCCCGGCGATAGGCTGCGCGAGCTGTTCAACGACTACGGCCCTTGTCTGATCCTGATTGATGAATGGGTCGCCTACGCGCGTCAGTTGCACGACGATGCCGATCTCCCCGGTGGCGATTTCGAGACCCACTTCACCTTCGCCCAGGCATTGACCGAGGCAGCGCGTTCGTCGGACAACTGCCTTCTGCTGATTTCGCTGCCGGCCTCCGACGGGGCAAGCTCACCCCAATCACAGTCCGACGATGTCGAGGTGGGCGGCATCCGCGGTCGCGACGCGTTAGAGCGGCTGCGCAATGTTATTGGAAGGGTGGAGTCGTCGTGGCGTCCTGCGACGGCCGAGGAGGGATTTGAGATCGTTCGTCGCCGGCTGTTCGAGCCGATCGCGAGTCCCGACGAGTACAAAGCGCGTGATGTCACGGCCCGAGCATTCTCGGAGCTGTACAACTCGGACCGGGACGAGTTCCCGCTGGAGTGCCGCCAGGCCGACTACGAACGGCGCATCCAGACTGCCTACCCGATTCACCCTGAGATTTTCGACCGGCTGTATGAGGACTGGTCGACGCTGGTCAACTTCCAGCGGACGCGAGGCGTCCTGCGTCTCATGGCCGCCGTGATCCACAGCTTGTGGGAGGTTGGCGACCGGAGCCCGCTGATCCTGCCTTCGACGATCCCGATCGACGATGTGCGGGTGCAGTCCGAGTTGACCAGGTACCTCTCGGACAACTGGACACCGATCATCGCTGGTGACGTCGATGGTCCGAACTCGCTGCCAATGCGAATCGACAACGAGGTGTCAAATCTCGGGAAGCTCAGCGCGACACGACGGGTTGCGCGCACGATTTATCTCGGCTCGGCGCCAATGTCCGATGCGAGCCAGCGCGGTGTCGAGGATCGGCGGGTCAAGCTCGGGTGCGTGATGCCCGGAGAGTCGCCGCAGGTGTTCGGAGACGCCGTGCGTCGCCTCGCCGCCGGCGCGACCTATCTGTATCAGGACGGTCCCCGCTACTGGTATGCGACGCAACCGACCGTCGCGAAGCTCGCGGACGACCGCGCCCAGCAGCTTGAGCGCGACCCGGATAGCGTTCACGCCGAAGTGGAGCGGCGGCTGCAGAGCGACCTTGGCCTGAAGCCAAGCGACGAACGCCGACGCGGAGACTTCTACGCGGTTCATCTGATGCCTCAGAGCGGCGGCGACGTGCCAGATCAACTGGAAATGCGTCTCGTCGTGCTTGACCCGGTACATGCTTATGCCCGAAGCGACGGGAACCAGGCAGAAGCCGCTGCCCAGACGATCCTGCAATCACGCGGATCCGGCCCGCGAATCTACCGCAATACGCTCGCCTTCCTCGCCGCGGACAAGGTCCGCCTGCAGGACCTTCACGAAGCGATTCGTCGCTACCTGGCGTGGGAGTCGATTCTCAGCGAGCGAGTGGAGTTGAATCTCGACCCGCACCAAGTGCGCCAGGCGGAGAATCAACGCGACGCCGCGAACGGCGCCGTCGAGGCGCGCCTGCCGGAGGCTTACTGCTGGGTCATGGTTCCTACTCAAACGAATCCCAGCGCCGACGTGAGTTGGCAAGCTTCGCGCCTCAGTGGAAGCGACCACCTCGCGGTCCGTGCCAGCCGGAAGCTCAGCCGCGATGAGCAACTCGTCGGCAAGCTGGGCGCGACCATTGTGCGCAAGGCGCTCGATGACATCCCCCTGTGGCGCGGCAATGATCACGTCGCGGTACGGACGCTGGTCGACGATTTCGCGCAGCAACTCTATCTGCCCCGATTGGCGGGTCCCGGCGTCCTAATCGAGGCGTTGCGCTCCGGTGTGGCGACGCTCACTTGGGAACTCGACACTTTCGCATACGCCGAGTCGTTTGATGAAGAGGGAGGACGCTACCCGGGTCTGTTGGCCGGCGCGCAGGTCGCCCTTTCAGTGGACGATTCTGGTGTCATTGTCAGACCCTCTGCTGCACAGAGACAGCTGAAGCAGGAAGTCGAAGACGACGAACCGCCTGCACCTGAGGAAGATCCTGAGCAAACAAGCACCGAATCGACTGGGGAGCCGTCTGGGCAGCTCCATCGCCGGTACCACGGCACCGTTCGCCTTGATCCAACTAGGGTCGGCCGTGATGCCGGTCAGATCGCGCAGGAGATCATCGCGCACCTGGTCGGCTTGTCAAGGGCTGACGTGACGGTGACGATCGATATTGAGGCGAATCTGCCCGAGGGCGCGTCGGAGCACGTGGTGCGGACCGTCACGGAGAACGGTCGGACTCTGAAGTTTGAGGCGGGTTCGGGTTTCGAGCGCGATTGAACCTGCATCCGCTGCGTCGCTACGACAAGCCTCGGGTCAACTTCCTTGGCGGAGAGTTCCACATCATCCCTGACGCGTTCCGCCTTCGAGTGTGCTCTGCTGGTCATCGGTCCTTCACCCGACCAAGCGAGCAATGGTCCTAAGGACGCGAGTTGCTGCGCGGCCTCGGTCCGGTCACAGGCGGATAGCCGTTCGTCACCGACAGTGCACGTCGCTGCTCAACGAAAATCAATGTACGGTCGATTGATGACATATGGAGCGACACCCAGAACTCATTCCACCGGAAAGACACGATTTGTTCCCACGGCGCCATCTCGTCGAGGCACCGGCTTAGAACGGCGCCTGATGCTGGCTCGATTCAGTTTCCTACTCGGGAGATTGACGTACCACGAATACGATGAGTTGTGAAGCAACCTGCAGAGACAGGCCGTCGCCTGTGTGACAACGTCAAAACGATGCACGGGCACCGCGTACCCACTGTTGTTCTGTCAGAGAAAGATAGTCTGGCTTTCATACTGCGCTACCGTGACAATCGTATCCATCCCTCCAGCCTTGTCGACAGTCACGAATATCAGGTTGTGCGCCATAGCGACACTGACAAGCCAGAGATCGTTCTCTTGAATGCTCAACTTTCGATCGGTGATCTCATCTACAAGATCTGCCATTGATCTTCCCCTCACCGATTTAGCGAAGAGCGTCGGTGCTCTCTCAGCGAAAATGATCGCTCGAAGTTTTCCGTAAGCCTCTGCGGCATCGTCGCTGACTAACAGCACTTCATAGTCAGCAGTTAGTTCGTCGGACGGCAGCGGCGATTCGCTCCTGTGTTTGATTCGAAAACACTCATCGCCAAACTCGAGTTCACCCCGCGTCACTACTGACACAAACACTGGATTCTCGCCGTGCGACTCGATCCATTGAGTGACCAACTCGTGATTGGCAGAGCCCTCATAGCGGGCAGCAAGGACGACGCTCGTGTCAAGCAGATATCCATTGATGGCCTGTGGAGTGGAAGCCACGTGTCAATCCACGAAAGAGAGGGCTTCGTCAATCAGAGGCGATTGAGGGACGGGCTTGATGCGCTCCAGAGTCTTTGACGCGTTGGCTCTGTCGATCTGCCCCGAAACGTGCATGTGCAATGGGAAGTGCGGCCTGAAGCTGATAGGGATGTACTCGTGGAAGTCGAGATTTCCCGGACGTACCTGGCCGTGAAAGAAGTCGAGGAGATCATGTTCGACACGTAACGGCAGATCGTATGCCAGTAGCACTTGGGCATCGATCTGGAGGAGCAATTCGCGGCACCGTTCCCGCGCTGTCACCTCCCCTATGGCCTTATGCCGCCACTTTTCTCGCGTATCGACAAACCGGCCCACCAGCGACGCGATTTCCTTTTGGCGTGCGGCGTCGCAGTCCGGAATGGGCACGCTCTTGAGGGTGCGGATCAGAATGTCCTTCTTGCCTTCTCTGACGGCGACATATGCGTTCGCAACTGGGCCATTGAGTACTGCAGCAACAAACTCCCTCGGCGTTGAGTTTGGGGTCCAAACCGCGTGCATATCTTGCCACAGGGTCACACCTTGTTGATCGATTGCGGCGCTCATCACCCAAGCGCCGCGAGACTTGCGAAAGCGATTGACTGCGATCTTGGGCTGGTTCCAAGAAATGTCTCGTGGTAGCGCAACGGGACGAATCTCGAGTTCTCTTACGGATGCCGAGTCCGACATCAAGAACGGCTCGTTCACTCCTTGGGCGATCACGGTGGTGAGCAAGTCCTCCTCTGCTGCCTCAATGGAGAGGTTGGCTTGCTCGACATCACCGCGGCCTGGTCGCTCTCTCTGCTGCACGCCACGATGAACTCTCGCCAAGTCCTTTAGGCGCCTAAGGCTTGAGGTTGCTTCCCAGACCTCGTGAAGTCTGGGTATGCCGATGGTTTCGGCGAACCACCCCTCCCGATCCTTGACTTCGATCGCGGCACTGAGTTCTACGTTGCGGGTGGCTAAGAAATCTTGGCGATCTTCGACCCTTCCCGATCGAAGATGCGCAGTGGCGCTGGGCTCACCAGAGGCCATGACGAGTACGGTTTCGGCATCGGAGTGTGTGAACATTCTGTCGGGGAGTTCGACTACATCGAAAGACGAATATCTGTGTCCAAGGCCTACCCGAAGATCGCGATACGTTGGGCCATTGAGAAAACTCCTTGGCAAGACAAGCCCAAGAAGCGTCGGCGATCTCTTAAGTAGGCGCTCCAGGAATTCAGCAGGTTGATAGTAGCGATTGAAGTCTGGATAACGACCTTTGGCAGGTCGGTTAAGCGGTTCAAACGGCGGATTGCAAAGAACAATATTCGCTCTTTCGAGCTCTTCGTCGAACAGAGGGCTAGCAAACACATCACCTTCCAAGAGTCGCCAACCATCTTGATTAGGGTAGTCGGCCAGCATAAGAGACAACTTCGCGACTTCAAGGGCGAATCCGTCTCGCTCCATTCCGCATAGCATTGAGCGAAAGTAGTTGTGCTTTGCTGTCGAACCCATCTCCTGCGGTAGCAAATCGCGCAAGCGCTGCATCGCGGCAACGAGGAACACCGAGTGACCTGCAAAGGGCTCGAAGACCCGCCGCTTGTTCTGTTCGAGATCTTCGAATGGCAGCTGATTGACGATGTACTCGGCAACCTCCCGCGGAGTGGCGTGAGTGCCGTAGAGTCGTCTTGTCTGTGGTGTAACAAGCGTATTCTCGTACACATAGGCTAGTGAGTCGACCGAGAGGTTCTGGAAGTAAATTCTGGACCTGATGATGTCCCAAGCGGCCATTTGGGCATTGGCATCATCCAGGGGCCTTTTGCGTAAGTCACTCTCGACGTAGAATTCTTCCGCTAGCCTCATGGCCTGCGAAGCTTGAGGAATGGCTTTGGCGCTATTGCCTCGCCGGTCCGATATGACCTTCGCCGTTAGTAGTCTGAAGATCATGCGGTAGAGAGCGGGAGAGTGGCCGAGTGGTTTAGTCCTATTGGCTGAAATCGCCTCGTGTACCGCGTCCTGGAGCAGGGCATCTAGTTTTGTCCTTATCTCATGGTCCAGGAGCGGAAGAAAGTCCCGGTCGAAGAAGTCGAGTTGAGTTGCGGACGCGGCTCCAGCTTTGGCTTCCCGCATTCTCTCAGGACCCCACTCCGCCCTGTTTGCGTCAAAGACTTGCAGTATCTCGTCGGCGCTCATGTCCTGCAACGGCGTGGGAGTGTCGCCGCCTGTCACCTTCCACCGCACGACCTTGTCGCCTATCACCTCAAAGACCTGTGGCGCGCCGAGGGACTTGTATCGCCGAATCAGCTCGGCCCCTTTGAGGCCGTTGTCGACAGCCACGCCAATGGCCGCGTGCCGATATGAGGGTTGATCCTCGGTAAACGCCGCAATAGGAATCTGCTCGACCTGATTGTCCTTGGCCAAGTAGTCGGCGAACCAGTACCCTTCCCGAAGAAGCCCACCGGTATAGCCGATGTCGCGGAGCGCCGCTTTCATCAGTTCGAGCACTGGCTGGTGTGCGGCTTCCGACATGTGAGGCGTCCCTGCCTGAGCGAGCCGATTCTGCCTAGTTTAGCGTCAACCGCCTCGTACCACCCTCTGCCAACGGGAACGCGTCGACCACTTCCGCAAATCGGTCCGTCAGCGGTGGGGAGTCAGATTCGCCAGACGCCGTCTGGCGAATCTGCGGTGCAGCACCAGGAAGCAAAGCGCCAGACGCTGTCTGGCTAGCTCGGGTGGGCGAAAAGGTGAGAAAAAACTGGCGCATGTATCGGAGGTTCTGACGTGAGAACCCGCGCCCGAACCTGCTCATCAACTCGTCCGCCAGTTGCGCGATCATTTCCTCCCCGTACTCGGCCCGTTCCTGCCTAGATTGTTCGAACTCGACGATCCGCAGTCCGACCAGCCAATAGGCAGATGTCAGGGCGGCACTGACGGAGCGCGCGACCGAAGATCTTGCGTTGTTGACGATTGTGGCCACATCGCTAGTCGCTGTTGCGAATGCCGCTTCGCGCTCTCTTGAACCGGGCGGCTGCCCGGTAGTTCGCTCAACCTCTCCGTTCGTCATCGTGCCTGCTCTCCGCTCATTCGAGGGACTGGTCATCTCCAAGAAAACGAAGGTCACATCTGCAGTCACGCCCTTGGCTCCGAAGGGGTCCCGTCGCTTCGGTGGCACGACCACAGTCGTTGGTCAGATCTATGTCGTCATTGACGTCGGACGAGTGCTGACGCCACGGCGGTCTGGATCGCCAAACTGCTCAACTCTACTCTTTCGCGCATATTGGGTCGTGGGTTTAGAGGGGCGGGGATTCCCCATACTGGCCCTAGTGGGCCGTACCTCGACAGCAGGTCCTCGCAAGTGACTAACAGCGGCAGGTCGATTCCGCTTCTAGCCATTTGCGCGCCAGCGATACGTCTGAAGTGATCCTCTGCCAATCCATCGTCGAATGCGACCAGCACGAGCGGCGGCGCGCGGTGGTCGTCAACCGGCCGCTTCGAGTCGTAGTAGCGCAGGTAGGGCGCGAGCCGCCGGGCCATGGTTGAGGGCCGGATCGCGCGTCGCTCCCACTCCAAGAAGAACGGGTAGTGGCGCCCGTCGCGACGCAGTACGCCGAACGCATCCGGCTGGATCGACCGCAGCCGGTCTTCAAAGCGGAAGTAGCGCGAAGCTCGTTGCGGCGGTTCGAGCTGCATCAGCTCCCAACCCTTCTCGTGAGCCTGTTCTGCCAGCGCCGCCAGGAACCCGTGCACCGCTTCGGTGTGAATGAGGTTGCGCAGCAGCTGGCGGCTCCTGGTTCCCCGCACATTGTGCCAGTCGAGATCTCCTTCTTGCGCGATCGACTCGGCGCTCCAGCGCTTGCGCAGCTCGCCGACCGAGGTGCGGTCGCGCCGAGCCAGTAGGGCCAGACCGCGGTCGGAGAGCGCGAGTCGGAGCCGGCCGGCGAGGATCGGTCGAACGAGCAGCCCCGCCCCGACGGCTGTCCGAAGCAGCTGGCGCAACCGGGTGCGGCTCACGCCGAGCAGCGCGGCAATGTGGTCAACTTTGATCCAGGGCCAGTCGGCGATCAGGTCGAGCGCGTGCTTCTCCGACGGTCCCAGCGAAGCCGACAGCGTCCAGTCGGCTGGCCGGCCGGTCGAACCCTCGCGCACCGGCGTCGAGACGCGGACCAAGGTGCCCTCGGTCATCCAGGTCCTTTGGGGCCCCGCAAGGCCCAGTGCCTCGCGCAGGCTGAGCGCGACCTCCGCCGAGGGTGCGCTCCAGATGAGCGAGTCCGGCCCCGCCGTTACCGCGTCCCGCTCAAGGGCGAGGAAGCAGGGTTGTGGGAAACTCCGCAGCCGCCTGGCCGTTTCACGCAGCCTTGTCTCGTCCGGCGCGAGTAGCAGCACGGCGGCGAACGCCGGACCGTCGCGCAGGCGCGCGAGCCGCCTGGCGAGGGACCGGCGTTCGTTGATCCTCCCTAGGCGCACGAGCGCGATCGTGCGACCGTCCGCCAGCCGCAGACAGAGATCGACCGGCAGCGCTCGGTAGCAGCGGATCTGGATCGGAAAGGCGATATCGGCCATGGTGCAGCAGAGCCGGTAGAGCACGGCGAGCGCATCGATCCGACCGAGGAACAGCCGCCGCGCCTGCTCCGAGACCGGTTGCTCGCGCAGCAGCCGCTCGGCCTCGAAGCCTTCCGACACGGCCAGGCGCTGCACGCCGGCGGCTGTGAGCCTGTAGCGCCGAGTCGGTGCGATCAGCTCGGAAGCGTGTGCGACCGACGCAACCAGCCGCTCGCGTTCAAGTATCTCGACCGCGCGGTAGACGGCGCTGCGCGACCAACCGGAGAGGGCGGCCAACTCGAGCCGGTCGAGCAGCGGCGCCCGGCTGAGCCAGCTGAGCACGCTGTCCGCCGCACTGTCGCGCTTCATTCGCCTGTGCCCCCGTCACGTTTGGCCTGGCGGTCCTCCCGCTTCGGCTTGGGCGGGTGGTCCGGTTTCGGCGGCTTGGGTTCCTTGCTGTTGCGCAGCGCGTCTGCCCCGTCCTGGTACTGGTCCAGCTGGCGCTTCAGCTCCATCTCCTGCGCCTCCATACGGTGCGCGGGCGTGAGATAGGCCGACGAGGCCTTGCGGATTTCGGCAGCCCGCTCAGGCGCGCCCAGCTCGGGCTTGCGCACGCGCATCGAAAACACGGGTGTGCGCTCGGTCCCGACCGTGGCGCGCACGTAGCAGTGATGCACGGGCTGGGAGACGATGTCTTCCTCCGAAACCCGCTCGCGGTTGAGCTCCCAGATCAGCTCGCGGGCATCGTCGCCGGCGACCTGGAAGACGGCCAGGCAGCCGACGTTGGCCAGCAGCGTGTGACGCATCGAGGGCGAGATCTGATCCAGCTTGGCCAGGCTCTGGGTGGCGAGCACGAACGACGCGCCGTACTTGCCCAGCTCGGAGAGCATCGACTCGAAGTCGACGCCTGGGATCGTCTGCATCTCGTCAACCACGACCAGTGCGCCGCGGCGCTCATGCTGAGGCAACCGCTCCTGTTCGCGGATCACCGAATCGACGAGGTTGAGCAGTGAGGCGCCGACCAGGGCGGCCACATCGCGGCCGACCGAGCCCTGAGCGGTCGAGACCAGCAGGACGCCGCCTTCGAGGATGGTCCGGCGCAGGTCGACGGTCGATCGGGACTGACCAAGGATCGCGCGGGCGTGAGTCGAAGACGCGTAGTAGTTGAGCCGGGTTTGGACCGGAGCGAGGGCGTCGGACCGGTACTCGCGCCGCCACTTGCCGAAGTCGTTTGCCCACCACTGGAGCAGGTAAGGGTCGCGCAGCCTGGTCAGCACCTCGGAGCGGAACGACTCGTCGGTGAGCAACTTGAGCCCGTCCAGGATCGTGTACTGCTCCTCCGGTTTGGTCGCGGGATGGCTGTTGGCTTCGTGCAGCGTCTTGACCGTCTGCTCCAGGATCGACTGCATCCGTGGGCCCCACTGCTCCCACAGCCCGCGGGCGACGCGCACGACGGCGTCGGCGGTCCGGTCGCGGTCGGTGAACACCCCGGCGTCGAGCAGGTTGATTCCGACCGCGCCGCGCTCGTCGGCCAGGTCGATCAAACGCACCTCGGAGACCAGTTGCTCGGGGACTTGTTCGAGGATCGCTGCGACCAGGTCGGCGTGCGGGTCGATCACGACCACGGCGTCCCGGTCGCGGCCCGCCGCCTTCTCCTGGAGCCTGTGCTCGACCAAGTGACGCATCAGGGTCGACTTGCCCATCCGGGTGCGGGCCACGTAGAGGTGGTGGCGGCGCATCAAGTCGGGCGGGAAGTGGATCGGCCGCGCGAGTCCGCTGACCGCCTCGCCGACGTGCGCGCCCTCGCGCAGCTGCTCGTGCGGCGGCGGCAGCGCCTTGGCGCCTGAGCGTCCAACCTCGTAGGCCTCATCGTTCGCGCCGGGCGGATGCCAGAGCGCGGCCAGTTCGCGCACGCCGAGCACCGAGGGCGAGCGGAACCAGCCCGGGGCTGAGGGCGCCAGAGACGGAGTCTGCGGCAACCAGCGCTGCAGCTTGCCGGCCTCGAAGCGGGCCCCGGCCGGATGGTCGTATCGGCGGTAGGCGTCGGCGAGCGGCTCCAGCAGTTGCTTCGCCCGTCCGCGGTCCGCGCCTGCGGGCAGGATCGCGACGACCTCGACCTCTGCCTGGAAGGCGGCCTGGCTGATCTTCTCGCGCACCAGCACGGGGTCCAGGATCCGGTTGCGATTCCGGTTCCAGCGCACCTTGAGCCAGGTGAACCCGGCGAGGGCGGCGACGACGCCGAGACCGAGTCCGACGACGTTCACAATCTCGCCTGCCTCAATCCACTTGAGCCCCAGGGCCCCACCGCCGAAGACGAGGCCGAGCACGGTCAGCGCTAGGGGATCCAGGCCTCCCCGCTGGGTTCCAGCCGGGGCCTCGCGGCGGACTTGGGTACGCTCTTCGCGCTCGTACGCTTGGGCGAGGTAGCGCTGGGACCAGTCCGGTCTCAGCTCCCGCAGCCGCAACCGAGCGACCAACCGTTCGCCCGCCCCGGCCCGGCCCAGGGCGCCGACCAGGGCCAAGAGCGGGTCGGAGCCGGGGTCGAGCAGGTCGCGGTCGCGGAAGGCGCGCAGCGGCGCATAGGGAGGACCGGAAGGACGCAGCGTGATCGACCAGGCCTGCTCGTCCTGGCGCAGTCGTAGCGGGTCCTCGGCCGGGTCCAGCTCGCGCACCCGCGCCTGGGGGTAGTGGGCCGCGATCTGGGCGCGGACCGCGTCGTCGCCCGAACAGCGTGCGAGCAGGCTGACGCCCGAGGCCTGACCGGCCAGTTCGAGCGCGAACGGCTCGGGCGCGGCAATCGACTGGAGCAGGTTTTCGACCCCGAGCAGGGTGCGTTGGCCGGTGCGCGGCGGGGTCACTTCGAGCAGCGCCGGCCCCTTCGGCCGGCGCCTCTGAACCAGTTTGAGTGGGTTGAATCTCATCTTCGTGTCCGTTCATGGTGGTCGCGGAAGCCGCGACGATGGGTGTTCGTTCGTCGTCATCTGGTCATCGTTCGGCCCCCGCTTTCCGTCGGCTATCCTCTCTATGTAGTGCACTAGTTCGGAGTTGAGTAGGGCGCGGGCGTCGGTACAGCAAGTGATTGATCAGAGCCGGACGGGAGTGTTGCCCGCGACACCCTGGTGCTGTGCGGACACCCTGAGGTCCTCGATTGCAGTTGGGGGCGTGTACAGGAATCCAGACTCGATTGCAGAGTGCAATCGCGGCTGGATCTCCAGTCCTGGGCTGGACTTCGTGCCTCCTACCGGACATGAATCGCAAGCAATGGGGCGCAAGGGCTCCTTCCCCCGGGATTGCAGTGAGATTGCAGTGAAGTTGCACTTGGATTGCGGTTTTGGCTGGGTTGTCCCGGGG